>NZ_CP011047.1:2400000-3600000 GCF_000982825.1 Cronobacter sakazakii | reverse complement strand
CGCACAGGCGCTGGTGGGAATTCCTGTCATGCTGCACGCGGTAAAAACCGTCATCTGGCTTTTTACGACTGCGCCGCATGGTCAATGCGGCGACACCGGTTATTACACCGATACCTCGCATCACCCGGGGACGAACCACGATTCATCTAATTCGACATCCACACAGTCGCACGTCTTGCATCATGACAGCTGCAGTTCGGACAGCGGCTCAGGGGGCGACTGCGACAGTAGCAGCAGTGATTAAATAAAAAGCCAGGTCTGAGACCTGGCTTTTTCGTAATGAGGTCAATCTTAACGATGCCCGTTACCGTTATGACTCATCGCCATAATAGAGCGTGCCGATTTTAATTAACGGTCTGCCCTGCGCTTTACGGTGCAGGTTGGAGTCACGCAGCGAATAGACGCAACCGCAATATTCCTGCTGATAAAAGCGCTCGCGCTTGCTGATTTCAATCATGCGCGCCGAGCCGCCCTGTTTACGCCAGTTATAGTCCCAGTACACCATGCCTTCATACGGGGCCGCGGCGCGGTGACCACAGTCGTTAATCTGCTGCATATTTTTCCAGCGTGAAATACCAAGCGAGCTGCTTATCACCTTAAAGCCGTTTTCATGCGCATAAAGCGCGGTGCGTTCAAATCGCATATCGAAGCACATGGTGCAGCGCACGCCGCGCTCAGGCTCCCACTCCATTCCTCTGGCGCGCTCGAACCAGTTATCGGTATCGTAATCGGCGTCCACAAAAGGGATACCGTGCTGTTCAGCAAAGCGGATATTTTCCTCTTTACGCAGCAGGTATTCCTTCTGGGGATGAATATTGGGGTTATAGAAAAAGATGGTGTAGTCGATACCGGAAGCCTGCAGCGCCTCCATGACCTCGCCCGAGCACGGCGCACAGCAGGAGTGCAGCAGCAGTTTCTCTTCCTGATTCGGCAGCGTCAGCGTGGGTCTGACAAACGTGTTCATCATTACCTCGTCCAGTGTTGTCATCAGACAAACCTTAACAATAATTCACGCATGACGCACGTCGACGTGGGGTTTTAACGGCAATCGAGAGTCACGCAAGAGTCGAATGGGGCTGAAAATAATGGCGTGGCGCTGTCAGAGAAATAGCGTCACGCTTTATCAATGGTTACAAAATATATTGTCTAAAATAACCGTGGCCGCTTTTTTAACGAACCGGAGAATTTATTTTTCGTCTGAGTGGCAATAAATGAAAAAATCGACTAGCGGCACAATGCCGTGCGGGTGTAAATATATAGTTTTGTAAAAGGCACATTACTGCTTGCTTAAAAGAGTGGGGCATGCGTTAATGAACTCCTCGGTTTGATACGCAGAACCCGTTGTGCAGTGGTTGGTACGAGTCCTCCACTTCAGTAGTACTCATCTCCAGACGTTATCCTTCGATATCTCTTCTTTTGAGTTCCCTCTTAAGCACTGAATATTTCTGTCATTCAAACCATTTTCGCCGCAAGGCTCAAGTATAAAGGTATTAAAATATGGCTAACAGAATGAATGGTTCAGTGAAATGGTTTAACGCGGATAAAGGCTTTGGTTTTATCGCACCGGCAGACGGCAGCAAAGACGTATTCGTCCATTTCTCCGCTATCCAGAGCGATAATTTTCGCACACTGACCGAAGGTCAGCAGGTTGAATTCTCGGTTGAAAACGGCGCGAAAGGCCCGTCAGCCGTGAATGTGGTGGCGCTCTAAAGACAACATGATTGCAGCAGGCTTGCATTTCAGATGCCCTGCGTGTCATGGCTCGCAGTATCGTACTTCCCGTTTCGACGTGACCGATAAAAATCCGCACGGCGCAAAATGTATATTCTGCAAATCCGCCATGCTGGTGGGTTTTGCAGCGGCTGAACGTTACGACAGCTACGCGATGATGCATTCCGAAACGAATACGCATCGCTAAAAATACGCCTCATTCAGTAAAAAAAGCCCGCTTGCGGGCTTTTTCTTTTTTATTTCCATTCAGGGTCGGAAATAAATACGTCGCACTTTCGCGCTGCGATAATGCTTCTTAATGAATTAATGTTTGCGGGCCAGCAGTTGCTCCACTACAGCGCGTGCGGCCGTAATTTTCTGCGCCCGTTCCGGATCGCTGTTAACGCCAGCCTCAAGGCCTGCAAAGTGGTGGCGCGCATTATCGACCACACGTTCTTTCAGCACAGCAGGCACTTCTTCCAGCAATGACTGGAACAGAATTTCATACGCCAGGATGCGCGTCTGGAGTTTTTCAATAATTTCGTCAATCGATCCCGTCATTTTTACCTCTTCTGGTGAGTGCGTCGGCGCTACGTTTCACTTTAGCCGCTTGACCGGGCATTGGCGAGCGGGATGTGAGAAAAGCGTCGGCACCCGCAAGCCAGGCTACACTTTTCCTTTGTCCCGAGGATATGAGGAAAAAGCGCCATGCCTGACAATCGCCATCCCGACAGACCGCTTGCAGATGATAATGAGCATCACGGCTTACCCGAAGATGCGCCGAATACGATAAATCCGTGGGAAGAGGACGACCTGCCGGAAAAAGAGGAGCCACACGGGCGCGAATCGCTGCGCGACGCGTGGCATAAGGCCCCCTGAATCCTCGCGCCTGTCAGCCGCCTGCGGGCGGCTTCGTTTTTTGCGCTCGCTCGCCTTTTTGTTACTCACCGAAATTTGTTCTTATCTTCCCCCTCTACTTTTTGCAAAACCTGCCGATAACGATTTAAACCAAATTCAGGCGCAAGGAGTGCCTGAAACCAGGCACCAGCGCGTTATCCCTTTCGCCGCATGAGCCACCACCCACAAGCGTACCTTTGAGGTCAATATGGATAACTTCCAGAAAGATATCGATGAGAGGGCGAATCTCGCTTTATCGAACAAATTCGAACTGCTTCTCTTCCGGCTGGGATCTGCGAATGAAGAGGAGAAACTTGAGCTGTACGGTATTAACGTTTTCAAACTGCGCGAAATCGTGCCGATGCCGACGATTACCAAAGCCGCAGGCATGCAGGCGCCGCTGCTTGGTATGGCAAACATCCGCGGCCAGATAATCCCGGTTGTGGATCTGCCGGCGGTGACAGGCTGCAAACCGACCACTGGCCTGAACCTGCTGCTGGTGACCGAATATGCGCGCAGCACCCAGGCGTTCGCCGTGGAATCGGTTGAAAACATTATCCGCCTCGACTGGAGCCAGGTGCATACGGCGGAATCGGGCGTCAGCTCACGCAACATCACCAGCATCGCGCGCCTCGACAGCGATAATCAAAGTAATGAACTGGCGCTGGTACTGGATGTTGAACAGATTCTGTATGACATCATTCCGTCTGTACGTGACGGCCAGCCGAACACTGTGATGCAGGAGCGCAGCTTCAAACTGAAACCGGGCGCGGTGGCTATCGTGGCGGAAGACTCCAAAGTGGCGCGCTCTATGCTTGAGCACGGACTTAAGAACATGGGCATTCCGGCGCTCATGCATACCACAGGCCTCGAAGCCTGGGAAAAAATTAAGCTCATGGCAAAAGAGGCGCAGGCGGAAGGGCAGTCGATCACCGATAAAATCGCGATGGTGCTGACTGACCTTGAAATGCCTGAAATGGACGGCTTTACCCTGACGCGTAACATCAAAATGGACGCGACCCTGAAGAAGATTCCGGTGGTGATCCACTCGTCGCTCTCCGGCAGCGCTAACGAAGATCATGTGCGAAAAGTGGGTGCGGATGGCTACGTGGCGAAGTTCGAAATCAACGAACTCTCCGCGGCGATTCAGCGCGTACTCGATAAAGTGGCGAGCTGACGGCCAGGCTCCGGCCGGCCCGGAGCCCGCGCTTTTCAGACAGACGGTAAGCGTACCGCGCCTGCGAAGGCTTTCTGGTCAGCTACACTTAATGTGTTAACTCTGATGGATACAGGAGGTCATCATGTTTTTTGGTTTCGGATACTTCGGTGAATCGCAAAAAGAGCAGGCTTTTCGCTTACAGGCAGAAGAGCAGGGTGGCGGCACGCCGGGCCCGGAAGGGGAAGTGACGCGCAAGCGTGACGACAGCGATGACGACGAGAAAGGGCCGTATCGCTCAGAAGACGACGCAAAATAAAAAAACCGCCAGCAGGCGGTTTTTTTATGGGCGCGGATCAGCGCAACGTGTGAGGCCATCCCGGCACGAGCGGGTAAGCTGCGCAAACTCGGGGGGAGCGCCATAAAAAAGGCGGCCAGAAGGCCGCCTGAGCATTACTGCGCGTTCAGCTCGCGCCACTGCGCTGCCAGCGAATCGAGCAGCTCGTAGCGTTTACGGTACTCAGAACGTTTCTTGCTGGCGACATCTTCCAGCGGTTTGCGCGCGGCAGTAAGCGGCAGCGTGAAATAGCGCGCGCCACGACGCTCGCCGCCTACGGACTCCCAGAATTCGTCGTAGCTTGCAAAAAAGTGACGCCCTTTACTGAAGCGATAACGCAGGCCGCGGAACACATGGCCGTTGTTGCTCACCGCCTCGAAATGGGTCATGTCATGCTGCTGAATCATCAGCCACAGGACTTCCATCAGCAGACGTTTCGGGAAAACGCCGTAACAGGCTTTTGTCGCATCGCGAATAGCTTCATGTGGCACGTTTCTGCGTGGCCCCTGAAGACCGCCGATGACGATGCCGTAGCCGGTGGCGTCGCGCACTACGCTGAACGTCAGGCTGGCGAGCAGCACGTCATCACAGTGCAGCCACAGCGTGCTTTCGCCTTCGCGCTCGGCTTTATGGGCCGATGACGCGCTAATGACGACCGTTTTCTCTTTCGCCGCAAGCGTAAACAGCGGCTGCGGACTGGTGGCGCAGAGCGCATCGGCAAGGCGCGCTGCCGCACGTTCGCGGATAAAATCGTAGTGATGAATGATGGCGCTCGCCCGCTCGCCCGCGCTTAACCCCAGACGCAGATAGTGGCGATGAATTTTGCCCGGCAGCGTTTTCTGCACGCTCAGCAGTTGTTCAAAGCGTGGATTTTTCGCCATGGCATCCATAAAGCGCAGCGTGGCAGGCAGATAAAGACAGCTTCGCAGCGCGAATTTAAGACGATAGCTTTTTTTCTGCCATAAGCCGCCAGGCATCAGTGTGCCTGTCGTGAGGGCTTTAATAAGATCCAGGCCGCTACTGGGGGTAGGCTCAGCGTGAGAAATGATGACTGACATGAGAAAAACCTGAAAGAACGCGAATCGCCACAGTATATCGATCCGGGATCACGGCTTTTTAAACGACAGCTCAATGTCTTTTAATCAGGCAAATTTGATGTGATGTGTATATAAAAAAACACCCCGCACATGAGAAGGAGAGCATGAAGGGCTGTCGTTATGCGCCTTACAGGCAGGGCAATTGCCTGTATCGCGTTTTCATTGAGCCGCAAGCCGCTCCTGCAACGGGGTAAGGTGAGGCAAAAGAGTGCCGTGTGGTCAGTCATCACAGCGATAACGGCAAGCTTAGCGAAAACGCGGGGCGAGAGGATGAAGAAAAAATGGAGATTTCGCGCGGAAACGCACGGTTTTTTGATTCAGAAATCTTTACATCACAACATAAGAATGTTCTGATCTACACGTTTCATTTATTGCTTATTGCGAACGCGGAAAGACCATGCAACAACTCAAGCCAGGCGCTCTCGCCATTATCATCGGCGCCCGTACCGCTGCCGGTCGGGAAAATATCGGTAAATCTGTAGAACTCTTCAGCCTCTGCCAGCCGGGTGAGCGCTTTATCAATCCGGTGACCGGTTTTATGACGGAACTGCCCAAAAGTTGCGCCCGCCCGCTGTGGCTGGTGACGGGCGATGTCGTGGCCGCCGACGGCCAGGCTGGCTTTGCGTTTGTCCGCGCCGAACACCTGATGCCGCTTGACGGCCAGCTGTTGCCGCTTGAAGAGACGGCGCTGCTTCTCGATTAAGCGTGTTCTGCAAGCTCCCTGAGCCACGCCGCCAGGATCTGCGCGTGGTTCTGGCTTCTGTCTTTCGCGCCAAACAAGAGTGTGAGCGTTCCTTTGCGTGAGATCGCTGCCAGACGCTCGCCTTCTTGCTGCTGTGCGGCCAGCTCTTCACGGTAGCGCTCGCTAAAGTGGGCAAAATCGATGACCTCGCCATGCAGCGCCTTACGCAGTGCCGTCGAAGGGGCCAGCGTTTTATTCCATTCATCTAACGGCAAATTCTCCTTTTTAATGCCGCGTGGCCAGAGCCTGTCCACCAGCACCCGGTAGCCGTCCTGCGCGTCCGGCTCGTCGTAAACGCGTTTAAGCGTAATCATCTTTGCCTCCTGGCTTGTCGTTCTCTGTGATCGAATTATCTGCCGCGTAAAGGCGCGAGGCAAACCACAGCGCGCGATTGCCCGAGACGCCTCGCAAAATGGCGTTATTACTGCTGATTTTGGGTGTTGTTAGCCAGCGCGCAGATCGGTATGCTGATGCTCCTTATGTTGTATGTAATTCATTCAGGCATAAGGAAAACCCTATGGAAACCTCACCGCTCACTTCCACCCTGCGTATTGCGCTGGTCGGCGACTACAACAGCGCGACAGTCGCGCATCAGGCGATCCCGCTCGCGATTGACGACGCCGCCGCCGTGCTGGAACTCACCGCCGATTACGACTGGCTCCCGACCAAAGATATTAAAAGCCCGGAAGATCTGGTGGGCTATGACGCTATCTGGGTTGTGCCTGGCAGCCCGTATGAAAACGAAGACGGCGCATTTATCGCCATTCGGTATGCGCGTGAAAATGCGATTCCGTTTCTTGGCACCTGCGGCGGTTTTCAGCATGCGGTCATTGAGTATGCCCGTAACGTTCTGGGCTGGAGTGACGCGAACCACGGCGAAACCGCACAGGGCGGCAGACTGGTCATTGCACCGCTGAGTTGTTCGCTGGTGGAGCAGACCGGGGAGGTTGAACTGCGCCCGCATACGCTTATCGCACGCGCCTACGGGCGTGAGGAAATTGCAGAGGCCTATCACTGCAATTTTGGCGTGGCGCCGGAGTTTGTCGAGGCGATCAGCAAGGAAGCGCTGAAAATCACCGGCTGGGATAACGAGGGCGACGTGCGCGCCGTCGAACTGACGACGCATCCGTTTTTTGTGGCGACGCTGTTCCAGCACGAGCGCGGCGCGCTTGCCGGGCGTCCGGTGCCGCTGGTACGCGAATTTTTACGCGCCGCCCGGCGCTGAGTTACGGCGCGCCGATTTCCCGTGCGCGCCCCGCAAAACCGCCCGCAATGGCCATCACGACGGCAAGGGCGGCGCAGACCATTAACGGCAGGCTCCAGCTATGCAGCAGATCGTGGAGTCTGCCGATAGCTGGCGGCCCGCATGCCGCCAGCAGATACCCCACCGACTGCGCCATCCCGGAGAGCGCCGCCGCCTGATGCGCTGAGCTTGCGCGCAGGCCGATAAACGTCAGCCCAAGGATCATAGTCGCACCTGATCCAAAACCGAAAATCACCACCCACCAGGCGGCAAGATGAGGGAAGAACCACAGCCCGACGGGGCTTACGGCGCAGAGCAGGGCGGTCAGAATGGCGATACCGCGCTGATCGCGAAGCCGTGCGAGCAGCAGCGGCACCGCAATGCCCGGTATGGCGGTGGCAAGTTGCATGAGCCCATGCAGTGAACCGGCCTGCGCTTCGCTAAACCCTGTGCTTATCAGAATCGACGGCAGCCAGCCGATAACGATGTAATAGATAAGCGAGTTAACGCCCAGAAAGAACGTCACCTGCCAGGCGAGCGCCGAGCGCCAGATACTACGGCTGTGTATCGCCGCGTTGCTGCCAACGGCATCGTGGCGACGGGCGCGCAGCTGCGGCAGCCAGAGCAGAAGGGCGAGCAGCGGAAAGACAATCAGCGCCAGCAGTGCGCCGCGCCAGCCGCCGCTAAGGGCTGCGACCGGCACCACCAGCGCTGAGCCAGCGGCGGCCGCAAGGCCCATCGTCAGCGAGTACGCGCCGGTCAGTTTCGCTACCTTGCCAGGAAAATCCCGCTTGATCATGCCGGGCAGCAGTACGTTGCCGATGGCTATCCCACAGCCGATAAGCGCGGTGCCGGCGAAGAGCGCCGCCGCACTGCCGGACGAGCGCAGAAGAATGCCCGCACTGATAAGCAGCAGCGCGCCGCAAAGGCTGCGCTCCATCCCGAAGCGCCGCGCGCTGCCAGCGGCCAGCGGTGACACCAGCGCGAAAGCCAGCAGCGGCAACGTGGTCAGAAGGCCGGTAGCGGCGGTGGAGAGCGAGAAATCGACGCGAATAGCGTCCAGCAGCGGCGCTGCCCCGGTAAAGGTTACACGAAGGGTGGTCGCGATGGTAAGCAGCCCCGCCAGCAAAAGCCAGCCGGCGCGACGCCCGGAAGTCAGGTTTGTCATTCGTTCCTCATCTACACGCAACCGCCATGGCGCTGCGTGAGTACAGCAGGTAAAAGAGTGGTGGATGCAATTCTACTGGCGGCCAATCAGCAAGGAAACCAGCCCTGCGGCGATAAGCGGCCCAACCGGCACGCCGCGAAAAAGCGCCACGCCAAGAACGGTGCCGACCAGCAGCCCGGCGACAATCGACGGCTGGCTGCCCATGAGGGCAACGCCCTTACCGCCAAGCCACGAGACGAAAACGCCCACGGCGATAGCTACCAGCGATTTCCAGTTCAGAAAGGCGTGAAACAACGCGGAGGTGGGCAGAGTGCCGCTGGCGATGGGCGCCATCACGCTGATAGTCAGAATAATAATCCCGACGGTGACACCCTGTTTTTCCACCCATGGAAACCAGGCGCTGAGCGGCGTCATGCGGATAACAATCAGCACCAGCACGGAGACCGTTACGGCCATGTTGTGGCTGACAAATCCAAGACCGGCAAGCGCCAGCAGGATAAGCAGCGTGATATCAAACATTCTTAGCTCCTTGCCAGAAAAGAAAACGCGCCGCCCGTCGTCATTGTTTTGTCATCAAAAGGGGCTATCACTGAGAGCAGCATCCCCCGATGTTAACGCGAGATTCCCGGAGAAACGATGAACGATCTACTCTCGCCCGACGCGCTCTGGATAACCACGTTTTTTTTCGTGACTGCCGCCACGCTGATTATTGCGGTGCGCTATCTGGAGCGGCGCTGGTAGACGGCGCGCGATGAAAGGCCACCAGTGCGGGTTTGGCGAGCCGCAGATAGTCGGCGGTGTCCATGATAATCGATTTCTCAAGCAGGCCGGCATTAAAGGCGATTTCGTCGTGGCGCTCAAATAACAGCGGATCGGCCACCAGTTTAAGCTCCGGGTGAAAACTGAACGGGGGGATCGCGCCAAAAACGCAGCGGGTGAGTGCATCCACTTCCGCCTGGCTTGCCAGCGACGCCTTCGTACCGCCCAGGTGCTGCGCGAGCAGGGCAAGATCCGCCTGGAGATCGGCACCGAGTACGGCGAGCACAACCTGTTTTATCCCGTTGCCTTTAATTTTGCATACCAGCGCTTTCGCGCCCTGACTTAAATGAGTACCGCGAATTTCCGATACCGCTTCGCATTTGCCCATCGCCTCATGCTCCATCACCCGAAACCGCGCCTGGCCGTGCGTCAGTAAATCCACGAGTTGTTGGTGAATATCCATCCCTTTCATTTTGTCGCCTCGTTAACTGGATAAGGTTTTCCACCTTACTGGCGGTTCGCTTATTTTGCAACGCCTGCACAATTTCAAAAAATAAAAGAAAATAAAATAAACAAGCTACGATGATTCTGCACGGAAAATAAAGGTTGTCGTTTGGCTTACTTTACGAAGCTGTATTACAGTTATAAGAGTGTCTTATGAAAACGACGGCAGTCATTATTCAGAGAATATTATCTGCGTAGTGATGCGTCGTAATAAGCGCAGCGCCGAAACAGGGCGAGACGATTCGCAATCGGGGCTTTGTCGGAAATATCGGAACGAAGCGACGTTTGCGAAAAAATGCACGGAAGCGCGCTCTTGCTGGCAAGTGTAAGGATACTTTCGGCAGATGATCTCTTTTTCAGTATTGACGTTTTCTGGTAACACTAAACCAATCCCGGAGGTTGTTATGGCAGAACATCGTGGTGGTTCCGGCAATTTCGCCGAAAATCGTGAAAAAGCATCAGAAGCAGGTAAAAAAGGCGGACAGCAGAGCGGCGGGAATTTTAAAAATGACCCGGAACGCGCGTCTGAAGCAGGCAAAAAAGGCGGCCAGAACAGCCACAGCGGTGGTCGTAAATAATCTGGCTTGTTGATTTTATCTGTTATCACAGCAGCCTCAGGGCTGCTGTTTTATTTTGCCTGCATCGTCAGTAATAAGCGCAACGCCTGGTTGTCGATGGGGCGCGAGAACCACCAGCCTTGGCCGTAGCAGCCTGGGAAATTATCCTGCAAATAATCCACCTGCAGTCGCTGTTCAAGCCCTTCAAATACCACCTGCTGCGGCATCGCTTTCAGCATTTCAATTAAATTGACCAGCAGCGTTTTATTAAGCGTTGGCGTGCCTATCGCATCGGTAATGCTTTTATCGACCTTGACTTCATCAATCGGCAGGCGTGAAAGCCATGAAATGGTCGAATAGCCGGTGCCGAAATCATCCAGCGCGATTAAAAATCCGTGTTGTTTAAATAACGAAATGGCCGCTTCCATATGTGCAAGCGTTGCGTTTTCCCGCTCCGTTATTTCCAGCATAATGCGATTCGACGCAAGGCCGGTGTTATGCGTCAGTTGGGTGAGAAAATTAAGATAATGACGGGAGAAGAGATCGTTGAGGCTAATATTGATGCTGAGCGTCAGATCATAAGGTTCCAGCAATTCCACCGTTTCTGCGATGGCTTGCGTCGTCACAAATTCGGTGACTTTGCTCATCATCCCTTCTTTTTCCGCAAGCGGGATAAACACATCCGGCGACACGGCATCGCCATTACTGTCATGCCAGCGCAGCAGCGCCTCCATGCCTTTCATCCGGCCGGTTTCAATTTCGTAGATGTGCTGATAAGCCACACGCAGGTCGCCGTTTTTTAACGCGTTTTCCAGGCGCACCGTAAGTGACGTCTGTTTTTTGCGATAAAGCGCCAGGCATGTGCAGAGTAATAATCCGAGCGCCAGGCCGAGCGCGATGAGCAATACGAGGGTATACCAGCGCGCCTGGAGCAGGCCATAAGGGTGCGTACCGGCAATGACACAAATATCGTATTGCGCATTGCAGCGTTCTTTGGTGATGAAATACCAGGCATAATGTGAGGAAGTATCAGTTGCCGATAATAAGGCCTGGGTGGGGCCGAGCGTAAACCAGCGGCGGTCGCGCTGTGAGTTGGTAATCATCGCGCTGTAGTGCGTCGTTTTTGCGTCATTTTCAAAGCGGGTAAACACGAAAGGAGAAAATATTACCAGCAGATCGTTGCGCCACCAGGCGCTGACGTTAATGGTGTCTGTCAGGGGCAAATTTAATAACCAGCGGGCACCGTCACGACTGACGATATTTTGCGTTGCGGTGAGCGGCTGTGGAACAGGAAGATGTCCCCAGAGCGCGGAACAGATAATCCCACGCGCGCCGGTGCGGCCCACATCTTTGATCATCTGGTATTCCCACAACATCGTGCGCAATGAATTAAGATCGGCCTCGCTGCAGGGGGGATAATGCGCCATTTTCATCTCGCGCGCGGCAAGTGAGTTTGCCTGCTGTAATAGCGTGACGCTGCGTTCAAGCACTGCCTGAGTATAGTTTTCTATTCGGTTTGCTTCTGTTCGCCAGTATATTATTTGCGCAACGGCCAGGACGGACAACAGGCTGGCGATGATTATCCCCACCATCCCGGACGTTTTATTCAAGCCCAATGAGACCCTGTTAAACATGATTCACGGTGGTCCTGCGACGGCGCCGCGTCGTTATTTTATAATGCCGCTCACTATAACTGATAGCGAACCGGCTGTAAGTAAAATCTGTAGGGTTATTAATAAGCAGCCTCAGCTTTACTACATATTATGGCTCAATAGTTTCACTTGATTAAGTGACGCTGACATAAAAGTTTAGCGGCACTTTAATTGCGGGTTATTTAATAAGAAAAACGCAGGGCCGACGAACGTCGACCCTGTGGATTAATTCCAGTTTTCACTGGCCTGCTTATGAAAGAGCTCGCGAAATACCGGGTAGATATCATCCTGATCGCGGATATGCTGCATAGCGAAATTCTCATATTTCGCCTGTAAATCTTCATATTCACGCCACAGCGTCTGGTGCGCGCGGCGGGTGATTTCGATATAACTGTAATATCGCACCACTGGCAGGATTTTCTTAGCCAGAATTTCATGACAGAGCGGCGAGTCATCGGCCCAGTTATCGCCATCAGAGGCTTGCGCGGCGTAAATATTCCACTGCGCCGGATCGTAGCGCGCTTTCACCACCTCATCCATCAGCTTAAGCGCGCTGGAAACAATGGTCCCGCCTGTCTCTTGCGAGTAGAAAAACTCATGTTCATCCACTTCTTTCGCCTGCGTATGGTGGCGGATATAGACCACATCGACGTTTTTATAGGTTCGGCTCAGGAACAGATAGAGCAGAATATAAAAGCGTTTGGCCATATCTTTTGTCGCCTGATCCATCGAGCCGGAGACATCCATCAGGCAGAACATGACCGCCTGGCTTGAAGGCTCCGGGCGCTTTTCGAAGTTCTTGTAGCGCAGGTCGAAAGTATCAATAAACGGCACGCGTTCGATTTTGGCGCGCAGTTCGGCAATCTCCTTACGTAACCGCTCCTCTTCGAGCAGTTGTGCCGGTTCGCTTCTCAGGGCTTCTTCGAGATTCGCTTCCAGCTCGCGTAGCGCCCGGCGCTTGCCCGCGGTCATCGCCGTACGGCGCGCCAGGGAATTTTGCAGCGAGCGCACCACGCTGATATTGGCCGGCACGCCGTTAGAGGTGTAGCCGGAGCGATGCGTTTTATACTCGTTTAACTGGCGGTGCTGATTCTTTTTCAGATTCGGCAGGGCGAGATCTTCAAACAAGAGATCGAGATATTCATCTTTGGAGATCTGGAAAACGAACTCATCCTGGCCCTCGCCGTCGGCGCTCGCCTGACCCTGGCCGCTACCACCGCCACCTCCGCCGCCCTGTGGGCGCTCAATGCGGTCGTTCTGAACAAAATGATCGTTACCCGGATGCACGCGATGGCGCAGGCCGCCGCGCCCCTGATGGAACATCGGTTCGCTGATATCGTCATTCGGAATGGAGACGGATTCACCACTCTGGACATCGGTCACCGAACGCTTGTTAATCGCCTCGGAGAGCGACTGCTTAATCTGTGCTTTATAACGACGCAAGAAGCGCTGGCGGTTTACCGTGCTCTTGTTTTTGCCGTTGAGACGTCGGTCTATGAACCAGGTCATATGCCCCCCGTACTGCATTGCCAACTTTATGCCGAACTCGTATCGCCGGATGCGCGGTGCGCTCCGGCGTACGGTTCGCTTCGTTGTAGGCCCGGGCGGCGCGAGCACCGCCGGGCGATTTATCAGGACGATTTACGCACGCGCAGATACCATTCGCAAAGCAGACGCACCTGTTTACGGGTATAGCCTTTTTCCATCATGCGATCGACAAAATCGTCGTGTTTCTTCTGCTCATCAGTAGACGTTTTGGCGTTAAAGGAGATAACCGGCAGCAGCTCCTCGGTGTTCGAGAACATTTTCTTCTCGATAACCGTGCGCAGCTTCTCATAGCTGGTCCAGTTCGGATTGCGGCCATTATTGTTGGCTCGGGCGCGCAGCACGAAGTTGACGATTTCATTGCGGAAATCTTTCGGGTTGCTGATGCCCGCCGGTTTCTCGATTTTCTCCAGTTCCGCGTTGAGCGATTCGCGATCAAACAGCTGACCGGTATCCGGGTCGCGGTACTCCTGATCCTGGATCCAGAAATCCGCATAGGTGACGTAGCGGTCAAAGATGTTCTGGCCATATTCGGAGTAGGACTCCAGATACGCCGTCTGGATCTCTTTACCGATAAATTCAGCGTATTTCGGGATCAGATAGCCTTTCAGGAATTCGAGATAGCGCTCGGCCTGCTCCTGCGGGAACTGTTCGCGTTCAATCTGCTGCTCCAGCACATAGAAGAGATGCACCGGGTTCGCCGCCACTTCGGTATGGTCGAAGTTAAAGACGCGCGAGAGGATTTTGAACGCGAAGCGGGTGGAGAGCCCGTTCATGCCTTCATCTACGCCCGCGTAGTCGCGATACTCCTGATAAGACTTCGCTTTCGGGTCGGTGTCTTTGAGGCTTTCGCCGTCGTAAACACGCATTTTTGAGTAAATACTGGAGTTTTCCGGCTCTTTCAGACGCGAAAGGATCGAGAAACGGGCCAGCGTTTCGAGCGTACCGGGCGCGCAGGGGGCATGCGACAGCTCGCTGTGGTTAAGCAGTTTTTCGTAGATTTTGATCTCTTCCGAAATACGCAGGCAGTAAGGCACCTTGACGATATAGACACGGTCCAGGAACGCCTCGTTGTTTTTGTTATTTCTGAAAGTGACCCATTCCGATTCGTTGGAGTGCGCCAGAATGATGCCGTTAAAGGGCAGGGCGGAGATGCCTTCCGTCCCGTTGTAGTTGCCTTCCTGGGTCGCCGTCAGCAGCGGGTGCAGCACTTTAATCGGCGCTTTAAACATCTCGACGAATTCCATCACGCCCTGGTTAGCGCGACAGAGCGCGCCGGAGTAGCCGTAGGCGTCCGGATCGTTTTGCGCGTGATGCTCAAGCTTACGGATATCCACTTTACCCACCAGCGCGGAGATATCCTGGTTGTTTTCATCGCCCGGCTCGGTTTTCGCGATAGCGATTTGCTCAAGAATCGACGGCCAGACTTTGACGACGCGGAATTTGGTGATGTCACCGCCAAACTCATGCAGGCGCTTCGCGGCCCACGGCGACATGATGGTACCGAGATAGCGGCGCGGAACGTTGTACTCTTTTTCCAGAATTTGCGCGTCTTCCTGCGGGTTGAAGAGGCACAGCGGGTGATCGTTGACCGGGCTGCGCTCGCCGTTGGCGCTCAGCACATAAATGGGTACGCGCTGCATCAGCGATTTCAGACGCTCGGCAAGCGACGATTTACCGCCGCCCACCGGGCCCAGCAGATAGAGGATCTGTTTTTTCTCTTCCAGACCCTGCGCCGCGTGTTTCAGGTACGACACAATCTGCTCAATGGCCTCTTCCATGCCATAAAACTCTTCAAACGCCGGATACCGGGCGACCACCCGGTTCGAAAAGAGACGGGAGAGCCGTGGCTCCTGGGCAGTATCCACCATCACTGGCTCACCGATGGCCATCAATAGCCGTTCCGCCGCATTTGCATATGCACTGCGATCCTGCCGGCAAACGGTAAGAAATTCCTGCAGTGTGAACTCTTCGTCCTTGGCAGCTTCATAGCGCTGGCGATAGTGATCGAATATATTCATGGCATGCCGTCCTTTCGTTTTTTAGCACAGGTTTAAGAGCCGTTCATATGAATAGTGGAGGCTCCCGGAAGACGTATTCTGAGTACAGCAACCCTAATGCCAACTTAAGCATTTTTTTGCGCGTTGCACTGTGCTACTGCGGTCAGGGTAATGCACCTTCTTAATTTTAAGCGTAGATGGCATTTGAAAATCTTGCATGCCGCCGTTTGAGGGATTCAGTGATTTATCAAGCACTCATCCCGTTGTTTCTGCTGGCGGATTTACATTTATGGCGTGAATTCACCGTCAGGTCATAAAATTGCAAGCCGCCTGTCACGCGAAAATGCGAGGCTGCGCGATCCAATGATGTAAAGAAGTGCGAAAAAATTTGGGGTGAAGCGCAGGGGCGGTTAAACTTCGCGAGCCGATCATTTGACTAAAGGACTTGATGGATTGTGAGCACATTCAAATTTCTGGCACTGGGTGCCGTTATGGCTTCAGCCGCTACCTTTGCGCATGCAGAAGGAAAACTGTCAGTTGGCGCGGGTGCAGGATGGGTAGTCAATCCTTATAAACAGTACGACCGCGATGTTTACCCGCTGCCGGTTATCAACTATGAAGGCGATAATTTCTGGGTGCGCGGTCTGGGTGCCGGATACTACCTGTGGAATGACACCGCCGATAAGCTTTCCATTATGGCGTACTATTCGCCGCTGCACTTTAAGCCAGGCGACAGCGACAGCCGCGCGCTGCGCCGTCTGGATGAGCGCAAAGCAACGCTGATGGCGGGCCTCTCTTACGTGCATAACACGCAGTATGGTTTCCTGCGCACGTCGCTTGCCGCTGATACGCTGGATAACAGCAACGGTATCGTGTGGGATCTCGCGTGGCTCTATCGCTACACCAACGGCGGTCTGACCCTGACGCCGGGCATCGGTGTTGAGTGGAGCAGTGAAAACCAGAACGACTACTACTATGGCGTGAGCGGCAAAGAGTCGCGCCACAGCGGGCTTAACCGCTATGACGCTGACGATGGCTGGGCGCCGTATGCCGAGCTGACCGCCACTTATCGTCTATCTGACAGCTGGAGCGTTTACGGCAGCGGCCGTTACACCCATCTTAGCGACGAAGCGAAAGACAGCCCGATGGTAGACCGTTCCTGGTCTGCGCTGCTGTCTACCGGCGTGACTTACACGTTCTGATTCGTAATGCTATCTACTGGGGCACCTTCGGGTGCCCTTTTTTATGGCGCAGGTTGATGGGAAACAGGGAAGGGCGTAAAAATGGCCCCGCTCATCGCGAGGCCATGGGTTATCAGGCTTTTTTGATAACGCGCAGCGTCTGGGAGAGGCGCGAAGGTTTATCTTCACGCGTCTGCTGCGGCGTGGTTACGCAGGCGGTTTCCACGCAAACGAACGTCTTATAACCGTCATCCGGCATGTCGCCCATGCTGACCGAGAGCGCCGGGCCCGGGTTCCAGCCCACCACGTTGCTGTTGTGGTGATGCACCACTTCAATGGTGCGGTTAAGCGCACCGTCATGGATCAGGCTGCACCCTTCCGGGTTCAGGTAAACGCGATCGGTACGGTCCGGGAAGGTCTGCACGCCGCCGTTGAGTTTGCCTTCCTCACCGCCATTCACTTTGTCGAGATAGGCCTCGCCAAGCCCGCTCACTTTGACTTCCGCGATGTCGCCGACGTTGAAATAGGAGTGCAGCGCGGAGGTGGTTTCGAATTCGCCGTGCGCTTCCAGCTCCATTTCGCAGGTTTTGCCGAGCTTATAGCGCGCATAGAGCGTGAAATCGTGCGGCCAGAGTTTACGGCTTGCGTCGCTTGCGTGCAGTTCAAACGTCAGCACCACGCCGTTATCGTCTTCATTATGGGCGCTTAAGTTCCACGGAAGATTACGGGCGAAACCATGCGAGGGCAGATCTTTTTGCGCCGACGGGCCAAACCACGGCCAGCAGATCGGCACGCCGCCGCGCAGCGCGACGCCTTTTTTAAACGGCGTGTTGGCGCTCAGCCATAACACCTCTTCTTCGCCAGCCGGTTTCCAGCACAGCAGGTGCGCGCCCTGCAGCGCCACGGCGGCGCGAACCTGCGGGTGGTCGATAACGATGATATCCAGCTCGTCATGCTGACGACGGGAGAGGTAAGGCGTTAACTGCTCAGACACCGGCAGGGCAAAAAGCGTATTGATCATTTCTGGCAATCCTCTGTCTTAAATCCAAATAAAAAGGGCGACCGAAGTCGCCCTTAAGATCAGAATCTCATCTCACTTATTTGGAGATGTGAGCGATCAGGTCCAGTACTTTGTTGGAGTAGCCGGTTTCGTTGTCGTACCAGGAAACCAGTTTCACGAAGTTGTCGTTCAGTGCGATACCTGCTTTAGCATCGAACACGGAAGTGCATACTTCGCCGTTGAAGTCGGTGGAAACCACGTCATCTTCGGTGTAACCCAGAACGCCTTTCATTTCGCCTTCAGCGGCTTTCTTGATAGCGTCTTTGATCTGCTCGTAGGTTGCTGCTTTTTCCAGACGAACGGTCAGGTCAACAACGGATACGTTCGGGGTCGGAACGCGGAACGCCATACCAGTCAGTTTGCCGTTCAGTTCCGGCAGCACTTTACCTACAGCTTTAGCAGCGCCGGTAGAGGACGGGATGATGTTCTGAGCTGCGCCACGGCCGCCGCGCCAGTCTTTGTGAGACGGGCCGTCAACGGTTTTCTGAGTTGCGGTGGTCGCGTGAACGGTGGTCATCAGACCTTCGATGATGCCGAAGTTGTCGTTGATAACTTTCGCCAGCGGTGCCAGGCAGTTGGTGGTGCAGGAAGCGTTGGACACGATGTCCTGGCCTGCATATTTATCAAAGTTAGCGCCACGAACGAACATCGGGGTGTTGTCTTTGGACGGGCCAGTCAGAACAACTTTTTTCGCGCCAGCGGTGATGTGTTTACGTGCGGTTTCGTCGGTCAGGAAGATACCGGTTGCTTCAGCAACCACGTCCACGCCCACTTCGTCCCACTTCAGGTTAGCCGGGTCTTTTTCAGCGGTAACGCGGATTTTTTTACCGTTAACGATCAGATGACCGTCTTTAACTTCAACGGTACCGTCGAAACGACCGTGAGTAGAGTCATACTTCAGCATGTAGGCCATGTAGTCAGCGTCTAACAGGTCGTTGATTGCAACGATCTCGATGTCAGAACGTTTCTGAGCAGCACGGAAAACAATGCGACCGATACGGCCAAAACCGTTGATACCTACTTTGATAGTCATATATTCCACCAGCTATTTGTTAGTGAATAAAAGGTTGGCTGTAAAATTACAAAAACCTTACGCAGCGTCAAGCGGAATCGTGTCAATCATTGCGACAAATCAATCCTGTGGACAAGCTTTGCACGACTGACTCACCTCACTCTTCCTTTTGGGCTCAGGTCCATATGGGGACACCGAGAGGAATTTAAAAGGGCGTCGAAAACAAAAGTGTGATGTTAATCACGTTTGCTTGTCAGCTGCATTTTCAGTGCTAAGTTTAGACCAAAAGTGTACGCGTTACTGTTAATGTTTTGTTAGAATAATGCAGGTAATGTAACTGCTTAAACCTCCCCGAGATGTCACCTTATGGCCAATCAAAACTCCCAGGACGACCTGAAAAACACCCTGACGGAAATGCAGTTTTACGTCACCCAGAATCACGGCACGGAACCGCCGTATACCGGGCGTCTGCTGCATAACAAGCGTGATGGCGTCTACCACTGTCTGGTGTGCGATGCGCCGCTGTTTAACTCTGAAACTAAGTATGATTCGGGCTGCGGCTGGCCGAGTTTTTACGAGCCGGTAAGCGAGGACTCGATTCGTTACCTTAACGATTATTCGCACGGCATGCAGCGCATTGAAATCCGCTGCGGCAACTGTGATGCGCACCTGGGACACGTGTTCCCGGATGGCCCGCAACCGACCGGCGAACGCTACTGCGTCAATTCGGCGTCGCTGAGCTTCACCGATGACGATAACGGCGAGCAAATCAAAGGTTGAAGAATCGATTCAGCAAATTATTCCACTGGAGCGTGATTTTATGAACCTGGAAGACCTGATTAGCAGCATGACGCCGGAGGTTTACGAGCGTCTCGCGACCGCCGTAGAACTCGGAAAATGGCCCGACGGCGTGGCGCTGACGCCCGAGCAGAAAGAAAACAGCCTGCAACTGGTGATGCTCTGGCAGATGCGCCACAACACCAATCCGCAGCATATGACGATCGGCACGGACGGCCAGCTGGTGATGAAAAGCAAGCAGCAGCTGAAGGCGGAGTTCGGTATCAATCAGCAGCCTATCGCCACGCTCAAGCCTGAATGAGCTGAAGGGTGCTGAAGTAAAAAAAAGGCCGCGGATTGCAAAGCGGCCTTTTTTTATAAAGCAACGGATGACTGAAGCGGTTTATGCCTGCGTTTCGCGCCAGTCGTCAAGCGTATAGAGCGTGGCGCCACTCGCCGCCATCTCCTGAAACGCCAGCATACTGGCCTGCGGCGTCAGGTTAACGCCGCGGCAGCCGTCGGTAATCACGTTCACCGTATACCCCAGGCTCAGCGCGTCGAGCACCGTGTATTTGACGCAGTAGTCGGTGGCAAGCCCCATGACGATCAACTCGCTTACGCCATGCTCGCGAAGCCAGGCGTCGAGCGCGGTTTTCTGGCGGTGCCCGTTATCGAAAAACGCGCTGTAGCTGTCAATCGCCGGGTTTTCGCCTTTGTAAAAGCGCTGCTCAATGGCCTTCTGGTTCAGCAGCGGATGGAGCGCCGCGCCGTCGCTCTCCTGAATGCAGTGATCGGGCCACCAGGTCTGCGGCAGGCCGTCCAGCGTGCCTTGCGTGAACGGCTCGGCGTGCTGGACAGAAGCAAAGCTGCCGTGATTCGCCGGGTGCCAGTCCTGGCTTGCCACCACCGGCTCGCCGCGGCTCTGGCACCATTCAATCATCGCGTTCGCGATATCCACCGTGCTGTCGCCTTCCGCGACCGCCAGCGCGCCGCCGGCGCAAAAATCATTTTGCAGATCCACCAGCAGCAGGGCGCGTGAATTCATACCGTGCTCCTTTTAGTCGTCCGGGGTCAGCTCGCCGCGCAGGTTGCGCATCATCGCTTCGCGAATCGCCTGCGGCTCCAGCCCCTGGCTTAACAGATAGTGCAGTTTGGTAAGCGTCGCCTCGACGGTCATGTCGAAACCGCTGATAACGCCCGCATGGGCCAGCGCGTTGCCGGTGGCGTAGCCGCCCATGTTGACTTTACCGGACATACACTGCGTCAGGTTAACCACCACAATCCCGCGCGAGCACGCTTCCTGCAACTCTTTCAGGAAATCGCCGTGCTGGGGCGCGTTACCGACGCCATAAGAGCGCAGGATCAGCGCCCGCACCGGCTGGCGTAAAAAGTTACGCACCACGTCAGCGGAGATCCCCGGATAGATAGTCACTACGCCGATAGGCTGCGGCGTAATGGTATGCACGCATAACTCGCCGTGGCCGTGAGGCGCGGGCGGCGTATTCAGGCGACGAATATGAATGCCCGCTTCCAGCAGCGGCGGCAGATTAGGAGAAGCGAACGCGTCGAAACCGTCAGCGTGGGCTTTGGTGGTACGGTTGCCACGATAGAGCCGGTTGTTGAAGAACAGCGTCACTTCGCTAATCGGGTAGTTCGCCGCCACATAGAGTGAGTTAAGCAGGTTGATCTGCCCGTCGGAGCGCAGCTCCGCGAGCGGGATCTGCGAGCCTGTAACGATAACCGGCTTGCTCAGATTTTCCAGCATAAACGAGAGCGCCGACGCCGTGAACGCCATCGTATCGGTGCCATGCAGGATAACGAAGCCGTCATATTCATCGTAATGGGCTTTGATATCTTCGGCGATATGCTGCCAGTCCTGCGGCGTCATATCGGACGAGTCCATCAGGGGCGCATATTCGTGAATGGTGAAATCCGGCATTTCGGGGCGGTGGAACTCCGGCATCTGGGCGAGCTGCTGCTGGAGATGGCCGGAGACGGGAATGTAGCCGTGTTCGGAGCGTTGCATACCGATGGTGCCGCCGGTATAGGCAACGTAAATCGATTTCTTTTGCATAGGTCAGCTTTCGTTGTGCATAAACCCGCGCAGTATAGAGGTGCTGCGCAAAAAAATCAGCCCGGCGCTGGCCGGGCTGTGACAGGGTCGACGCTGACGCGTTAGCGCACGTCGCCGCAGGTAAGGCAGAAGGCGTAACGGTTCTGCGGATCGTTAAAGGCCGCGAGCTTATCGCCTTCCTTCTTCGCCGCCAGCGCCGCATCGGCCACTGGCGCAGGCAGCCAGGCCTGAAGCGCCTGCGGCAGCATCGCGTGCACCGAGCCGGTCAGGTTGGCAATCACCATATCGATAAAGCCCGGCTCATCCTGGTAGAAATCGAGATGCCAGGATTTCAGCTTCGCAAGCTCGGCGGCTTTCTTCACGGCGTCGTCGAAATCGCCGAGACTGTCCACCAGACCGTTTTGCTTCGCGTCTTCACCCGTCCAGACGTGGCCCTGCGCTATCTGGTCAATCTGCTGCGGGGTTTTGTTACGCGACTGCGCCACCAGGCCGATAAAGCGCTGATAACCGTTTTCGATAGTCAACTGCATCAGCTTCTGCACTTCCGGTGGCAGCGCTTTGGTCACCGACACATCTGCCAGCGGTGAGGTCGCCACGCCGTCGGTATGCACGCCAATCGCATCCAGGCTGTTTTCCACGGTGTTGATAACACCAAAGATGCCGATAGAGCCGGTGAGCGTACTGGGGTTCGCAACGATATAGTTAGCGGGTGTGGAGATCCAGTAACCGCCGGACGCCGCCATGCCGCCCATCGACACCACCACCGGTTTACCGGCTTCTTTCGCCGCCGCCAGCTCCTGGCGGATGGTTTCAGAGGCGGTCACGCTTCCGCCAGGGCTGTTCACCCGCAGCACAATGGCTTTTACTTTCGGGTCAAGACGCGCGTCGCGGATCTGCGCGGCGGTGGTATCGCCGCCGACATTCCCCGGCGTTTCTTCGCCATCCATGATGGCGCCGTTAGCGAACACCACGGCGATGCTCTCGCCCTGTTCGGACGGCTTGTTCAGCGGGTAGTCGTAAATGCTGACGGCGCGGAAATCTTTATCCTTGTCGCTCCAGCCAAACTGTTTCACCAGCGCTTTGTCGACAGTCGCGCTGCTTGCGAGCTCATCCACCAGCTTATTGTCGAGCGCATATTTCGCGGTATCGCCGCCAGCGGCTTCAAGGCCCGCGATCATCGCCTGCGCGCCAGGGAAGATCTGGCTTGCCGGTACCTGACGGTTAGCCGCGATCGTGCCGAGATAGTTCTGCCACAGCTCGCCAATCCAGCGGCTGTCCGCCTCACGAGCGGCGGGTGACATATCGTCGCGGATAAACGGCTCGACGGCGGATTTATAGGTGCCGACGCGGAACACATGCGTAGTCACTTTGAGCTTATCGAGCAGCGATTTGTAGTAGAGGCCATTGGTGGCGAAGCCGTGCAGATCGACGGTGCCCTGCGGCGAGAGCCAAATCTTATTGGCGAAGCTCGCGAGGTAATACTGGCCCTGACTGTAGCTATCGCCAATCGCATACACCGGCTTACCGGCGTCGCGGAATTCGCGCAGCGCCTTACCGATATACTGCATCGATGGCTGATCGGCCCTGGCGAAATCTTTCAGATCCAGCACGATGCCGGTGATATTGCGGTCGTCTTTCGCCTGGCGGATCGCGTTGACGATATCAAACAGCGAATTTTCCTGTAAGCGGTCGGAGCTTGCGCCAAAGAGCTGACGGCCCAGCGCGCCAAGCTTATTATTGACCGACGGTTTATCCACCACCACGCCGCTGATATTAAGCAGCAGCGCGCCGCGTCCAGGCTCAGACGGGCCGCTGTTAAACTGCATCCAGACGCCGACGCACACCAGCACCAGCAGGAGAAACAGCAGATTCATCACCAGCTCTCTGATGATATTGAGCAGGCGCCAGGTCCACTTAAAGAATCCGGCAATAATTCGCCAAAGGGTACGCATTTACTCTCCCTAATCCGTGAATAACGGGGAACCCCGTAACCTCCCGCTACAGGCGGGACGCCGACAAAGTGTAAATACCACAGGCGGGCTTGTCAGCAGGAAACGCGGGCAGGGTGTAACAAAACATACCGCTGTGTTAATTTTATGAGTAAAAATCATCAAAGGAGAGTTGAGATGGATGCATTAGATATGCTGGTCAACCGCCGCAGCGCCTCACGTCTCGCTGAGCCTGCGCCAACGGGCGACGCGCTGGAAAACATTCTGCGGGCGGGCATGCGCGCGCCGGATCACGGCACACTGCAGCCGTGGCGTTTCTTTGTTATCGAAGGCGAAGGGCGCGAGCGCTTCAGCGCGCTGCTGGAAAAAGCCGCCATCGCTGACGGCCAGGATGAAAAAGCCATCGACAAAGCCCGCAACGCGCCGTTTCGCGCGCCGCTTATCATCACTGTGGTGGCGCATTGCGAAGAGCACCACAAAGTGCCGCGCTGGGAGCAGGTGGTCAGTGCCGGTTGCGCGGTGATGGCGATGCAGATGGCGGCGCTCGCCCAGGGCTTTAACGGCATCTGGCGCAGCGGGCCGTTCACCGATAACGCTCTGGTGCGTGAGGCTTTTGCGTGCCGCGAACAGGATCAGATTGTCGGTTTTCTCTACCTCGGCACCCCGCAGCTGAAGGCCTCCACCACGATTAACCTGCCGGACACCGCCCCCTTCGTGCGTCATTTCTGAAGCCCGCGCGCAAAACTGTCTGGATTGTGAGCAAAAGCGGCGCAATTCAGACAGTCATACTTACCACCCCGTCTTTCTGGCGCTACCATAAGCGCGCTTTATCGAACGATAACGATCACCTGATTCTGACCAAACAAGGAGCGGTCCATGAGTGAGCAAGCGATTCGTCTGACCCAGTACAGCCACGGAGCAGGTTGCGGTTGTAAAATTTCCCCGAAAGTGCTGGAAACCATCCTGCACAGCGATCAGGCGAAGTTTATCGACCCCAACTTGCTTGTCGGCAACGAAACGCGCGACGACGCGGCGGTGTACGATCTCGGCAACGGCACGAGCGTTATCAGCACCACGGATTTCTTCATGCCCATCGTGGACAACCCGTTCGATTTTGGCCGTATCGCTGCGACCAACGCCATCAGCGACATCTACGCGATGGGCGGCAAACCGATCATGGCGATTGCGATCCTCGGCTGGCCGGTTAACACGCTCGCGCCGGAAATCGCGCGCGAGGTCGTGGAAGGCGGGCGCTTTGCGTGTCAGCAGGCGGGCATTGCGCTCGCGGGCGGCCACTCCATCGACGCGCCGGAGCCGATTTTCGGCCTGGCGGTCACAGGCGTCGTGCCGACCGAACGCGTGAAGAAAAACAGCACCGCCGAGGCGGGCTGCAAACTCTTTCTCACCAAGCCGCTGGGTATCGGCGTGCTGACCACCGCTGAGAAAAAATCGCTGCTGCGCCCGGAACATCAAAATCTTGCGACAGAAGTGATGTGCACCATGAATAAAACGGGCGCTGATTTCGCAGAGATCGACGGCGTGAGAGCGATGACGGATGTCACCGGCTTCGGGCTGCTGGGGCACCTCAGCGAAGTATGCCAGGGCGCGGGCCTGCAGGCGGAGCTCTGGTATGAGGCCGTGCCGAAATTGCCAGGCGTTGAAGAATACATCGCGCAGGGCGCGGTGCCGGGCGGCACCAGCCGTAACTTTGCGAGCTACGGCCACCTGATGGGCGATATGCCGGACGCCTGGCGCAGCCTGCTGTGCGATCCGCAAACCTCCGGCGGCCTGCTGCTGGCGGTGGAGCCCGCCGCAGAAGCGCAGGTGCAGGCCGTGGCGGCGGAGCATGGCATCACGCTTAGCGCCATCGGCGAGTTGAAAACCGCGCGCGGCGGCCGTCCGATGGTGGAGATTCGCTAATCGATGCGGTTGTTTATTGCCGAAAAGCCCAGTCTGGGGCGCGCCATCGCCGACGTGTTGCCGAAACCGCACCGCCGGGGCGACGGGTTTATTGAGTGCGGGAACGGCCAGGTGGTCACCTGGTGCGTCGGACACCTGCTGGAGCAGGCGCAGCCGGACGCCTATGACAGCCGCTATGGCCGCTGGAATCTCGCCGACTTACCCATCGTGCCGGAAAAGTGGCAGCTCCAGCCGAAACCGTCGGTTGCAAAGCAGCTTAATGTGATTAAAAAGCTGCTGCGCGAGGCGCAGGAGATTGTTCACGCAGGCGACCCGGACCGCGAAGGGCAACTGCTGGTGGATGAAGTGCTCGACTACCTGCAACTGCCCGCGGAAAAGCGCCAGCAGGTGCGCCGCTGCCTGATTAACGATCTCAACCCGCAGGCGGTGGAGCGCGCTATCGATAAACTGCGCGAGAACCGCGAGTTTGTGCCGCTCAGCACCTCGGCGCTCGCCCGCGCCCGCGCGGACTGGCTTTACGGCATTAACATGACGCGCGCTTATACGCTGCTCGGGCAGAACGCGGGCTACCAGGGCGTGCTCTCGGTAGGCCGCGTCCAGACGCCCGTGCTGGGGCTGGTGGTGCGGCGCGACGAAGAGATAGAAAACTTTGTCGCCAAAGATTTCTTTGAGGTCAAAGCGCACATCGTCACGCCCGCGCAGGAGCGCTTTACCGCGCTCTGGCAGCCGAGCGAGGCCTGCGAGCCGTACCAGGATGAAGAGGGGCGGCTCCTCAACCGCGCGCTGGCGGAGCATGTCGTTAAGCGTATAGAAGGGCAGCCAGCGGTTGTCACCAGCTATAACGACAAGCGCGAAAGCGAAGCCGCGCCGCTGCCGTTCTCCCTCTCGACGCTGCAAATCGAGGCCGCCAGACGCTTCAACCTGAGCGCGCAGACGGTGCTGGATATCTGCCAGAAGCTATACGAAACCCACAAACTCATTACGTATCCGCGCTCCGACTGCCGCTATCTGCCGGAAGAACATTTCGCGGGCCGTCATGCGGTGCTGAAGGCGATTGGCGTTCACGCGCCGGATCTCCTGCCGCAGCCCGCGGTCGATCCGGAGCGCCGTAATCGCTGCTGGGATGACAAAAAAGTGGACGCCCACCACGCCATTATCCCGACCGCCCGCAGCGCGCCCGCGTCGCTCTCTGACGGCGAGGCGAAAATCTACGGGCTTATTGCCCGTCAGTACCTGATGCAATTCTGCCAGGACGCGCAGTTCCGCAAATGCGTGATTGAACTTGAAATCGCGGGCGGCAAATTCATCGCCAAAGCGCGTTTTCTGGCGGAGACGGGCTGGCGCGCGCTGCTTGGCGCTAAAGAGCGCGACGAAGAGAACGACGGTACGCCGCTGCCGGTGGTGGCTAAAGGCGACGAGCTGCACTGCGAGCATGGTGAAGTGGTTGAACGCCAGACCCAGCCGCCGCGCCACTTTACCGACGCCACGCTGCTCTCGGCCATGACCGGCATCGCGCGTTTCGTGCAGGATAAAGATCTGAAGAAGATCCTGCGCGCCACCGACGGACTTGGCACCGAAGCGACCCGCGCGGGCATTATCGAGCTTTTATTTAAGCGCGGTTTTCTTGAAAAGCAGGGGCGCTATATTCATTCGACGCCCGCCGGGAAAGCGCTGATCCACGCGCTGCCGGAGCTTGCCGCACGCCCGGACATGACCGCGCAGTGGGAATCGACGCTGACGCAAATCAGCGAGAAACAGTGCCGCTATCAGGATTTCATGCAGCCGCTGGTGCAGACGCTCTACACGCTGATTGACCAGGCGCGCAGCGCCCCGGTGCGCCAGTTCCGCGGTCTGGTGGCGCCCCAGCAGGCTCAAAAACGCCGAGCGGGCAAGGGCGGCAAAAAGCCGGCGTCCCGCAAGCGCGGCAGCGCCCAGCCTGCGGCGGAGTAACCCGCCGCGCTAAACTCCGCGCCCGTTTCGCCGATAACGTCTTAAGGAGAGCGCGGCGCGCTATAGTGAAATCAGCATCACATCACAAGAGGGGAAACGGGGTGTCAGTGAAAAAATGCTTACTGGCGGCGCTGGCGCTGCTGGCGACACTGCCGGCGGGTGCCGACAGGCTGCGCCCGGATGTGCAGGTCAACATACCGGAAGCGGTGTTCAGTACCGGCGGCCAGCGTTCGCAGCAGCAGTGTATTCAGTGCTGCGTCTATCAGGATCAAAACTACTCCGAAGGGGCGGTGATCAAAGCCGACGGCGTGCTGTTGCAGTGCCAGCGCGACGAGAAAACCCTTAGCACGAACCCGCTGGTGTGGCGTCGCGTGCGGACATAAACGCCTCAAGCAGGGGAATATCCGCCGGGGCGAGCGCATAGCCGAACGCCTCGCGCGGCTCACACCAGACGAGCGCGGTGTGGCAGAGCGCCTGCGGCTCGCCGTCAAAATCGTTCACCTGCCACGCATGTAACCGAATAACCCGCCCGGAAACCTCACGCGTGTGGCTTGCCACATACGCGCCGATACGCGCGCTTAACGCCAGCTCTTTGGCAAGTTCACGCGCCAGCGCCGCAGGCTGGCTTTCGCCCGGCTCCACTTTGCCGCCGGGAAATTCCCACAGCCCCGGCTGATCGCAATCAGGCGAGCGCTGCGCCAGCAGCACCTGGCCGTCGCGCACGATGATTGCCGCCACGACATCAATGATTTGCATGGTGATTTTCCGTAAAGGCTCCTCCCCGAGCAGGAGGAGCGGAACAGATTACAGCGAGAAGGTCGCCCAGACCGGCGCGTGATCGGAGGGTTTTTCCATCGCGCGGATATCGTAATCGATGCCGGTCTCAGCCAGGCGCGCCATCAGCGGATCGCTCGCCAGCAGCAGGTCGATGCGCAGGCCGCGGTTATCGTCAAAGCCTTTCGAGCGGTAGTCGAACCAGGAGTAGCGGTCGCTGGTTTCGGGGTTGGCGTGACGGAACGTATCTTTAAGCCCCCAGTTCAGCAGGCGGCCCATCCATTCACGCTCTTCCGGCAGGAACGAGCATTTGCCGGTACGCAGCCAGCGCTTGCGGTTCTCTTCGCCGATGCCGATATCCAGATCGCCGGGGCTGATATTCATATCACCCATAATCAGCACTGGCTTATTGTTGCTCAGCGCCGTCTCAAGATAGTCCTGCAAATCCTGATAAAACTTCGCTTTGGCCGGGAATTTCACCTCGTGATCGCGGCTCTCGCCCTGCGGGAAATAGCCGTTGATGACCGTGATATCGCCAATAGAAGAAGGGATTTCGGCCATGATGATACGGCGCTGCGCTTCTTCGCCGTCGCCCGGAAAGCCGCGGCGCACAGAAACCGGTGTGGCTTTAGTCAGCAGCGCCACGCCGTAATGGCCTTTCTGACCGTGATAAAAAACGTTGTAGCCCAGTTTCGCCACCTCTTCGAGAGGGAACATATCGTCATGGACTTTAGTTTCCTGCAGGCCGATAACGTCCGGCTGATGCTGTTCCACCAGCGCGGCAAGCTGATGAGGGCGGGCGCGCAGGCCATTGATGTTAAAAGAGATGAATTTCATAGTCGCGAACACACTGGATGAACAAGAGTGGCGCGATGGTAACAGAAAAACCGCCCGCGCGTCTCCCGGCCCGGCAAGGTTGTGACGATTGTTAAAAGCGGCGCAAACCCTGTGCTTTTGCACCAGGACGGCGCGAGCGCTCTGAAATGGGGCGCGTTGATATGGCAAATCCCGGTCACGATCACAAATCCAGAACAATATTTTATCAATGCATAAAAGTGCGGGTTTTTTTATGGCGAAGGCCGCTTTGTCATAAAAGTATTCACTTTTTATGCAATAAAAGTGAATAACACAGATTCGTAACCTATTGATTTAACGTTACTGACTCTCCGGTATGCAGTTTCTCCTCTGGCTGGCACGAAGCGTGCAATCTACAGTAAGAGCGCAAATGCACATTTAATTAACAACTAAACAACCTTTTATTTACCGGACGAGGTCGCTATGTCGCAGTCAATTACCCGCCAGAACTTTGATGAGTGGATGATCCCCGTTTATGCTCCTGCCGCGTTTATTCCGGTGCGGGCTGAGGGTTCCACGCTCTGGGATCAGGAAGGCAAAGAGTATATCGATTTCGCGGGCGGCATCGCGGTAAATGCGCTCGGGCACGCACACCCGAAACTGCGCGAAGCGCTGGAGACCCAGGCGGCGAAAATCTGGCATACCGGCAACGGGTATACCAACGAGCCGGTGCTGCGCCTCGCCAAACGTTTGATTGACGCCACCTTCGCCGATCGCGTTTTCTTCTGTAACTCCGGCGCGGAAGCCAACGAGGCGGCGCTGAAGCTCGCCCGCAAATATGCCCACGACCACTACGGCGCGCAGAAAAGCGGCATTGTGGCGTTTAAAAACGCGTTCCACGGCCGCACGCTGTTTACCGTCTCCGCTGGCGGCCAGCCTGCGTATTCCCAGGATTTCGCGCCGCTGCCACCGCAAATCAGCCATGCCGTGTTTAACGATCTCGATTCCGCCGCCGCGTTAATTAATGACGACACCTGCGCGGTGATTGTCGAGCCGGTGCAGGGCGAGGGCGGCGTGGTGCCTGCCACTAAAGCCTTCCTGCAGGGTCTGCGCGAGCTGTGCGATCGCCATAACGCGCTGCTGATTTTTGATGAAGTGCAGACCGGCGTGGGCCGCACCGGCCACCTCTACGCTTATATGCATTACGGCGTGACGCCGGATGTGCTCTCTACCGCCAAAGCGCTTGGCGGCGGTTTCCCGATTGGCGCGATGCTCACCACCGAACGCTGCGCCGCCGTGATGGGCGTCGGTACGCACGGCACCACGTATGGCGGCAACCCGCTGGCGGGTGCGGTCGCAGGCCAGGTGCTGGATCTGGTGAACACGCCGGAGATGCTCGATGGCGTGAAAGCGCGTCACGACGCGTTTGTCGAGCAATTGAACGCCATCAACCAGCGCCTCGGGCTGTTTAAAGAGATCCGTGGCCTGGGGCTGCTCATCGGCTGCGTACTGAAAGACGAGTATGCGGGCAAGGCGAAGGCGATTTCGCTCGCCGCCGCGAAAGAAGGCGCGATGGTGCTGATCGCGGGCGCTAACGTGCTGCGCTTCGCGCCTGCGCTCAACATCAGTCATCAGGAGATTGAAACCGGGCTTGCCCGCATGGCGCGCGCCTGCGAAAACTGGCTGAAGGAGGGCGCATCATGATGGTGATTCGCCCCGTCGCACACCACGACGTTCCGGCGCTGCTGCGCCTCGCTGCAAAAACCGGCGGCGGGTTGACCTCGCTGCCGGTGGATGAAAAAACGCTCAGCGCGCGCGTCGAGCGCTCCCTGCAAACCTGGCGCGGCGAACTGCCGCCAGGCGATCAGGGCTATGTCTTTGTGCTGGAAGATACGCAAAGCCGCACGGTTGCCGGCATTTGCGCCATTGAAGTGGCCGTCGGACTCAGCGAGCCCTGGTATAACTACCGTGTGGGCACGCTGGTACACGCCTCGAAAGAGCTGAATGTCTACAACGCGCTGCCGACGCTGTTTCTCAGCAACGATCATACCGGCAGCAGCGAGCTCTGCACGCTGTTTCTCGACCCGGAGTGGCGCAAAAACGGCAACGGCTATCTGCTCTCCAAATCGCGCTTTATGTTTATGGCCGCGTTTCGCGAACGCTTTAATGAAAAAGTGGTGGCGGAAATGCGTGGGGTCATTGACGAGCACGGCTACTCGCCGTTCTGGGAAAGCCTCGGGCAGCGCTTCTTCTCGATGGAATTCAGCCGCGCCGATTATCTCTGCGGTACCGGCCAGAAGGCGTTTATCGCTGAGCTGATGCCAAAACACCCCATCTACACCCAGTTTCTTTCTGAAGAGGCGCAGTCGGTTATCGGCCAGGTCCATAAAGACACCGCGCCCGCGCGCGCCGTGCTGGAGGCCGAAGGCTTCCGCTATCGCAACTATGTGGACATCTTTGACGGCGGGCCGACGCTGGAGTGTGATATCGACCGGGTGCGGGCTATTCGTAAGAGCCGCCTCGTGGAAGTGGCGGAAGGCCAGCCGGTTACCGACGACGAACTGCCGGCCTGCATGGTCGCCAACGAAAATTACGATAGCTTCCGCGTGATGTTAATCCGCGCCAGACCGGACGCCGACAGGCTGATTCTGGACGCCGCCACGCTGGATGCCCTGCAATGCCGCCACGGCGATCGTGTACGCCTGGTGCGCCTGTGCCCTGAGGAGAAAAAAGTATGAGTTTATGGATCAACGGTGAGTGGATAACAGGGCAGGGCGAGGCGCTGGAAAAACGCGATCCGGTGGGCGGCGGCCTGCTCTGGCAGGGACATGCGGCGGACGACGCGCAGGTGCAAGCGGCCTGCGCCGCCGCCCGCGCGGCGTTCCCGGCCTGGGCGAAACGGCCCTTCGCCGACCGTCAGGCTATCGCTGAGAAATTCGCGGCGTTGCTTGAGGCGAACAAAACAGAACTGACGCGCATCATCGCGCTGGAGACCAGCAAACCGCGCTGGGAGGCGGCCACCGAAGTGACCGCAATGATCAATAAAGTAGGCATTTCGCTCAAAGCGTACCAGACCCGCACCGGCGAACAGCACTCGCCGATGCCGGACGGCGCGGCCACGCTGCGCCACCGTCCCCACGGCGTGCTGGCGGTTTTCGGGCCGTATAACTTCCCCGGTCACCTGCCGAACGGCCATATCGTTCCGGCGCTGCTCGCGGGCAACACGCTGGTGTTTAAACCGAGCGAACTGACGCCGCACACCGGCGAAGCCGTGATGAAACTCTGGGAGCAGGCGGGCCTGCCTGCGGGCGTGCTGAATCTGGTGCAGGGCGCGCGCGCGACCGGCCAGGCGCTCTCCGCGCAGCCGGAACTCGACGGCCTGCTCTTTACCGGCAGCGCCGGCACCGGTTATCAACTGCATCGCCAGCTGGCGGGGCAGCCCGAAAAAATTCTGGCGCTGGAGATGGGCGGTAATAACCCGCTGATTGTCGAAGATCCTGACGATATCGACGGCGCGGTGCATCTGGCGATCCAGTCGGCGTTTATCACCGCCGGGCAGCGCTGCACCTGCGCGCGCCGCCTGCTGGTGAAACGCGGTGCTGCGGGCGACGCCTTCCTGGCGCGCCTCGTTGAAATCGCCGGGCGTTTGCGCCCCGGCCGCTGGGACGCCGAGCCGCAGCCGTTTATGGGCGGGCTTATCAGCGCGCAGGCGGCGGAGCGGGTGCTGGAAGCCTGGCAGGGGCATCTGTCGCGCGGCGGCAAGCCGCTGTTAACGCCAGCCCTGGTGCAGGCGGGCAGCTCGCTGCTCACGCCCGGTATTATTGAGCTAACCGGCGTGCGCGACGTGCCGGATGAAGAAGTCTTCGGGCCGCTGCTGGGCGTCTGGCGTTACGACGATTTCGACGAGGCGATTACGCTTGCCAACGCCACCCGCTATGGACTTTCCTGCGGGCTGATTTCGCCGGTTCGCGAGAAATTCGACCAGTTGCTGCTGGAAGCGCGCGCCGGTATCGTGAACTGGAACAAACCGCTGACGGGGGCGGCCAGCACAGCGCCGTTCGGCGGCGTCGGGGCATCCGGCAATCACCGTCCGAGCGCCTGGTATGCGGCGGATTACTGCGCCTGGCCGATGGCCTCGCTGGAAAGCCCGACCTTCGCGCTGCCGCAGACGTTAAACCCCGGCCTCGATTTCAGCGGGAAGGAGCAGGCATGAAAGCACGTGAAGTCAATTTTGACGGACTGGTGGGGCTGACGCACCACTACGCCGGGCTCTCTTTCGGTAATGAGGCCTCGACGAAACATCGTTTTCAGGTCTCTAATCCGAAGCTTGCCGCCAAACAGGGGCTCGCGAAGATGAAAGCGCTGGCGGACGCCGGTTTCCCGCAGGCGGTGATCCCGCCGCAGGAGCGTCCGAACCTTGCGGCGCTGCGCCAGATTGGCTTTACCGGCAGCGATCAACAGGTGCTGGAGAAAGCCTGGCGCGCCGCGCCGTATCTGCTATCGGCCGCCAGCTCCGCATCGTCGATGTGGGTGGCGAACGCCGCAACGGTTTGTCCGTCTGCCGACGCGCTGGATGGCAAAGTGCACCTGACCGTGGCGAACCTTAACAATAAATTCCACCGCGCCAGCGAAGCGCCCGGCACCGAACGGCTGCTGCGGGCGATTTTCCGCGACGAGTCCCGCTTTGCCGTACACGGCGCGCTGCCGCAGGTGGCGATGTTCGGCGACGAAGGCGCGGCCAACCATAACCGGCTCGGCGGCGACTACGGCGAGCCGGGGCTTCAGCTTTTCATCTACGGGCGCGAAGAGAGCGGGGCACTGGTGCCTGCCCGTTACCCGGCGCGCCAGACGCTGGAAGCCTCGCAGGCCGTGGCGCGGCTTAACCAGGTGGATCCGCAGCGCGTTATGTTCGCGCAGCAAAACCCGGCGGTGATTGACCAGGGCGTGTTCCATAACGATGTCATTGCGGTCTCCAACCGCCAGGTACTGTTCTGCCACGAGCACGCGTTTTTGCATCAGCAGGCGCTGTTCGACGCGCTGGCTGAAAAAGTACCGGACTTTACGCCGCTGGTGGTGCCCGCAGGCGCGGTGTCGGTGCAGGACGCGGTAGAAACCTACCTTTTCAACAGCCAGCTGCTGAGCCGCGACGACGGCTCAATGATGCTGGTGCTCCCTGAGGAGTCGCGCCGCCACGAAGGCGTCTGGCGTTATCTGAACACGCTTGTGGCGGCGGATAACCCGATTAGCGAGCTGAAAGTTTTTGACCTGCGCGAAAGCATGGCCAACGGCGGTGGCCCCGCCTGTCTGCGCCTGCGCGTGGTGCTGACCGACGACGAGCGCCAGGCGGTGAACCCGGCGGTGATGATGAACGACACGCTTTTTACGCGGCTTAACGCGTGGGTGGATAAATATTACCGCGACCGGCTGACGCAGGAAGATCTGGTGGATCCACAGTTGCTGCGCGAAGGGCGCGAGGCGCTGGATGAACTGTCGCGCCTGCTTTCGCTCGGCAATGTCTATCCGTTTCAGCAGTAAGGAGACGCCGTGGACGATTTTATTGCGAAGACGCTGCGCGGCGAGACGCCCGCCAGGAAAACGCTGCAACGCGGCGGTGTGACAGTCGAGTGGCTGGATGAAGGCATTCTGCAACTGACGCCCGCGGGCGAGGTGCGCGGCGCGCTGGTGGTGAGCGCGGGCATTCACGGTAATGAAACCGCGCCGGTCGAGATACTGGAGCAACTCCTCGCGCCGCTGGTGCGCGGCGAGCGGCCGCTCGTCTGGCGACTGCTGGTGGTGCTCGGCAGCCCGGCGGCGCTGCGGGCCGGACGCCGGTTTGTCGATTACGATCTTAACCGTCTTTTCGGCGGGCGCTGGCAAACCGCCACGCCGGGTGTGGAAACCGCCCGCGCGGAACGTCTTGAGCAGGCGCTGGAGACGTTTTTTGGGGCGGGCGATGAAACGGTGCGCTGGCATCTGGATCTGCATACCGCCATTCGCGCGTCGCGCTTCCCGCGCTTTGGCGTACTGCCCGCGCGCACGACGGCGTGGCCGGAGGATTTTCTCGCCTGGCTTGGCGACGCCGGGCTACAGGCGCTGGTATTTCATTGCGCGCCGGGCGGCACCTTCACGCACTTTTCCTGCGAGCGCTTCGCAGCACTCAGCTGTACGCTGGAACTCGGGAAGGCGCTGCCGTTCGGCCAGAACGATCTCAGCCAGTTCGCCCCAACGCAGCGGGCGCTGTCAGCGCTGCTGGACGGCTCGCCCGCGCCTGCCGCTATGGATGCGCCGCGCCGCTTTGAGGTGGCGCAGCAAATCACCCGGCGAAGCGATCGCTTTGTGCTGCATATGTCCGCTGAGACCGAAAATTTCACGGTATTCGACGCAGGCACGCTGCTTGCGGAAGATGGCGATGAGCGCTATTACGCGCAGGAAAATGAACGGGTGCTGTTTCCGAATCCCTCTGTCGCGCTCGGTTTACGCGCGGGATTAATGCTGCGGGAAATAAAATAATATGCGGCCCCCTGTGGGCCGTGAAAATAATGCGGATAATTCTGAGCGCGGCGCTTTATTTTACAGCGGTGCGCTTATATACTGCGCTCACACTCTCTTCACAATCAATCGGTTGTGATATTTAAAGAATCTTCTCCTCCGTTTTTCCTTATTTTCTCCATAATCGAACAATAATTGTTTTTTATGCTTTCACTGTTTTACTCAGACTCTGACTGATTGACGAATCTGCCCGTAGAATTAATCTCGTCAAGGCGACAACCTGTTGCTGAATTAACTGAAAGTAAGGACAACATTATGCGTAAATTAACGGCTATCTTCGTTGCTTCCACCCTGGCGCTTGGCGCGGCTAATCTGGCACAGGCGGCGGAGACCCCGGCACCTGATGCGAATAACGCACCGATGATGCACCATAAAGGTCCGCGCGGCCCGCATCACGATATGATGTTCCAGGGGCTGAACCTGACCGATGCGCAGAAGCAGCAAATTCGCGACATCCGTAAAGCCCAGCGTGAAAAATTCGAGCGTCCGTCGCTGGAAGAACGCCGCGCGATGCACAATCTGATCGCCAGCGACAGCTTTGATAAAGACAAAGCGCAGGCCCAGATCGATAAAATGGAAGCGCAGCATAAAGCCCGTATGCTGGCGCACATGGAAACCCAGAACAAAATTTATAACGTGCTGACGCCGGAGCAGAAAAAACAATTTAATGCCAATTTTGAGAAGCGTCTGACAGAACGTCCGGCTCCGGAAGGTAAAATGCCCGCAGATGCAGAATAATTTCTGACTGGTTTAAGACCGCCGGTTTTGGCAAGCGTCCTTTGATGGCGCTGGCCAGGGCCGGCGGTTTTTCTTTTCCCACGCCTCTTGCCACGTAATTTCTGTTGGTTATCATTCATCGCTGCCGCCGTGCGGCGTAGTTTGCCTGCGTATGTTAAGGATCTGCGTTCGCCATCCTCTGACGTGCCGATAATCAGGCCTGTAAATGTATAACAATAATTTTTGCCGCAGTACGCCTGTGGCGACTGGCGCATGATGCGCGTTCCAGGAGTGGGGATGGAATTTTTCGACGTCAAAAAGATGCCGGTGAACCTGTGGCGTAATGGCGCAGGCGAAACCCGCGAGATCTGTTGTTACCCGCCGAGCCGGGATTTTAACTGGCGCGCCAGCATTGCTTCTCTTGCCAGCAATGGCGAATTTAACGTTGTGCCGCAGGTTGACCGCGTGGTTACGCTGCTCGATGGCGGTGAAGTCACATTGCTTGGCGGCGGCGCGTTTCGTCATACGTTAAAGCGCCACCAGCCGTTTACCTTCGCGGGCGAGCAACCGGTACGCGCTGAGCTGACCGACGGGCGCATGTCACTCGACTTTAATCTGATGACCCGGCGCGATCGCTGTCGCGCGCAGGTGCGCGTCGCCGATCGCACGTTTACCACTGGCCGCGCGCGCGGCGGGATTGTGTATGTTTTAAGCGGCGCCTGGCAGCTAAACGATAAATTGCTGACGCCGGAGCAGGGTGCCTGGTGGCAGGAGGGAAGCCATACCCTCCGGCTATTAAAAGCCGAAGGGCAGGTGCTGTTTAGCGAAATTACTTATCTCTGAGGCGCGTGCGCGCCGATTTCCACTATCTCATGCTCGCCGCTGATAAGCGGCTTGCACAGAATGCGATAGCCGTCGTTATCAAAGCCCTGCGGCGCGCGCGAGATGCTCGCCGCGTCGCTTAACGAGGCGACCGATCCCAGCCAGTACCAGTTATGGATGATATGGTACTGCGTCATGTCACCGAAACTCTCCCGCAGCCCGACCGGGCCGTCCCACGGCCAGCAGATAACGCGCATGCGCTCCAGCGCCTCCATCAGACGCGCGTTGTGCGCCTCCAGCGGCTCTTTGCCGCAGCAGGCCCCCGCGCAGCGTTTCAGCGCCGAGCGGAAACAGGCGCGCCCGGGGCGTACGGATTCCAGCCCCAGCAGGCCGTAGCAGAGCTGTTGTTCGTCTGCGATTGACTGCAACGTGCCGAGCGCCGCGCGGCGGCTCGAAAAAAGACCATACAGGCCCGGCTGGTGCGAGAAATCGACATCGCGCGCGTAGACCACGTCCGGCTTTTCGCCCTTGAACTGCAAGGAGCAGAGCTGCCGGTTACGGCGCAACCGTTTATTAAACAGCGGCTGCTGCTCTTTGATCATCTGCGCCTCTAGCAGCAGCGCGCCGATTTCGCCTGCGGTGCGGATAAACGTGATACGCCGCGACTGACGCAGCATGGAGGCTTCATCCGGCGTGCGCAGGTGCGACAGCACCCGGCTGCGAATATTGACGCTCTTGCCGATATAAAGCGGCATGGTTTCGCTTTCGCCATGAAAAACATAGACGCCGGGGTGCTTTGGCAGATCGTCAAGCCACGGACGCAGATGCTCGGGATATTCATAAATTGCCGCTTTTTCAAACTCCAGCCGCGGCGCGCCAGTACGCCTTACCACATCACTCTCCTGAATACTGTTTACTTATCCAGTCTATCAGGGAATGTGTGGTTGAAAAAGCGTCATCTTAGCTGAGATTGCGCGTGGCGAGCCAGCAGAGCAGGGAGCCCGCCACCACCATCGCCACGCCCTGCCAGAACGCGATGCCCGGCGCGAGGCCGAGCCACAGGCTTGCCAGCAGCGCCGAGAGCACCGGCGTGAAGTAAGAGGCGGTGGCGAGCAGCGTCATATTGCCGTGCTGAATACTGTAGTTCCAGGCGGCGTAGGCGGCTGCGGTGGAAAGCCCCATAAAGAGCAGTTGCGCGACGGCAGGAAGCGAAAGCTGCATCGGCGGCTGCGGCGCGAGGCAAAATTGTAGCCACAGCACGGCGGCGGTGGCGCAGAAAAAGAGCGCCACGCCGTTCTGCCCGTTGCTCCAGCGGCGCGTCAGATTGCAGTAGAGCGCCCAGACCAGCGCGGCGCTGAACGCGAGCGCGTAAGCAACCGGATTATCCTGCATGTTGAGCCAGAGCTGCGCGGGCGACCAGTCGCCGTCGCCTTTCAGCACCTGAAACACGCCCGCGATCGCGAGCAGCAGCCCAGGCCAGAGCCAGGCGCGGCAGCGCTGGCCGTTGATGAGCACCGCCAGCAGCACCGTCAGGCTCGGCCAGAGATAGTTAATCATCCCAAGCTCCAGCGACTGCGCGCGGGTATGCGCAAGCCCAATCGCCAGCGCGAGGCAGATTTCATAGCCAACGAAGAGCGCACCGCCGATGATTAAATAGCGGCGCGGTAAGCGGCCAGGGTGAATGAGGCCAGGCGACACCATCAGACACAGCGAACTGACGGTATAAATCAGCGCTGCGCCGCCCACCGGGCCGAACGCCTCGCTGATGCTGCGCAATAAACCGACGGAGGTGCTCCAGAGCAGAATGGCCAGAAGGCCAGGCAGCGTGGCGCGCTGCGGGGAAACTGACATACGTCATCCGTGAAAAAAGTGCGGCGGTACAAAACGTAAAGATGAGCGAGGCGCCACTCCCCGGCCCGGCCGGGGAGGTTGCCGCAACGCGATTACTGTTTCCAGAAATCGTCGAAAATCGTGATCGGCGGGCGACGTTTGTGCTCGGTTTTCACATACCAGCCGTCGATGATCTGGCTGATTTTCTCATCAATCTGTTTGCCTTCCAGGTAATCGTCGATGTTGTCGTACGTCACGCCGAGCGCCACTTCATCCGGCAGGGACGGGCGGTCGTCTTCGAGATCGGCGGTCGGCACTTTGAGGTAGAGATGCTCCGGGCAGCCCAGAGTTTTCAGCAGTAGTTTGCCCTGGCGTTTATTAAGACGGAACAGCGGGTTGATGTCGGTGCCGCCATCGCCATATTTAGTGAAAAAGCCGGTGACGGCTTCGGCCGCATGATCGGTGCCCACGACCACGCCTTTGGTCATCCCGGCGATGCTGTACTGCGCTTTCATACGCTCACGCGCTTTTTCGTTGCCGCGCACAAAATCGCTCAGCTCAATGCCTGCTTCGCGCAGCGCTTTCTCGCTTGCCAGCACCGCTTCTTTAATGTTGACCGTCAGCACTTTATCCGGCTGGATAAACGCCAGCGCATCCTGACAATCTTTTTCGTCGAACTGCACACCGAAAGGCAGGCGCACCGCGATAAACTGATAGCTCTGATCGCCGGTTTCATCGCGCAGTTCGCTGATGGCAAGCTGGCTCAGTTTGCCTGCGAGCGTGGAATCCTGACCGCCGCTGATGCCGAGCACCAGGGTTTTCAGGAACGGATACGTTTTCAGATAGGATTTGAGAAAATCGACGCTGCGGCGGATCTCTTCGTGAGCGTCAATCTGCGGTTTCACACCAAGTGCCTGAATAATTTCTTGTTGTAATGCCATGTACCCCTCCAGTCTTGTTCGCCTGCAACGCGCAGGCCATGAAACAGTGATTTGTTAAAGCTAACCCGTTGTGGGCAAAACGACAAGTTGTCGCCGCCCTGCGTGGTTTTGCGCTATCAGCATCGCCTGAGGGAATACTCTTAATTTGGCGCTGTTTTGGGTAACAAGTTGAAAAATGTTATTTTATATTCCAGGCTTATCTGCACACGCTGAAAAAAAGAGGATGACACAATGAACAAGAAGTTTGCAGGGTTTTTGGGTGCAGCGGCTGTTATGACGATGCTGGCAGGGTGTACCGCTTACGATCGCACCGCCGATCAGTTTACCCAGCCGGTAGTTAAAGACGTGAAAAAAGGCATGAGCCGTCAGCAGGTGATGCAGATTGCCGGTAAACCGTCTTCTGAAGTGACCATGATCCATGCTCGCGGTACCTGCCAGACCTATATTCTGGGCAGCCGTAACGGCAAAACCGAAACCTATTTCGTCGCGCTGGACGATACGGGCCACGTAATGAACTCCGGCTACCAGACCTGTGCCGAGTACGACACCGACCCGCAGGCGCCGAAGAAATAATCGCGCTGTGACAGAAAAACCGGCTCCGGCCGGTTTTTTTACGTCTGCATGTTGTGGGATGTGCACCGGCAAATAAAAAACGCCGCAAGGGCGGCGTTTTTGTATGGCGTATTCACGGTTAAGCCGGAATTGATGCCACTTTCGGCGTGCGCGCCCAGACGCGGTGGCAGGCGAGCTGGTGGATGAAATCATCCATAAAGCTGCCGGAGGCGTCGTCGGCTTCGACAATGCCTTCTTCGCCGGTGTCTGGCACCGCCAGATGGCGCTTCAGACCGCGCGCGTCGCCCATCAGGCCGATCGCTTTCAGGTGTTTATACGCCTCCAGCAGGTAGTAAACCGCATCGCCATTATCGGTAAGGGCGCTCGCCGCACCACCCGGCACCAGTACGGCATCGACCGTCACGGATGGCGATCCGGCAAACGTACCAGCGATTTCCAGTTGCGAGCCATCATCCGCCGTCACGCTACCCATGCGGCTGTACAGGAGTTTGGCATGCACGCCGTGCGATTTCAGCGCCTGCAGCATGGCGAGCAGATCGGCCGATTTCACATGGTCGTTAAGCAGCACCGCAACCACGCGGCCTTTCACGGAGCCGCCCGGCACTGCGTACAGGCTCAGCGACGGATCTTTCTTCAGCCCATTGACGTCCTTCGGCGGCGCGACGTGCATCTGCTCGTCGGTAAGCGTAATACCAAGATTATTCGCCACCGGATGCGCCAGCGAAATATCGATATGGCAGAGGTGATCCACCACGCGCTCGCGAATATAGCTGCGCACGACTTTGCTCAGCTCAAAGCTGAAGGCGTCGATGATATGGCGCTGCTCGACCGGCGTCTGGCTCTGCCAGAAGAGGCGCGGCTGGGAGTAATATTCGCCAAACGACGGGCTGCGCTCGCGGATCTTATGCCCCTCAATACGTTCCTGATGGCTTTCAAACCCGCCCGCTTTTGGCGCAGGCGGCGTCTCGCGCGGCCAGTTGTCGTTGATCGAGTTTGGCTCGTAGTTGGCCGGGTTGGTGTCGATATCCATCCGGTGCATGCCGTCGCGCTGGAAATTATGGTACGGGCAGGTCGGGCGGTTAATCGGGATTTCGTGGAAGTTCGGCCCGCCGAGACGGCTTATCTGGGTGTCGGTATAAGAGAACAGACGGCCCTGCAGCAGCGGATCGTTGCTGAAATCCAGCCCCGGCACGATATGGCCCGGATGGAACGCGGCCTGTTCGTTTTCGGCGAAGAAGTTATCCGGGTTGCGGTTCAGCACCATTTTGCCGACCAGCTGCACCGGCACCAGCTCTTCCGGGATAAGCTTGGTGGCATCGAGCAGGTCAAAATCAAACTTAAATTCGTCCTCTTCCGGGATCAGCTGCACGCCGAGTTCATATTCCGGGTAGTCGCCCGCTTCGATGGCCTCCCAGAGATCGCGACGGTGGAAATCTGGATCTCGCCCGGTGAGCTTCTGCGATTCATCCCAGATAAGCGACGCTTTACCCGCCACCGGCTTCCAGTGGAAGCGCACAAAGGTGCCTTTGCCTTCGGCGTTAATGAAGCGGAAGGTGTGAATGCCAAAGCCTTCCATAGTGCGGTAGCTACGCGGAATGCCGCGGTCAGACATCGCCCACATGACGTTATGCAGCGTTTCCGGCTGGAGCGACACGTAATCCCAGAAGGTGTCATGCGCGCTCTGGCCCTGCGGAATAGCCCAGTGCGGCTCCGGCTTCACGGCATGAACGAAATCCGGGAACTTATGGGCGTCCTGAATAAAAAACACGGGTGTATTGTTGCCGACCAGATCGAAAATCCCTTCTTCGGTATAAAACTTGGTGGCGAAGCCGCGGATATCGCGCACCGTATCCGCGGAGCCCGCGCCGCCCTGTACCGTAGAGAAGCGCACAAATACCGGCGTGATTTTTTCTGGATCGCTTAAGAACGCGGCTTTGGTGATATCGCTCAGGCTTTTATACGGCTGAAAGTAGCCGTGGGCGGCCGAGCCGCGCGCGTGGACGATGCGCTCAGGAATACGCTCGTGGTCGAAGTGCGTGATTTTTTCCCGCAGGATGAAATCTTCCAGCAGCGTCGGGCCGCGGGTGCCGGCGCGCAGCGAGTTCTGATCGTTGGCGATGCGCACGCCCTGGTTGGTTGTCAGCGCCTCGTTCTCACCGCCTTTGCGAAAGGTCTCCAGCGCGCCGAGCTTATCGTTCGTGACATCCGGCGCCTTCAGGCTGCCTGGCGCGGTCGGCTGCTCGCCTGGCGGGGTGGGTGCCGGAGAAGGGCGGTGGGAGCCATCGGCAGGCGCCAGCGACCCCATCCCTGGCTCAGATGAGCGCGCGTCGTGGAACGGGGCTTCATGGTTAGGGCGTTTCTCATCATTCGACATTGAACTCATCTCCTTTCCTTTTTCTTAAGCAACCGGATGGCTGCATGAAATGTAAGGTAACTATAGAACAGCACTGAAGTTCTTGCGGAAAAGGCGACGGCGCAAAAAGCGGCAAATGAACGGTACAGCGCACGCAGGATGCGACGCAGAGCCGTCCGATCCGCTATCATAGTGGTTTATCTTTTGTTTTCAGCCAGTGAATCCGACGCTTATGAAACCACTTCGTCATCAGAATCGTCCCGTTATCAGCTATGTTCCACGTGTGGAGCCGGCTCCGCCGGATCATGCGGATCGCATGGAGGGTTTTGAGGATGTCTGGGTGCTGAAGGGCAAATATGTGGCGTTTGTGATGTCCGGGGATCGTTTTCGCCGCTCGCCCGCCTTCAGCAGCCCCGAAGCCGCCCAGCGCTGGGCGAACCAGCTCAAACAGGATGAGGTATAGGGCGAGTTTATCGCCCGTTCAGGCAGCCGCTGTCGTACCGCTCGCCGACTGCTCCCCATGAAACCCGCTCATGCGGGTTTTAATTTGCCTCACGCCTGCACTTGCGCACTGTGCGGGAGTGCATTACTATGATCGAGAAAGAAACAGGGAGGTATCAATGGAATGCAGAAGCATATCGGCAGTTTTCGTGACGCCTGGCTGGCGGCTTTTTTCGTGTATTCGACGCCACACCGCAACATTCCGGCAGAGATTCATAACACACTGGCGCGTAAGCTCGACATCATCAACGCAGCAACCTCATACCTCGATCTCCGCTCGCCGCCTGGCAACCGGTTTGAGGCGCTGAGCGGTAAATTGCAGGGGTATTCATCGATTCGGGTCAACCATCACTACCGGCTGATTTTCAGGTGGGTCGAAGGCAAAGCGGAAGACCTGTATTTAGATCCCCATGATTACCGAATGTGACGCGCCGCAACGTTAAGGAAATACATATGAAACAGGCAACCAGAAAGCCCACCACGCCCGGCGAGATCCTCGCTTATGAATACCTGGAACCGCTCGGTCTCAGAATTAACGAAGTGGCCGAGATGCTCCGCGTCCATCGCAATACGGTAAGCGCACTGGTAAACAATAACCGCAAGCTCACTACCGATATGGCGTTTCGCCTGGCGAAAGCATTCGGCACCTCTGTCGACTTCTGGCTTAACCTGCAGGCGGCTGTCGACCTGTGGGAAGTGGAAAATGATATGCGCATTCAGGAAGAGTTCAGCCGTATCCTGCCCGCCGCCGAGTTTATCGCCCGGCGCGACGCGCAGAAGAAAGATGTCGCCTGAAAAACAAAGCCCGCCAGAGAGCGGGCTTTTTCGTTTTTATCAGCGCTGAATGCCCATAAAAGAAAACCCCGGCGCGCTGGCCGGGGTTGATAAGAACATCATTTTACGTGATTAACGGTGCGCCAGTTCGGCTTCGTCATCGCTGTTCAGGATGGCTTTATCCGTCTGCTTCAGCCACTGGCTGGTCAGCGTGCCTGCGGTCATGGAGCCGCTGACGTTGAGCGCGGTACGGCCCATGTCGATCAGAGGTTCAACGGAAATCAGCAGTGCCACGAGCGTAACCGGCAGGCCCATCGCTGGCAGTACAATCAGCGCAGCGAAAGTCGCACCGCCGCCCACGCCTGCCACACCGGCGGAGCTTAAGGTCACGATGCCGACGAGCGTTGCTATCCACACCGGATCGAGCGGGTTAATACCGACCGTCGGCGCGACCATCACCGCGAGCATGGTCGGGTAGAGACCCGCGCAGCCGTTCTGACCAATCGTCGCGCCAAAAGACGCCGCGAAAGAGGCGATGGAATCCGGCACGCCCAGACGACGCGTCTGCGCTTCCACATTCAGCGGAATGCTCGCCGCGCTGGAGCGGCTGGTGAAGGCAAACGTCAGCACCGGCCACACTTTACGGAAGTAACGCAGCGGGCTCACGCCATTCACGGCCAGCAGGATACCGTGCACCACAAACATAATGCCGAGACCCAGATAAGAGGCGACCACAAAGCTGCCAAGCTTGATGATGTCCTGCAGGTTAGAGCCTGCAACGACTTTGGTCATCAGCGCCAGCACGCCGTATGGCGTCAGCTGCATCACCAGACGCACCAGCTTCATCACCCAGCTTTGCAGGATGTCGATAGCGGCCAGTACGCGCTCGCCTTTCGGCGCGTCATCTTTCAGCAGTTTCAGCGCCGCCACACCCAGGAACGCCGCGAAAATCACCACGCTGATTATGGAGGTCGGGCTCGCGCCGGTGAGGTCGGCGAACGGGTTTTTCGGAATGAAAGAGAGGATCAGCTGCGGTACGGTCAGATCGGCGACTTTACCGGCGTAGTTAGTCTGAATGGCATTCAGACGCGCGGTTTCCGCGCTGCCCTGCACCAGACCTTCCGCCGTCAGGCCGAAGAGATTCGTCACCAGCACGCCGACCAGCGCCGCGATAAGCGTGGTAAACAGCAGCGTACCGATGGTCAGCACGCTGATTTTACCCAGCGACGAAGCGTTATGCAGACGCGCCACGGCGCTCAGGATCATCGCGAACACCAGCGGCATCACGATCATCTGCAGCAGCTGCACATAGCCGTTGCCGACAATGTTGAACCACTGAATGGAGGTTTTCAGCGTCTCGCTATCAGAACCATAGATGGTGTGCAGCGCCAGGCCAAATACCACGCCCATCGCGAGACCGAGTAATACTTTTTTTGCCAGGCTCCACTGCGTATGGCGCGTGCGCGCCAGCAACAGCAGCAGAACCACGAACGCGACAACGTTCGCTATCAGTGGAAGATTCATCCCCGTTCTCCTGATTTTTTTATAACCGGCACGGCCGAAATGGCATGCCTTTATGCCGCAAAGGGTATCAGAATCAAAACAGGGAGCCTTATATCCAAATGGAATGGTTTATATCAAAACGCAATTTCAGTTTATTTACTGTTCCATCTGGTGATGAATAAAGCGATTAAAGGTGTTTTGCAGAGAATTAATGGCGGCCGACGACCATTTCATTGCGCTGCTATCGGTCATGCTTTGCGGCATCCACACCGCCCAGACAAAGAGCGCCATGCATAACACGCGCTCAAGCTGATTGCCTTTTTGCGGGTAGAGTAACGGCAGGCGAAAGCGCCAGCGGCAGGGCCACAATAGCGGCACGCCGGCGGGCGTTATCATATCGGCGAGAATATGGCTGAGATAGCCAAGCACCAGCCCTTGCAGGGCATCGGCAGGCAGTATCCAGGTTTCCGGCACTTTCAGAAGAAACAGCGTCAGCCCGCCGAAGACCGCCAGCAGGCTGTGCGTAAACCCCCGGTGGCCGAACATCCGTGCCACGGGTTTTGATATCCACTTTAGCCGCTGCCCCAGGAACGACTTCGGGTGATCGATATCCGGCAACAGGCAGGTGAGAATGGCGGAGGGAACAATATGCCACCAGTCGCCCTGCGCCAGCACAGGGGTCAGCTCGGCATTTTTGGCAAATACCGCGCAGGCAATCGAAAAAAGCAGGTGGCCTTCCGCCGTCATGATAAAACCCTGTAACTGTCAATCTATCCAGTATAGGGTTTTTATACAGTAGAAAAAAGTGGTGACGGTGTAACACTTTGTCACCGCAGCCCGCATGACGCCTCGCGTTGCGCTCAGCGGGCGAGCCAGCCGCCGTCCACCGCCAGGGTATAACCGTTCACATAATCCGATGCCTTTGAGGCGAGAAAAATCACCGGCCCCTGTAAATCTTCCGGCGTTCCCCAGCGGCCTGCCGGAATACGCGCCAGAATTTCCTCATTGCGTTCGGCATCCTCGCGCAGCGCCTGCGTATTGTTGGTCGCCATATAGCCCGGTGCGATGCCGTTAACATTGATGCCATACGGTGCCCATTCGTTGGCGAGCAGCCGTGTCAGGCCGAGCACGCCGCTTTTCGACGCGGTGTAGGAAGGCACACGAATGCCGCCCTGAAAAGAGAGCATGGAGGCGACGTTAATGATTTTGCCGCCGCTGCCCTGAGCAATGAACTGCCTGGCAATGGCCTGAGAGAGGAAGAACAGCGCCTTCAGGTTGAGATCCATCACGTCGTCCCAGTCTTTTTCGCTGAAATCGAGCGCGTCGTCCCGCCGGATGATCCCGGCGTTGTTGACCAGAATATCGATACGCCCCAGCGCGTCGACGGCCTCGGTGACGAGCGGCTGTACCGGTGCCGTGGCTAAATCCGCGTCAATCGCGACAAAACGGCGGCCCAGCGCGTGGACTTTCGCGGCGGTCTCCCGCGCAGGACGGCGGCTGATGCCTGCGATATCGCATCCGGCGGCGGCGAGCCCAAGCGCCATGCCTTGCCCAAGCCCGGTATTGCAACCGGTTACCATCGCCACTTTTCCGGCAAGCGAGAATGTCTCCAGCATGTTCCGTTCCTCTTTGACTCATCATTGCGGCGCAGGGAAAGTCCCTTTCGCATTCAGAGCAATGATAGGAGTCGCCAGCAGAAAAAACAAAGCTAAATGAAACTGCGTTTTAAAAATATGACGGCGGGTGGTATTTTTTGGAACAAAAGCTGAAAACCGCTGCCGGGCGGCAGCGGCGATAAGGGGCTTAGCCTTTCAGATGCCAGGGCTCAAGCTCGGTCAGCGAGTTCAGACGCACGTTGGCGAGCGCCCAGCGCGCGTCGCTGCGGTTCTCTTCAGCCGGAACCACAATGGAGCGCATACGCGCCGCTTTGGTGGCGACCATGCCGTTAACGGAATCCTCAAGCGTCACGCAGCAGAGCGGATCGACGCCAAGCTTTGCCGCCGCATCCAGGTAGACCTGCGGGTGCGGTTTGCTGTAAGGCAGGTGTTCAGCGGAAGCGAGCGCGTCAAACTGCTCGCGCAGATCAAACAGCGTCAGTACGCGCTCCAGCATCCGCAGCGGCGAGGCGGAGGCGAGGCCGACCTTCAGCCCCTGCGCTTTACAGAGCGCAATCACGTCAGCCACGCCCGGCAGCAGCGGGCGTTTTTCTTCCACCAGCGTCATGGCGCGAGTAATAATGCGCTGCGTCACTTCATCCAGTGACGGCCCGTTCCACGGCTGCTGCGCGAACCACAGCGCTACCACCAGATCGATGCGCAGGCCCAGCGTATCGGGCAGCTCGTGGCGGCGGGAGGTATCGACCCCGAGCGTCGCCATGACTTCGAGCTCCGCCTGGTCCCAGAGCGGTTCAGAGTCAATCAGTAAACCATCCATATCAAAAATAGCGGCGAGGATCTGTCGCGGCGAAGACATCATGTCACTCCTTCTTTTTACGCGGGAAAGGTTAATCAATAGCCGGAAAAACGCATTATGGCTACCGCTTTCAGGCCATGTGCCGGAAAGTTCAGGCGAAAAGGCGCTTCACAGGGTAAACTTAGGCCAATCTGTCGCGTCGCTATCAAGGGGAAAGCATGACGTATCAACAAGCTGGACGCATTGGTGTCTTAAAACGCATCGCCGGATGGGTGATTTTCATTCCTGCCACGCTCTCCACCATTATCTCCGTGCTGAAATTTATGTATCAGCACAGCGAAAAGCAGCCGGGCATTAACGCCGTGATGATGGATTTCGCCCATGTGATGATTGAAATGGTGCGCTTTAATACGCCGTTCCTGAATGTCTTCTGGTACAACTCTCCGCAACCCGATTTCACGCGTCACGCGAATATCAGCTTCTGGATAATCTATATTTTGATTTTTGTTGGTCTGGCGTTACAGGCGTCGGGCGCGCGGATGTGTCGCCAGGCGCGTTTTCTGCGTGAGCATGTTGAAGACAGCCTGATTCTGGAGAGCGCCAAAGGCGAAGAAGGGCTGAGCCGCGAGGCGCTGGAATCACGCATCGTGGTGCCGCGGCATACCATTTTCCTGCAAATCTTCCCGCTTTATATCCTGCCGGTGATTGTGCTGGTGCTGGGCTACGTGTTCTTCTCCCTGCTCGGGTTCCTGTAAACGCGCGCGCTGCGGCGCGCTTTTATCATATGCCCAGAACGCGGGTTAACGCCTGCTGTGCGGCAACCAGATGCTGACCGCCAAAGAGCGTGGCGCGGTTTAGCAGGGTATAGAGTTGATAAAGCGGCTGGCGCTCAAGAAAGCCGGCGGGCAGCGGTAGCACCGACTGATAGCCGTCATAAATCTGCGGCGGCTGTTCCGGGTGCAGCGGCAGCATCGCCAGATCGCATTCGCGATCGCCCCAGTAGCAGGCCGGGTCGAAAATATAGGGCCCGTCCGGCCCCAGCGCGCAGTTGCCGGACCACAAATCGCCGTGCAGCAGTGAAGGCGCGGGCTGGTGCGAAACCAGTTGCTGATGGACCGCATCCACGATCCTGTCGATATCGCCGAACTCCATACCTTTTTCCGCGGCCAGCTCCAGCTGCCAGCCGATGCGCTGCTCGGCGAAAAAACTCGCCCAGCGGCGCTGCCAGGCGTTCGGCTGTGGCGTGGTAGAGAGGTGGTTGTCGTAATCGAGCCCGTATTGTGGTTGCTCGCTCCACTGGTGCAGGCGCGCCAGTTGCTGACCGAGCAGAAAGGCATTGTGCGCATCAAGCGGTTTTGGCGGCAGATATTCCAGCAGAAGAAAGCTATATTCGCGGTCGCTGCCGACGCCAAGCACTTCCGGCACTGTGACCGTTTTACTGCGCGCCAGCAGGTTGAGCTGATCGGCTTCGGCGGTAAAGCAGGGCAGCAGCGTCGAATCGTCGCATTTCACGAAGATCGCGCGCCCGGCCCAGTCGATTCGCCATGCGGCGTGAATTTCACCGCCCGGCAGTTCGGTTCGCTGGCTGATTTCACCGGCGCCCAGCTGTTCGTTTAACAAACGCGTAATGGCATGCCACATGATTACTCTCCCAGGTTTCCCGTAAAGAACATCAGCTTAACGCGCCCGTGCAGACGAAAATCTGCGCGGGCGCACAACCTGCCGCGCACGGGCGACGTCAGACGGTATCGTTGTCGCGCAGCCAGTTTTCGAACGTGGTGACGGTGACTTGCGGCTTCTGATCGAGCGCCGCCTCACCAAGCCCTTCGACCAGCTCAGCCACCTCTTGCTCACTGAGCGCGCTGACCAGCCCGAAGGTATTGGTGCCCAGCTCGTGAATTTTGCCGTCATCGTCGGCAAGCGTGAGCTGGAAACCACCGCGGGTCAGATGGTTATTCAGTTCGTTAATATCGGTCAGGCTTTTCTCATGAAACTTCACGGTGACGACATAGCGGGTCACTTCACTCATGGCGAACCTCATTGTCAGCGATAAAATACCAGCCCGCCGGGGCTGGCCGGAATGTTAGCGTGTCAGCCAGTGGTAAATACTCTCGGTATTCTCCAGCGAGCAGAGGCGCGTACCCTGATTGATAGTAGCGGCGCTGCCGGCAGCCACACCATAACGCACCATATCCAGCAGCGGGGCATCCTGGGATAAGCGCAGCGTCATGGCGCCGACCATGCTGTCGCCCGCGCCGACCGTACTCTGGCTTTTCATCGGCGGCGGCACGACCTGCACGCAGTCTTTACCGTCAACGCCGAGCGCCCCCTGCGGCCCCAGTGAAACCACAACGCGGCGGGCTTTCCCTTTTTGCACCAGTTCTTCTGCGGCTTTACGGACATCGTCCGGCGCGGTCAGATCGCGTTTCACCAGCGCCGCCAGCTCTTTCTGATTGGGTTTAACCAGTTCAATATCGCCAACTTCCAGCGCGGCGGCCAGCGCGTCACCGGAGCTATCGACAATCAGGCGAATCCCCTGCGCACGTGCCGCTTTAATCAGTTGCTGGAGTTTCTCCACGCTGACACCGGGCGGCAGGCTGCCGCTGATGACCAGGATTGCGCCCGATTCAATCGTCAGCACTTTTTCTTCCAGCTGGCGGAATTCATCGTCGGTAATCGTGGCGCCTGGCATAACGAAGCGGTATTGCTCGCCGCTCGATTCGACATGCACGTGAAGATTCTGGCGGGTCCAGTCGCGGGCGGAAACCGTCTCGACCGCGACCTTTTCATCATTAAGCAGCGAGACCAGATGCTCGCCCGTCGCGCCACCCGCCGGGAAGAGGGCCGTGGCGCTGCCGCCCAGATGGACGATGGCGCGTGCGACGTTAATACCGCCGCCGCCGGGTTCAAAAACCGGCGCGCTGCAGCGTAGTTTCCCTTCCGGATAGATTTGCGGCGTGATTGTGGCGCTGTCGAGCGAGGGCGCCAGCGTGAGCGTATAAATACGTACCATATCGCCTCCGTTTTTTTAGACTGCCCTAAGCGTAGCACCCGACAGCCAGACGGTGGGTGAATAACGTGCTGATTTTACCTTGTGCCCGATATTAATCGGATGACCGTTCTATATAAATAAAAGTTTATTTTTAAGAGTCCGCTTATTCTTAAATAGCGAAAGGAATTCATTGCTAAACCACAGGTGCCTTTTTATAATTCGTTACCTTTCTGTGGGCGGATTTTATTGATCCAGAGAAAAAGTTACGGGACCGTAATGGTCCTTTTTTTTGTTGTATGGACCTGAAAATCAACATGAAGCTTTTTAAGACAGTGCCCCTGGCTATGCTGCTGGCGGGTGGCGCGCTGCTGAGCCAGCACGCGATGGCTGATAATACCGTTTTTACTGTCATGGACGATCCTTCCACCGCGAAAAAACCGTTTGAAGGTGATTTAAACGCGGGTTACCTGGCACAAACCGGCAATACCAAAAGTTCTTCTTTAACGGCTGACAGCAACCTGACCTGGTATGGTGAAACCACCGCCTGGTCGCTCTGGGGCAATGCCAGCAATACCTCTTCTAATGACGAACGCTCCTCCGAAAAATATGCGGTGGGCGGACGTAGCCGCGTAAACGTAACCGATTATGATTACCTGTTTGGTCAGGCGAGCTGGCTGACAGACCGTTATAACGGCTATCGCGAGCGCGACGTGCTGACGCTCGGTTATGGTCGTCAGTTCCTGAATGGCCCGGTGCACAGCCTGCGTTTTGAATTCGGTCCGGGTGTGCGTTACGACGAATACACCAACGGCGATACCAAAACGCAGGGCCTGGGTTACGCGTCTGGCATCTATACCTGGCAGCTTACCGATAACGCTAAGTTCACACAGGGCGTTTCCGTGTTCGGCTCTGAAGATACCAACGTCAACTCCGAAACGGCGCTGGACGTGGCTATCAACGAACATTTTGGCCTGAAAGTCGCCTATAACGTGACCTGGAACTCTAACCCGCCTGCGAGCGCGCCGGATCATACCGATACGCGCACCTCGGTTACGCTGGGTTATCGTATGTAAAGTCGCTTTTAGCGCGGCTCTGAAAGGCTGGCATTGCCAGCCTTTTTTAATGCGTTACTTTCAGCTTCTTTTAGCATTGTGTGTCTATTGCCTTTGCAGCGTGTTTAATGAAAAGCCTTTTTTATCAGTGTGCTGTAGCCGGGTTCAGTTTCTTTGAGGTCGCACACCAAATAATTTGACTATTCGAAAGTGTGATGTGGATCTACCATTTATACACAGGTGGTGAATAACACGTCACCCATTTATACGCTGCAAAGAAGAGATAACAAAATGAATACCCTCAAAACCGCGGCCGCCGCCCTGGCGCTGAGCGTGCTTTCCTTCAGCGCTTTCGCGACCCCGACGACTCAGCCTTCACAGAATAAAGCCCCGTATGCCGGATGGCGCGTAAGCGACATCGAAGCAGGCACCAGTCTTCAGCCAGGTGCAGCCTCGACAGGCCAGTCAATCAATAATGCGTTTAACACGCAAACGCTGGTTGCAGGCGACTGGTCCTGATGAAGGTCAGTGATGCTTTATCGTAGTAAAAGCCGGATCCTCTGATTCGGCTTTTTTATTACTGCTATTCGCCATAATTTTACTTAATGTTTCTTACATTTTTTATGCACCCTCGTGCGCACCGGTAAGTTCATTCTTATCAGAATAATGATTTGACAACGCTATTTCCCTGCTTCTCAGCCAGTCTCAATGCCCTGATAAAATTATCCCTGACAGAACCAGGTATTTCGCCTGACATCCCTTAGCGCACTAATGAAATATGCCAAATCAAGGCGCTTAAACGCGATAAAATAAACTGTGAAGTTGATCGCAAATTTGTTCGCTGTTAGGGTAAAGAAGGGTCAGGCATCTGAAAACGCAGGTAAGCACATTCGGATGTGTCATTACTAACAGCGGGACGAGATCCTGCTACGCTCTTAAAGGAAGTCCTGGAAAGATAAGGCTTCTTTATCGCTAAGGAAGCGGACTGAGGGAAGCGGCTGACCGCCACCCAAGTCAAAGAGCGAATTCAATGAGGATGGATATGAAGCTTAAAAGAAAAAAAGTAGAACCGATCTCTCTGAGTGACGTCACGATTATTGATGATGCGAAACTTCGTAAGGCGATTACCGCAGCCTCTCTCGGTAACGCGATGGAGTGGTTTGATTTTGGTGTGTATGGCTTTGTGGCTTACGCGCTCGGCAAAGTGTTTTTCCCGGATGCCAACCCAAGCGTGCAGATGATCGCCGCGCTGGCGACGTTTTCGGTTCCCTTTCTTATTCGTCCGTTGGGCGGTCTGTTCTTCGGGATGCTCGGCGATAAATATGGTCGTCAGAAAATCCTCGCCATAACCATTGTGATTATGTCCGTCAGTACATTCTGTATCGGGCTTATTCCCTCGTATGCGTCGATAGGTATCTGGGCGCCTGTCCTGCTGTTACTCTGTAAAATGGCGCAGGGGTTCTCGGTAGGCGGCGAATATACGGGCGCGTCAATATTTGTCGCGGAATATTCCCCGGACCGTAAACGTGGGTTTATGGGCAGCTGGCTGGATTTCGGCTCTATTGCGGGCTTCGTACTGGGCGCAGGCGTGGTGGTGCTTATCTCTGCTATCCTTGGCGAAGAGAATTTCCTGAGCTGGGGCTGGCGACTGCCGTTCTTCCTGGCGCTGCCGCTTGGCCTGATTGGTCTCTACCTGCGCCATGCGCTGGAAGAAACGCCGGCGTTCCAGCAGCATGTTGATAAGCTGGAGCAGGGCGATCGCGAAGGTTTGCAGCACGGCCCGAAAGTCTCCTTTAAAGAGATTGCGACTAAACACTGGCGCAGCCTGCTGGCGTGTATCGGTCTGGTGATTTCCACCAACGTGACCTATTACATGCTGCTTACTTATATGCCGAGCTATCTGTCGCATAATCTGCACTACTCGGAAGAGCATGGCGTGCTGATTATTATCGCGATTATGATCGGTATGCTGTTTGTCCAGCCGGTGATGGGCCTGCTGAGCGACCGTTTTGGTCGTCGCCCGTTCGTGATTTTTGGGAGCGTGGCGCTGATGGTGCTCGCCATCCCTGCGTTCGTCCTGATTAACAGTAACGTTATCGGCCTGATTTTCTCTGGTCTGCTGATGCTGGCGGTGATCCTGAACTGCTTTACCGGTGTGATGGCATCTTCGCTCCCGGCGATGTTCCCGACGCACATCCGCTACAGCGCACTGGCAAGCGCGTTCAATATCTCGGTATTGATTGCCGGTCTGACGCCGACCGTGACAGCATGGCTTGTGGAAGGTACAGAAAACCTGATGATGCCAGCTTATTACCTGATGGTTATCGCGGTCATTGGTCTGATTACTGGCCTGACGATGAAAGAGACGGCAAACCGTCCGCTGAAGGGCGCGACGCCTGCGGCATCGGATATCCAGGAGGCGCGCGAAATTCTGCGTGAGCACCATGACAATATCGAACAGAAAATTGAAGATATTGATAAAGAGATCGCCGAGTTGCAGGAGAAACGCACCCGTCTGGTTGATCAGCATCCTCGCATTAACGAGTAAGACTAAAGCCCCTGCGGGGGCTTTTCTTTTTCCTGCTTTACCTGCCTTTAGTTATTCCTGAATCCCCGCATTCCGTTGTACTCAGTAAAAACTTAATAGCTTGATTCTTAAAATCAGATTGTGAATGATCGCTGCACACACACCGGCAATGAATAACAATGAAAAAATCCTTTCTGATGTGCTGCCTTTTTCTTGGCAGCACTGGCCCTGCCAGCGCTGTGGTTCAGGGCCGCGAATATAATACGTGGTATGAAAAAGACGCGGTTTTATATGATATGACCCAGACCGCCGGGGGCAGTCCGGTCATGCTGAGTATTTCGCAGGCGGGTTTCCGTTCAGCGAATATGGTGATCTCTTCTCTGACGCCAGGAAAATGCCCGGAGCAGCCAAGAGCACTGGAAATCAACAGTGACATCATTCCCGCTGACTATTTTTGTACCCAGCAGGGCTCAGAAAAGATTGAGCACTATCTGGTACGTGACGCCGATAAAGTCAACGCGCTCGTCGAAAAGCTGCGTTCAGATTTTACTTTAATGAGCCAGAAGGAGATCAAAGTCTGGGCAGCCAATATTAAATCGCCGAAGCATGGTATCGCACCGCGGTTCTGAAGCGCTAAGCCGGTTAACGATTATTAACGTGAGTAACCGTTGATTTTTACGCGATGTAAAATAAATGATACAGAGAAAAATTAGCTATGGTTTGCGTGAGGGTGACATAAAAAACTGCTTATGAATAATATGGCAGTGATTGTCACGGTTTTTGAAATTGAATTCAGTTTTTACCGTGGAGCTAAAACCTGTGGAGAACTTTCATAATGAATAAAATTTCAGCGCTCATGTTAAGCCTGGCTGCTGCCGGTTGCATTTCCGGTAGCGTATTCGCCGCCGAAAAAACGTCTAAAAATACCGCGCCTTTCCCAAAGGCGGAAAAAGGCATGGTTCGTCAGGTGATCGACTTGCCTGAGCGCCAGGATGAAGCATCCTACAAAGTCGAACTGGTTATAGGCCAGACCCTTGACGTTGATTGTAATAAGCATCAGCTGGCCGGAAAATTTGAGCGTAAAACACTCGAAGGCTGGGGATATGACTATTACACGTTTGAGTCCGCCAAAAATGCAGACGGCTCGGTCATGTATACCTCAACCATGATGGCCTGCCCGGACGGTAAAAAAGAGAAAAAATTCGTCACCGCAAACCTTGGTGAAAATGGCATGCTGAATTACAACAGCAAGCTGCCGGTGGTGGTGTATGCGCCCGAAAATATCGACGTGAAATATCGCCTCTGGAAAGCGAACGAGACCCTCGTTAGCGCTAACAAGAAATAACGCCTCTCGATGATTCGCAGCGTCAGGCACTTGATCAGGCCGCCTGACGCTGTCATTTTTAGCTGCTAAAACTCGCTTTCATTGCTCCTTTCTGACGCCTTCTTTTTGACACTTTTCTGTGCGGTGAAGTAGATTTGCCTGATCCGTAAACCGGCTGACGCAGGGACTTAAATGAAAATTGATTTTTCAGCGCTTAACGATACCCATATCACCGAATGCGCCCATCTCTACTGTAAGGTCTATAAAGAAGCGCCCTGGTTTGAAAAGAGCGAGCTGGCGCCGGTCATCGCTTTTATCCAGCAACATCTGAAAAATAATTATTTCAGAGGTTACATTGCCAGATATGACGAGAAAATAGTCGCAGTGAGCATCGGTTTTAAGAAACCGTGGCCGGGGGGCGTTGAGTATTATATCGATGAATTTTTCGTCGATCCCGATTGTCAGGGAAAGGGTGTTGGTAGCGCGCTGATGAATTTCATCGCCGATCGTTCTTTAAACGAAGGTCTGAATGCGATCATTCTCAACACCCATAAAGCTTACCCCTCCGATTTCTTCTACCGCAAACATGGGTTCGACGAGCATCAGGGGCTCATTATTCTCTCCAGACCGCTTGGGTAAATGCAGCGCCCTAATGCGTATTTCCTGAACGTATTAAGGCACAAATATCCTGCATTACATTGCGCGCGGCCTGGCTGATGCAGCCAAGCTGAAAGAAACCGTGAATAACGCCGAGATAACGCTGTGCCGTGCAGTTCACCCCTTGCTGCGTCATTCGCGCAAACAGCGCTTCGCCTTCATCACGTAACGCATCATATTCCGCGTTAATGATATGTACCGGCGGTAATCCTGCGAAATCATTACGAAATAACGGGCTGGCTTCAGGGTGCAAAACATCAGTATCAGCAAGATAAGCCTCGAAACCGCTCAGAAACGCGTCGCTTGTCAGGACATAATCGCGACCGTTTGACAGATAACTCTCAGAGGATGCCGTGGCGTCCAGCATCGGATAAATCAACACCAGCTGGCGGGGCAGCCACGCGCCGCTATTTTTTAATCGCAGAGCGGTTATCAGCGCCAGATGACCGCCCGCGCTGTCGCCCATAAATGTTATGTGGCGGCGCTCTATACCCAGTGTTTCCGCGTTCCGCCAGATAAGCTGCGCGGCGCGTTCGGCATCATCATGTGCGGCGGGATAAGTATGCTCTGGCGCTAAACGGTATTGCACCGCAATCACCCGACAACCACTTAAAAAGGCCAACTGGCGCAGTTGATTATCATGTGTAGCAAACCCGCCGCTCACAAAACAGCCGCCGTGATAATAGATAATCGCCGGGAGCGCGTTCTCTCTATTCAGAGGCGAGAAAATACGTAAAGGAATAGCGTCAATCGTCGTATCTTCAATATTCACGCGGCTCTCAGGAACACCGGCGAGCGCCGTACTGGCGATATAACCTGCGCGACGCTCTTCAAATGTCTGCGTGCGCGGGGAGGGGCGGCCCGCTGTGATAAAGTCATCAACAAGACGTGCAATTTCAGGTTCCAGAGCCATACGTTTTTTTCCTTTGTTAACGATGCCAGCAAATGAATCCCGCAGTGTAGAGTGTTGCGATTGTCAGGAAAAGTTCACCCCCCAGAACCAGGCGGTCTCTGATGCAAGCATCAGGGCAAAAGAGCGTTACGCCGCCGTGCCTGGGCTTGATGCCCCGGAATCCTGTTCAATGAAGGCCTGGAACGGCAGTGCTTAATTAACGAGAACGTGATTTTCACGTGCTACCTATCTCTTGCCAGCGCTTGCAGGACGCTCTTAAGCCAGTCGGTTGCGCCGCGTTTACCACTGCGTTGATGTGAATAAATTTTCACTTCAAACGACGGTATTTCGAAAGGTAATTCAAATATTCTGAGATCGGTTGCCGGCAGCAGTTTCTGCGCGGCAAAGCGGGGAAGCGCCATGAGTAAGTCGCTTTCTGCAACGATAAACGGCGCGCCAAGCATAGAAGGGGTTTTGAGCGCGATGTGGCGCGTATAGCCCATCTTTTCCAGCTGAGAATCAAGCACGCCTTGCTTTTCATTCCAGGGCGTTACCACCACGTGTCTGGCTGCAAGATAATCCTCAAACGTCAGCTGTGCTCTGCGTGCGCTGCTGATAACAACATAGTCATCTTCCAGCCAGTTGATTTCGTCCAGCTCCGCGTGTCGGATATCCTCCGGTGCGCTGAATCCAAGCGCCAGATCCATTTCGCCCGCCAGCAGTTCATTCAGCGCCGGGCTGTGGGGTAAATAGCGTAACTCAAAACGCAGGCCGGGCGCGTCGTGTTGCAGCCGGTGCATGAGGGCAGGGAAAATGCAAAATGCGGTGAAATCGGTGATGGCAATCTGTAAGCACTCTGTGCTGCAAGCCGGGTCAAACTCCGGCTGCGGCGTCAGCTCCTGATTGAGAAATTTCAGTGCCGAAGCGATGGAAGGCGCAAGCTGTGTGGCGTATACGCTGGGGCACATGCGGTGGCCTTCCCGGTAAAATAACGGGTCGTTAAGCGTGGTGCGCAGCCGCGACAGCGCGTGGCTCAGGGCCGAAGTGCTCATCGCCAGTTCATCGCCAGTTCATCGGCAGCCTTGCGAACGGAGCGGTGCCGATAGATAGCGTCAAAAACCGGTAAAAGATTTAAATCAAGACGCCTTAAGGAGGGATGCATAATATTCATCATGTAGTGATTTCATTGCACTTAATTCTCCTGACATTACCCCGTATGCTTAACGCCATCAATGTCTGCCCATGATGAGATAACAGGAAAACCAATGAGCTACACCATTCGCGCAGCCCGTCCGGAAGATGCAACGGCAATTTATGAAATGATTTATGAACTGGCGGTCTATGAAAAAGCCCCACATGAAGTGGTCACGACGCCAGAGGAGATTCGGGAAACGCTTTTTGGCGCAGGCAGCAAAACGGAAGCGCTGATATGCGAGATTGACGATAAAGCCGTAGGATATGCCGTTTTCTTTACCAGCTATTCCACATGGCTCGGGCGTAACGGCATTTATATGGAAGATTTATATGTTTCGCCTGAATATCGCGGTAAAGGGGCGGGAAGAAGCCTGTTAAAACATATCGCCCGGTGCGCGGTGCAAAGGCAATGTGGTCGCCTTGAGTGGAGCGTGCTGGACTGGAACCAGCCTGCCATCGATTTTTATCTCAGCATTGGCGCGGCGGCGCAATCTGAATGGGTACGCTATCGCCTTGATGGCGAAGCGCTATTGAAGTTTGCCGAATAAATGCGCCTTTTATTGCTGGCGTAATAAGCGATGGGCGCTAAGTCCAGGAAGTGGGAAACAGAGACTTTGCGCTCTAACTGACGCTTATCGCTTATTCCGGGCATGAGTACCTGCCGTCTGAGCATGGATAGCTTTATCCATTTTATTAGTGTTACCATGGGTATAGAAGCAAAGCCTGAAAGCCATATGGAATAGGCGTTGCGTACCAAAAGTGTGTACCAATTTGGCGAATGTTGGTCAGATGGCTACATAACTTACTGAATCAAAACCATTTTTCAAATCATATGTGATCTTGCGTGTGGGTCACCACTGTGAATAAGGATTTATAATGCCTGTTATTACGCTTCCTGATGGCAGCCAACGCCATTACGACCATGCTGTCAGCCCCATGGATGTTGCCCTGGATATCGGTCCGGGCCTCGCGAAAGCCTGTATCGCAGGCCGCGTGAATGGCGAGCTGGTGGACGCTCACGACAGTATCGAACAGGACGCTCAGCTCGCGATTATTACCGCGAAAGATGAAGACGGTCTGGAAATTATCCGTCACTCCTGTGCGCACCTGCTGGGTCATGCCATCAAACAGCTGTGGCCCCATACCAAAATGGCGATTGGCCCGGTTATCGACAACGGCTTTTATTACGATGTCGATCTCGACCATACCCTGACTCAGGAAGATATCGACGCCCTCGAAAAGCGTATGCACGAGCTGGCGGAAACTAATTACGACGTCATCAAGAAAAAAGTGAGCTGGCAGGAAGCCCGCGAAACGTTTGTGAAGCGTGGCGAGAACTACAAAGTCGCTATTCTTGATGAAAATATTTCCCGTGACGATAAACCGGGCCTGTATCACCACGAAGAATATGTGGATATGTGCCGCGGTCCGCACGTGCCGAATATGCGCTTCTGCCATCACTTTAAGCTGATGAAAACCGCAGGCGCTTACTGGCGTGGCGACAGCAGCAACAAAATGCTGCAGCGTATCTATGGTACCGCATGGGCGGATAAGAAAGCGTTGAATGCCTATCTGCAGCGTCTGGAAGAAGCCGCGAAGCGCGATCACCGTAAAATCGGTAAACAGCTCGACCTGTATCATATGCAGGAAGAAGCGCCGGGTATGGTGTTCTGGCATAACGACGGCTGGACTATCTTCCGCGAGCTGGAAACGTTTGTTCGCTCTAAGCTTAAAGAGTATCAGTATCAGGAAGTTAAAGGTCCGTTCATGATGGACCGTGTACTGTGGGAAAAAACCGGCCACTGGGATAACTATAAAGACGCGATGTTCACGACCTCTTCCGAGAACCGTGAATACTGCATCAAGCCGATGAACTGCCCGGGCCACGTGCAAATCTTTAATCAGGGTCTAAAATCATACCGCGACCTGCCATTGCGTATGGCGGAGTTCGGTAGCTGCCACCGTAACGAGCCTTCGGGCGCGCTGCATGGCCTGATGCGTGTACGTGGTTTCACGCAGGATGATGCCCATATCTTCTGTACGGAAGAACAGGTGCGCGACGAAGTGAACAGCTGTATTCGCATGGTTTATGACATGTACAGCACCTTCGGCTTTGAAAAGATCGTGGTGAAGCTCTCCACGCGTCCGGAAAAACGTATTGGTACCGACGAAATGTGGGACCGTGCGGAAGCCGACCTGGCGGTTGCGCTGGAAGAGAACAATATCCCGTTTGAATATCAGCCGGGTGAGGGCGCGTTCTACGGCCCGAAAATCGAGTTTACGCTCTATGACTGCCTCGATCGCGCCTGGCAGTGTGGCACCGTACAGCTCGACTTCTCCCTGCCGTCGCGTCTGAGCGCGTCTTATGTGGGCGAAAACAACGAGCGCCAAGTGCCGGTGATGATTCACCGCGCGATTCTGGGCTCGATGGAACGTTTTATCGGTATCCTGACCGAGGAGTTCGCCGGGTTCTTCCCGACATGGCTTGCTCCGGTACAGGTCGTGGTGATGAATATCACCGATTCGCAGTCTGAATACGTTAACGAATTGACCCGTAAACTACAAAATGCAGGCATTCGTGTAAAAGCAGACTTGAGAAACGAGAAGATTGGCTTTAAAATCCGCGAGCATACATTACGTCGTGTTCCATACATGTTAGTTTGTGGCGATAAAGAGGTCGAAGCAGGCAAAGTGGCCGTTCGTACCCGCCGTGGTAAAGACCTCGGTAGCCTGGACGTTAACGACGTAATTGAAAAGCTGCAGCAAGAGATTCGCAGCCGCAGTCTTCAACAACTGGAGGAATAAGGTATTAAAGGCGGAAAACGAGTTCAAACGGCACGTCCGAATCGTATCAATGGCGAGATTCGCGCCCAGGAAGTTCGCTTAACAGGTCTGGAAGGCGAGCAGCTGGGAATTGTGAGTCTGAGAGAAGCTATCGAAAAGGCTGAAGAAGCTGGAGTAGATTTAGTTGAAATCAGCCCTAACGCCGAGCCGCCAGTTTGTCGTATCATGGACTACGGCAAGTTCCTTTATGAAAAGAGTAAGTCTTCTAAGGAACAGAAGAAGAAGCAAAAAGTTATCCAGGTTAAGGAAATTAAATTCCGTCCTGGTACAGATGAAGGCGACTATCAGGTAAAACTCCGCAGCCTGATTCGCTTTCTCGAAGAAGGCGATAAGGCCAAAATCACGCTCCGCTTCCGCGGTCGTGAGATGGCCCACCAGCAGATCGGTATGGAAGTGCTTAACCGCGTGAAAGACGATTTGCAAGAACTGGCAGTGGTCGAATCCTTCCCAACGAAGATCGAAGGCCGCCAGATGATCATGGTGCTCGCTCCTAAGAAGAAACAGTAAGGCCTTCAAGTAACAGTTTCTGTGGAGCCTTTGGGCTTCACAGATTTTGTTCGCCTACGTTTCGTTTAATTAACAATGCGAAGTGGATGTAATTAAGATGCCAAAAATTAAGACCGTACGCGGTGCTGCTAAGCGCTTCAAAAAAACCGGTAAAGGTGGTTTTAAGCACAAGCACGCTAACCTGCGTCATATTCTGACCAAAAAAGCGACCAAGCGTAAACGTCACCTGCGCCCGAAAGCCATGGTTTCCAAAGGCGATCTGGGTCTGGTAATCGCGTGCCTGCCGTACGCATAAGCCGTTTAACTTTTAACTTTTTTACAGAATAGAAACAGGAGAGCACTATGGCTCGCGTAAAACGTGGTGTGATTGCACGTGCACGTCATAAGAAAATTTTGAAACAAGCTAAAGGCTACTACGGTGCGCGTTCTCGCGTATACCGCGTTGCCTTCCAGGCTGTTATCAAAGCAGGTCAGTACGCTTACCGTGACCGTCGTCAACGTAAGCGTCAGTTCCGTCAGCTGTGGATTGCACGTATCAACGCAGCAGCACGTCAGAACGGTATTTCTTACAGCAAATTCATCAACGGCCTGAAAAAAGCCTCTGTTGAAATCGACCGTAAGATCCTGGCTGACATCGCCGTATTCGACAAAGTGGCATTCTCTGCCCTGGTTGAAAAAGCGAAAGCAGCTCTGGCGTAAGCCAGTTGAAAGAGGGAGCCACGCTCCCTCTTTTAATTTCTGCCATATCAATCTGTTGACATTTTTACTGGCGCGCCTTTCAATAAGAGAATTCGCCATTAAGCCTCAGGGTAACGCAAGCATGAACGCTGCCATTTTCCGCTTCTTTTTTTACTTTAGCGCCTGAATCAGAGGGGCTTTGCGCGTAAGAAAAGAAACGGAAAATCAACGCCAGAAGCCTCCATCAGGAGGCTTTTTTTATATCTGCCGTTTTTGGGTCTGTTTCAAGTGGCAGGCGACACACGCGCCGCAGATTTATTTGGCCGCAAGGCGTGTCACCTGAAACAGAAGAATAACAAGACAGAGTTCAACAAACCGGCGCAAGCGCCGAATAACGAGGAAAACCATGCCACATCTCGCAGATCTGGTTGCCAGTGCAAAGGCGGCCATAACCAGCGCCCAGGATGTTGCCGCGTTAGATAACGTACGCGTCGAATATTTAGGGAAAAAAGGGCATCTGACCCTTCAGATGACCACCCTGCGCGAACTGCCGCCGGAAGAGCGTCCGGCCGCAGGCGCGGTTATCAACGAAGCCAAAGAGCAGGTTCAGCAGGCGCTGAACGCGCGTAAAAATGAGCTGGAAAGCGCCGCGCTGAATGCCCGTCTGGCGGCAGAAACTATCGATGTTTCGCTCCCGGGCCGCCGCGTGGAGAATGGCGGTCTGCATCCGGTCACTCGTACTATTGATCGTATCGAAAGCTTTTTCGGTGAACTCGGTTTTACGGTAGCGACCGGCCCGGAGATTGAAGATGACTATCACAACTTCGACGCGCTGAACATTCCGGGACACCACCCGGCACGTGCGGATCACGATACTTTCTGGTTCGACGCAACGCGCCTGCTGCGTACCCAGACCTCTGGCGTGCAGATCCGCACCATGAAAAATCAGCAGCCACCAATTCGCATCATCGCGCCGGGCCGTGTTTATCGTAACGACTACGATCAGACCCACACGCCGATGTTCCATCAGATGGAAGGGCTGATCGTCGATAAAAACATCAGTTTCACCAATCTGAAAGGCACGCTGCACGACTTCCTGCGTAACTTCTTTGAAGAAGATCTGCAGATTCGTTTCCGTCCGTCTTACTTCCCATTTACCGAGCCTTCCGCAGAAGTGGACGTTATGGGGAAAAACGGCAAGTGGCTGGAGGTGCTGGGCTGCGGCATGGTGCATCCGAACGTGCTGCGTAATGTCGGCATCGATCCGGAAGTTTACTCCGGCTTCGCGTTCGGCATGGGCATGGAACGTCTCACCATGCTGCGCTATGGCGTGACCGATCTGCGCGCTTTCTTCGAAAACGATCTGCGTTTCCTCAAACAGTTTAAATAAGGGCAGGACAGAACAATGAAATTTAGCGAACTGTGGTTACGCGAGTGGGTTAATCCGGCCCTCGACAGCGAGGCGCTGGCGAATCAAATCACGATGGCGGGTCTCGAAGTGGATGGCGTGGAGCCGGTCGCGGGCGCGTTTCACGGCGTGGTCGTGGGCGAAGTCGTCGAATGCGGCCAGCATCCGAATGCCGACAAACTGCGCGTCACGAAAGTTAACGTGGGCGGCGAACGCCTGCTCGATATCGTCTGCGGCGCGCCGAACTGCCGTCAGGGGCTTAAAGTGGCGGTAGCGACCGTCGGCGCGGTCCTGCCGGGCGATTTTAAAATCAAAGCGGCGAAACTGCGCGGCGAGCCGTCCGAAGGGATGCTGTGCTCGTTCTCTGAGCTTGGGATTTCCGACGATCACAGCGGCATTATCGAACTGCCGGCCGACGCGCCGATTGGTACGGATATTCGCGAATACCTGAAGCTTGATGACAACACCATCGAAATCAGCGTGACGCCGAACCGCGCCGACTGCCTGGGTATTATCGGTGTAGCGCGCGATGTCGCCGTGCTTAATGCCGAGCCGCTGAATGTACCGGACATCGCGCCGGTTTCGGCGACCATCAATGATACGCTGCCGATTCAGGTCGACGCCGCAGACGCCTGCCCGCGCTATCTGGGCCGCGTTGTGAAAGGCATCGATGTGACCGCGCCGACGCCGCTGTGGATGCGTGAAAAACTGCGTCGCTGTGGCATTCGTTCAATCGATGCCGTGGTTGACGTAACTAACTACGTGCTGCTTGAGCTGGGCCAGCCGATGCACGCGTTCGATCTCGACCGTATCGACGGCGGCATCGTAGTGCGCATGGCGAAAGAGGGCGAAACGCTGACGCTGCTGGATGGCAACGAAGCGACCCTGAACGCTGACACTCTGGTGATTGCTGACCATCAAAAAGCGCTGGCGATGGGCGGTATTTTCGGCGGCGAGCACTCTGGCGTTAACGGCGAAACCCGCAACGTCCTGCTGGAATGCGCCTTCTTCGCGCCGCTCGCCATCACCGGCCGCGCACGCCGTCATGGCCTGCACACCGACGCTTCTCACCGTTACGAGCGCGGCGTTGACCCGCAGCTGCAGTTCAAAGCGATGGAGCGCGCCACGCGTCTGCTGCTTGATATCTGCGGTGGCGAAGCAGGCCCGGTTATCGATATCACAAGCGAAACTCATCTGCCGACGCGCGCGACCATCACGCTGCGCCGCAGTAAACTCGATCGCCTGATCGGCCATCACATTGCCGATGCACAGGTCACCGATATCCTTAAGCGGCTCGGTTGTGAGGTGACGGAAGGGCAGGACGAGTGGCAGGCGGTCGCGCCGTCATGGCGTTTTGACATCGCGATTGAAGAAGATCTGGTGGAAGAAGTGGCCCGCGTTTACGGCTACGACAACATTCCGAACGAGCCGGTACAGGCCTCGCTGGTAATGGGCAACCATCGTGAAGCGGATCTCTCGCTCAAACGTGTGAAAACGCTGCTAAACGATCACGGCTTCCAGGAAGTGATCACCTACAGCTTCGTCGATCCAAAAGTGCAGCAGCTGCTGCATCCGGGTGAAGAAGCGCTGATCCTGCCAAGCCCGATCTCCAGCGAAATGTCGGCGATGCGCCTGTCGCTGCTGAGCGGTCTGCTTACCACGGTCGTTTATAACCAGAACCGTCAGCAGAGCCGCGTTCGTATCTTTGAAACGGGCCTGCGCTTTGTGCCTGATACACAGGCAGACCTCGGCATTCGCCAGGATCTTATGCTGGCAGGCGCGCTGTGCGGCAACCGTTATGAGGAGCACTGGGATCTGGCGAAAGCCAGCGTTGACTTCTACGATTTGAAAGGGACGCTGGAATCAGTTCTGGAACTTACGGGTAAATTATCTGAAATTGAGTTCCGTGCAGAAGCCAATCCGGCCTTGCATCCCGGCCAAAGTGCTGCCATTTATTTAAAAGGCGAACGCATTGGTTTTATTGGCGTTGTGCATCCTGAGCTTGAGCGTAAGCTTGACCTCAATGGCCGCACACTGGTGTTTGAGCTGCTCTGGAGCAAGATTTCCGAGCGTGCCATACCGCAGGCGCAGGAGGTTTCCCGCTTCCCGGCGAACCGCCGCGACATCGCCGTTGTGGTCGCTGAAAACGTACCGGCAGCAGATATTTTGGCCGAGTGTAAGAAAGTTGGCGCAAATCAGGTAGTTGGCGTAAACTTATTTGACGTGTACCGCGGTAAGGGTGTTGCGGAGGGTTATAAGAGCCTTGCCATCAGCCTGATCCTTCAGGATACCGGCCGTACACTCGAAGAAGACGAGATTGCCGCTACTGTTGCGAAATGTGTAACGGCACTAAAAGAGCGATTCCAGGCATCATTGAGGGATTGAACCTATGGCGCTTACAAAAGCTGAAATGTCAGAATATCTGTTTGATAAGCTTGGGCTTAGCAAGCGGGATGCCAAAGAACTGGTAGAGCTGTTTTTCGAAGAGATCCGTCGCGCTCTGGAAAATGGCGAGCAGGTAAAACTCTCCGGTTTCGGTAATTTTGACCTGCGTGATAAGAACCAACGTCCCGGACGCAACCCGAAAACCGGTGAAGATATTCCCATTACGGCTCGCCGTGTGGTTACCTTCCGCCCGGGGCAGAAGTTGAAAAGTCGCGTAGAGAACGCTTCGCCGAAAGAAAATTAATCTGACCTGACCAAAAAGGCCGCATCCCGCGGCCTTTTTTCTTTGTCGTGCGTAAAGCGAGCCGTAAAATCAAAGGCATGAAATCTCAACTCGCCTCACTTTCCCTGTGTATTCATACCCAACGCCGCCGCGAGCGACGCGTGCTCATGGGCCTTGCGCTGGCGCTCGTACTGGCGGTGATGGTGAGCCTCTGCGCGGGCGACGTCTGGCTCTGGCCTGCGGCATGGGCAGGCGATGCAGGGAAACTCTTCGTCTGGCAAATCAGGCTACCGCGAACGCTTGCCGTTGTGCTGGTGGGCGCAGCGCTTGCGCTCTGCGGCACGATGATGCAGGCGCTGTTTGAAAACCCGCTCGCAGAACCCGGGCTTCTTGGCGTCTCTAATGGCGCGGGCGTGGGGCTGGTCGCGGCGGTCATGCTTGGCGGCGGCGTGCTGCCAGGCTGGTCGCTCGGGCTCTGCGCCATCGCGGGCGCGCTTATCGCCACGCTTATTTTGCTGCATTTCGCGCGGCGCCATCTCTCCACCAGCCGTCTGTTGCTGGCAGGCGTCGCGCTCGGCATCGTCTGTAGTGCGCTCATGACCTGGGCCGTCTATTTTTCCACCAGTCTTGATCTGCGCCAGCTCATGTACTGGATGATGGGCGGTTTCAGCGGCATCGACTGGCAGCAGGGCTGGCTGATGCTCGCGCTGATTCCGCCGCTCGTCTGGGGCGGGATGCAGGCGAGGGCGCTGAATATGCTTTCTCTTGGCGAAACGTCCGCGCGTCAGCTTGGCCTGCCGGTCTGGCTGTGGCGCAACGCGCTGGTCATCGTCACCGGCTGGCTTGCGGGCGTCAGCGTGGCGCTGGCCGGCGCGATTGGTTTTGTCGGCCTTGTGGTGCCGCATATGTTGCGCCTGTGCGGCATTACCGACCACCGGGCATTACTGCCTGCCGCGATGCTGGCAGGCGGCGGGGTGCTGCTCGCGGCCGATATCATCGCGCGTCTGACGCTCGCGGCCGCAGAGCTACCGATTGGCGTAGTCACCGCCACCCTGGGCGCGCCGGTATTTATCTGGCTATTATTAAAGGCTGGACGCTAGTTCTATCTCACTCTTCTTAAGGGGAAGCTATGCAACACGACATTTTGAATACCGAAGTGACCACCATTGACGGTGAAACCATTTCGCTTGAGCAGTACAAAGGCAAAGTGCTGTTGATCGTTAACGTCGCCTCAAAGTGCGGGCTGACGCCGCAGTATGAGCAGCTGGAAAATATTCACAAAGCCTGGGAGCCGTCCGGCTTTCGCGTACTGGGCTTCCCGTGCAACCAGTTTCTGGGTCAGGAGCCGGGCAGCGAAGACGAAATTAAAACGTTCTGCAGCACCACTTACGGCGTGACGTTCCCGATGTTCAGCAAAATCGACGTCAACGGCGAAAACCGCCATCCACTGTATCAGAAGCTCATCGCCGCCGCGCCGAAGGCTGTCGCGCCGGAGCAGAGCGGTTTCTATGAGCGGATGGCGAGTAAAGGCCGCGCGCCGCTTTACCCGGACGACATCCTCTGGAACTTTGAAAAATTCCTCGTGGGCCGCGACGGTCAGGTGATCCAGCGCTTCTCGCCGGATATGACGCCGGAAGATCCCATCGTAATGGAAGCCATTAAGCTGGCGCTGGCGAAGTAACGATGCCTTTGATGCAGTTGCGTGATGTTGCGGTGGGCACCCGGCTTGGGCCGCTTTGCGCGACGCTTGAGGCGGGCGATATTGTCCATCTGGTCGGCCCTAACGGGGCGGGCAAAAGCACGCTGCTGCATCGTATGGCGGGCCTGTCTGATGGCGCAGGCGAAATCTTCTTGGACGGCCAACCGCTTACGTCGCTGAGCGCGGCCACGCTGTCGCGTCAGCGGGCGTATCTGACGCAGCAGCAGACGCCGCCATTCGCCATGCCGGTCTGGCACTATTTGACGCTGCACGGTGGCGCGCAGTGCGCCGCCGCGCTGGAAGAGGTGACGCGCAGCCTGATGCTTGATGACAAGCTGACGCGTCCGGTTAATGCGCTCTCCGGCGGCGAATGGCAGCGCGTGCGTCTCGCCGGCGTTATCTTACAAATCCACCCGCGCAATCATCCCCACGGCAGGCTGCTGATCCTCGACGAGCCGATGAACAGTCTGGACGTCGCGCAGCAGGCCGCGCTCGACAGGCTTCTGGCTCTGTTGTCGCAGGCGGGGATCGCGGTGGTGATGAGCAGTCACGATTTGAACCATACGCTGCGTCATGCGCAGCGCGTCTGGCTGCTACGCGACGGGAAAATGCTCGCCCAGGGCGCGCGTGATGAGGTAATGACGCCCTCCCGGCTCGGTGAGGCTTACGGCTTGCCGTTTCGCCGTTTACAGATTGACGGCCACAGTATGCTTATCAATGCGCTCTGAGCGCGACCATCTTGCCAGCCGACGCGCTGGCGGCTACATTAGCGAAAAATCACAAGGCCAGAGGATTTGCCTGAAAAATGCGGCTATGGATCTTTCTTGTTGCGACGCTGCTGCTGGCGGGATGTAGCTCCCACCGCGCGCCGCCGCCAAACGCACGACTTTCCGACTCCATCACCGTGATTGCTGAACTCAACGACCAGCTGAACCACTGGTACGGCACGCCTTACCGCTACGGCGGCATGAGCCGCGGTGGCGTGGACTGTTCCGGCTTTGTGATGATGACCTTCCGCGATCGTTTCTCGCTGATGCTGCCACGCGAAACCCGTCAGCAGGCGGAGATCGGGACTGAAATTGACAAGGACGAGCTGCTGCCTGGCGATTTAGTCTTCTTTAAAACCGGCTCCGGACAAAACGGCCTTCATGTCGGCATCTATGACACCGATAACCAGTTTATCCACGCCTCCACCAGCCGCGGCGTGATGCGCTCTTCTCTTGATAATGTCTACTGGCGCAAAAAGTTCTGGCAGGCGCGCCGCATCTAGTGCTCGCCCACCGCGTCCGCGGTGGGATTTCTCCCGACTTTTATCTGTGCTGTCTTTTTTATAACCATAATGAGAGCGCTCTCACAATGGCGCTTTGCCGACTGAGTTACAGTGATTATGTATTGAGAGCGCTCTCATTTTAACGTCACGCAACGGGGGAAATCGCATGTATCACGCAACACGGGGTGCGCTATGAGTCTTTATACCGGAGTGATGGCGCTGGTCGAGCGCCATGTCGCGCCGCTCGCCGGACGTATCGGCACCCAGCGGCATATCATCGCTATTCGCGATGGTTTTATCTGCGCCATGCCGTTTCTCATTATTGGCAGCATGATGCTTATCATCGCCAATCCGCCGTTTGATGAGTCGACGACGTCTGCCTTCGGCAGGCTCTGGCTCGGCTTTGCCAAAGCGCACTGGAACACCATCACCATGCCGTTTTTTATGACGATGGGGTTAATGAGCGTGTTTGTTTCTGTCGGGACGGCCTATAGCCTCGCAAAATCGTACCATCTGGACGGTCTTACCGCCGGGTTGCTCTCACTGACCGCCTTTCTGCTCGTGGCCGCGCCGCAGGCTGATAATAAACTGTCGCTCGATTTCCTCGGCGGGCAGGGTGTGTTTACCGCGCTGCTGTGCGCTGTCTGGTCGGTTGAGCTGACGCGGCTGCTTAAAAAATATGGCATTACGCTGCGCCTGCCGGAGCAGGTACCGCCCGCTATCGCGCGCTCGTTTGATCTGCTGTTGCCGATGACCGGCATTCTGCTCACTCTCTACCCGTTAAGCCTGGTCATGCAGAGTGAATTCCAGATGCTTATCCCGGCGGCGGTGATGCAGCTTTTCCAGCCGGTGATTGCCGCAGGCGACAGCCTGCCTGCGATTTTACTCTGTGTGCTGCTGGCGAATCTGCTCTGGTTTGCGGGTATCCACGGCGACAATCTGGTGCAGGGGTTACTGAACCCGCTGTTCATGGCGAATATCGCCGCCAATGCGGCGCTGCTCTCTCAGGGCGCGCAGACCACGCAGGTTCTCACGGCGCCGTTCTGGGCGTTCTATGTGTGTATCGGCGGATCCGGTTCAACGCTGGTGCTGGCGCTGCTGTATCTGCGAAGCCGCTCAGCGCATCTGAAAACCATCGGGCGGCTGAGTATTGTGCCGGCAGTCTTTAACATTAACGAGCCGCTGCTGTTCGGGTCGCCTGTAGTGATGAACCCGACGCTGTTTGTGCCGCTGCTGCTGGTACCGCTGGTTAACGCCGTGCTGGCGTATGTGGCGCTGGAGATGGATCTGGTGCAGAAAATGGTGGCGATGGCGCCCTGGACCGCGCCCGCGCCGCTAGGGGCGATGATTTCCGCTGCCTGGGATATGCGTGCCGCGCTGCTGGTGGTCGTTCTGCTGGTCGTGGACGGCCTGCTCTGGTACCCCTTCTTTAAAGTGTACGAAAAACAGCTTATCAGCCAGGAGCGCGCGCAGGCGCAGGAAAGCGATGCCGTCGCCGCTTCGGCCCACACCACAGGGAGAACCTCATGACCGAACAGACTATTAAAATCGCCATTATCGGCGGCGGCAGCAGCTATACGCCGGAGCTGGTGGAAGGGCTTATCGCCCGCAAAGCGAGCATCAGGCTGCATGAACTTGCGCTGGTGGATGTCGAGCCGGGGCGCGAGAAAGTAGAGATCATCGCGGGGCTGACGCGCCGTATGCTTGATAAAAACGGGCTGGCGCACGTGCGCGTGACGGTGCATTTCACGCCCGATGAAGCGATCCGCGGCGCGCGTTTTGTGCTGACGCAACTGCGCGTGGGCCAGCTCCCGGCGCGCGCCGCCGACGAGCGGCTCGGTCTGAAATATGGGCTGATTGGCCAGGAGACTACCGGCGTTGGCGGTTTTGCCAAAGCGCTACGCACCATTCCGGTATTGCTGGATATCGCCCGCAAAGTGGAAGCGCTGGCGCCGGACGCCTGGATAATCAACTTCACCAATCCGGCGGCGATTGTCACCGAGGCGGTGCAGCGCCACAGCCGGGCGAAAATCATCGGGCTGTGTAATATGCCCGTCACCATGCACCATATGATAGCCGCGATGCTGGGCGCGCCATCGCAGGAGGTGGCGCTGCGGTTTGCGGGGCTGAATCATATGGTGTGGGTGCATCAGGTGACGGTGCGCGGCGAGGACCGCACGCAGGAGGTGCTCGACAAACTGTGTAACGGGGCGACGCTCACCATGAACAACATCCAGGAAGCCCCGTGGCCCGCGCCGCTGCTGCGCGCGCTCGGCGCTATTCCGTGCCCGTACCACCGCTATTTCTACTTAAGCCGCCAGATGCTGGAAGAAGAGATTGAGGCGGCGCGCGGTCGTGGCACCCGCGCCGAACAGGTGATGGCGGTAGAGCGCGAACTCTTCGAGCTGTACAGCGATCCGCACCTGGCGCAAAAACCGGAGCAGCTCAGCTTTCGCGGCGGCGCGTTCTATTCGCAGGTAGCGCTGGAGCTTATCGATGCCATTCATAACGACCGCGGCACCACGCTTGTGGTCAACGCCGCTAACCGCGGGGCTATTCACGGGCTGCCGGATGACGCCGTGGTCGAAACCAACTGCGTGGTGGACGCGCAGGGCGCGCACCCGCTGGTGTTCGGCGCGTTGCCACCTGCGATGCACGCCTTAACGGTGCAGGTGAAAACGTATGAACGGCTCACCATTAAGGCGGCGGTGGAAGGCTGTCGCGACAGCGGACTGCTGGCACTCGTGACCAACCCGCTGGTGGGCGACGCGGTACTTGCCCAATCACTGCTCGAAGAAGTGCTGACGCTGAACCGCGACTACCTGCCGCAATTCCGGGGATAAGCTCACCCGGCGCGAAAATTTCGGGTACTATCAGGTGGCCTCACAGATGAAAGGGATCGCCTGATGGTTACTCTGGAAGATGTCGCCGCCCATGCGGGCGTGTCACGTGCCACGGTGTCGCGCGTGGTCAACGGCGACACCAACGTCAAATCACAAACCCGAGCGCGCGTCGAAGCGGCGATTCAGGCGCTCGGCTATTCGCCTAATCCGGCGGCGCGCGCGCTCGCTTCCAGCCAGAGCCATACCATTGGGCTCGTCACCACCTCTTACCGCGGCGGCTTTTTCGGCGCGCTGATGGATACCGTACAGAGCGAGGCGCAGCGCCACGGCAAACAGCTGCTGGTGACGCAGGGGCGTGACAGCGCGCAAAACGAACGTGACGCCATCAGCCAGCTCTATAACCTGCGCTGCGACGGCCTGTTGCTGCATGTGCGTATGCTGGAAGACGACGCGCTGCGCGCGATGGCGGCGGCGGGGCGACGCTTTGTCATCCTCGATCGCGACGTGCCGGGGCTGGAATCCCGCTGCGTCACGTTTGATCATCGGGGGGCCAGCGCGCTTGCCACCCGCTATTTTCTCACGCGTGGCCACACGGCCATTGCCTGTCTCCACGGCCCACTTTCACGCGCCTCCAGCCGTTTGCGTCTGCAGGGCTTTCTTGATGTCATGGAAACGGCAGGCCTGACGCCGGTGGCCTGTCTGGAGGCGGATTACTCGCTCCAGGGCGGCTATCTGAACATGCAGGCGCTGCTTGAGCGTCACCAGCCAACGGCGGTTTACTGCTGTAACGAAGAGATGGCCGTGGGGGCCATGCTCGCGATTAATGAAAAAGGCTTAAGGATCCCGCACGATATTTCCTGTATCTGTTATGACAGCGGCGAGCGCGCCGATTTTGTTCGTCCACGTCTGACCAGCGTTCACTTCCCAATTACGGAAATGGCACGTTACGGCGCGAAAAAATTACTGGAAGAAGAAACTGAGCAGCAAATATTCACGCCAAAAATGATGGAGCGTGATTCTGTAAAGGATCTGACTGGCGCTGGTGAAAAATGAAATACCAGGATAAGCTCATTCTGTAAGGAGTAATCTGAAATTGATGCCGAAACGGCAGGATAAATAGTCTAACAGAATCAACCTGGTTGCACGTGGTAGCGACTTAATACAGTATAGCGGGCTCCCATTAATAACGCGCAGGGCAGACAATATGATTGTTTCGCTCGATACACGGTATCAGTCTCATCTGCTGTTCGCCCCGATCGCCTACACTTCCGGGGGGCTGCTGGGCATGGAAGTTATTGCCCATTTTACCAGCCTGAATGCGCAGATTCGCTTTCCGACGGAATTCATTATCCCACGAATTAATTCTGAAGAAAGATTAATGCTTTTTTACGAAAAAATAAGTTTGCTTGAAAAGTGGCGTGAAGCATTTATAAAAAATTCGCTGTTCGCCGTTGTAAACATTGATCAGAAGATAGCCAGCGCCATTTTATCCAGCCCGACATTACGGGCGCGCCTCGCGCAATTACCGTTTCTTGAGTTAGGTATTAATGAGAATTTTCCTGAACTTAATAAGGGTAAAGAAAATAAAACGATGTTTTCACTTTCGCGTTATTTTCCATTAATGCTGAGCAACTTTGGTGCTGGTGCTGCCACGGGGCGCGCGATCTTCGACGGTCTGTTCCGCCGGGTCGCACTCGATAAAACGTTCGTGCAGAAACGCCGCGCGGGCGGGATGTTTGAGCCGTTTATGTATGCGATCGCCAATCAGGTCGGCCCCAGTTGCCAGACGCTGATCCTGCCTGGTGTCGATAACGATGAAACATTAGAAGAAGCGCGCCGTCTCGGTTTTAGTGGCGCTCAGGGCACACTGTGGCCCGCAATGGATGGTGAAACTCTCGTTCTGACACTCGCTATGGCGCAATAACCTTAAACCTCTACCGTGTTTAACGCCTCCATAACGCACTACACTTAGTGCAGGAGGAGCCATGAGCCAACATCCCCGTTTTACCGCCACCTGGCGCGATGAACTGCCAGGTTTTTATACAGAATTAACGCCCACGCCACTCAACAACAGCCGTCTGCTCTGTCATAACGCGCCGCTGGCGCAGGCGCTGGAACTCCCGGAAACGCTGTTTGACTATCAGGGCCCGGCGGGTGTCTGGGGCGGCGAAACGCTGCTGCCGGGCATGGCGCCGCTGGCACAGGTTTACAGCGGCCATCAGTTCGGCGTCTGGGCAGGCCAGCTCGGCGATGGTCGCGGCATTTTGCTCGGCGAACAGCAGCTCAGCGATGGCCGCAAACTGGACTGGCATCTGAAAGGCGCGGGCCTCACACCCTATTCACGGATGGGCGATGGCCGCGCGGTGCTGCGCTCGACGGTGCGCGAATTTCTCGCCTCAGAAGCGATGCACGGGCTTGGTATTCCCACCACCCGCGCGCTCAGTATCGTCACCAGCGACACGCCGGTGCGTCGTGAAACCACCGAGCGCGGCGCGATGCTGATGCGCATCGCCGAAAGCCATGTGCGCTTCGGCCATTTCGAGCATTTTTACTACCGCCGTGAACCGGAGCGCGTCCGTGAACTGGCGCAGTATGTGATTGAACACCACTTCGCACACCTGGTGCAGGAGGAAGATCGTTTCGCGCTCTGGTTTGGTGAGGTCGTCACGCGCACCGCACAACTGATGGCGAGCTGGCAGTGCGTCGGTTTCGCACACGGTGTAATGAACACCGACAACATGTCGATCCTCGGGCTGACGATGGATTACGGCCCTTACGGTTTTCTCGATGACTACCAGCCGGGCTTTATCTGCAACCATACGGATTACCAGGGGCGTTACGCCTTTGACAACCAGCCGGGCGTTGGCCTGTGGAACCTGCAACGTCTGGCGCAGGCGCTTTCGCCGATTATTCCGGCGGAGCGGCTCAATGCGCTGCTGGACGATTATCAGCCCGCGCTGCTGCGCGAGTGGGGCCGCCAGATGCGCGCTAAACTCGGCTTTACCGTCGAAAAAGAGGGCGACAACGACTATCTGCGCGAGCTGCTTACCCTGATGGCGTGCGAAGGGAGCGACTACACGCGCACCTTCCGAATGCTGAGTGAGACGGAACAGCACTCGTCCGCCTCGCCACTGCGCGATGAGTTTATTGACCGCGCCACCTTTGACGCCTGGTTTGCCCGCTACCGCGCGCGGCTGGAAGAAGAGGGCGTGGAGGATGATGCGCGTCAGCGGCTGATGAAATCCGTCAACCCGGCGCTGGTGCTGCGCAACTGGCTGGCCCAGCGCGCCATCGAAGCCGCGGAGCGTGACGACGCCAGCGAGCTGTCACGACTGCTGGAGGCGCTGCGTAACCCTTTCGCCGACCGCGATGATGACTACACCCATCGCCCGCCGGACTGGGGTAAGCATCTGGAAGTGAGCTGTTCAAGCTGATGCTTTAACGTCGGCGCATAAAAAAGGGAAACCCTGGGTTTCCCTTTTAATATCCACGCAGAAAGCACTTTTCAGAGACGGCTTTCCACCGCCCTGGCGAGCCGTTCCAGCAGCGTTTCGCTGTCATCCCAGCCAAGGCACGGGTCGGTAATCGACTGGCCGTAGGTGAGCGGCGTGCCCGGTGTGATTTTCTGGGTGCCTTCAACCAGAAAGCTTTCCACCATCACGCCTGCGATACCGGTTGAGCCCGCGCGGATCTGCTGGCAGATATCATCACAGACATCGAGCTGACGGCGATGCTGTTTCTGACAGTTGCCGTGGCTGAAATCCACCACCAGCCGCTGCGGTAAATCAAATTCCCGCAGCGCTTCACAGGCGTCGCTAATGGCTTCGGCATGATAATTCGGCGTTTTCCCGCCGCGCATAATGATATGCCCGTACGGGTTGCCGCTGGTCTGGTAAATCGTCATCCGGCCATGTTTATCCGGCGAGAGGAACATATGGCTGGTGCGCGCGGCGCGAATGGCATCCACCGCGATACGCGTGTTGCCGTCGGTGCCGTTTTTAAAGCCTACCGGGCACGAGAGCGCCGAGGCCATTTCGCGGTGGATCTGGCTCTCGGTGGTGCGCGCGCCGATAGCGCCCCAGCTAATGAGATCAGAAATATACTGGCCGACCACCATATCGAGAAACTCGGTGGCGGTCGGCACGCCCAGTGCGTTCACCTCGAGCAGCAGACGGCGCGCCTGTTCGATACCGTGATTCACGCGGTAGCTGCCGTTCAGATCCGGGTCGGAGATCAGGCCTTTCCAGCCCACCACGGTGCGCGGCTTCTCAAAGTAGGTACGCATGACGATTTCCAGACGGGAATCGTATTTCTCGCGCGCTCGCGCCAGACGGTGGGCGTAATCAATGGCCGCGTGTGGATCGTGAATCGAGCAGGGGCCAATAATCACCAGCAGGCGCGGGTCTTCACCGTTAAGGATTTTTTCAATGCGACGACGGGCGTCAAGCACATGGCCTGCGACCGCCGGCGTCACGGGGTAGCGTTCTGCGAGTTCCGCCGGGGTAATCAGGCTGTCGATGCGCGCAGTACGAAGTTCATCGGTTTTAATCATGGGTGTCTCAGAATCTGTTGCTTCATCGGCATCAGTGCCGGAAGTGATGGGCATCACGATAAACCAATCCGCCCTGAATACAAGGCTATTAAAAGATTCACCGGGCCACGTGACGTTACCCTAACACAGACTCTCGCACCTTTGTACTAGTTTGTCAGTACATGCGGCGATTAAGCCCCATGATGTCGAGGATTTTGGTGGCGATCTCTTCCACCGAATAGTTGGTACTGTTGATGTAGCGGATCTGATGTTTGCGGTAGAGCGCTTCCACTTCGGCCACTTCCATCCGGCACTGACGCATCGAGGCGTAGCGGCTGTTCTCGCGCCGTTCTTCGCGAATGGCCGCCAGCCGCTCCGGGTTAATCGTCAGCCCAAACAGCTTATGCTGGAACGGGCGCAGCGCCGCCGGAAGATTGAGGTTATCCATATCGTCGGCGATAAAGGGGTAGTTGGCGGCCCGGATGCCGAATTGCATCGCCAGATAGAGGCTGGTGGGCGTTTTGCCGCAGCGTGAGACGCCAAGCAGGATCACCTGCGCCTGATCGAGATTGCGCATCGAAATACCGTCGTCATGGGCGAGCGTGTAATCAATCGCCGCGATGCGCGCATCATATTTATTCAGGTTGGCGGGGTTGAGACCGTGGGTGCGGTGGGCGACGGGCGACGGATCGAGACGAAGCTCTTCCTGAAGCGGGGCGACCAGCGCCTGAACGATGTCCTGACAAAATCCCTGGCTTTGCAGAATAATCTCGCGCACCTCGGGCAGCACGATGGAGTAGAAGACCAGCGGGCGCACGCCGGTCTGCTGGTAGATGGCGTCAATCTGCTCTTTCACCGCTCTGGCGCGGCTCTCGTTTTCCACAAACGGCAGGGTAATGCTGTTGATGCTGACCGGGAATTGCGACATCACCGCATGGCCTAATACTTCTGCGGTGATAGCGGTTCCATCAGAAATATAAAAGACCTGGCGATCGACAACATTATCCATTGTATCCGTCCTTAATTCAGGTTGAGTATCATCTTAAGCATAAAATAATGCTTATTCCGGGGGCATGGCACTTCTCTTATTTTTAACATTGAAACGCTGTTTTTATTTTAAGTGAACGCCGCGTTTCATTTTTAAAATATCACTGTAAATCATAGTCCAAACCAGTAAGCCAGCCTAATCAAGCAGTTACCAAATCCAGAATTTATCTGAAAATTTGAAATTTTCAATTTGCTTGAACGATTCACCGTTTTTCCCGCAGCGTTTTCTATGCCAGGCTAAAACGGCTGTCAGGTGTTTCTTAATTCCGTTCATATCATAAAAGGATTGCTTCGATGTCCAACAATGGCTCGTCATCGCTCATACTTTGGTATAACCAGCTCGGCATGAATGATGTAGACAGAGTTGGGGGCAAAAACGCCTCCCTCGGTGAAATGATTACTAACCTGTCCGGCATGGGCGTTTCTGTGCCTAACGGGTTTGCGACCACTGCCGTGGCGTTTAATCAGTTCCTCGAAAGCCGTGGCGTTAACCAGCGTATCTATGAACTGCTGGATAAAACCGATATCGACGACGTCACTGAGCTCGCGAAAGCGGGCGCGCAGATCCGTCAGTGGATTATCGATACCCCCTTCCAGCCGGAGCTGGAGCAGGCGATCCGCGAAGCTTATGAGCAGCTCTCCGCCGATGACGCCGACGCCTCCTTTGCGGTGCGCTCGTCCGCCACCGCCGAAGATATGCCGGACGCCTCCTTCGCAGGCCAGCAGGAAACTTTCCTTAACGTACAGGGCATCGATGCGGTGATGGTGGCGGTGAAACATGTGTTCGCCTCGCTGTTTAACGACCGCGCCATCTCTTACCGCGTGCATCAGGGATACGATCACCGCGGCGTCGCGCTCTCGGCGGGCGTGCAGCGCATGGTGCGCTCCGATCTCGCCGCCTCTGGCGTGATGTTCTCCATTGATACCGAATCGGGCTTCGACCAGGTAGTGTTTATCACCGCCGCGTATGGTCTTGGTGAAATGGTAGTGCAGGGCGCGGTCAACCCTGACGAATTCTACGTGCATAAACCGGGGCTGGCGGAAGGCCGTCCGGCGATTGTGCGCCGCACCATGGGCTCGAAAAAAATCCGTATGGTGTATGCCGATACCCAGGAGCACGGCAAGCAGGTGCGCATCGAAGATGTGCCGCAGGCCGAACGCGACCGTTTCTGCATCACGCCGGAAGAGGTGCAGGAGCTGGCGAAACAGGCCGTACAGATTGAGAAACACTATGGCCGCCCGATGGATATCGAGTGGGCTAAAGACGGCCATACCGGCAAGCTGTTTATCGTGCAGGCGCGCCCGGAAACCGTGCGTTCGCGCGGCCAGGTGATGGAGCGCTACACGCTGCATTCCCAGGGGAAAGTGGTAGCGGAAGGCCGCGCCATCGGCCACCGCATCGGCGCGGGAACCGTGAAGGTGATCCACGACATCAGCGAGATGAACCGCATTCAGCCGGGCGATGTGCTGGTCACCGACATGACCGACCCGGACTGGGAACCTATCATGAAAAAAGCGGCGGCGATTGTCACCAACCGCGGCGGGCGCACCTGTCACGCGGCGATTATCGCCCGTGAGCTGGGCATTCCGGCGGTGGTCGGCTGCGGCGACGCCACCGAGCGCATTAAAGATGACGAAAAAGTGACGGTTTCCTGCGCCGAAGGGGATACCGGCTACGTCTATGCCGATCTTCTCGATTTCAGCGTCAAAAGCTCCAGCGTCGATACCATGCCGGATCTGCCGCTGAAAGTGATGATGAACGTCGGCAACCCGGACCGCGCGTTTGATTTCGCCTGCCTGCCGAATGAAGGCGTGGGCCTCGCGCGTCTCGAATTTATCATCAACCGTATGATTGGCGTGCACCCGCGCGCGCTGCTGGAGTTCGACCAGCAGGAGCCGGCGCTGCAAAACCAGATCCGCGAGATGATGAAAGGCTTCGACAGCCCCGTGGAGTTCTACGTGGGCCGTCTGACGGAAGGCATCGCGACACTCGGCGCGGCGTTCTGGCCGAAGCGCGTGATTGTGCGTCTGTCTGACTTTAAATCCAACGAATACGCCAACCTGGTGGGCGGCGAGCGTTACGAGCCGCATGAAGAAAACCCGATGCTCGGCTTCCGTGGGGCGGGGCGTTATGTGGCCGACAGCTTCCGCGACTGCTTCGCGCTGGAGTGTGAGGCGGTTAAACGCGTGCGCAACGAGATGGGCCTCACTAACGTGGAGATCATGATCCCGTTCGTGCGTACTGTGGATCAGGCGAAAGCGGTGGTGGACGAACTGGCGCGCCAGGGGCTGAAGCGCGGCGAGAACGGCCTGAAAGTCATTATGATGTGCGAAATTCCGTCCAACGCCCTGCTGGCCGAGCAGTTCCTTGAGCACTTCGATGGCTTCTCGATTGGCTCTAACGACATGACGCAGCTCGCGCTCGGCCTCGACCGCGATTCCGGCGTGGTCTCGGAGCTTTTCGACGAGCGTAACGACGCCGTGAAAGCGCTGTTGTCGATGGCGATCCGCGCCGCGAAAAAGCAGGGCAAATATGTCGGTATTTGCGGTCAGGGCCCGTCGGACCACGAGGATTTCGCCGCCTGGTTAATGCAAGAGGGGATCGATTCGCTCTCGCTTAACCCGGATACCGTGGTGCAAACCTGGCTGAGTCTGGCCGAGCTAAAAAAATAATTGCGATATATTTTCAAACCCGCCTGATGGCGGGTTTTTTATTTGCAACGGGTAATTTGCACCACATCACAAATACGGGAAAAAGCAAAAAATCATAAACTGGCTGTGGATTTCTGCAATTGTTGGGGGGCGGCACGTTCACAATACTTAGGCCTGATATCGCACCCGTAGTTTGCGTGCGAGAAACACGCTTTCTAACGTTGATAAGGCCAATAATAATGAACCTCACCTCTGCTCTTACGACAAAAGATAAAATAGGATACGGCTTAGGCGATATGGCGAGCGCGCTCGTCTGGCAAACCGCCACGCTATTTCTCGCCTATTTCTATACCGATGTTTTCGGCCTGCCTGCCGCGATCATGGGCACCATGTTTTTACTGGTCAGGGCGGTGGATGCGTTTGTCGATCCGTGCATCGGCGCGCTGGTGGACCGCACCCGCACCCGCTATGGACGTTTTCGTCCGTGGCTGCTCTGGTTCGCCATTCCATTTGGCGTCTGCTGTCTGATTACCTTCTATGTGCCGCAGGCGAGCGAAACCACCAAAATTGTTTACGCCTGCGTCACTTACAGCCTGCTGAGCCTCGTCTATTCGGCGATTAACGTCCCGTACTGCGCCATGCCCGGCTCGCTGACGATGGACCCGCGCGAGCGCCATTCCCTGCAATCCTGGCGCTTTGGGCTGTCGTTTATCGGCGGGCTTATCGTCACCGTCATCGCGCTGCCGATGGTCGACTGGCTTGGCAGCGGCGATGCGCAGAAAGGCTATTTCTACGCGATGGGGCTGATGGGATTACTGGGCGTGGTGCTCTTTTTCTGCTGTTTTTTCATGACCCGCGAGCGCTATCTGCCCGTAAATGACGCCAGTAGTTCAATGCTCAAGGATTTAAAACTGCTGGCGGCCAACAGCCAGTGGCGCATCATATTCCTGTTCAATATTTTATTATTAACCGCAGTGGTGACGCGCGGCTCCGCGACCATGTATTACGTGAAATATGTTCTTCTGCGCCCGGATTTAGTGTTTGTATTTATTGTCTCCGGCATGGTGGCGAATCTTACCGGTGCGTTATTATCTGAGCGCCTGCTCGGGAAATATGACCGCGTGCGTTCCTACCAGTGGACGATTATTAGCTTCGTGGTTCTTGCCGCGCTGATATTCTTTATTCCCCCAACCGCCGTCTGGTTAATTTTCGCCATTAATATCGTCTTTAGCTTTATTCAGAACCTGACCACGCCGCTGCAGTGGACCATGTTTTCCGACGTGGTGGATTACGAAGAGCACCGCAGCGGGCGTCGCCTCGACGGCCTGGTCTTCTCTACCGCGCTGTTCGCCATCAAGCTGGGTCTCGCGCTCGGCGGGGCCGTGGTGGGGTGGATCCTCGGCATGGTCGATTATCTGCCAAACCAGGCGACCCAGAGCGCCAGCGTGCTGACCACCATTAACGCGCTGTTCACACTCATTCCGTGTGCGCTCTTTTTACTGATGGCGCTGCTGCTCTGCTTCTATCAGCTCAGCAGCCGTCGCGTGGCGGCTATCGCCGCGGAGCTGGTGCAAAAACGCCAGTTGCGTGAAGACACCCCTTCTCTCAAGCCTGCTATTCAGGAGTAACCGATGACAATCTATAAGGACCCAACCCGTCCGGTGGCTGAACGCGTCGCCGATTTGCTCGCCCGCATGACGCCGGAGGAGAAATTCGCCCAGATGCACGCTTACTGGCTGGTGTTGTCGCCGGATGGCGATCACCGGGAGCGTACCGACCTGAGCGATGAGTTTTCCGGGGCTACCCAACAGGCGGCGCTGGCGGAGCGGCTTAAACGCGGCGCAGGGCAGATAACGCGCCCGCTCGGCACGCATATCGTCGCACCGCGCGAAGGCGTGCGCGCCGCCAACCGGCTACAGCGGATGCTGGTGGAAGAAACGCGGCTTGGCATCCCGGCCATGTTCCACGAAGAGTGTCTGGTGGGGCTGTTGTGTAAAGACGCGACGCTGTTTCCGTCCTCGCTCAACTACGGCTCGACCTGGGACCCGGAACTGGTGGAACAGGCCGCGCAGGCGATTGGCCAGGAGGCGCGGGCTGTCGGCTGCCATCAGGGGCTGGCACCGGTGCTGGATGTCTCGCGCGATGTGCGCTGGGGCCGCACGGAAGAGACTTTCGGCGAAGATCCGTGGCTGGTGGGGCTGATGGCGACGCACTATGTGAAAGGGTTACAGGGGCCAAAGCGCGACCTGCTGGCGACGCTCAAACACTATGTTGGCCACTCCTTCAGCGAGGGCGCGCGCAACCATGCGCCGGTACATCTCGGGTATTGCGAACTGAGTGATACCTTCCTGCTGCCGTTTGAGATGGCGGTGAAGCTGGCACACGCCGGTTCAGTGATGCCCGCTTACCACGATATCGACAACGTGCCGACGCACGCCGACGATTTCCTCCTCACCAAAGTGCTGCGTGAACAGTGGGGCTTCGACGGCATTATTGTTGCCGACTACGGCGGCGTGAGTCTGCTGCATCAGCATCACGGCGTGGCGCAGGACGCGGCGCACTCGGCGGCGCTCGCCTTCAACGCCGGTCTGGATATCGAGCTGCCGAAAGATGACTGCGCGCGCCATCTGGCGCAGGCGCTGGAACGCGGGCTGATAACGATGGAAAAAGTCGATGAAATTGTCGCGCGCGTGCTGGCAGAGAAATTCCGTCTTGGGCTGTTTGAGCATCCTTACGCCGATGAGAATGACATCGTGCTGCAAAGCGACGACACGCGCCGCATCGCCCGTGAGGTAGCGGCGCGTTCCCTGACGTTGCTTGAAAATAATGGCGTGTTGCCGCTTAAAGGCACGCCGCGCGTGGCGGTTGTCGGGCCGACGGCGGACGATCCGCTGGCGCTGCTGAGCGGCTACAGCTTTCCGGTGCATCTCATTATCAGCGATATGCTGGAGCAGACCAGTCAGGTGACGACGCCGCTGGCTGCGCTGCGCGAACAGCCAAGCATCGCGCTGACGGGTTACGCGAAAGGGTGCCATATCATTGAAAAACGCATGGCGGGCGCGCCGGTTTTCCCCGGCGACAGCAGCGAAAAACCGATGCAGCAGTCGCCGGTCTCAGACGATGTGTCGCTGATCCCCGAGGCGGTGCGGCTCGCCACCGAAAGCGATGTGGTGCTGGCGTTTGTAGGCGATCTCTCCGGGCTTTTCCAGAGCGGCACCGTGGGCGAAGGCTCTGACACCGACAGCCTGCAACTGCCGGGCGTGCAGCAACAGCTGCTGGAAGCGCTGGTGGAGACCGGCAAACCGGTGGTGGTCGTGATGACCGGCGGGCGGCCTTATCACCTGGGCGGGCTGGAGTCGCGCGTTGCGGCGTGGGTGATGGCCTGGGCGCCGGGGCAGGAGGGCGGCCACGCGATTGCGGATCTGCTGACCGGGAAGCGCGAGCCGCAGGGGCGGCTGGTCGTATCGGTGCCGAAAAGCGCGGGCGCGATGCCTTACTATTACAATCACAAGCTCAAAAGCGGCGGCACGCCTTACGCGTTTCACTTCGGCTCGCGCTACCCGTTCGGCTACGGCAAAACCTGGACAATGTTCCGCTACGGCGAGCTGGAAATCGCGCAGTCGCGCGTGCCGATGAATGGCGATGTTGAGGCATCTGTCACCGTCACTAACAGCGGTACGCAGCCGGGCAGCGAGGTGGTGCAGCTCTATGTGCGCGATAACGTGGCGTCGCTGGTACGGCCGGTGCAGGAGCTGAAAGCCTTCGGGCGGGTCTCGCTTGCGCCTGGCGAGAGCGCGCGCGTTACGTTCCGCATCCCTGTCGATATGCTTAATTTCACGAGCCGCGATGGTGTTCGCATTGTCGAGCCTGGCGAGTTTGAAATTCGCGTTGGCGCTAACAGTGGCGATATCCGCAGCCGTGGCACCGTGACGGTGGAAGGGGAAACACACGTGCTCGGAAATAACTGGCGTATGCTGAGTGAGTGTTGTGTTGAGCAATAATTAACCAGTCACAGAATAAAAAAAAGCCCATCGTGGGAGATGGGCAAAGACTACACACAGCAATTCGTTGTTTCACTCAGGGGATTTCCATGTTTATAAATCAAGACGTTGATTTATAACCGTGGATTAATAGTAGGCTTATCCATTTTTAGCGTCGATCAGATTCGTCTCAATAGTTCAGCGTTAATGAATTATTAAAGACTCAAACCACGGGATTTACGATAAATCACGGGTCTGACCAGTAGGGAAGTGAAATAATTAATAAGCAATACTTAAGTAAAAGGCGGGTTTCCCCGCCTGCGTTTTTTACTGTGCGGTTTTCTCTTTGTCGCTCTCTTCGAGCGCTTCGATAACCGTTTCTGAATCATCCTCCGGCAGCGGCGCTTCACGCACCCAGACGGAGAACAAACGCCAGGATACCGCCAGCAATACCGGGCCGATAAACAGGCCAATCATGCCAAATGCAATCAGCCCGCCGATAACCCCTGAGAGGATCAGCACCATCGGCAGATCGGCACCCATACGAATCAGCATCGGGCGGATAATGTTATCGAGCGTGCCGACGACGGCGCTCCAGATAAGCAGTACGGTGCCCCAGGTGGCGTCGCCGCTCCAGTAGAGCCAGATAATCGCCGGAACCAGTACCGGCAGCGGCCCAAGCTGTACCAGGCAGCTTAAGATCATCACGACCGTCAGCAGCGTGGCATAAGGGATGCCGGAAATCGCCAGCCCGATACCACCCAGCACGCCCTGCACCAGCGCCGTGACGACGACACCGAGCGCCACGGCGCGGATCGCCTGGCCTGCCAGCAGCACGGCCGCGTCGCCGCGCTTCGAGGCAAGACGAATGGCGAAATGCCGAATGCCATACGCCACCTGTTCGCCCCGCCAGTAGAGCAGGGCGCTGAACAGCAGCATCAGGCCGCAATGCATCAGCAGTCTGCCCAGATGCGCCGCCTGGCCGATAAACCAGCCGGTCGTCGTGCCAAGATACGGGCGCACTTTCGCCATAATGGCCGAGCCGCCGCTCTCCACAAGGTTATGCCAGCCAAGATAAAGTTTATTGCCGATATAGGGGATGCTGTTAAGCCAGGCCAGATCCGGGATCGTCATCTTCCCGGACGTCAGCCAGTGGATAAACGGCCCGCTGCTGTCCACAAGACTGTTAACCAGCAGCGCCACCGGGATCACAAACAGCATGATAAGGATAAGCACCATCACCAGGACGGCGAGTGAGCGTCTGCCCCACAGCATCTTCTGCAGCCGCAGCAACAGCGGCCAGGTGGCGATGACCACCGTTCCTGCCCAGGCGAAGCCCAGAATAAAGGGCTGCACAATCCACAGGCAGGCGATGATCATGACCGAGAGAAACAACACGGACAGCAGAATTTGCGGCACGTCCATGGGCTGTCGAAGTTTTACCATAAACCACATTCACCTTTTGTCATTCGCGTTACGCCCGAACAGGCGCTCCCGCCCCATGTGGGGCGCTCTTATGATGAGTGATTTCCGCGCATTTGGATAGCCGCACGCCTGGCGCATTTCTGGCAGGCATGACATGTAAAAATGTGATACAACCTTGAAGGCACAACGCAAACGATAACTTCCAACATCTCATTGTCAGGCAGGTTCAGGATCCATGATCCCACAAATTTCTCAGGCACCCGGGCTGGTACAGGTGGTGCTGAATTTTTTGCAGGCACTGGAGCAACAGGGTTTTACCGGCGATACCGCCACGAACTACGCCGATCGCCTCACGATGGCGACCGACAACAGTATCTACCAGCTCCTTCCCGACGCGGTGATTTTCCCCCGCTCCACCGCCGATGTGGCGCTGATGGCGCGTCTCGCCGCCGAACCGCGCTTTAAATCGCTGATTTTCACCCCGCGCGGCGGCGGCACCGGCACCAACGGCCAGTCCCTGAATCAGGGGATCGTGGTCGATATGTCGCGCTACATGAACCGCATTATTGAAATCAACCCGGAACAGGGTTGGGTGCGCGTCGAAGCGGGCGTTATCAAAGATCAGCTTAACGAATACCTGAAGCCCTTCGGCTATTTCTTCTCGCCGGAGCTTTCCACCAGCAACCGCGCCACGCTTGGCGGGATGATCAATACCGATGCCTCAGGGCAAGGCTCGCTGGTATACGGAAAAACGTCCGATCACGTACTTGGCGTGCGTGCGGTGCTGCTGGGCGGCGATATTCTGGATACCCAGGCGATGCCAACCGCGCTTGCCGAAGAGCTGGGCCGCGCGCAGACCACGCTCGGGCGCGTTTACCACACCGTACTGGAGCGCTGCCGCGAGCAGCGCGCGCTGATCCTGGAGAAGTTTCCGAAGCTCAACCGCTTCCTCACCGGCTACGACCTGCGTCACGTCTTTAACGACTCACTTTCAGAATTTGACCTGACCCGTATTCTGTGCGGATCGGAAGGTACGCTGGCGTTTATCACCGAAGCGCGGCTCGATATCACGCCGCTGCCGAAAGTGCGCCGTCTGGTCAACGTTAAATATGACTCTTTCGATTCCGCACTGCGCAGCGCGCCGTTTATGGTCGAGGCGCAGGCGCTGTCGGTGGAAACCGTCGATTCCCGCGTGCTGAACCTGGCGCGTGAAGATATCGTCTGGCATTCGGTGCGCGAGCTGATTACCGACGTGCCGGACAAAACGATGCTCGGTCTTAATATCGTGGAATTCGCCGGCGATGACGAAGCGCTGATTGACCAGCGCGTTGAAGCGCTGTGCGCGCGGCTCGATGAGTTTATGGCGCAGGAGCAGGGCGGCATCATTGGCTGGCAGGTCTGCCGGGATCTCTCGGGCGTCGAGCGTATCTACGCGATGCGTAAAAAAGCGGTCGGGCTGCTGGGTAACGCCAAAGGGCTCGCCAAGCCGATCCCGTTTGCTGAAGATACCTGCGTTCCGCCGGAGCATCTGGCCGATTACATCGCCGAGTTCCGCGCGCTGCTGGACGGTCACGGGCTGAGCTACGGCATGTTTGGCCATGTGGACGCGGGTGTGCTGCATGTGCGTCCGGCGCTGGATATGTGCGATCCGCAGCAGGAAGTCCTGATGAAGCGCATCTCTGATGAGGTTGTGGCGCTCACCGCCCGCTACGGTGGCCTGTTGTGGGGCGAGCACGGCAAAGGCTTTCGTGCGGAATATAGCCCGGCGTTTTTCGGCGAAACGCTGTATGACGAACTGCGGCGCATCAAGGCGGCATTCGACCCGGATAACCGCCTGAACCCTGGTAAAATCTGTGCGCCATATGGCCTCGACGCGCCGATGATGAAGGTGGATGCGGTGAAACGCGGCACGTTTGATCGCCAGATCCCGCTCGCGGTGCGCACCTCCTGGCGCGGCGCGATGGAGTGCAACGGTAATGGCCTGTGTTTCAATTTTGATGTGAAAAGCCCGATGTGCCCGTCGATGAAAATCACCAGCAATCGCATTCACTCGCCGAAAGGGCGCGCGACGCTGGTGCGCGAGTGGCTGCGGCTGCTCTCCGACCGTGGCGTTGACCCGCTGGCGCTCGAAAAAGCGCTGCCGCAAAAGCGCGCCAGTCTGCGCTCGCTCATTGAGCGCACCCGCAATAGCTGGCACGCCGAACGCGGTGAATATGACTTCTCGCACGAGGTGAAAGAGGCGATGAGCGGCTGTCTCGCCTGTAAAGCCTGCTCCACCCAGTGCCCGATTAAAATCGACGTGCCGGAGTTCCGGTCGCGCTTTTTGCAGCTTTACCACACGCGCTATCTACGCCCGGTGCGCGACCACCTGATTGCCACGGTGGAAAGCTACGCGCCGCTGATGGCCCGCGCGCCGAAAACCTTTAACTTCTTTATGAGCCAGCCGTGGGTGCGTTCACTTTCGGAACGGCATATCGGCATGGTCGACCTGCCGCTGCTCTCTACGCCGACGCTGCAACAGCAACTGGTGGGGCATCGCAGCGCGGGCATGACGCTTGAAGAGCTGGAACGCCTCACCGAAGCCGAAAAAGCGCGCACCGTGCTGGTGGTGCAGGATCCGTTCACCAGCTATTACGACGCGCAGGTGGTGGCCGATTTCGTGCGGCTGTGCGAAAAGCTCGGCTTCCAGCCGGTGGTCTTGCCGTTCTCGCCGAACGGCAAAGCGCAGCACATCAAAGGCTTTCTCCAGCGTTTCGCCCGCACCGCGCGGAAAACGGCTGATTTCTTAAACCGCGTCGCGGCGCTCGGCATGCCGATGGTGGGCGTCGATCCGGCGCTGGTGCTGTGCTATCGCGATGAATATAAGCAGACGCTTGGCGAGACGCGCGGCGAATTCCACGTGCAGCTGGTGCATGAGTGGCTTACCACCGCGCTGGCGGAGCGCCCGGCTTCGCCCGTGGGTGGTGAGCCGTGGTATCTCTTTGGCCACTGTACGGAAGTGACCGCGCTGCCGGGCACCGCCGGGCAGTGGGCCGCGATTTTCGCCAAATTCGGCGCGAAGCTTGAAGGCGTGAACGTCGGCTGCTGCGGCATGGCGGGCACCTACGGCCATGAGGTGAAAAACCACGCCAACTCGCTCGGTATCTATGAGCTGTCGTGGCACCAGGCGATGCAGCGGCTGCCGCGCACGCGGTGTCTCGCCACGGGCTATTCGTGCCGCAGCCAGGTGAAACGTATCGAGGGCAGCGGCGTGCGCCATCCATTACAGGCGCTACTGGGGATGATTGTATGATCTGGCGACGTACCGCGACGCTTGAGGCGCTCAACGCCATGGGCGCGAATAATATGGTCGGGCTGCTCGATATCCGTTTTACCCGGCTCGATGAGCGTGAGATTGAAGCCACCATGCCGGTGGACAACCGCACGCATCAACCGTTTGGGCTGCTGCACGGCGGCGCGTCGGTGGTGCTGGCGGAAACGCTCGGCTCGGTGGCGGGTTATCTCTGCACCGAGGGCGAGCAGAAGGTCGTCGGGCTTGAAGTTAACGCCAATCACCTGCGCAGCGTGCGCAGTGGCCGCGTGCGCGGCGTCTGCCGCGCGGTGCATGTCGGGCGGCGTCATCAGGTGTGGCAGATAGAGATCTTCGACGAGCAGGAGCGCCTCTGCTGTTCATCACGGCTGACGACGGCGGTGGTGTAGATTTCGCTCCGGCATAAAAAGCGCCAGAGATGGCGCTTTTTTAGTATTTCCTGACCAGTCTGTCGATTTTTCTGATTTGCCCAGCGCTTTCACTGTTATTACTTTTGATTGTGGTCTGTAGATTTCATTTTTATAGTGAAACTCTATTAAACATCTTATTTCACCTTTTTATTTCTATAAAAAGTCATCACCTCATCAGTTAAATCACACACGCCGATTTTATCAGAGGCACAGGTAAGTATTTAATCTGAAATAATCCATGCTTGCGATTGTTTTAAGTGGTGAATAATAGCGGGACAGGTAATGAGCTCACCCTCTTATACAAGGAGAACCACTGGAAAAGTGGCGTGTCAGGTGTTCTGCTGTGATAAAATAACAAGCAAAGAATGCCTGTTTTAGCGATTTATGGTTCCTTAACTATAAGGTTGGCTGACAATGAAAACGCTATTTCTTCATTTATTCCTCTTCATTTTTATTTTCATGCCTGGTGTTTTCCCGTTACATGCGCAAGGGGCTGATAAAATGAAGCTTGAACGCGTAGTGATAGTCAGTCGCCACGGAGTCAGAGCGCCAACAAAGTTTACGCCGTTAATGCAGGAGGTCACACCTTACCCCTGGCCTCAATGGGATGTTCCGCTGGGCTGGTTGACGGCCCGGGGCGGTGAGCTTGTCACCGAACTGGGACGATACCAAAAGAGAGTACTCCTCGATAAAAGGATTCTGGAAAGTCACGGATGTCCTTCACCTGAGCAGGTGGCCGTTATTGCAGATACCGATCAGCGCACGCGTAAAACCGGTGAGGCATTTCTGGCTGGATTTGCGCCGGGATGTCAAAATAAAGTTCATTATCAAAAAGAGCTTGATAAAAAAGATCCCCTGTTCAATCCAGTAAAAACGGGTGTGTGCTCGTTTAATGTATCAAAGACCAGGGAAGCGATTCTGGCACGGGCGGAAGGAAATATTGAACGGTACACGCAGCGTTATGACTCTGCATTCCGTACTCTGGAACAGGTGCTCAATTTCTCACAGTCAGCAGCATGCAAATCACCACGTCAGCCTGGCTGCACGCTCACGGGAGTGTTACCTTCAGAACTCAGCGTTTCTCCAGATAACGTCTCATTATCCGGCGCATGGAGCCTGTCTTCCACGCTGACCGAAATATTTCTGTTGCAAGAGGCGCAGGGAATGCCAGAGGTCGCATGGGGGCGGATTCACGGCGAGAAACAATGGACAGAATTATTACGTCTGCATAATGCTCAGTTCGATCTTTTGCAAAGAACGCCTGAAGTTGCACGTACCAGAGCAACTCCACTGCTCGATTTGATAAGCCGGGCATTAATCAGCAATGGGGCAACAGAAAATCCTTACGGTATTAAATTGCCCGTCTCTTTATTATTTATTGCGGGGCATGACACTAATATTGCCAATCTCAGTGGGGTATTCGATCTTAACTGGTCTTTACCCGGTCAGCCTGATAATACGCCTCCAGGCGGGGAGCTGGTTTTCGAAAGATGGAAGCGAGTAAGTGATAATACTGACTGGATCCAAATTTCTTTTTTTTATCAGACCTTTCAACAGATGCGAGAGTTTAAGTCTTCTTCATCATCCTCTTTACCATACAAAATTGTGCTTCCGTTGCCCTCCTGTCAGGATAAAAATGCTGAGGGAATGTGCTCGTTAAAACGCTTTAATGACATTGTGCAGACAATACGTGTTCCAGAATGTGCAGTCATGGCTGAGATAAACCGATAAATATCTTTCACGGGGTGTTGAGGAGATAAAAGCGCGTGACAGGCAGATGTACGCTTAAAAGCGAATTTTGGGGCAGACATGCCTTTGGAGTAAATTTGCGGGCAAAAATCGTCCCAGGGCGTGTTTTGAGGCGAACGTTTGAGGCGAAATAGTGCCCGCATAAGCTCATGCTCGTCCTCAACACTCTTTCAGTCCACAGTAAAATAAGTGTTTGATTTACCGTTGCCCAAGGAATCTATAGCATAAATAGGTATAAACGATACATCTTTTCCTCAGACGCTCACGCTGCCGCTTAATCTCTTCGTCTCTCTTGTTAATTTATTGATAAATAAAAATATTTTCTCGCCATTTTTGCCCGCTGCACGCTCGCAGAGAGGGTCTATGCTTAATGAAAGTGTTCAAAAAGTGCCGTTTAGGGTAATACCCCTGATGCGCAGAGGTTGAAGTGAGAATTATTACCACTAACATAGCGTTATCGCCCGAAAGGCACTCACTCCAGGAGGCAGACCTATGGAATCACAAACCGGTACGTTCAACCCCGCTGAGTTTAACTGGCAGGGCCTGACGATGACCCCAGACGCGGCCAGACATATTCGCGACTTAATGGCGCAGAAGCCGGGTCTGCTGGGGGTGCGTCTTAGCGTTAAACAGAGTGGCTGCGCCGGGTTTGGCTATGTGCTGGACACCGTCAGCGAGCCGAAAGACGAAGACCTCGTGTTCGAGACCGATGGCGCGCGGCTTTATGTTCCGCTTCAGGCGATGCCGTTTATCGACGGCACCGAAGTGGATTACGTGCGCGAAGGCTTAAATCAGATTTTCAAATTCAATAACCCTAAAGCGCAGCACGCGTGCGGCTGCGGTGAAAGTTTTGGGGTCCAGGCGGAGTAATTATGTCCCGTAACAGTGAAGCAACTGACGATGTGAACACCTGGAGCGGCCCCCTGAACTATAAAGAGGGCTTCTTTACCCGGCTTCAGACCGATGAACTGGCGCACGGCATCAGCGAAGAGGTGGTGCGCGCCATTTCAGCCAAACGCAACGAGCCTGAGTGGATGCTCGAATTTCGCCTGAGCGCGTACCGCGCCTGGCTTGAGATGGAAGAGCCGCACTGGCTGCACGCGCATTACGACAAACTGAATTATCAGGACTACAGCTACTATTCTGCCCCCTCCTGCGGCCATTGCGACGACGCCTGTGCCTCACAGCCGGGCGCGGTGCAGCAGCCGGGCGGCAACAATAACAGCTACCTGACGCAGGAAGTGGAAGAGGCGTTTAACCAGCTCGGCGTACCGGTGCGTGAAGGCCGGGAAGTGGCGGTGGACGCCATTTTTGACTCCGTTTCCGTCGCCACCACCTACCGCGACAAGCTGGCAGAGCAGGGCATTATCTTCTGCTCGTTCGGCGAAGCGATTCACGATCACCCGGAGCTGGTGAAGAAATACATCGGCACCGTCGTGCCGTCGAACGATAACTTCTTCGCCGCGCTGAACGCGGCAGTCGCCTCCGACGGCACCTTTATCTACGTGCCGAAAGGCGTGCGCTGCCCGATGGAGCTCTCCACCTATTTTCGTATCAACGCCGAGAAAACCGGCCAGTTCGAACGCACCATTCTGGTGGCGGATGAAGGCAGCTACGTGAGCTATATCGAAGGCTGTTCCGCGCCGGTGCGCGACAGCTACCAGCTTCACGCGGCGGTGGTGGAAGTCATCATCCATAAAGACGCTGAAGTGAAATATTCGACGGTGCAGAACTGGTTCCCCGGCGATAACAACACCGGCGGCATCCTGAACTTCGTGACCAAGCGCGCGCTGTGCGAAGGCGAAAACAGCAAGATGTCCTGGACGCAATCGGAAACCGGTTCGGCCATCACCTGGAAATACCCGAGCGTCATCCTGCGCGGCGACAACTCCATCGGCGAGTTCTACTCGGTGGCGCTGACCAGCGGCCATCAGCAGGCGGATACCGGCACCAAGATGATCCACATCGGTAAAAACACCAAATCGACGATCATCTCTAAAGGCATCTCCGCCGGCAAAAGCCAGAACAGTTATCGCGGCCTGGTAAAAATTATGCCGACCGCCACCAACGCCCGTAACTTCACGCAGTGCGACTCGATGCTGATTGGCCCGGACTGCGGCGCGCATACCTTCCCGTATGTCGAGTGCCGCAACAACAGCGCCCAGCTTGAGCACGAGGCAACTACGTCGCGTATCGGCGAAGACCAGCTGTTCTACTGCCTGCAGCGCGGGATCAGCGAAGAAGACGCTATCTCCATGATCGTTAACGGCTTCTGTAAGGATGTCTTCTCAGAGCTGCCGCTGGAATTCGCGGTCGAAGCGCAAAAATTATTAGCCATTAGCCTTGAGCACAGCGTCGGCTAAGGTAAGAAAAAGGATAAGACATGTTAAGCATCAAAGATTTACAGGTCAGCGTGGAAGAGAAGGCGATCCTGCGCGGTTTGAACCTTGAAATAAAACCAGGGGAAGTACACGCCATCATGGGGCCGAACGGCTCCGGCAAAAGTACGCTTTCCGCAACGCTCGCCGGGCGCGAAGATTATGAAATCACCGGCGGCGAAGTGCGTTTCAAAGGCAAAGATCTGCTGGAGCTGTCGCCGGAAGAGCGCGCAGGCGAAGGCATCTTTATGGCGTTTCAGTATCCGGTAGAAATTCCGGGCGTCAGCAACCAGTTCTTCCTGCAAACCGCGCTGAATGCGGTGCGCGAATACCGCGGCCAGGAAGAGCTTGATCGTTTCGATTTCCAGGATCTGATGGAAGAGAAAATCAAGCTGCTGCAAATGCCGGAAGACTTGCTGACCCGTTCCGTTAACGTGGGTTTCTCCGGCGGTGAGAAAAAGCGTAACGACATTCTGCAAATGGCGGTGCTGGAGCCAGACCTGTGTATTCTCGATGAAACCGACTCGGGCCTGGACATCGACGCCCTGAAAATCGTCTCCGAAGGCGTGAACGCGCTGCGCGACGGTAAGCGTTCATTCATCATCGTCACCCACTATCAGCGCATTCTGGACTACATCAAGCCCGACTTCGTCCATGTGCTCTACCAGGGGCGCATTGTGAAGTCTGGCGACTTCTCTCTGGTCAAACAGCTGGAGGAGCAGGGCTATGGCTGGCTTACCGAACAGCAGTAACGCGCTGCAACAGTGGCATCGCCTGTTTGAAGCGCAGGGCGGTGAGCGCTCAGAAGAGGCGCGCGAGCATCTGCAACAGCTGCTGCGCCTCGGCCTTCCGACCCGTAAACATGAAGACTGGAAATACACGCCGCTCGACGGCCTGCTGAAGCACGATTTCGTGGCACCCGCTGCCGAGGCGCTAAGCCAGGAAGCACTGAGCGCGCTGGCGCTGCCCGTTGACGCGCTGCGCCTGGTGTTTATTGATGGCCGCTTCGCGCCGGAACTGAGCGACGCGACGGACAACAGCGGCTTTGAGATAAGCGTGAACGACAGCCGCCGCGGGCTGACCACGCCGGTGCAGCCGGAGGCGTTTTTACACCTGACCGAAAGCCTGGCGCAGAGCGTAACGCATATCCACGTGGCGCGTAACCAGAAGCCGTCAAAAGCGCTTCTGTTGATGCACATCAGCGCGGGCCGTGCGGGCGATGAAATCAACACCGTACATTATCGTCATCATCTGGAGCTTGCCGAAGGCGCGCAGGCGACGGTTATCGAGCATTACGTCAGCCGTGACGAAAAACCGCACTTCACCGGCGCGCGCCTGACCATGCAGGTGGGCGCTAACGCGCAGCTTAATCACTATAAGCTCGCGTTTGAAAACCCGGTGAGCTGGCACTTCGCGCATAACGATTTAATCGTGTCGCAGGATGCCCATGCCGCCAGCAGCAGCTATCTGCTGGGCGCGGGCGTATTGCGCCACAACACCAGCACGCAGCTCAACGGCGAGAACATTACGCTTCGCGTGAACAGTCTGGCGCTGCCGGTGAATAACGAGGTGTGCGACACCCGCACCTGGCTTGAGCACAACAAAGGCTACTGCAACAGCCGTCAGCTGCATAAAACCATCGTGCGTGATAAAGGCCGCGCGGTCTTTAACGGGCTGATTAAAGTGGCGCAGCATGCCATTAAGACCGACGGGCAGATGACCAACAACAACCTGCTGCTTGGCAGGCTGGCGGAAGTGGACACCAAACCGCAGCTGGAAATTTACGCCGATGACGTGAAATGCAGCCACGGCGCTACCGTGGGTCGCATCGACGACGAACAGATGTTCTATCTGCGCTCGCGCGGTATCAACGAACAGGCGGCGCAGCAGATGATCATTTACGCCTTTGCCGCGGAGCTGACCGAAAGCATCCACGACGAAGCGCTGAAACAGCAGGTGCTGGCGCGTATCGGTCAGCGCTTTGCAGGGGGAGAGGCATGAGTTTTTCTCTACAGCAGATCCGCAGCGATTTCCCGGTTCTGGCACGTGAGGTCAACGGCCAGCCGCTGGCCTATCTCGACAGCGCCGCCAGCGCGCAGAAGCCGACAGCGGTGATTGAGGCTGAGGCGGAGTTCTACCGCCACGGTTACGCGGCGGTGCATCGCGGTATCCATACCCTGAGCGCGGACGCGACCCAGCGTATGGAAGCTGTGCGCACTCGCGCCGCGCAGTTCATTAACGCGCGCCTGCCGGAAGAGATTGTATTCGTGCGCGGCACCACCGAGGGGATCAACCTGGTGGCGAACAGCTGGGGCAATAGCCAGCTGCGCGCGGGCGATAACCTGATCGTCACGGCGATGGAGCATCATGCCAATATCGTGCCCTGGCAGATGCTCTGCGCACGTACCGGCGCTGAGCTTCGCGTGTTGCCGATTAACCAGGACGGCACGCTACAGCTCGATAAACTGCCGTCGCTGATGGATGAGCGCACCCGCCTGCTGGCGGTGACGCACGTCTCTAACGTGCTCGGCACCGAAAACCCGATCGCGGACATTATCGCGACGGCGCATCAGGCGGGCGTCAAAGTGCTGGTGGACGGCGCGCAGGCGGTGATGCACCACAAAGTAGACGTACAGGCGCTGGACTGCGATTTCTATCTCTTCTCCGGCCATAAGCTTTACGGGCCGACCGGGATCGGCATTCTCTACGCCAAAGAAGAGATTCTCCAGGCGATGCCGCCGTGGGAAGGGGGCGGGGCGATGATAGCGACCGTCAGCCTGACCGAAGGCACCACCTGGGCGGCAGCGCCGTGGCGGTTTGAAGCCGGAACGCCGAACACGGGCGGCATTATCGCCCTTGGCGCGGCGATGGATTATGTCGATGCCATTGGCCTTGAGAATATTCACGATTACGAGCGCACGCTGATGGCGTATGCGCTGCGCGAGTTGCAGGCGGTGCCGGACTTACAGATTTATGGCCCTCAGGAACGCCTTGGCGTTATCGCGTTTAATCTTGGCAAGCACCACGCCTATGACGTGGGCAGTTTTCTCGATAATTACGGTATTGCGGTACGTACCGGCCACCACTGCGCGATGCCGCTAATGGAGTTCTACGGCGTGCCTGCGATGTGCCGCGCGTCGCTCGCGATGTACAATACCGAAGATGAAGTGGACCGGCTGGTGGCCGGGCTTATCCGCATTCATCGTTTGTTAGGCTAAAAGGAGCGAGAATGGCTGGTTTGCCGGAAAAAGAAAAACTGCTGCGTAACTTCAACCGCTGCGCCAACTGGGAAGAAAAATATCTCTATATCATTGAGCTGGGGCAGCGCCTGGCACCGCTCGACGACGCCGAACGCACGCCCGCGCACCGCATCCAGGGCTGCCAGAGCCAGGTCTGGATTGTGATGAACCCTGGCGAGAACGGCGTGATTGAGATGCGCGGCGACAGCGATGCCGCCATCGTCAAAGGGCTTATCGCCGTGGTGTTCGCGCTCTACCAGCAGATGACGGCGCAGGATATCGTGAACTTCGACGTGCGTCCGTGGTTTGAAGAGATGTCGCTGACCCAGCACCTCACCCCGTCCCGCTCTCAGGGCTTAGAGGCGATGATCCGCGCTATCCGCGCGAAAGCCGCCGACCTGAGCTAATCTTAAAGCACGACTTTTCCTCGTCACGCGTGGCCTCTGCGGCCTCGCGGATGTTCAGCATTCCGGCCTCGCCGGTGAAAACAGGTCGTGCTTATGAAACCGATTTTTTCCTTCCCGCTGTTCGCGCTGCTGCTGATGGGCGCGACGCAGGCGTCGGCGGTGGATTATCCGCTCCCGCCGCCCGGCAGCCGCCTGATTGGCCAGAATCAGACCTGGCTTGTTCCTGCAAACAGTCAAAGCCTTGAGAAAATCGCCGAGCGGTATCAGACCGGCGTGCTGTTACTGCTGGAGGCCAATAACACCGTTGACCCTTATCTGCCGATGCCCGGCAGCGAGCTGACGATCCCCTCGCAGATGCTGCTGCCCGACACGCCGCGCGAGGGCATAGTGGTTAATCTCGCTGAGCTGCGCCTTTACTACTATCCGCCAGGCGAGAACCGCGTGGAGGTCTATCCGATAGGCATCGGCCTGACGGGGCGCGAAACGCCGGTCATGACCACCCGCATCATCCAGAAAATCCCCAACCCGACCTGGACGCCAATCGCCGCCATGCGCGCGCGCTCACAGGCGCAGGGCATCACGCTGCCTGCTGTGATACCCGCCGGGCCGAATAACCCGCTGGGGCGCTTTGCGCTGCGTTTACAGCAGGGTGGCGGCGAATATCTTATTCACGGCACCAATGCCCGCAGCAGTATCGGGCTGCGCGCAAGTTCAGGTTGTATCCGTATGCGCGCCGCCGATATCAAATCGCTGTTTACCCAGGTGGCGTGGGGCACGCGGGTGCAAATCATCAATGAACCGGTGAAATATTCCACGGAGCCGGACGGCAGACGCTATGTGGAAGTGCACCAGCCGCTCTCGCGCAGTGATGCCGACAATCCGCAGACGATGCCCGTGGCGATTAACGCCGCTTTCGGACAGTTTATTGACGACGCGGGCACCGACGCGGTGGCGGTGGATAACGCGCTGACGCGCAGGGCGGGCTATCCCGTTCAGGTGGATGCACACAGCACGACGCCTGCGCCCGTGACGACGATACAGAGCGTGAAAGCGGCTGTGATGCCGTCAGGCGGTGAGACACTCTCTGACGCGGCAGAGCCCACAGCAGGGCGCGTCACGATTCAGTGATCGTGTCTGGCTGCATCCCGGTGATACGGAAGTTTATGGCGTCGGGTTTTGGTTATCAGTGCAAAGCGTAAAAACAGAAGAGGCGAGAGGGCAGGAGACAGGCAAAAAAAATGGCGCACAATGTGCGCCATTTTTCTATCACACGGTACTATTACTTACGGTATTTAGTAGCCATGTTGTCCAGACGCTGGTTAGCGCGAGCTGCGTCGTCTTTAGCAGCCTGAACGTCGGAACGCATTGCGTTCACGTCGTTGCTCAGCTGGTCAACTTTAGCGTTCAGAGTCTGAACGTCAGAAGACAGCTGATCGATTTTAGCGTTGCTGGAGCAACCAGCCAGCAGAGTAGAACCCAGGATTACCGCGCCCAGTACCAGTTTAGTACGATTCATTATTAATACCCTCTAGATTGAGTTAATCTCCATGTAGCGTTACAAGTATTACACAAAGTTTTTTAGGTTGAGAATATTTTTTTGATGGGAATACGCTTAATTTTGATCGTTCGCTCAAAGAAGCATCGACCTTACGCGGATCATTAAAAAAATTGAGGGAAAACAGCTAACTTTCATCGGATTCATCTTAGAAAAAAACAATCTTAAATAGTGAAATCCGATTTGCTTTTTTATTCACAGCGTCTATTTAAGCCAAATTAAAAGGCGCCTCGCGGCGCCTTTTTAATCATACATAAAAATAGGTGGATATTATTACAGGACGTGTACAGACGCGGTATTGGTCGTACCGCTCGGTACCAGTGCGCCAGAGACCATTACCACCACATCGCCTTTCTTCGCGAGACCACTTTCCAGTGCGGCATCTTTACCCAGACGATAGAAATCATCCGTAGAAGAGATCTCTTTCACCAGCTGCGGCACCACGCCTTTGCTCAGCACCAGCTGACGCGCGGTCAGTTCGTTGGTGGTCAGCGCAAGGATAGTCGCGTCCGGGAAGTATTTACGAACGGATTTCGCGGATTTACCGCCTTCGGTCGCCACCACGATCAGCGGCGCTTCCAGTTTCTCGGCAGTTTCCACCGCACCGCGGCAGACGGCTTCGGTGATACGCAGTTTACGGCTGTCGTTGTTGAACTCCAGACGGCTGGTCATCACGCGGTCGGTGCGCTCGCAGATGGTCGCCATGATGGTTACTGCTTCCAGCGGATATTTGCCTTTTGCGGATTCGCCAGACAGCATCACGGCATCGGTGCCGTCGAGAATGGCGTTCGCCACGTCGCCTGCTTCAGCGCGGGTCGGACGCGGGTTCTTAATCATGGAATCCAGCATCTGCGTTGCGGTGATAACGACTTTACGCGCGCGGATACATTTTTCGATCATCATCTTCTGCGCGAAGATCACTTCTTCTACCGGGATTTCCACGCCCAGGTCGCCACGCGCGACCATGATGCCGTCAGACGCTTCGAGGATGTCGTCGAAGTTGTTCAGGCCTTCCTGGTTTTCGATTTTGGAGATGATCTGGATGTGCTCGCCGCCGTGCGCTTTCAGGTGCTGGCGAATTTCTTCGACGTCAGAGCGTTTACGAATAAAGGAGGCTGCGACAAAGTCGACGCCCTGCTCGCAACCGAAAATCAGATCTTTCTTGTCTTTCTCAGCAAGCGCTGGCAGCGCGATGGAAACGCCCGGCAGGTTAACGCCTTTGTTTTCACCCAGATCGCCGTTGTTCAGCACTTTACAGATGACTTTGTTACCTTCGATGGCCGTCACTTCCATGCCGATCAGGCCGTCATCCACCAGCACGGTGTTGCCGACGGAAAGGTCTTTGGTGAAGCCTTCGTAGGTCACCGCAACAATTTCGCTGTTGCCGACAACGGATTTGTCGGTGGTAAAGGTAAAGGTCTGGCCCGCTTTCAGGGAGACGTCATTGCCGCCTTCCAGTTTGATGGTGCGGATTTCCGGGCCTTTCGTGTCCAGCAGAATGGCGGCTTGCTTGCCGGTTTTCGCAAGAACATTGCGCAGGTTTTTGATGCGCTGACCGTGTTCTTCGTAATCGCCGTGGGAGAAGTTAAGGCGCATCACGTTCATGCCCGCGTCGAGCATTTTGGTCAGCATTTCTTCGGATTCGGTTTTCGGGCCGATGGTGCAAACAATTTTCGTCTTTTTCATGACAGTCTTAATCTTTAGTTGAAGGATATGGAAATCATGCCCTGCGGCGTACTCTGCCGTTTGGGTAAACTTGTGTTGCGAAAGTTGTGATGCCACAGCCTAAGGATAGGTGACATCAAAAAAGCGTGCAGGAGAAAGTGTGCTTGTGGTTCAGCCAGGCGGCGAGTGAGCGATTGTTCGACGGTAAAGGCGATATCCAATGTGCTGAAACCATTCAAGTTAGAATGCCCGCATTATAGCTTCCACCAGGACAGAAAGGAATTAAAAACGCTGTTTCATAATGGAAAAGCTGCCACCGCTTCGTTTCTGTTACTTACCCGTTAAGGAAGGATGACAAAACGTTATAGGCGCGTCGTTATTGTACAACTGTCTTGTGAATGCGCTCGCAATAATAAAACAACACGCTCAAAATATATTCATCAGCCCAAAACGTTTCGGAATATCTATTATCGTTTATGTATTAGTCCTAAAAATCATTATTCACATAAGGTTTCAGTCGCGGGTGTTTATTTTTTATTCATTAATTAATTGCTGTCAGTAACCAATCCCTACTAATATCTGTCTTAAGAAAAAGCCTATAGCTTCCGTTTGTCCTATTGAAATCCTTCAAAGAATATGTTTTTAGCGCCTGGCTTGTCGCCCGGTTAATATATTCTCCCTACCCGAAAATAGCCTGATCTGCGTATTGCAAGGTAAGGATAATCCTAAAAGAGTGTCTCTATAGCAGAGCTAAATGCTTGTAAAGTTTAGCTTTAGTGAAAAGTCACTCAGGGTGACATTTCTTCATCTCTATGATTTAAAAGGACTTTTATATTTGGTAAAAATTTGCAATAAGTAACGATGTAGCTACACTAAAACCAGCTTTAAGATGGCTCAAGGAACGGAAAGATGTCGGATAAATAACTGTCTCGGGCAACAGCGCGCCGAGAGTTGACGTGTGTCTGAAACACGTTGGGTTAATTATTTAATAGCAGCATAACCCTGATACTGATAATTAAGGTAGGTATGGCGATGACGCTTTCTTCATCTGCCAGTAATGGCTACGCCTTTATTTTACCCCCGGAAATACCCACACAGCAGGGTCCGGAAGGCATTTTGTACGATTTCAATGACGGTGCCAGACTGCTGCTTCCCGCAGGTGACTGGCGCGTCGAAATAAGCGATGACGAAACGGGAAATATACTTTTTGCGAGTGATATCGCCGAAGGCTGGGTAATTAGTACCAAGAAATACTATGTCCCGTTTCGGTTACAGGTCTGGAAAAAAGGGCAGAGCGAACCGCTGCTCGACCACGCGCTCGATATGCGCGACAAACCGGTGCTGATCTCCTTTCCCACCGGCACGCTGGGCGATCTTGTGGGATGGGTGCCCTATGCCGAACGCTTTCGTCAGACTTACGGCTGCCAGGTGGAATGCACGATGGCGCAGCCGATTATCGATCTTTTCGCGCCCGTCTACACACAGTTGCAGTTTTACGCACCGGAGAATTGGGCAAGCCAGCGGACGCACCGCGAGCCGCCTTACGCGACCTGGCGCGTCGGGCTGTTCTTTCAGGGCGATCTCGACAAGCAGCCGTTTGATTTTCGCGCGGTCGGGTTACACCGCACGGCAGGCCATATTCTGGGCGTCGACCCGAGCGAAATCGTCCCCGATCTGCGCGTCCATTCGCCGCGCCAGATACCCGAACCCTATGTCTGCATCGCCACGCAATCCACCAGCCAGGCCAAATTCTGGAATAACGGCACCGGCTGGCATGAGGTGATCGAATTTCTGAAAGCGCAGGGCTACCGCGTGCTGTGCATCGACAAAGAGCGTGTTGTCGGACGCGGCTATGTCTGGAACAAAATCCCCCACGGTGCGGAAGATTTTACCGGCAACCTGCCGCTGCGCGACCGCGTGGCGCTGCTCGAACACGCAGAGTTTTTCATCGGCCTCGGCAGCGGTCTTTCCTGGCTTGCCTGGGGCTGTCGCATTCCGGTGGTGCTGATTAGCGGTTTCAGCCTGCCGGCCAGCGAGTTTTATACCCCCTGGCGCGTCATCAATACCCACGTCTGCAACGGCTGCTGGGATGACGTGCGGCTTAATTTTGATCATCAGGACTATTTCTGGTGTCCGCGCCACAAAGGCACGGACCGGCAGTACGAGTGCACGCGTTTTATCACGGGTAAACAGGTGATTGGCCACTTACGTCGGCTGATCTCCCTGAAAAGCAACCCATTCGACATCAAAACAACAGCATTGGCAGACCCAAATCAGCATGCCGCATAACGGCGTCTGAGCGGGTTTCGAGGGCATCAATATGAAGAGAAGTCTTAATTGCAGTTACCGGCTGGTGTGGAGTGAAGTCCAGCGCGCGTTTATTGTGGTCTCCGAGCTCACGCGAGCGAAGGGCAAACGCGCCAGCGGGGCGGTGTTGTTGACGGCAGCGGTAGGGAGTTCGCTTGCCAGCGGCGGCGCGTTCGCGTTCACGCCCGATGTCACCTCGTCGGTACAGGATGAGCTGGTGCAGAACGGCACCCAGCAGGTTCTGGTCGGCGGGACGACGACAAATCATATTATCGGCGCGCAGGGCAATCAGATTGTTGCAGGCGGGCTGACACAGAAAACCACGCTGAATGATGGCGGCGTTCAGATTGTTCGCCAGCAGGGCGTGGCGAACGGCACTGTCATCAATGACGGTTTGCAGTTCGTGGAAAAAGACGGCCAGGCGCAGAGAACGGTTGTTCTCGAGGGTGGCGTACAGCAGGTAGCCGGTTCAGCGGTGCATACCGTCGTCGGCAATGGCGGCGAGCAACACGTACAGGCGAGCGGCACGGCAACCACCACCATTATCAATAATGGCGGTACGCAGTCGGTTGACGGCACGTCCATCTCCGCCGTGGTCAACGACGGGGGCCATCAGCTGGTGGAGCGCGGCGGTTACGCCCGTAACACCACCGTCAATAATGGCGGCGTGCAGTATGTCAGCGCGGGCGGTTCGTCCTCTGATGGCGTGATCTTTGGCGGCGGCATCCAGCAAGTCTCCGGCACTGCGTCCGGCACCAGCATCAACGACGGCGGCAGCCAGCAGGTTCAGGTCGGCGGCCAGTCCCGCGATGCGCAAATCAACGCCCGCGGTACCCAGGCCGTTGACGGCACGGCAATTTCCGCCATCGTCAAAGACGGCGGCACCCAGCTCGTTAACCGTGGCGGCCTTGCGAAAAACACCCAGGTGAACAGCGGTGGCCTGCAGCATGTATCGCTCGGCGGCGCGTCTGCCGATGCCCATCTTTTCGGCGGCACGCAACAGCTGGCGGGTACGGCGTCAAACACCCAGATCGATGCCGGTGCACAGCAGCATATCGAAGCGACCGGGCTTTCCGTGAGCGCGACGGTCAACAGCGGCGGTCTGCAGAATGTCGACGGCACGGCCAACTATGCCACTATCAAAGACGGCGGTGTGCAACTGGTGCAGACCGGCGGTCATGCCAACAGCACCGTGGTGCGCGACGGCGGCATTCAGGACGTGGCCCTCGGCGGTTCGGCGTCTGACTCCATTCTTCTCGGCGGCACGCAGCAGCTCGCGGGCAACGCGGGCGGCACCATCATTGGCGATGGCGGCGTACAGCATGTGAAAACCGGCGGTTCGGCGTCCGGCTCGCTGATTAACGCAGGCGGCCTGCAGCGCGTCGACGGGACCGCGAAAGACACGACCATCAACGACAAAGGCATCCAGCTGGTCAACAGCGGCGGCCTTGCGGACAACACCGCGGTTCACAGCGGCGGTCTGCAATACATCGCCCAGGGCGGTGCGGCGTCTGAAGGCACCGTTTTTGGCGGCGGTATTCAGCAGGTTTCCGGCATGGCGTCCGGCACCAGCGTGAACGACGGCGGTTCCCAGCAGGTGCAGGTGACCGGTAAAGCGATCGGCACCCAGATCAACAATCGCGGTACCCAGGCCGTTGACGGCACGGCAATCTCCGCCGTGGTGAAAGAGGGCGGTACCCAGATCGTCAACAAGGGCGGTCTCGCGAAAGATACCCAGGTCAACAGCGGCGGCCTGCAGCATGTGTCGCTCGGCGGTGCGTCTGCCGATGCGCATCTCTTTGGCGGCACGCAGCAGCTCGCGGGCACCGCGTCTAACACGCAGATTGACGCTGGCGGCGAACAGCATATCGAAGCGACGGGCCTTTCTGTCAGCGCGACGGTCAACAGCGGCGGCCTGCAAAACGTGGACGGCACCGCGAATTTCGCCACCGTGAACGACGGCGGCACCCAGCTGATTCAGACCGGCGGCCACGCCAACAGCACCGTGGTGCGCAGCGGCGGCGTGCAGGATGTGAAACTCGGCGGCGCGGCCTCGGGCTCCATCCTGCTTGGCGGCACCCAGCAACTGGCGGGTACGGCGGGCGACACCATCATCGGCGACGGCGGCGTACAGCATGTGCAGGTGGGCGCGAATGCCTCCGGCACGCTCATTAACGCAGGTGGTCTGCAGCGCGTCGACGGTACTGCAAAAACCACCACCATCAACGATAAAGGCATCCAGCTCGTTAACCGCGGCGGCAAAGCGGACAGCACGGCGATCAACAGCGGCGGCCTGCAGTATGTGGCAGAAGGCGGCTCCGCCTCTGACAGCGTCGTCTTTGGCGGCGGCATCCAGCAGGTTTCCGGCAACGCATCCGGCACCAGCGTGAACGACGGCGGCTCACAGCAGGTGCAGGTGACAGGCCAGGCGACCGGCACGCAAATCAACAATCGCGGTACTCAGGCCGTTGACGGCACGGCGATTTCCGCCATTGTCAAAGACGGCGGCACCCAGATTGTTAACAGCGGCGGCCTGGCGAAAAACACCCAGGTCAACAGCGGCGGTCTGCAACACGTCTCCGTGGGCGGCGCCTCTGCCGACGCGCATCTGTTTGGCGGCGTGCAGCAGCTTGCGGGCACCGCGTCTAATACCCAGATCGATGCCGGTGCGGAGCAGCATATCGAAGCGACTGGTAAATCGGTTAGCGCGACCGTTAACAGCGGCGGTCTGCAGAATGTCGATGGTACCGCCAACTACGCGACCATCAACGACGGCGGCGTACAGCTGGTGCAGAACGGCGGCCACGCCAACAGCACCGTGGTGCGCAGCGGCGGCGTTCAGGATGTGAAACTGGGCGGCGCGGCGTCAGATTCCGTACTGCTCGGCGGCATTCAGTCGGTCTCCGGTACGGCGGGTCGTACCGTTATCGGTCAGGGCGCTATTCAGCATGTGAAAACCGGCGGTCTGGCTTTCGCATCGCTGGTGAACGCGGGCGGTCTGCAACGCGTTGACGGCACGGCCACCTCGGCGGTCGTGAATAAAGACGGCATTCAGCTCGTCAACAGCGGCGGTCTGGCGCGTGCCACCACGGTCAACAGTGGCGGTCTGGAGCATATTAACTTCGGCGGCGCGTCGTCCGACGGCGTTATCTTTGGCGGCGGCGCTCAGGTGGTTGCGGGCATGGCGTCCGGCACCAGCATCAGCGACGGCGGTGTTCAGCTCGTCACCAAAACCGGGATGGCGAACGATACTCACGTGAACCGCGGCGGCGTACAGAGCGTCGACGGTACCGTGACGTCCGCGGTCGTGAAAGATGGCGGTACGCAGATTATCAACAACGGCGGCCTGGCGCGCGGATCTATCGTCACCAGCGGCGGCCTGCAACACATCAACAAAGGCGGCGCGTCCTCAACTGCGAAAATCTTCGCAGGCGGCACCCAGGTGGTAGCGGGTACAGCGTCCGGCACCAGCATTGGCGACCGTGGCACGCAGCTCGTGCAGGAAACCGGGAAAGCGGTGGACGCGCAAATCAACCAGGGCGGCACCCAGGCGGTTGACGGCACGGCTATCTCTGCGGTCATCAACGACGGCGGCCTGCAAATCGTGAATGTGGGCGGTCTGGCGGCGGGCTCTATCGTTCACAGCGGCGGCGTCCAGCACGTGAAACTGGGCGGCGCGGCGTCTGACGGCACCGTCTTTGGCGGCGGCACGCAGCTGGTTGAAGGCACCGCGTCCGGCACCAGCATCAGCGACGGCGGCGTGCAGCTCATCATGGCGAGCGGTCACGCGAAAGGCACGCTGGTCAACAGCGGCGGCGTCCAGCGCGTCGATGGTCAGTCGTTTGACGCGGTTGTTAACAACGGCGGGCAGCAGATTGTCGACCCGTACGGCTGGTCGCGCAGCACCGTGATTAACGCCGGCGGCACCCAGATTTTGGCTAACTCGGCGGTCGCTATCTCTACCGTGATGAACGGCGGCGAGCAGCACGTCAACAACGGCGCGCAGGCGCTGGCGACCCGTCTGCTGGGCGGCACGCAGAACATCGGCAGCGGCGGTAAAGCCTACGACACCCGCGTCGAGAAAGGCGGCGTTCAGAATGTTAATTCCGGCGGCTACACCTACGGCGGCACCATCGCCACGGGCGGCAGAGAAAACGTCTTTACCGGCGGCACCACCGATATGACAACGGTGGAAGGCACGCAGATTGTGGACGGCCACTCCATCGTGACCATTCTGCAAAACAACGGCTACCAGCGCGTAAACAAAGACGCTCTGGCGGACGTGACGATGGTCTTCGACAACGGCGTAATGGATGTTTACGGGACTTCTATCGGCTCCGAACTGTATGAGAATGGCGAACAGCGCGTGTATGCAGGCGCGAACGTCACCTCAACCTGGCTGAACGACGATGCGAAACAGACCGTCTACAACGGCGCGGTGGTTACCGAAACCAATAACCGCGGCGGCGAGCAAAACCTGCTGAGCGGCGGTCGCGCCGTGAACACCAGTATGGATACCGGCGCTGTCCAGAACATCGGCGCGGGCGCTACGGCTGAGAATACCGTGCTGATTAACGGCTCTGTACAGAACGTGCGCGGTACCGCTGACGGCGCTGAACTCGCGGCTGACGCGGTACAGAACGTCTACCGCGGCGGTGTGGCGAAAAACACCAGCCTGTATGGCCGCACTGCGCAGAATATCTACAACGGCGGCCAGGCTTTCAATACCAATATTGAATACGGCGGCGTTCAGAACGTGCTGACCGGCGGTACGGCGACCAGCACCACCATCAATCTGGGCGGTACGCAGAACGTCAACAGCGGCGGTACGGTGATTTCGACCATCATCAAGGCGGGCGGGATCCAGAACGTCAATGAAGGCGGTATTGTCATCGACAACACCGTGGTGGGCGATCAGGTCGTCAATAACGGCGGTACGGTGGCGTCTTCCACCGTCAGCGAAAACGGCAGCCAGAGCGTGACGCTGGGCGGTACGGCTATCGCGACCACCGTGACCAAAGGCGGCGTACAGTACATCCGTAAAGGCGGTGTCGCCGACCAGACCATCATTCACCAGGGCGGTATGCTGGCGGTGGCGGATGCGGCCGAAGCGACCAACATCGATCTTAACAGCGGCGCGGGTATTATCGCCGGCACCGACACAACGGTTAACGGCACCAACGCGCTGGGTCAGTTCTCTATCGCCAATAAACTGGCGAACAGCGTGCTGCTGGAAGGCGGCGGCGTGCTGACCGTTGCAGCAGACGGTATCGCCAACAACACCGTGGTGCAGGATGGCGGTAAACTCAACGTGGCGGATGGCGGTATCCTGACCGGCACCACCGCGCTGAAAGATGGCTCGGCCATCGCGGGCAACGTCACCAATACCGGCAAGCTGAGCGTGACCACCGATAAGAGCGACAACACCATTGCCGCGAATATCAACGGCACCGGCAGCCTGTACAAAGACGGCGACGGCAAACTGACCGTCAGCGGTATTCTTAAGCAGACCGGCGGCACCTGGCTGCAGAGCGGTACGCTGGTCTTCAGCGGCCTCGAAGCGGTGACGGACGTTATCGCGCAGCTTGGCACCTCGCTGCAACTGACCAACGGCACCTCGCTCACCGGTATGATTGACCCGACCGATCTGACCGTTGACGCTGGCTCCACCTGGCTGATGACCGGCAACTCGTTGCTGGACAACCTGACGCTCGGCGGCTCTATCGATTACCAGGCACCGACGGGCGCGTTCGTTCCGAAAACCCTGACGGTCACTAGTCTGACGGGTAACGGCGGCACCATCACGCTGAACACCCTGTTCCAGGGCGGTACGGCGACCACCGACAGCCTGATCCTTGACGGCGGCACCGCGACCGGCAACACCCGCATCGCTATCCGTAATCAGGGTGGCCTCGGTGCGCGCACCACCGGCGACGGCATCCAGGTTGTGAATGCCATCAACGGTGCGACCACCACCGACGATGCGTTCAGCCTTGCCAACAACCTGCAGGCGGGGGCGTATAACTACAGCCTGCGTCAGGGCGCTGGCAACGAAAGCTGGTATCTGACGACCGCGTCCGGTAGCGGCGATGAAAACGGCCCGCAGAACTACCGTTCAGCCATGTATCTCTACACCTCGCTGTATGCGCAGGCGATGGACTACGACAGCGCGCTGCTTGGTTCGCTCGACAGCCGTCGCTACGCGGCACGCAGCCCGTCTGAAGATGGCAGCAACCTGTGGGCGCGCTTCCAGGCAGGCCAACTGAGCCACGATCATGGCGGTGCGGATCTGCGTAACGGCAACACGCCGGAAAGCAAAGGCGGCTACACCTTCCTGCAGATCGGTAGCGATCTGTGGAGAGGCCAGGCACCCTCGATGGAATGGGGTGTCGGCATCTACGGTGCGGCAGGTCTGTCGGCTATCGACGTTCAGCGCAGCGAGAAATCGAAAGCGGGTACGGTGCGTGACGACGCGTACAGCGCCGGTCTGTATGTCAACGGCGTGCATGAGAGCGGCTGGTGGGTTGATGTGGTGGCGCAGGGTACGCGTCATAACTTCGATACCAACCCGCGCGACGGCGACGGCATGAAAACGCACGGCTGGGGCTATGTGGGCTCCTTCGAAACCGGTCTGCCGTTTGATATCGGCAGTGGCCTGGTGCTCGAACCGCAGGTGCAATACCAGTACCGCGGCGTGAACCTGAAAGATGGCAACGACGATGCTGCTGATGTGCAGTTCGGCGACGGTCACAGCCAGCAGGTGCGTGCCGGTCTGCGCTTTGGCAACAACGCGACGCTGAAAGAGAGCGGCAACCCGCCGCCGGTAAGCTGGTGGGTGCGTCCGTCCTTTATCCAGACGTTTGACTCCAAAGGCGATGTGAACGTGAGCGCGCCGGGTGTGGCAGGCAGCGAGGTCTCCTTCAATCCGGATCAGGACGGCACCGCCGCCGCGCTGGATGTGGGTATCGACGGCCAGATCCGCGACAACGTGACGCTGGGCGTTCGCGCCGGTTACACCAAAACCATCGACGACGCCGGTACCGGCGGCTACGGTGGCCAGGTGACGCTGAAAGTCAGCTTCTGATAACAGGCAATCAGGACAGCCGCCCCACACGGGGCGGCTTTTTTTTTGCGTGTAATAAAGGAAGAGGAATGGATGTGATGGCGGCATCAGCGTCACGTGGTTCGTAGGGTGGGTAAGCGAAGCGCACCCACCGTTTTTTTAACCCGCCACAAAACAAACGGTAAGGTGATGGTTTTATTCCGGCTCAAAAAAAATCGGCCCATCAGGGCCGATTTTCCGCCGGGAGCCGGGATTGCAAAGGGGGCGGCGGCGAGCTCCCTTTGCACGTTCGCGTGAAACGAGCATCCATATAAAGGCAGCATTATGGCGAACGGAACGTGTTCACCGTCCTTGTATATATCACCCGGCCCAGGCGTTCTCCATAATGCTGGATGGCGGGTGCGCGTTGCTTACCCGCCCTACGATATTGGGCCGCACGTTAGATGTAAGGTGGGTAAGCGAAGCGCACCCACCGTGTTTGCGGCGAAACGGCGAAGCCGATTTTTTTAAGCCGGAGCAAAACCACCAACATCGGCGCCGCGTGGTTTGTAGGGTGGGTAAGCGAAGCGCACCCACCGTTTCAATCACGCACCCAGCGTACCAATCACACGCCCAGCCGGTCCCGCAGGCTGTAATATGCGGCACCCATCGCGGTAAACGGGATCTGAAACGAGCGCCCGCCGGGGAACGGATAATGCGGCAGCGTCGCGAACGCGTCGAAACGCTCGGCGTCGCCGAGCAGCGCCTCGGAGATAAGCTTGCCGGCAAGGTGCGTACAGGTCACCCCGTGGCCGCTGTCGCCCTGCATATAATAAATGTTGTTCTCAAGCCGCCCGAACTGCGGCATCCGCGAGAGCGTCAGCAGGAAATTCCCCGTCCAGCGATAATCGATCTTCACGCCTTTCAGCTGCGGGAACGTCTTCAAAAGTTTCGGCATAATCAGCCGGTCGATGTCATCCGGGTCGCGCGCGCCGTAGACCACGCCGCCGCCGTAGAGCAGGCGGTTATCCGCCGTCAGCCGGTAATAATCGAGCAGATAGTTGCAGTCCTCGACGCAATAATTGTTCGGCAGCAGCGACGCCGCCACGTCCGGGGTCAGCGGCTCGGTCGTGACCACCTGCGTGCCGCACGGCATACTGCGTCGCGCGAGCGCAGGCTCAAGACGCGTGCCGAGATAGGCGTTGCCCGCCACAATCACGTAGCGCGCCGTCACCTGGCCCTGCGCGGTTTTGACCACGGCAGGCTGGCCGTGCGTAATGCTCACCGCCGCCGACTGCTCGAAAATCTTACCGCCGAGCGAGCGAATCGCCTCCGCCTCGCCGAGCGCCAGGTTTAACGGATGAATATGGCCGCCATTGTGGTCGAGCAGCGCGCCGGTATAACGCTGGCTCGCGATTTCGCTGCGCACCGCGTCGGCGTCCAGCAGCTCAAGACCGTTATTGCCGTAGCGCTCCCAACTGGCCTTTTGCTCCATCAGCCCGAGATACTGCTTGCGGTTCAGCGCCACAAACATCCCGCCGGGGCGGTAGTCGCACTGAATGTCATAACGCGTAATGCGCTCGCGGATTATCTCGCCGCCTTCAAACATCATGCTGCCGAGCATCCGCGCCGTTTCTGCGCCGTAGCGCGCCTCGATAACGTCAATATCGCGGCTATACGAGTTCACCACCTGGCCGCCGTTGCGCCCGCTCGCGCCAAACCCAATCCGCGCGGCCTCCAGCAGCACCACGTCATAGCCTTGCTCCACCAGATGCAGCGCCGACGAAAGCCCGGTATAGCCGCCGCCGACAATACAGACATCGCACTGGAGCGATTCTGTAAGCGTCGGGAAGGGCGCATGCGGATTGGCGCTTGCGGCGTAGTAGCTGTTTACATGTTCAGTCATGATTGTGCTCCAGGCTCATCCAGATGGTTTTCAGTTCGGTGAATTTTTCCAGCGCGTGCAGCGATTTATCGCTCCCGTTGCCGCTCTGCTTATAGCCGCCGAACGGTACGGTCATATCGCCGTCGTTATAGTTATTGATAAAGACGGAACCCGCCTTCAAACGTCGGGCCATACGATGGGCGCGTGAGAGCGAGCGGGTCCAGACGGCGGCACCGAGCCCGTAGTCGCTGTCGTTGGCGAGCCGCAGCGCTTCCTCTTCGCCGGTAAAGGTCGTGACCGCCAGCACCGGGCCGAAAATCTCCTCGCGGGCGACGCGCATCTGGTTATCCACGTCGGTAAAAATCGTCGGGCCAATGCAGGCCGGGTGCGTCTGCGCGCGGCCATCGAGCCACAGCGTCGCGCCCTGCGCCTGGCCAAGCTCAATATAGCGGCGCACGCTGGCGGCGTGATCGTCATCGATCAGCGTGCCCATGGTGGTCTGCGGGTCGAGCGGATCGCCTGGCGTAAAGCTCTGCGCATGCGCTTTCACGCGCGCCAGAAACGCGTCTTTAATGGAGGCTTCCACCAGCAGGCGCGTACCGGCGATGCAGACCTGGCCCTGGTTATAGAAAATCCCGGCGGCAGCCGACGCCGCGGCCTGGTCGAGATCCGGGCAATCGGCGAAAACGATATTGGCGCTCTTGCCGCCCGCTTCGAGCCAGACGCGCTTCATGTTCGATTCGCCCGCGTCTTTAAGGAGCTGTTTGCCGGTGCGGGTGGAGCCGGTAAAGGTCATCACGTCCACATCCGGGTGCAGCGAGAGCGCCTGGCCCGCCTCGTGGCCGAAGCCCGGTATTACGTTCAGCACGCCATCCGGCAGCCCCGCTTCACGCGCCAGCCCCGCAAGGCGCAGCGCCGAGAGCGGCGATTTCTCAGAGGGTTTGAGCACCACGCTGTTACCGGCGGCAAGCGCCGGGCCAAGCTTCCAGCAGGCGAGCAGCAGCGGGAAATTCCAGGGCACCACGGCCGCCACCACGCCGACCGGCTCGCGCACGATCATCGCAAGCGACGCGTTATCGGTGGGCGCCACCTCGCCATAGAGTTTATCGACCGCTTCGGCGTACCAGCGCAGCGCGCGGGCCGCACCTGGAATATCATCACGCAGGCTATGGCGAATCGGTTTGCCGGTGTCGAGCGACTCCAGCAGCGCCAGCTCCTCGTGATGCTGCTCCATTAGCGCGGCCAGGCGCATGAGCACCGCTTTGCGCGCAGCGGGTGCCGCCTGCGACCAGTCGCCGCGCTCGAACACCGCACGGGCGCTCGCCACCGCGGCGTCCACGTCGCGCTTCGCCCCGCGCGCCACTTCGGCAAGTGGCTCGCCGGTGGCCGGGTTGAGTACGCTAAAAGTGTCGCCGCTGGCAGCCGCCCGGTAGTCGCCCTGATAAAATAGCCGGCCTTCGATAGTCAGCCGCGCCGCCTTATTCTGCCAGTAGGTTAAATCGTGAAATTCCATAGCCTCTCCTGTGATTACAAAGGGTTAGCGCGTGTAAGGCGGCGGTTCCGCCTGAATTTTTGACGCAGAAGCCCGCAGGCGAAAAAAGCCCGTTTAGCTCAGGTCAGATGCGGCCCGTGTCAGGCGCGCCCGGCGTCTTCTTCCAACCGAACGCGCTGAACGGTTATCAGAAGGTAGTGGGCGTGTGCGCGCTGATGATGCGACAGATCCCGGCCGAGGTATTGCTGAAGCTGTGAGGTATGCCGGTATTGATGGCATAGCTCTGGCCTGCGGTCAGGTGGAACGTCTGGCCGTTAACGGTCAGCACGATTTCCCCTTCCAGCAGGGTGCCAATCTCTTCACCCTGGTGTTTGATCCTCTCCCCGGTCGTGGTGCCGGGCTGGTACGTTTCAAACAGCATCGCCAGCGTGCGATGCGGATTCCCGTTATGAATCAGCTTCATCGAGACGCCCTGGCTGCCTATCTCAATCAAATCTTCCTGATTGATGACCACCTGCGGTTCGTCCGGTTTTTCTGGTTCGGCAAAAAATTCCGACAGCGAGAGCCCGTACACCTTCAGCAGCTTTTGCAGCGTGCTGATGGCCGGACTCACTTTGTCCTGTTCAATGGTGCTGATAGCGCTGTGCGTAAGCCCGGAAAGTTCAGCGACGCGGCGCTGCGACAAACCCAGTTGCTGGCGGATCTGCGCTAAACGCTTCCCCGGCGCCAGGGTGACATCGCTCATAGAGTCTCTTCCTTCATAGTAACGTCAGGCGGGTCGGGGCTTCTCGGCCCGAAACCCCCGACAGGCGGTAATAAAACCTTCAAACAACAGCCGCGAGAGTGCGTACTCGCTGCTGTTCCATTCCGGGTGCCACTGCACCCCCAGTGCAAACGGGTGATCGATAACGCTTGCGGCTTCCACAAGGCCATCCGGCGAGCGCGCTTCCACACGCAGCCGCGCGCCCAGCGTGCGGGCGCCCTGGCCATGCAGCGAATTTACCCAAAACGTGTTGCAGCCCGGTATCAGTTTGCCAAGAAGCCCTCCCGGCACTACCTGCACCTCGTGAGAGGGCGCGTACTGCTGGTCCAGCGGCAGTTCAGGATCTTCGCGGTGTTCCAGCAGTTCCGGCTCGTCAAACAGCCGACGATACAGCGTCCCCCCGGTGGCGACAACCAGTTCCTGAAGCCCGCGACAGATGGCGAAAAGGGGAATGCGCCTTTCCAGCGCGCGCTCTATCAGCGCGATGCTCAGAGTGTCCCGCCCGGGATCGGCGGCAGGCTCATCGCCGTTTTCACCATACAGGTGCGGCTGAACGTTGCTGGGGCTGCCCGGCAGCATAATGCCGTCAAGTTCAGCGAGTAGCTGATCGAGAAGAACAGACTCAGCGACGATATGAGGCAGGGGCACCGGCAAGCCGCCAGCGTTCAGCACGGCGTTAATGTACTTCTCTTGTAACGTCTGGCTTGGGTGCCCCTTGATACTGTTTCTGCACATCACGACGCCTATCATCGGCCTGTTAAATATAATGCCCATGCTGTCCTCTCGCGCTGGTCTAAATTCTGCACAAACGCTACGTTTGCACCGCCTTCTGTTCAATATTTTCTCAATCTAGCAGCGTTGTAACCAAAATTCAAACGAGATTTAACATTTGAAAAACATTTCTGTTGCATCTAGATTCTAAAAGTGGAAATTATATCGAACGGTCTGATTGCGGGACCGGCATCTGCAACAACGGCGGTGAATCATGGAAACCAATATCGTGGAAGTAGAAAACTTTGTGCATCACAGTGAAGAGAGGCGAACCAGTGCGTTTGCCCGCGAAGTGAATGCCTATCTTGAGCGTTACCCGTTGACCGAGTATGTCGACGTAATGCTGACGGATCTCAACGGCTGTTTTCGCGGCAAACGCATCCCTGTGGCGGGTCTTTTAAAAGTCGAGAAAGGCTGTTATTTCCCGGCTTCGGTTTTTGCGATGGATATTCTGGGCAATGTGGTGGAAGAGGCGGGGTTAGGGCAGGATCTCGGCGAGCCGGACCGCCGCTGCGTGCCGGTACTGGGAAGCCTGGTGCCGTCGGCCACTGACCCGGAGTATCTCGGGCAGCTCCTGCTCACCATGCAGGATGAAGATGGTACTCCCTTTGACGTTGAGCCGCGCAACGTGCTGAACCGGCTCTGGCAGCAGCTGCGCCAGCGCGGTCTGCACCCCGTGGTAGCGGTAGAGCTGGAGTTCTATCTCATTGACCGCCAGCGTGACGCCGAAGGCTATCTCCAGCCGCCGTGCGCGCCCGGCACTCAGGATCGCAACACGCAAAGCCAGGTCTATTCAGTCGATAATCTTGATCGCTTCGCTGATGTGTTAAGCGATATCGACGAGCTGGCGCGTATGCAGCAGATCCCTGCCGACGGCGCGGTGGCGGAAGCCTCGCCGGGCCAGTTTGAAATTAACCTGCATCACACCGATAACGTCTTACAGGCGTGCGATCACGCGCTGGCGCTCAAGCGCCTCGTGCGGCTGGTGGCCGAAAAACACGGCATGCAGGCCACCTTTATGGCTAAACCCTATGAAGAGCACGCCGGTAGCGGAATGCACATTCATATCAGCATCGTTGATGATAATGGGCAGAATGTGCTGGCGCTCCCCGACGGTGACGATTCCGCGCTGCTTAAGCAGGCGCTCGCCGGGATGATCGACATGATGCCCGCCTCAATGGCGCTGCTTGCGCCAAACGTTAACTCCTACCGCCGTTTCCAGCCGGGAATGTATGTCCCGACTCAGGCCTCGTGGGGCCACAACAACCGCACCGTCGCGCTGCGCATTCCCTGCGGCGATCGCGACAGCCACCGCGTGGAATATCGCGTGGCGGGCGCGGATGCGAACCCTTATCTCGTGATGTCTGCGGTACTTGCAGGTATAGTGCACGGCCTGGAAAACGACTTGCCGCTGCCAGAGGCGGTGGAAGGCAACGGTCTGGAGCAGGAAGGAGCGCCGTTTCCTATCCGCCAGAGCGACGCCCTGTATGAATTCCAGGTTCATCCGGCGATGCGCGAGCGGCTGGGCGCGCGTTTTTGCGAGGTGTTTCACGCCTGCAAGAACGACGAGCTTATCCAGTTTGAGCGGCTCATCACCGAAACGGAAATTGAGTGGATGCTGAAAAACGCCTGACGGCTGGCCTGAAACTTTCCCCGCTTTTATGGCAGGCGGGCGTTATCCAGGCTACAGGTTGTTAATACCCAAAGCGGATTCAGTACGCACCATGCCGCGCCACAGAAGGCCGCGGCAAAAGCTCGCCGGGCCTGTTGCGCCGGCTTTTCCGGTGTCGCGTGAAGGATTAGCGCGCGACAGCGGTTTACAGACGACGTTCAGGATACGTTACGAGGATATTGAGATGGTGCCACTTTATGTCTGTCCGCTGCGCGCGGGCACCCGCCTGAGCCGCAGTAACTACGGGCCCGCGCCCGAGGCATTGCTTCATCCGCGTTTTCAGCGCGCGTCACGACGACTCCCTCCGGCCTCTGTTTCGCGACGAATCACAGAGACGAAAGGGGGGACGCGCGATGGCGATTAACTACGATCTCAACGTTGCCGCGGCGCGTCCGCAGCTGCGCAAATCGCTCAAACTCTGGCAGGTGGTGATGATGGGCCTGGCCTATCTGACCCCTATGACCGTGTTCGACACCTTCGGCATTGTATCCGGTATCAGTAACGGCCACGTGCCGGCCTCTTATTTGCTGGCGCTGGCGGGCGTGCTGTTTACCGCCATCAGTTACGGCAAACTGGTCAAGCGCTTTCCGACGGCAGGCTCCGCCTATACCTACGCCCAGCAGGCGATTAACCCGCACGTCGGGTTTCTGGTGGGCTGGTCGTCGCTGCTCGATTATCTGTTCCTGCCGATGATCAACGTGCTGCTGGCGAAGCTCTATCTCTCCGCGATGTTCCCCGACGTGCCGCAGTGGATCTGGGTGGTGCTTTACGTGGGCATCATGACGCTCGCGAACCTGAAAAGCGTCAATCTGGTGGCGAATTTCAACACGCTGTTTGTGACGGTGCAGGTGGCGATCATCGTGGTGTTTATTTTCCTGGTGATCCACGGTCTGCATAAGGGCGAGGGGACGGGCACCATCTGGTCGGTACAGCCGTTTGTCAGTGAAAACGCGCAGCTGTTGCCGATTATCACCGGAGCGACCATCGTCTGTTTTTCGTTTCTCGGATTCGACGCGGTAACGACGCTTTCAGAAGAGACGCCGGATGCGGGCAAAACCATTCCGCGGGCGATTTTTCTGACAGCACTTTACGGCGGCGTGATTTTCATCGCGGCCTCGTTTTTTATTCAGCTCTTTTTCCCGACGATGGGACGCTTTAAAGAGCCGGACGCGGCGCTGCCGGAAATCGCGCTTTACGTGGGCGGCAAGCTGTTCCAGTCGGTTTTCCTGTGCTGTACGTTTGTGAACACGCTGGCGTCTGGTCTTGCGTCGCACGCCAGCGTGTCGCGCCTGCTGTATGTGATGGGCCGCGATAACGTCTTCCCGGAAAAGGTCTTTGGCTATGTGCACCCGAAATGGCGCACGCCCGCGCTGAACGTGATTCTGGTGGGCGTCGTGGCGCTGAGCGCGCTTTCTTTTGACCTGGTGACTGCGACGGCGCTGATTAACTTCGGCGCGCTGGTGGCGTTTACGTTTGTGAACCTTTCGGTGGTGAATCACTTTTTCCTGCGGGAAGGGCGCAATAAAGGCTGGAAGGACCGGATTAATTATCTGATCCTTCCGCTGGTGGGCGCGCTGACGGTTGCGGTGCTGTGGCTGAATCTGGAGAAGAGTTCGCTGACGATGGGGCTTATCTGGGCCGCGCTGGGGCTGATGTATCTGACGTGGCTGACGCGCCGTTTCCGCCGCCCGCCGCCGATGTTTAAGGGTGAGTGATTCGTGTAGGGCGGGTAAGCGCAGCGCACCCGCCAGCAAACGAAAGCCGCCGTTAGCGTAGGGCGGGTAAGCGTAGCGCACCCGCCAGTAAACGAAAACCACCATTGCCGTAGGGCGGGTAAGCGCAGCGCACCCGCCATCAGGCAGGTGTTCAGATGATATATACCAGGGCGGTGAACACGTTCCGTTCGCCATAATGTTCCCTTTATATGGATGTACGTATCACGCGAACGTGCAAAGGGGGCTCGCCGCCGCCCCCTTTGCAATCCCGGCTCCTGGCGGAAAATCGGCCCTGATGGGCCGCTTTTTTTTTAGCCGGAGTAAAACCATTACCTTACCGTTCGTTTTGTGGCCGGGTGAAAAAAACGGTGGGTGCGCTCCGCTTACCCACCCTACAAGAGGAGCCCCACCGTCATCGTAGGGCGGGTAAGCGCAGCGCACCCGCCAAAAATCCCCCGCCAAAAATCCCCCGCCAAAAATCACTCCCCAAAACCGCAACGCTTACAGCGCTTCCTTATCGATTCCCAGCCGCTTCATTCGTGAAAGCAGCGTTGTGCGCTTCACGCCCAGGCGCGCGGCGGCGCCTTTTGGCCCGGCGATCACCCCGTTGGTTTCCTTCAAAACCCGCGTTATCCGCGCCACCTCATCTTCACCGTCGCGCACATCAACGGGCGGCGCGACCGGTTTTTTCGCCGGACGCGGCGTCAGCTCCGGCAACGAGAGCTGCAACACATTGCCGCGCGTCAACAGCACCGCGCGCTCAATCACGTTCTCCAGCTCGCGCACGTTACCCTGCCACTCCATCTCGCTCAGAGCATGCAGAGTTTCGGCGGGAATACTGTCGATGCTGCGCCCCAGACGGCGCGCGATTTTAAAGGTGAACGCCTTCACCAGCAGCGGAATATCCTCCGGGCGCTCGCGCAGCGGCGGCAGATGGATCGGGAAAACGTTCAGGCGGTAGTAAAGATCGCTTCTGAACTCGCGGTCCGCCACCATCTGGCGTAAATCGCGGTTGGTGGCGGCAATCAGCCGCACGTCGGTCTGGATAACTTTGTTGCTGCCGAGCCGCTCAAACTCCTGCTCCTGCAACACGCGCAGCAGTTTCGGCTGCAAATCCAGCGGCATATCGCCCACTTCATCCAGAAACAGGCTGCTTTTATCGGCAAGCTCAAAACGCCCGATGCGCTGGGCGCTGGCGCCGGTAAACGCGCCGCGCTCATGGCCGAAGAGATCGCTTTCCAGAAGCCCTGCGGGCATCGCCGCGCAGTTCATCTTCACCATGCGCCGCCCGTTGCGGTCGCTCAGGTTATGAATCGCGCGCGCGATAAGCTCTTTGCCGGTGCCGGTTTCGCCAAGAATTAGCACCGTACTGTCGCTTTTGGCGACCATTTCCACCTGCTTCATCACGGCCATCATCGCATCCGATCGCCCGATGATTTCGCCGAAATCCGCCGGAACATTGTTAATCTGCTCGGTCAGCGCCAGGTTCTCATCCACCAGCCGCTCTTTAAGGCGGTGGATCTCCTGGTACGCCAGCGCGTTATCCACCGCAATCGCGATGCGCTCGGCAATCTGGCGCAGCAGTTTTAAATTAGCGGCGGTGAAAATATGCTCCTCGCACTGTGCGAGCTTCAGCACGCCCAGCATCTTCTCGCCAAACATCAGCGGCAGCAGGCAGATGGTCTGGATCTGGTTATCCCACATCTCAAACAGCATCTGTTCGTAAGGCGCGAGATCGTCGCGCTGGTGCAGATTCACCAGCAGCATTTCGCGCGAGCTGAACACGCGCGCCGAGAGGGTGCCTTTCTCCTGCACTTCGCTCTGATCGTGCAGCGGCGCGGCTTCATCGACATAGTGCGTGGAGTAAATCGTCAGTTTGCCTTTGCGCGCCGCCGGCAGGACGATACTGATGGAGTCGATGCTGAAATAGCGGTGGATCTCATGCGAAATCTCGGTCACCAGCTCGTCGAGATGCAGTTTGGAGAGCACCGCGTTAGTGATGGCGACCAGAATGCGAAAGTCGTCGCGCTCCCGGCACAGCAGCGCGTAATCCTGGCTGTTGCCAAGCCGCGTCTGGATTTGCTCCGCCGCGACGCTCACGATTTGCGTCAGCGTCTGCAGCCGGGAAAACTCTTTTTCGCTAAAGCTTTCGGGCGTGTCGCGAATAAACTCGCAGCCGCCGAAAATATGGCCTTCGGCGGCGAGCGGGGCCAGGCAGTAGTAGCCAAAGGCCGGGTAGAGCGGGAGTGCCGCAAGCTGCGGCCAGGTCTCGGCGAATTCGTCATACTGGCAGTGCAGCACTTCGGGGCGCGAGAGCAGCCGACGCACCGGGCCGTGAGAGAGCACCGTTTCGTCTTCATACGTCACAGCATTGCCGACGCTGTCGACGCTGTAAAAACAGGTACGCTGATGTTTCGGGTGATACAGCAGAATGTTAACCCGATCCGCCATGCCGGAGGCGTTAAGCAGCGATTTCAGCGCCTCCGCCAGCGCGCAGAGATCGGGCTGGCGCATCAGAGTGCGAGTGATGTCGAACAGCCCTTGCTGGCCGAGATCGCTCATGGGTGTGTATGACATTGGCTCATCCAGAATGCGTTCGCAACGTGCAGAAACGTAAATCAATATTGTAGGCACAGCCTGTTTATCAGGTTCTTGCGCAAAAACAGGGTTTAGCAGATCCGGGGTAAAGGTTCGCTATGCGGCAGATCAAGCGTGCGCTTCACGCCGTAAATCCCGGCGAGCCGCACGCCTTTTTGCGCCACGACCTCACCGATAATGGCCGCATCCTGCCCCAGCGGATGCGCACGCAGTGCTTCCAGCACGTGTTGCGCCGCCTCGCGCGCCACGCCTATCACCAGTTTGCCTTCGTTGGCGAAATTCAGCGCATCCAGCCCGAGCAGCTCGCAAACGCCGCGCACGGCGGGTTTCAGCGGCAGCGCGCGCTCCTGTAATTCGATCCCACAGCCCGCGCTTGCCGCGAACTCGTGTACCACGGCGTTAACGCCGCCGCGGGTGGCGTCGCGCAGGGCTTTCACGCCAGGCACGGCGCGTAATTGCTGAATCAGCGGCGAGAGCAGGGCGCAGTCGCTTGCAAGCTCTCCTTCAAGCCCCAGTTGTTCTCGCAGGTTGAGAATCGTCGCGCCGTGATCGCCAAGCGTGCCGGAGACCAGCAGCACGTCGCCGGGCGCAAGCTGCTGCGCGCCCCAGTGAATATCCGCAGGGATAGCCCCAAGCCCGGCGGTATTGATAAAAAGCTTATCCGCCGCGCCGCGAGGCACCACTTTGGTGTCGCCGGTGACTATCTGGATGCCCGCCGCGCGCGCCGTCGCGGCCATACTGTGGGCGACTTTCTCAAGCGTCGCCATTGCCAGCCCCTCTTCAAGAATAAACCCGCAGGAGAGCCAGCGCGGAACGGCACCGCTCACCGCGACATCATTGGCCGTGCCGCAAACTGCGAGCTTGCCGATGTCGCCGCCGGGGAAAAACAGCGGGTCGATAACATAGCTGTCGGTGGAAAACGCCAGCCGGTCGCCAGCTGCCGTCAGTTCGGCGAGCGGCAGACGCGCCTGATCTTCCTGCTCCGCCAGCCACGGGTTTGCAAACGCCTGCATAAACAGGCGGTCGATCAACTGCTGCATCGCCTGGCCGCCGCTGCCGTGGGCGAGGGTAATGGTGTTCATGCGTCGCACTCCTCTGAACGATACTGATACCAGGCGGCGCAGGCTCCTTCCGAGGAGACCATCAGCGCGCCGAAGGCGTTTTGCGGGTTACAGTGAGCGCCAAAGAGCGGGCACTGGGCGGGTTTACAGCGACCGGTCAGCACCTCGCCGCAGCGGGCGTCGGGGGAATCGTTGACTTGCTGTGGTGCGGGCGCGAAATGCGCCTCGGCGTCAAAGGACTGAAACGGCGCGCGAAGCCGCACGCCGGAGTGGTTTATCACGCCCAGTCCGCGCCATTCGCTGTCGCCCTCGACACAAAACACCGTGTCGATCGCCTGCTGCGCCGCCGGGTTGCCCGCGTCCGGCACCACGCGGCGGTACTGGTTTTCCACGCGGCTTTCTCCGGCGATGCGCTGTTCAACCAGCATCAGCACGCCCTGTAGCAGATCCAGCGGCTCAAAACCGGCCACCACCAGCGGGCGCGCGAAACGCCCGGCAATGAAATCATACGGATGCGTGCCGATCACCATGCTGACGTGCCCCGGCGCCAGGAACGCGTCGATCTGGTTATCCGGCTGCTCCAGCAGGCTTTGCAGCGTCGGGATAAGCGTAATGTGTTGGCAGAAAAAGTAAAAATTGCGTACGCCGCGCGCTTTCGCCTGGATAAGCGTCAGCGCTGTGGCGGGCATGGTGGTTTCAAAGCCTAAGCCGAAAAACACCACCTCGCGCGCCGGGTTCTGCCCGGCGATCTTCAGCGCGTCCATCGGCGAATAGACGATACGCACGTCCGCGCCTTCGGCTTTGGCCTGGAGCAGCGAGCCGTTTTTACCGGGCACACGCATGGCGTCGCCGAAGGTGCAGAAGATAACGCCGGGGCGGCGGGCGATTTCGGTCGCGTTGTCGATGCGTCCCATCGGCAGCACGCAGACCGGGCAGCCGGGGCCGTGGATAAACTCAACATTTTCCGGCAGCAGGCGGTCGAGGCCAAATTTAAAAATAGCGTGGGTGTGGCCACCGCACACTTCCATAATGCGCAGCGGTTTCTGCGCCGTGTGGCTTAAGCGCGGCGCGCGTTCGCACAGCCGGTCAATCAGGCGCATCACGCGTTCCGGGTTGCGGTATTCATCGACATAACGCATCAGCGGTTCTCCTCGCCATACAGCAGCGCGCCGACATCCGGCTCTACTTCAAACATGGTTTGCAGCGCCTCCAGCGTCTCGCGCGCCTCGCGCTCGTTAATCAGGCTCATGGCGAAACCGACATGCACCAGCACCCACTGGCCGAGGCGCGGCTGGCCGTTCTCGTCCTGCGTGCCTACCAGCGTTAAGTCAACGTCGCGCCGCACGCCGCACACCTCGACGCGCGCGAGATTGCCGGTGAGCAGTTCACAGATTTGCCCCGGAATGCCTATGCACATCGCTGTTCCTCCAGCCAGGCGAGCCACGCGCTCATGCCGTCGCCGCGCGTGGCGGAGACCAGCAGGATAGTGATGTTCGGGTTGACCTCGCGCGCGTACGCCATGCATTTCTCAACGTCGAAGTTCAGGTACGGCAGCAGGTCGATTTTATTAAGCAGCATCAGCGAGGCGGCGGCGAACATATGCGGGTATTTGAGCGGCTTATCTTCGCCTTCGGTTACCGAGAGCACCGCCACTTTGTGGCGCTCGCCGAGATCAAATCCCGCCGGGCAGACCAGATTGCCGACGTTTTCAATAAACAGCACGCCGTTATCGGCAAGCGGCAGCCGCGCCATCGCGTCCTCGACCATCTGCGCGTCGAGATGACACCCTTTGCCGGTATTGACCTGAATCGCCGGCGTACCGGTGGCGCGAATACGCTCGGCGTCGTTTACCGTCTGCTGATCGCCTTCGATAACGGCGCAGGGCGTGGTGTCGCGCAGGCGTTTAAGCGTTTCGGTGAGCAGCGTTGTTTTGCCGGAGCCGGGGCTGGAGACCAGGTTCAGCGCCAGCTGGCCGCGCGCGGCGAGACGCTGGCGGTTGCGCTGCGCAATCTGGTTATTTTTATCGAGCACATTGATTTCAATCTCCACCATTTTGCGCTGGCTTAAGCCGGGCTCATGGGTGCCCGCCTCGCCGAGGCCGTAATTGAGAGAACCATCCGGTGCCTCGTCAGGGGTAAACGCGTTCACGTTTATGCTGGAGATGGGGGCCGTGACACGCGGCGCGGCGGCAAAGGGGGCGGCGCGAAACGGCGAATGCGGGTTGTGCTCATCGCCTTCTATATAAAGGTTGCCGTGCTGGCAACCGCAGGTCGTACACATCTTCTACTCCTGTTCTATTTCGAGACGCTTGATTTGCACGCTGTCATCGGCATCGATGCGCAGATCCGCGCTGTGACAATGCGGACAGCGGCGTACCAGCATCGTGAGTAACTCGACATTGCGTTGGCACTGCGGGCACCAGCACTGCGCCTCCTGCTGGCTTAAATGCAGCGTACAGCCTTCGGCGCGGGTGTCGCGGCACGCCAGATCAAAGCAAAACTCCAGCGCGCCGCGCTCAACGCAGGAGAACGCGCCGATTTCCAGCCACACGCCAGTGACTTTTCGTGCGCCACGCTGCTGCGCCTGTTGTTCAATGATTTCTACTGCCCGCTGGCAGAGGGTAAGTTCATGCATAACGCCTCCGGTACGCTTTGCGTTTGCGAATGCCACAGGCAATGCAATAACGGTGCCAGCGCATGAGAGGCGCTGCGGGAGGCTGTCGCGGCGGGTGTCGAGGCTGTCGAAATGACACGTCATGACAGACGTTAAAACGTGACGTTTAAGAATAAATCATTAAAAAACAGCAAATTAAAAAATGGCATGGTTCCTGCTAAAGACGGGTATCTCTGTTAAATGAGCCAATAACCATGATCCTTTCCGAATTAAGCCAGAAGGCGGAATTTATCGCCGATCGTCACCGCGCGTTACAGACGCACTGGCACACCTACTGCAACACGCTGGTCCAGGCCATTACGCTGTCGCGCCAGAAGCTGCATCACTCGCTCGGCTGCGAGCCGCAAAACGGGCTGTGCTTCTTTCTCTTTGAGCATTTCGCCATCCGCGTGGAGCAGGCCGAAGGCTTTCACTGCCGCACCATTAACTATCTGATAGCCCGCCGCGACGGCAGCGAAGAGACGCTGCTCGCCACCGCGCAGCTCGACGCAAAAGGCCTGCTGGATGGCGTTGTGGATATCCGCGACCGCGAGCGGGTGCTGGCGCACTATCTCGACAAAATCGGCGCGCTGGTCGACGGACTCTATGACGCCGTGCAGCAGGATACGCCGCTGCGCATCAGCGAGATCCTGGCGGCCCGCGACGCGTCGTCACATTAACCGGGCGAGGTGTCGCTGACTGTCGAAATCGTCCGTCGTCGTCACTTTTCGTCAAAAATGTCCATCACCTGAGGAACACCTGGTGAACCGTTTTATCATTGCCGACTCCACGCTCTGCATCGGCTGCCACACCTGTGAGGCCGCCTGTTCGGAGACGCACCGCCTGCATGGACTGCAATCCAGGCCGCGCCTGACGGTTATGCGTAACCAAAAAGATTCCGCCCCGCAGCTGTGCCACCACTGCGAAGACGCGCCGTGCGCGCAGGTCTGTCCGGCGAACGCCATCACCCGCGAGGCGGGGGCGATTCAGCTCAATGAAAGCCTGTGCGTGAGCTGCAAACTCTGCGGCATCGCCTGTCCGTTCGGCGCGATTGAATTCTCCGGCAGCCGCCCGCTGCATATCCCGGCCAACGTCAACAGCCCGAAAGCGCCCCCCGCGCCGCCTGCGCCTGCGCGCGTCGGCGCGTTTCTCGACTGGACCCCCGGCGTGCGCGCTGTGGCGGTGAAGTGCGATCTCTGCCAGTTCGACGCGGACGGCCCGGCCTGCATACGTACCTGTCCGACCGGCGCGCTGAAGCTTGTCGATAACCACGACATCGCCCGCGCCAGCCGCCGTAAACGCGAGCTGACCATTAACGCCGACCTCGGCGATTTATCGCTGCTGCTGCAACCGCGCGGAGGAGAATAATGAACGCGATTTACTTATATCAGGGCGCGCTGGCGGCCTTTGGCGCGGGGCTTGTGCTCGCACTGCTGTGCGCCTGGCATAAGCCGCTCAGCGCGCTGCTTGGTGGCCTTGGTGGCGCGCTCGGTTGCCTGTGCGCACTGGCGGCGGGCGGCTGGTTGTTGCTCCATGTGAGTGACGGGCCGCTCGCCACGCATATCGGCGCGCTCGCGGTACACCTCACCGCCTTTAACGCCATATGGCTTGCGACACTCGGCCTGCCGGGATTTTTTATCTGCCTGTTTACGCTTATTCCTCCGCGCGACGGGCAGGCGCGCGCCAGCGGGGCGCTGATTAACCTGCTGCTTGGCGCCGCGACGCTCGCGGTCACGGCGCAGAGCCTCGCCGCGCTGGTGGTGATGGCGGAAATTATGGCGCTCGCCGCGGTATTCCTGACCGGCGACAGCGCGGGCGGAAAGCTCTGGTTTGCGCTGGGGCGTCTCGGCACGCTGCTGCTGGCGCTCGCCTGCTGGCTGTTGTGGCGGCAGTACGGCACGCTGGACATGCTGGCGTTAAGTTCCCTTACCGCCGGGCAGCCGTTTAGCGCGACCATCTGGCTCTCGGGGCTGGCAGGCTTCGGGCTGCTCGCAGGCGTTATTCCGCTGCACGGCGGTGTGGTGCAGGGGCATGCGCAGGCCACCGCGCCCGCCGCCGCGCTCTTTTCCGCCGTGATGCTTAAAGTGGGGCTGTACGGCATCCTGGTCTTTTCGCTGATGAACGCTGCGCTGCCGCTCTGGTGCGGCGTGCTGGTGCTGCTGCTCGGCATGATGACCGCGTTTATCGGCGGGCTTTACGCGCTGCTTGAGCACAATATCCACCGGCTGCTGGCGTACCACACGCTTGAAAACATCGGCATTATCCTGCTGGGGCTCGGCGCGGGGCTTGCGGGGATTTCGCTTGGTGAGCCTGCGCTGGTGGCGCTCGGTCTGGTGGGTGGGCTCTATCACCTCTTCAACCACAGCCTCTTTAAAACCACGCTGTTCCTCGGCGCGGGCGCGGTCTTTCACCGCACCGGCCTGCGCGATATCGAAAAGCTCGGCGGTATCGGCAAAACCATGCCGCTTATTTCGATCTCCATGCTGGTGGGCCTGATGGCGATGGCTGCGCTGCCGCCGCTTAACGGCTTCGCGGGCGAATGGGTGATTTATCAGGCGTTCTTTAACCTGGGCGCGCAGCCGCTGTTTATCACGCGTCTGCTCGGGCCGCTGCTGGCGGTGGGGCTCGCTATCACCGGCGCGCTGGCGGTGATGTGTATGGCGAAAGTCTACGGTGTGACGTTCCTCGGCGCGGCGCGCACGCAGGCCGCTGCGCAGGCGACTGACGCGCCCTGGCTCATGCGCTTCTGTGTCGCGATGCTGGCGATTTGCTGTGTGGCAGGCGGCGTTGCCGCGCCGTGGCTGCTGCCGCTGCTGGGCCGCGCCGTTCCGCTGCCGATCGTCACCGCAGGCACTGCCGTCTCGCAGCCGGTGATTACGCTGCTGCTGGCAGGCTCGCTGCTGCTGCCGTTCCTGCTGATGACGCTCTTTAAAGGCGACCGCCTGCCGGCGCGCACGCGCGGCAGCGCCTGGGTCTGTGGTTACGACCACGAGCCGGAGATGGTCATTACCGCGCATGGGTTCGCACGGCCCGTCAAGGCCGCCTTCGCGCCGCTGATTCAGTTACGCCACATCCTTAATCCGGCGCGTCTGCTGCCGGGCTGGCAGAGCGCTGGCCTGCCGGTGCTGTGTCGTCGTCTGGCGGCGGTCGAACTGGCCGTGTTGCTGGTCGTCGTGATTTCACGGGGAGTCTGAGATGCAAAACGTAATTTTCCCTCTTTTACAGGCGCTGGTGCTGTTTGCCTGCGCGCCGCTGCTTTCGGGCGTCACCCGCGTGGCGCGCGCCCGCCTGCATAACCGTCGCGGGCCTGGCGTGCTGCAGGAATATCGCGATCTCATCAAACTGCTGGGCCGCCAGAGCGTGGCACCTGCGGCATCCGGCTGGGTGTTCCGGTTCACGCCGTACGCCATGCTGGCGGTGATGTTTACCATCGCCGCCGCGCTGCCAGTCGTGACCGTTCACTCGCCGCTGCCGGGAGCGGGCGATCTCATTACGCTTATCTATCTCTTCGCCATCGCGCGCTTCTTTTTCGCCATTGCCGGGCTGGATACCGGCAGCCCGTTCACCGGGATCGGCGCAAGCCGCGAGGCGATGCTGGGCGTGCTGGTGGAGCCGATTCTGCTGCTCGGCCTGTGGGTCGCGGCAACGGTGGCGGGTTCAACACATATCAGCCAGATAGCCGCACGCGTCTATGACTGGCCCGTCGCGCACAGCCTGACGCTGGTGCTGGCGCTCGCGGCCTGCGCCTTCGCCACGTTCATCGAAATGGGCAAGCTGCCGTTCGATCTCGCCGAAGCGGAGCAGGAGTTACAGGAAGGCCCGCTGTCGGAGTACAGCGGTTCAGGCTTTGCGCTGCTGAAATGGGGCGTCAGCCTCAAGCAACTGGTGGTGTTACAGATGTTTGTCGGCGTGTTTGTGCCCTGGGGCCAGATGCTGACTTTCAGCCTGAGCGGCCTGGTAATAGCCGTGGCGCAGGCCGTCGTCAAACTGCTGGTGGGCGTGCTGATTATCGCGCTCTTTGAAAACAGCATGGCGCGGCTGCGCTTTAACGCCGTTTCACGCGTTACCTGGACCGGTTTCGGCCTGGCCTTTTTAGCTTTCGTCTCCTTGCTGGCGGCGTGATAAGAGAACTGAACGATGTCTGAAGAAAAAACAGGGCAACACTATCTGCGCGCACTGCACGAGGCGTTTCCAGGCGTGGTGCTCGATGAAGCCTGGCAAACCAAAGACCAACTGACGGTCACGGTGAAAATCAATTATCTGCCGGAAGTGGTGGAGTTTCTTTACTACCAGCAGGGCGGCTGGCTGTCGGTGCTGTTTGGCAACGACGAGCGCAAGCTCTGCGGCAGCTACGCGGTCTATTACGTGCTCTCGATGGAGCAGGGCGTGAAGTGCTGGATAACGGTGCGTGTCGAGGTGGACGCGAATAAACCGGAGTTTCCGTCTGTGACGCCGCGCGTGCCCGCCGCCGTCTGGGGCGAGCGCGAAGTGCGCGATATGTATGGCCTGATCCCGGTCGGTCTGCCGGATGAGCGTCGCCTGGTGCTGCCGGATGACTGGCCGGACGACCTCTATCCGCTGCGCAAAGACAGCATGGATTACCGCCAGCGCCCGGCGCCGACCAGTGATAAAGAGACCTATGAGTTCATCAATGAGCTGGGTGATGCCAAAAATAACGTGGTGCCCATCGGCCCGCTGCATGTCACTTCCGACGAGCCGGGCCACTTCCGGCTGTTCGTGGATGGCGAAAACATCATCGATGCCGACTACCGGCTCTTTTACGTCCACCGCGGCATGGAGAAACTCGCCGAAACCCGCATGGGCTACAACGAAGTGACGTTTCTCTCCGACCGCGTCTGCGGTATCTGCGGCTTTGCCCACAGCACGGCCTACACCACGTCGGTGGAAAACGCGATGGGTATTCAGGTGCCGGAGCGCGCGCAGGCGATCCGCGCCATTCTGCTTGAAGTCGAGCGGCTGCACAGCCACCTGCTGAATCTCGGTCTGGCGTGCCATTTTGTCGGGTTCGACTCCGGCTTTATGCAGTTTTTCCGCGTGCGTGAAACCTCCATGAAGATGGCGGAAATCCTCACCGGCGCGCGTAAAACCTACGGCATGAACCTGATTGGCGGTATTCGCCGCGATCTGCTGAAAGACGATATGACGCAGACCCGTCAACTGGCCCAGCAGATGCGCCGCGAGGTGCAGGATCTGGTGAGCATTCTGCTCAGCACGCCGAATATCGAACAGCGTACGGCGGGCATTGGCCGTCTCGACCCGCAGATCGCGCGTGATTTCAGTAACGTCGGGCCGATGGTGCGCGCGAGCGGCCACGTCCGCGACACCCGCGCCGATCATCCGTTTGTGGGGTACGGCCTGCTGCCGATGGAAGTGCACAGCGAGCAAGGTTGCGACGTGATTTCCCGCCTGAAAGTGCGCATCAACGAGGTGTTTACTGCGCTCAATATGATCGATTTCGGGCTGGATAACCTGCCAGGCGGGCCGCTGCTGGTGGAAGGGTTTACCTATATTCCGAATCGCTTTGCGCTTGGTTTTTCCGAAGCGCCGCGCGGCGATGATATTCACTGGAGCATGACCGGCGACAACCAGAAGCTTTACCGCTGGCGCTGCCGGGCGGCGACCTATGCCAACTGGCCGACGCTGCGCTATATGCTGCGCGGCAATACGGTGTCGGACGCGCCACTGATCATCGGCAGCCTCGACCCGTGCTACTCCTGCACCGACCGTATGACGGTGGTGGACGTGCGCAAGAAGAAAAGCCAGGTGGTGCCGTACAAAGAGCTGGAGCGCTACAGCATTGAGCGCAAAAACTCGCCGCTGAAATAGGCGGCCACGGTGGGTGCGCTGCGCTTACCCACCCTACGGGGAATGGCTCGCCTGTTAATCCTGGCGGGTAAGCGACAGCGCACCCGCCGGGTAAAACCGTCGCAAAGTGTTCCCAGGGCGGATAAGCGACAGCGCACCCGCCGGTTAAAACCGTCGCAAAGTGTTCCCAGGGCGGGTAAGTGACAGCGCACCCGCCGGGTAGAACCGTCACAAAACGATCGTAGGGCGGGTAAGCGGCAGCGCACCCGCCGGGTAAAACCGTCGAAAATGATCGTAGGGCGGGTAAGCGACAGCGCACCCGCCAGGTAAAACCGTCGCGCAGGCGACAGGAGACAACATGTTTACCTTTATCAAAAAAGCCTTAAAAACCGGCGTGGCGACGCAGCCTTATCCGCTGCAACCGATGCCGGTCGACAAAAATTTCCGCGGCAAGCCGCAGCACAACCCGCAGCAGTGTATTGGCTGCGCGGCCTGCATAAACGCCTGCCCGTCCAATGCCTTAACGGTCGAAGCCGACCTTCAACACGACCGCCTCGACTGGCAGTTCAATCTCGGCCGCTGCATCTTCTGCGGCCGCTGCGAAGAGGTCTGCCCGACGGCGGCCATTCGCCTGACGCCCGAATATGAACTGGCGGTCTGGCGCAAAGAGGATTTTCTCCAGCAGGCAAGCTTCGCGTTCTGTCGCTGCCGCGTCTGCCAGCAGCCGTTTGCGGTGCAAAAAGAGGTGGATTACGCGATAGCGTTGCTGGCGCACAATGGCGATGAACGCGCCGAGCGCCATCGCGCGAGTTTTGAAACCTGTCCTGACTGCAAACGCCAGCAGGGCCTTGCGCCCTCGGAGCTTATCGACCTGACCCGCGAAATGAAGGAGGCGCTGTGATGAACCTGCTCGGCCCTCGCGATGACAACAACATTCCGGTGCCCGTGACGGTGGAAGAATCCATCGCGCGCATGAAAACGTCGCTTCTGAAAAACATCAAGCGCTCGGCGTATGTCTACCGCGTCGACTGCGGCGGCTGCAACGGCTGCGAAATCGAAATTTTCGCCACGCTTTCGCCGCTCTTTGACGCCGAGCGCTTCGGCATCAAAGTGGTGCCGTCGCCGCGGCACGCCGACATTCTGCTGTTTACCGGCGCGGTGACGCGCGCCATGCGCTCGCCCGCACTGCGCGCCTGGGAATCGGCACCCGATCCGAAAATCTGTATTTCTTACGGCGCGTGCGGCAACAGCGGCGGCATTTTCCACGATCTCTACTGCGTGTGGGGCGGCACCGACAAAATCGTTCCGGTGGATGTTTACATCCCGGGCTGCCCGCCGACGCCCGCCGCGACGCTCTACGGCTTTGCGATGGCGCTCGGCCTGCTGGAGCAGAAAATCCACGCCCGCGCGCCTGGTGATGAGGACAATCAGGCTGCCGCCATTCTGCACCCGGAGATGGTGCAGCCGCTGCGCGTGCGCGTTGACCGCGCCGCGCGTCGTCTGGCGGGGTATCGCTACGGTCGTCAGATTGCCGATGACTATCTGCGCCATCTGACGGCAGGCGAGCAGAGCGTGGCGGGGTGGCTGTCGCAGGAAAACGACCCGCGTCTTAGCGAAATCGTCGCGCAGCTTGAGGCGGTGGTGGCGCAGGAGCGCATCGGATGAGCGAAACCGTCGTGTTCAGCCGCCTGTCGCGCAAGTTCGTTGATGAAAATGATGCGACGCCGCCGCAGGCGCAGCAGGTTATCTACTACAGCCTGGCGATAGGCCATCATCTGGGCGTGATCGACTGTCTTAAGGCGTCGCTGGTCTGCCCGTTTGAGGCCTATCAGGCGTGGATCGCCACCCTCGCGCCCGGCGAGGCGCAGCGCAAAATGCAGGGCGTGCCGCGCTACGGGGAGATCATTATCGACCAGAATCATGTCTCGCTGCTGGCGCGGGCGTTTGACGAGGCGTTGCCGCGCCAGAACGCGCAGCAGCAGGCGTGGAGCTGCGAGCTTTTAGGGCTGCTTCAGGCCATCCAGCGTGAGCCGGCGGTCTATGTGATGGTGAGGAGGGATCGTGTCTGACGTTTTATTGTGTGTCGGGAACAGCATGATGGGCGACGACGGCGCAGGGCCGCTGCTCGCCGAAAAATTCCGCGCCGCGCCCCAGGGCGAGTGGGTGCTGGTGGATGGCGGCAGCGCGCCGGAGAATGACATCGGTGCCATCCGCGAACTGCGCCCGCGGCGGTTGTTGCTGGTGGATGCCACCGAGATGGGGTTGAACCCAGGCGAGATCCGCATTATTGATCCGGACGATATTTCAGAGATGTTTATGATGACGACCCACAATATGCCGCTGAATTATCTGGTGGATCAGCTGCGAGAGGATGTGGGCGAGGTGATTTTTCTCGGCATCCAGCCCGACATTGTGGGGTTTTATTACCCGATGACCGATGCGGTGAAACGCGCCGTTGATACCGTGTATGACCGTCTGGCGCAGTGGACCGACAACGGCGGGTTTGCGGCGCTGGCGGTGGAGGAGGGCGTGTAGTCAGGTGGGATGGCGGGTGCGCGATGCTTACCCGCCCTACGTCATGTGTTACCCCAAAATTGTAGGGTGGGTAAGCGTAGCGCACCCACCGTTTACGTTTTGGGAAAATACCGGGGAGAGGGAAATTCCAAGTTGGTGAATACGTTCCGTTCGCCATAACGCCGTCTTAATATGGGCGCTCATTTCACGCGAACGTGCAAAGGGGGCTCGCCGCCGCCCCCTTTGCAATCCCGGCTCCCGGCGGAAAATCGCCCCTGCGGGGAAGCCTCGCCTTATTCCCTCCGGCCACGGGTCGGGCAAGACAATACCTCCCTGTATTGTCATGCCCTCGCACCGGTTACTCGGCCCATCCCTGGGGCCTCGCCCCTTCGGGGCCAACGCTTCGCGTTGTTCAAAAATGCTCCCGGCATTTTTGTCCCTCCGGTGCGCCCCGGCCTGCGGCGAAACGGCGAAACCGATTTTTTTAAGCCGGAGCAAAACCATTCACATTAGCGCTGCTTCTCTTTTAAGAAGGGTAAGCATCGCGCACCCACCTTTATTTTCATTGTACATATCTTGCTCGCTCACCAACTCAATCTTTAAAAATCAACGCCTCCCGCTTACCGGAACGTTCCGAAACCGCCCGTTGCCTACCAGGAATCCTCTGAATAAAAAAAGCGCGGTGCAGCATCGTATACAGTTGTTGAACTGGAGGGAGAAACTGATGAACAGACAAGATATTTATTCGTTCAAGAACTTTGATTTTCTGGCGAGCAGTTTTGCCCGTATGAACGGAGAAGGACGTCGTATCGATATCGATGCCGTCACCGGCAATATGAGCGAGGCGCAGTCCGCCTGGTTTCGTGAACGTTACAACCACTACCGTAAACAAGGGCTGCAACTGACCATCAGTGCCGCCCGTAATGAAACGAATCTGTGCGCGTAACCGCATAAAAGGTACTACCGATGAAGCGGGTTATCAGACCCGCTTTTTTGTTGCCTGAAATCCGTCAATTTCATCGTCATAAATGTCGATGACACCTTCGCTCCAGCCTCCCTCGAAAATAAAATCATTTAAAATCATCATATTAAAATCTGGCACGGATCGTGTATTAGCGAGTGGGTTCAACCCACAGCCGGAGATCATGATGAACCGCTTCATCATTGCTGATTCAAGTAAATGTATAGGATGCCGCACCTGCGAGGTGGCGTGCGTGGTATCGCACCAGGAAAACCAGGACTGCGCCGCGCTCACCGCGCAAACCTTTCTGCCGCGCATTCACGTCGTCAAGGGCGTGAATGTCTCAACCGCCACCATGTGCCGCCAGTGTGAAGACGCGCCGTGCGCCAGCGTCTGCCCGAATGGTGCGATCACCCGCGACAATGATTTTGTCCACGTCCACCAGCAGCGCTGCATCGGCTGCAAAACCTGCGTCGTGGCGTGCCCTTACGGCGCGATGGAAGTCGTGGTGCGCCCGGTGGTACGCAACAGCGGCGCGGGCCTCAACGTACTGGCCGAGAAAGCCGAAGCTAACAAATGCGATCTCTGCCATCACCGCGCCGAAGGCCCGGCCTGCATCGAGGCATGCCCGACTAACGCCATCGTCTGCATCGATCGCAACCGCCTGGAAGCGCTCAGCGCCGAACGCCGCCGCCGTGCCGCGCTCGATGGCCTCTCATCCCTGGCTTTTTAAGCCACTGATTTCACTTTTAACAGGTCTGTTACTGATGAAAAAAATCACCAGCGTCTGTCCGTACTGCGGTGCGGGTTGCAAACTCAAACTCGTCGTGGATAACAACAAAATCGTTCGCGCCGAGGCCGCCGAAGGCGTCACCAACCAGAACCAGCTCTGCCTGAAAGGCTATTACGGCTGGGATTTCTTAAACGATACCCAGCTTCTGACGCCGCGCCTCACCCAGCCGATGATCCGCTACCAGAAAGGCGGCGCATTCCAGGCGGTCTCCTGGGATGAGGCCATTCGCTATACCGCAGAGCGCCTCTCGGCCATCAAAAAGCAGTATGGCCCGCGCGCCATCATGACCACCGGCTCTTCCCGCGGCACCGGCAACGAAACCAACTACGTGATGCAGAAATTCGCCCGCGCAGTGCTCAACACCAATAATGTCGACTGCTGCGCGCGCGTCTGTCACGGGCCGTCGGTGGCGGGGCTGCAGCAGACGCTCGGCAACGGCGCGATGAGCAACTCCATTGGCGATATTGAAAACTCCAAATGTTTGCTGGTGTTTGGCTACAACTGTGCCGATTCGCACCCGATCGTGGCGCGTCGCGTGCTGAAAGCCAAAGAAAACGGCGCGAAGGTAATTGTCTGCGACCCGCGCAAAATCGAAACCGCGCGTATCGCCGATCAGCATCTGCAAATCAATAACGGCTGCAATATGGCGCTGGTCAATGCCTTTGGCTATGTGCTGCTTGAAGAAGCGCTGTATGACAAAGAGTATGTGGCGCGCTACACCGAAGGGCTCGACGCCTACCGCGAGACCGTAAAAGATTACGCGCCGGAAGCCGTCGAGCATCTCACCGGCGTCAGCGCGCAGCAGATCCGCCAGGCGATGCGCACGTTCGCCGCCGCGCCATCCGCCACCATTATGTGGGGCATGGGCGTCACGCAGTTCGGCCAGGCGGTGGATGTCGTTAAGGGGCTCTCAAGCCTGGCGCTGCTTACCGGTAATCTCGGGCGCGAGCATGTCGGCGTCGGCCCGGTGCGCGGCCAGAACAACGTGCAGGGCGCGTGCGATATGGGCGTGCTGCCAAACCAGTTCCCTGGCTATCAGGATGTCGAAGACGCGGTGGTGCGGGAAAAATTCGCGCGCGCCTGGGGCATCGATCCGGCCGTAATGGATGACAAAATCGGCGTGCGCATCACCGAGGTGCCGCACCTGGCGCTCGAAGGCAAAGTCAAAGCCTACTACATCATGGGCGAAGATCCGCTCCAGACCGAAGCCGATCTCGGCCTGGTCCGTCAGGGCTTCGACGCGCTCGATTTTGTGGTGGTGCAGGACATCTTTATGACCAAAACCGCCGAAGTGGCGGACGTTCTGCTGCCCGCCACCTCCTGGGGCGAACATGGCGGCGTCTTTACCTGCGCCGACCGCGGTTTCCAGCGCTTTGAGGCGGCGGTGGAACCTAAATATAACGTCAAACGCGACTGGGAAATCATCAGCCTTATCGCCACCGCGATGGGCTACCCGATGCATTACGACAACAACCAGCAGATCTGGGACGAAATGCGCGAGCTCTGCCCGCTCTTTTACGGTGTGACGTACCAGAAAATGGGCGATATGGGGCACGTGCAGTGGCCATGCCCGACGCTGGAACACCCCGGCACGCCGTACCTCTACGCCGGGAATCACTTCGATACGCCGACCGGCAAAGGCCAGCTTTTCGCGGCACCGTGGCGCGCGCCGGCGGAACAGCCGGACGCCGACTACCCGCTGGTGCTGTGTACCGTGCGCGAAGTGGGGCACTACTCCTGCCGCTCGATGACCGGCAACTGCGCGGCGCTGCAAACGCTCGCCGACGAGCCGGGCCGCGTGCAGATGCACCCGCAGGACGCGGAACGCCTCGGCGTGCGGGACGGCCAGTTGGTGTGGGTAAACTCGCGTCGCGGGCGGGTCATCAGCCGCGCTGACGTCAGCGAGCGCATCAATCCCGGCGCGGTCTACATGACCTATCAGTGGTGGATCGGCGCGTGCAACGAGCTCACCCAGGACAATCTCGATCCGGTTTCCAAAACACCGGAAACCAAATATTGCGCGGTGAATGTCGAGGCTATCGCCGATCAGCGCGAGGCCGAAGCGTATGTCCAGACCACCTATACCAGCATGAAGACGCGCCTGCGCGACGCCGCTGCGGTATAGCTCAGCCTGCGCGGGCCTCGTGCCCGCGCGTTTTCGACGAGACGATGAACCTTAACGGTACGATTTTACGCATTCAGGGCCGGGTGCAGGGGGTGGGTTTTCGCCCCTTCGTCTGGCAACTGGCGCAGCGGCTGGCGCTCACTGGCGACGTCTGCAACGACGGCGCGGGGGTGAAAGTGCGCCTGACCGGCGGTGAAGGGGCGTTTATCGCCGCGTTGTGGCAGCACTGCCCGCCGCTCGCGCGTATCGACAGCGTCAGCGCCGCGCCGTTTCGCTGGCCGCTGCAGCCTGACTCGTTTTCCATTCGCGAGAGCGGCGGCGGGGCGATGCGCACGCAAATCACCCCGGACGCCGCCACCTGCCCGCAATGCCTGCGCGAACTCAACGATCCCGCAGACCCGCGCTGGCGCTATCCGTTTATTAACTGCACCCATTGCGGCCCGCGCTTTACCATTATTCGCGCGATGCCCTATGACCGTCCCAATACCGCGATGGCGGGCTTTCCGCTCTGCGCGCCGTGCGAGGCGCAATACCGTGACCCGGCCGACCGGCGCTTTCACGCGCAGCCCGTGGCCTGCCCGACATGTGGCCCGCAGCTGAGTTGGGTAAGTGGTGAACAGACGGCACAAAAAGAGGCGGCGCTTGAGGCCGCCATCGCTGCGCTCATTGCAGGCCAGATTGTTGCCATTAAAGGCATCGGCGGGTTTCATCTCGCCTGCGATGCGCAAAACGCTGACGCCGTGGCGCGCCTGCGCGTGCGTAAGCATCGCCCGACCAAACCGCTGGCGGTGATGCTTGCGAACGCCGAAGGGCTGCCGGATGACGCCCGGGCGCAATTGCTCACGCCCGCCGCCCCGATTGTGCTGGTGAATAACGCGCACCTGCCGCCGCTGTGCGAGGCCATCGCGCCAGGGCTTAACGAAACTGGCGTGATGCTGCCTGCGAACCCGCTGCAACACCTGCTGATGCAGGGCGTCGGGCGTCCGCTGGTAATGACCTCCGGCAACCGCAGCGGCGAGCCGCCCGCGCTCACCAGTGCGCAGGCGCTCTCGCAGCTTAGTGAGATTGCCGACGGTTTTTTGCTGCATAACCGCGACATCCTGCAACGGATGGATGATTCGGTGATGCGCCCCGGCGGCGAGATGCTGCGCCGGGCGCGCGGCTTTGTGCCGGACGCCATCCCGCTGCCGCCGGGCTTTGCCGATATACCCGCCACGCTCTGCCTCGGAGCCGATCTCAAAAACACCTTTTGTCTCGCGCGCGGCGGCGAGGCGGTGCTGAGCCAGCATCTGGGCGATCTCAGCAATCCGCAGACCGAAGCGCAGTGGCGCACGGCGCTGGCGCTGTTTCGCGACATTTACGATTTTCACCCGCAGCAGGTGGTGGTGGATGCGCATACGGGGTATCGCAGCAGCGCGCTCGGCGAGGCGACGGGGCTGCCGGTGAAACGCGTTCTGCATCACCATGCGCATATTGCCGCCTGCCTGGCCGAGCACCGCTGGCCGCGCGACGGCGGCCCCGTCATTGCGCTGGCGCTGGACGGCATCGGCATGGGAGAGGGCGGCGCGCTGTGGGGCGGCGAGTGTTTGCTGGTGGATTACGCACGGTGCGAGCGGCTCGGCGGCCTGCCTGCGCTGCCGCTGCCGGGCGGTGACCTCGCGGCGCGTCAGCCGTGGCGTAACTGGCTCGCGCAGTGGCAGGCGTTTGTGCCGCAGTGGCAAACGCTCCCGCAGGCCGCCGGGCTTCTCGCTAAACCCTGGGCACCGCTTATGCGCGCGATGGCGCGGGGTATCAATGCGCCGCTTGCGTCATCAACCGGGCGTTTATTTGACGCCGTGTCGGCGATGCTTGGCGTGGCGCCTGACGCGCAAAGCTATGAAGGCGAGGCGGCCTGCCGCCTGGAAGCGCTGGCGCTGCGTCACGGTCCGGTAGCGCATTCTGTGACGTTGTCACCTATCGAGGGCGAGTTTGATATACCCGCCTTCTGGGCGAGTCTGCTGGCATTTGACGCGCCAGCGGGTGCCCGCGCCTGGGCGTTTCACGACGCACTCGCAAGCGGGCTGGCTGCGCTTGCGCGCTGTCACGCCAGCGCGCGCGGCATCAACACCATCGCCTGTGGTGGCGGGGTGCTGCATAACCAGCTTCTGCGCGAAAGGCTCGCGTTTTACCTTCACGATTTCCGGCTACTGCTGCCGCACGCGTTACCTGCAGGCGACGGCGCGGTGGCGTTCGGCCAGGCGGCGATTGCCGCCGCCGCGTTTTCATCACTTACAGGAACGACGTCATGCTGACTCAATTGCGTAATCTTCCACCCCGTGCGCTGGCCCTGGTGGCCGTGCTTGGTCTTGCCAACCTGGCCGCCTGGATCTGGGCGTTTTATGCCTTTCACGACACTCCCGCGCTGATGGCCGCGAGCATGCTGGCCTGGGGTTACGGGCTGCGCCACGCGGTGGATGCAGACCATATCGCCGCCATTGATAACGTCACGCGTAAAATGATGCAGCAGGGTAAACGCCCGTGTGGCGTCGGGGCGTGGTTTTCGCTCGGCCACTCCAGCATTGTGGTGCTGGCGTCGGTCGCCATTGCCGCAACTGCCGCGGCGGTAAAAGAAGACATGGCCTGGTTTCATGAGGTGGGCGGCGTGATTGGCACCACCGTCTCGGCGGTATTTCTGCTGGCGATGGCGCTGGTGAATCTGGTTATCCTGCGCGGTATCTGGCAGAGCTTCAGCCGCTTAAAACGTGGCGAGCCGCTGAATATGCCCGCGGATGCCATGACCACAGGCGGGCCGATGAGCTGGTTGTTTCGCGCCACCTTCCGGCTGGTCAATAAAAGCTGGCATATGTATCTGGTCGGTTTTCTCTTCGGGCTCGGCTTTGACACCGCCACCGAGATTGGCGTGCTGGGCATCTCGGCGGCGGGCGCGTCACACGGCATGTCGGTCTGGTCGATTCTGGTCTTCCCGGCGCTCTTTACCAGCGGTATGGCGCTTGTCGACACGCTCGACAATCTGGTGATGGTCGGCGCGTATGGCTGGGCTTTCAGCAAGCCGCAGCGCAAGCTCTACTACAACATGACCATTACCGGCACGTCGGTGGTGGTGGCGCTGTTTATCGGCGGGCTGGAGGCGCTGGGGCTGCTGATGGATAAATTCGGTCTTTCCGGCGGTTTCTGGAGCTGGGTGGCGGGCGTGAACGATAATCTTGGCGACGCCGGGTTTATTGTGGTCGGTTTGTTCATCGCCTGCTGGGCGCTGTCTATTCTCAACTACCGCCTGAAAGGCTACGACGCGCTGTCTGCGCGCTAAGCCGCCACGCGCCTTTCGTCACGTCACTTTTGACGAAAGGCGCGCCCTCGACAGTGATTTTTCCTTTTCAACCCGCGTGCGGCGCGCTTTCCGGCAGCTGGCACGCTTTCTGCATTATCCGCTCCACTCTTTACGCAGTTAACTCTGGAGCATAACCGATGAAAAAAGTCGTTACGGTTTGCCCCTATTGCGCGTCGGGTTGCAAAATTAACCTGATCGTCGATAACGGCAAGGTCGTTAAGGCGGAAGCAGCAATTGGGAAAACCAATCAGGGCGATTTATGCCTGAAGGGCTATTACGGCTGGGATTTTATCAATGATACCCAAATCCTCACTCCGCGCCTGAAAACGCCGATGATCCGCCGTGAGCGCGGCGGCAGGCTGGAAGCGGTCTCCTGGGAGGAGGCGCTCAATTATGTGGCGCAGCGCCTTGGCGACATTAAAGCCAAATATGGCCCGGATGCCATCATGACCACCGGATCGTCACGCGGCACCGGCAACGAAACCAACTATGTGATGCAAAAATTTGCCCGCGCGGTAATCGGCACCAATAACGTCGATTGCTGCGCGCGCGTCTGACACGGCCCCTCGGTTGCAGGTCTGCACCAGTCGGTCGGTAACGGCACCATGAGCAACTCCATCACTGGCATTGAAAATACCGATTTAGTCTTTGTATTTGGGTATAACCCGGCGGATTCGCATCCGATCGTCGCTAATCGCGTGATCAAAGCGAAGAAAAACGGGGCGAAAATTATCGTCTGCGATCCGCGGAAAATCGAAACCGCGCGGATTGCGGATAGACATCTGGCGCTGAAAAACGGCTCCAACATCGCGCTGCTGAACGCGATGGGGCACGTGATTATCGAAGAAGATCTCTGGGATCACGCCTTTGTATCGGCGCGTACTGAAGGCTTTGAAGAGTATCGCAAAATCGTTGAAGGCTATACGCCGGAGTCGGTGGAAACCATCACAGGCGTCAGCGCTGAGGAGATCCGCGAAGCAGCGCGGATGTACGCCCGCGCGGAACGTGCGGCGATCCTCTGGGGCATGGGCGTGACGCAGTTTTACCAGGGCGTCGAGACCGTGCGTTCACTGACCAGCCTCGCGCTGCTGACGGGTAACCTCGGCAAACCGAGCGCGGGCGTTAACCCGGTACGCGGGCAGAATAACGTACAGGGCGCGTGCGACATGGGCGCGCTGCCGGATACTTATCCGGGCTATCAGTATGTGAAATTCCCCGAGCACCGTGAGAAATTCGCCAAAGCCTGGGGCGTGGCGTCGCTGCCGGCGCATACTGGTTATCGCATCAGCGAACTGCCGCACCGCGCGGCGCATGGCGAAGTGCGCGCCGCTTACATCATGGGGGAAGATCCGCTGCAAACCGATGCCGAGCTCTCGGCAGTGCGCCAGGCGTTCGAGACGCTGGAACTGGTGATTGTACAGGACATTTTCATGACCAAAACCGCCGCGGCGGCGGACGTGATTTTGCCTTCCACCTCATGGGGCGAGCATGAAGGGGTCTACACGGCGGCGGATCGCGGCTTCCAACGTTTCTTTAAAGCGGTGGAGCCGAAGTGGGATCTGAAAACCGACTGGCAGATAATCAGCGAGATCGCCACCCGGATGGGCTACCCGATGCATTACGACAACACTAAACAGATCTGGGATGAGCTGCGCGCGCTGTGCCCCGATTTTTATGGTGCCACATACGAGAAAATGGGGGAGCTGGGCTACATCCAGTGGCCGTGCCGTGATGAATCTGATGCCGATCAGGGCACCGATTACCTCTTTGAAAAGGAATTCTCCACGCCGAACGGGCTCGGGCAGTTCTTCACCTGCGACTGGGCACCGCCGCTTGACCGGGTCAACGAGGAGTATCCGCTGGTGCTCTCCACGGTGCGCGAAGTGGGGCACTACTCCTGCCGCTCGATGACCGGCAACTGCGCCGCGCTGGCGGCGCTGGCGGATGAGCCGGGTTACGCGCAAATCAACAGCGCCGACGCAAAACGCCTCGGCATTGAAGACGAGGCGCTGGTGTGGGTGGTGTCGCGCAAAGGTAAAGTCATTACCCGCGCGCAAGTGAGCGACAGGCCGAACAGAGGCGCGGTCTACATGACGTACCAGTGGTGGATTGGTGCCTGTAACGAGCTGGTGGCGGAGAATCTAAGCCCGATCACAAAAACGCCGGAGTATAAGTACTGCGCCGTGCGCGTCGAGCCGATAGCGGATCAGCGAGCCGCCGAGCAGTATGTGATTGACGAGTACAACGCCCTGAAAACCCGGCTGCGGGAGTCCGCGCAGGGTTAAATAACGAATCCCCCGCCAGGGGGATTTTTTTGCCCGGCATTCAGCCTTCCGGCATCCGCGCGCGGCACTCCGCCAGGACAAACTGGCGCAGCCAGCGGTGCGCCGGATCGGCATCCAGACGCGGATGCCACATCTGCGACACGGTAATCGGCCGGGTCGCCACAGGTAATTCAAACCACGTAAGCCCGGTATCGCCCGGCAGATTAATCAGAAACGAGGCGGGCACCAGCGCCACCAGATCGGTACCGCGCGCGACGGCGAGCGCTGCCGGAAACCCCGGCACCACCGCGGCAATATTGCGTGACAGCCCCAGTTGCGCGAGCGCGTCATCGACCGGCCCGGTCAATACGCCGCGCCGCGACGCCGCCACATGGTTCCACGCGGTGTAATCCTCAGGCGTGATGTCACGCCCGGCGAGCGGGTGATCGCTTCTCACCACGCCCACGAAGCGGTCACTAAACAGCCGCTGCTGTTTGATTTCCGGCCCCATCTCGCCCGGCACACCGATTTCCAGATCCGCCTCTCCTTCACGCAAGGGCCGGTCGCTTTTCACCGGCTTGGGCGCAAAACGCAGGCGTATGCCGGGCGCACATCGTGCAGCCGCCGCAATCAGCGCCGGGCCGAACGCCTCCACAAAACCGTCGTTGGCGCGCAGCGAAAACGTCTGCTGGTGACGTGTGATATCAAATTCCTGCGGCGCAGGGCGCAGCACGGCGCGCGCGGCAAAGACCGCGCCCTGGGTGCGCTCGCGAAGGGAGTCGGCGTAGGGCGTGAGCACCATCTGGCGTCCGGCGCGTACCAGCAGTGGATCGCCGGTGGCCTCGCGCAGGCGACTCAGCGTGCGGCTCATCGCCGACGCGCTTAAATTCAGGCGACGCGCCGCCGCCGCCACGCTTTTCTCGGCGAGCAGGACATCAAGGGCGAACAGCAAATTTAAATCCGGGTCATTCATCGTCAGGCTCCGGGCGTCATCATGACAGATGGCGTTTCATGCAGGGGTAAAGTGCAATCGTTGCGTCTTCCGCTATGTATCGCCGGAAAGTAGAGTGAACGCAAGCACACATTTTCGGAGTGACCATGACGTTATTTACTGACCTGCCCGGCGATGAAGGGCTGCCGGGGCGCGAGCGCGCGCTGGCGATGCTCGCGGTGATGACGAGTACCACGATGGCGGTTTTTGATGGCGCGATGGTGAATATCGCGCTGCCGGAAATGGCCCATGCCCTGAATGCGACGGCGGCGCAGACTGTCTGGGTGGCGAACGGTTATCTGCTCTCGGCGGCGATGACGCTCGCGATTTTCGCCGCGCTGGCCGGGCGGCTCGGCTTTCGCACGTTATTTGCCGCAGGCGTCGGGCTGTTTACGCTCGCTTCACTCGGCTGCGCGCTTTCACCGTCGCTCCCCTGGCTTGTGGCGATGCGAATTTTACAGGGCGTGGGCGGCGCGGCGACGCTCAGCATCGCGCCCGCTATTCTGCGCACCATTTTCCCGAACCGGCTGCTCGGGCGCATTCTCGGCATGAACGCGCTGCTTATCGCCACCAGCACGGCCATCGCGCCGGTGCTGGGCGGCGCGCTGCTCGCCACGCTCGGCTGGCCCTGGCTGTTCGCGATCAACATTGCACCGGGCGTGCTGGCGCTGCTGCTGACGCTGCGCACGCTACCCAATGATACACACCCGTCGCGCGGGCCGTTTGATGTGCCAGGCGCGCTGCTTTCGGCGCTGATGCTCGGCGCGGCGGTGATGGCGTCAGACGCGCTGTCGCTTGAGGCGCTACTCGGCTTCGGCGCACTGGCGCTGGTGGCGGGCCTGCTGCTGGCCTGGCGTTTAAAACGCGCGCCAGCGCCGCTGCTGCCGCCGCAGCTCTTTGCCAACGCGCGGTTTTCGCTCGCGGCGCTGACCTCGCTGGCGTCGTTTGTGAGCCAGGGGATGACCTTCGTGGCGCTGCCGTTTCTGTTCCAGAGCGTCTACGGTTACAGCGCGCTGCACGCCGCGCTGCTTTTCACCGCCTGGCCTGTCGGGATCATTCTGGTGGCACCGCACGCCGGGCGGTTGGCCGACCGCTACGCGCCGTCGGTTATCGCAACCGTAGGTCTGGGGCTTTTCGTGGCGGGCCTGGTGGCGCTGGCGCTGCTGCCTGCGCACGCCGCTGCCTGGGACATCAGCCTGCGCGGATTGCTGTGCGGCATTGGGTTCGGCTGCTTTCAGAGCCCGAATAACCGCGAGATGCTGGCGGGCGCGCCGCGTGAATATAGCGGTTACGCCTCCGGCGTGCTGGCGATTATGCGCACCTTCGGGCAATGTCTGGGCGCGGCGCTGGTGGGTGTGCTCCTCACTGTAGGGGCAACGTCTGCCAGTGGTATCGCCGAGGTCGCAGGCGTGCGTCTCGCGCTGTGGATCGCCGCTGCGGCCTCGCTGCTGGCGCTGGCCTTCAGCGTCAGTCGTTTACGCAAACGTTAAGGCCAAAGGGCGGTCACCTGTGCTATTCCCGCGTTACCGGGCGGGTTATAAAATCAGGCGCGCCCGTGTAGCCTGTGTTAAGGTCGATTTTTAATCGAACCAGAGGGCTGATAAATGCCAAAGAATGTCGTGACAATTATGCCAGGCGGTCAGGTTGAGCATGTGGCTGTTGATGATGAGCTGCAGGTCATGCGGATCAGCGGAGAAAAGGGAGCCACGCTTGAGCTGCCGATCGAAAGTTATAAGCTCGACGGAGAAACGTATCTGGTGGCGCGGTTTTCCGGGCTGGTGAGCGATCAGGAAACCGAAAACGCGATCCGACAGTTCTATTAATGTTGGGTTACAGGGGCACAGAGCCCCTGTAACGTTTATTTGCGGTCAGAATTGCTTATCGCTGGTGAGAGAGGATGAGAGTTTACGCAAGGCGTCAATATCCAGTTCCGGCTTCTCTTTATCCAGTACGCAGGCAATGGATAACAGCTCGTTAAACTGGTTGAGTAATATTTCAGTGTCCGATTTAAACGCGTTATCTTCTGCATCCAGCGCCGCATTGATGGCTTTTTTCACGCCCTCAATCATCTCATCCATTCCGCCGTTTTTCCCGATAGTCATTAGCATGGCGCTTAACAGCAGTGCCTGCGCTTCTACCTGAGCCGTCAGAATTTTCGCTTCCGCATCCATTTTCGAGATTTTAGCAATCATGCTGTAAATCACATTATTCATGGCACTTCCTCCTTTTGCTCGACCAGCATATCAGGGAGGCGAGCACGGGCAATGTTGTGTAGTCTTAAATCAGCGCAGCGCGCCGCAAGAATGCTGAACGCAACGGCCTGTGCCTTGCGCGCAGGTGTGGTTCAGAGAAAGTCGTTAAAAGATGTCATTAAAAGAGAGAGGGTACCTATTATATATACGATAACAGGCCCGTCTGTCTGCATATTCACACGTAAAAGCGCGGGCGTAATCGCATAATCCCCACGTACCGCCTCGCGCGGGCGAGCGCCGCTGAAAATAATTTATTGGCAAGGAGATATATAGCGTGGAAAAAATGAATGGCCAGTGTCACTGCGGTACGGTGAAATTTACCGTGGAATTAACGGACGGGCTGAATACCGCCCGCCGCTGCAACTGCTCTTATTGCCGGATGCGTGGCGCTATTACGGTGTCGGCACCGCTCAATGGTATTACGGTGCTGGAGGGTAAGGAAAAACTGACGGAGTATCGTTTTAATACCCGCCAGGCCGCGCACTATTTCTGTTCGGTATGCGGCATTTATACCTTTCACCAGCGACGTTCAAACCCGGATCAATATGGCGTGAATGTGGCTTGCCTTGAAGGCGTTTCGCCCTTTGATTTTCCTAAAATCAAAGTGACAGAAGGTATTCACCACCCGAACGACGGTGGGGGCGGGGTCGCCGGTTATTTACGTTACACGCCGGTTGAAAAATGACGGCCTGCGCCTGAAGAACCGCGTTAGCAGAAACGTGACAAGATAAAGGCCCGCGCCAAAACAAGATGTGCGATCACGCCGGGGCGAGGTTATATACACGAGATGGCGTTTGCCGCCGCGCTGGCGGGCGAAAAGCCGGTAAGCGGCGAGCTTACCGGCAAGGGAAGGGTTATGGACGCAGGGGTTCGCCGCGCACCGGGCGGTCGCCCGCCACAAAATAGCGGGCGGTGCTGCGCGGCAGCGGCGTGCGGCCACGGATGTTATCCGCGATTTTCTCGCCGATCATGATGGTGGTCGCGTTCAGGTTGCCGGTGATAATCAGCGGCATGATGGACGCATCCACCACGCGCAGGCCTTCCAGCCCGTGCACGCGGCCCTCGCCATCCACAACGGCCATCTCATCGCTGCCCATTTTGCAGGTGCCGCACGGGTGATAGGCGGTCTCTGCGTGGTTACGGACAAATTCGTCAAGCTGTTCGTCAGTCTGGCAGTCGATGCCCGGGCTGATTTCACGGCCGCGGAATTTATCCAGTGCGGGCTGGTTGATTATCTGGCGCGTGATGCGAATGGCGTCGCGGAACTCCTGCCAGTCCTGCTCGTGCGACATGTAGTTAAACAGGATCGCCGGATGTTGGCGCGGGTCGCGCGATTTAATGCGCACGTGGCCGCGGCTCGGCGAGCGCATAGAGCCGACGTGACACTGGAATCCGTGCGCTTCGACGGCGTTCGAGCCGTTGTAGTTAATCGCCACTGGCAGGAAGTGGTACTGAATGTTCGGCCAGGCGAACTCTTCGCGGCTGCGGATAAACCCGCCGCCTTCAAAGTGGTTGCTGGCACCAATGCCGGTGCCGTTAAACAGCCACTCGGCGCCGATTTTCGGCTGGTTCCACCATTTGAGCGCCGGGTAGAGCGAAACCGGCTCTTTACATTCGTACTGCAGATACATCTCCAGGTGATCCTGCAGATTTTCGCCGACACCTGGCAGATCATGCACCACCGGAATATCAAATTCTTTCAGCAGTTCCGCATTACCGACGCCGGAACGCTGGAGGATCTGCGGCGAGGCGATAGCACCCGCGCAGAGCAGCACTTCACGGCGCGCATGAACCTCCTGCGGCGTGTTGCTGGCACCGTGAAGATACGCCACACCCACCGCGCGTTTGTTCTCAAAAAGAATGCGGTCGGTTGTGGCATGGGTGATGATTTTCAGGTTCGGGCGCTGTTTCGCGGTATCCAGATAGCCGCGCGCGGTGCTGGAGCGGCGGCCCTTCGGCGTGACGAAGCGATCCATCGGGCCGAAGCCTTCCTGCTGATAGCCGTTCAGATCGTCGGTACGCGGATAACCCGCCTGCACGCCTGCTTCTATCATCGCTGCGAACAGCGGGTTGTTGCCTGGCTTGCAGGTGGTGATGCTGACCGGGCCGTCGCCGCCGTGGTAGTCGTTCGCGCCGATATCGCGCGTTTCCGATTTACGGTAATAGGGCAGGCAGTCGAGATAGGTCCAGCGCTCTAGGCCGGGCTGCTGCGCCCAGTTGTCGAGATCCATCGCGTTGCCGCGGATATAACACATGCCGTTAATCAGCGACGAGCCACCGAGGCCCTTGCCGCGCCCGCACTCCATGCGGCGATTATTCATGTACGGCTCAGGCTCGGTTTCATAAGCCCAGTTATAGCGTTTGCCCTGTAACGGGTATGCCAGCGCCGCCGGCATCTGGGTGCGGAAATCAAAACGATAGTCAGGACCACCCGCCTCCAGCAGTAATACAGTGACATCGCTGTCTTCGGTCAGTCTTGTTGCCAAAACATTCCCTGCGGATCCGGCTCCGATAATGATGTAATCAAATTCCATTAGTCGTTCCTCAGGTTAAAAGGTGGATCAAAATACGGACTGAAAGCGGGTCATCTCGACCTGCACGGATTTCACCTGCGTGTAGTTTTGCAGGGTCATCAGCCCGTTTTCACGGCCAATGCCGGAGTGTTTGTAGCCGCCGACCGGCATCTCGGCTGCGGATTCGCCCCAGGTGTTGATCCAGCAAATCCCGGCTTCAATCTGGTGAATCACGCGGTGCGCGCGGTTGAGATCCTGCGTGACGACGCCTGCGGCGAGGCCGTAATCGGTGGCGTTGGCGCGCTGTATGACTTCATCTTCGCGCTCGTAAGTCAGAATCGACATCACCGGCCCGAAGATCTCTTCGCGCACGATGGTCATGTCATCGCGGCAGTCGGTAAAGACGGTGGGCTCAACCCAGGCACCGTTATCGAACCCGTCGCCGGTCAGACGTTTACCGCCGCACAGGACGCGCGCGCCTTCACGGATGCCCGTGTCGATGTAGCGCATGACGTTATCGCGGTGCGCGAAGCTCACCAGCGGGCCGAAGTTCGTGGCGGGATCGTTCACGTCGCCCGCTTTAATACGCGCCACGCGCGCGGCGATTTTCTCTTCAAAGGCCGCCTGCCATTTCGCCGGGATAAACACGCGCGTGCCGTTGGTGCAGACCTGGCCCGAGCTGTAGAAGTTGGCCATCATGGCGATGTCGGCGGCGAGATCGAGATCCGCATCGTCAAAAATGATGAGCGGGGATTTACCACCCAGCTCCATCGTCACCTCTTTCAGCGTCGATCCCGCCGCGTTCGCCATGACTTTTTTGCCGCTGGCGACGCCGCCGGTGAACGAGACTTTATCGATGCCCGGATGTTCGGTCAGCAGTTGTCCGGTGACGGCACCGCTGCCGTTAAGCACGTTAAAGACGCCGTCCGGCACGCCCGCTTCGGTGTAAATTTCTGCAAGCTTAAGCGCGGTAAGCGGCGTCACTTCGCTTGGCTTAAAAATCATGGCGTTGCCGGCGGCAAGCGCCGGAGCGGATTTCCACAGCGCAATCTGGATCGGGTAGTTCCACGCGCCGATGCCCGCCACCACGCCAAGCGGCTCGCGACGCGTGTAAACGAAAGCGGTGTCGCGCAGCGGGATCTGCTGCCCTTCAAGCGAGGGGATAAGCCCGGCGTAGTACTCCAGCACGTCGGCGCCGGTGACGATATCGACCGCCTGGGTTTCGCTCAGTGGTTTACCGGTATCGAGCGTTTCCAGCGCGGCCAGTTCATCGTTGCGCTCGCGCAGGATATCGACCGCACGACGCAGGATGCGCGAGCGCTCCATCGCGGTCATGGCCGCCCAGATTTTCTGGCCTTTGCGGGCCGCTTCCACGGCACTATCGACATCGGCCTTGCCTGCTTCATGCACCTCGGCGAGGACTTCGCCGTTTGCCGGGTTGATGGTCTGGAAAGTGTTACCCGTGGCGGAGGGTACATATTTGCCGTCAATATAAAGCGGCTGTTCTGCGAATCGGGACATCATTCCTCCTTCTCATGGGGTGCTGCGCCAGCCAGTTGCTGGCGGATGAATCGGGTGGTGAGCGTGCGGGCAGTCTCCAGATTAAACGGTTGGCCGCTCAACGCCGCGCGCAGCCACAGGCCGTCGATAAGCGAGGCCAGCCCATGCGCCGCCAGCCGCGCCTGTTCGCGCGGCAGCTCGCGGCGAAACTCGGCGGCGAGCGTCGAAAACAGGCGGCGGCTACTGACGCGCTCAAGCCGCCCGAGCTGCGGCTGATGCATACTGCTGGCCCAGAAATCGAGCCAGGCTTTCATCGCCGCACTGTGCACCTGGGTGTCATCAAAGTTGCCTTCGACGATCGCCAGCAGGCGCGCCTCAGTACTGGCCTGCGCCAGCGGCCTCAGGCGGGCGGCGACGGCATCGCGAAGCTGGCGAGTAATGTCGCGCATGGTCGCTTCGAGCAGGCCGTTTTTGTCCTTAAAGTAGTGGCTGATAATGCCCGCTGACACGCCCGCCCGGCGCGCGATCTGCGCGATAGTGGCGTCGTTGATCCCAACATCATTAATGGTGCTTAACGTTGCATCAATTAACTGCCTGCGCCGTATCGGCTGCATTCCTACTTTGGGCATGACCCGGACTCCGCTTCACCACGTTGTTAATATCTATTAGAACTTTTTTTTATTGGACGTTCAATATAAAAAAGAAATTGTTAAGATGCTGTGATTGTTTTGTCGCAAAAGCGAAACGGTACGCTACGCTAAAAGGCGATTAATCACCGTCATGAATTATTGGAAAGGAGAGAAGAGACGCGCCTTAGGGGCGGAGAACAATAAACACGCTAACGCTTTCATTTTTGACAGGATATTAACCAGAGGTAACCGATGACTAATCCACCTGCCAGTGAAAAAAACAGAATTAACCCCGTGGTGTTTTACACCTCAGCCGCGCTGATTCTGACTTTTTCACTGGTCACTATCTTCTTCAGTGAGCTGTCTGCGGCCTGGATCCAGACGGCGGTCAACTGGGTCTCGGCGACGTTTGGCTGGTATTACATGCTAGCCGCCACGCTCTACATCGTTTTCGTTATTTTCATGGCCTGTTCGCGCTATGGCGATATTAAACTCGGGCCTGAGCAGTCAAAACCCGAATTCAGCCTGCTGAGCTGGTCGGCGATGCTGTTTGCCGCAGGCATCGGTATCGATCTGATGTTTTTCTCCGTGGCTGAGCCGGTCACGCAGTATATGCAGCCGCCGACAGGGGCAGGGGAAACCATCGAAGCCGCGCGTCAGGCGATGGTCTGGACGCTGTTTCACTATGGTCTGACGGGCTGGTCAATGTACGCGCTGATGGGTATTGCGCTTGGCTACTTCAGCTATCGCTATAACCTGCCGCTGACCATTCGCTCCGCGCTGTACCCGATTTTCGGTAAACGCATTAACGGACCTATCGGCCACACCGTTGATATCGCGGCGGTGATCGGCACCATTTTTGGCATCGCGACGACGCTTGGCATCGGCGTGGTGCAGCTTAACTACGGCCTGAAAGTGCTGTTCGATATCCCGGAAGGGCTGACAGCGCAGATGGCGCTGATTGTGCTGTCGGTGATTATCGCCACCATTTCGGTGACATCGGGCGTCGATAAAGGCATCCGTTTTCTTTCGGAGCTGAACGTTATTCTGGCGCTGGGGCTTATCCTGTTTGTGCTGTTTATGGGTAAAACGGATTTCCTGCTGAACGCGCTGGTGCTCAATATTGGCGATTACATCAACCGTTTTATGGGGATGACGCTCAATACCTTCGCCTTTGATATGCCGCGCCAGTGGATGAACAGCTGGACGCTCTTCTTTTGGGCCTGGTGGGTGGCGTGGTCGCCGTTTGTCGGGCTGTTCCTGGCGCGCATTTCGCGCGGGCGCACCATTCGTCAGTTCGTGCTCGGCACGCTTATTATCCCGTTTACCTTTACGCTGCTGTGGCTCTCAGTGTTCGGCAATGCGGCGCTGTATGAGATCATTCACGGCGACGCAGGCTTTGCGCAGGAGGTTATCGCTCACGCCGAACGCGGCTTCTACAGTCTGCTGGCGGAGTATCCGGCGTTTAAACTGAGCGCGTCGGTTGCGACCATCACCGGCATGCTGTTTTATGTGACGTCCGCCGATTCCGGCTCGCTGGTGCTCGCGAACTTCACCTCGAAGCTGAAAGACATTAATAGCGACGCCTCGAACTGGCTGCGTATTTTCTGGTCGGTCGCCATCGGCGTGCTGACGATGGGGATGCTGATGACCAACGGCATCTCGGCGCTGCAAAACACGACGGTTATCATGGGCCTGCCGTTCAGCTTCGTCATTTTCTTCATCATGGCAGGCCTCTATAAATCGCTGAAGGTGGAAGATCACCGTCGCGTCAGCGCCAGCCGCGATACGGCGCCGTATATTCCATCGGGCAATGATCGTCTGAGCTGGAAAAAACGCCTGTCACGGCTGATGAACTATCCGGGGACGCGCTATACCCAGCAGATGATGGAAACCGTGATTTACCCGGCAATGGAAGACGTGGCGAAAGAGCTGGAGCTGCGCGGTGGCCGCGTGACGCTGAGAAAAGTGGCGCCGGACGACGAGACGCCGCTGGGGTATCTGGATCTGCGCGTGCATCTTGGTGAGGAGCAGGATTTTATTTATCAGGTGTGGCCGCAGCAGTATTCAGTGCCGGGCTTTACCTACCGCGCCCGCCGCGGGAAATCGCACTATTTCCGTCTGGAAACCTTCCTGCTGGAGGGCAGCCAGGGCAATGACCTGATGGATTACAACAAAGAGCAGGTGATCATCGATATTCTCGACCAGTACGAGCGTCACCTGAACTTTATTCATCTTCATCGCGAAGCGCCGGGCAATAACCTGGTGTTCCCGGAAGTGTAAAACGAGTGAGGCCACGCCAGTGGCCTTTTTTGATCCCGGCACGGGAGAGGCGGAATGAGAAACAGGCCAGGCCATCAGGACAGTTTGTGTTGATCACTGGCATGGCGGGATTAACGCGCTTTGTGCCCGTATCCAGTCGGCTCGTGCCTGCGGCGTGGCGAAAGGAATTTCAGCCAGTTCATAGCCGTAGCGCGTGTAGACTTGCTTCATTGCTTCCCAGGTGCGTACCGCTTCTTCAAATGTTTGCCTGCGTTCGGCGTCCTGCGTGAAGATAGCTTTCCAGGGCGGCGCGATGAAAACGGTGGCGTCGTAGCGCAATCGAAGTGCGGCGTCGTGAAGCGTTTGTGGTACAGGCAACTCACACAGATTCAGGTAACCAATGATATCCGGAATGCCCCGGTCGAAGAACACCACATCATTCATCGCGTCGGCTGCATACCATGCCTGCTTTTCCCGGTTGAGCATCATCGCCGCGAATGCTTCTCTGTCGAGCCACGGCAGCGCAACGCCGCCCGCGCTTACCTGTTCCTGAATAATTGCTCTGCCGGTTTCTGGCGACGTGTTCAATCCCGCGCGGGCAAGGCTCGCCAGTAGCGTACTTTTGCCTGCGCCGGGCCCGCCGGTGATGACGATTTTACGGGTTGTTGAAATCATAATAACGGCCTCTTTGCGGTCAGAAGTCTGTTCGCACGCTATGCTTTCTGGGACGCGCCTCGCGCGAACTTTTATGCGGAGTAAAGTGATGAAATTAATCGTGATGATGATGTTTTTCGGGAGCGCGATGTGCAGTCTCCCTGCGTTAGCCTCAAGCGATGACAGCTGGCAGGCGCTGTTCTCCGCGATGAACAAGGCTTGTGTCAGCGCGGCCGGAATAGACGAGGTGCAAGTTTCGAAACCGGTATTATTCCCGGATGAAACGGGTATGGCAGGGCTAATGATGAAAGGCAACACTGGCAAGATGAAACACAAGGTTAGCCTGATTTGTCTGTATGACAAAGCAAAAAAGAAAGCGTTTGTCAGCGAATATACGTGGTGAAAGGGAACACGTGTCGTGCTATTAACGCCGACATTTAAACGAGCAGTAGTGTTATTTATTAATCGATAATTTAGGATTGGCGCCCTGATTATTATTAGTGCGTCAAATGTATTTTTGGGATGAATTGCCTGCGGATGAATGTTATTCCCTGATATGTATTTTTATGGTGAGTTTTTTTTGAGGCTGAAATTTTTGTGGTGGATTCGCCTTTGCGCAGTGCGGATTTTTCCGTTTATTTCTTCGTGGTCCAGATCCGGACGTCATTTTCACCTCCAGGTTTCTTTATTTGTGTATAAATACACGAAGCAGGAGTCGTTTTGTATTATATCAAAGGCTGTCTGTAAGCTTTATTGTTTTTTGAAATGCAGTGTAACAGATATAAGAATCGGGCCTCTTGTATACGCTGGCTTCGGGCGTAACATATTTAAAGTGTTTGATTTTATCTGCCGTAAAGGATGCGGCAGAGAATGCGGCAGGGATTGTCGCTGACGCTCCCTGTTCTTTCCGTCAACGTCAAATTGCCTTAATGAAGGAACACGTCATGTCTGGTTCATTTCAGGAAGAAATTCCTAAAGCCCGTATTAATCTGAAGTTAAATCTGCACACCGGCGGCGCGCAGAAAAAAGTTGAGCTGCCGCTGAAATTACTGGTCACCGGCGATTTCAGTCACGGCCAGGAGCACCGGCCGCTGTCTGAGCGCAAAAAAATCGACATAAACAAAAATAATTTCGACAGCGTGCTTTCGGAATTTTCACCGGCGCTGAATCTCGCCGTGGAAAATACCCTGGCCGGTGACGGGCGCGAAGAAAACGTGCGCCTGACCTTCCGCCAGATGAAAGATTTCGAGCCGGAGCAGGTGGCGCGGCAAATTCCCCAGCTGAAAGCCATGCTCGCGATGCGCAATTTACTGCGCGACCTGAAATCCAATCTCCTTGATAACGCCACCTTCCGCAGGGAGCTGGAAACCATCCTGAAGGATCCGGCGCTGAGCGATGGCTTACGCGCGGAACTGGCGTCGCTGGCCCCGAAACACGCCTGAGGCGCACCGGGTTTATTACGGATTAACGAGAGAAATGCTGATGTCTGTTCAGAACACCCCCACTGCTGCCGGCGCCACGCAGGTACCGGAAACCACCGGCGGCGTTTACGCCTCGCTGTTTGAAAAAATTAACCTTCACCCGGTCGACGCGCTTGATGATATCGACGCCTGGCAGGACAGCCAGCGCCTGGCGGACGCCTCTGCCGATGAGCGCGTGACCGCCGCGGTCCGGGTTTTCCTGGAGCGCCTGAAACAGTCCGGCCAGCAGGTTGAAAAGCTCGACAAAACGCTGCTTGACCACCATATCGCTGAGCTGGACCGGCAAATCAGCCGCCAGCTGGATACGGTCATGCACCATCCGGAGTTTCAGCAGGTGGAATCGCTGTGGCGCGGCCTGAAGCATCTGGTGAACCGCACCGACTACCGCCAGAACGTGCGCACGGAAATTCTCGATATCGCCAAAGAGGATTTGCGCCAGGACTTCGAGGACGCGCCGGAAATCATCCAGAGCGGCCTCTACTGGCACACCTACACGGCGGAATATGACACGCCCGGCGGTGAGCCGGTGGGCGCGGTGATTTCCTCGTATGAGTTTGACGCCAGTGCGCAGGATATGGCGCTGCTGCGTAACATCTCTAAAGTCTCCGCCGCGGCGCACATGCCGTTTATCGGTGCCGTCGGCCCGAAATTCTTCCTCAAAGATTCCATGGAAGAGGTGGCGGCGATTAAGGACATCGGCAACTACTTTGACCGCGCCGAATACATCAAGTGGAAATCCTTCCGCGACACCGACGATGCCCGCTATATCGGCCTGACCCTGCCGCGCGTGCTGGGCCGCCTGCCGTACGGCCCGGACACCGTGCCGGTGCGCAGCTTTAACTATGTGGAAGAGGTGAAAGGGCCGGACCACGAAAAATACCTGTGGACCAGCGCGTCGTTTGCCTTCGCGGCCAATATGGTGAAGAGCTTCATTAATAACGGCTGGTGCGTGCAGATCCGCGGCCCGCAGGCGGGCGGTGCGGTGCAGGACCTGCCGATTCATCTCTATGACCTCGGCACCGGCAATCAGGTGAAAATCCCGTCGGAAGTGATGATCCCGGAGACGCGTGAATTTGAGTTCGCGAACCTCGGTTTTATCCCGCTCTCCTACTACAAAAACCGCGACTACGCCTGCTTCTTCTCGGCGAACTCGGCGCAGAAACCGGCGCTGTACGACACGCCGGACGCGACGGCCAACAGCCGCATCAACGCGCGCCTGCCGTATATCTTCCTGCTGTCACGCATCGCGCACTACCTGAAGCTGATTCAGCGCGAGAACATCGGCACGACCAAAGACCGCCGTCTGCTGGAGCTGGAGCTGAACAACTGGGTGCGCGGTCTGGTGACGGAGATGACTGACCCGGGCGACGAGCTGCAGGCGTCACACCCGCTGCGTGATGCGAAAGTGGTGGTGGAAGATATCGAAGACAACCCGGGCTTTTTCCGCGTCAGGTTGTACGCCGTGCCGCATTTCCAGGTGGAAGGCATGGACGTCAGCCTGTCGCTGGTGTCGCAGATGCCGAAAGCGAAGGCGTGACGGGCGGAGATGGAATGAAGATATTTCGACCACTGTGGAACGAGGGGGCGCTGCTGTCCCCTCAGCAATTTCAGCAACAGTCTGCCTGGGAGGCGTTCACCAATGCCGGGGTGTTGGGGCTGTCATCACCGTTTCCGTGGGGCGTAGAGCGCGTTGAACTGGATGACGAGCTGCTTGCTTCCGGACGTATTCAGGTGCGCGCTCTGCGTTTATGGCTCCCCGATGGCACGCTGGTAGATACGCTGAACAGCGACCTTCCGCCGCAACCCCGCGAACTCAACCCGCATGAGCTGGCAGGGCAAGATAGCATTACTTTACTGCTGGCTCTGCCACTGATGCAGCCCGGCATTATAAACGTGCAGAAAGCCTCTTTCGTCTCTGAGCGTCCGTTACGCTACCGCGAGGAGTGGGTTTCACTGCCCGATGCATTTGGACCCGAAGAAGAGTCTGTTGCCGTGGCGCACTTTAATCTCTCTTTACGCTTTGGGCATGAAAGTAATGAATCCTGGCAAACCTGTCCTGTCAGTCGACTGGTTCGTGACGGGCAAGGCGGCTGGCGACAGGACGCGAGTTTTATTCCTCCAATGGCGTTATTTTCCGCAAGCGCGATGTTACAGGAGCGTCTGGTGTTGCTGAATCGCCAGTTGCGCTCCCGCCGCCAGCGATTAATGTCTATGCGTCGTGAAAGCAACGAGCGGCTTGCTGATTTTGCTGTCGCGGATGTGTCGTTGTTCTGGTTGCTTAATGCCCTCAATTCCCATGCGCGCGTGCTGAGCGAATATGAACGCTTTCCGGCTCGTCATCCTGAACAGGTCTGGGCTGAACTGGCACGGCTCGCAGGCAGCATGCTGACGTTTTCACTCGAACACGATCTGGACATTATTCCCGGATACGACCACGCCGAGCCGGAGCACACTTTTCCCCGTTTATTTGATCTGATAACCGAATTGCTGGAAGCGAGCCTGCCGTCACGGGTTATCGCGCTGCCAATGACACGGATGGATGAACTGACCTGGAAAACCTCGCTGCATGACATGCGCTTGCGGGAAGAGGCTGATTTCTATCTTTCTGTACGATCTGATATCCCTGCCTGGCAAATTGCCGAACGTTTTCCTGAACTCTGTAAAGCCGGCTCCCCGGATGAAGTAAACGCAGTTTCCATCAACGCGCTGAATGGCATACCGCTGATTCCGGTGATGCGCATGCCTGCTGCGCTGCCGGTGCGCCTGGAAAATCACTATTTTGCGCTGGATATGGAAAGCGCGGCCGCGCGCGACATGCTGGAGCAGGGCGTATGCATGTTTTATGTACCGTCTCTGCTGGGCGCGCTTGAAATTGAACTGTTTGCGGTGCTGCGCTCATGAGAGAAGAAATCGACATTGATCAATTGATGGCCGATACGTGGCTAACAGTCACGATGTTGCGCTATGGCGCTTCTGTCCCTGATGGAAAATCGCTGTACAAGACCTGCTGCGCCCAGGTGGAAAGCGTACGCGAAGCGCTTAAACAGGCGGGCTATGACGATGCCAGCATAGAACACATTTCATATGCTCAGTGCGCGCTACTGGATGAAACGGTGATGAGCCGCAAACCAGCGCTGAGGGAGGACGGGGAACTGGTGATAACCGATGAAGGCCAGCGAGAATGGCGAATGGCCCCCCTGCAAGCTAAATACTTTGGATCCTTACGTGCAGGCGAGGCGCTCTGGGATCGCATTGCAGAAGTATTACGCCAGCCCGCGCCATTACAGGCCGTCTTAACCTGCTACCACCGTGTTCTTTCGCTGGGTTTTCAGGGGCTTTACGGTGTGAAAACCGTCAGCCAAACTCAGCGAGAGGAAACGTTAAATGCCCTGAGTGCGCGGGTGCCGCCGGTGAAGAGCGATATTTCTCTGGTTGTTCGCGAAACAAAAAAACGGCGTTATAACCTGCTGCGTTCTGTCGGATTCTGGATCCTGGTTTCGGTCATCATCACCGTTATCGCCTGGTGGTGCGGGCATCTCTGGCTTCAGGCGCTCCTGTCTGCTGAACTTCCGGAGCTGCATTGACATGCGCAAGCCGCTCATTCTCTCCATGCTCCCGCCTTTACTGATTTGCCTTGCGGCATTGCTGTGGCTGCTGTGGTGTTTCATTCCGCTGTCGGTTGCCATTAAAGGACTACTAAGTCTGCTGCTGGTGGCTGCTGCCAGTCGGATTATGTGGGTGGCACGCCCGCGTGATATTCCCTCATCGCAAGCTTCCCCGGTCATTAACTCACTTCCTGATTCCCTGTTGGGACCGCTTGTACTGGTGTGCGGGGATGGACTAGAGCAGCTGTTTTCTACCCAGCCGATTCGCCATACCGCACAAGGCTGCTGGCTGCGTGTCGACAATGTCAGCGAACTACAAACGGTGGTTCGCATGTTGCAGGCTCACCAACCCGCGCTGGTGGGGCAACTGGCGGTGATGTATTGCTGCCTTGCGGATAAGCATCAAGATGAGGCTGTTTTACGCGCCGGGCTTAAAACGGTACGCCAGGCAATCCGGCAAGTCACTTTGCTGACTGGTTTTCCGCTACCGGTACTGCTTAATTGCCGTCTCTCCGGCCCTGAAACGCCCTGGACTATCGTGCGCGGCGATAAGCCTTTTGTTTGTCCTGAAAACGCGCCGCAGGCATCGCTTGATGAATGGCTGCAGACAGAAAATCGTCTTATGGCGTTTCCAGTGCTCAAAGAAGCTTTTGCTTTTATCAGGCAGGTTGTCATCAATGAACTAAGCAAAGCTGACCGCGTTTTTCCTCCTGTACTCCCTTTTGCGGTGGCGTTCCGTATAGGTGCTATGGATTCGGATAGCCAGGCACTATGGTCAAAATGGCTATATCAACGTACCTGTTTGCAGCTCTCTGTCAGCGAAGGCAGCGCAGTGCCTGCCTCTTTATTTGCCGATCCGCTGCTGGCACTTCTTACGCCCTACACGGCGCCGATGCCAGGCGGGAAAACGGGCCGTCGCGCTACCGCGCTTCTTTTGTGCTGCGCCCTGGCCGCCCTGGCCTTTTCTGTTGCCAACAATCAACGGCTGATTCAGCAAATCGGCGGCGATCTGGCGCGCTGGCACGCGATCCCTATGGGCCACACTGCGCCTAAAGCGCAATCGCTGAGCGTACTTAAACGTGACGCTTTGCTTCTTGAGCGCTGGCAGCGCCAGGGAGAACCTCAGCGTTACGGACTGGGCCTGTACACCGGGCAGCGGCTTTGGCTGGCGTTACAGCAGGCGATTGATGGTTATGTTCCTCCTTCTGCACCAACCAGCCCAGCGCCACAGACGATCCGCCTGGACGCGCTTTCGCTGTTCGGTACCGGTCAGTGGCGGCTGAAATCCGGCTCCACGAAAGTGCTGGTGAACGCGCTGGTGGGCATTAAGGCCAGGCCGGGCTGGCTGATTGTGGTCGCCGGGCATACCGACGATGTGGGCGACGAACGCGCTAACCAGCAGTTGTCGCTTAAGCGCGCCGAAGCGGTGCGCAACTGGATGCGCGACACCGGCGATGTGCCGGAGAGCTGCTTTGCGGTGCAGGGCTACGGCGAAAGCCGCCCGGCGGTGCCCAACACCACGGCAGAAGGGCGGGCGCTGAACCGTCGCGTTGAAATCAGTCTGGTGCCGCAGGCGGACGCCTGCCGGCTGCCGGACATTCCCCTGCCGCCCTCACAGGATGAGAGCGGTACTCAACCTTAAATGGAGACAATCCCATGGCAATTCCTGTTTATCTCTGGCTGAAGGACGACGGTGGCGCGGACATCAAGGGTTCCGTTGATGTGAAGGACCGCGAGGGCAGCATCGAGGTGGTGGCGCAGGAGCACTCGCTGTACATCCCGACCGACAACAACACCGGCAAGCTGACCGGCACCCGTATCCACACGCCGTTCCTGTTCACCAAGGAAATCGACGCCTCCAGCCCGTATCTGTACAAGGCGGTGACCACCGGCCAGACCCTGAAGTCGGCGGAGTTTAAATGGTACCGCATCAACGACGCGGGCCAGGAGGTGGAGTATTTCAACACGAAGCTTGAGAACGTGAAGCTGGTGAAAGTGGCACCGCTGATGCACGACATCAAGGAGCCCTCGAAGGAGAAGCACAACCATCTTGAGCGCATTGAGCTGCGCTACGAAAAAATCACCTGGACCTACAAGGACGGCAACATCATCCATTCCGATTCGTGGAACGAACGTACCACTGCCTGACCCTGCCAGCAGACGGGAGACCGTCTGCTTTTTTGCACAGCGTCCTGCGGGGCGCTGCGCAAAAAAGTCTGAATCAATCGCCCGGTGCGCTAAGGGCCATAGCGACGGGCGGTAGCATATTTAAGGGCATATCAGGGAGCGAAACATGCTGCAACGACGACAGCGACCGCCGCTCCTTTTATGACAAGAGGCCGTCATGGAATTGTTGAGACGATAAAGGAGAGGGATGATGAGTGACGCTATCATGGAAAAAAACGGCCAAAAGGCGGCGCAGCTTCTGGGCCAGTCGCGGTATCGGGTTGATATTCATGGCTGTAATGATTTTCTTGATGTGTTGAGCTTCAGCGCTGAAGAGGCACTCAGCAAGCCCTGGTACTACGACATTGCGCTTACATGTGAAAACCCGGATATCGCCTGCGACACGCTGTTGCTCAAACCTGGTTCATTTACCTTTCAGACACCCCTTTTTACCGGCGCGCCCGCTACAGGGGTGCGCAGTGTCTATGGTGTCGTGCAGTCGTTCCGGCGTGTTTCGACTTCAGCAGACGAAACGCATTACACGCTGCGGCTGGTGCCGCGAATCGCCCTGATGCACCACACCCGGCACAGTGAAATCTACCTTAATCAGTCGGTGATTGAGGTGGTGGAAAACGTGCTGCGCGAGCATGAGCTGGAAGGCGCTGATTTCGAATTTCGGCTGTTGCGCGAATACCCTGAGCGTGAACTGATCACCCAGTGGCGAGAAACCGATCTGGAGTTCGTTCAGCGCCTGCTGGCAGAAGTGGGTATTTTCTGGCGTTTCGAAATGGACAGCCGTCTGGGTCAGGATGTCGTGATCTTTATGGATTCGCCAGAACAGTACCAGTTTGGCGTGACGCTGCCGCTGCGCCATCCGTCAGGCATGAGCGACAGCGGGCAGGAAAGCGTCTGGGATCTACGGACCGCGTATCAGGTGGTGAGCGGCAGCGTTGCCACCCGCGACTATAACTACCGCGAGGCGCTGACGCCACAGGACAGCACGCAGTCCGTCAGCAGCACGGACGGCATCACCACGGGTGAGGTGTATCACTATGCCGAACCTTTTCTGACCGAAGGCGACCCCAACAGCCCGGAGACCGGCGCGTATTACGCCAGGCTTCGCCACGAGCGTCTCCTCAACGAACAGTCGCTGATGACCGGGCGCAGCACCAGTCTGCATCTGTTACCCGGTCAGATGCTGGAGGTGGACGGCAGCGTGCCAGAGGCGCTGACCGCAGGCATCGTCATTACCCATATCCGCTGCCGCGGTTCGCGCCGTGCCAGTTTTCTGCTGGATTTTGAGGGCATTCCCTACAGCGAAACGGTCTGTTTTCGCCCGCCGCTGCGCAGGCGGCCGGTGATTTCGGGCACGCTGCCCGCCCGTGTCGAGAGCACGCAGAAGGGGGATATCTACGCCTGGCTGGATGAGACCGGGCGTTACCGGGTGAAGCTGGATGTTGACCGTACCGGGCGCGAGCAGGGCTACGCGTACCTGTGGCTGCGGCTGGCAAAACCCTACGCGGGCGATAATTACGGCTGGCACGCGCCGCTGCTGGACGGTACGGAAGTATCGGTGGCGTTCGACAGCGGCGACCCGGACCGTCCGTACATCGCCCACGCGCAGCATGACTCGGCACACCCGGACCACGTGACGCGCGACAACCACACCCGCAACGTGCTGCGCACGCCCGCGAACAACAAATTACGGATGGAAGACCAGCGGCGGCAGGAGCACATCAAGCTCGCCACGGAGTACGGCAAAACGCAGCTGAACCTGGGGCATCTGGTGGACGCGCAGCGGCAGGCGCGCGGTACGGGTTTTGAGCTGCGTACGGATGAGTACGGCGCGGTGCGGGCGGCGAAGGGGATATACCTGTCGGCGCATGAGCAACTGAAGGCGCAGGGCCCGGTGCTGGCGATGACAGAGACGCTGAGCCAGATAAATCAGGCGAACAGTGAGATGCAGGCGCTGAACAACGCGGCGAAGGTGGCAGAGGCGCTGACCTGCGATATCGGCACGCAGCTGAACCTGGTGCAGGACCGGCTGGCCCAGCTGCACTCGGCAGTGGTGCTGGCGAGCGCGCCACAGGGCGTGGCGCTCAGCTCCGGGGAACATCTGCAGCTGACCAGCACAAAAAACACGATGATAAACGCCGGTCAGCATCTGGATGTGGGGGCGATGAAAAACCTGTCGGTGACGGTGGAGAAGGCGCTGGGGCTGTTTGTGCATAAGGACGGCGCGAAGGTGGTGGCAAACCAGGGTGAGGTGGAGATACAGGCGCAGCACAACACGATGTCACTGTTCGCGCGTGACCGTTTCACCATCACAAGTAATGAGGATGAAATTGTCATCAGCACGCCGGAGACGCTGACGCTGAACGGCGGCGGGTCGTACCTGAAGCTGAGCAAAAGCGGCATTGAGCACGGCTCGCAGGGTGACATGCTGATGAAGGTGGCGACGTATCTGGTGACGGGGACGGGGGCAACGCTTCCCCATGAAGCGCCTGAATCCAGCATGAAAGATATTACTCAGGAAAACACCATGAGCAGCAAAGCTTTTAACGACTGAGGGAGGCTGAATAGTGCCTGTATTACCCAAAATTGCCTGGCCTGTTCCCTCCGGTAAGAGCGGGAATGAATTTGCCAGTCTGGACGATATTCTTTCGCATCTCGCGGGCGAATCAACCGGCCAGTATACGATTGGCCGCAACGGGATGTGGCATGGCGGGATTCATATCACTCACGTCACCACGCCCTGGTGCGCACTGAGTGGCAAAGCGGCATCAGAACGCATTGATTTCCCGGTCGCTTATAAAGGTGAGCAGCCGGTTCGCTGTATGGCAGACGGGGACGTGGTTGCTTATCGAGTCTGCAGGGATTACCTGACGCTGGGGTGGGAATCCGGTCCGCTGTATTTTTCGGGTTCATTTGTACTGGTAAAACACTATATCCAGCCGGGTGAGAAAGAAACAAGCGGGCTGCATTTTTATACCCTGTATATGCATCTGGCGCCGTACTCGGCCTATGAAAGCGCTAACAATGTCCACTGGATCACTCATGACACTCTGTCCGGTTATTCTGAAGCTGACTGGTTAATCATGGACCTGAGCCGCAGTGACCAGAAACCCGCGAATGCAGGTACGGTCAAAAAGGGGATCCCTGTGACCTGGGATCCCTCCGATCAGTCACTGACTTCCACCCACGGGGGGCGCACTTACGGGCTGGCAACTCTGAATGCTGACAGCGGAAAGCTGAAAGCCGGGCAACGGGTATGGATGCTGGTCGATAATAACAACATAAAACCCGCGCCGGGCAGTGGCCCCGGGTGGTGGGCGCATCTGCTTCCTCCCGCGAAAGAGATCATGGTATTTGATAAAACGGTCAGCCTCAGTAAACCGTTTGCCATAAAGGCTGGCGACCCCGTCGGGCATATGGGGTATTTCCAGGCCCCCACAGAGGGCGGCTATGAGGCACGTTATCAGGTACATATCGAATGCACGAGCATGGATGATAATCTGGAAAAATTCCTGACCAACCCAGAAAAAGTGGGAGAGAAAAATCCGCTCTGGCTGAAGTATTCACCGGGGCTTGCGCTGTACACAAAAGATGTCGCGAAAGGCACCTTTGCAAAAGGGACGACGTCGGCAACGCGGACAGGCATTCTGCCACTGAGTAAGGTCACTACTGAAACGGATAAATCCACAAAGCAGGAATACTGGCAACTTTTGCCAGAAAATGCCTACGTACCCAAAGGGCAGGCGGAGCCGCAGCTTTTATCACAGTATGATCTGGCAAAGCTGGGTTTCAGAACGGAAATTGTCCAGCCAGCCAGTTTTGATTACCTGGATGGAGAAAACCAGCCTGTCGGGTTTTTCCGCAGTCTTATCAATGCACTCTGCGAGACGGCGACCGGTGATACCCGCACAAGCCATGCGCTGGTGAGGCATAATTATCAGCGGCTGCTGGATAAAATTGACAGCGGAAGTGATAGTTATTCTCCGATGGAATACAGGAGAGCGCTGCATAATCCCGACTACCGGGACGTCATTCAGAAAACAATCGTCAGACATCCCAGCGACTGGTATTTCAAAAAAGATGACGCCATCTGGCAACCGTTCCTGAACGCGCTGGAGAAAGAAGCACCGGAATGGAAGCAATACAGTGAAGATTTCCTCGACAAAATGGTCTGGATGCAGGATGTGACCACAGAAAAACTGGGGCCATCGCTGTGGCATATGCATCCGATATTTTTTCTTGGCTCTTTGAAAGTTCAATCAGTTTCTATATATAGACATTATACCCCCTCAGATGCTAAAGAAGCATTAAAAACTATTTATGAAGAATACGGCTACGATATGGCTAAAACAATTGAGCAGCTATATAGGGATGAAACAGATCATTTTCTATCAACGCAGTACAAACGGTGTGGTGCAGGTGGCATGGAGGTATCTGGGAAAAATCCTCAACCGCCAGGGTATGGTTGGAATGAGTCTCTATTTTTACGCCACCCTGAATATTCACCTATTGGAGTTTGGTGGGCCTTCGAAAATAAAGGGTTAAGTGGCCAAGGGGGTAATCAGCAAATCACAAGCAGAAAAAATGATATATTATATTTCCATCTGTCTTGGCTGCAATGGAATATAAGGTTGACTACATAAAAAGAAATTGGGGGGTAATTGGGCGAATTGGCACTCACGAAACCCCACAGTACAAGAGCATTATAGATCTGCTATTTCGAAAATGAGGCATACTTTTGTTGATGAAATCAAAGGGGAGAGCAAATGAAAGCTCATAAAAGAATAATGATTCTGTTATTTTATGTGTTGCCGTTACCTATGTCATTTGCTGCAACCCCAGAGCAATGTTACTCATATTTTACTGAATTAGTGAGGAGTAGTAGTTATCCTTTTAATGAATGGAATGTTAAACCCAAAGAAGTAAATTTGATGATTGATGATTGATGATTGATGATTGATGATGATGACGATTCTATTATTAGAGCAAAGCTGGTTATTGATACTAATGGCACGGGAACGATAGGGTGGGTTTTGTTTAAAAAAAGCAAAGCAGAATTGTTTGATATAACTCTCGATCCCAAAAAGCCAATAAAGCTGTCCTACGATAATGAATATAATAAAGCTCAAACATACTGTCTTTCAGGTGAGGTTGTTTATCAGGTTCGTAGCAAAAAGCGTGTGTATTTTTTGATAAATCTAACTCTGGAATGAAAAAAACAAAGGCATTCATTGTGAATGGGGATTATGTGCAGCGGTTAGAAACGCAGGGCACTTATACCAAAGTTATTTATCAAACAAAGTCAGGTGATAAAGTCACTGGTTGGGTTGAATTGGCATCACTGAGACAAATAGATTTTAAAAATAATTGGTAAAAAACGGTTATTGCAAAGGTATGTCTTAGATATATTTCCAGGAAACACACAGATAAAAGGTTAATTTTTGCTTAAAATCCTTCATGAGTTATGAACCCACCCTCGGCGATTCGATACTGTTTAATTCTGAAACAATAAAATTCAGTGGTATCAGAAGGTGACCCCGACAGCCCGGAGACCGGCGCGTATTACGACTGCGCAGGCTATATTAGAAGCGGGATATGGAAAGTCTGTACCACTGACATAATTTCAAAAAAATACAGCCACAATATATTTTGGAATAAAAGCACATGGAAATCCTGATTATGTTGAAGATTATACCCATGAAGTTGAAAATGGAGTAAGAGTTAGGATTGTTGATAAATTTCAAGCGTACGACTCTTATGAGACGAGTATTAATGGACGAGCGGAATTTTTCCAAAAAAATCCAAGATACCATTTTTTATTTAACAGTAACGACCCCATAGAATGGGCCAGAGGTTTGCAAAGAGCCGGATATGCAACTGATCCAAATTTTGCGAATTCATTAATTTCTGTCATGAGAAGGCAAGGGCTTATATAATGAAAATTTTATTTTTACTTCTAATTGCTTTGTTTTCATTCACCTGCCAGGCTAATGACTTTTGTTCAAAATTGTCTAAAAAGGCGGATGATGAAAGAGCGATAATTCAAAGTTCCGAGTCAGGATATAAAGCGTCGGGGAAAGGGCGTGTTTATTTTTATAGCGCACCGAGTGAAAGGTACTGCATAAAAAATACGTTCATCGTTCCTGGTGACTTAATAAGTGCTTACGCTGATTTCGGTGATTACACATATATTATGTATTTTACTAAAGATGGGAAAGATGTTGAAGGTTGGGTGAGAAGCGACCGTTTAGTGGAAACAGGTACAGGTATTGGCCCATCAGAAGAAAACAAAGGTGAGTAATAATAGTATGTTGTATAGGTTCGTAATGAGAGGTTTTTACGTAAAAATAGCAAGTGTATTAATCTTGTCATCAATGGCATTCAGATGCACTGCCGCTGAACATTGATGACCGGGCGCAGTACCAGTCCGCATCTGTTACCCGGTCAGGTGCTCGAGGTGGACGGCAGCGTGCCGCAGACGCTGACCGCAGGCACCGTCATTACCCGTGTCCGCAGCCGCGGTTCGCGCCAGGCCAGTTTTCTGCTGGATTTTGAGGGCATTCCCTACAGAGAAACGGTCTGTTTTCGCCCGCTGCTGCGCAGGCGGCCGGTGATTTCGGGCACGCTGCCCGCCCGTGTCGAGAGCACACAGAAGGGGGATATCTACGCCTGGCTGGATGAGACCGGGCGCTACCGGGTGAAGCTGGATGTTGACCGCGCCGGGCGCGAGCAGGGCTATGCGTACCTGTGGCTGCGGCTGGCAAAACCCTACGCGGGGGATAATTACGGCTGGCACGCGCCGCTGCTGGACGGCACGGAAGTGTCGGTGGCGTTCGACAGTGGCGACCCGGACCGTCCGTACATCGCCCACGTGCAGCATAACTTGGTACACCCGGATCACGTGACGCGTACCAACCACACCCGCAGCGTGCTGCGCACGCCCGCGAATAGCAAATTACGGATGGAAGACCAGCGGCGGCAGGAACACATCAAGCTCGCCATAAATTACGCCTGGGGGCATATAGTGAATGAGAAAGCTTAAGCATAAAGAGTTATCGAGCAGCAGTTTTATCTTAATTATTTAAAAGATATGCTCGCTCCAGTTAATTATTAATAGAAATAGGTTTGCAATTATCCATATTCGCCGCAGTACTTTTTGTAAATAATTTCCGAATTAAAGGTGCTTACCTCTTACAGGAATGAAAAAATAAACCAATATCATAAGTTTTCTCCCTCGCAAAACTTGTGCACTCCAACTGAGGTCATTAACGCAATGCTACCCATCATTCGTAAAGGTGATAAAACCACCCACGGTGGATCGGTTATGACGTGTTCTTCAACCATGATATTCGGAGGAATTGGCGTTGCCAGAAAAGGCGATAAAGTCTCCTGCCCAATTCCTGGTCACGGAGTAACCATAATTATTGAAGGCAATCCTGATTATCTGGATAACGGTATTCCGGTTGCTTTTCACGGCCATAAATGTGCCTGCGGATGCAGTCTGATTAGCTCATTTATTCCTGCGAAGGTTGCCTGATTATGCCGGTCTGGCTGGATGCTGTACCTGAGAAAGCGCCTGCAGTGAAACGTCCGCGAGTGAGGCGATGGTTACTGGTGCTGGTCCTTTTTATTATGACGTGCGCGGGGGTGACGTTCTGGAACTGGCCGACAGCGCGCAGCGGTTTTGTATTCTGGTTTACCGCGTTGGGTCTGCCTTTCTGTATCTGGGGGTTTATCTTTAGCCTGCGTCGAGTCGGTTATAAAGCTGAACAGCGGGCAACGGAGTCCAGAAACGCCGAGCGTGACATTCTGCTGGCTAACGAAATACGTCGTGGGCAGCGGTGTGCCTGGATTCTCGGGAGTACAATACAAACCCCGGCGGGAAGGCAAGCCACCCGTTTGCTTGATGTCATAGACCAAGCCACACCCGTTCCAGAGCTTAAAATGGTACGTGGCGGTGGCGGGATGATTCGTTACGCTGAGCTTTCCGGTTTTGAGGAGAACATTGCCGGGGCGCTGGATAGCGCCAGTTCCAGAATCTCAGACTGCATCACCCGTGTCGCAGAGAAATTACCACGAGGGATCCCTTGCTGGTTATCGATTGAGTGTGATGCCGAAAAGGCTTTACAGGCCACAGAATCTATAAAACAAAGCCTAAGTGCGATAACGGGCCTGAGTTTTCGCATGCTGTCGGGTTCTGGTATGGCGGCGTTCGATAGCTGGCTCGACAGGCACTGGGATACGCCTTCGTTACTGGTTGCCGTTACGCTGTCGTTGCCGTCTGTGCCTCAGGAAGGAGGGGCAGACGCACTTACTGCCGTGATTCTCTGTAATCGCCGGGCCGCCGAATTCCCGAATGCCATCAGGCTTCATCGCCCCGAAAAGGGCCACGCCGCAGCGCTTAGCGCAACGCTCGCCAGAGCGTTGCAATGGTCACAGCTTTCTGCGCAACAACTCCGCGCCGCCTGGGTTACCGGGCCTTCATTAGTTTCAGGCTCTGAATGGAACACTGCCTGTGAGCAGAATGGCGTTACGTTCAGCCTGACTGTCGATAATCAGAGTCTGGATCCGGTGCTGGGTTACGCCGGTATAGCGTCCGTTTGGCTTGCGATTACGATCGCGCAAGCAGCGTTTGATGTGCGTGGCGTTCAGGTTATCGCGGCGCAGCCTGTGGCCAATAAAGATGAAATTTGGGTTGTGGTTCTTTCCCGTCAACATGGATTAAAGGAAACGCCAGGGAATGTTTAAGGTAAAGAAGAGATCGCTGATTGGATCGACGGTGGCAGCGTTGCTTTGTCTTGAAGCGATAGTCGTATTTTTGCTGTATGCCTGCCCGCAATGGGTGGCAACGAATATGGGAATTGGCCCTTTTGATGGACCGCGGATCCTCACCGTTTGTTCAATGCTCGCCGCCACGTTACTTCTTATCGGCTGGCTTATTGATAAGGCCTTTGATTATTCCGGCAAATCGGGCCTCTATTTCGAGTGGGGCAAAAATAAGTCGCTGAAAGCACAGCACGAGCCGGAAATTTTACCCGGCCCTGATGACAACACACAGGCCGTATTCAGCGAAACGCCTGTTACAGAACATCTTCGGCTGCGCTATGGCCGGTTCTGGCAGCGTAAGGTTTGCCTCTTGCTCGTTATTGGCGAGGAAAATGAAGTGGAAAAGGCGGCACCGGGCCTTTGCCGTGAACTGTGGCAAGAGGGCGATGGCAATGTGCTTATCTATGGTGGCGACGGGCAGTCGCCGCAGGATGAAGCATTTTTGAACGCACTGAAACGTCTGCGCTCACGTCGCCCGCTGGATGGCATCGTTCAGGTGCTGAACAGCCAAAAACTTCCGACCGACATCGAATGTGATGCGTTTGCCCGCTGTCGTCAAAAGGCGGCACAGATGCTGGGCTGGCAGGTACCAGTCTGGTTATGGCTAACGGATGACGCGCGCTGGTTACAGGAAACACCTGAGGAGTTCGCCTCGGGGATCCTGTTTGGCCCGGATGCCGCGCCAGAAGACGCGATGAAAACACTGAATGCGCTGACGCCCCGTCTACGTCGGGCAGGTATTGCGCAAATGCTTAAAAACCCGCGCCATGATGGTCTCTTGTATCTGGCGTCACGGTTACAGGGCGAGCTGAAATCGCAGATCCACGCGTTGCTTCAGGGCTTAATGAACGGGCCTTCGGCGTACCGGTTACGCGGCATGATGTTCAGCCCTGCACTGGCAGGTGCAGACCACGCCCTGATTCCTCGCACACGGCTGAATACCTCAACCTGGCAGGCTGTCGTTGACGACTGCGCTGAGGTGCGCGCAAAAAAATCGGCTTTGATGGAATCAAGGTACTACAACGGTTTCTGTTAGTTTTCGCCGTATTCTGGAGCACCGGCACTCTGCTCTCGCTCGGGGTCAACCGTACTGATATTTATCTGGCGCAGGAGACGACCCGCCAGGCGGCTGACAGCAAACTGCCATTGGCAGACCGCCTGAAAAATCAGCTCGCTCTGCAGCAGACAATGGCGCGCCTGCAGCACCGCGAGGCTACCGGTGCGCCCTGGTATACTCGTTTTGGGCTGAATCAGGACCGTGACATGTTATCGTCGCTGTGGCCCCGCTATGCTCAGAATAATACCTTCCTGATGCGTGATGCCGCGGCCGCGCAACTCCACCAGCAGCTTGATGCGTTCATTCGTCTGCCGCCGCTCAGCAAGGCAAGGGTTGAAGGAACGCAGAGGGCATATGATTTGCTAAAAGCGTATCTGATGCTCGCGCAACCGGAGAAAGCGGAGGCAGTATGGCTTTCCAGAACGCTGTCGAGCCTCTGGCCGACGCGTCAGGGCGTGCCAGATGGCCTCTGGCAGGATCTCTCGCCGAAGTTACTGGCATTCTATGCACAAAACCTTCCGACCCACCCGGAATGGAAAGTCAAACCTGACGCTGAGCTCATCAACACCGTTCGCCAAATCCTGCTGAAACAAATTGGCCAGCGTAACGCCGAAACGGGTTTATATCAGGAAATGCTGAAACGCGTGGCCAGTAACTGGCCGGATCTACAGCTTGCGGATATGACGGGTGACACCGATGCCTCCACACTTTTTACCACAGACGAAGTGGTGCCAGGCATGTTTACTCGCCAGGCGTGGGAAGAACAGGTTCAGGGCGCAATTGATGAAGTGGTGAAATCCCGTAACGACGCCATTGACTGGGTGTTGGCGGATAAACATCATCAGCCGGACGCTGACCTTTCTCCTGAAGCCCTGAAAGCCCGGTTGACCGCGCGTTACTTCACTGATTTCGGTAATGCCTGGCTCAATATGGTCAACAGCATCCAGTGGATTGAAGCTGACTCACTATCAGATTCAATTGCCCAGCTGAACCTGCTGGCCGATGTGCGCCAGTCTCCGCTGGTAGCGCTAATGAACACCTTAAACTATCAGGGAAAAACCGGTCAGCAGCGTGAGGCGCTGGCGGATTCTCTGGTGGAATCCGCAAAAAATCTGATAGGTAAAAAGAAAAACACCAAAGCCATTCTTAAACAGGCGCAGGGGCCGGAAGGACCGCTGGATAACGTCTTCGGCCCGTTAACCGGGCTGATGGAAGGTAAGGATGGGGCAGGCGCGAGCGGTAATCTCAGCTTCCAGTCCTGGCTTTCGCGCGTGACGCAGGTGCGCCTCAAGCTTCAGCAGATAACAAGCGCTCCGGACCCGCAGGCGATGGCGCAAATGCTGGCGCAGACGGTTTTCGAAGGTAAGGCCATCGATCTGACGGATACCCGAGATTACGGCAGCCTGGTGGCAGCGAGCCTCGGGCAGGAGTGGAGCGGTTTCGGCCAGGCATTGTTTGTTCAGCCATTGGATCTGGCCTGGCGGCAGGTTCTTGCCCCGGCGGCCAGTGGGCTGAACGAGCGCTGGAAGACCACCATTGTTGAACAATGGAACACCGCATTTGCTGGACGTTATCCCTTTAAAGCCACCGGCAGCGATGCCTCACTGCCCATACTGGCGCAGTTTTTACGCGCTGACTCCGGGCGTATCGCCACGTTTCTGAAAAATAATCTCGGCGGAATTTTGCATCAGGAAGGCAACCGCTGGGTAGTTGACCCTTCAGCCAGCCAGGGAATGACGGTGAATCCGGCGTTTCTGGCGGCGATTAATCAACTGGCGACTATCGCAGATACGGTCTTCGCGCAGGGTGATGCCGGGGTACGCTTTGAGCTGATGGCCCGTCCGTCTCGCGATGTTGCCCGAATGCAGTTGACCCTGGATGGGCAAAAGCTCGATTACTTCAACCAAATGGAAAGCTGGCGAAGCTTTAGCTGGCCTGGAGAGACATGGTATCCGGGCGTCGATCTCAGCTGGCGTACCGTCACCAGCGGTATGCAGCTTTACAGTAATAACGCCGGTAAATGGGGGTTCATTCGTCTGTTAGGCAAAGCGCAAATAACGCCAGTCGACAGCAGCCGGATACAGCTCGTGTGGGTCGCGCCAGACGGCAGCCCGCTTAAATTTATTATGCGTACTGAGCTTAGCGACGGCCCGCTTGCGTTACTGAGGCTGCAAGGATTTACGCTGCCTGAAACCATTTTCAGCCAGCAAGAAATAGTGCCCACGGATGATGAGCCAGAACAAGGAGTTGAATAAATATGTCCCCATCTCACGCAGGCCCGATGGCTTTCCGTTGTCGTGAAAGTCAACAGCCAGACAGCAATCATAACGTTTATGACCGTTCAGGCCACGACAGGCTTAACACAGCTCTTTTCTTCCGGCCCCATCGCGGCATGCAGTTTATGGTGACTTCTAATGACCATCAGGAACCTTGTGCATGGATGATTTAACACTGCGCTACTACGAGGCAGAAATGCGCTATCTGCGCGAAGCCGGAAAGGAGTTTTCCCGCGCGCACCCTGACCGTGCAGCGATGCTCAATCTGGACAAGCCCGGCGCCCGCGATCCTTACGTCGAACGCCTGTTTGAAGGGTTTGCGTTTTTGATGGGGCGGCTTCGTGAAAAGCTTGATGACGATCTCCCCGAACTCACGGAAGGGCTGGTCAGCCTGTTGTGGCCGCACTATATGCGTACCATTCCGTCGCTGTCGATCGTGGAGTTTTTGCCCGACTGGCGCGGGCTCAGGCAGTCGGAATCCTTACCGGAAGGCTTTTCCGTTTTATCTCGTCCGGTCGGCCCCCAGAAAACGGCCTGCCAGTATCGCACTACCCGCAAGATAACGCTGCAACCGATTAGTCTCACTGAGGCTCGCCTTCACACTGAACCTGACGGGCGTTCCGCCATTCGTCTGCGTTTTGCATGCAGCCAGAAAGTGGACTGGACGAAATCCGGCATCGATAAGGTCACCATTTTTCTTAACGCGGAAAGCCCGGTGAGTTCTGCGCTTCATCTGGCATTAACTCGCCGTGTGCATGCCATGTATGCGCGCCACAGCACAACCCATGCTGAACGCCTGCGCTTTGACGGCTGGTTTCGCCCGATGGGTTTTGATGATACGGACCGGCTGTGGCCGAAAGGCGACTCCGCGTTCAGTGGCTATCAGTTACTGCTGGAGTATTTCAGCTTCCGGCAGAAGTTTATGTTTGTCGAGTTGCGTGGGCTGGAATCCATTGGACTCACTGCCGAAAGTGACTGGTTTGAAATCGATATTGTCCTCACAGAAGGATGGCCTGCCGATCTGCCGTTTGAAACCGAAAACTTTCGTCTGCACTGCGCGCCGGTAATCAACCTTTTCACGCTGGAAGCTGACCCGCTGACGCTCAATCCTCTGGAAAACGAGTACCTGTTGCGGCCGCTGCGTCTTCAGGACGGCCATACGGAAATTTACAGCGTCGATGACATTCACGGTGCTGTGAAAAACGGTAAGCATCCTTATGTGCCCTTTACCAGTTTTCGCCACCGGGGCGGCATGATGCGGTTCGATGCACCAGAGCGCTACTTCCATACCCGCGTGAAGCGCGGCCCGTCTGGCCTGCACGATACCTGGCTGATTCTTGGTGGCCGCTCGTTTGAAATAGAACAACTGGCGGAAAAACCGGAATCGCTCTCAATGCGTATCACCGGCACCAACGGCCAGCTTCCCCGCAAAGCGTTGCAAAGCACGCTGATTGATCGGGTAGTGAAAATTGGCAAAGTGCCGGTCAGCGTGATTAACCTCACGGCACCCACGATGTCGTTGTATCCCCCTGCGAGCGATCGTTTTCACTGGCGCGTGATGAGTCATCTGGGTTCGAACTTTCTCAGCATGATGGACAACCCCGAGGTGCTGCGCGGCACGCTGGCGCTCTACGACTGGACCGACGATGAGATGAATCGCCGACGTCTTGACGCGATCGTCGCGGTGAAACACACCCTTATACGTCGCTTTGAACAGGGGTTTATGCAAAGAGGGGTGGATATCGAAGTGACTCTGGACACGCAGCATTTTGCCGGTGAGGGCGATGTGAATCTGTTTGGTGAAATGCTGCATCGCTTCTTTGCACTTTACGCGGATATTCATCTTTTTAATCAGCTCACGCTGGTATTGCAACCGACAGGGAAGAGACTGAGATGGCGCGAGAGCCACAGCCAGCACATACCGGGCTGACGCAGCAATTAGGCGATGAGATCTGGCGCGTTAATTTCTATCGCTTCTGCCAGTTGCTTGAGCAGGAACATCCTGACCATCCGCTCCTGGGAAGCACCAGCCACCCTGAAAATGATCCGGTGCGGTTTCGCTCCTGGCCGGGCATGGGATTTCCGGCCAGTGAATTACGCCGCGTGGAAATGGATGACGAACACCCCGGTTCCCCGCCCGCGGTACGCACCACGTTTCTCGGCATGTACGGCGTCGACTCGCCGCTACCGGGCAATTATCTGGATGATATCGCCCAGCGGCGCGAAGGGCAGGAAGCCGTCTCCTCGTTTCTGGATATCTTCGGCCACCGTATCGCCACACAGTATTACCGCATCTGGCGGAAATATGCGTACCCGGCCACGTTTGAGCCCGGCGGGACAGATGCCACTTCTCAATGCCTGCTTGGGCTGGTCGGACTTGGCATTCCCGGCACGGCAGAACATATCGCTACCCCCGTTTCGCGTTTTCTCGCGCTGCTCGGCGCCATGCGCTTACCGACGCGAAATGCTGAGGGAATACGCGCGCTGGTGACTCTGCTGGCGCCAGACACTCGGGCAGACATCCAAGAGCGCGATCCTGTAAAAGTGCGGGTGACAAACCGCAGCGGGCTGGGGGCAGGCGAACGAGTACGTTTAGCGCAGCGTGCGACACTCGGAAAAATGGCGCGTGATGCAAACAGCCGGGTGCTCATTACATTATTCACCCGCAATCCGCAGGAGGCTGCAGGCTGGCTACCGGGCGGGCAATTGCATACTGATTTGCTGGCGCTGATGCGGGTTTATCTCGGCTATCGCAGTGACGCACGGCTTCGCCTGACAGTGCCGGTACATTTACTCCCTGAACCAAAGCTTGCGAAACATCGGCGCATTCAGCTTGGCCGCACAGGCCTGCTGGGGTTGAAAGACGGCAAACTCAGTGACAACCGCCAGTGCATCACGGTTAGCCTGGGATGTTATGAAAGCCTGAGTTGCACGGTATTGCCGCTTGCCGCTGAGGGCAGTTACCGCTTCGACTAACCATTTTTCAGAAAGGAATACATTTATGCCAAACAAAGGATGGCATGCGCTCACCCTCGCGTTGTGCTGCGTTATAACAGGCTGTGGTCTTACCCAGGCGGTGAAAGACGGGACGGTCAGCATGGCGAAATCGGTGTTTTATAAAAAGATCAAAACGCTACATCTCGATTTTTCTGCCCGAGCGGCGCTTAACGTGGATGGTGACCAGACGCCGCTTGCGACCATGGTCAGGGTCTATCAGCTAAAAGATCGTAAAACTCTCGATGCGGCTGATTACGGCTCGTTATTGCAGAATGCGGACACCGTACTGAAAGACGATCTGCTGGCTTCCCGCGAGTTGCTTATCATCCCGAAGGGTAATGTCACGCTTGATATGCCGATGGAAGAAAACGCACAGTTTGTAGCGGTAGTGGGGCTGTTTAACCATCCTGACGTCAAAGACAACCGCTGGCGACTGGTGCTTTCCCGGGAGGATCTTGACCCGGATAAACCAGGAGTGGTGGAGCTGGGTGACGGCTGGCTCAATCTGGTGGAGACAAAGGAGTGATCTATGAACACGGATAATGGGGGCCAGCCAGAAGAGAGTCTGTCACGGTATGGGCTGGTGATCCACAAGAGTGATATCACACCGGACGTGCTGCGTTTTCGTGGGCGCGAGGCCTTAAGCGAGCCGTTTTTCTGGAATATCGAGTTTACCACCCCGCAGGCAGGCCTCCTGCCCCAACAAGTACTGATGAAATATGCAAGCCTCAGGATGCGGGGCGGCAGAACGATTTACGGCATCCTTACCCGGCTGGAGTGGCTCTCTACAACGGCGGATCAGTCGCACTACAGCGTGACGCTCTCCTCCCGGCTGGCGCTGCTGTCTCACACGCGTCAGTGTCGCGTATTTCTCAACCAGTCGGTGCCCGAAGTGGTAGAGCAGGTACTGCGCGAGCATGGCCTGGAAGGGGCGGATTTTAATTTCCGGCTGGAGCGGGAATACCCGGAGCGTGAGCTTATCACCCAGTGGCGCGAGACTGACCTTGAATTTATTCAGCGGCTGCTGTCAGAAGTGGGGATCTGGTGGCGCACGGAAATGGACAGCCTGCGCGGTCTGGATGTGACGATTTTTGCTGACAGCCAGCTCAATTATCATTTTGACGTCCGCCTGCCGTATCGCGAGCCGTCCGGCCTGCATGACGGCGCGCAGGAAGCGGTATGGGGCGTGCGCACCTGGCATAATGCCGTCACCGGCAGGGTACAGACGCGCGACTATTATTACCCGGCCGCCACCACGCCGCTGGGCACCACTGTCAGGGTGCGCAGCACGGCAGTGACCACCGGCGAACATTATCGTTACGCGGAGCCGTACCGGGAGCAGGGCGATGACACCGATCCAGAACCGGAATGCGAAAGCGGGGCGTTTTACGCCCGGATTCACCATGAGCGTGAGCTCAATAACTCGCTGCGGGTGCATCTCTTCAGCAACGCCGGCGCGCTCACGCCGGGGGTGGTGCTGGAGCCGCAGGGCGACGTCATCCGCGCGCTGAAAGAAGGGGTGATTATCACGCTCACCACTTTTCGCGCCTCGCGCGATTCGCGGCTGCATGTGTCGGTGTGGGGGATGCCCTACAGTGAAAGCTACTGCTACCGCCCGCCAGAAATCCCGCGCCCGGAAATACACGGCACGGTGCCGGCGCGGGTGGAAAGCCGGGACCCGAAGGACACGTACGCCTGGCTGGACGAAGCAGGCCGCTACCGGGTGAAGCTGGACATGGACCGCGAGGGCAGCGAGAGCGGCTACAGCTATCTGTGGGTACGCCTGGCGAAGCCGTATGCGGGCGAGACATACGGCTGGCACACGCCGCTACTGGCCGGCACGGAGGTGTCCGTCGCCTTTGACGGCGGTGACCCGGACCGGCCGTATATCGCGCACGCCTTTCATGATTCGGCGCACCCGGATGTGGTCAACCGTGACAACCGCAGCCGGAATATCCTGCGCACACCCGCGCAGAACGAACTGCGCATGGAAGATAAACGGGGCGAAGAGCACATTCACCTGACCACCGAATACGGCAAAACGCAGCTCGGCGAAGGGCGGCTGGTGGACGGGCAGGATAAACCGCGCGGTGCGGGCTTTGAGTTGCGCAGCGATGAATATGGTGTCATTCGCGTGGCGAAGGGGCTGTTCATCAGCGCCGACGGGCAGCAGAAGGCGGCGGGCGAGGTGCTGGACCGGGAAACGGCGCTGAAGGAAATCGACCTGTGCCTGCAGCAGATAGCGCAGCTCTCCGCTTCAGCAGACGCGGCGAACGCGCTGCAGGCAGACATCGCCAGCCAGAGCGCGATGTTCAGCGAGCGGCTGAAACCGCTGAACGAAATGATACACGTGTCCGCCCCGGACGGGGTGGCGTTCACCAGCGGGAAGCACATGCAGCTTACGGCCACAAAAAACGTGGCGGTGAGTGCGGGTGGCGATATCAGCGTGGGCGTTATGGGCAACATGACTGCACTGGCGGGTGAAAAACTGGGGCTGTTTGCCCACAGCGGGCCGCTGAGCCTGAAATCAGGCGAGGGCCCGCTGGAGGTGCAGGCACAGAACGGCGGCATGCAGCTCGCGGCAGAGAAGAAAGTCACCCTCACATCGGTGAGCGATATTTCCTTTGCAGGCAAAAAGCGCATCACCTTAATCGGCGGCGGAAGTTATCTGAAGCTGGAAGCCGGGAAAATAGAGTACGGCACACCGCAGGTGTATCTGAGGAAGGTGGAGAGGACGTTTAATGCTTCTAAAGCCGCAGCCACCATGTCATTTCATGAAATTGCAGGTGGTGGCATCTGCGTGAGTTGCCTGATGAAGGCGGCAATGAAGGGTGACAGCTTTGTGATCAGGGGATAGTCATGAGCCAAAGCTTTCGTATTGCAGTACAACAGTTACTTTCATCAACAAATATCTCGCTGTATGGGCTGGTTGATGGACTTCAGTATGAACGTTTTACCGGCAAAGAGCTGATAAAGGAAAAGAATGCAGTAGTGCCATTATTTGATCGCTATCCTGACTCGCGTATTGCTTTTGCTGGTCCCTGGCTGGTTGATATGCAAAGACGTATGAATTTCAGCGAACAACTGGTTGCGCTCGAGATTTTCTGTCCTTCGGTATCATGGATTACAACCTCAGTTAACCTGGACCAGCTTGTAAAACATTTACAGCAATTTATGAACATTATCCTTCCCGAAGGTGAAACAGCCTTGCTTCGCTTTCAGGATCCGAGGGTTCAGCCGCGTCTGGGTACCATACTGGACGAAGAACAGCACAGTGAATTAACCGGAATAACAACAGGGTGGGTCAGTCTTGTAAATAATCAGGTTTATTCGCTCAGGGAAAAGGAATTCATATGATAAAGCTGACGGCCATACAGTATAAAGAAATAATACATTCTGAGGAGAGGGATTATATTGAAAAAACAGCCTCTGGAATCTTGGGGGAGTATAAGGATTTAGTGAAATCTGAAGAAGATCTCTTACACCGGCTTATGGACGCGTTTTCTTATATAAAGAAGCTGGGGTTCACCGATAAAAAAGCTATTCGTTCTTTTCTTTGCCTGACGGCCTTTAATGATAATTTTTATCTTAACCCCAAAATTAGATCCCTCTTAGAAAGGCCGGGGTGTATTCCTGAACAGCAATACCGAGATCTGCTTTATGTTGCGAAGAATAAAATCAGAAGGATGCCGTAAATGACAGGACTGGTTTTAGAGGCCGTGGTTGTGGGACTGGAGGAAGCGGGAGCCTATCTTGTCAGTGCCTGTACCGGTGTGTTAATAGCAGCAGGGATAATGGATGAAGAAGAAAACATTCCTGTGGAAGAGAGTATCGCTGAGAACAGTGAGAAAACAATTTCCGGATTCATTTATCAGGGCAAAGCAAATGATATGATACTTAATGAGCCGATGGTCGTCAGTTCAGAAACCCATGCGGATTTCTGGGAAGACGACATGGATTATTCAGAAACGGTAAGTACGGAAAATACAAAAACCCAGACATCCGCTAAGACGCAAACAGATGAAAGGAAGTGCAAAAGCTGTCCGCCAGAGGGAAAAGTGATGCCGATGGTGAGGCGTTGTTCGCGCTGGAGCATGGTGACAATCAGTTACCAGACACGTATCTGCGGGACGTTCTATAATCCTGAAACGAAACAGATAGAGGAGTCTAAATATTGCGGCGTATCGTTTGATGGGTGGAAAGATAAGCTGTGCCAGTTCTGGGAAGCAAAGGCACGGTATGATCAGTTTTTCAGGGATGATGGTTCGAAGAAACCGTGGTGGACAGGTAACCATAGTGCTATTAATCAAGCATCCCGTCATCAGGCGGTTGCAACAGTAAATCAGCCATTAAAAGTGGTTTGGATATTTATGCAACCTTTAAGTTATGAATATTTCAGAAAGTTGTTTAAAGATTATAAGGATATTATTACGAGGTGGCAACCATGAATGAACTGTTTAATACGTCAATAAATATACATTCTTTGAATGCATACGACATTACAGTAGCTGATTGTGTGAATGAACTATACAGAAGCGCATTGGTCATCAGAAATCTTACGAAAAAAAATCAAACATGGTATTTAACTGGCTACTCAAGGAAAGATGCATTAAAATATGTTGTTTTTAATGGTGATGAACCTAATAAAAATATAATGGATATTTTTCAATGCCATTATAAAAAGAACCATCCTTTAGTCAACGAGTCTATATGGAATGGTCAACCCGATGGACTGGCTTGCTCAATATCTCATTTTATGAAGTTTATAGATAACCCCAAAAAATCAAATCTTATAATAGATATTGATCAGATGGTTATGAATACTTCGGACATGATTGATTCCTTGCTCCTGTTAGCTGAAGGAAAAAAGAAAACATGGATATCAGTAGACTCAAAAGGTTATTGGTACCATGATCGTAATATTTCTCCTGACAGGATATATGTCGGCTGGATGTTATATTTACCCCACGTGGTTTTACCTGAAATAGTACCCGAGGCAGCTAAAGTGGTACCGGTTTCCGACGGTGAAAAGCAAAAAGGAACCATAGTGATTTCAACCGACGAAATATTTGACGGAAACAACATAGAACACATCCGTAAAGCTAACGATATAGAAATAAGGCTTCTGGATCTTGGTTTGTTACCGTTGATGACAGAGCTCTAATACAGCCTAAAATATGACCTCATGAACCAGTTATGAGAAGCGGACTTACAGTTCGCCTGGCGTTTACTGTCTTGAGCGGATTTTGACTGCTGCACGCTGGTAGATGGCATCCGGAAAATGAATATATAAATCCTTGCCGACGGCCAGCTTAACTCTCATTTTGACGTCCGCCTGCCGTACCGCGAGCCGTCCGGCCTGTATGACGGCGCACAGGAAGCGGTCTGGGGCGTGCGCACCAGGCATAACGCCGTCATCGGCAGGGTACAGGGGCGTAATGATGACCTCCATTAGATTGGCCACTGGTAACTACCACAGAATCCGCATAATACGAAATCATGTGCAGGCCCAGTCTGAAAGATTAAGTGAGATGACGTGTATCAGAAGGTTTAGGACGAAACAAAAAGAGGAAACCTGAAGACTACTGAATGGTGCGTCCGAGTGGACTCGAACCACCGACCCCCACCATGTCAAGGTGGTGCTCTAACCAACTGAGCTACGGACGCACATTAGGATGGTGCGTTCAATTGGACTCGAACCAACGACCCCCACCATGTCAAGGTGGTGCTCTAACCAACTGAGCTATGAACGCATTGCTGTGTGACAGCGGGGACGAATATTAACGGCAGCCCCGGCGCATGACAAGGGGCAAACGTCAATTTTCTTTCATATTTCACGCGATTGCCGCGTATTTGCGCAGAATGCTGACAAAGTGATCGGTGTGTTGGGCAGGCAGGCGTCAGACGGATAAAAAAACGCCGCCCTCGGGGCGGCGTCTGGATTAGCGCGCGGCACGCGCCAGTATGGTTTCCGAGGGCTGACGTTGCAGGTAACGCATACGCCACATCATCATGATAGCGGCAGAGGTCAGGCCGAGTATAAAGCCAAACCAGAAGCCCGCCGGGCCCATGGGTTCCACGACCCAGTCGGTCAGACCCAGAATGTAGCCGCTCGGCAGACCCAGCACCCAGTAGGCGATGAAGGTGATAAAGAAAATCGATCGCGTGTCTTTATAGCCACGCAGGACGCCACTGCCGATCACCTGAATCGAATCCGAAATCTGATAAATCGCCGCCAGCAGCATCAGATGCGAGGCGAGAGTGACCACTTCCGGGTTGTCGTTATAGAGCAGGGCGATAGGCTCGCGGAATACCACAGTAAAGAGGGCCGTCAGCACGGCAAGGCAGATGCCGACGATAATGCCTGTTCGTGCCGAGGTTTGTGCCTCAAGCGTCGAACCCTGCCCGAGACGGAAACCGACGCGAATGGTCACCGCAGCGCTCATCGACATCGGCAGTACAAACATGAGCGAGCTAAAGTTGAGCGCAATCTGGTGGCCCGCGACATCGACAATCCCGAGCGGCGACACTAACAGCGCCACGACCGCAAACAACGTGACCTCAAAAAACAGCGCCAGCGCCACTGGCATACCAATCTGCGCGAGACGACGGATAACCGGCCAGTCAAAGCGGCGGCTTGCGGGCTCAGGCCGAATATCACGCATCGAGCCTGCGCGTTTAACCCAGAAGCGCATGCAGAAAAACATCACCCAGTACACCGACGCAGTCGCCACGCCGCAACCGACGCCGCCCAGTTCCGGCATACCAAAATGACCGTAAATGAAGATATAGTTCACCGGAATATTCACCAGCAGGCCGATAAAGCCCATTGCCATGCCCGGCGTGGTTTTGGCGAGCCCTTCACACTGGTTACGCATTACCTGAAAGAAAAGATAACCCGGCGCGCCCCACAGCAGCGCACGCAGGTAATTCACCGCTTTGTCGGCGAGAACCGGGTCGATATTGTGCATCGCGTGGATGATATAACCGGCGTTCCATAACACCAGCATGATAAGCACAGACACCAGCCCGGCCAGCACAAAGCCTTGCTGCACCTGATGCGCGATGCGGTCGCGGCGACCGGAGCCGTTAAGCTGAGCGATGACTGGCGTAAGCGCCAGCAGCAGGCCGTGACCAAAGAGGATGGCGGGGAGCCAGATAGAGGTCCCGATGGCGACCGCTGCCATATCGGTGGCGCTGTAGCCACCAGCCATAACGGTATCGACAACCCCCATCGAGGTCTGGGCGATTTGCGCGAAAATCACCGGGATTGCCAGAGCTAATAACTGACGCGCTTCGACAAAATACTTCTGCACGTGAACACCTGTATATTGTTGTTATTTGAGAGACAAAAAAGCCGCCGCAAAGGGCAGCAAGAAGAAAATGCAGGGGAATTAGTCAGACTATTGTAGCGAGAGTTCACTATTAAGCCAGTGAAATAATGCGCTTAAGACCGCTCAGGCTGGCAAGGGCATATTCCACCTGTTATTGTTCTGGTTATGAATCTCGCGGCCGCGCGCCGCCATGTTAGCGAATCCAGGAGTGGCAAAATATGTTTACCGGTATTGTTCAGGGCACCGCGAAAATCGTGGCTATCGATGAAAAACCGAATTTCCGCACCCATGTGGTGGAGCTGCCAGATGAGCTGCTGCCGGGGCTTGAGACGGGCGCATCGGTGGCGCACAACGGCTGCTGCCTGACGGTAACGGAAATTAACGGCAACCGTGTCAGCTTCGATTTAATGAAAGAAACGCTACGCATTACTAACCTTGGGGATTTACAGACCGGCGATGTGGTCAACATTGAACGCGCCGCGAAATTCAGCGATGAAATTGGCGGGCATTTAATGTCCGGGCATATTATGACCACGGCGGAGGTTGCGAAGATCCTGACATCGGAAAATAACCGGCAGATCTGGTTTAAAATTCAGGACCCGACGCTGATGAAGTATATCCTGCACAAAGGCTATATCGGCATTGACGGTATCAGCCTGACGGTAGGGGAAGTGACGGCGACGCGGTTCTGCGTTTTCCTGATCCCGGAAACGCTCCAGCGCACCACGCTTGGCACGAAAAAACTGGGCCAGCGGGTGAATATTGAAATCGATCCGCAGACCCAGGCCGTAGTAGATACAGTTGAGCGTGTACTGGCGTCTCGCGAAGCCGCCGCAGCCATTACCGCCCAGCTTCACCCCGCCGAATAATCTATCGCGGGTACGCTCAGGCGCTCACCAGCGTTCCGCGTACCCGTTCGCCCGGCGCGCCGCCTGAAAGCAGCGCCACCGCCTGCCGGGCGATACTCTCCAGCGAATACCCGATGGCCGGAACGCTCTCAAGCCCCACACCGCGCCCTGAGCTCTCAAGACTGAACACCAGCACCTGCTCCGGCACCGCGAAACGGTATTCGCGCAGCATCGCCACCGCTTCGCGCGCCTGACTGTCATCGGTCACCAGCAGCGCATTAAATTTCACGCCGCTGTTGATAAGCTTTTGCAGGGCGATACGCAGCACCGGCTCATCTTCAATGACGCGCTGGCGATGAAACGGGATCAGGTGGTTTTCCGCCGCCTGGCGATAGCCCTGTAAGATCTCTGCTGCCGCATCGCCCGCCGGGAAGTTAATCAGCGCGATATCGCGCCGCTGGTGGCTGCATAAATACTGCACCGCCGTCTGCGCGGCAAACAACCAGTCGAACAAAATTCCCTGTGCGGTTGCGGCACTCAGACAGTCAACCAGAATCACGTCGTTATCAAGCGGGGGCAGAGGAAAGCGGGCCCCGACAATCATCAGCGCGTCGCAGAGGCCGGAATCCAGCTCGGCGCGGGCGCGTGTCACCTCTTGCGGCGTACTCGCAAAACGCAGCAGAAGGTGTTTACCCTGCCGGCTGAGCTCTTTTTCCAGCGCCTGTAGCCAGCAGGTAGCCTGCTGAATATGTTCGCTGGCGCAAATCACGCCGATGCAGTGGGTCATCTGGCTTGAGAGCGACTGCGCAATGGCGTTCGGCTGATAGTTCAGCATCTCGGCGGCACGCAGCACCGCGAGACGGCTCTCTTCCTTGACGCCGCGATTGCCGCTAAGTACGCGGGAAACAGTGGCTTTCGAGACGCGCGCCAGGCGCGCGACATCATTAATGGTGGACATCGTGTTTTCCTGCAAAGCGTGGCGGCGCGAAGGCCGCCACTCGGTTACTCATCAAACCCGTTCCTGGCCGCTACCTGGCGGTACCATTCACCGCTCTTTTTGATCGTGCGTTTCTGGCTTTCCAGATCGAGCGATACAAAGCCGTAGCGGTTCTTGTAAGCGTTGCACCAGGACCAGTTATCAATGAAGGTCCACATGTGGTAGCCCAGACAGCGGCTGCCTTCGCTGATGCCCTTATGCAGCCATTTCAGGTGATCGCGCACAAACGCAATGCGATAATCATCCTGAATCTGCCCGTCGCGCTCGAAGCGCTGTTCATTCTCAACGCCCATGCCGTTTTCTGAGATATAGCAGCGCGGGTTGCCATAATCTACACGCAGGCGGGTGAGGATGTCGTAGACGCCCTTCTCATAAATTTCCCAGCCGCGATACGGGTTCATTTTGCGGCCCGGCATTTCATAAGCGCTGAAGAACCACTCCGGCATGAACGGGCTCTCCGGATTGACCTGCGAATCACGACACTGAATGCGACGCGGCTGATAGTAGTTGATGCCGAGCAGATCCACCACACCCGCCGCCAGCAGCTCTTTATCGCCGGGCTGGCACGCAGGGAGTTGATCGTATTGCGCCAGCAGCGCGACTAAATCTTCCGGGTAACTGCCGCGCAGCGCCGGATCAAGGAAGCTGCGGTTAAACATCAGATCGGCGATGTGCGCCGCTTTCACGTCTGCCGGGTTTTGTGAACGCGGGTAAGAAGGGGTGAGGTTCAGAATAATACCGATTTCGCCGCCGTCGTTACGCTCGTGGTAGGCCTTCACCGCACGGGCATGGGCCAGCATCGTGTGGTAGGCGACGGTCGCGGCGCGGCGGAAATCGACCACGTTCGGGTAGTGGAAGTCATAGAGGTAACCGCCTTCCACCGGCACAATCGGCTCGTTGAAGGTAAACCAGTGCGTCACTCTGTCGCCAAACAGTTCAAAGCAGGTGCGGGCGTAGGCTTCAAACGCGTCGATAACTTTACGGTTCTCAAAGCCGCCCTGTTCCTGCAGCGCTAACGGCATATCGAAGTGGAACAGGTTTATGAATGGCGTAATGCCCTGGCGCAGAAGCTCATCAATTACCTGATTGTAGAAGGCGACGGCTTCCTGATTCACCGCGCCGGTGCCATCGGGGATCAGGCGCGCCCAGGAGATGGACGTGCGGAAGGTATTATGGTTAAGCGCCTTGAGTAGCGCGATGTCTTCTTTCCAGTGCTGATAAAACGTGGAGGTCTGCGCCGGGCCAACGCCGTGGTGGAAACGCTCTGGCTGCAGGCGGAACCAGTGATCCCATGTTGTTGGCGTTTTGCCGTGGCTCAGGCTTTCACCCTCAGTTTGCGGCGCCGAGCTGGCGCTGCCCCACCAGAATCCTTCAGGAAATGAGTAGTGCATATCCATCCTCATAGCGTAGTCAGGCGCCTGCCAACAGGGCAGGCGCGATAAAATCAGGCATTATTCGTGACAGTGTCACCTTCGGTGTTGTCCTGCGCCGCTTCCTGCTTTTGCAGGGTGCGCTCGTAGGCTTTCACAAACGGGTAGTACATTAATGCCGACATCACCATACAAATCAGGCACATGATGACCGGACTGAAAGCCCAGTTCGCAGCCCACGACGCGCCGATGGGCGCGGGCGTGGTCCACGGCGTCAGCGAGACGACCTGCGCCAGCCAGCCGAGTTTGGTCGCGGTCCAGGCAAGAACGGCGTTCACCATCGGCACCAGAATAAACGGCAGGAAAAAGACCGGGTTCATAATGACCGGCGCGCCAAACAGAATCGGTTCGTTGATGTTAAACATACTCGGCACGACGCCCATTTTACCGATGGTACGCAGATGCACCGCGCGGCTGCGCAGCAGCAGGAACGCCAGCGGGAGAGTAGAGCCAACGCCGCCAATCAGCAGGTAGTGATCCCAGAACCCTTGCAGATAGATATGCGGCAGCGCCTGGCCCGCCGCCAGTGCGGCCTGGTTGGCGGAGAGGTTCGCCATCCAGAACGGGTTCATAATGCCGGTGACGATCAGCGCGCCGTGAATACCGGCAAACCACAGGATCTGGCAGATCAAAACGGAAATCAGAATGGCCGGGAGAGAGTCAGACGCCGCGACCAGCGGTGAAAGCAGGTGCATGATCGCTTCCGGCAGGATCATGCCGGTAGTGGATTCAATGATAAGGTTAAGCGGATGAAGCGTAAGGACAATGACCACCACCGGGATCAAAATTTCAAACGAGCGCGCGACGCCGGTCGGCACCTCTTTTGGCAGGCGGATAGTAATGTTGTGGCGCTTCAGAAAGGCATACATTTCGCTCGCGTAAATCGCGGTAATAAGCGCGGTGAAAATGCCCTGACCTGAGAAATACTGCGTGGAAATTTGCCCGTCTTTATAGGGCGCCGCCACCAGCAGAAAGGCCATAAACGCCAGCAGGCCGGTCATGATAGGGTCAAGCTTATAGTGCTTGCCAAGACTCGCGCCAATACCGACCGAGATAAAAAACGTCATGACGCCCATGCTGAGATTAAACGGCAGCATCAGCTGCTCGCGATATTTCAGCGAGAGATCGAGCCATGCGCGACAAAAGCCAATTTGCGTATCCGGCGAGAAAGGCGGGAAGATAAAAACCAGCAGAAACGAACCGATAATCATAAACGGCAGGGCGGCAAGGAAACCATCCCTGATAGCCACCACGTGACGCTGCGACCCCATCGCACCCGCCAGCGGTGTAATTTTATTTTCAATAACATGGACCATACTCTGGTACAGACTCATGACACGTTTCCTTAATCAGGCAGAGGGAATAGCGCTCAGTTTGAAACAAAACGGAAACCGGTTTCCACGTGTCTGTCACCTGATTGCTGCCGGGATCACTTTTATCGAAGGAAACGTCGCGAAAGCGTGAGAAATATCACAAAGCGAGGAAGAGAGAGTGGCAAAAAGCCCCCGGCATGCGCCGGGGTGGACGCTTAACGGGCGACGCGCAGGCCGTTTTCCACGCCGCGGCTGAAGACCACCTGCCACAGCTGAATGTCCCGCGCGCGGAAGGCACCCGCACAGGCGTTGAGATAATAGGTAAACATGCGTTTAAAACGCTCGGAATAGTTATCCGCAATTTCCGGCCAGGCGGCCAGGAAGCGCGCATACCAGGCCATCAGCGTTTTATCGTAGTCCGCCCCGAAGTTATGCCAGTCTTCCATCACGAAGTGCGGCTCGCTGGCGGCGGCTATCTGGCGCGCCGAAGGCAGGCAGCCATTCGGAAAGATGTACTTATCAATCCACGGGTCTACGTTGTTATCCGTTTTCCGTGAGCCGATGGTATGCAGCAGGAAAAGCCCGTCGGGCTTGAGGTTGCGGTCGGCAACCTCAAAATAGGTGGCGTAGTTTTTCGGGCCAACATGCTCAAACATGCCTACCGAGACGATGCGGTCAAACTGTGAATCGAGATCGCGGTAATCCTGCAACAGAATGGTGACATCCAGCCCCTGGCAGCGTTCCTGCGCCATTTTTTGCTGCTCGGCGGAGATGGTCACGCCGGTGACCGATACGCCATAATGGCGCGCGGCAAACGCTGCCAATCCGCCCCAGCCGCAGCCGATATCCAGCAGCGTCATGCCAGGCTTAAGCTGAAGTTTTTCGCAGATAAGTTTTAACTTCGCCTGCTGGGCGTCTTCCAGGTTGTCCGCCTCTTTCCAGTAGCCGCAGGAGTACTGCATGTATGGGTCGAGCATGCGGCTGAACAGATCGTTACCAAGATCGTAATGCTCTTTGCCGACAATCCAGGCGCGTTTTTTGGTTTGCAGATTGAACAAACGAGCGCCGAGAATACGCAGCGTATCTTTCAGGTGACGTGGCAGTTGCTCTTCCAGCCCCGCGCGCAGCACTTTAGTGAAAAAGAGATCGAGCCGCTCGCACTCCCACCAGCCATCCATATAGCTTTCGCCAAGACCGAGGGAACCTTCCTGTAACACCCGTTTAAAAAAGTCAGGATTTTTCACCTGAATGTCGGAAGGAGCAGCGCCGTTAACGGCGATCCCGGCCCGGCTGAGCAGTTCAGTTGCGATGCGATACCAGTGGTTATCCGGTATGCTGACTTCTTCTATACACGATGAACTCATAGCTTCTCCATCACTGATGTGATCAGAACCTTCAAACAGCGTAGTCGCAATTTTCGGTATGTGAGAAATATCACGGAAAGGTCCGCGAGCCTGATATCCGACGTAGAACAGAGGAAGGGAGATGACCCTTGCCAGAAATGTCATTCCAAATAAAAACGGGAGCCAGCAGCTCCCGTTACTACATAATATTTATGCTAATTATCGTAGAGCCGCGAACCAGTATAGGCCTCGCTTTACGATGATTCAACTGTTGACCGTTAGCAGGCTAATCACAAAAATTTCATATTTTCACGCGGCTGATGATTGCGTAAACCGTTGACGGCCACGCAACCGAAAGCCGAGGCCCGCCAGCACCACTGTTGCCAGCATAACGCTGGTGGTTGACAGCAGCGGGGTCGCGACCAGCCACGACACCACCAGGCTTGCCACAAAACAGAGCCCCAGCTGGAGCGTGTTTTGCAGCGCGGCGGCGCGTCCGGTGGCCTGCGGGAACGGCAGCAGCGCGGCGGCGACCACGATAGGGTAAATCGCCCCGTTCGCCATCGCCATCAGGCAGAAGGGAATAAGCAGTGTGGTGAGCGTAACGGCGTCGCTTAACCCCACAAGCCAGGTGGCGAGCACGCTCAGCGCGAAGCCTGCCAGCAGCCACGGCAGCAGCGTTTCGCCATTCCATTTTTGCAGCGCGCTGCGACAGCCATAGCCGCCAATCAAAAACGCGATAGTTTGCGGCACGTAGCTCAGTCCGATTACCGCCGGGCTGTAACCCATCTCATGCAGAATAAACGGCGAACCGGTGAGCCAGGCGAAGAAACTGGCGGAGCAGGCGGCATAAATCAGCACATTGCCGCTGTAGACGCGCGAGCGCAGCAGCATCATAAAGCTCAGCGGCTCGCCGCCTTTATTGCCCTGAGGCGCGCCGGAGGGCAGACGCAGGGCCGGAATCATCAGCGCCACCGTAATGGCAAACAGCACCACAAAAATCGCCTGCCAGGAAAAGTGATTCAGGATCCAGCTGCCGAGCAGCGGTGCCAGGGCCGGAGAAAGCCCCACCAGCGGCATAATGGTCGCGAAGATACGACGCGCCTGCTGCGCCGGGTAGCGGTCGGTCACCAGCGCCTGCCAGCTTACTGCGGCGGAACAAACGCCCACGGCCTGAATAAAGCGCAGGGCCAGCAGCGCGCCCGCGCTCTCAACCCAGACGGTGCCAAGGCAGCCAAGCGCGAAAATCCCAAGCCCCGCCAGCAAAACCGGACGACGGCCAAAACGGTCAGAAAGCGGGCCCCAGACGAGCTGCGCCAGCGCGAAACCGGCCAGGAAAAGGCTTAGCGAGGCGCTGATAGCCGAAGGGGCTGTGTGCAGATCCGCTTCAATAACGGCGAACGCGGGCAGGTACATGTCGGTCGCCAGAAAACCGAGCACGCTCAGCCCGGCCAGCCAGCAAAGAAATCCTTTATCAGGTCGCATCACATTAACTCACTTCTTATTACGCGAAAGAGCCAGGAGTGTACGGAGTGCAATCCCGCTTGTGAAACGCTAATATTTGCCCATTCCATTCAAAAAATTTGCAGGCAGATAATGTGGTCTGAATATTCCCTGGAAGTGGTGGACGCCGTGGCGCGCACCGGCAGCTTTACTGCAGCCGCCGCAGAACTGCACCGCGTGCCTTCTGCCGTCAGTTATACGGTGCGCCAGCTTGAGGAGTGGCTTGCGGTATCGCTCTTTGAGCGCCGCCATCGCGATGTGGTTCTGACACCCGCCGGAGCCTGGTTTTTGCGGGAAGGGCGTTCTGTTATCAAAAAAATGATGATCACCCGTCAGCAGTGCCAGCAAATCGCCAACGGATGGCGCGGACAGCTCTCCATCGCGGTGGATAATATCGTGCGCCCGGAACGCGTCCGGCGGCTGGTGCTCGATTTCTACCGGCACTTCTCTGATGTGGAGTTGCAGGTGTCGCAGGAAGTCTTTAACGGCGTCTGGGACGCGCTGGCGGACGGGCGCGTGGAGCTTGCGATTGGTGCCACACAGGCGATACCGGTCGGTGGGCGCTTCGCGTTTCGTGATATGGGCATGCTGAGCTGGCGTTGCGTAGTGGCGCACCATCATCCGCTGGCACAGCACGCGGGCGCGCTCAGCGACGACAGGCTGCGCGATTACCCGTCGCTGGTGCTGGAAGATACATCGCGATCGCTGCCCAAGCGCATTACCTGGCTTCTGGATAACCAGCGGCGCGTGGTAGTGCCGGACTGGCACTGCGCCGCCGATGCGCTGAGCGAAGGGCTCTGTATCGGCATGGTGCCGACACATTTCGCGAAGCCATGGCTCGATAGCGGGGAGTGGCGCGCGTTGACGCTGGAAAACCCGTTCCCGGACGCCGCCTGCTGTCTGACGTGGCGGCAAAGCGACGCCTCGCCCGCGCTGCGCTGGCTGCTCGATTATCTGGGGGACAGTGAAACGCTGAACAAGGAGTGGCTGCGGGAGCCGCAGTGATACGGCTCCCGGAAGGATTAACGGCGATAGTCGCGGAACGGGCCGTCCGCCACCGAGCGGCGTTCGATCAGGCGCGGATGCACCTCAATCGTCTGCGACTCTTCGCGCTTATTCACGATGCGGTCGAGCAGCATATTGAACGCGGTCTGGCCGAGCGTTTCTTTTGGCTGATGGATAGTCGTCAGTGCCGGGCTAAAGAAACGCGCGTTGCGTACGTTGTCGTAGCCGATGATCGAAATATCCTGCGGTACGCGCAGGCCCATCTCATCGGCGGCGCAGATAGCGCCCATCGCCATAATATCGCCGCCGCAGAACACGGCAGTCGGGCGCTGCGGCTGCGAGAGGATCTGCTGCATCGCGCGGTAACCGGATTCCGGCTCGAAATCGCCCTGCACGATCCAGTTTTCCGGCACTTTAATGACCGCTTCTTCCAGCGCTTTCATAAAGCCTGAGAAACGCCCGACGCCGGTGTTACGCTCAAGCTGCCCCGGAATCACGCCAATATCACGATGGCCGCGCTCAATCAGATAACGCCCGGCGAGATAACCGCCCTGGAACGCGTTATCTATAACCGAGTCCGTAAAATCGGCTTTCGCTTCACCCCAGTCCATCACCACCATCGGGATATGACGGTACTCTTCAAGCGTGGAAAGCAGCGGCTGCGGGTATTCCGAACACATCACCAGCAGGCCGTCGACGCGCTTTTGCGCCATCATCGACAGATACGCGCGCTGCTTTTCCAGGTTGTTATGCGCGTTGCCCAAAATCAGCGTATAGCCTTTGGCGAAGCAGCTGTTTTCAACGGCTTCAATGATTTCGGCGAAATAGGGCGCTTCGCTACTGGTCGCCAGCAGCCCGATAGATTTGGTGTGATTCACCTTCAGGCTGCGCGCCACGGCGCTTGGCGAATAGTGTAATTCTTTGATAGCCGCCCAAACCGCATTGCGCGTCTCTTCCGCCACAAAACGGGTTTTGTTAATCACATGTGAGACTGTTGTTGTGGAAACGTTGGCTCGCTTCGCGACGTCTTTAATTGTTGCCATTAATAATCACTCCAGACCCCTGGCTGAGCCGTGTAAAATCACGGGTTAATCGTTTGCCTGTACACACCCCTGACTGCCGCGAGGAGAGTGCGGCATGCCGGGAAACGCGACATTTTTCGTGAGGAGGGGTCGATGGCCGGTACCGAATAAAGTAGCGACGAATTTTGGCTTATCTTTATCGAAAGGGGAAGAGGGAAAACGCATATCTGGTTAAATGTCGCAGGATTTTTCGGCCCGTTTATGCAAAAATGCGCACTACCTGATTTTTATGGGGTCTTTAAGGAGAATACCATGAGTACCGATCTGAAATTTTCGCTGGTCACGACGCTGGTTGTACTGGGCCTGATTGTGGCGGGCGCATTTACCGCCATTCTGCATTAAGCGACAGGCGGGAGCGCACCTGTTCTCCCGCTTTCTTAAACTTTTCTTGCGTTTAAGCGCCGATTCCCCGCTGTTTTCTTTCTTTTTCCCGTTATTCCCTTTAGATTCGCTAATAACAATGAGCGCGTGTTCTTAACAGCTGCGCAATAATATTTTGCTGTTTTTGTCCCTTATCTTTTCTGATTGCGAGTGTCATCCTTTTCTGCATCCTGCTGTAACGTCGGGCGTTCCCGGCGCTGTTGTACAATTTCTGGAGCAATGAATGAAAGTCAATTTTCCGTTACTGGCACTGGCTATCGGTGCTTTTGGCATTGGCACGACCGAGTTTTCCCCGATGGGGTTGTTGCCGGTAATAGCGAACGGCGTCAACGTCTCCATTCCGGCCGCCGGTATGCTGATTAGCGCCTACGCGGTCGGCGTGATGGTAGGCGCACCGCTGATGACGCTTTTACTGTCGCACCGCGCACGGCGTAGCGCGTTGATTTTTCTGATGGCGATTTTTACGCTCGGTAACGTGCTGTCAGCACTGGCACCGGATTATATGACGCTGATGGCCTCGCGTATCCTCACCAGCCTTAACCACGGCGCGTTCTTCGGGCTCGGCTCGGTGGTGGCGGCAAGCGTGGTGCCAAAGCATAAACAGGCGAGCGCCGTCGCGACGATGTTTATGGGCCTGACCATCGCCAATATCGGCGGCGTGCCGGCGGCCACCTGGCTTGGTGAAACCATCGGCTGGCGAATGTCGTTTCTGGCGACGGCCGGTCTTGGCCTGGTGGCGATGGCGAGCCTCTGGTTTTCCCTGCCAAAAGGCGGCAGCGGCGAGCGCCCGGATGTGAAAAGCGAACTGGCCGTGTTGATGCGCCCGCAGGTGGTGAGCGCGCTGCTGACGACGGTGCTCGGCGCGGGCGCGATGTTTACGCTCTATACCTATATCGCGCCTGTGTTGCACCACATCACTGACGCCAGCGCGGCGTTCGTCACCGCCATGCTGGTGCTGATTGGCGTCGGGTTTTCCATCGGCAACTATCTGGGCGGCCGCCTGGCGGACCGCTCGGTGAGCGGCACGCTGAAAGGCTTCCTGATGCTGCTTATCGTCATTATGGCGGCTATTCCGTGGCTTGCGAAAACGGAAATCGGCGCGGCGGTGAGCATGGTGGTATGGGGGGCTGCGACTTTCGCGGTAGTGCCGCCTCTGCAGATGCGCGTGATGCGTGTCGCCAGCGAAGCGCCGGGCCTGTCGTCATCGGTGAATATCGGGGCGTTTAATCTCGGTAACGCGCTTGGCGCGGCGGCGGGCGGGGCCGTTATCCATGCGGGCTTCGGCTATAGCGTAGTGCCAGTGATGGGCGCGCTGATTGCCGCACTCGGCCTGCTGCTGGTGCTGATCTCCAGCCGTCGCGAAGCGCAAATGGCGTGCAGCGCTGAATAATCCATGCTGCCATATAAAAGAAAACGGAGAAGGGTGACCTTCTCCGTTTTTTTGTGAGGATAAATCGATTAACGAATAGTGCGCGGCGTCATCACCCGGCGCGCGCCGACATAGTGACGCTGCCAGTAATCTTCGCTCAGCGAGGTTATCTGGATTTCCTGGCCGCTGCGCGGTGACTGAATAAATTTGCCGTTGCCGACATAGACGCCGACGTGATCGGCGGTGCCACGGCCCTGAGTGCGGAAGAACACCAGGTCGCCGCTTTCCAGCTCGCCACGGTTAACCGGCGCGGCGTCGCGCAGGTGATACATTTCGTTGGCGGTGCGCGGAATGCGGAATTTCACCAGATCTTTATAGGCATACCAGACGAGGCCGCTGCAGTCGAAACCGGTACGCGGCGACGTGCCGCCCCAGTGGTACGGCTTGCCTATCTGGTTCATCAGCTTGTTCATGGCGGTGGTCTGGGCTTTCTTCACGCGCGCTTTGTGTGCGTCGGCAATCGTGAGCGGCCCGTTCACGCATTTGGTTTTGCGATTTTTTCGTGTTTTGGCACAGGTCTGCGCGCTCAGGCGGTTGCTGGCCTGTTTGCCAGAAGTGGTGGAAGGGCTGCGGGAAGCGGTTTTACTGACGGAAGAGGTGGTTTTGCTGGTGCGTTTTGCGGTGCTGTTTCGCTTCTCGCTGGCGGTTTTCGCCGTTTTGGTTTTCGTTGCGTTGTTACTTTTCTTGGCGGTTTTTGTGCTGGTTTTCTTTTTCACCGTACTGGAGTGCGCTTTTTGCACCTTCGAGGCGCGCGTCTGCTCCGACGCCTGCGCGAACGGTGCAAAAGCCAGTGATGAAGTCATTAATAAAGCACAGAGCGTGAGAGCAATTTTTGTTTTGCGCGCCACTGAGCATTCCCCTGCATAAAGCCGGCAATCATGCCAACGGATGAATTTTAAGAGCTTGCTGATTCTAATCTAAAAAAATGACCAAAGTTAAGCAGCAAATCGTCTTCTGAACGTAGTTTCGTTAACCGGCGCACTCTTTTTCGCCAGTTGCCGCTGCGCCGACGCGCATTTTAGCGCGCCTTCTCAGAGGAGAATATCGGCAGCTTACAGAAAAGTGTTATTATTTGCTTCTCTTTCACCACGGCACGGCACCGGGCTTAAGCGCAAGATTATGCATTTTCGGGACGCTCCGGAGCCGCTACAATGTAAAGCTAACGCCGTAATGACGCTTGAGGAAGTAAGACAATGAGCACTACGCTTGAAAAAATTCAACGCCAGATCGCTGAAAACCCGATTCTGCTGTACATGAAAGGCTCCCCGAAACTGCCGAGCTGCGGCTTCTCCGCACAGGCCGTACAGGCGCTCTCTGCCTGCGGCGAGCGTTTTGCGTATGTCGATATCCTGCAAAACCCGGATATCCGTGCAGAACTGCCGAAATACGCTAACTGGCCGACCTTCCCGCAGCTGTGGGTGGATGGCGAACTGGTCGGTGGCTGCGATATCGTTATCGAAATGTATCAGCGTGGCGAACTGCAGACGCTTATCAAAGAGACGGCGGCGAAATATAATTCGGCAACGCCGGACGCAGAGTAATCCCGTCGCGCGTTATCGCGCAGACAAAAAAGCGGCCCTGAGAGGCCGCTTTTTTTTGCGCTGCGTTAGCTTATTCGCCGTCCTGCGGCGTCGTGTCTTCTGCGGCGAGCGGCGGCACCGGCCAGCCGCCCAGACGCTTCCAGCGGTTAACGATTTCGCAAAACAGCAGGGCGGTTTGCTCGGTGTCGTAAAGTGCCGAATGCGCCTGGGTGCTGTCAAACGGCATGCCCGCCGCGATACACGCTTTTGCGAGCACCGTCTGGCCAAGCGCCAGCCCGCTTAATGCCGCGGTGTCGAACGTCACAAACGGGTGGAACGGATTACGTTTGAGCGACGCGCGCTCGGCGGCCGCCATCATAAAGCTGTGATCGAACGTGGCGTTGTGCGCCACCATAATCGCGCGGTTGCAGTTACTCTCTTTCATGCCCTTGCGCACCATTTTAAAAATGGCATGCAGCGCGTCATATTCGCTGACGGCGCCGCGCAGCGGATTGTGCGGATCGATACCGTTAAAGGCCAGCGCTTCCGGCTGAAGAATCGCGCCTTCAAAAGGCTCAACGTGAAAATGCAGTGTTTCATCGGGGGTGAGCCAGCCGTCAGCATCCATTTTCAGCGTCACGGCGGCGATTTCCAGCAGCGCGTCGGTTTTGGCGTTAAAACCGGCGGTTTCCACATCGATGACAACAGGGTAAAAGCCACGAAAACGGTCGGACAGACCGGTCAGTTGAGCGTTATCGGACATCAGCGTCTCTTAAGTTTGGGGAATTAAAGCAGCGCGCATTATGGCAAATTTCACGACGGGATGCAGCAAGGCGGGCAGAACGCCCGCCGGAGGGATCAATTGCCGAGGCCGCGACCCGCGTCTTTCTCTTCGATAAGTTCGATTTTGTAACCATCCGGATCTTCAACAAACGCGATAACGGTGGTGCCGCCTTTGACCGGGCCCGCTTCACGGGTGACGTTGCCGCCGTTGTTGCGGATGCGCTCGCAGGCTTCTGCGGCGTTATCAACGCTGATGGCGATATGACCGTAAGCCGTGCCGAGCTCATAGCTCTCCACGCCCCAGTTGTAAGTCAGCTCGATCACCGCTTCTTCGCTCTCCGGGCCGTAACCAACAAACGCCAGGGAATATTTGTATTCCGGGTTTTCACTGGTGCGCAGCAGTTTCATGCCGAGTACGTTGGTGTAGAAATCGATAGAGCGTTGCAGGTCGCCAACGCGCAGCATGGTGTGAAGTAAGCGCATAAGATCCTCTTAAATAAAACGGCTTGTGATAATGCTTTTGGGTGAAACAGGATTTTAGTATAGCGGCGGAAGGCCGCCGCTATCAATTTGGATCACAGGGTGGGGTAATCGATGTAGCCTTCCGCGGCGCCGCCGTAGAACGATTCCGGGCGCTGCGGGTTAAGCTCCGCTTTTTTACGCAGACGCTCAACGAGATCCGGGTTAGCGATATAGTCGCGGCCAAACGCCACGGCATCGATAAGCCCTTTCTGGATCAGCGCTTCCGCTTTCTCACGGGTGTACGCGCCTGCGCCGATGATGGCGCCATCGAAACGCTCACGCACTTTCTGGCGGAATTCGTCAGTGTAAGGCACGCCGCCCGCCCAGTCCGGCTCGGACATATGCAGGTACGCAATGCCGCGCTTGTTCAGCTCTTCGATGAGGTACAGCGCGTCAGCTTCTTCGTTCGGGCCGTTATCCACGTTCTGGAAAGAGCCAATCGGCGACACGCGAATACCGATGCGATCGGCACTCCACTCTTTACACACCGCATCGACCACTTCCAGTACCAGACGCGCGCGGTTTTCCACGCTGCCGCCATACTGGTCGGTGCGGTGGTTAGAGGACGGCGACAGGAACTGGTGCAGCAAATAACCGTGGGCGGAGTGCAGCTCTGCCATATCGAAACCGGCGTCGCGCGCATTGCCGACCGCCTTGCGAAAATCATCTACGATGCCCGGGATTTCGTGCGTTTCCAGCGCGCGCGGCGTGGTGGTGTCGACACGGATAGCTTTGCCGTTTTCATCACGCAGCGACGTACGGGTACCGGAGTTAATCGCAGAAGGCGCGACCGGCGCTTCGCCGCCCGGCTGAATGCTGCTGTGCGAGATACGGCCGGTGTGCCACAGCTGAACGGCGATGCGGCCATCGGCCCCGTGCACCGCAGCCGTGATTTTCTTCCACGCGGCGATCTGTTCCTCGCTGTGCAGGCCCGGCGCGCCCGCGTAGCCTTTGGCCTGCGCGGAAATCTGGGTGGCTTCGCTGATGATAAGCCCGGCGCTGGCGCGCTGGCGGTAATACTCCGCCATCATCGCGGTTGGAATATCGCCCGGTTCGATGCTGCGCAGGCGGGTCAGCGGGGCCATGAATACGCGGTTAGGGGCGGTAACAGCGCCCACTTTCAGCGGGGTAAACAGCTTTTCGTCTTGCATAGTCACTCCTGAGTAGACCGGTCGTCTTGTAATGAGCGAAATAAAAAAGCGCTGCCTTGCGGCAGGCGCTCTCTTCAAAGGATTTCTTTAACGTGCGCCAGCGCGTTTTCGAGCGGCGCGCCGCTGCGCGACACTTTGGCCTGCAGGCTTGCGCCAAGCCAGAGCACGTATAACACCTGCGCCCGCTGTTGCGCGCTACCGCTGAAGGTCAGCGCCTCTGCATCGCGGCCGCGCTCAAGCGCCTCTGCCAGCAGGGCGATGACCTGCGCCGCACCTTTATCAAGCGCGCCGCGCATATCTTCCGACAGATCGCACACTTCCGCAGAGAGCTTCACGGTCAGGCAGCCCATCATTTTGCCCGTCTGGCAGTAATGGTGAAGCGTCTGTTCAAACCAGTCGATTAGCTGCTCGCGCGCCGGGCCCGCCGGGTCGAAGTGTTGCTCAAGGCATGCCTGATACCGGGCGTAGTGACGCTCCAGCATCGCCACGCCAAACGCCTCTTTCGAGCGAAAGTAGTGGTAGAAGGAGCCTTTCGGTACGCCCGCGGTTTTTAACAGCTCGCTTAATCCCATGCCGGTAAAGCCGCGTTGCAGGCAGAGCTGCTCGCCGGTGGCAAGAAGATGTTCGCGCGTGTCGTGTTCAGGTGTTCGGTTCATACAATCCAATCTAATAGACCGGTCGGTCTAATGCAAGTCGCCTTAATGAAAACCGCCAGAAACGTTAATTTTTCCGGCAGGCGCTAAGCATATCCTCCTGCGGCTGATAAAGCGAAGTCTGGATATTCATGATGCCCAGCACCGTTGAGAAGAGATTATCCTGAGACACCTCATCCGTCGCCGCGCGTTTGCCGAGACAGGCTGTATCGACGCCATACTGACGCGCGTAATCGCCGGAGAGCCAGAACAGCATCGGAATGTGTGTCTGCTGCTCAGGGGCCAGCATATACGGCGCGCCGTGCAGATAGATGCCATTCTCGCCGAGCGATTCGCCGTGGTCTGAAAGATAGACCAGCGCGGTGTTCATGGTGTCCTGACGCTTACGCAGCGCATCTATGGTGCGGCTCAGGACATCGTCGGTATACAGAATGGTGTTGTCATACGTGTTAATCAGCGCCTGGCGGTCGCAATTCTGGATTTCATTGGTGTCGCAGGTCGGCGTAAAACGGCGAAAATTATCCGGGTAGCGGCGGTAATAAGCCGGGCCGTGGCTGCCCATCAGATGCAGAACAATCACAGAGTCCTGTTTCACGCCATCCAGGATATTATCGAAACGCCACAGCAGCGCGTCGTCGAGGCAGGAGCCCTCTTTACACAAATCGTTAAGCTTCCATTCAGTCATGTCTGTATGTGGAATGCGGTTACAGGCCCCTTTACAGCCGCCGTCGTTATCACGCCACAGCACATTGACGCCCGCATGCGCCAGCACGTCCATCAGCCCCTCCTGATGATGCGCAAGCCCGGCATCATAATGCGCCCGCGGCATCCCGGATAACATGCAGGGCACGGACACCGCCGTTTCCGTGCCGCAGGAAGTGGCGTGTGGATAGAACACCACGCCCTGTTTTTTAAGCTGCGGATTGGTCTCGCGCTCATAACCGCCAAGCGAATAGTTCTGTTCGCGGGAGGCTTCGCCAATCACCACCACCAGCACGGTTTTTTTCGCCTGCTGGCGGATCACCGGGCCTTTTTTGGCGTCTTCGCCGATGCGCACCAGCGTCTGGTCGCCCGCAAAATACCGTGAATGGGTATATTTTACGATGCCGCTGATGTAATTGGGCGGCGTCACCATTTTGGCGATGTTTTTATTGTTGCGAAACAGCGAGGCGTAGTCTTTATAGAAGAGGGACGCCACCAAAATGATAATCAGCAGGCTCGCGAGAATGCTGACCAGACGGCGCAGTGCAGTCCACAGCAGACTGCCTGAAATCACTTCAATGCGGCTAAACAGTAATGCAGGCACCACACCCGCGATAAGCAACCAGCCGATTAGCTGGGGCGTAATCAGCGCTCCGGCCTCCTGGGGATTGGTCTCGAAGATATTGACCATCATGTTCTGGTCAATCACGGCACCGTATGTATACATAAAATAACTGCTGGCGGCAGAGCCAAACAGCAAGATAACCAGTACGGGTTTACGCAGCCAGGGCACATTGATAATGCTGAAAATGACCAGCCAGGCGCAGAACAGCACCAGCGGTACGCTTGCAGCGAAGAGGATATCGTGAAAATGATGCGGTGCGATAATCGTCCAGCAGCGGGCGATAAACAGCGCATTTATCAGGGTGAAAAGCAGGGCGCTAAAAAGGTTAAAACGTAAATCGCTCCAGCGCCATTTTTTAATCATTGCCATCAGTAAGCTCCATTAATGATGACATCAGTGTAAGACGTAAAGATTAGTTAAACCTTAATCCGTTTTTAAGAGTGGGAGCTGGAGAGTAAACGGCAGGTCAACAATAAAGGAATGAGGATGATAAATCGGCGTGATAACAGGTCGACTTGCAACCCGACGCCGTTCAGGCTTCAATTGTAACTATCATGTTAACGAGGAATCGTTGTGGCCGAGCAGCTTGAGTTTTTCCCCGTTCCCAGTCCGTGCCGTGGGATCTGCCAGTCCGATGAACGTGGCTACTGCCGTGGCTGTATGCGCAGCCGCGACGAGCGTTTCAACTGGCAGAAGATGAGCGATTCGCAAAAGCAGGAGGTGTTGCGCCTCTGCCGCCAGCGTATGCTCCGTAAGCTGCGCGCCACTCGCCCCGATCCAGACGTAGAACCACAGCAGCCTTCACTGTTTTAACCGCGTCGCTTGCGTATAATCGCCACAATTTTCCTTTCTGAGGTAAGTACTTATGGTTGAGCGTATTCTTATGGCACCCCAGGGGCCGACATTTTCACGTCTGGTGATGGGGTACTGGCGTTTAATGGAGTGGAACTACTCCGCCCGCGAGCTGGTCGGGTTTATTGAGCAGCATCTGGAGCTTGGGATCACGACCGTCGATCACGCGGATATTTATGGTAATTATCAGTGCGAAGCGGCGTTTGGTGAGGCGCTGCGTCTGGCACCGCATCTGCGCGACAAGATGGAAATCGTCACCAAATGCGGTATCGCCACGACCGCGAAGCCGGAAAACGTGATTGGTCATTACATCACCGAGCGTGCGCATATTGTGCAGAGCGCCGAAAACTCCCTGCGGCATCTGCATACTGATGTGCTGGATCTGCTTCTGATCCATCGTCCCGATCCGTTGATGGATGCCGATGAGATTGCCGAAGCATTTCTTGAGCTGCATAAAAGCGGCAAAGTGCGTCACTTTGGCGTTTCTAACTTCACGCCTGCGCAGTTCTCACTGGTGCAGTCGCGTCTGCCGTTTACGCTCGCCACCAATCAGGTTGAGATTTCGCCAGTACATCAGCCGCTGCTGCTGGACGGAACACTGGATCTGCTTCAGCAACTGCGCATTCGCCCGATGGCCTGGTCATGCCTGGGCGGCGGGCGGCTGTTCAGTGATGAAAGTTTTGCGCCGCTGCGTGCCGAGCTGCATCAGGTCGCAGAAGAGACGGGCGCGCAGACTATCGAGCAGGTCGTTTATGCATGGGTGATGCGTCTGCCATCGCGCCCGCTGCCGATTATCGGCTCGGGGAAAATCGACCGCGTGAAAAGCGCGGTGGGCGCGCTGTCGCTTGAAATGTCTCGCCAGCAGTGGTTCCGCATTCGCAAGGCCGCGCTCGGTTACGACGTGCCCTGACAGCCAGATTCCCTCCATTCCGGTGAAATTCATTACCTTGTTATAGACTTAACGGGAATCACCTGAAACTGGAGGGAATATGAAGCGATTAACACTGGCGGCGATGGCGCTGCTCGTATGCGGTGCCGCGCAGGCCGCCAGCGAAGAAGTGGAACTACACCTGGTGACTGACAAAGGCGTAGGTCAGTCCGTCGGGATGGTCAAAATCACTGAAACCGATAAAGGTCTGGAGTTTGCGCCCGATCTTAACGGTCTCCCGCCAGGCGATCACGGGTTTCATATTCATGCCAAAGGCAGCTGCGAACCCGCCATGAAAGACGGCAAAATGGTCGCGGCAGAAGCCGCTGGCGGTCACTTCGACCCGCAAAATACCGGTAAACATGCCGGGCCGGAAGGCGACGGACATTTAGGTGACCTGCCGGTGCTGGCGGTGAACAACGACGGCAAAGCCACCGACCCGGTGACCGCACCGCGCATCAAAAAGCTGGACGAAGTAAAGGGCAAAGCGCTGATGGTACATGTCGGCGGCGATAACCTGTCCGATCATCCGAAACCGCTGGGCGGCGGCGGTGCCCGTTACGCCTGCGGCGTTATTTAATCACTTGCCGGGCGTTGTCCTCCTGCGGTGAGGGCGACGCCTGTTCCAGCTGTGACAGCGAACACCACAGGCGCCAGATAATGCCCGCCAGCCGCCGCGCGTCTGGCTGATGATGGCGCGCAAGCGTAAAGCTGATGCGTTCAAGCTCGCCGAGCGCCGCGGCCAGCGGCCGCTGGCGAACCCCTTTAACGCTCATCACATCCCGCAGCGTTTCGATGCAGATATCACGCACCTGCGAGAGCGGGTCAGCGCGGGTTTCCCATTCGCGCAGTTGCCAGACCACGTGCGAACAGTTGAGCAGCACTACGCCCCACCGCAGCAGCCAGCGACGGGTGGCGTCGTCTTTACTGTTGCTAAGCTGACTGATGTGATGATAAACCAGCGATTCAAACGCCGCTTCACCGCGCTGCGGAACGCGGCTGAGCTGATCGATAAATCCGCGACGAAGAGCGCGGATATGGCGCAGCCCCTTACGCCGGTCAGAGCCGGGCCGAAGTACGGCGAATGCCACCCAGCAGAATGCCACGCCGCAAATCTTCGCCAGATTATCATTCAGAAAATCCGCCAGATCGTAAACCGGCGGGTTCGTCACCGCGATAAACGAGCCCATAAAGACAATCAGCTGTCCCCACAGCCCCGCAAAGCGCGGCTGTTGTAGCTTCAGGAGCTGCATCGTGGTCAGTAGCGGGAAGAGAAACAACAGAAACTGCCAGAGATCGGTCACTTGTACCATCAGGCCGAACTTCACCACAAAGCTGAACAGCGTCAGCAGTAACAGCGTGCGCAGCAGCAGGTTGAGCGAATTATGCGGCGATGGTGAGGCGGAATAGAGCACGCAGCTTATCGCCGCCAGCGTCAGCGCGCCGCTGCCCGACTCCCAGCGGGTGTTAATTGCCCAGGCACCAATCAGGGCGATCACGCAAAAGGTACGAAGCGCACTCCACAGCGCCTCGGTGTTATCGGTATGGCGCGCCAGCGGCGGGGCGGCTGGCACGCTTATCGTGTCGTCGGGAATGGGGGTATCAAGCCTGGCAATCCAGCGCTGACAGTTCATCCAGACGCGGCAGAAATCGCGCAGCCGCAGCCAGAATGCCTGATGGCGAAAATCACTGTTTTCATCAGGAGCGAGTGCGACCAGAAGGCGCGCCACCCGCAGCGGGCAGGGCTTCGGATGGCCGAGCTCTTCAAGCAATGCATCAAGCCCGGCCCACAGGCTTTGCGGCGGCTGTGGCCAGTTCATCAACAGGCGGCGCAGTCCGGAGATATAGCTGGTCAGTCGCAGTTGCTGGTGCAGCAGATAATTCAGCAACTGGTTCTGCTGGCGGATACGGTAATGGCTCCAGAACGCCTGAATGCGCAGCACGTTGAGCGTCAGCACCTGCGTAATCACGCCCTCATGGGCGGTGCGGATGGCGTCGGTGGTTTGCGGTTTCCACAGCAGGCTGGCGTGCTCCAGCAGACGCGCCTGCATTTTGCGCAGCGCGCCGAGAAACGTCACGCTGTCAGGCTGGCCCGGCATCACCATCATCATCAGGCCACCGCACAAAATGCCGACGATCACTTCGCAGACGCGCGACTGGGCGATATTCCAGAGCTCTGTGGTTTCAACCGTGTTGACCAGCGGAAAAGCGATGATGGCGGCGGTATATCCGGCAAGCTGAAAGGCGTAGGCGGCGTTGTTATGAAAATAGCCCGAAACCCAGGTGCAGAGCGCGAGCCACAGCGCCATTGCCCAGGTGAATAACCACGGATCGTTAAGTGTATGCCCGGCGATAATGAGCGCGGCGCTGGCTCCAATCAGGCTGCCAGCGATGCGTCCGAGACTTTTGCTGATAACGCCGCCCACCGTCGGGAAACTCACCACGGCGGCCGAGGTCATCGCCCAGTAGGGCTCGTCAAGTTCCAGCACGTAGGCGATAGTCAACGCAAGCGACATCGCGATGCCGTTGCGCAGCGCGTAGCGCCACTGCGCGGGCGTCGCTTTGCCCCACGGGGATCGCTGCCAGGTGAGCCATTCGAGATTCATGAGCGGCGCTTAGTCGGTGAGCGAAACGGTGCAAGTGGTGCCGGACACCAGCGTCACGCCGTCGGGCAGGCTGTCGAGCGCGATACGCACCGGCACGCGCTGCGCGAGCCGCACCCACGGCACGTTAGGCTTGATATCGGCAACGAGACTGCTGTCGCTCTCGACGCTCTGATCGTAAATGGCGCGACCTATACTCTCTACTTTGCCATACAGCGGCGTATGAGTGCTGTAGAGCAGGATTCTGGCGGGAGCGCCTTCGCGGATATGGCGCAGTTTGGTCTCTTCAAAATAGCCCACCACATAGAAGGAATGGCTGTCTACCAGCGCGAAGACCGGCTGACCCTGGCTTGCGTAGTTACCCACGCGGCTTGAGAGATTAGTCACCCAGCCATCGACGGGGGCTACCACACGCGTCTGCTCAAGCTGCCAGCGAGACTGCTCAAGCGACGCTTCGGCCATTTTCAGCGCGGCCTGCGCGGCTTTTACGCTGATATTCGCGGTGTCGAGATCTTCGGCGGAAATATAGTTTTGTGGCAGATGGCGGCGGCGGTTCGCTTCGTTATTGGCTTTGGCAAGATCGGTCTGCGCACGGGCGATTTGCGCTTCGGCGTTCAGCACCGCGATGCGGTAGGGCGTGTCGTCTATCGTGAACAGCAATTCGCCCGCTTTGACTTTCTGGTTGTCGCGCACCAGCAGGCGCGTAATGGTGCCGGAGACCTGCGGCGTGATATTCACCTGCTCGGCGCGTACTTTTCCATCACGCGTCCAGGGCGACTGCATGTAGTAATTCCAGACCAGCCAGCCTGCCAGCAGAGCGGCTGCAACCACAAAGAGCGTGGAGAAATATTTCAGAGTTTTCAGACGCATGAGATTACCACACAATCAGCATCAGCAGCCCGAGGCTGACTGACAAAACGAACAGGGAAAGATCCATTAATGTCGGGTGCCAGATGTCGCCCGCGTAAATCCAGTCACGCAGCAGACGGTGCACCATCAGCCAGATAAAAAAACCGAGAATAACGGCCTTAAAAAGGGGAGGGAAATAGACCGACGCACCGGCGACGAGATCCGAAAGCGCGAACCCTGATGTGAAGAAGCGCGATATCACGAAAGATAATCCTTGAAAATCGGAGAGATGGCACCCGTTTCAGATACGCCGTTGTGGTCTAAAATTATAGACGTCGCGGTATTCATCGCCAGTGTGGCCATTTGTTTTAGCTATCTAAATACTGCACACTAGTCTAAAATCAGCATAATAACTTAGCAAGCTAATTATAAGGAGATGAAATTGGAATCGCCATTAGGCTCTGACCTGACAAGACTGGTGCGCATCTGGCGTGCTCTGATTGACCATCGCCTGAAGCCTCTGGAATTAACGCAGACCCACTGGGTGACACTTCATCATATCCACTCGCTGCCGCCCGATCAGTCGCAAATTCAACTGGCCAAGGCCATCGGTATCGAGCAGCCGTCACTGGTGCGTACGCTCGACCAGCTCGAAGAGAAGGGGCTTATCGCCCGCCACACCTGCGCCAGCGACCGGCGCGCCAAGCGCATTAAGCTGACCGAGAAAGCGGCGCCTATCATCGCGCAACTCGAAGAAGTGATTCTGAAAACGCGCGGTGAAATCCTCTCGGGCATTTCGCAGGAAGAGCACGACCAGATGCTGCACATCGTGGCGCGTCTTGAGAAGAACATTCAGGCGCTGTCGGCGAAAGAGTAAACGGTCTGTATGACGACCGTGTGAAGCAACACCATCACAATCAAAATCGCGCGCATAAAAAAACGGAGGAGCCTGATGCTCCTCCGTTCTTGTATTTACACCGGTAAAATCGTGCGTTTTAGCGCGGAGAAACGGTGACCTGGCTGCCGTTGCTGGCCAGTACAACACGCTGACCGGCAGAGAAACGGGTATTGCCCTGTTTCTGTACTACCATGATGGTGTTGCCGTCGTCCTTACGGATTTCCAGCTCTACGCCCTGCGTTTTGTTCATTGCGCCCTGAACGCCCTGACCTGCCACGCCGCCTGCGATAGCGCCTGCCGCCGTTGCCAGCGAACGACCCGTGCCGCCGCCGACAGTGTTGCCAAGAAAACCGCCCAGCACCGCACCGCCGAGTGCGCCGATAACGTTGGTATCATCCCCGCCCTGGATTTTCACCGGACGCACGTTCACGACAGTACCGTACGTGACGTTCTGTACCTGCTTGGCCTCAGAGGCGGTGTAAACGTCCCCGGAAAGGCTATCATTGTTGACGCAGCCCGCCAGCGTTACCCCTGCCAGTGCAACAACCAGTACACGTGAAATCATGTAAATCTCCTGTTCACCAACAAATGCTCACCTGAGCATCCATCATATTCAAATTATATGGCATAAGACCGCGATATTTCACATTCTTCACGGAGCCGATGATAAAAATCCTAAAATATTCTGCCTGAACGGTAAATCAACAGCGACTGGAAAACCGGCTTTTTGCACCGCACGGGATTATTCCGTTGCTCAATCAGGGTGAATGTTTATGATTGTGGGTCGCGTTGCACGTTTTCAAACAGGGCTTAAGGATTGCGTATGAAATCAGGTCGCTACATTGGAGTGATGTCCGGCACCAGCCTCGACGGGGTGGATGTGGTGCTGGCGGCCATCGACGAACACATGGTGGCGCAGCAGGCGAGCCTGAGCTGGCCGATGCCGCCTGAGATTAAAAAGGCGATCCTGGATATCTGTCAGGGGCAGCCGCTGACGCTCTCTCAGCTCGGCAGGCTCGATCATCAGCTCGGTTGCCTGTTTGCTGATGCGGTCAACGCGCTGATGGAGCAGCAAAAACTTAAGCCCGAAGACGTCATGGCGATTGGCTGCCACGGGCAGACCGTCTGGCATGAGCCGACCGGCAGCGCGCCGCACACCATGCAGATAGGCGATAACAATCAGATTGTGGCACGCACCGGCGTGAGCGTCGTGGGCGATTTCCGCCGTCGCGATATGGCGCTCGGCGGGCAGGGCGCGCCGCTGGTGCCCGCGTTCCATCAGGCGCTGCTGGCGCACCCGACGGAGCGGCGCATGGTGCTGAATATCGGTGGCATCGCGAATCTTTCGCTGTTGTTCCCAGGCCAGCCGGTAAAAGGCTTCGACACCGGCCCTGGCAATATGCTGATGGACGCCTGGATTTGGCGTCAGAAAGGCAAACCGTTTGATAAAGACGGCGAGTGGGCCGCCAGCGGCAATGTGGTGCAGCCGCTGCTGCAAAAGATGCTCCGCGATCCGTATTTCTCAACGCCTGCGCCGAAGAGCACCGGACGTGAATATTTCAACTACGGCTGGATAGAGCGCCAGCTCTCGTCCTTCGCCGGGCTGCCCGCCCAGGATGTGCAGGCGACGCTGCTGGAGCTGACTGCCAGCACTATCGCGCGGGACGTGCAGCTGAGCGGCGGCGCGGAACGGCTGATGATTTGCGGCGGCGGCGGGCGCAACCCGCGGCTGGTGGCGCGTCTTGCCGCGCTGTTGCCGGGCACCGAAGTCTCGTCAACCGATGAGATGGGCATTCGCGGCGATGATATGGAAGCGCTGGCCTTCGCCTGGCTTGCGTACCGCACGCTCAGCGGCAAACCAGGAAATCTTCCCTCCGTGACCGGCGCGCGCGAAGCGAGCGTGATCGGTGCAGTCTTTCCCGCCAACCCCTTAAATAATCGGAGTTTGCCGACTTTTCCTGCTCCGCCAGGACGTTAGACTGGATGCGTTACGGGGGCGTCCGGCCCCCTTCAGAAATACGCATTCAGGATATGCCATGAAGAAACTGCTTGTCGTTTTGCTCCCCACGCTGCTGGCTGGCTGTAGCTACTATGACGCTATGGTTGAGCGCATGAACACCGATACCCTCGAATATCGCTGCGATGAAAAACCGCTGACGGTCTCTCTCAATAAACAGCGCGAGCAGGTCAGTTTTGTGCTGGATGATAAGATGCTACACCTGAATCAGGGCCGCGCCGCGTCCGGTACGCGCTACACTGACGGCATCTATGCGTTCTGGTCGAAAGGCGATGAGGCGACGGTCTACCATCGCGACAATATTGTGTTAAATCACTGTCAGTTACAAAATCCGAAGCGTTGAGATTTTAGCGGGTGGGGCGCACAATAGCGCCACCCGATCCTCACTGGTTCAACGCTATGTCTGATATTGACCATCTGCAACAGATCGCGCATCTGCGCCGCGAATATACCAAAGGCGGGCTACGCCGCCGCGACCTCACCGAGACGCCGTTACCGCTGTTTGAGCGCTGGCTCGCCCAGGCGTGTGACGCAAAACTCGCCGATCCTACCGCTATGGTGGTCGCCACCGTTGATGAACACGGCCAGCCGTACCAGCGTATTGTGCTGCTTAAACATTTCGATGAGCGCGGTATGGTGTTCTATACCAACCTCGGCAGCCGCAAGGCGCATCATCTTGAAAACAATCCGCGTATCAGTTTGCTGTTCCCGTGGCACATGCTGGAGCGCCAGGTGATGGTCACCGGCAAAGCAGAGCGTCTCTCGACGCTGGAAGTGGTGAAATATTTCCACAGCCGCCCGCGTGACAGCCAGATCGGCGCCTGGGTGTCGAAGCAGTCGAGCCGTATTTCCGCGCGCGGCGTGCTGGAGAGCAAATTCCTCGAACTGAAACAGAAATTCCAGCAGGGCGAAGTGCCGCTGCCAAGTTTCTGGGGCGGTTTTCGCGTCTCGTTTGAGCAGGTGGAATTCTGGCAGGGCGGTGAACACCGTCTGCACGACCGCTTTTTATACCAGCGCGACGGCGATGGCTGGAAAATCGACCGTCTCGCCCCGTAAGTGAGCGATTTTCTTATGCAAGCGCTGGCGCTCCCAGGGCTTGCGCTTTATTCTATGCCTCCCTGAATTTTATTCTTCGCCAGTGGGCGAAAAGCCGTGTACCGGCAAAGGTGCAGTCGTAAATACATGGAGAAATCGATGGCAAGCAGCAATTTGATTAAACAATTGCAGGAGCGGGGCCTTGTGGCTCAGGTGACGGATGAAGAAGCGTTAGCGCAGCGACTGGCGCAGGGGCCGATCGCCCTTTATTGCGGCTTCGATCCCACCGCCGACAGCCTGCACTTGGGCCATCTGGTTCCCTTGTTGTGCCTGAAACGCTTTCAGATGGCGGGGCACAAGCCGGTTGCACTGGTTGGCGGCGCCACCGGTCTGATTGGCGATCCAAGCTTCAAAGCGACCGAACGTAAACTTAATACCGAAGATACCGTCCAGGAGTGGGTGGATAAAATCCGCCGCCAGGTCGCGCCGTTCCTTGATTTTGATTGCGGCGAGAACTCCGCTATCGCGGCGAACAACTATGACTGGTTCGGCAACATGAACGTGCTGACCTTCCTGCGCGATATCGGCAAGCACTTCTCGGTCAACCAGATGATCAACAAAGAAGCGGTGAAGCAGCGCCTGAACCGCGATGACGTGGGCATCTCCTTCACTGAATTCTCCTACAACCTGTTGCAGGGTTATGACTTCGCCTGCCTGAATAAACTGCACGGCGTGGCGCTGCAAATCGGCGGCTCCGATCAGTGGGGTAATATTACGTCGGGTATCGACCTGACCCGTCGTCTGCATCAGAACCAGGTGTTTGGCCTGACCGTACCGCTTATCACTAAGTCTGACGGCACCAAATTCGGTAAAACCGAAGGCGGCGCGGTATGGCTGGATCCGAAGAAAACCAGCCCGTACAAGTTCTATCAGTTCTGGATCAACACCGCGGACGCGGATGTCTACCGCTTCCTGAAATTCTTCACCTTTATGAGCATTGATGAAATCAACGCGCTGGAAGAAGAAGACAAAAACAGCGGTAAAGCGCCGCGCGCCCAGTACGTGCTGGCTGAACAGGTGACGCGCCTGGTGCATGGCGAAGAGGGCCTTGCTGCCGCAAAACGCATCACCGAAAGCCTATTTAACGGCAACCTCAACGCGCTGAGCGAAGCGGATTTCGAGCAGCTCGCGCAGGACGGCGTGCCGATGATCGAGATGGAAAAAGGCGCGGATCTGATGCAGGCGCTGGTCGATTCCGAGCTGCAGCCGTCCCGCGGCCAGGCGCGTAAAACCATCGCGTCTAACGCTATTACCATCAACGGTGAGAAGCAGTCTGACCCGGAATACACCTTCAGCGACAGCGACCGCCTGTTTGGCCGCTATACGCTGCTGCGTCGCGGTAAGAAAAATTACTGCCTCGTCTGCTGGAAATAACACTCAGCCAGTCAAGGGCGTGGGAAACCACGCCCTTTATTTTTAACCCGACCTCTCGTTTCACCCGGAAAATCATGAAGAATATTCTCGCCATTCAGTCTCACGTGGTGTTTGGTCACGCCGGCAACAGCGCGGCTGAATTCCCGATGCGCCGTCTGGGCGCCAATGTCTGGCCGCTTAATACGGTGCAGTTTTCCAACCACACGCAGTATGGCCAGTGGACGGGCACGGTGATGCCGCCGTCGCATCTGACGGAAATCGTGCAGGGCATCGCGGCTATCGGCCAGCTGTCGCGCTGTGACGCGGTGCTGAGCGGCTATCTGGGGTCGGCGGAGCAGGGCGAGCATATTCTGGAGATTGTCCGTCAGGTGAAGGCGGCCAATCCGCAGGCGAAATATTTCTGCGATCCGGTGATGGGCCACCCGGAAAAGGGCTGCATCGTGGCACCGGGTGTGGCGGAGTTTCACGCGCGTTTCGCGCTGCCGGCAAGTGATATCATCGCGCCGAATCTGCTGGAGCTCGAAATGCTCAGCGGCCATGCGGTAGCAAGCGTTGATGAGGCGGTCGCGACCGCGCGTGAGCTTATCGCCCGCGGCCCGCAAATTGTGCTGGTAAAACATCTGGCGCGTGCAGGATATCATCAGGATCGTTTCGAAATGCTGCTGGTGACATCCGACGAGGCCTGGCATATCAGCCGCCCGCTGGTGGATTTCGGCGCGCGTCAGCCGGTTGGCGTGGGTGACGTGACGAGTGGTCTGCTACTGGTGAAACTGTTACAGGGCGCGACGCTTCGTGAGGCGCTGGAACATGTGACGGCGGCGGTCTACGACATCATGGTGACCACCAAACGCATGGAAGAGTATGAATTGCAGGTCGTGGCGGCGCAGGACGGCATCGCGCAGCCTGAGCACTACTTCACGGCAGTGAAACTGTAAAAAAACGCCGCGTCTGCAACAGACGCGGCGCTGACAGGTGTTACGCGCTCAGACCTTCCGCTTTGAGCGCGGCTGCCACGGCAGGGCGCGCTTTCACGCGGGCATGGTAGTCAGCGATATTGTCAAACGCCTGCATCTCAAGTCCGACCGCTTTCGCCCAGTTCAGCACGGTAAACAGATATGCATCCGCCACGCTGAAGCGCAGCCCCATCAGCCACTGTTTCTGCGCCAGCGCCTCATTCACGTACGCGAATTTCTTCTGCAGCTGCGCGCGTGCGATGGTCTTGTACTCATCCGGCGTATCCGGGCGGAACAGGGGCGTAAAGCCTTTGTGCAGCTCGGTGGCGATATAGTTCAGCCACTCCAGCGTATGGTAACGGGTCATACTGCCAACCGGCGCGAGCAACTGACGGTCCGGGACAAGATCTGCGATGTACTGCACAATAGCCACGCCTTCTGTCAGCAGCGTATTGTCATCCAGCAGCAGCGCCGGCACCTGACCTTTCGGGTTGATAGTCAGATAGTCTTCGCCAGTTTCCGTGCGTTTGGCGGCCAGATCCACCGCCACCAGCGTAAAATCGATATTGGCTTCGCGCAGAATGATGTGCGGCGAAAGCGAACACGCGCCGGCTTTGTAAAACAGTTTCATGGCAATGCTCCCTTCTCATGAATAAACCAAATTATGGTAGAGCGCGAACGGGTAAAAAAAAAGCCGCCAGCATGAAATCTGACGGCCTGAACAACGTTTCCCGAACGGTTACGCGTGTGCGGTATCCGTTTCTGTCGCGTTATCATCCTGCGTCATGCGGTTCAGCAGGGGAGCCGTGAGCAGCATCAGCACGGCGATTACGCCGGTGGCGATACCAATCTGCATGAAGACGCGGCCGTAAACGTCCAGCGACTGCAGCGGGTCGGTCACGTTTTCCGGCACGGCCATCAGGTTAGCCACTTTACCGGCGATCATCGCCGCGCCAGCCGTGGTCAGGAACCAGCTACCCATGATGAAGCCCATCAGGCGCTGAGGCACCAGCTGCGCAACCATCGCAAGGCCGAGGCCGGAAATCATCAGTTCGCCGATACTCTGCAGCGCGTAGCTCAGAATAAGCCAGTTTACGAAGACGATACCGGCATCCGAGGCGAATTTCGCGCCCAGCGGCAGCACCAGGAACGCGCCAGAGCACAGCAGCATACCGATGGTGAATTTAAACGGCATCGGCAGGCGGTCGCCCAGCTTGTTATAGATAGCGGCCAGAATCGGGCTACCAATCATGATCCAGAACGGGTTAAGCGCCTGGAACTGCTCCGGCTGGAACGCGATACCCAGAATTGAGTGTTCCACGTTACGGATAGCGAAGAAGTTCAGAGACGTCGGCATCTGCTGGTACAGCACGAAGAACACAATCGCCTCCAGCATGAGAATAAACGCGACGATCATTTTGCGGCGCGCGGCACCCTGCATGGCAAAGGCCTCTTTCGCAAAAATAATCACGATACCGAGAGCGACCACGCCAAGCACCATACGTGCGATGCCCTGGTTGTGCAGCAGCCAGGTGGCGATAGCGACCAGCACCACGATACCTGCGATAGTCGCCAGCAGTTTGCCCACGTGCAGCGGCGCGAAGTCGGGTTTTGAGCCGTAATCTTTCACCCACTTCTTGCAGAAGATGAAGTTCACGAGGGTGATGAGCATACCGACAAAGCTCAGCGAGAACGCCACGCTCCAGCCGAATTTATCAGCGAGCCACGGGGTCGCCAGCATGGAGAAGAACGAACCGATGTTAATCGCCATGTAATACATGGTGAATGCGCCGTCGAGACGCGGGTCATCTTTCTCATAGCAGGTTGAGAGCAGGGACGACGGGTTAGCTTTAAACAGGCCATTACCTACCGCGATGGTCGCCATACCGAAGTAAACGATACCGGCATCGTGACCAGACCACGCCACCAGCGCATAGCCGATAGCCAGCACAATGGTGCCGAGCATAATGACGCGTTTGGTGCCGAGCACTTTATCGCCCAGCCAGCCGCCGATAGCCACCAGGCCATACACCAGCGCGCTGAAGGAGGAGAACAACGTAATGGAATCCGCTTCCGACATACCCAGCTGTTTGACCAGGTAAACGGCCATGATCCCTTGCAGGCCGTAGTAACCGAAACGCTCCCATAACTCGATCGAGAAAATCAGATAAAACGATTTCGGTTGTTTGAAAGCGTTCATACTCACGCTTTCTGCTGGTTTTTTGTTTGCAGTCGACACATATACCTCTTTTTTTACAGCCCGCATTAACCGCGGGGGTGGTATGCGCGTGGTGCCTGGCGGCATGCGCTTTTATTGTTATATGAAGTGAGAAACGGCGGGTAATGTTCACTATCCTGACCGCTGGCACAAGGCTTTTGTAATAATCTGTTACATATAAGCCGGGCGGGATAATCCGCCAGTCGTTCCGCTAAGGCTCAGCGTTAAATTTCATGATAATGACTATTGTAGATTTTTTAACTGCTGAAACGGGCGCTGAAGCGGTATTTGGTTATATGTTCTGCTGAAATGCCGGTCAGGTAGTCATATAGACCTGATTATCAGAGAATGTCCGATATATATATTATTGGTGACGGTGATAACCGAGGTGCCACAAGGCTTTGAGCCCAATAATGCAACGGAAATTTAACAGAATGTTGCGAGTGTGATAATTCTCACAAATCTATAGAAAATTCCTGTCGAAAAAAAACGATCAACCTGGCGAACTGATTTAAGACGGGATTTTGGACGGCTAAAAACGCTAACGAGACGGATTGCAGGAGCTTAATCGGGCGGCGGATGTGACAAAGGTGACATCCGCCGCGTTGTGAATTAATCGTACATTTTTTCAGCGTATTCGCAGAGATCTTCAATAATGCAGGAGCCGCAGCGCGGCTTACGCGCGATGCAGGTATAGCGCCCATGGAGAATAAGCCAGTGATGGCAATCCACTTTAAACTCGGCTGGCACCACTTTTAACAGCTTCTCTTCCACCGCGTCGACATTCTTACCGGGCGCGAATTTTGTGCGATTGCTGACGCGAAAAATATGGGTGTCAACCGCGATAGTCGGCCAGCCGAACGCGGTGTTCAGCACCACATTGGCTGTTTTACGCCCGACGCCGGGCAGTGCTTCCAGCGCTGCGCGGTCTTCAGGCACTTCGCCGCCGTGTTTCTCAAGAAGAATACGGCAGGTTTTGATCACATTTTCCGCTTTGCTGTTAAACAGCCCGATAGTTTTGATGTACTCCTTTACGCCGTCCACCCCGAGCGCCAGCATCGCTTCGGGCGTATTGGCGACGGGGTAGAGCTTGGCTGTGGCTTTATTCACGCTCACGTCGGTAGCCTGCGCCGAGAGCAGAACGGCTATCAGTAGCTCAAACGGACTGGTGAAATGCAGTTCGGTTGTCGGATGCGGATTGTTAGCGCGAAGCCGGGTAAGGATTTCGATGCGTTTTGCCTGATTCATGACGCTTTTTCCGCCGCGGCCTCCACGACAACCGGCTTCGCGGCGCGGCGTTTCATACGCTCGTCAATCAGGTATTTCACCGCCAGCATCATACCGAGGCCGATAAACGCGCCAGGCGGCAGCATCGCCAGCAGGAAGGGGGTATCGGTGTGGAACACCTCGATGCGCAGCACGCGCGCCCAGCTGCCGAGCAGGCCGTCAGCGCCGTCAAACAGCGTGCCGTTGCCGAGGATTTCACGCAGCGAGCCCAGCACGAACATCGCACCGGTGGCACCCAGGCCAATCGCAAAACCGTCAAGCGCCGAGAGCAGCGGGCCGTTTTTGGCGGCGAACGCTTCCGCGCGGCCAACCACAATACAGTTCGTCACGATAAGCGGGATGAAAATGCCGAGCGACTGATACAGACCGAACGCGTAAGCATTTATCAACATCTGCACGATGCTCACTACCGCCGCGATAATCATCACGTAAATGGGGATACGGATCTCGCCCGGCATCCAGCGCCGAAACGCGGAAATAGAGGCGTTGGTGAGCGTCAGTACCAGCGTGGTCGCAAGGCCAAGGCCGAGCGCGTTCGTCGCCGTGGACGTCACAGCCAGCAGCGGACACATGCCGAGCAACTGCACCAGCGCCGAGTTATTTTTCCATAACCCGTTAACCAGAATCGATTTCACGTCATTCATGGGTTTTCTCCACAGGAAGGCAGGGTGGAAAGCTGCGGCTCCAGCGTCTGCGCGTACAGCCCCGCGCGTTTAACCGCATTGACGACCGCACGCGGCGTAATCGTCGCGCCAGTAAACTGATCGAACTGGCCGCCATCTTTTTTCACCGCCCAGCGAGTATCATTCGGCCCATGGATAACCTGGCCGGCAAAACCGGTTATCCAGTCGCTGATGCGGGTTTCTATTTTATCGCCAAGCCCTGGCGTCTCGTGATGCTCCGTCACGCGGGTGCCGAGCACGGTGCCTTTGAAATCCGCACCAACGAGCAACTGTATCGCACCGGAATAGCCATCCGGCGCGGTTGCCTGCATCACGACCGCCACCGGCGTATCGCCTTTACGCGCCACCCATAGCTGTTTTTCGCCACGCCCCAGCGCGGGCGCACTGACAAGATAGCAGCTTTGCTGAATATCATTGTCATACATCTCTGGCGGCAGCACCTGATCGAACAGCTGTTTCTGCTGTAGCGCCGCCTGGCCTTCGATGGTGGTCTTCGTCAGCGCATTAACCATCGCGGTCAGCCCGGTTGTCAGGGCCGCGAAAACGGCGAGCGTCACGCCATGTTTCTGAATCGTCTTAAGCATGGGCTCTCCTTACCGGTGACCATAAACCCGCGGGCGGGTGTAGTAATCGATGAGCGGCACGGTGATGTTGGCCAGCAGCACGGCGAACGCCACGCCGTCCGGGTAGCCGCCAAAGCTTCGAATCAGCCACACCAGCAGGCCCGCCAGCGCGCCGAAGACCAGACGTCCTTTGTTCGTGGTAGAGGCCGTGACCGGGTCGGTAAGAATAAAGAACGCGCCAAGCATCGTTGCGCCCGAGAGCAGATGCATCAGCGGCGACAGGAATTTCTCCGGCGCGATAAGCCAGCCGAGCGTCGAGCACACCGCGAGCGTTACCAGAAAACTCACCGGGATATGCCAGCGGATGGTGCCACGCGCGAGCAGGAACAGGCCGCCTGCCAGATAAGCGATATTCACCCACTGCCAGCCGAGGCCCGCCAGCGCGCCGCCATAAATCGGCTGTGCCAGCAGTTCACCGGCAGGATGACCTGCATGCAGGCCGGTCTTAAAGGTATCAAGCGGTGTCGCCTGACTCACGCCATCAATGCCGAGACGCAGTTGCGACATCGTATCGCCACTGGCAGTGACGCCGTGGAAAATGACCTGTAAAGCGTCGAGAAAATCTGGCGCGGTAGCGGCGATCTGCTGAGGCGGCAGCCAGTTGGTCATCTGTACCGGGAATGAGATAAGCAACACCACGTAGCCAATCATCGCCGGGTTAAACGGGTTGTGACCCAGCCCGCCATAAAGCTGTTTGGCGATGATGACCGCAAAAGCGGTGCCGAGCACGACCATCCACCACGGGGCCAGCGGGGGAATGCTTACGCCGAGCAGCAGGCCGGTCAGCAGGGCGGAATTGTCGCCAAGATGGCTTTTAAGCGGCAGTTTGCGCAGGCGTATGACCAGCGCTTCACTGGCAAGCGCGCTGACGATGGCTAACAGAATCTGCACCAGGCTGCCGTAGCCGAAAAAGTACCACTGCACGGCGATGCCCGGCACGGTGGCCAGCGTCACCAGCATCATGATACGCGACGTCTGGCGCTGGTTATGGGTATAAGGGGAACTCGCGATTCTGAAAACCATTTAATCCTCGTTAACAACCTTTTCGGCAGCCTTGCGCGCCTGCACGCGGGCAATCGCGGCGGCAACGGCAGCCTTGCGCGGATCGTCCGCTTCATTTTCTTCATTCGCCGCCTGCGCGCGCTCACCGGCCTGCGCCGCTTTACGCGCTTTGGCGCGGGCAATGGCGGCTTCGACGGCGGCTTTGCGCGGGTCGACCGGCTCGGCAGGTTTTTCGTCTGCGGTCGCGTTTTCCCCGGCCTGCGCCGCTTTACGGGCTTTAGCGCGGGCAATAGCGGCTTCGACGGCGGCTTTGCGCGGGTCGACCGGTTCGGCATGCGTTTCATCCGCTGGGGCGCTTTCAGCCGCCTGCGCCGCTTTACGGGCTTTGGCGCGGGCGATAGCGGCTTCAACGGCGGCTTTGCGCGGGTCGACCGGTTCGGCAGGTTTTTCGTCTGCGGTCGCGTTTTCCCCGGCCTGCGCCGCTTTACGCGCTTTGGCGCGGGCAATGGCGGCTTCGACGGCAGCTTTGCGCGGGTCGAGCTGCTCGGCAGTTTTTTCGTCTGCGGTCGCGTTTTCCCCGGCCTGCGCCGCTTTACGCGCTTTGGCGCGGGCGATAGCGGCTTCGACGGCGGCTTTGCGCGGGTCGACCGGTTCGGCAGGTTTTTCGTCTGCGGTCGCGTTTTCCCCGGCCTGCGCCGCTTTACGGGCTTTGGCGCGGGCAATGGCGGCTTCGACGGCGGCTTTACGCGGGTCGACGGATTCCGCGCTGGCGTCAATTTCCGGTTCCGTTGCTTCGTGTGCAGGTACGGAGCTGTTCGCGGCCATTTCCTGCTGCACTTTCTCCGCCTGACGTGCGCGGGCTTCCGCTTTACGGGCTTCACGGGCGGCAATTACCGCGCTGTTATCCGGTGTCGCCCCGGCGGCCACTATGATCGGCTGATCATCGCCTTTCTTCTCGCGAACACGTGCCAGCGCCGCCTGAATGGCGTCCTGATCCTGGCCTGAAGGCTGTACGGAAGATTTTTTATGGCGTTCAAGGCGCGCGGTTTTTTCACGTTCGAGACGGGCCTGGCGCGCTTCAAAGCGCGCTTTAGCTTCCGCGGCGCGTTTTTCTTCTTCGGCGATAGCGCGAATTTCCGCTTTTTCCTGACGGAAATATTGCACCAGCGGAATATTGCTCGGGCAGACATACGCACACGCGCCGCATTCGATACAGTCCGCCAGATTGTGGGCGGTGGCTTTATCATGCTGCTGGCCGACGCTGAACCAGTAAAGCTGCTGCGGCAGCAGGTCGGCCGGGCAGGCGTCGGCGCAGGCGCTGCAACGGATGCAGTGCTGCTCTTCCTGCGGCGCGCCCATTTCAGTGGCGGAAGGTGCCAGCAGGCAGTTAGTGATTTTCACCACCGGCACGTCGAGGCCGGGCAGGGTGAAGCCCATCAGCGGGCCGCCCATGATAACCAGCTGTTCGCTGGTCGGGATAAACCCGGCGTGTTCCAGCAGGTGGCGCACCGGCGTACCGATACGAGCCCAGACGTTACCCGGACGGCCGACGGCTTCGCCTGTCAGCGTCACTACGCGTTCGGTCAGCGGCTCGCCATCGATAATCGCGCGCTTGACGGCAAACGCGGTACCGACGTTCTGCATCAGCACGCCGATGTCAGAAGAACGCCCCCCATGCGGCACCTGTTTGCCGGTCAGGATTTGGGTGAGCTGCTTAGCGCCGCCCGACGGGTATTTAGTCGGGATAACGCGCAGGCGAATTTTATGCTCGCCGTGCAGCACGGCGCGCATCATTGAGATTGCCTGCGGTTTGTTATCTTCGATGCCGATCAGCACTTCGCGCGGCTGAAGAATATGGGCAAGGATGCGCACACCGTCGATAATCTGCGCGGCGCAATCCTGCATCAGGCGATCGTCAGCGGTGATATAGGGCTCGCACTCCGCGGCGTTGATAATCAGCGTTTCGATTTTATCGCCGCCGCCCTGAAGCTTGGTGCCGGTCGGGAACCCGGCGCCGCCGAGGCCCGCCACGCCAAACTGATGAATACGTTCAATCAGCGCTTCGCGGCTGCGGCACTGGTAGTCGCTCCAGCCGTCGCGAGCAATCCACCTGTCTTCGCCATCGGCGTCGATAATCACGGAGAGCTCCGGCAGGGCGGAAGGGTGCGCCGTCGGGTGCGGCATAATCGCCGTTACGGTGCCTGAGGTGGGCGCATGCACTGGCAGCATCCGGCCACGGCCAACGGTGAGCGGCTGACCGCGCAGGACTTTATCGCCTGGCGCTACGCAGATCTCGCCTTCGCTGCCGATATGCTGTTTGAGCGGAATAATAAAACGGCCCGGCAGCGGCAACTGGCGCAGCGGGGTGCCGTTAGACTGGGTTTTCATCTCCGGCGGATGAATGCCGCCGTTGAAATCCCAGACTTTCTCTTTTCTGAACGCAGAAAATAACTTAAGCATGTTGTTCCACAGGAATGTTACGCACCGGAATGGTGTTGAGATCCCATTTCCAGTTATCCGTCGTGGTGGCGGCCGGGCGCAGCTCAATGCATTGCGTCGGGCAGGGGTCTACACAGAGATTACAACCGGTGCAGAGGTCGCTCATCACGGTGTGCATGGCGCGGGTGGCACCGACGATAGCGTCCACCGGACAGGCCTGAATACATTTGGTGCAGCCGATGCAGTTCGGCTCGTCGATCACGGCCAGCATCCGCACCGGCTCGGCCATGGCGGCGTCCCCGTCCAGCGGCTGCGGCTCGACGTTAAGCAGCGTGGCGATTTTCTGCATCACCGGCTCGCCGCCGGGCACGCAGCGGTTGATCTGCTCGCCGTTGTTGGCGACCGCCTCGGCATACGGGCGGCAACCCGGATAGCCGCACTGGCCACACTGGCTCTGCGGCAGCAGTTCATCGACCTGATCGACCACCGGATCTTCTTCTGCGGCGAAACGGCGCGAGGCATAGCCCAGCAGCATGCCGAAAAGCAGGGCCAGCAGCGTCAGCGCGACAACCGCGATAACAATCATTTCCATCAGAACTTCACCAGCCCGCTAAAGCCCATAAAGGCCAGAGACATCAGGCCCGCGGTGACCAGCGCGATGGCGTTGCCGCGAAACGGCAGCGGCACGTCGGCCACAACCAGACGCTCGCGAATGGCGGCGAACAGCACCATCACCAGCGAGAAGCCGACCGCGGCGGAGAAACCGTACAGCGCCGACTGCATAAAGGTATGGTTAAGATTGATGCTAAGCAGCGCAACACCCAGCACGGCGCAGTTTGTGGTAATCAGCGGCAGATAAATACCGAGCAGGCGATAAAGCGCCGGGCTGGTTTTGCGCACCACCATTTCGGTGAACTGCACCACGACCGCGATAACCAGAATAAACGCCATCGTACGCAGGTAGACCAGCTCAAGCGGCACCAGAATCAGATGATCGATAATCCATGAAAAAATGGTCGCAAGGGTCATCACGAACGTGGTCGCCATTCCCATGCCAATCGCGGATTCCAGTTTTTTGGAAACACCCATAAACGGACACAGGCCGAGAAACTTCACCAGCACGAAGTTGTTGACCAGCACCGTTCCAACAAACAACAGTAAATAATCAGTCATTATTCGACCTGAAACGAAAAAAGCCGCTCATTATCGGACATACGACAAAGGGCGACAACGGAGAATCTGTAAGGTTATTTTGCCCGGACAAACGTCTGCTTCACGCGCGCAGAGCGCTTGAAATAGGGCACCAGCAGTGCGGCGGCCAGTAGCGGGAACAGCAACTGACGTACCGCCAGCGCGTCGCTCACCGGCGAGAACGCAAAAGATTTTATCGCCAGCAGGACGGTCAGCAGCAGCCAGATAATATAGTGGCGCGGCACACCCTGACGGCATTTGAAAAAGGCGACGGTCAGCCAGAGCGTATAGCCCCACATCGCCATGGCGCACAGCATCGAGCCATACCAGAAAAGCACTTGCGTAGTGCCTTGCGCGCTGAGCGCCTGATGGACTTGCGGGGAGGCAAGCCCCATCACATAGAGCGCGACGGCAAGCGTGGTGCTGAGTAACGACATCAATAACCAGGCGAGAGGGGCGAGCAACCAGCCTCCGATACGCATCGGGGACGCGTCGGTCATATAACCTCCCGGGATATAAATTCAACAAATGGCTAAAGAATAATTACAGCGCAAAGATTATAAAGATTTTCTGTCTGATTGCTACCTTTACGCCTTACTGCACGTAACGCCAGACGGTTTTCGGCACCTGACCCAGATCGAACAGACGTCCACCGGACACCAGTTCGGCACGGCGGTGATCCGCGGCGCGATACATATTGATAATTTCCTGATTATCCGTAAGGGTGTAATTAAGGTGATCGAACAATTTTTCCAGACTTTCAAGCGTGCTGATTTTACGAAACTTTAATAAATAGTCCTGAACGGTCATGTTAATCGTTATCCGCGCAATAAAATAATAATGAGATTTCGCCAGAAGAGGCGGGCCGGGTAAAGAATAAACGCAAAAATGGCATTATGCAGGTTTAATAAAAGCCTGAATAACATTTAAGAGTTTTCCTTGAGAATTAACGCACGCCCGGCTTTCGGGAGAGAAAGAGTAACGCGCTTCATGGAAGCTGGCAATATCCTGTTTGTGCCTCCGGGCGGCCTTTTTACGACAATATGTAAACCGGATTCAGGCACTGTCACTCGAGTTACCGCGCGTTTCCTGGCGGTACACCTGCTATTTCCAGGTGTTTTATCTACGTTCTCTTGCGCGTTCCGGTTTTATTCTTCCTTCAGGCCGTAGCATTATTGACGCGATAAACACCACGCTATTTCTTTTAAGTCGTGTTGCTTATTTCATCAAAACAATAAATTGCTCACGATGCATCGTGAGTCGGACGCTATTGAACAGCAAAGAAGGAAATGCCTGCGCGGTTTCGCCAGAAAGATTCTGGCGCGAGGCAGAAAATGATGAAAATTCTGAAATAAGCCGTTTATTTTCGTTTGGTTATGAAAGCGTTGAGGCGGCGTTGCGAATGGTGTCAAATACAGGGGTTAACTCAGCAGAGGAATGAACATGAACGATAACGTCCGGGTGGGATTAATCGGCTACGGCTACGCCAGTAAAACCTTTCACGCGCCGCTTATCTCAGGTACGCCGGGGATGGAGCTTGCCGTCATCTCCAGCAGCGACGCGGGGAAAGTCCACGCCGACTGGCCGGGAATGCGGGTCGTGTCGGACCCAAAACATCTGTTCAACGATCCGCATCTTGATCTGATTGTCATTCCCACGCCGAATGATACCCACTTCCCGCTCGCGAAAGCGGCGCTGGAAGCCGGGAAACATGTGGTGGTGGATAAACCTTTCACGGTCACGCTGTCGCAGGCACGTGAGCTGGAAACGCTGGCAAAAAGCGCCGGGCTGGTGCTGTCGGTGTTTCATAACCGCCGCTGGGACAGCGATTTTCTGACGCTCAAACAGATTATCGCCGAAGGGCAAATTGGCGAGGTCGCTTATTTCGAATCCCATTTTGACCGCTTCCGCCCTCAGGTGCGTGACCGCTGGCGCGAACAGGCCGGGCCAGGCAGCGGCATCTGGTACGATCTGGCACCGCATCTGCTGGATCAGGCGGTGCAGCTTTTCGGGCTGCCAGTCAGTATCAACGTCGATCTCGCGGAGTTGCGCCCGAGCGCGCAGGCGACGGACTATTTCCACGCCGTGCTGGCGTACCCGGAGCGGCGCGTTGTGCTGCACGGTACGATGCTGGCGGCAGCGGAGTCCGCGCGTTATATCGTACACGGCACTCGCGGCAGCTACGTCAAGTTTGGCCTTGATCCTCAGGAGGAAAGCCTGAAATCGGGTACGCGTCCGCCGCAGGAAAACTGGGGTTACGACATGCGCGACGGCGTATTAACGGTGGCTCGCGGCGAGATGCTGGATGAACAGACGCTGCTGACGGTGCCGGGTAACTATCCGGCTTATTACGCTGCCGTGCGCAGCGCTATCCGTGGCGAAGGTGAAAACCCGGTTCCGGCAAGTCAGGCCATCGTCGTGATGGAGTTGATTGAAGCGGGGATTGAATCCGCGAAACGCCGCGCCGCGGTCTGCCTGCGCAGTTAAGCCTTACGCTCCGGCGTACCGTCGCCGGGGCAATTCTTCTTCCATTTTAAACGGCGCGTCACTCAGGCGCGCGGTTTCACCCGCATAACTCGCCAGGATCGGCTTTTTGTTGCAAAGTAGATTAACCTGCAACATGACAAGGAACTGACAATGAACTGGCTGAAGCGCCTGAAAATTGACACATTTTTACTGATTATGATTGGCGTCGTGATTGTCGCCTCGCTGTTTCCCTGCGAGGGGCGTGTCAAAACGGTATTTGAATACCTCACTACGGCGGCCATCGCGCTGCTGTTTTTTATGCATGGCGCGAAGCTTTCCCGCGAGGCGATTCTGGCCGGGATGGGGCACTGGCGGCTGCATTTGATGGTCTTTCTCAGTACGTTCGTACTCTTTCCACTCATTGGCCTGGCGATGAAGTTCATCCCGCACAGCGTGCTGCCGCCATCGCTCTATATGGGTTTCCTCTATCTTTGCGCGCTGCCTGCGACGGTACAGTCCGCCATTGCGTTTACCTCCGTTGCGCGCGGCAACGTCGCGGCGGCGGTGTGCAGCGCGTCGGCGTCAAGCATTCTTGGGATTTTCCTCTCACCGGTACTGGTGGGCGTCATGATGCAGGCCCAGCAGGGCGAGACCGATACGCTTGAAGCTATCGGGAAAATCATTCTGCAACTGATGGTGCCGTTTGTGGTGGGGCATCTGTCGCGTCCGCTCATTGGCCGCTGGGTCGACAGGCATAAAAAGCTCATCAATATGACGGACCGTTCATCGATTCTGCTGGTGGTTTATGTCGCCTTCAGCGAGGCCGTGGTGGAAGGCATCTGGCATCAGGTGACGGGTCTGGCGCTGCTGGCGGTTGTTGTCGTGTCGCTGGTGCTGCTGGCGATTGTGCTGGTGATTAACGTCTGGATGTCGCGCCTGCTCGGTTTTAATAAAGAGGATGAGATAACCATCGTTTTCTGCGGCTCCAAGAAAAGCCTCGCAAACGGCGTGCCGATGGCGAACGTGCTGTTTCCGGCAAGCCAGGTGGGGATCATGGTTCTGCCGCTGATGATTTTCCATCAGATCCAGCTGATGGTCTGTGCGGTGATGGCGCAGCGCTATGCGCGCCGTAACGAGCAGAAAACAGGTCAGAAGGCCTCTGCCTCCTGACCTGGCGGCGCGGCTTACGCCGCGCTGACTTTCGCTACCAGCGCCTGTTTTTCGGCGTCCGTCAGGAACGCAATTTTCAGGCCGTTTTCTTGTGCGGTGCGGATCTGCGCCGCACTCAGCCCGGCAGCCGGTGCCGCAACCTCATACTCATGACGAATATCGACGCCCTGCACGCCAGGATCGTCGGTATTAATAGTGGCGAGAATATTGTGCTCCAGGAATGTCTTCAGCGGGTGATGCGCCAGTGAGGCCACTGTGCTGGTCTGGATATTAGAGGTCAGGCACGATTCAATCCCGATACCCTGTTCGGCCAGGAAATCCATCAGCGCCGGATCTTCCACCGCTTTTACACCGTGACCGATACGCTCGGCACCGAGTTCGCGAATCGCCTGCCAGATGCTCTCCGGGCCTGCGGCTTCACCGGCGTGAACGGTGATATGCCAGCCCGCGTCACGTCCACGGTTGAAGTGGTTCAGGAACAGGCTGCCGGGGAAGCCCAGTTCGTCGCCCGCCAGATCCAGCGCGGTGATATGGTCGCGATGCGCCAGCAGGCCGTCCAGCTCCGCCACGCACGCCTCTTCACCGAAGGTGCGGCTCAGAATGCCGATAAGACGAGCGTCAACGCCGTAGTCACGGCTGCCCTGACGCACGCCGTCAATCACGGCTTCCACCACGCCGGCTATCGGCAGGTTGTGGGTCATCGCCATATAGCCCGGCGAGAAACGCAGTTCCACATAATGCAGGCCGTTGCGCGCGGCATCTTCCATATTTTCATACGCCACGCGGCGGCAGGCTTCCAGCGAGCCGAGCACCTTTACGCCCCAGTCGAGTTTGGCGAGAAAGCTCACCAGATCCGGTTCATTTTTGGTTATCTGCACGTGCGGGCGCAGCGTTTCCAGCGTATCGGCGGGCAGGGCGAGATTAAACTGGCGGCCCAGGTCGAGAATAGTTTGCGCGCGGATGTTGCCGTCAAGATGGCGATGAAGGTCGGTAAGGGGAAGGCGGGTATCAATCATGATGGCACTCTTTTTTAGAATAAAGTGCATACCATTATAAAAATAATTGCCGCAAGAATGCTACGTTGCGCAACAAAAGAGGGGCCACAACGGCCCCTTTTGCACTTAAAGTGAACGAATTGCGCAAATTAGCCGCTCCACACCTTGCTCCAGTTTGCTGCGAGGGCAGCCAACGTTCAGCCGCAGGAAGCCGCGACCTTCTTCTCCGTAGGTGTATCCGGGCATAATCGCGACTTTCCCGCGCTCAATCAGCGCCTTTTGTAGCGCCTCGTCATCAAGCCCCAGAGGCCGTAAATCGATCCAGGCCAGATACGTCGCCTCGGGCGGTTGCCAGTTAAGTTGCGCAAACGCGCCATTGAGCTGCTCCGCCACAAAACGCAGGTTCTCCTGTAAGTAACCGCGCAGCGCATCAAGCCAGGGCGCGCCGTCGCGGTAAGCCGCGATATGCGCGACCAGCGATAACACGGCAGGTGACGAGAGACCGTCGCGGCCTTTCAGCGCCTGAAGATAAGCCTCACGGTCTTCAGCCTGTGTGATAAGCCCCCAGGCCCCGGTCAGCGCCGGAATGTTGAAGCTCTTTGAAGCCGACGAGAACAGCGCCCAGCGCCCCTGGCCGACCTCGCACCACGGAATATGTGGATGATCGCTCCAGACCATATCCATATGGATTTCATCACTCACCACCCGCACGCCGTGACGCGCGCACAGCGCCGCCATGGTTTCCAGCTCGTCTCGTTGCCATACTTTGCCGGTCGGGTTATGCGGGCTGCACAGCAGCATGATTTTGCATTCAGGGCGTGCCAGAAGCGCCTCCAGCGCGGTCATGTCACACTGCCAGCCGTTCGTGGTTTGCGTCAGTGGAGCGCCGAGCACCCGGCGCCCGTTACCTTCAATGGTTTTCCAGAACGCGTCATAGGCGGGCGTGTGGATCAGTACCTCGTCACCGGGCGCTGACCACTGGCGGATGAGTTGCGACACCATGTGAATCACCGATGGCCCGTAGACCAGCGCCTCGCGCGGAATGTCACAGCCGAAACGCGTGGCGTACCAGTGGGCAATCGCGCCGGTAAACGCCGGGTTCTGCCAGCGGCTGTAGCCGAGCACGCCGTGAGCCAGCCGCGTCGATATGGCTTCCAGCACGCAGGGCGCGGTCGGGAAGTCCATATCGGAAATGGTAAAGGGCAGAAGATCGTCCACGCCAAACCGGTCGGCCACGTAATCCCACTGGGTGCACCAGGTGCCGCGGCGATCCACGGCCTGTGAAAAATCGAACATGTCGCCTCCCGGTTTACGCCTGCACGGTCTGCATCAGGCTGTCCATTTCATCTTTGACCGACTGCACCTGGGGACCAATCACCACCTGCAAATTGTGCTGGTTCAGTTGCACCACGCCGATGGCGCGGTTCGCCTTGAGCGCGGCGCTGTCAACCCGAGACATATCTTTTACCGAAAGACGCAGGCGGGTAATGCAGTTATCGAGCGACGTAATATTCTCCGCGCCGCCGAGCGCCTGCAAAATGGCCGGGACGTCATAGCCGGATTTCCCCGTGTGGCCTGACGGCGCGACATTCACGGCCGCGGTATCAGCCTCACGGCCCGGCGTTTTCAGGTTAAAGCGGGCGATAGCGAAGCGGAAAATAGCGTAATAGACCACGAACCAGACGCCTGCCACGACCGGCACCCAGTACCATTTGGTGGAAAGCCCGTGCAGTACGCCGAAAACCACAAAATCGATAATATTGCCGTCGGTGTTCACTGAAGTGTAATGGGTATAATTGATATTTGCCGATGTACACTGTGAACAATCAGGTTACTGCAATGTTGAAAATTACAGCTCCCACTCAACTGTGTATGCCGGAAGGAAGCCAAAGACAAGATTGTAAATCCCTTTGAATTTCTCCGTTGTTACCAACACCCCACACAATCATCATCCCTCTTTTATCAAGGCATGATTTCCGTTGCCCCCTTTCACTCCTTCTGATATGATAATGAGTTATTATAAATATTTCCGTAAACTTTGTTCCGTAGTATTTCTCTCCTCGAAAACATCCCCAACGTCAGATGCAAGGCGGCTTTGCGCTATCGCAAATGCCATCGTTTTACCGTGGTTTTAGGTAGTAACTATGTAGGGGTGTGATCTCTTTCTGAGTACAAAAAGGTTAATTTAACAATGATGCAACAATCACAAACCCTATTCGAATCGTCGGTTTTATCGGCAACAAGTTTTCGTACCGTCTACCATGAACACGGACGTTACAAAACAATTAATGGCAACTCCTTTGTTCATGATGGTCATGCATACCGGATTAACACAAGAATCGGCTCTGGTGTTCGTCATGACATACTTATTTCAACAATCAACGAACTGAACGCAATCCTGAAGCTCTACAGTCGAGTGTTCCTTACCCGTTTTGATCTCCACCTCCCTGAGTTCACTTCTGTTGAAGCAGGTAACAAATACATACGCAACTTGTTCAAACGATTACGTGACCGCCTAGGGTCTGGGAATAACGGTTTATCGGAACCTATTATCGATTTTGCTTACGGTTGGGTTTGCGAACAGGAAAAGGCATCACAACCCCATTACCATTGCTGGATTGCACTTCCACATCGTTCGGTAAGATGGTTTGGAACGCCAGAAAGAGGGATCGCTGGTATTATTACGGAAATCTGGATGAAACTGACAGGTGGTAAAGCAACGCTGGTAAACTTGGCTAAAGCCACTAAAGACTATCCCGATCACTACGTCATTCATCGTGAACATCCTTCATCACTCGAAGGTCCGGTATTCTGGCTTTCTTACCTGGCAAAAGAACGCGGTAAAGCGCAAACAGGGAAGGGAACGCGCATGTACTCAACATCAAAATTGAGTAGCAAAGTACTGAATTCGTAAATATCGCACAGGAAGCCCGTAGCGCGTTTTTCTTTCCAAGGTATGCAATCGCATTACCCATATCATGAAAATCGCTTACAGCCTCGCTCAGAGCGTTTTAAGGCATGATTTGTTCCTGGTTAACTTTATGCTTCGGTCAGATGCATGATAGTTCAACTATAGTTGCTATGCTGATACATTCATACATTACTTCAAAATTCCGAGCGCAGCGAGGGACACGAACGTAGTGAGTGTCTGTGTACTATGTACTGTTTATAATATTTATATTTTATATATAGAAAAAACAGTACATTTCCGTATGTTTTTTAATCAACGCTAACTATCCGTCTTCGCTTCGCTTGACGGAACTCGCTTCGCTCGCGGTCTTGTTTTTGGGTTGTTGGAACGTGCCCGTCATTCTTGATGCATGTTCCAGTTCCCTTTGATCGTAGGAAGACTTAATCCCACTTTTTGCTTGGCTGAGACCTCTTCATATTGGCTTCCAGAAGTCGCTTACGAATATCTGTTGCAACCGCCTAACTTTTACCTACCTTCCTTGCTCGGTCAAGACCTTCTTTAGTTCTCTATGCAATGTGTAGTCTATTGATATAATTAGTATTTTATTCGAGATTATGTAATTGTGTGAAAAAGGATGAAAAACACACTTTTTGTATTAGCATTAGCCTCCGTATGCCTTCTAAAGCTTTCTAAAATGCAGGCTTCAAAAGTGCTTGATTTTACGAAAGTAATGAAAAGGTGTGATTACTAGCGTTAGTACCAGCACATTGTGTAACCTCTGGACAGTTAAGGATAATTAGATGCAAACAGCAGAGATGTTTCGTATTTTCCTGGACAATTTGAAAATACCTAATGAACGAATGACGGCAATTGCAACACATTATAAAAATGCCACAAGGAGGCTTAACATAAGGTTTCGGGAAACTGAAAACGGTTTCAATAATCGACTGAAGGTTGGTTCAGCAGGTCGTCGTACGGCGGTCAGCAAAACGTCAGATTTAGATATGCTGTACATTATGCCTTCAGGGTTGTGGGAGGCTTATCAAGTAGGTTTGAATCCTCAACGACGTTTACTTCGTGATGTAAAAGATGCTTTAAAACAAACCTTTTCGCAGCAAGAAGTCAAGGTTGATCGATTAGTAGTGCAGATTGTTTTTGACTCTTTCCATATAGAGGTGCAACCAGTCTTTGCTGACGGAGATCATTTTAAATACCCTGATACGAAAGCTGACAATGGTAATGGTGGGTGGCGGGTAACTAAACCTCGTATGGAAATTACCGAAATGAGGAATTTCCGAAATAACAAAAGTCGTAATCTCCATAATCTTTGTCGCATGTTGCGAGCTTGGAAAAACAGAAATACAGTAGACATGGGAGGACTTCTTATTGACACGTTAGCATGGAGGTTCCTTAAACAAACCGATGATTATGATGAAACTGGAATGGTTAGTTATGGTTTCATGTGCCGTGACTTTTTTGATTTTTTGCAAAAAGAAGACGTTCATGAACACTATGCTGCAATAGGCAGTGGACAAAGGGTTAAGGTCTACAAAAATTTCCAGCGACAATCAAAACGTGCCTTCAAACTATGCACGCAAGCGATTGACGCGTACGAGAATGGCTATACAAAGAAATGTCATGAACTTTGGCGGGAAGTTTTCGGACTTACTTTTCCTAAAGCAGCAACGGAAATGCAAGACTCTCTGGGGCTGGGGTCAGATAATTTCGTTAATGAATCATATTTTGCCCGCACATGGCGTAATACGGAAGAATTTACGGATGAAAAATTTGATGATGTCGATATTAGATATCCACTTGAAGTAAACTGTATTGTCAAAGAAAGTGGGTATAGGGAACGCTCGATTAGAGCTTACCTTTCGGATATAGCTCGACCTTGGTTACCTCCTAATAAGACTTTATCATTCTCGATCAATCAAGCAAGTTTAGATCTGATTCCTGAACCTTATGACATATACTGGAAAGTATTGAATAGAGGTAAAGAGGCTGAAGAACGTGATGAAATTCGAGGTCAAATAATTTTAGGTCAAACTACCCATACTGAACATACAAAGTTCAGAGGTAGTCATAAGGTGTGGTGTTATATCGTTAAGAATCATATAGTAATTGCCCAGGCTACTATCGACATTCCAATTGAGTGAAAAACATGCTAAAAAATGACTTGCTGAATCATATTGCTTCTGCTGGATACAACGTTGGGTTCGGAGCAAAGAAAACCTTTGCAACATTTGACATTGTAAGTAAGCTTCCTGGCTGGATTGGCATAATATCACTCGCAGTATCTGTTCTTGGTCTTTATATGGATGAAATGAGTTCTAAGAATATTTCTGCAATTTTTATTATTCTGAGCATTGGTAGCCTATACATTAATTTCTATGATGGTGATAAAAGTAAATATGAAGAGGCGGGGAAAAGGCAAACTGACATCTTCAGAAAGATTGAACGACTGTATTACGATGCAAAATCAGAGAGCCAGCCAGATTCAGCTAAGTATATTCAGGAACTTGAAGTTCTGATGCAAGATTTTGATAATAGCACAATTACTAAACAAATTTGTGGTAGTAATTGGTATGCTCACTATAAATTTTACAGTGAATTGGAGAAGCGATGGATTGAGGAACAGTTATCCTTAACTTTTTGGAAAGATAAATTTCCAAATACATTAAAAATATTTTTGATTATAATTTTAGGTATGGTTGTTTTTTTGATCTGCCACAGGTTGAATTGGATTTGATGCATTCATAACCTAATTTGAAAAGTAAAATTACGAATTAGATTAAATGAATTTGTCAAAGTCAGACTATTGATAAATTTTACAACAGTTTAGACTGAATATATGAAAGTATTTGACTGTTGCTGGTTTGATGAATGTGTTGGTGTTATCGAAATCGAGCATCGGTATGGATAAAATAAAGCCTCGCACTTCAGCGAGGCTTGTTATACAACGCTCGTTGTTTAAAGACCACCATGACGATTCGCATAGAACAAGAAATAATTGATATGCCGTTCTAAAGCTTTAAAGAAATCATCATTCGACCAAGTAGTTGAACTATAAGATGCACCGTTTGTAGAACTAAAAGTACGACCATTATCGTTTGTAGAAAATGTCGTTATCGAATAGCGGCCATCAAATCGCTCAGTTTCTGATAATAAAAGTTCATGCTTCCCGCCGTCTTTATACTTCATATTGAAGCTTATATGCCGTGCAGATGTAGAAATTTCAGCGTGGATTCCTCTTTCAAGTAAACCATTTTTGTACGTTTCAACTTCTGGTACGAGAGATTCAATAATTTCCGATAAGCGTTCTCGTTCCTGGGCTAACGTTTCTTTTTCTTCAATCTGCTCTTGTTTTTGTCTGCCTATTTTTTCATCAACACCTTTGAAGAATGAGTTACCTACCATGGGATATCCTTAATTATAATATGAGCGTTTCAAAGTCAGGACATATGGGCAGCAAATACTGTTATCAAGTCCGTTTTTAACACAAAAGCTCTTTCTTGATTCGGTAAAAGGTGGCGCGGCTGATACCTGCCGCTTTCATGATGTGGGCTGGTTTAACATTCTGCGCCAGCATTTCGCGAACAGTTTCACGGGCTTCCATATCTTTTTCTTTCCCCGTATACAAACCTGCCAGTTTTGCTCTCTCGATCCCCTGTGCCTGGCGTTTACGGCGGGTTTCATAATCTTGTCGTGCCATTGTCGCAAGGATATCGATCAGCATAGCATTGACTGCCCGAAGAATGCCGCTAGTAAGGTCGTTACCAGACATTTCAACCATCTGCCAGCTTGTTGGCAAATCCATCGAAACAATAACCAGTCCTTTACTGTTCAGCGTAGCTTTGAGTTCAGCCCATTCTTCATGTTGAAGACGACTGAGACGGTCAATCGCTTCAATTAGAAGCAAATCGCCAGGCCGTGCTTCGGCAAGTAGGTGCATCAGTTCCACACGTTCCAGCTTCGCACCGCTGGCATTCTCAATGTATTCTCCGGCTACTTGCCAGTTTTTGCTTTGCGCAAATTCGCGCAGGCTAACTAATGCACGATCAGCATGTTGGCCTTCGGTAGATGCACGGCAATAGATACGGACATTCATTATGCATTCTCTTTTGAGTATTAAATTGATACCCATATGATACAGTGCGTGTTTTTATTGTCAATAGAGTCAAATTTAACCCTATTGATACTGTGTGTCATGGTCTTTATCAGGTATACCTAAAAGAGATATTGTTCGGATGGTATTCAGATCTTGCTTGGGGTATACGATTTGGTCAGTTTCTGTAGCTGAAGCACTCCGGTTTCATTTCAGCAGGTCTTAATCAAATTCAGTGTGCCATACATGCGGCACGAAAAAGTCTGGCATCAATGTGACCAGTTCTATCACCCACCACAGTCACTACAGTGGCCACACAGTTGGGGACCCAAAGGATGTTGTTTACCATTTTGCAATGGTTGACAGCTACCCGAAAGCAACTCCTCTTCGAGAGCGCTCAATTCCTCAGTTAATCGGGTTTGCAATTTTAGTTTGTTGAACCCATCCACACTGGGCGTAAGTGTATAGTTGTGATAACTGTCAACTTTTCTTCTCTCTTCTGTTCAGAATAAATTAATGTTCAGGCGTTATGATAAATAGATGTTATCGCCACCATGGCGCGGTCTTTACAGGAATAAATCTCACCATTTTTATATTTTCACCACAGTACCTCAAAATTTCATATACCAAAACTGAACTTGGCCGGGTAGTATTGGCTGCTTAGTATTAACTGTAGATGCTGTTATTAGGAGTTTCAGGTGCAGGTAAACAAACTTACGGATGATATTGATATTAGTTCTCATGAGCGTTTCCTCGCGGCCCGTAAAAGCACATGGGTTAGTGTGCTTGTTAATTGTTTTCTGACATCCGGGCAAGTGATTACTGGCGTATTTTCCGGATCTCAGGGGCTTATTGCGGATGGTATCCATTCTCTGTCTGATTTAGTTTCAGACTTTGTGGTGCTTATTGCTAATCATAAAAGTAAAAAAAATCCCGATGATGACCATCACTACGGGCATCATCGTTATGAAAATGGTGCATCATTAATTCTGGGGACAATTTTATTCATTGTTGGCATCGGGATGTTATGGTCAGCAGCAAATAAAATGCAACAACCAGATGATATTCCTCAGGTACATATTGTTGCTCTGTGGGTGGCCTTAGCCGCACTGGTTATCAAAGAGCTTCTTTTTCGCTATATGCTGGCAGTAGCAACCCGAGTAAAATCCACTATGCTGGTTGCCAATGCCTGGCATGCCCGCTCTGATGCCGCCTCATCTTTGGTGGTGGCTATTGGTATTATTGGTAGTTTATCAGGGTTTAAATTGCTTGATCCGGTAGCTGCACTGGTTGTGGGACTGATTGTGACCAGAATGGGATATTCATTTATGTCAGATTCGCTTCATGACTTGATGGACAGGGCCGTGGATATTGAAACTGAAAATAGTATAAAAACAACATTATTGTCCACGCCTGGGGTCGAAGGCATCCATGACCTCAAGACCAGAAAAATGGGGGACCTTGTTGTGGTTGATGTTCATCTGGAAATTGATGGTGATTTATCAGTGAAAGTAGGACATGACATTGCTGTTTTGGCCAGGAAATCAGTTTTAGATAATCATCATGTTTTAAATGTTATGACACATGTTGACCCTTATTTTAAAGGTGATAATAGTCCTGGTTGCGGGGGCAAATAATCCTGAAAAATAATATGAATGCTGCTGTTTTTTGAGAAGATTGGGAAGGGATTATTTTTTTGCGCAATATTACCCCTTCTGACTGTGAAAACGAGAGTAAACAATATGGAGGCTATTATGAGAAAAATTATGCGTACTGTTGTGATAGGAGCCACCCTTCTTTTATCCCCCTGTGTAATGGCTGGTTCTGACGGTGTTGAACATGCCATGAAGATGATGAATAAAAGCTACCGCGCAGCACTTAAGGAGGAGGACGTTACATCCTTCAGGAAAGATATGCGGGAACTGAAAGCAACAGCAGAGTCCATCCTGAACAGCCCTGTAGAAGGGTATGACAGGGAAACGTATGTTGCAGGCATGTCACTTCTAATTGATGAGGTAACTGCCGTTGAAAGTACCGCTGAGAAGGAAGGTCTTGACGCCGGGAAAATTGCAGCACAGAAACTAGGCAGTCTGATGAGAAAATACCACAATAAACTAGGTGTTGACTGAGACCGGGAATTATTCGGTGAAGGTAGATATGCTGGAAAGATATCCCTGAACTGACATGATACACGTGCCTGTAATCAAGCAGATAGCTATGCACTGGTGAGGAAATTTCACAACGTTATCTTATCTGCAAAATACATATAAAAATGTTGGGGTAACAAACATGCATTATCAATGCTACATATTTTAGTTTGTTGCCTCAACATAAGTTAAGTACCTATTGGTGTTGCGCGGGGTGGATTCAGGGGGCCAAATTATATTTGGTGGTCACGCGTCAGTCTGTGTTTTGTTTGTTGGTCATGATGACCTGCTCCCCGTTGATTAACACACTGATGCCCGTAATGTCTTCATCATCGGTATGAGACCCTCATTAAGATGCTTTTTTCCGGCAAATAAATCATCAGTATCCTCTTCGAGGCTGGAACAGGGATTCTAAGCCATGTGCTTTGCCGTAAGAAGATCATTTCCGACGTCACCTAATGTGGCTTGGTGAATGGATTTTGTCATGGCTGCACTCTTCATCGGTCGTCGGATTAAGTGCCGTACGATCCACGTCGCTTTTGGAATTTCAAGCGTTCAGATATAAGCATTCTGTACAGCATTGCGTTGTTTCGTGGCTATCTGGCGACGATAAGAACCACTCAGGAACCTGAATTTACCTGTCGAGTACTGGGCCTTTGAACATGGTTTGGATATTACTGAGTGCATCTTGGTTTTGAGAAGTTAAGGTTATCTTAATAAAAAGGCATAATATTGAGTGGTCAACCAACCTTAAAAAAGTGGCTAAATTATGAACGAAAATTTACGTAATGCTCTTCCTCACAAAAACACACCATTTCTACGTGTGCTGCATATCATCGTAGCTGTATTGATTTTATTGCAGATTATTAATTCAAACCTTACCGAAAGCGATGCGCTTAGTGACTATACTCTCACTGGGTTCGTAACATGGTTCCATGTTATCACTGGGTTATCACTGATTGTCCTTGGGTTTGTCATGCTTGCATGGATGCTGACACAACGAGGATTTCGTTACTATTTTGCCTGGGTGGTCCTTGATTTTCGAGGTGTGGTTGAAGATATCAAAATGCTGATATCATTCCGTCTTCCTGAAGCTCATGCTGGTGGGATTGCTGCTCTGGTTCAGGGGCTTGGTGTACTTGCACTATTGGGCGTTGCATTATGTGGTGGATTCTGGTTTGCTCTCAATACTGCTCTTGGCACGTCACCTGTGCTGACAGAAACCGTCCTGCATGTGCATAAGTTTCTGACTGTATTTATTGAAACCTATTTCTGGGCACATGGTGCGATGGGGTTGCTGCATATCTTCCTCACCGTTCGTAGCCAAAGGAAAAATCCCGTTACCGAATAGTGCTGTAGGTTTATGATGGATAAGATGCCCTGTAATGGTTGGCTAAAACAGACTATAACCGCGCATTTATCCGTCAATGCATTTTCTATTTATCCGTAATTCCGATGAGTATGCGTATTTGAAGGAAAAAATATATGCATCTTGAACGACATAGTATCGAAAAAGTGGGATGGCTGAGGGCAGCTGTACTGGGGGCAAATGACGGAATTGTTTCGACAGCGAGCCTTGTTCTTGGGGTTGCATCTGCAAATAGCAGTCCTTCCGGTGTTTTACTTGCAGGTGTTGCAGGACTGGTTGCCGGAGCTATGTCAATGGCTACAGGGGAATATGTTTCCGTCTCATCTCAGGCGGATACCGAAAACGCAGCACTTGCCCAGGAAAAAAGGGAGCTGGAAACTGATTATCAGGGAGAGGTGCGGGAACTGACTTCACTTTATATGCAACGTGGACTGGAGCCAGAGCTTGCCCGGCAGGTTGCGGAGCAACTTATGGTCAAAGATGCCCTGGATGCTCATGCCCGTGAAGAACTGGGGTTGACGGATATAAATTCTGCACAGCCCCTACAGGCAGCTGTCTTTTCTGCCCTGAGTTTTTCCGCTGGTGCGGTGTTACCCTTAATCGTGGCATGGCTCTCCCCTCTGAAACTGGCTTTTTTGTTGATAATCCTTTCCACCCTTTTTTCACTGGCGGTCCTTGGCTATATATCTTCGGTTTTGAGTAAAGCCTCTCCTGTCAGGGCGATCATAAGAATTACGTTCTGGAGTACCATGGCTATGCTTTTGTCTATGGGGATTGGTCATTTTGCAGGGCAGGCCCTGCTTTAATGTTATGAAGCACAATTCGAGTACCATCTTACTGGCGATGCTTCGCAAAACAATTTGCAATGCAGCTCCCTTCAAACTCGATTCCTGCTTGCGCCAATACCTGTTGAAGGGGTGATGGAGGGGATTCTCCCCCTCCATTTCAAGGGCAAGGACAACGCTACTTCTGGCAAATTTCCCGGTCGTAAACGCCACCATTGACAACCAAAATTTGTCGTTTCTTCTTTGAAATCATATCAGTCATTATCTTCGAGTCATCAAGAAAGATACCACCAAAGGTTCCAGGTCGTGCATTCTTCCCGGCGATTATAATCAGATCCCCAATATTCAATGCAGCAACTTTATCGTTATTGTAATTCGTATCTTCAAATATGAACTTCAGGCCTTCATCTGAACCGGGAATACCCAATGTTACTACAGGATTTTTTCTGAAAGTAACAGTACCGATACCAGTTATTTTTCCTGTTACCATTAACTGACATTTTTTGAAGTCATTTGTTGCCCTGAATTCATGTTGTTCAAACCGCGCATAAACTTCCCCTGTTGTATACATTCGCGGAAGTATATCGATTATCGATGGTTTGGATGGTTGCTCAGGTTGTTGCTGAGTTACGGTATCAGCATTTACCTTGGCCTTCACTTCGGGGGTTTTAGGCTGATATGGGGGGGGCGTCAGCCCGTAAAGGAGATTGATGCCGTAGGCTATTGCGACGGTTATGACTGCTATTTTAATATAACGTTCATAGGGTGATTTCATTTCGTTCTTCCATAACTTCTATCTTAACAATACGCTCTCCATTACGATATATTTTCAGCTTGTCAGGCGGGGACTTCACTGCATTACGGATTTCGTTCATTGTATCTTTCGATAACATATCACAGCCTTCCATATACATAACCCTACGGGTATCGGTATCTGGTATGTTAGTGAAACTGCTACTGACCCATAAATCGGGTATTTCAATTCCATGTATCAGCTTCATATACACAACGATGAACGCATCTGTCAGGTGAAACCGTCCAACTGTGTATTTTCCGGTATAGGTATTACCAGAAGACGATGCTACCCAATCGTTTTTTAAAACCAAAGTCAGCGCATTATTTTCCATATTCAGACTCCAGTTCACGAATGCGATTGTTCGTCATGTCGGTAAGACATTTCTGTTCATTATTGCAGCCGGATTTGTGCTTTATCCATTCTCTTTGAGAAGGAAGCAATCGTTTTCGGGTTTCAGGGCTAAGGCTTTTCCAGACCGAATTAAGTTTCTCATCGCTTGCTTTATAACTGTGTGTATCGACGTTTGAGGTTACTGCATTGTTTTTGGGAGCTTCGCTACCGCTGCTATAGAAAACGGGTGCACGTACTCCCTGAGCGTAGTCTTTAGCTGCTTTTTCCCCCACGGCTTGCCCATTCGCAGTCAATACCTTTCCGAACTCTGTAGTGTCGAAACTGTAATTGCGGATCTCGCCATTGAAGTCCAGCTTCACGTTAACGGTTGTTGACTTCGAAATGGCAGTCAAGAAATCACCAGCTTCGGACCCGAAGGAACAAGCGACTTCTTTAGAATCACTGACATTAGGGCGTAACCCGTGCATCGTGAATCTGCCGTTATCAGTTGTAGCAGTGATATCTACCAGCGGAACGATTGATGATGATTGCTTTGTCATCGCGAAGCATATTCCCTTCAGATTTACATCCCTGTCCATCCCGAGAAACATCAGTGCGTTTTTGTCGCTGCTGGCGACACCCATTGATTTTGCCTCTGGCAAGAAATACACGGTACTGGAGGCGGTGGTTAAACCTGAAACGAAAACAACACCTGACGCCATGATTTTTAAAGTTTTAATAAGAATTGTCATTCTGGATACCTTCTTTCTTTCGCACTCCATCGTGGACAGAGTATTCATTCCGTGAGTCTTGTTTACGAGAAACACTAACCGAAGAATCATGATCTTACATTGATCTATTAAATCTATCAATATCGTATAATTGATCTGTAAAAACGATCTATTAACATGGGGAGAAGAGGGGGAAGATGCGAAGGGTATTGTTTTTAAAGGGTTTTAAAATGGTTCATATGCTTGGTGTTAACGTCGGGCGGCGGGCAGCGGTTAGTCTTGAATACTGCGATTGAAAGACATAACAATCTACTTTGTGCCGGGTTTCCGGCAACCATAGAGGTGTTTCGATAAGGAGCGGTGCAATAAGTACAGTTCGTAGACAGAATGAATACGATGTAATTTTGAACCCTTGCTCTACAACGCTCTGTATCAAGTTTTACGGGGGTTTTATATTGAACGATGCCTGAAGTCTGCTTTAATCGCTCTGACAAGATACAGAGCGATTCATGGCTATATAGCGATGGATTACGCTAACATTTCTGTGGGGCAATTTTACAATGGCACTAACACTTACCTTTATTCCGTCAGTTCATCGATCAGTGTTCGGGGATGATCTAGTCGTTTTTTCGCTTCCGTCATGAACTTGTCTCGGTTGATCAATATGTCAATATGGTCATGCAGTATCAAACCTTCAGATTCAAGAATTTGAATATCGTTGATAGTCTGCGCTTCAACATAAATCTTACCCTTCTTCCAGCCTGAGTTGTTTTCGATAACGATACGCTGTTTATGCTGATCGCGGTATGTGATGGTAAACAAGTTGTGTTTCTTATCTATTCTGGAGCAATCTACGCGCATAATAACGGTCTTAATGTTTGCTCTTATTTTTGTGCGTAAAGGGTTAAGTGCGTCATCAATGTCAAACTTCCTGAACTTGTCCCAACCTTCAGTGTTCATTTGCACGATTGATTCATCGTATAGTCTTTTTTCCACTATCAGACTTTGTTTTTCTTGTTCTAGTTGATCAATTTGCGAAGTGAGGCTATTAATGATCTCAGGGCTTTTAGCTGAACCTATAGCCAATACATAGTTCTCAATTTGCGATTGTATGTCCGCTATTTTCCCTTCTAAACCAGATGGTTGATATTTCGTCTGTAAGAATATTCTATCGGCTATTAGTTGTAAAATCGTCCTTTCAAGGGTGCTTGCCCTGAATCCCCACTTATTACAATCTTGATGTAAATCTCTGGATGCACATTGGTAACGGTAAGCATGTGGATGGTTTTTAAGGGTTGATTTAGCCTTAACCATGTAACATGAGCAGTGCGCACAGTGCAAAATACCAATACCGGAAAGTAATGGTATTTCTGGATTACTCTCGCGATTCGGGGCAAATCCTTTGTTTCCAACTTGGAGCTTTAACGCTTCATATTCATCTTTGCTGATGATCGCAGGGTAATAATCATCCAGAACGTATTCTGCATTGTTTACAGTGATTACTTTTCGTCCATAAATGGCAGGTTCAAGGATTCTGGAACAATGCTGCATATTCCATATACCTTTTGATTTTTTGTTGCCAATAACCGGTCCATCGTAGTTGTTTTTCAGATGTTGAAGGATCATCCGATTTGACCAACCGTCTTGTTTTAACTGGATAATTTTTTTTGCTATGGGGAACAGGACTGGATGCGGATTGACATATCCAGTACTTGAATCTGTCCACCATTTATCCGAGCCTAACTCTTTAATTGCGACTACAGGATCACCTGGTTTCCGTTCCTGGTGACGTCTGATCTTGGACAGAGCACTTGCAATGGTGCGGTGTGATTTGGTTGAACTTTCTTCGTTTGCACGGCTGAACAACATCACGCTAAACATCAGTTGCTGCAATGTCTCGGTGTTTACTTCAGTCTGTCTGTAAACCTGTTTATCAATCCCGGTAATTACCGTGATGCCATTAAGTAATAAGCTGGTGAAAAGGTTAACCGCTTGCATGGCGTTCTGGCGTGAGAAGCGATCAAGGGATTCAATCAAGAGGAAAGACCCCTTTGGGATCAAACCGGATTCAACTTGGTCTATGAAATCCGATAAAGCTCCTTCCTGAACGTTTTTACCCTTGTACGCGGATACCCCTAAATCTTGGTATTCCTCGAAAATCTCCAGATCGTACTCAGTAGCAATCTGTTTTGCCATTTCAGCAATGTAGCTCTTCTGACGCTCAATCGAACTACCTTTACCTTGTCGTTCGCTGGAGTAACGGATATATGAATATAAGCGTGGACGATTCATGGTATTGAATTTCACTGGAAGTACTGTATTTCTTAAGATTGTAACATGTGCAGACATTGGTCATCACCTCCTTGGTAATCCATTGGGGCGACAGGTATAGCTGTTTTTACGCCTCAATTCTTAATGAGGTGTATTTTACTTTAGTGTTGCCAATGGTCACGCCAAGCAGCGCCATCATGGTAAAGCCGAGCCCGGTCAGCAGCGCGTGGATGAGATAGAGCGCAGGGGCCACAAACAGGAACAGAAACTCCAGCGGTTCGGTGGTGCCGCCCACCACGCAGGCGATCACGCCGGAAATCAGCAGCCCTTTGATCTTATGACGATTCTCTGGTTTTGCGCAGTGGTACATGGCAAGCGCAGCACCCGGCAAGCCGCCCAGAAACGCCGGCATTTTCCCCTGCGACAGGAAGCGAGTGGCGCTTTCGGCGAAGCCGTGCGAGGTAGGGCAGTTAAGCTGCGCCTGGAAGATGGTCAGCGCGCCGGAGACGCTGTGCCCGCAGACATCCATCGTGCCGCCCGCCTCGGTAAAGCGGATCAGCGCCACCAGAATATGTTGCAGGCCAAACGGTAGCAGCAGGCGCTCGCCGGTGCCGAAAATCATCGGTGCGAAGCTGCCGGTGCTGTTAATCAGCCAGCCCAGCGCATTAATGCCTTTGGCGAAGAACGGCCAGATGAGCGGAATCGTCAGCCCGACCAGGCCCATCACCACGGTGGTAACGATAGGCACAAAACGGGTACCACCGAAAAACGCCAGCGCGTCCGGCAGCCGCACTTTATGAAAACGCTCATGCAAAAGCCAGATGATCACGCCTGCAATCACCGCGCCCAGAATGCCGGTATCGATAGACTGAATGCCGAGCACCGACTGGACGTTGTTGGCTTTCAGCAGCGCCGCGTCCTGCGTTGGCAGAATGCCTTTGGCGGTGAGCCAGAAGTTAACCGCCAGGTTCATTACCGCGTAGCCGACGAAACCGGCAAACGCCGCAACACCTTTGTTTTCACGCGCCAGCCCCAGCGGAATCGCGATACAGAACATCACCGGCAGAAAACTGAAGGCGAAAGAGCCCATTTTGCTCATCCACGTAAAGATGAGCTGTAACACGCTATTACCGAGTAACGGCATCAGCGTGATGACGTCATGACTGCTGAGCGAACTGCCAATGCCCATCAGAATGCCGCAAAACGACAGCAGCGCCACCGGCAACATAAACGTCTTGCCGAGCTGCTGCATAAATCCCCAAAGCGTATTTTTTTGACCTGTATTCGCCGTCATAAACGACACCTCGCATTAAATGATCCCAGCCCCTGAACGAAGGATTGCAAGATAAAACGTTTTATCAAAGTTTAATGCGCGGTGAATCACAGAACATTACCCAGGCCTCGCAGTTATAATAGAAGGACAGGTAAAAGGTTTTATCTGCCACTTGTGGAGCAAAAAGCGTAGCCAATGAGTCAGGCGAAAAGAATCACTATTAATGATGTCGCACAGGCGGCGGGGGTGTCGGTCGCTACCGTTTCGTTGGTGCTGAGCGGTAAGGGACGGATCTCCAGCGCCACCGGCCAGCGGGTGAACGAGGCCATTGAGCAGTTAGGATTTGTGCGTAACCGGCAGGCGTCGGCGCTGCGCGGCGGGCCAAGCGGGGTGATTGGGCTTATCGTGCGCGATCTCACCACGCCGTTTTACGCCGAGCTCACCGCGGGCCTCTCCGAGGCGCTGGAAGCGCAGGGGCGAATGCTTTTTCTGCTCCAGGGCGGGCGTGATGAAGCCCAAATGCAGCGCTGTTTCGATACGCTGCTCGACCAGGGCGTTGACGGCGTGGTGGTGGCTGGCGGCACGGGGCAGGTCACCGCGTGGCAGGCGCAGGCCCGCGCGCGCAATATACCGCTGCTTTTCGCCTCACGCGCCAGCCATCACGATGAAGTGGACACGGTTCGCCCGGACAACCAGCAGGCGGCGCGGCTGGTGACCGAGCATCTCATTCATCGCGGCCATCAGCGTATCGCCTGGCTTGGCGGGGCGAGCTCGTCGCTGACCCGCGCCGAACGGCTCGGCGGCTACTGCGCCACGCTTTTACAGTACGGCCTGCCGTTTCACAGCGAGTGGATTGTTGAGTGTCCGGCCGGGCAGAAACAGGCGGCGGAGGCCATTAACGAACTGCTGCGCGTTAACCCGACCATTACCGCCGTGTTGTGCCATAACAGTACCGTGGCGATGGGCGCATGGTTCGGCCTGATGCGTGCCGGGCGGCAGAGTGGCGAAGGGGGTTATGAGAGCTATTTTGAGAACAGCGTGACGCTGGCGGCATTCGCGGAAGTGCCGGAGGCGAGACTCGATGACGTGCCCCTGACCTGGGTCACGACGCCCGCGCGTGAAATGGGGCACTGCGTGGCCGAGCGCATGATGCAGCGTATTCAGCACGGCGATGAGTCCACCGGCAGCCTGATCCTCGGCCCGCGGCTGGTGGCGCGGCGATGAAACGTGCAATAAAAAACGGCCTCCTGAGAGGCCGTTTTCTTTTTACTGCTGCGGCGCGACTGGCGGCGTCACACCCGGCGCAGCGGGCGCTGGCATCGTCTGTGGCTCTGGCGCGGTGATGCCCGGCAGGCCGAACATGCCGACAAATTCCGCGAGCGGCATTTTCTGCCCGTTCAGATTCACCTGGCCGTTAGCGTACTGCAGGCTGGTAACGATGCTGTTGTCCTGCATCGTGGTGATACGGAACATCTGGCCCATCGCCGCAAGGCCTTTCACCTGCTGGCTCGCCAGCTTCTCGGCATCGGCCTGCTGGTAGCCTTCCAGTTTCGCCACCTGCGTCATCATCTCGGTCGCCATATCCACCGGGATAACCAGCTTGCTGTCGAGGCTTTTCACCACGCGATCGAGCTGTTCGGCAGGCGCGGCCTGGGTCGCGCTCACCGGTGCCTGGCCCGGATCTTTCAGGAACAGCGACAGGTTAAAGGTGCTTTCGCCTTTAGCGTTTTTCCAGCTCAGCGGCGCGATAGTGATAACCGGGTTGCCTTTCAGCAGCAGCGGCAGGGAAGAGAGCAGGATTTCGGTCGCCTGCTGCTGGTACTGCTCCGGATTATCCATAATGCCCGGCTGCGCCATCAGCGCGCGGCTGCGCTCGTTATACTGCTGGCTGAACTGATGCCACGCCTGGCCGTCGATGTTGCCGATTTTCAGCGTCATCTTGCCGCTGCCCAGATCCTGATTCTGCACTTTCAGGCTGTTCATGACGTAATCCATCTGGCTGTCGATGCTCTTGCCATCTTTCGCCACGTCGGATTTGCCGTTCAGGCTAATGCCTTCCAGCAGCGCCATTTCCTGACCTTCAATGGCAATCGCCAGTTTTTCAAGATCCAGTTTTTGCTCGCCGACGCGCTCGTTAAAGCGGGTCATTTTGGTGTTGCCGTCAGCTTTCAGGCCGTTGAAAGTCAACTGCACATGCTGACCATACTCATTTACCGCGCTCACCAGGCCGCTGGACGCTTCGCCTTTCAGGCTCACGTCGTTGCCGTCTTTGTCCGCATCAAGCTGGAATTCGCCGCCGCTAAAGGAAACTTTTTCGTCCGCGGCTTCGTAATTGAGCGGCTGGAGCTGAATATCGCTGGAGGTCGCGCCACCATAGCCGATGCGGGTCTGCACATCGGCAAACGATTTGCCTTTCGCCATATCGAACAGCGCTTTGGTGGTGTCATTGTTCACAAGCGTAGTGTGCACAGACGCCATTGCCGGCAGAATATTCAGTTTTTTCAGATCGGCGAGCGGGAACGGACCGTGGCTTACGACCTGCTCCAGTACGACGCTCTGGCCCGGCTTCAGCAGCGCTTCCTGCTGACCCGCCGCCGGTTTCACCACCAGTTGCAGATGGCTGCTGAACAGGCCGCGCTGGTAATCCTGGTAGCTCAGCTCAAGCCCCGCCTGCGGCGCGCTACGCTTAAATTGCGCGTTGGCTTCTGCCACCATTTCGCCGACATGTTTTTCAAATTGCTTACCGGTGTACCACGCACCACCTGTCCAGACGACCCCGAGAGCGACAATCACGCCCACGGCAACCAGTGATTTTTTCATAGTTCAGTTCCCTTAAAACGAAGCCAGACGGCGGTCCGTCTGGCATGACTGGTAAAGATGTTACCAAGCTTAGCAATCCTTGCTTAAAAGATCAGTAACTTAGTTGAGCTTATTATAGACGCGCGCGAGACGGCCCACGCCGCTTGCGCTGACCGGCGATTCACTGGCCGCGACGAAAGCTGATTCGCCCGGTTTTAAGGCCAAGCGCTCGTCCCCTTTGCTGAGCACCGCTTCGCCCTCAACGCAGAACAGGATCGCGGCGCTCTCCTGCGCGAGGCTTTGCGGCTGTGAATGGAGATCGTGCAGCGAGAAGGCGAAATCCTCGACCGGAATCGGGAACTCCAGCGCGTTTTCCTGCTTCACCGGCTGCGTCAGCAGTTCGCCCGCCGGTTTGGCGACAAACTTCACGTTGGCGACCAGCTCAGGAATATCGATATATTTTGGGGTGAGACCCGCGCGCAGCACGTTGTCGGAGTTGGCCATGACCTCCAGCGCCACGCCCTGCAAATAGGCGTGCGGCGTTTCGGCAAACAGGAACATCGCCTCGCCAGGGTTCAGTTTTACCACGTTCAGCAGCAGCGGGGAGAAGAGGCCGCTGTCGTCCGGGTAGAACTGCGCGATAAACCGAATAGTCTCCCACGGCTCGCCCTGCTGGCTTGCGACGGTCGTTTTCAGCACCGCCAGCGCGCGGGATTTCTCCTCGCCCTGCATATTCAGCAGCCCGGCGAAAAGCTCACGCAGGCGGTCGGCATTTGGCTCCGCTAGGAAATGCGCGATAGCGGTATGCGCGCCCGCGACCGGTTGCAGCAGCGAGACAATCTCTGAGAACTCACGAAACGCGTTCATGGCGAGGAACGGGGTCAGTGCAAAAACCAGCTCCGGCTTGTGGTTCGGATCTTTGTAGTTACGCTCGGCGGCGCTGAGCGGAATGCCCGCCGCGTTTTCGCGTGCAAAGCCTTCTTCAGACGCCTGCTTGTGCGGGTGTACCTGAATGGAGAGCGGCTGGTCGGCACACAGCACTTTAAACAGGAACGGCAGTTCTCCGAAGCGCTCCGCCACCGGCGCGCCGAGCAGGGCGGTTTTATCCACGTCGATCACCTCGCGAAGGGCGCGGGTCTGGCCCTGCGCATCCTGAATTTTCGAGCTGCTTTTCGGGTGAGCGCCCATCCACAGCTCCGCCATCGGCAGGCCTTCCGGGTTCGCCACGCCATAAAGTTCCGTTAACGCCGTTTTGCTGCCCCAGGCGTAGTTTTGCACCGAGTTAATGAGTTTCTGCATGATCAGTCCCTGTATTCGAAGGAAAACATTTTTCGGTATTAAACCAATAAAGTGCCCCGAAGTAACCCGGCTGGGTAAAAAGTCGGTTTAGTCTCAGTTTTTGTTAAAAAATTGTGTACGATGTAGCGACTCGCTTTTTCATGCCGCACACGGACTCAGTGGCGGAACGACAAATTTCTTAACTGTAGCTGTAAGTGAGAGTGCAATGTCTGGCAAACCCTTCTTCTGGCAAGAGCCTTTTCCACTGAAAAAGGACGAGACCGAGTATTACCTGTTAACCCGCGATCACGTCTCCGTTTCCGAATTTGAAGGTCAGGAAATCCTGAAAGTCGAGCCGCAGGCGCTGACCCTGCTGGCCCGCCACGCCTTCCATGACGCCTCGTTTATGCTGCGCCCGGCGCATCAGCAGCAGGTGGCGGATATCCTGAGCGACCCGGAAGCCAGCGAAAACGACAAATATGTCGCGCTGCAATTCCTTCGCAACTCGGAGATTGCCGCCAAAGGCATTCTGCCGACCTGCCAGGACACCGGCACCGCCATCATCATGGGCAAAAAAGGCCAGCGCGTCTGGACCGGCGGCGGCGATGAAGCCGCGCTGGCGCAGGGCGTCTACGAGACCTATACTCAGGATAACCTGCGCTATTCGCAAAACGCGGCGCTCGATATGTACAAAGAGGTTAACACCGGCACCAACCTGCCGGCGCAGATCGATCTCTACAGCGTTGATGGCGATGAGTATAAGTTCCTGTGTATCGCCAAAGGCGGCGGCTCCGCGAACAAAACCTACTTGTACCAGGAAACCAAAGCGCTGCTCACGCCCGGCAAGCTCAAAGCGTACCTGGTGGAGAAAATGCGCACGCTCGGCACCGCGGCCTGCCCGCCATACCACGTGGCGTTTGTGATTGGCGGCACGTCGGCGGAAGCGACGCTGAAAACCGTTAAACTCGCCTCGACCAAATATTACGACGGCCTGCCGACCGAAGGTAACGAACACGGCCAGGCGTTCCGCGATGTTCAGCTGGAAGAAGAGCTGCTGCAGGAGGCGCGCAATTTAGGCCTTGGCGCGCAGTTCGGCGGTAAATATTTCGCGCACGATATCCGTGTTATCCGCCTGCCGCGCCACGGCGCGTCCTGTCCGGTGGGGATGGGCGTCTCCTGTTCGGCAGACCGCAATATCAAAGCCAAAATCAACCGCGACGGTATCTGGATCGAGAAGCTCGAAAGCAACCCCGGCAAATACATTCCCGAAGCGCTGCGTCGCGCAGGCGAGGGCGAAGCGGTGCGCGTCGATCTCAACCGTCCGATGAGCGAAATCCTCGCGCAACTGTCGCAGTATCCGGTCTCCACGCGGCTGTCGCTCTCCGGCACTATCATTGTGGCGCGCGATATCGCCCATGCGAAACTGAAAGAGCGCATCGACAGCGGCGCAGGGCTGCCGCAGTACGTGAAAGATCACCCGATCTACTACGCAGGCCCGGCCAAAACCCCGGAAGGGTACGCCTCCGGCTCGCTCGGCCCGACGACGGCCGGACGCATGGACTCCTACGTGGATCTGCTTCAGGCCAATGGCGGCAGCATGATCATGCTCGCCAAAGGCAACCGCAGCCAGCAGGTGACGGACGCCTGTAAGAAACATGGCGGTTTTTATCTCGGGAGTATCGGCGGCCCGGCGGCGGTGCTGGCGCAGAACAGCATCCGGCATCTGGAGTGCGTTGAGTACCCGGAGCTCGGCATGGAAGCTATCTGGAAAATCGAAGTTGAAGATTTCCCGGCGTTTATCCTGGTGGATGACAAAGGCAACGACTTCTTCCAGCAAATCCAGGCCGGACAGTGCTCGGCGTGCCTGAAGTAACGTAACAGACCCTGATGCAGGCCGGGTAAGGCGCAGCCGCCCGGCCTTTCAACACCAAAAAGAGCGCACAAAGCGCCATACAGATTCGCTGAAGCCATCAATACTTATTCCTGAAGCATGCGAGCAATCCCATCTTTGTTATCAAGGAGAAAGTAATGACCGCCTACCGCAGTGAAAAAGATTCCATGGGCGCAATCGACGTGCCGGCCGATAAACTCTGGGGCGCGCAGACGCAGCGTTCGCTGGAGCACTTCCGCATCTCCACCGAGAAAATGCCGACCGCGCTGATTGCGGCGCTGGCGCTGACCAAACGCGCCGCCGCGAAGGTCAATATGGATCTCGGCTTACTGCCCGCAGAGCGCGGCGAGGCCATCATTAAAGCCGCCGATGAAGTGCTGGAAGGCGCGCATCCGCAGGAGTTCCCGCTTGCTATCTGGCAAACCGGATCCGGCACCCAGACCAACATGAACATGAATGAGGTGCTTGCGAACCGCGCGAGCGAAATCCTCGGCGGCGAACGCGGCATGGCGCGCAAGGTGCACCCGAACGATGACGTGAACAAGAGCCAGAGCTCAAACGATGTCTTCCCGACGGCGATGCATGTCGCGGCGGTGATCGCGCTGCGCGAACAGCTGATCCCGCAGCTAAAAGTGCTGCATAAAACCCTCAGCGATAAGTCGAGCGCGTTCAGCGATATCGTGAAAATTGGCCGTACCCATCTGCAGGACGCCACGCCGCTGACGCTCGGCCAGGAGATCTCCGGCTGGGTGGCGATGCTTGAGCATAACCTTAAGCATATTGATAACAGCCTGCCGCATCTGGCGGAGCTGGCGCTTGGCGGTACGGCGGTTGGCACCGGGCTGAATACGCACCCCGAGTACGCGGAGCGCGTGGCGAAAGAGCTCGCCGCGTTTACCGGCCAGCCGTTCGTCACCGCGCCCAACAAATTTGAGGCGCTCGCCACCTGCGACGCGCTGGTGCATGCCCACGGCGCGCTGAAAGGGCTGGCGGCCTCGCTGATGAAAATCGCCAACGACGTGCGATGGCTCGCGAGCGGCCCGCGTTGCGGCATTGGCGAAATCTCGATTCCTGAAAACGAGCCGGGCTCATCCATCATGCCGGGCAAAGTGAACCCGACGCAGTGCGAAGCGCTGACCATGCTGTGCTGTCAGGTGATGGGTAATGACGTCGCCGTCAATATGGGCGGGGCGATGGGCAACTTTGAACTCAACGTGTTCCGCCCGATGGTCATTCATAACTTCCTGCAATCGGTGCGCCTGCTGGCGGACGGCATGGAGAGCTTTAACCATCACTGCGCTATCGGTATTGAGCCGAATCGCGACCGCATCAGCCAGTTGCTTAACGAATCGCTGATGCTGGTAACGGCGCTCAATACGCATATCGGCTACGACAAAGCCGCCGAGATCGCCAAGAAAGCGCATAAAGAGGGGCTGACGCTGAAAGCCTCCGCGCTGAAACTTGGGTATCTCAGCGAGGAGGAGTTTGACGCCTGGGTACGCCCGGAAGAGATGGTGGGCAGCATGAAGCCCTGATCAGGGCGCGAGGTAAAGATGCAGGCGGGGGATCATCATCACCAGTTCTTCCGCCTGCGGCTTATAGCGGTGCTGCACGTTTTCGGCGTCATAGTTCAGCAGTTCGCCAATATCTGGCACCGCGCCGCCGCGCGTTTCGTGACACAACACAATCAGCGGCGACGGGCACGCATACTGCACCTGCCGCTGGTTTTGCGCGTACCAGACGCGCGCCACCGGCTGCACTTTCACCGGGCGTTTAATCTTCAGCCGCGCCTTCTGCGGGAGGGCGGCGATATCGTTGTACTCCTGCGTGAGGCGCGCGTGCCACTGCTCTTTAGTTAACCCGCCCACCGCGCGAGGCGCTTTCAGCCCGCGCTCCAGCATCGCCAGCACGTCGTCGCGCGTCAGATTTTTAATAATATGTTTATTCGCCCAGCCGAAACGCAGCGTGGCGGGGTTATCCAGCACCGTGAGACGACGGTACGCGTTGAGCGTAATCAGCCCAGGCAGGTAGCGGTGCACCCATTCAAAACGCTGGGTGGAGGGCAGGCCCGATTCTACAGTGATAATCTCTTCCAGCTGCGTTTTCAACGCGTTGATTTTATCGGCCAGCGCGTGCAGCGCCTCGTGCTGTGCATCATCGACGCTGAAACAGACCGCGCCAGGCAGACGTACCGCCGCCTTGCTGCTGCGCTTTTCCGACTGCTGCTGGATGAACAGATGCGTAAAGTGACGCAGCGCCGCCTCCTGCGCCTCTTTGCCGATTTTTTGCGTCACCGAAATGGTGAGCAGCGGATCGTGCTCTTTGCCTTTTTCCACTTCAGGCAGGCTGAACACCCGCGCCGCCAGCAGACGACAGGCCGCGAGGCCATCTCGCATCTCCATTAATGCATGTTCTAATTCGCGAAAAGTGACGTTAAGGCGTTCAACCAGATCGTAACGGGCCATGATGTTCTCGCATTAGTTACAACATACTTTATGTTTAGCACAGTTTCGCCGGGTTTGACCATAGGGAGTTTAATGTCTGGCAGGAAAATTGGCGGGCGAGACGGGCATGATGGTGAGATGAAAATAGTGTGGCAGGAAGAGGTTCATATGAAGGAAATGGCGGGTGCGCTGCGCTTACCCACCCTACGAGTCTTATGCGTAGTGTTTTGTAGGGCGGGTAAGCAAAGCGCACCCGTCGCGGAACAGAAGATAACGCCAATGCAGCTCACCGTAGGGCGGGTAAGCGCAGCGCACCCGCCACAGAACAGAAGACAGCGCCAATGCAGTTAACCGTAGGGCGGGTAAGCGCAGCGCACCCGCCACAGAACAGAAGACAATGCCAATGCAGCTCACCGTAGGGCGGGTAAGCGCAGCGCACCCGCCACAAAACAGAAGACAACGCTAATACAGTTAACCGTAGGGCGGGTAAGCTTCGCGCACCCGCCATGCGCCATAACCACTACACGCCTTCTGATGGCAACACCACCGGCCAGCGAAAACGAAAATGCGCGCCGCCGAGTTCGCTTTGCGTCACGCTCACTTCACCGCTCATGGCGGTCGCAATCGAATGCACAATCGCAAGCCCCAGCCCGCACCCGCCGGTGGCGCGGTCGCGGCTCGGGTCGAGACGCACGAACGGCTCAAACACCCGGCTGCGCTCCTCTTCGGGAATACCTGAACCGTCATCTTCCACTTCAAGCGTCGCCTGCGCGCCCTCAAGCGACAGCCCGATTCGCAGCCGCTGCTCGCTGTAACGCAGCGCGTTATTCACCAGATTATCCAGCACGCGCTCCATAAGACGCATATCCAGCGCGCCGTAATCGCCTTCGTCAATGCGCGCGAGAATCAACTCTCGCTCCGGGTGCAGCAGGCACGCGTCGTCCACATAGTCATGCAGCCAGCGCGGCAGTTCCGGGTGCGTCAGATGCAGCTCGGTTTGCGGGCGGTCCAGCCGCGCGTAAGTCAGCAACTCCTCGATAAGCGCTTCCAGCTGGCCGATATCGCGGTTCAGCGCCTGCGATTCTGCGGTACTCAGGTTATCGCTCATCTCCAGCCGGTAACGCAGGCGCACCAGCGGCGTTCGAAGCTCGTGGGCGATGCCGTCAATCAGCTGCTTTTTACTGGCAATCAGGGTGTTAATGTTATTTGCCATCTGGTTAAACGCCACGCCGAGGCGCGAGAAACTCGACGCCTTATCAAAATGGATGCGCTCATCGAGATGGCCTTCGCCCAGGCGCTGCGCCGCGGTTTCCAGCCGCAGCATCTCCTGCCAGTGGGGACGTATCCAGATAAACACCGGCAGCGCCAGCGAAATCGCGATCAGCGCAATCAGCGCGATATCCAGCAGCCGCATCTGATGCAGGAAATAGAGATAGGGCACCGGGCCGACCGCCAGCACATAGTGGCTGCGCGGAATACGCTGGATAAACGTATATTCATCGTCGAGCGCCACAATTTCACCTTCGCGCAGGCGGCGGCTGTTGATGTCGTTAAGGTGATACTGATTCATCGGCTGAATACGCAGCTTAAACGACAGATTTAAATCCAGCTCTTTGATGGTTTTATTCCACTCATGCGGTGGGATTTCACGCAGTTCGCTACGCATAAGATAGAGCGAGCTTTTCATCAGATCATCGAGCGACTGCCGACCGGCGCGCTCGGCGGTGAACTTATAGACCAGCCCGACCAGCATCGTCATCACCAGAAAGCAGACAAACAGCAGCAAATAGAACTGTATAAAGAGTTTTTTCATGAAAATCTCTCACGCCCGCGGCGCGGTTACTGGATAGCCGAAGTGGTACGCGGAAAGTGCGCGGCCAGATGATCGATAAACGCTCTGACCGCGGGCGGCAGACCGCGACGCGTGGTAAACACCAGATGCACAATTCCGCGCTGGCCCTGCCAGCCGCGATAAACATGCACCAGATCGCCGGTTTTCAGCGCTTTCGCGCAGACATGATCCGGCAGCAGCGCAATCCCCAGCCCCGCGATAGCGGCCATGCGGACAGCCGTAAAATCGCTACAGCTGAACCGCGGCTGATGGCGGATAAGACAGCGCTTTCCCTGTTCATGTTCCAGTGCCCAGCTGATTTCGCCGGGCTCGTCGCTGGTGCCAAGCGTCGGATGGCAGGCGAGGGTATCAATAGCCCCGTTAAGTTTACTGGCAAGCTGCGGGCTCGCGACCAGGATGCGGTTTGACGTGCCCAGTGTGCGCATAATCAACTCGGCGTCGCTGGTAAGCTCGGTACGCACCCGCAGCGCCACATCCACGCGCTCTTCGATTAAATCGACAGGGCGGTCAATGGCGATAATTTGCAAATTCACCTGCGGGTAGCGGTGCATAAACGCAGGCAGCATGGCCTGGATAATTTCGACCATACCCGTCGGACAACTAAAACGCACCATGCCCTGCGGCTCCTTGCGCGCCTGGGCAATCACCGCCTGCGCTTTTTCCGCCTCCAGCAGCATCGCGCGGCACTGGTCATAAAACGCCTGGCCGATATCGGTGACGCGAAAACGGCGGCTGGAGCGCTCAATGAGCCGCACGCCGAGCTGCGCCTCAAGCCCGGCCACGCGGCGGCTGAGCTTCGATTTTGGCTGTTTCAGCGCCCGGCTGGCGGCAGCGAAACCGCCGTGGCTCACCACTTCGGCATAGTAAAAATAGTCGTTTAGATCGTGTTGCATTATCGTTCCTCAGACAGAACGCAGGGTGCCATTTTGTCCTGGTCCACAGCCCGATGGGAAGCGCTTATTCTCAGCCCATGACAAACAGTCACATTCATGAGGATAAAACTATGAACGCACGTTTCAGCAATAAAGTGGTTATCGTGACCGGCGGCACCAGCGGCATTGGCCTTGCTACCGCTAAAGCGTTTGCCGACGAAGGCGCGCATGTGTTTATTACCGGGCGTCGGCAGGCGGCGCTGGATGCGGCATTACAACAAATAGGTGACAACGTCACTGGTGTGCGTGGCGACATAAGCCAGCTTGCGGATATCGATCGTCTGTATGAAGCGGTGCAGCAGCGCCACAGCCATATCGATGTGCTCTTCGCCAACGCAGGCGGCGGGGAGCTTGCCCCTCTCGGCGCGATTTCCGAAGCGCATTATCACGATACCTTCGACACTAACGTGAAAGGCGTACTGTTTACGGTGCAGAAGGCGCTGCCGCTGCTGCGTGACGGTGCCGCCGTGGTGCTGAACGCCTCTACCGCTGGCTCCAGCGGCACGCCAGCGTTCAGCGTTTACGCGGCAAGCAAAGCGGCGGTGCGCAGTTTTGCGCGCAACTGGATCCTCGATTTAAAAGACCGTCATATTCGCGTGAACGCCATCAGCCCCGGGCCGGTCAACACGGCAGGGCTCAATGAACTCTTTGGCGGAGGCGAGCAGGCGGAAGACGTTAAAAACGAACTCACCGCGCAGATCCCGCTCGGGCGCGTCGGCAAACCGGAGGAGATCGCCCGCGCGGTGCTGTTCCTGGCGTCTGACGAGGCGAGTTTTGTGAATGGCGTCGAGCTGTTTGTTGATGGAGGGATGGTGCAGATATAAGGGGCAGCGCCGCGCGTATTGCGCGGCGCGATACATTACGCCTCGCTTTCCCAGGCGTGCGGCGCAAACAGATACCCTTTGTTGCGCACCGTCTTGATGCGATAAGGCTCGGTCGCGCTGTCGTTGAGCTTTTTGCGCAGTCTTGAAATTGCCACGTCTACGCTGCGATCCAGCCCGTCGTAGGTTACGCCGCGCAGGTTTTTTAACAGCGCGTCGCGATCCATAATCTGCCCGGCGTGGGTCGCAAGCTCCCAGAGTAAGTCAAAATCCGCGGTTGAGAGCGCTATCTGCTCACCCAGCAGCGTGACCTGGCGGTTGAGCGGGTCGATGCATAGCGTACCGAAACGCAGCGCCTTGTGCGGTTGCCGCGTTGGCGTGTTATCCGCTGCGGTCACGGGCGCGGCAGCCATATGCTGGCGCAGGTGCAGACGCAGACGCGCCAGCAGCACCGCAGGCGGCGTGGTTTTGAGAATGTAATCGCTGGCACCCATTTCAAGCGACAGAATATGGTTCATATCGCTGTCGAGTGAGGTCAACAGCACCACCGGCCCCTGCCAGCGGGCGCGCAAATCGCGGCACAGCGTCATGCCGTCTTTGCCTGGCAGCATAATATCCAGCAGCACCAGATCCGGGTTCTCGCGCTCAATGACCGCCTCAGCGCGATCGCCGCGGCTTTCGACAATCACATCAATATCATGGCGGCCCAGATAGGCGGCGATAAGCTCGCCGACTTCCGGGTCATCTTCAACAAAAACGATCTTGCTCATAGGCTTCTGCGTTGCGGTAAAAACACCAAGATACACCGGGCAGACGCAACGCGCCAGCAACGGCAGCTCAACCGATTAACGCAACGGGCGGCCGCCGTTCACCGGATAGCTGTGGCCCGTCACATAGCGGCTGGTGAGGAGATAATCCACCAGGTCGATAATCTCTTTTTCGCCGGGCGCGATTTTCATCAGCGATTTGTTCAGCGCCTTCTGCCGGTATTCCGGGTCGTCATGTTCGTTAAAGAGGATTTGCGACGGGGCAATGGCGTTAACTTTCACCTCCGGCGCAAGCTTACGGGCAAACGAACGGGTGAGATTATCGAGCGCCGCTTTGCTGGCGGCATAGGCGATATACTTCGCGCTGCCGCGCTCCACGACATAATCGGTAAAGTGAATAATATCGCAGGCGGCGTGGCCCTGGCCGCGCATCAACGGCTCCAGGGCAAAGTTCAGGAGATAGGGCGCGTGAACGTGAATTTGCAGCATGGCGTTCAGCACATCAGCGGGCGGCACAGGCGGGCTTTCATCCTGCCAGGTGCTGGCGTTATGTAACAGCGCGCGAATATGCGTGGTGCGCGATTTTACGGCGTCGGCAAACGCCAGAATGCCCTCGTCATGGCAGAAATCGGCTTCGATGCACACCGCGCCTGCCTCTTCCAGCACGTCAATCGCCGGGTAACGGGTGCGGTAACTGACAATCACATCATGATGCTGCGCCAGGAAATGGTGCGCCAGCGCAAGGCCGATACGGCGGCCCGCGCCGGTGATAACAATGGGTTTATCCAGTTTTTTCACCACAACTCTCCTTAAGCGTTAGCGGCAGGAGATTAGCGCACCAGCATCCAGGTCGCCGGCAGGGCGGCAATCAGCAACAGGCCGATGACGATTTTCTCCTGACCTTTCAGCGCAACGTTATCCACATGGGTACGGCGCGCATAGAGGAAAAACACCACCCCAGGCGCGTACAGGACAACGGACAACAGCAGATGCATCGGGCCTGAGGCATACAGCAACCATAGGCCATAAATGCACGCCCCGACAGCAATCGCCTGATGTAAAGGACGCTTTGCGATTTTGAGCAGGTAAGCGCCGACCAGGAAATAGGGCACCAGAATCATCTCTGAGGCGATGGTCAGCAGGGTGTTGTAATCCGAGCCGGTCGCCCAAATAAGCACCAGACAGATTTGCACGCTGGCGTTTGTCAGCCACAGCGAGGCCGACGGCGCGTTACGCGCATTCTGGCGGGCGAAGAGGCGCGGGAACGCTTTATACTGCGCGGCCAGCAGCGGCACTTCGGCCGCCATAATGGTCCAGCTCAGGTACGCGCCGCACACCGAGACAATCAGCCCGGCGGCGATGATCACTTCGCCCCATGGCCCCATCATTTGCACCATCAGGCCCGCCATTGATGGGTTACGCATCTGCGCCAGTTCCGGGCGTGCCAGCACGCCGAGCGACAGTAGTGTGACCAGCAGATAGACCGCGAGCGCCGCGAGCACGGCGAGAAGCGTAGCCAGGCCGACATCTTTTTTCTGCCGCGCGCGGGCCGAGACGACCACCGCGCCTTCAACGCCGATAAACACCCACAGCGTAATCAGCATGGTGTTTTTCACCTGCTCCCAGACGGGTACGCCGAGATCGACGCCGGTGAAATCCAGCGTAAAGGTCGGCAGGCGGAACGCGATAATCGCCAGCACCACAAACAGGCCGAGCGGCAGGAGTTTGGCGAGCGTCGCGGCGAGATTAATGCTCGCGGCGGTCTGCACGCCGCGCAGCACCAGAAAATGCACCACCCACAGCAGCACCGACGCGCCGACGATCGCCTGCCAGGTGTTGCCGTCGCCAAACAGGCGCAGCTGCGGCGTGTCGGTAAAGAAGCTCAGCGCGGAGAAGACGATAACGAGATACGAGACGTTGGCGATCACGGCGCACAGCCAGTAACCCCAGGCGGAGCAGAAGCCAATCAGTTCACCGAACCCTTCGCGGGCGTAAGTGAAGATGCCGCCGTCGAGGTCAGGGCGCAGCCGCGTTAAAAACAGCATCGCCAGCGCTAAAAGCAGGATCCCGGCACCGGTAATTCCCCAGCCAATCAGCAACGCCGCGGGACTCGCCACCTCGGCCATATTCTGCGGCAGACTAAAAACCCCGGCACCCAGCATGGAACTTAAAACAAGCGCGGTTAACGCGGCGAGGCCCAGCTTCTTTTCCATAGACAACCTGTTTAGCAAAAGGAAAGATCCAGAATAATTATTGTGCCAGAGCGCATAAAAATGGTGGATCGCACTAAGGCGCGGGATTTTACGGAGTGCGAAGCTCGCTTGCAATGCGGCGTACACAAAATGTAGCGGAAAAACAAAAAAAGCGGCCGTAGCCGCTTGGTTTTGAGAATCTGTCTTACTTGTAGAGGTCGGCGCTGATGGTCATGTTGCCGCCGCGCTCTTCCCACTGACGGGTGATGTGATAGTACTTAGCCCCTTTCTTCGCGGCACGTTTCGCCACGTTGTAAGAGATATCGGTCATACTGCTGTAGTGGCCGGTAAACTTCACGCTGTCGAAAGGCACCATCTGAGCGGCGGTGATTTTGTTTACTTCTTCCACTTTAGTTCCGTCCGGCAGGGTGACAGTGTAACGTCCGCCTTTCGATTCCTGGGTTTCAAAGAAACGGCCAACATCACTGCTTGGTGAGGCGGTCGTGGCGACACCCGGAATTTCCACTTTTTTGGCTTCTTCGCCGCCTTTGGCGAGCGCCGCGCGGCCTGCTTCGGAATCTGCCGGGATAGCGTCAGGGCTTTGCAGTACGCGTTTTTTAGCATCTTCTTTATAGATAAACGCGGTAATACGCTGGTTGCCGCCCTGGTTGGTGTCGACCTGGCGCACAATCCAGAAAGAGGCCGCGCCTTTGGCTTTCGCCGCTTTGGTGATGGCGTCGTTCACTTCCGGCTGGCTGCGATAGAAGCCCTGCACGGTCACGGTGTCATAAGGCTCAAGCGCGATAGCCTGATCTTTTGGCAGCTCAACCACACCGTTAATAACGCGGTTTTTCGGCGCATCGGCTTTCGGCGCGTTTTCACGGTAGACATCGGCCACCACACGCCAGTTGCCGCTGTTACCGGTGTCGCTGGTGTCCTGAATGTAATATGACGCCGCGCCCATAGCGTCTGCGCGACGGGAAACGGCGGTGGCCGCTTCGTTAATGGCATTGAAACGACCCGTAATCACAATACGGTCAAATGGTTTCAGCGCCGCGGCTTGTTCCGGCGTTAACTCTGTCGCCGCCTGAGCTGACAGCGAGGCCGCGGAAAACAGGGCGGTCGCCAGAAGGGTATGCTTGAGCTTCATAAAAATAGTCCTTCGCCTTGCGCAAAACAGGTACTGATACAGCCTGTGTGAAATGGTTAGTCGTTGATTATTGCATTGAAAGGTGCCGGATGTCTGCGCCATTTTTCACACCTTATGCTACCGCTTGCGGATTAAAAATAACTTCAGGTTATGAATGGTGAAAATCCTCCTCTGACCATTAAAATTGATAAAGCTTATGACTTTTTAAGTTAAATCCTTGTTAAACCGGCCTGCTTCTGTGGCGCAGAATCGTTTTTTCTGCCTCTTAAAGCGCGTAAACGTAGCGGCTGAACGCGGTTTTTAAGCAAAAATCCCTGTCAGACCGCAACGACGCTACACTTTCACCCATTAACCGTTAAATAGTTGTCCCGGACGGTGGATCGAAGACGTGTAATTCAGTAGGTTATAGAAAGTTTGTGACAACGATATGGATGGCGAACACCACGGCACCGCGCTTTTTCGCCGGGCGTTTTCGTCTGCTAAGCGAGTGACAGACCATCTTAAAAATCGATGGAAGGGAATACTATGCGTATTGGTGTACCAAAAGAGCGGGTCGCGCTGGAAACCCGCGTCGCGGCGACCCCAAAAACGGTGGAACAGCTGCTGAAGCTCGGTTTCAGCGTCGCGGTGGAGCGCGATGCCGGCAAACTGGCGAGTTTCGATGACGAGGCGTTTATCGCCGCAGGCGCAAGCGTGGTGGATACCGCCGGGGTCTGGGAATCAGAGGTTATTCTTAAGGTCAACGCGCCGCAGGACGATGAAATCGAGCGGCTGCGTCCCGGCACGACGCTGATTAGCTTTATCTGGCCTGCCCAGAATCCGCAACTGCTGGAAAAACTGGCTGCGAAAAATGTCACTGTCATGGCGATGGATTCCGTGCCGCGTATCTCCCGCGCGCAGTCTCTGGATGCCTTAAGCTCGATGGCGAACATCGCCGGTTACCGCGCGATTGTCGAAGCCGCCCATGAGTTTGGCCGCTTCTTTACCGGGCAGATCACCGCCGCCGGTAAAGTGCCGCCTGCGAAAGTGATGGTGATTGGCGCAGGCGTCGCGGGCCTCGCCGCTATCGGTGCCGCCAACAGCCTCGGCGCTATCGTGCGTGCGTTCGACACCCGCCCGGAAGTGAAAGAGCAGGTGCAGAGCATGGGCGCCGAATTCCTGGAGCTCGATTTCAAAGAAGAAGCGGGCAGCGGCGACGGCTACGCCAAAGTGATGTCTGACGCTTTTATCAAAGCCGAAATGGCGCTATTCGCCGCGCAGGCGAAAGAGGTGGATATCATCGTCACCACGGCGCTGATCCCGGGCAAACCGGCACCAAAGCTCATTACCCGTGAAATGGTCGATTCCATGCAGCCGGGCAGCGTGATTGTCGATCTCGCGGCGCAAAACGGCGGCAACTGTGAATACACCGTGCCGAATGAGATTTTCGTCACCGCCAACGGCGTGAAAGTGATTGGTTATACCGATCTGCCGGGCCGCCTGCCGACGCAGTCGTCACAGCTCTACGGCACCAACCTGGTTAACCTCCTGAAGTTGCTGTGCAAGGAGAAAGACGGCGCGGTGACCGTTGATTTTGACGATGTTGTGGTGCGCGGCGTGACGGTGATCCGCGAAGGGGAAGTCACATGGCCTGCACCGCCGATTCAGGTTTCCGCACAGCCGCAGGCCGCTGCCAGCGCAAAACCGCAGGCCGCGCCGGTCGAACCGCCTGCGCCTGCCTCGCCGTGGCGTAAATATGCGCTGATTGCGCTCGCCATTATTCTGTTCGGCTGGCTGGCGAATGTCGCCCCGAAAGAGTTCCTCGGCCACTTCACCGTCTTCGCACTCGCCTGCGTGGTCGGCTATTACGTCGTCTGGAACGTCTCCCATGCGCTGCATACGCCACTGATGTCGGTAACGAATGCAATTTCAGGAATTATCGTCGTCGGCGCGCTGTTGCAGATTGGCGATGGCGGCTGGATTAGCTTCTTCAGCTTTATCGCTATCCTCATCGCCAGCATCAATATTTTTGGTGGTTTCACCGTCACTCAGCGCATGCTGAAAATGTTCCGGAAGAACTAAGGGGTAAGTTATGTCTGGAGGATTAGTTACGGCTGCGTACATCGTCGCCGCAATTCTCTTTATTTTCAGCCTGGCGGGGCTTTCAAAGCACGAGACGTCACGGCAGGGCAACCTGTTCGGCATCGCGGGGATGGCGATTGCGCTGATCGCCACCATTTTTGGGCCATACGCCAGTAACGTGGGCTGGATAATCATCGCGATGGCGATCGGTGGGGCTATCGGTATTCGCCTTGCTAAACGTGTCGAAATGACCGAAATGCCGGAGCTGGTCGCTATTCTGCACAGCTTTGTCGGCCTCGCGGCGGTGCTGGTGGGCTTTAACAGCTACCTGCACCACGAGCCGGGCCTCGCGCCGGTGCTGGTCAATATTCATCTGACCGAAGTGTTTCTCGGCATTTTCATCGGTGCGGTAACGTTCACCGGCTCGGTGGTGGCGTTTGGCAAGCTGCGCGGCAAGATCTCCTCTAAACCGCTGATGCTGCCGAACCGCCACAAGCTGAACCTGGCGGCGCTGGTGGTCTCCTTCATTCTGCTGCTGATTTTCGTGCAGACAGAGAGCGCCGGCACGCAGGGCTTTGCGCTGTTTGTCATGACGATTATCGCGCTGGCGTTTGGCTGGCATCTTGTGGCGTCTATCGGCGGCGCGGATATGCCGGTGGTGGTTTCCATGCTGAACTCCTACTCCGGCTGGGCGGCGGCCGCGGCGGGTTTTATGCTAAGTAACGATCTGCTGATCGTTACCGGCGCGCTGGTGGGTTCTTCGGGTGCGATTCTCTCGTACATTATGTGTAAGGCGATGAACCGTTCGTTTATCAGCGTGATTGCCGGAGGCTTCGGCACCGACGGCTCCTCGACCGGTGAGAGCGACGAAGTGGGCGAGCACCGCGAAATCACGGCGGAAGAGACGGCAGAAATGCTGAAAAACTCGACGTCCGTCATTATCACGCCGGGCTACGGTATGGCGGTAGCGCAGGCGCAGTATCCGGTGGCGGAAATCACCGAGAAACTGCGCGCGCGCGGCATCAAGGTGCGTTTCGGTATTCACCCGGTGGCGGGGCGTCTGCCAGGTCATATGAACGTGCTGCTGGCCGAGGCGAAAGTGCCTTATGACATCGTGCTGGAGATGGATGAGATCAACGATGATTTCAGCGATACGGACACGGTGCTGGTGATTGGCGCGAACGACACCGTCAACCCGGCGGCGCAGGACGATCCAAAAAGCCCCATCGCGGGTATGCCGGTGCTGGAAGTGTGGAAGGCGCAGAACGTGGTGGTCTTCAAACGCTCCATGAACACCGGTTATGCCGGCGTGCAGAATCCGCTGTTCTTTAAAGAGAACACGCAGATGCTGTTTGGCGATGCCAAAGCGAGCGTCGACGCCATTCTGAAAGCGCTGTAATTCGCGTGTATCTCTAAAGCCGCCAGCCCGCTGGCGGTTTTTTTTCGCCTGTTGGGTGCGTTGTGGCAATAAAAAACCCGCCGGGCGGCGGGTTTTCTTCTGGCAAGATGAGACCTCAGTCGTCATCGTCCTCTTCATCATCGAGCTCCACGGTGCTCTGGAAATCGTCCGGCTTAATCACCAGCAGATCGCAGCGCAGATGATCAATCACCTGCTCGGCAGTGTTGCCGAGAAACGCCGCAGAAATCCCGGTGCGCCCGATGGTGCCCAGCACCACAATCCCGGCCTGTAAATGCTCAGCCAAATCCGGGATCACTTCTTCCGGCAGCCCTTTTTCAACATGCGTGACGCGCTCGCCGATGCCGAATTTCTGGCGCAGAGCTTTCATCGCCAGCAGATGCTGGCCGCGAATGGCGTCGTTGTAAACGCTCGGGTCAAAATCGGGGAGTTCAATGGCGATGTTAATCGGCGTTGCCGGATAAGCGCCCACCAGATGCACTTCGGTATGGTTAACCTGTTCGGCCAGGTGCAGCGTTTCACGCACCAGCTTTTCGTTCAGGCCCGTGTGGTAAGGTTCTTCGCTCGCGAGATTGACCGCCACCACGGCTTTACCGCCTTCCGGCCATGGCTGGTCTTTCACCATCCAGACCGGGCAGGGGCATTTACGCAGCAGGTGCCAGTCGGTCGGCGTGAAAATCACCGATTCCAGACGGTCGTGCTGGTGCGCCATTTTCAGCAGCAGATCGTGACCGCCGCTGATCACTTCCTGAATGATGGCTTCGAAGGGGCGGTTATGCCAGACCACTTTAATATCAATGGGCACGCCCGCTTCTAAATAATATTTAGCCTGCTCGCGTATCCACGCGGTGCGCTGGCTGATAACGCCCTGACGCATGGCGGTGCGCTCATCAGGAGAGAGCAGAGTGGTCATTTCGTAGGAAAAGTCATAAATCGGGAGAAAGGCTTTAATGCGCCCGCCGATTCGCTGATGTAGATAAACTGCTCGCCGTAAAGCCGGTTGGTCATCCTGATTGGGGTCGATGGCCACCAGCATGTTTTGATACCTTGCCATACAGGGTCTCCTTACAACTGCTTACCCACAGTTTGTCATTTAAGAGTAACCCATATGGTGTGAATGAAACAGGAGAGAATTCCCAGCCGGATCAATAAATCACGAAAATTTAACGATCCGGCGGGAGAGGAAAAACTTATGCCACGTTGCGGGATTGTCCGGCCAGTTCTGCCAGGATTTCATGGTTTTCGATAGTGATATATTTGCCTTTTACCGCCAGCATGCCGCTCTTCTGGAAACGACCGAGCAGACGACTAATGGTTTCCACGGTCAGACCGAGATAGTTGCCGATATCGCCACGGGTCATCGTCAGACGGAATTCGCGCGGGGAGAAACCACGTTCGGCGAAACGGCGCGACAGGTTATAGATAAAGGCCGCGAGGCGCTCCTCGGCGTTCTTTTTCGACAGCAACAGGATCATATCCTGGTCGCCTTTGATCTCGCCGCTCATCAGGCGCATCATCTGCTGGCGCAGGCTCGGCATTTTGCCGGAGAGATCGTCTAACGTCTCGAACGGGATTTCGCAGACCATAGAGGTTTCCAGCGCCTGAGCGAAGCTTGGGTGATGCGCGGTGCCGATAGCATCAAAACCCACCAGATCGCCTGCCAGGTGAAAGCCGGTGATCTGCTCGTCGCCCTGTTCGGTGATGGTGTAGCTCTTGATCGTGCCGGAGCGGATAGCGTACAGCGATTTTAATTCATCGCCCGCTTTAAAGAGCGTTTGCCCTTTCTGGATGGGCTTTTTGCGCTCGATAATATTATCGAGCTGATCAAGCTCATGCTCATTCAGGGTAAAAGGGATACACAACTGGCTGATACTGCAATCCTGGCAATGGATGGCACAACCGCCAGACTGAATGCGTCGTATAATTCGCTTTTCCGGGATCATAAGTTCGCTCAAGCCTTAATTGATATTAGTCAATTTTAACATATTTTGACCGTACAGGTAAATCCGGCTAATGCGCAAACAAAGAAAAGATCTTGGTCTAAATCTGACGTTTACTGCCATCCATCTGAATTACGGCGTATTTAATAAATTCCAGAAAATATTATTTTACAGTGTGAATTAAATCAGCAAATAACCTTCATGACGCAATAACCACTCCTTGCGCGCCACGCCACCCGCATAGCCGGTTAATGTGCCGTTACGGCCGATAACGCGATGGCATGGCACCACAATGCTAATGGGGTTCGAGCCGTTCGCGGCACCCACCGCGCGTGCCGCGCCCGGACGTCCTAAGCGCTCTGCCATCTCGCCATAATGCATCACCTGGCCGCATGGAATGGTGCGCAGCATCTGCCAGACTTCACGCTGAAACGGCGTGCCAGCCGTGGCGGTCGGCAGTGAATCAATCACCGCGAGATCGCCTGCAAACCACGCGCGAAGCGCGTCTGAAAGCCCGCCGGGGTTGAGGCAACCCACGCGGCGAAAGCCTTCCTGACGGTAATGAATGGCAAGCAATTGCTCCATACGATCGCTGTGTTCTTCCCATTCCACCGCGCGCAGGCGCGACTGTTCATCAGCGATAACCCACAGCGGGCCTAACGGCGTCTCGATTTTATCTTCCAGTAATGTCAGCATTCGCGGTCTCCTTTTGAGGCGTCAACATAGCATGGCGCTCAGCGGCTCGCCATACCGCCACAGGGGGAGCGGAGAAGGGGGAATAGCGGGCATTCCCTTGCCCGAAGCAGCCGGTAAACGGCGTGCTGATGTCATTCTGGACCGGAAAGTAAAAAACCTTTTCGCTAAGCCGCCACATTTCCGGAAAAAAGAAAGCGGCCTCTCTTTTTTCTGGAAAATAAAAAAATAGAGCCTGAAGACATCATATTCAGGCCCCACAGTACACACAGCAGCGCGTCCAGGCTTTGTTACCGCGATTATTATTCCTTAACATGCGGATAAAGAATTTATAGCAATTGAAACGCATATTGTCACAGCGAAGGGGTGATTTCATTCACATATGTTTAACACCAACGATTAGCGAAACTGAATAATGTGATCCCGCCAGGCAATGTTCATCACCGCAGCGCGAAAAGCCTGCCGTATTCTTTGTCGTTTATCGTTTCGCTATCTCTGGATGAAAAATCACGACAGAAAATAGTGCGCACAGCGCCACACATTGAGCCATTCTGAAAGGGAGGCTATAGTGTGCGCCCTGACGAAGTCCCGGAGGATTGACCGTGAACCCTGACGACAAATCACTCTTTCTTGACGCCATGGAAGATGTCAAACCCCTGAAAAACGCCAACGTCGCGCCGTGCCTGAAACCGAAAGCGCCACGTCTCGTGCCGCGAGTCGACACCTTACAACTCGACAACCCGCTAACCACCGGTTTTCTGGATCTCATTCCGCGCGATGAGCCGCTGGAGTTTCGCCGCGAGGGGCTCCAGCAGGGCGTGCTGGACAAACTGCGGCTCGGTAAATATCCCCAGCAGGCGAGCCTCAACCTCCTTCGCCAGCCGGTGGAGCAGTGCCGCCAGAGGCTCTTTGCGTTCATCCACCAGGCGAAACGCGACGGGTTGCGTAATCTGCTTATCATCCACGGCAAGGGCCGTGAAGATAACTCCCACGCCAATGTCATTCGCAGCTATCTGGCGCGCTGGCTGACCGAGCTTGATGACGTGCAGGCGTTTTGCACCGCGCTCGCCCACCACGGCGGCGGTGGAGCCTGCTATGTGGCGCTGAAAAAATCCGCTGAGGCGAAGCAGGAGAACTGGGAGCGCCACGCCAAACGCAGCCGCTAATCCGCACCGGGCGAAGTCGCCCGGTTGCTCTTCATCACACCTTCCACCTGCCGCGCTGCGGTTCCGCTATCTTTAAACAGAGACGCATCGCTGTACCCTGAAGGTTTCATATGAAAATGATTAGGCCTTTACTCATATGGAATCTGCATGAAACAGTGATAGCATGAGCCGCTTATGTGGTAATGACTCAATGAGGCAGTATGAAAATTCAGCTCATCGCAGTAGATATGGACGGCACCTTTCTTAACGATAACAAACAGTACGATAAAGAAAGATTTACAACGCAGTATGCGGCGCTGAAGCAGCAAGGCATTAAATTCGTGGTGGCGAGCGGTAACCAGTATTACCAGCTCATCTCATTCTTCCCGGAGATCAAAGACGAGATAGCGTTTGTGGCCGAAAACGGCGCGCTGGTCTATGACCACGGCGAACGCATTCATCACGGCGAGCTGACCCGCGAGCAGTATCACCAGGTGGTGAAAACGCTCTCGGAACAGGGCGATTTCAACTATGTGGTCTGCGGGCTTGCGAGCGCGTATTACCAGGCGGGCGCGCCGGAGGCGTTCATCAGCCTGATGTCAAAGCACTATCACCGCCTGAAGCCGGTGGAGAACCTGCTCGATATCGACGACGTCATTTTCAAATTCTCGCTTAACCTGCCGGATGACCAGATCCCGGCGCTGATTGAAAACCTGCATAACGAGCTGGAAGGTGTCGTTAAGCCGGTCACCAGCGGCTACGGTTTTGTGGATCTGATTATCCCCGGATCGCACAAAGCGAGCGGCCTTGAGCGTCTGATGGCGCGCTGGAATATTACGCCAGACGCCTGCGTGGCGGTGGGCGACAGCGCCAACGACCTCGAAATGCTGCGTCTGGTGAAGTATTCCTTTGCGATGGATAACGCGGCGGCCGAAGTGAAAGAGACCGCGCGTTATGCGACCGGCTCCAACAACCAGAGCGGCGCGCTGCAGGTGATTGACGCTGTGCTGAACCACCACAGCCCGTTTAACGCGCCGTAGCTGGGCACACACGCGCCCGGCGGCAGATCAGGCCGGAATAAAAGGCTCGCCGAGCGTCAGCATCAGCCGGTTGGCCCAGGCGAAAAACGCCGTGGCCTGCACCAGATCCAGCAGTTCCAGGTCGGTCAACGCCTGCTCACGCAGCGCGGCCACGTGCGCAGCACCTGCCGTGGCGGGGGTGGCCGACAGCGCCGCGCTGAAATCGATAATCGCCTGCCAGCGCGCCGATTGCCCCGCGCTCAGGCTCCCGCCCGGCGCCACCTCCAGCAAACGCTGCACCGCGTCGTTATCTTTCGACAGCTGACTCGCCTTACGGGCATGGACCGAGGCGCAGTAAATGCAGCCATTCACTTTGCTCGCGACCGCCGCCGCCAGCTCGCGCTCCGCCCGCGCCAGCCCGCCTGGGGTGTAGAAAATGCCTTTGTCCGTGAGCGTCCGTGCCTCCAGTGCGGGCAGGTTACGTGCCAGCAGGCGGAAATACCCGGAATCCTGATGCCCGAATCGGCGCAGCGTCTCCTGCTCATCCGGGCTGAAGGCGGCGAACGGTTTCGGTGCAAGCCACGGCTCCCAGCCCAGTTCATCCTGCGTGAAGGCGGTGGGTGCAGATTGTCCGCTCTGCGTGGTGGGCGCGGTATGCCAGCGGCCTGCGGGCGGAATGGCGGTTTCGCCCGCCACGCGCCCGCCGTTAATCAGCCGGTAGCCGCGCAGCAGTCGGCTCTCGAAGCTCACAAACGCCACCACCTGCGCGAGCGTCACAATGGCTTCTTCGCTGAATCCGGCTTCCGTCAGCGCCGCGATTTCCTGCGCGGTCGCCTGCACCGGATGAAACGTGAGGATCTCCGCATGGCCGAGCGCGACGGAGAGACGCGCGGGCGGTGCCGGTTCGTCTTGCAGTGCCGCCGAATAATGCGCAGACAGCGCCTCATCCTCATGCCAGCGCGCCACCTCGCGGGCGAGATGCAGGCGCTCGGCACGGGTGAGATCGCTTGCGCCGTTAAACAGCGCCTCGCGGCTGCGGGCAATATTTAGCGTCGCGGCGTCGCGGGTGGCGCGCGCCAGCGCCAGCGGGGAGCCGGGCGTGATATCCGCGAGGGTATCGAGAAGATCGGACGAGCGGGTCATAAGGTTTCCTTGATCGGGTTAAGGGTGGAGACATCAGCGCCAGGTGCGGCCTGTTTCCAGCCAAGCGCGGGGGCCACCTGCTGCGCCAGCAGTGAGATGGAGCGCAAGATAAACGGGTGCGGCGGATCGATGGAATGCACCTGGAACGACAGATCGGTGGCGCGTGCGAGCGCCGTATCGTGCGACAGCGTGGCGAGCGTTTCCCGCGGCGTGCCGAGATGCACATCGAACGCGGCGATATAATCTTCCAGCGTCTCGCCCGTAAGCCGGTGGCCCTGCGCGCGGAACTGGGCGGCCTGGGCCGCCAGCCCGGTTTGCGCGAAGCGGCGGGCGTCGTCACTGTTATCCGTCACAAACGCGGTGCGCGAGGCCATAATGCGCGGCGCAACGCCTGCGGGCAGCGCATCGAGATAAGCGTCGATAATCGGGTTTTGCAGCGCGTCCAGCGGCATATCCGGCTCGCCCGCCGGGCGTGGCTGGGTGCGTGACAGCATCAGGCCGTCACCGGCGCGTCCGGCACGCGCGCCGCCGTCCACTGAAAACGTCGCCTGCCAGAGCCGCAGGCGCAACCCGCGCGCCGCCGGGTAGAGATGATTATCGGTGCCCGCCAGCGGCTCATCGTTCAGCGCCGCGCGCAACAACGCCAGATGACGCCCATACGCCTCGCCACGTTCTTCGCTTTGCAGCCCGAACGGCGGAAACGAGGAGGGCGTGCCGCCGGAGCCCAGCCCCAGCTCCACGCGCCCGCCGCTAAGCAGATCCAGCACGGCGGCGTCTTCCGCCACGCGCAGCGGCGATTCCATCGGCAGCGTAATGATCCCCGTACCGAGCCGGATGCGCCGGGTCTGCGCCGCCACGTGCGCTAAAAACAGCAGCGGCGAGGGCAGCCCGCCTTCCGCTTCATGAAAGTGATGCTGCGCCACCCAGGCGGTGTCAAAACCGCTGCGCTCGGCGTGCAGGATCTGCTCGGTGGCGAGGCGGTAGCGCTCGGCCGCGCTGACGCGGTCCAGCAGGCGGGTGAAAAAACCTAAGCGTTTTTGGGTCATGCGACATCCTTATTCAACGGGCGGGGCGCCGGAATGGCGTTAAGCAACTGGCGCGTGTAGTCGTTTTGCGGCGCGCGGAAGACCGTGGCGACATCGCCATGCTCCACAAGCTTTCCGGCGCGCAGCACCGAGACCTGATGCGCGAAGCGGCGCACGGTCGCCAGATCGTGGGAGATAAATAGATAGGTGAGGCCGAGCTCATCCTGCAGGGTTTCAAGCAGCGACAGGATCTGCGCCTGTACGGTGACATCCAGCGCTGACGTCGCCTCATCAAGAATGACGATTTGCGGGCCAGGGATGAGCGCCCGCGCAATCGCGACGCGCTGACGCTGGCCGCCGGAGAGCTGATGCGGCTTATGCGCCAGCAGCGCAGTAGGCAGCGCCACGCGCGCGGCCATGTCATACACCTTCTCGCGCCGCTCGGCGCGGGAGAGGCGGGTAAAGTTGCGAAGCGGCTCCTCAATAATGGAAAACAGACTCTGGCGCGGGTCGAGGGACGAGAACGGGTTCTGCCACACCATCTGAATCGTCTGGCGCAGCGGGCGGCGCGCCTCGCGGCTGAGCGTGGCGTAATCGTTGCCATTAACCGTCACCGTGCCGCTGACAGGCGTCTGAAAGCCGAGCAAAATGCGCGCCAGCGTGGTTTTGCCGCTGCCGGATTCGCCTACCAGCGCATGGGTCATGCCGCGCTCCAGCGTCAGGTTTACCGCATCCAGCGCGGTCAGCGTATGGCCGCCGCCGAGCGTAAAACGCTGTGTCAGCGCGCGGATCTCCGCAGCCGGCGGGCCATTTCGCGCCGGGCGCGTCCGAAAACCGTCGGCGAACGCCGGGGCGTCGGCAAAGAGCTGCCGGGTATAGGCCGCGCGCGGCGCGTGGGTGATTTGCGCCGCACTCCCAATTTCCTGGATCTCGCCATGACGAAACACCAGCAGCCGGTCGGCACGCGAGGCGGCGAGCGCCAGATCGTGCGTGATAAACAGCACGGCGGTACCGGCGTCGCGACGCAGTTCATCCAGCAGATCGAGAATGCGCGCCTGCACCGTCACATCCAGAGCGCTGGTGGGCTCATCGGCGATGATAAGCGCAGGCTTCAGCGCCAGCGCAATGGCGATCAGCACCCGCTGTTTCATACCGCCGGAGAGCTGGTGCGGATACTGCCTCGCCCGCAGCGCCGGTTCGCTCAGCCCGACACGCGCAAGCAGCGCCACCACTTCCGCGTCACGCGCGCGACGGCTAAGCCCGGTGTGAAGCGCTAACACCTCCGCGACCTGATCGCCGATGGTTTTCACTGGGTTCAGCGAACTGCCGGGGTCCTGCGGCACCAGGCTGATAACTTTGCCGCGCAGCGCGTTCATCCGCCGCTCGCTCGCGTGGGTTATCGTTTCGCCGTTCAGGTGAATATCCCCGCCCAGCCAGACGCCGTTTTCGCCCGCAAGCCCGATAATCGTCTGCGCGAGCGTGGTCTTGCCGGAGCCGGATTCACCGACAATCGCCAGCACTTCGCCGGGAGCGACGGAAAAAGAGACGTTATGAACCACGCGGCGCACGTCGCGCCCGTGACGCCAGCCGAGGCTCAGATTGCGCACGTCCAGTACAGGTTCGCTCATCATGCTCTCCGGGTGTAATAGTGGCTGAGGGTATTGGCGGCCAGCACCACGGCGATCGCCGCAAGGCCGGGGAAGGTGGTGAGCCACCAGGCGGTTGAGAGATAGTTGCGCCCTTCGGCAATGAGCAGCCCCCATTCCGGCGTGGGCGGCGGCGTGCCGTAACCGAGAAAGCTCAGCGTGGAAAGCGCAAGAATGGCGTTGCCGAACTGGAGCGCGGCGTAGGCCAGCACCGAGGTCAGCGAATTGGGCAGGATATGTCGCCACAGCGTGCTGAAGAACGTGCCGCCGCAGGCGATCGCCGCCTCGACATAATCGGTATGCCGCACGCGGACGACTTCGGCGCGGGCAAGACGCGCAAAGCTCGCCACCGAGGTGACGCCCACCGCCAGCGCGGCGTTGACCGTGCCAAAACCGAGCAGGATAATGACGCACAGCGCCAGCAGCAGGCCGGGGATCGCGAGCAGCACATCCACCAGTCGCATCAGCCATTGCTCGGTGCGCCCGCCCGCGGCACCGGCGACGACGCCATAGAGCGTGCCGGCGCCAAGCCCCAGCGCGACAGCCACCAGCGCGCCGCTGAGCGTATGCGACGCGCCCCAGACCAGCCGGGCGTAAAGATCGCGCCCCAGTTGATCGGTGCCGAGCCAGTGTTCGGCCCCTGGCGGCAGACGCTGCGCGCCCGGCGTGCCGGTAAGTGGATCATACGCGGTGAAAAGGGACGGAAAGAGCGCCCACAGCGCGGCCAGCAACAGCGTAAGCCAGGCGAGCGCCAGCCCTGGCGGCAGAGGCGGGCGACGCAGAAAGCGCGTGCGGCGCGCCCGGACATGCGAGAGATCAAGTGTGGTCATCAGGCGGCCCTCCGCGACAGTGACAGCCGGGGATCGAGCAGCGGATAGAGCAGATCCACCAGCAGATTGATGAGTACAAACCCGAGCGCCGCCACCAGCACAATAGCCTGTAACACCGCCAGATCCTGATTATTCACCGCGTCGCGGGTCAGTTGTCCGAGCCCGTTTAAGCCAAACACGGTTTCAGTCACCAGCGCGCCGGCAATAAGTTCACCCAGCAGCAGGCCCGCGACGGTCAGCACCGGCAGCAGGGCGTTGCGCGCCACGTGACGCCACAGCACGCCGCGGTGGCTGGTGCCTTTGGCGCGCGCGACGGTGACAAACGGCTGGTGCATCACCACGTCAATATTGCGAATCAACAGTTGCGCCAGCGGGGCGCTGATGGGTACTGCAAGCGTCATCACCGGCAGTATCAGCCCCTCCCAGAAGCCCGGATTAATCACCGGGATCAGCCGCCACTGGAAAGAAAAAAGCTGAATAAGCGTGATCCCAAGCCAGAACGTCGGCACCGCGACAAACAGCGACGGCAGCGCTGCGAACGTCCGGCGCAGCGCGCGCCCGTAACTCAGCGTGGAGAGCGCGGCGAGCAGGACGGCGATCACCAGCGCCAGCGTAAACCCGAGCGCGGCAAGGCGCAGCGTGGCGGGGAGGCTGGCGGCGAGCAGGGCGCTCACCGGGACGCCCGCCTGAAGGGAAAAGCCGAAATCGCCGCGCAGCGCGCCGCCGAGGCTTTCCAGATATTGCCGCCACAGCGGCGCGTCCGCGCCGTAGGCGGTGCGCATCTGCGCTATCTGGGCGGCGTTTAACCCCAGTTCCGGGTTCTGAAACTTAATGGCGATCGCATCGCCCGGCAGCAGTTGCAGCAGCACAAACGAGACGGTAAAGCTCGCCCACAGCACCAGCAGCGCCTGACCGACGCGCGCGCCGAGATAACGCCCGTCCATCAGTGTTTCTCCAGCCAGACGCCGTAAAAGCTCGGACGGCCCACCGCTTCAAACGTGAGGTTTTTTACCCACGGCGCGGCGGCGTAGACCTGCGGCTCTTCGAAAATCGGAATGATGTAGGCGTTATCAATGAGATACGCCTGCGCGTCGCCCGCTGCCGCGAGACGTTTTTGCGGGTCAACCTCCGAGGCGATGGTGGTGAGAAGCGTATTAAGCTTGTCGTCAATAAAATCGGTTTTCTGGCTCAGGCCGCCTTTTTGCAGCAGCGCGTCGCGGTTTAACGGGTGAAACTGGCTTTTGATGACGTCCGGATCGGCGCGGCCCACTTCCACCACGTTAACCGGCGTTTTGGCCGGATCGAGGCTGTCCTGCGCTTTGGTGCCCGCGTCGCCCGCGCGCACGTTGAGCTGCACGCCCACTTGTTTCCACTGCTGCGCCACCAGTTGCAGCACCTCTTTATTCTGCGGCTGCGGCAGCGATTCATAGACGGTCAGGCTCAGCGGCTGTCCCGCTTTGGTTCGAATCCCGTTCGCGCCTTTTTGCCAGCCCGCTTCGTCCAGCAGACGGTTCGCAAGCGCCGGGTCAAAGGTCAGTCTGGCGCTTAAATCGCGATAGCCAGGCGCGCTTTTCGCCACCACAGAAGTAGCGACCGGATAGTTCGGTGAAAAGAGAGTATCGACAATCTGGCGCGCGTTGGTCGCGTGAAGCAACGCCTGGCGCACTTTCAGGTCAGCCACCAGCGGGTTGGCGGGGCGAAAGGCGATGCTGTCATTGACGCCGCGGGTCGGCGCGGCATAGATGGGGAACTGCTGATCCGCCGCCTGTTTTTCATCATACGCCTGCACCTGGCGAATGGCGTCTGCCTGGCCTGCCAGCAGCGCGCCGATGCGCACGCTGTCTTCGGGCGTCACCACGATCTTAATGCCGTCGAGATTCGCCGGGCCTTGCTGCGCGCTGTTCTGCGGCCCCCACCGGTAATCCTTACGCGCGATAAGATTCACCTCGCGGCCCAGCGTCTCGCTCTGTACTACAAACGGGCCGGAGCCGATGATATGGCGCGCGTCGCCAAGCTCATCAAGATTGCGCGCGAGCGTACTGAGCGACACCAGCCCGGAGCCAATCGCCGAGGTGCCCTGTAAAAAACCGGGCGAGGGTTTGCTGAAATAAAACTTCACGGTCAGCGGATCGACGACTTCGCTGCGCTGATAGTTGTTAATCACCTCGGAAACCGGCAGGCGCTGTGCCTTATTGCCAAGCCCGTAAGTATCAAAGTTTTTGGCCACGGCAGTGGCGTCAAGCGGCGTGCCGTCAGAAAACGTCACGCCGGGGCGGATTTTAAAGGTGTATTCGGTTTTATCCGCGTTGCTGCTCCAGGACTGCGCTATCCACGGCTCTATTTCCAGCGTTTTCGGGTTCTGCCAGGTGAGCTTATCGGTTATCTGGTTCAGGATGCCGCCGTTGGGGTAAAAACCCCCTGCGGGCGGGTAGAGCGTGGTGTGCGCCTGCTGCTCCAGATAAATCAGCGTGCCGCCTTTCACCGGCGCGGCGCTTGCCGTATTGATCAGACCAAACGCGAGGCCGAGCGCCACGCCGCGCGCGGTAATGGAAAAGTGCATGGTGAATGTCCCTTATCGTCCGTTGTTATTAACTGTCTGTCGACGTTATAAAAACGCAGGGCGTCGGGGATGAGAACCAACAAAAATCGCTATCTAAATGCGGAAAATATATTTGGCCCCTCCGCGGGCGCGAAGGGGCGAGGGCGTCAGAAGAAATATTTAAAGCGCACGCGTGCGCCGTAGCGGTCTTTATCGCCCTCGTTATCGTAGTCGCTCTCTTTGAGAGACAGCTGCGACCAGTAAGCGCCGAGGTAGATATTGAAGTTGTCCATATCCATCACGTTGGTGAAGCCGTAGGAGAGATGCACGGTGTGAATGTCATATTTGCCGGGGTATTTCAGCTGGCCGTCTTCTTCACCGACGCTCGACATATTGAAGTCATCAATATTGTTGTGCGCGTAGATATAACCAAGCTCCAGATGACGCCACAGCACGTTGGCCCCGGCGCTGAAGTCGGTTTCGTCATCGGCGTCCATATACGCGGTATTGATGTTAATCACCGTACCGTCGTCCGGATCGTTCTTCAGGCTGTTCCAGGTGAAGGTCGCGCCATAGCCGGTGCGGTCTGACTGATCCTGAAAACGCCCCTGGGCGTCGTTATAGCCGTAAGCGTTGCTCACCACGTTGGTTTCCATCGCCACGGCGGCGGAGAAGTGGTCGTCGCGCCACGCAACCACCGGGCGCATATAGATAACGTTCTTTTTATTCTCCAGCGCGTTGCCGTGATAGGTGTCGTCGGCAAACAGCGTGGTGCCGTCTTTCACCATATTGTTCAGCTCGAAATACCAGTTGCCGTATTCGCCGCTGAACTGCACCGCGCCGCCGTTGCTGCTGCGCCCGCGGCCCTCTTTCATCATGTAGACGTAGCCGAAGCCGTCGCCGTAAATATCGTTCGCGGTGTTGCCGGAATACTGAATAAAGGTGTCCTGATTGAGCGGGAACATATCGTAAGCTTCAAAACGACCGACCTTGATTTTCCAGGCCTGCGGCTGACCGAAGTAAAACGCCGCGTCATCAAGATTGGTATGCCCCGACAGATCCGCGAGCGGCTGCACCGTGAAGCCTGCGAAATTGCCGTTTTTCTCGCGGTAACCATCCACGCCCAAAAGAATACGGCCGTTGACATCCCATTTTTCATGGTCGCCCGGTTTCCAGTCTTTATCGTCAGAGGTGCGCAGCGACGTAAGCTGCCCGGTGCGGCTCGCCGCATCGACGTTAAACTCCACGTCGCCTTAGAATTTCAGATCGCCCTGCGGCGTATTCACTTTCATTTCCGCCATCGCGCAGGGCGCAAGCAGGCTGAACACACAGGGCAGTACCATCATCTTTTTCATCGTGTCTCTCTTATTGTTGTCAGTTTTTGGGCATAAGGCGGCCTTACCGCCGTTCGTAAACGGCGGTGTGGGCCTGTCAGAGGTTTTATTCCGTACGCGCGGGGCGTTCTCCTTTACGCGCGGGGGACCGACAGCGTGATACGGTTCCAGGTCAGCGGCGCGAGCGTGAGCGTGTTCTCACGCAGGCTGCCGTGCGGGTAATCGATAATCTCCGGGCGCACGCGGTTCGGATCGTCGAAAGTGTTTTTCGCGTACAGATCGTCGCTGCGCAGCACGCTGTGCTCTTTCAGACGGCAGTCGCTGAAGGCGGGCAGGTTGATATCAAGCTCATAAGCGGTAGTGAAATCGCAGTTCACGGCGAAAATATAAATTTCGCCGCGCGCCTCGTTATACACCACTGACGACTGAACGCTGCGGGCGTCGCCATATTTGCTCGCAAACGTTGGCACCGGCAGCTGGTGGCGCAGCACCACGCCCTCGCTGACGCTCGCGACCATCTCAAACGGCCAGTAAAGCGTCTGGCAGAGCGCGCCTTTGCCAGGCTCGGTGAAAATCGGCGCGATGACGTTCACCAGCTGCGCCAGGCTCGCCATTTTCACCCGGTCGGCGTGGTTCAGCAGCGAGCAGAGCAGGCCGCCCATCACCAGCGCGTCGAGGAACGAGTAGCGGTCTTCCAGCAGCGGTGGGGCCTCACGGAAGCGGTTCGCCGGATCTTTCATCGGCGCGTCCCACGGATCGCCGCGCAGATACCAGACGTTCCACTCGTCAAAGGAAATCATCATCTCTTTATTACTGCGCCGCACCGCTTTGGCATAATTGGCGGTGCTGACGATGGTTTCGATGAAATTATCCATATTGACGAACGAGGCGAGAAAATCGGTCTCGCTGCCTTCGTTCTCGTAATACTGGTGACAGGAGATAAAATCGACGTAATCGTACAGCTCCTCCAGCACGATGCGGTCCCACTCCGGGAAGGTCGTCATCGCCGAGCTGGAGCTGCCGCACGCCACCAGCTGCGCCTTAGGGTCGATACAGCGCAGGATTTTCGCGGTTTCGCGCGCCTTATGCGCATACTCGCGGGCGTTCATTTGCCCGGTCTGCCACGGCCCGTCCATCTCATTGCCAAGACACCACAGGCGGAAGTTATACGGTTCGCGGCGTCCGTGCTGAATGCGCAAATCGCTGAGCGTGGTGCCGCCGGGGTGGTTGCAGTACTCGGCGAAATAGCCCGCCTCCTGCGGCGTGCCGGTGCCAAGGTTCACGGCGATCATCGGCTCGACGCCGGTTTTTTCGCACCAGCGGGCAAACTCATCAATGCCAAACTGGTTGGTCTCTTTACTTATCCAGGCGTAATCGAGGCGCACCGGGCGCTCTGCTTTCGGGCCGATGCTGTCGCGCCAGTTAAAGCCGGAGACATAATTGCCGCCGGGGTAGCGCACCGTGGTGACGTGCAGCCCTTTGACGAGATCAATCACGTCCTTACGAAACCCGTCCTCATCCGCGAGCGGATGCTCAGGCTCATAGACGCCGGTATAGACCGCGCGGCCCAGATGTTCAATGAACGAGCCAAACAGGCGCGGGTCGATGGCGGAAATCACGTTCTGCGGGTCGAGCGTAAATGAAAGCGTGGTCATAACGTCTCCTTATTAACGAAGGGCGGCATCGCTGGCATATTTGCCGACGCTCAGGTCATCCTGAATTTTCTGCATCGTCTTTTTGTCGAGCTTATAAAACAGGAAAATGGTGGAGGTCAGTACGCCGCCGATGGCCGGAATAAAAGTAATCAGCATCATAATGGCCTGCTGTGTCGCGGGTGCCTGCACGGCGGCTTCAGGAACATAATGCGTGGCGGAAAGCACCAGCGCGGTAATGGCACCGCCGATGGCGAGGCTCACTTTCAGCGCAAACAGGTTGCCGGAGGCATAAATACCGGACATGCGTTTTTTGAGTTTCCATTCGCCATAATCGTCGGCATCGGCGATAAACGACCAGAATACCGGAACGGTAATCGCGCCAATCCACGCGCGCAGCGTATTCAGAATAAAGATCAGCATCACATTTTGCGGGTCGATAAAATAAATCACGACGGAAATGGCGGCCGTAATAAAACCCACCGCGATATACAGTTTCACTTTGCAAATATAACGGGTGACGAAACTCGTCGCGAGATTACCGAGCACGCAGGCGACCACGCCAATACTGATAAACAGCGTCGTCATGGTGTTATCGAGATGCATTAAATATTTGGTGAAATAGATAGTCGCGCCGCCACAGACGAACGCCGGAATACAGCCAATAAACATCCCGGCGACGACCATCAGCCACTGGTCATTTTTAAAGGCCGAGCGGAAATTACGCACGATATTTTCCTGCTTTTCGCGCTGCGGCATAATGCGTTCGCGGGTATTAAAAAAGCAGAGTAAAAACAGGCACAGGCCGATAACCGAGAACATCGCGTTGGTAATAAAAAAGCCTTTTTGCTGGTTGCCGCCGCCAAGATAATCCACCAGCGGCAGCAGCGTCAGAGAGCAGAGCAGCACGGCGCTGTTAGCCATGGTGAAGCGATAGGACTGGCAGGCCACGCGGTCTACCGGGTTCGCGGTGATCACGCTGCCAAGCGAGCAGTAAGGAATATTCACGGTGCTGTAGAGAATGGAGAGCAGCAAATAGGTGACGAAAGCGTATATCTCTTTCGCGCCAGTGCTTAAATCCGGCGTATAAAACGCAAAAATACAGATGGCGCAAAAAGGCACGCAGCCGTAGAGGATCCACGGGCGAAAACGGCCGTGGCGGGTCGGGTAACGGTCCGCCAGCGCGCCAATGACCGGATCAATAAACGCATCGAGCAGCCGCACCACTAAAAACATTGTGGCGATAAGGGCGGCGTTCAAGCCAAATATATCGGTATAAAACCAGGTTAAAAACATGGTTACCGGCCCCCAGCTCATATTGCAGGCCGCATCACCAAATCCGAAACCTAATTTCTCCCGGACCGTCAGTCGGTCCTGGGCAGGCGTCACTTTATCCAGCACTGCTGATTGCTGCACCATGATAAACCTCGTTGAATGAAATACCTGAAAGCCAGGGTGAGCATAAGGTAGCGGAGGAATACCCGGTGCGATGTGGCGCGCTTTTTATATTTTATAAATACCGCTTCCCATCCATATAAATGACAAAAAAATACATACCGCTATTTCGAATGAAAATAAGCGCGGCGAGATAATTGGTTTCTTATGGTGATTATCATTTCACGGAATAGTCGCGGAAATTTCAAATGATATATTTATTTGCCGCTGCGCTTATAGGCTTAATAATACTGAGCCTTTATTTTTATGCGTAATAAATAACTATTCCCCGGCTTAGGATTATCCTTAGGTTGAAAGGGCGATAAATTCAGGTCAGGCAGGGGGTAATAATAAGAAAACGCGATGGCCGGGCAACTGTGCCCGGCGGAAAATCAATGCGCGACGGCGTGGGAGAACAGGTTTATCACGAGTACGCCCGCGATAATCAGCCCCATGCCGAGCATGGCGGGCAGATCGAGCTTCTGGCCGAGAAAAATCCAGCCCACCACGCCAATCAGCACAACACCGACGCCAGACCAGATAGCGTAAATAATGCCGGTCGGAATGGTGCGCATGGTGATGCTTAAACACCAGAACGCGATACCGTAACACAGCGCTGTCACCAGCGTCGGCAGCAGACGGGTAAAGCCTTCAGAGAGCTTTAAAAACGTCGTGCCAATTACTTCACACACAATCGCCACAGAGAGCAGCAGCCAGGTCATGATGTTACTCCGTCATTGCCAGTAGAGTTTCGATTAACGCCGCCCGATCGTCAGGCGGCACCGTGTGGTCGCCGCAGAGCGCGGCAAACCAGAATCCATCTGCCGTCATGCGGCAGAGCAGCCGACGCCGTGTTTTCTCAGGCGAGGCGTGTTCGTCGTCGTCGCGCGGCAGGGCGTCCCGCAGAAAGACGCCCCAGCGCTGCTGAAGGGCCGGGTCGGCGAAAATCGCCGTCATCAGCGCGCGTTGCATGGCCTGTTCACTGTCCGGCATTTTTCTGACACAGGCATGAATATAAGCGCGTGTGGCGCGACCGTTCGGGTTCGGATCCTGAGCCATCAGCGTCTGGATCTCTTCCAACAGCGCCTGTTCAAGGTGGTGCATCACGCCGTCCACCAGCGCCTGGCGGGTCGGGAAGTGGTGCTGTAAACCGCCTTTGCTGATCCCGGCGCGGCGAATGACTTTTTCCTGCGTAAGGCCCGTCAGACCTTGCTCGGCGATAACCCCGGCGGCGCATTCCAGCAGCGTCTGGCGCAGCGCCTCGGGTGATTTTGAACGATGATGTGCTTTGCTCATAATAAACAATCCGTCTGGATGGATTGTTTAATCGTATCGCCCGTGCAGACAACTTTCAATAAACGGGAGTTAAACGCGACGGGGGAAAGAAAGGCCAGCGCGAAGGCTGGCCTGAAAGAAGATTAGTGGGTTTTTAACCCGGCGGCGCTCATCAGCAAGCGCAACACCATGCTGACCGCGCCGAGCGCCAGAACGCTCGCGGACCAGATGACCACCAGCCACAGCAGCTTTTTCCAGCGCGGCGAATCGTGATGTTCCATCAGTGATAGCCCTCCCCATGCTGAACTTTGCCGCGGAACACGTAGTAGCTCCAGAAGGTGTAGACCAGAATTATCGGGATAATCAGCAGCGCGCCCACCAGCATAAAGCCCTGGCTTGCCGGCGGCGCGGCGGCCTCCCAAAGCGTGATATCAGGCGGAATGATGTGAGGCCAGATGCTGATGCCAAGCCCGCTGAAGCCTAAGAAAATCAGCCCCAGCGTCAGCACGAACGGCAGCGTGTGGCTCTCAGAGTCCGCAAGCTTGCGCCACAGCCAGAGGCTGAACAGCGCCACCAGTACCGGCACCGGCAGCAGGAACCAGAGATTAGGCAGCGTGAACCAGCGATCGGAAACCGCCTGATGGGCGAGCGGCGTCCAGGCGCTGATAATAACGATCACCGCCAGCAGCGCCAGCAGTAGCGAACGCGCGAGGCGACGCATATTGTGGTGCAGCTGGTTTTCACTCTTCATGACTATCCAGCTTGCGCCGAGCAGCGCATAGGCGACCACCAGCCCCACGCCGCAGAAGAGGTTAAACGGCGTCAGCCAGTCGAGCGCGGAACCGCTGAAGGTGCGGCCTGTGACTTTAAAGCCGTTAATCACCGCGCCCACCACCACGCCCTGGCAGAAGGTCGCCAGGATCGAGCCGCTCAGAAACGCCTTATCCCAGAAGGGCCGGTGGGCGGGCGTCGCTTTAAAGCGGAACTCAAACGCCACGCCGCGAAAGATAAGGCCAATCAGCATCAGCGTCAGCGGAATGGTCAGCGCGTCGATGATAACGGCATAGGCCAGCGGAAACGCGCCGAACAGGCCCGCGCCGCCCAGCACCAGCCAGGTTTCGTTGCCGTCCCACACCGGGGCCACGCTGTTAACCATCACATCGCGGTCGTGACCGTCACGCACAAACGGGAACAGAATGCCGATGCCGAGATCAAAGCCGTCCATCACGATATACATCAGCGTGGCGAAGACGATAATCACGAACCAGATAATGGAGAGATCGATACCCATTACGCTTTCTCCTCTGCGCTATCCAGAGATTCGCCTGCCGCCGACAGCGGACGCGCGGGTCTGCCGTCGGTGCTGGAAGGGATATCATCCAGCGGCTGCGGCCCTTTTTTAATCAGTCGTACCATGTAGCTGTAGCCGACGCCGAAGACGGAGGTATAAACCACGATAAAGGCGATAAGGCTCAGGCTCATCTGCAGGTCGCCGTGGCCGGAGACCGCGTCGCGGGTGCGTTGCAGCCCGTACACGACCCACGGCTGGCGGCCCACTTCGGTCGTTACCCAACCTGCGAGAATGGCAATCAGCCCGGCCGGGCCCATCCAGAGCGCGAAGTGGTGGAAGGGGCGAGACGTGTAGAGGCGGTTCTTGTAGCGCAGCCAGACGCTGATTACGCCAAGCAGGATCATTAAAAGCCCCATCGCCACCATAATGCGAAACGACCAGAACACGATGGTGGAGTTCGGCCGATCTTCTTTCGGGAACTCCTTAAGCGCCGGCACCTGTTTATCAAGGCTGTGGGTCAGGATAATGCTGCCGAGTTTTGGTACTTCCAGCGCGTATTTGGTACGTTCTTCGTCCATATCCGGGATGCCAAAGAGCGTCAGCGGCGTCGCCTCGCCCGGCGGGTTCTCCCAGTGGCCTTCAATGGCCGCGATTTTGGCGGGCTGATGCTTAAGCGTATTCAGCCCGTGCATATCGCCAATCATTGCCTGAATGGGGGCGACTATCAGCGCCATCCACAGCGCCATAGAGAACATACGGCGAATCGCGGGCGTATCGTTGCCGCGCAGCAGATGCCAGGCGGCAGACGCGCCAACAAAAAACGCGCTGCTTAAAAACGCCGCTATCGACATATGCAGCAGGCGGTACGGGAAGGAGGGGTTGAAAATTACCGCCACCCAGTCCACCGGCACCACCTGGCCGTTGTGGATCTCAAAGCCCTGCGGCGTGTGCATCCAGCTGTTGGAGGCGAGGATCCAGAAGGTCGAAATCAGCGTGCCGAGCGCCACCATGCAGGTGGAGAAAAAGTGCAGGCCGGGGCCGACTTTATTCCAGCCAAACAGCATCACGCCGAGGAAACCGGCTTCCAGGAAGAAGGCGGTCAGCACTTCGTAGGTCAGCAGCGGGCCGGTAATACTGCCCGCAAACTGTGAAAAGCCGCTCCAGTTCGTACCGAACTGATAGGCCATCACCAGGCCTGAGACCACGCCCATCCCGAAGTTAACGGCGAAAATTTTCGACCAGAAATGGTACAGCGAGCGCCATACCGGATTTTTTGTTTTCACCCACAGCCCTTCCAGCACCGCCAGATAGCTGGCGAGACCGATAGTTATAGCGGGGAAAATAATGTGGAAAGAAACAGTAAAGGCGAACTGAATCCTTGCCAGATGAAACGCATCTAAACCAAACATGCAAACCTCATGACATAATGTTGTCCGCGATCATGGTAATCCGGGGCAGCACGAACGTGCAGAAACAGAAAAACGTTATTTGACTATAACAGTTAAATAAAAAGTTGCGATTTTGCTTGCCTGATCTAACCAGACGGCACGATGATACGCGCTCTGCGTTAACCCCTTGTGAATGCGGCCGGATGCCGCGAGGTGCGATGAAAAAATACCAGCGGCTGGCTCAGCAGATAACCGATCAGATTGCCCTCGGGGTGTGGCACCCTGGCGACCGGCTGCCGTCCCTGCGCGAGCAGGTGGTCAGCAGCGGCATGAGCTTTATGACCGTGAGCCACGCCTATCAGACGCTGGAAAGTCAGGGGATCATCGTGGCGCGCCCGCAGTCCGGTTACTACGTCGCCCCGAAACCCACGCCCCGCGCGCCGCAGGCGCTCGAACAGGTGACCCGCGACGAGCAGGTCGACATCAACACCTATATTTTTGACGTGCTCCAGGCGAGCACCGACGCCGCCGTGGTGCCGTTCGGCTCGGCGTTTCCCGATCCGCGCCTCTTTCCACTGGCGCAGCTTAACCGCTCGCTCTCAAGCGTCAGCCGCTCGGCCAACGCCATGAGCGTGATTGAGAACCTGCCGCCGGGCAACGAGGCGCTGCGCCACGCTATCGCCCGGCGATACGCGATGCAAGGCATGAACGTCTCGCCCGATGAAATTGTCATTACCGCAGGGGCGCTCGAAGCCTTAAATCTGAGCCTCCAGGCGGTGACCGAGCCCGGCGACTGGGTGATTGTCGAAAACCCCTGTTTTTACGGCGCGCTTCAGGCGCTGGAGCGTTTACGGCTGAAGGCGCTCTCTGTGGCGACCGACGCGGTCAACGGCATCGATCTCGCGGCGCTCGAAAAGGCGCTGCAGGAGTACCCGGTGAAAGCCTGCTGGCTGATGAGCAACGCCCAGAACCCGCTCGGCTTTACGCTGAGCGCGCAGAAAAAGCAGCAGCTGATGGCGCTGCTTTCGCGCTACAACGTGGTGCTGATTGAAGATGATGTCTACAGCGAGCTTTACTACGGGCGCGAGAAACCGTTGCCGGTGAAAGCCTGGGATGACCAGGGGCTGACGCTGCACTGTTCGTCATTTTCCAAATGTCTGGTGGCCGGGTTTCGCATCGGCTGGGTGGCGGCGGGGCGCCATGCGCAGCGCATCCAGCAGCTTCAGTTGATGAGCACGCTCTCTACCAGCTCGCCGATGCAGATGGCGCTGGTGGATTATCTCGCCACGCGGCGCTACGACACCCACCTGCGGCGTCTGCGCCGCGTGCTGGCGGAGCGTAAACAGGCGGCGTGGCAGTCGCTGCGCCGCCACTTTCCGCAGGCGGTTAAAATTCACCGCAGCGAGAGCGGCTATTTCCTCTGGGTAGAATTGCCCGCGGCGCTTGATGCAGGAAGGCTTCACGAGCAGGCGCTGGCGCACCAGATAAGCATTGCGCCCGGCAAAATGTTCACCACCAGCGCGCGCTGGCATAACTATTTTCGCTTCAACGCCTCCTGGGCGTGGGGCGAGCGCGAAGAGCAGGCGGTGAAGACGCTCGCGCGGCTCATCCGCGAAGCAATGGCGAAAGCGCCGCAATGAAGCGATAAACGGGTAATGACTCCAACTTATTGATAGTGTTTTATGTTCAGATAATGCCCGATGACTTTGTCATGCAGCTCCACCGATTTTGAGAACGACAGCGACTTCCGTCCCAGCCGTGCCAGGTGCTGCCTCAGATTCAGGTTATGCCGCTCAATTCGCTGCGTATATCGCTTGCTGATTACGTGCAGCTTTCCCTTCAGGCGGGATTCATACAGCGGCCAGCCATCCGTCATCCATATCACCACGTCAAAGGGTGACAGCAGGCTCATAAGACGCCCCAGCGTCGCCATAGTGCGTTCACCGAATACGTGCGCAACAACCGTCTTCCGGAGCCTGTCATACGCGTAAAACAGCCAGCGCTGGCGCGATTTAGCCCCGACGTATCCCCACTGTTCGTCCATTTCCGCGCAGACGATGACGTCACTGCCCGGCTGTATGCGCGAGGTTACCGACTGCGGCCTGAGTTTTTTAAATGGCGGAAAATCGTGTTGAGGCCAACGCCCATAATGCGGGCGGTTGCCCGGCATCCAACGCCATTCATGGCCATATCAATGATTTTCTGGTGCGTACCGGGTTGAGAAGCGGTGTAAGTGAACTGCAGTTGCCATGTTTTACGGCAGTGAGAGCAGAGATAGCGCTGATGTCCGGCGGTGCTTTTGCCGTTACGCACCACCCCGTCAGTAGCTGAACAGGAGGGACAGCTGATAGAAACAGAAGCCACTGGAGCACCTCAAAAACACCATCATACACTAAATCAGTAAGTTGGCAGCATCACCGATAAACGCGCGAAATAACCTTTCGGTAATGCGCGTTTATATTCTCAAATAAAGAAAAGGTTATTGCCGAAATAAAAAACCATGCCTGATTCAGGCTTATTCCACAGCGATTATTTCTGTTAATCGTCTTTCCGCTCGGGCATATGAAATCATAATAGTTAACGGAAAAGGCTTCACATCGCTAAGCGCCTGTCTACACTGTGAAAAACCACCACCTGATTTATGCAACGACAGCGCTGAAACAATAAAGAGTGCGCGGTTTGTCACAACCTGAATAAATTCCGCCAGCGCCCGCAGGCGCGTTTATCTGTGCCTGTATATGGTTATTTTGGGAGATATTTTTACGGCACGGCGGCCGACTCATCATTCAGACAGGAGCAACGACCATGACCAAATCCTTCGCGCTTAGCGCGGCCGCCGCGCTGTGCCTGACGACCAGTATCGCCAGCGCCGCCGAGCCGCCTTCCCAACTCGGCCAGGGGGAAGGCCGCCTCGATATCATCGCGTGGCCGGGCTATATCGAACGCGGCCAGACCGACAAAGCTTATGACTGGGTGACGGAGTTTGAAAAATCGACCGGCTGCGCGGTGAATGTCAAAACCGCCGCCACGTCCGATGAAATGGTCAGTCTGATGGCGAAAGGCGGTTACGATTTGGTCACGGCCTCCGGCGACGCCTCGCTGCGCCTCATCATGGGCAAACGCGTACAGCCGATTAACACTGCGCTCATCCCGAACTGGAAAAATGTCGACCCGCGCCTCGTCAAAGGCGAATGGTTCAACCTCGACGGTAAAGTCTACGGCACGCCGTACCAGTGGGGGCCAAACCTGCTGATGTATAACACCAAAGCGTTCCCGACGCCGCCGGACAGCTGGGCGGTGCTGTTTGTGAAACAAACGCTGGCGGATGGCAAATCGAATCAGGGCCGCGTGCAGGCCTACGACGGGCCGATTTATATCGCCGATGCGGCGCTCTACGTTAAAGCCACTCAGCCTGAGCTCAGCATCACCGATCCTTATCAGCTGACCGAGGCGCAGTATGGCGCGGTACTGAAAGTGCTGCGCGATCAGCATCAGCTGATCCATCGTTACTGGCACGACACCACGGTGCAGATGAGCGATTTCAAAAACGAGGGCGTCGTGGCCGCCAGCGCCTGGCCATACCAGGCGAACGCGCTGAAAAACGAAGGCCAGCCCATCGCCACCGTTTTCCCGAAAGAGGGCGTGACCGGCTGGGCCGATACCACCATGCTGCACGCCGACGCGAAACACCCTAACTGCGCCTATCAATGGATGAACTGGTCGCTGACGCCGAAAGTGCAGGGCGATGTTGCCGCCTGGTTCGGCTCGCTCCCGGCGGTGCCGGAAGGCTGTAAGGCCAGCACGCTGCTTGGCGAGAAAGGCTGCGAAACCAACGGCTTTACCTTCTTCGACAAAATCGCTTTCTGGAAAACCCCGGTGTCGCAGGGCGGGAAATATGTGCCCTACAGCCGCTGGACGCAGGATTACATCGCCATCATGGGCGGGCGCTAAGCGCGGGGGACGTATGGCTTACGCAGTGGAGTTTCAGCAGGTTTCCAGGCGCTACAGCGACGTGCGCGCGGTTGATAACGTCAGCATGACGATTGAAGACGGGGAGTTTTTCTCGATGCTGGGGCCGTCCGGCTCCGGCAAAACCACCTGCCTGCGGATGATTGCGGGCTTTGAGCAACTGAGCGACGGCGCGATTCGCCTGTTCGGGCGAGAAGCCAGCGAGCTGCCGCCGTGGGAGCGCGACGTTAACACGGTGTTTCAGGATTACGCGCTGTTTCCGCATATGTCGGTGCTGGAGAATGTCGCCTACGGGCTGATGGTCAAAGGCGTCGATAAAAAAACGCGGCTGGCCCGCGCACGCGAGGCGCTGGAGCGGGTGGCGCTCGGCTTTACCCATGCGCGCAAGCCCTCGCAGCTCTCCGGCGGGCAGCGCCAGCGCGTCGCCATCGCCCGCGCGCTGGTCAACCAGCCGCGCGTGCTGCTGCTCGACGAACCGCTCGGCGCGCTCGATCTCAAACTGCGCGAACAGATGCAGGTGGAGCTGAAAAATCTGCAACGCTCGCTCGGCATTACGTTTGTGTTCGTTACGCACGATCAGGGCGAAGCGCTGTCGATGTCCGACCGGGTGGCGGTGTTTAACAACGGGCGTATTGAGCAGATTGACGCGCCGCGCGAACTCTACATGCGCCCGCGCACGCCGTTTGTCGCGGGCTTTGTCGGCACCGCCAATGTGCTGAGCGAATCCATGATGCGACACCTCGGCGGCGAGCCGGGCACCTTTTCGCTGCGTCCTGAGCATATCCGGCTTAACGAGCCTGGCGACATCCAGGTGCGCGGCACGGTGCAGACGGTGCAGTTTCAGGGCGCGGCCACGCGCGTGGAGCTGGCGCTTGAGGGCGGCGAAAAGCTGCTGGTAAGCCAGGCGAACCCGTCGCCAGTGGCCGATGCGTCGCTGCCGCGCGCGGGGCAGGCGGTCACCGCCTCCTGGGCGCGCGCCGCCATGATTCGGCTGCAGGGAGAGGGGTGAGATGGACATGACGCTTTCACCTCCCTCACGCGCCAGCGGCCCGTTGCGACGCGCGGCGGCGCTGCTGTGGCGGCGTCCGACGCTCTGGCTGTTTTTGCTGTTGCTGCCGCCGCTGATGTGGTTCGGCATTATCTATCTCGGCTCGCTGCTGACGCTGCTCTGGCAGGGGTTTTATACCTTCGATGACTTTACGATGTCGGTGACGCCGGATTTCACGCTCGCCAACCTGAGCGCGCTGTTTAATCCCGCCAATTACGACATCATTGTGCGCACGCTGGTGATGGCGGTTGCTGTTTCCATCGCCTGCGCCATTCTCGCGTTTCCGATGGCGTGGTATATGGCGCGCTACACGCGCGGCTCGCTGAAGGCGTTTTTCTATATCGCCGTCATGCTGCCGATGTGGGTGAGCTATATCGTGAAAGCCTACGCCTGGACGCTTCTGCTGGCGCGCGACGGCGTGGCGCAGTGGTTCCTGCAACATCTGGAGCTGGAAGGGGCGCTTAACGCGCTGCTGACGCTGCCGGGCATTGGCGGCAACACGCTCTCTACCTCGGGGCTCGGGCGGTTTCTGGTCTTCGTCTATATCTGGCTGCCGTTTATGATCCTGCCGGTGCAGGCGGCGCTGGAGCGTCTGCCGCCGTCGCTGTTGCAGGCGTCCGCCGATCTCGGCGCGAAACCTTCTCAGACGTTTCGCCACGTGGTGCTGCCGCTGGCGGTGCCGGGCATTGCCGCCGGTTCGATTTTCACGTTTTCATTAACGCTCGGCGATTTCATCGTGCCGCAGCTCGTCGGCCCGCCGGGCTTTTTCATCGGCAATATGGTCTATTCCCAGCAGGGGGCGATTGGCAATATGCCGATGGCGGCGGCGTTTACGCTGGTGCCGATTGTTCTGATTGCCGTTTATCTGGCGTTCGTGAAGCGCCTGGGAGCGTTCGATGCACTCTGACCGCGCGCCGTGGCCGCTCAAAATCGCCGCCTGGGGTGGGGTGATTTTCCTGCACTTCCCGCTGGCGATTATCGCGCTTTACGCGTTTAACACTGAAGAATCCGCCTTCAGCTTTCCGCCGCAGGGCTTCACGCTGCGCTGGTTTGAGGTGGCGGCGCAGCGTGCGGATATTCTCGAATCCGTGACGTTGTCACTTAAAGTGGCGACGCTTGCAACAGTGCTGGCGCTCGTGCTTGGCACGCTGGCCGCCGCCGCGCTCTGGCGACGCGAGTTTTTCGGCAAAAGCGCGGTGTCGCTGCTGTTGCTGCTGCCCATCGCGCTGCCGGGGATTATCACCGGTATCGCGCTGCTCACCGCCTTTAAACAGCTCGACATCGAACCGGGCTTTCTCACGATGGTAGTGGGCCACGCCACCTTTTGCGTGGTGGTGGTCTTTAATAATGTGATTGCGAGACTTCGGCGCACCGCATACAGCCAGATTGAGGCGTCGATGGATCTCGGTGCCGATGGCTGGCAGACCTTTCGCTATATCGTGATGCCGAACCTTGGCACCGCGCTGCTGGCGGGCGGCATGCTCGCCTTCGCGCTCTCGTTTGATGAAATTATTGTCACCACGTTTACCGCAGGCCACGAGCGCACGCTGCCGCTGTGGCTGCTGAACCAGCTTGGCCGTCCGCGCGACGTGCCGGTGACCAACGTGGTGGCGCTGTGCGTCATGCTCCTCACCATGATCCCCATTCTGGGCGCATGGTGGCTGACGCGCGATGATGAAACTGTCGCCGGTAGCGGCAAATAACCTCAAAGGAACACGCTATGCAGAGTCAATTACTGATTAACGGCGCGCTGGTGGAAGGCAAGGGCGAGCGCCTGCCAGTCTATAACCCCGCGACGGGCGAGGTGCTGCTGGAGATTGCCGAAGCCAGCCCGGAACAGGTGGATGCGGCGGTGAAGAGTGCCGACGCGGCGTTTGAACAGTGGCGTCTCACCACGCCTAAAGAGCGCGCCGAGGCGCTGCTCAAGCTTGCAGATGTGATTGAGGCCAACGCGCAGACCTTTGCGCAGCTTGAATCTAAAAACTGCGGCAAGCCGCTGCACTGCGTGGCGGGTGACGAAATCCCGGCGGTGGCGGATGTGTTCCGCTTCTTTGCCGGCGCCGCGCGCTGCTTAAACGGGCTTGCCGCCGGGGAATACCTGGCGGATCACACCTCGATGATCCGCCGTGACCCGGTGGGCGTGGTCGCGTCCATCGCGCCGTGGAACTACCCGCTGATGATGGCCGCCTGGAAGCTGGCCCCCGCGCTGGCGGCGGGCAACTGCGTGGTGCTTAAGCCCTCTGAAATTACGCCGCTGACCGCGCTTAAGCTCGCGGAGCTTGCCAAAGATATCTTCCCGGCGGGTGTGCTTAATGTGCTGTTTGGCCGTGGCCAGACGGTGGGCGACCCGCTCACCAGCCATGAGAAAGTGCGCATGGTGTCGCTCACCGGCTCTATCGCCACCGGCGAGCACATCATCAGCCGCACCGCGTCGTCCATCAAGCGCACCCATATGGAGCTTGGCGGCAAAGCGCCGGTGCTGGTGTTTGACGACGCCGATCTCGACGCCGTCGTCGAAGGCATCCGCACCTTTGGGTTCTATAACGCGGGCCAGGACTGTACGGCGGCGTGCCGCATCTACGCCCAAAAAGGGATGTACGACACGCTCGTTGAAAAACTCGGCACCGCAGTCGGCAGCCTGAAAACAGGCGCGCCGGAGGATGAAACCACCGAACTCGGGCCGCTCAGTTCACAAGCGCACCTGGAGCGCGTGAGCCAGGCGGTGGAGGCGGCGAAAGCGCTGCCGCATATTCGCGTGGTGACTGGCGGCGCGAAAATCGACGGGCCGGGCTATTACTTTCAGCCGACCGTTCTCGCCGGCGCGAAGCAGGAGGACGCTATCGTGCAGCGCGAGGTGTTTGGCCCGGTTATCAGCGTGACGCCGTTTGAGGATGAAGCCCAGGCGCTGACCTACGCCAACGATTCGCAATATGGCCTGGCGTCATCCGTATGGACCCGCGACGTGGGCCGCGCGCACCGCCTCAGCGCCCGCCTGCAATATGGCTGCACCTGGGTGAATACGCACTTCATGCTGGTGAGCGAAATGCCCCACGGCGGCCAGAAACTCTCCGGCTACGGAAAGGATATGTCGATGTACGGGCTTGAGGATTACACCGTCGTGCGGCATGTAATGATAAAACACTAGGAAGTAGTGAAGTGGCTGATATTTCAGGTATCAGCCACTTTGCCCTTGGGAATTAGTGGGGTATTTATGCCCAAGTTCTGGTTCAGTATGGCTATTTATTTTTATAATACTGTAATATCGGTTTTTCGAGTGTTTTATTTAAAAAAACACCGGATACAATAGCAAGAACAACACAGGTAATGGCTATTAACTGTACAGCTTCAATATTTCCGTAATTAGCTCTCACGCTTTGCTGTAATGCAAGGGCAAAGTAGATATGAAAAAGATAGATGATATATGAAGCATCACCTATTTTGTGAAGAAGCTTGAATATAAAGCTATCAGAGTTTTGTGTAACTGATGCGACAGCAATAATAAGCATTGCTGGAACACCGAACAAAAATATCCTTTCTGCTTTTATAAAGTTGAAAACTACGATAAATATCGATATTACGATAAGCGAAAAAAACCAGAAAGGTATCAAGTTAACATTTTTTAACCTGTTATGCATCAATGCCAAAATACATCCAGCCGCAAAATTTAACATCAACTTGTCACCAAGCATGTAGCCGGCATTTACGCTTCCGGTAATGACTCCAACTTATTGATAGTGTTTTATGTTCAGATAATGCCCGATGACTTTGTCATGCAGCTCCACCGATTTTGAGAACGACAGCGACTTCCGTCCCAGCCGTGCCAGGTGCTGCCTCAGATTCAGGTTATGCCGCTCAATTCGCTGCGTATATCGCTTGCTGATTACGTGCAGCTTTCCCTTCAGGCGGGATTCATACAGCGGCCAGCCATCCGTCATCCATATCACCACGTCAAAGGGTGACAGCAGGCTCATAAGACGCCCCAGCGTCGCCATAGTGCGTTCACCGAATACGTGCGCAACAACCGTCTTCCGGAGCCTGTCATACGCGTAAAACAGCCAGCGCTGGCGCGATTTAGCCCCGACGTATCCCCACTGTTCGTCCATTTCCGCGCAGACGATGACGTCACTGCCCGGCTGTATGCGCGAGGTTACCGACTGCGGCCTGAGTTTTTTAAATGGCGGAAAATCGTGTTGAGGCCAACGCCCATAATGCGGGCGGTTGCCCGGCATCCAACGCCATTCATGGCCATATCAATGATTTTCTGGTGCGTACCGGGTTGAGAAGCGGTGTAAGTGAACTGCAGTTGCCATGTTTTACGGCAGTGAGAGCAGAGATAGCGCTGATGTCCGGCGGTGCTTTTGCCGTTACGCACCACCCCGTCAGTAGCTGAACAGGAGGGACAGCTGATAGAAACAGAAGCCACTGGAGCACCTCAAAAACACCATCATACACTAAATCAGTAAGTTGGCAGCATCACCTACGCTTCCCACCCTTGGTTGCTGCCCTATTATCCTTGTTATAACCAGCACTGCAATTATAAACAAAACAACTATAATGGCTGAGCAGGTCTTCTTTCTACTCACAAGAAGTGAGATGCTAAATAAAACATAAAAAACCATCTCATAAACCAGTGTCCATGACGGGTGGTTTGCAAGATGGTAATTTGGCATATTGAATCCGGGTAAGAGAAGAAAATTCCCGAACAGGGTAAAGTAATTATTTATTGGCACATACATCAATATAAGAGGAGTGGAAAGAAGGATGTATAAAGGATAAATTCTTACGATTCTTCCTTTTAAGAATAACCATGGTCCTTTGCCTTCATGCTGAGTGTAAACCATCAGAAAACCGCTCAGAACGAAGAATATATCAACACCGAAACCTCCATTTGATCTAAAAAAACTTCCCCACAGAGTGGGGAAGGCTCCGCCCAGAAGATGATTGGTCACAACCATCATTGCAGCAACACCTCTTACAATCTGGAGGGTATGCAGTTCATTTTTCATGTAAGTAGTCCATGTTTTAGATTTTTACCACATCTTATCAAAATCCTGATTAACAAAAAATCGGCGTCATCATCATCTTAAGTTGCTATGGAGGCAATGTTGAACACGATTTCACCAAGGGGACGGAACTGGATAAGAAAGTAGCGCAAAATAACTGGTACCCTTTAATTCATTGTTTTAATTGCTTGATTTATTGTCTGAAGCATGGTTTTCTACCACATCAACGCAGTTCTGAAGTAAAATTCGCTCAACGAAAAATCACTGAGTTTGGTGAAGAGGCTAATAGCTAAGAAATATCAGCCCCGGTGACAAATCGTTCACAAAAAAGCTCTGGATTATTGTCATACGATAATATCGATCAACAGGTAAAACAAGATGCTATATGGTCAGTAATGATATTGTTAACCTATAGACCGATCAATCGTAGTAACGGTTATGTTTCGTTCTGGATAATTATTCTGTTACCTTATAAAAAGGAGCTCTCTCCATGCTTTATTTTTTCAGGGAAATCTCAGAGAAGGAAATGGCTCTGGATCCGAAGATAGTTGTCCAGTTTCTTGAGAACTTTATACTCATGGAGTCGATATATTTTTGGTAAAAAATAGCAACTCCATATATAGCTATTAAGCATAATACCGATGTAAAAACAGAAGATGAAATGTATCCAAGGCCAATCTCTCTTAACCTGAATGAAAATGGGGTGATTAGATAAAATATTGGCATTTGCACAAGGTAAGCGGAAAAGGAAACCTTTCCCAGCCAGACCGATATTATATTATCCGTTAATTTAGAGAGAATGTTTGACTTTATCCCTATCAGAACAATGAGACAACCTCCAATCATAGAGTAGAAGAACGAGCCATCCACTCCCATGCTTCTCATCTCATGCGTTTCAATATGTGATAAGAATGAATAAATATCTTGTTTATAGTGATATCCTGTAAGGTATAAACCTAACAATAATAAAAAAGAGATTAGTATTTTACTTTTAATTGGTGGAGTATAGTAAATACTCGCCCCCAGGAAAAAAGCAGCATATCCAAAACCATGCTTTTCAGGTAAGTTACAGCAGAAAAGGAGAGCCATGATTACATAAATCAAGGGCCTGAAGCGAAGCTGGTTTATGACAGGGACTGAGAAAAATATAAGAAATGAACCATAGAGCTCAATCTTCATCGTCCATACTACCCAGTTATACGTGGCGTCCCCCAACAGAATTGAAGAAAAAAATGCATTATAGAGTATGGCTGAAAAGCTTAAATCAAGTGAGTTACCCCATCCGGATATCCAATCGAGACCATTTGCATTATTTGGGAGCAGTTTTAATACCAGCGCGCTCAGTACAATAGAAATCGAAGCCGGTATAGCGAGCCTGAAAAATCTCGCAGAAAACATTTTCCCCGCATTTATTAATTCGTTTCCCTTGTTTGCACAAGCATAAGTCAGGATAAATCCGCTTAATGCAAAAAATATGTATACCGCAGTAGAACCTGAATATAAAAATCCAAACGGTAACTGGAATATTACTTTGTCTAAATGCGTTTTGATCAGATGATCTTGCTGTCCGTGAAGATAAGGAAAAAATATAAGCGTTAAATGGGATATTAACACCATCAGGCATGCTAGCCCACGAATGCCCTCAACTGAGGATATCTTGTTCATAGAACTCATTGTTTCTCCATGACAACCATTGTCATCAATAATGAAGATTTGAATTTCAATAAATTATTGATATTTATAGTTTTTTTGGAAAGTTAATACATCAATTTCATTGCCTTTTTATGATATGTAGTGTGTAAAGTCTAATCAGGGTAAAACTATGAGCCTCAGAACAACCTACCAAAATTCAAATACTGTAAAGTCCAGAATACCGTTGTTAAATAGCCCTTTTTCGGCGCTTTGTTTAACACGCCTTAAAGGTTACGCACAAGATAAAATTCACAAAAACCGTCCTCTATATCCCAACGTAGCGATTCGTATGTTGCAAGATAGGTTTAATATCTCTCCCCCCAGAAACCGCAGTTGACACAGCCACTTATCGCGGCACAGGCTAATGTCACTCCATCACCACTCGTACCTTGCCAGCGTAAAGAGACAGATAACGATGATAACGACCCGAACCGCGACGCCTGCTGATGCAACGGCCATCAGCGCTTTATTAACCGAACTGGATTACCTGGATACGGCGCACTTTATCGACCAACGCCTCGCTGAGCTGCTGGCGCACCCGGATGAAAGAGTGCTGGTGGCGGAAGAGGATGGCGTGCTGCTGGGCGTTCTGTCACTGCATTTTATTCCCCAGCTGGCGCTTAAAGGGGATTTCTGCCGTATCAGCTATTTCTGCGTGAGCAGCAACGCCCGCAGCAAAGGGATCGGCAGGCTGCTGGAAAGCGAAGGCGAGGCGCTCGCCCGCACGCGTGGTTGCGATCGCATTGAGGTTCACTGCCACAGCCGTCGCAGCGACGCGCACCGCTTCTATTACCGTCAGGGCTACACCGAATCGCCGAAATATCTGTGTAAATCGCTGGCTGCTGCCGGGCGCGAAGGAGGCGAGCAGTGATAATTCGCCATGCAACCATTGACGATGTGCCCGCGCTTTGCCGGCTGTTTGAACAGCTCGGCTATATGATTGCCTTGTCAGATGTGACCGCAATGCTTGCGCACAGCGAGGCTAATGGTTCACGTGTGCTGGTGGCCGAGACCGCCGGGAAGCCTTGTGGCGCAATAGTGCTGCACGTTATTCAGCCGCTGCATGAAACCGGAAAATGTGGGCTCATTTCCGCGCTGATAGTTGATGAAACATTACGCGGCGCGGGAACTGGCGCGAGGCTGCCTGAAGCCGCTCACGACGAGGCGCGCGCAGGGTTATCGCGAAGTCCGTAAGCGGTTTGTGAAGCGCCCGGTATAAACACCAATTCCGCTACCTCTTAACATTCACATCCCTTTACCCTTTAGCGGTTTTGTTGGTTAAATCGACGTTATGAATCGGTTAACATTCTGAACAAGCATTACACCCGCATAACCCAGAGAACCCATGAAACGACTGTTAACCCTGTTTGCGCTCGCGTGCGCGCTGTTTATCCAGTGCGCGCGGGCGGATATCGCGACGGTGGCGCTCACTGATGTCCATTTTGTAAAAACCGAGGCGGGGAAACTGCGCCTTGAAGGGATGGTCAAAAACCTTACCGACCGTTCCTTACGGCAGGTTTACGTGGCCTTTAATCTCCTGCGCAACGGCATGGTGGTGGGTTATACCACCGCCATCACCTTCAACCTCGCGCCGGATGATACCTGGCATTTTGAAGCGCCATGCCGCACGCGCATATTCAAACCCGATCACTTTCGGCTGGCTGAGCTTTCGGCGATCCCCTGACGCAGTGCGCGAAAATACTCTACCTTTTAAGAGATAACGACTGAAAGGAGGATGTATGTCACTGTCTATCGACAAAAAACAGCAGCCGGGCGGGGCGTATGAATATACCGCCACCTGTCGCGAGGAAAATTACCACTTTGTCATTACCGGCAAAGGCGAAACGGCGACCGAGGCAGATACCAATCTGCTTGATAACCTGAAAGAGATGCAGCAGCGGCTCGATGAAGTCGCGCAAACCGGCAAACTTTCTGCATAAACCTTCCGCAATCCACGCCTGCCGGGGTGTCTGGCAGGCAAAAATTCTGTACCATTATATAACAAACTGAAAACAATAATTTTTGTCCTTTAAGGAAGTTCTATGGCAATCACCCGACGTGATTTTCTTAATGGCGTCGCCATCACCGTGGCCGCCGGAATGACGCCGTGGCAAATTCTGCGCGCCTCGCCACAGACGGCAGCGCAGTCGCTCTATTATCCGCCGACCCTTACGGGGCTTCGCGGTAACCATCCGGGCTCGTTCGAACAGGCGCACGCGCTGGGGCGTGATGGTAAGCACTTCGACCCGGCCAGCGTCCCGGTGGAGGAGGAGTACGATCTGGTGATTGTCGGCGCGGGCATTAGTGGCCTTGCCGCCGCCTGTTTCTGGCAGGAGCTGCGCGGCAAGCAGCAGCGCATTCTGCTGCTCGATAACCATGACGACTTCGGCGGACATGCCAAGCGCAACGAATTTCACGTCGACGGGAATACCGTGCTCGGCTACGGCGGCAGCGAATCTTTCCAGTCGCCTGCGAATAACTTCAGCGAAACCGCGATGGGGCTGCTGAAAACGCTGAACGTCAGCATTGAGCGTATGGCGAAAAGCTTCGATCAAACCTTCTACCCGGATCTCAACTTAAGCCGCGGCGTCTATTTCGATAAAACCAACTTTGGCGTCGATAAAATCGTGAGCGGCGATCCGGGGCGCGCGGTGGCGGACGATATTCCGCCCGATCGCATGAACGCCCGCGACATTCGCGCCTTTATTAACGATTTCCCGCTGCCGCAGGCGGACCGCGACGCGCTCATCGCGCTGCACACTGAGAAAAAAGATTATCTCGCCGGGATGCGTGTTGAGGAAAAAGTCGCGTGGCTCGATTCCCACAGCTACAGCCAGTTCCTGCGCGACAAGGTGGGGCTCAGTGACAGCGCCATCCGCTATTTCCAGCAGCGCACCAACGATTTTCAGGCGATTGGCATCGACGGCACGTCGGCGAGCGATGCGCGTAACTGCGCGCTGCCGGGGCTTGATGGCATGGATCTGCCGCCGCTTGACGCTGAATCGCTGGCGGATCTCGAAGAGCCGTACATTTATCATTTCCCGGACGGCAACGCCGGGCTGGCGCGCCTGATGGTGCGGCATCTTATTCCGGCCGTGGCGCCGGGCAACAGCATGGATGATATCGTGCTGGCGACCTTCGACTACAGCCAGCTGGATAAACCCGAGCATCCGGTGCGTCTGCGCCTCAACAGCACTGGCGTACATGCCGCCAATGTGGCGGGCGGTGTAGAAGTGACGTACCTGCGCGACGGGAAACTGCACAAGGTAAAAGCCGGGCAGACCGTAATGGCGGGCTACAACATGATGATCCCGTATCTGGTGCCGGAAATTCCGCATGACCAGCAGGAGGCGCTGAAGCAGAACGTCAAAGCGCCGCTGGTCTACAGCAAAGTGGTTATTCGCAACTGGCAGCCGTTTATGAAGCTCGGCGTACATGAGATCTACTCGCCCGCAGCACCCTACAGCCGGGTCAAGCTCGACTACCCGGTGGATATGGGCGGCTACCAGCACCCACGCGATCCGAACGCGCCCATCGGTCTGCACATGGTTTATGTGCCGACGTTTCCCGGCAGCGGGCTCAGCGCCCGCGAGCAGTTCCGCAAAGGGCGCGCGTTTCTGCTCGGTACGCCGTTCGAGGTGCATGAGAAGATGATCCGCGACCAGCTCCAGGGCATGTTTGGCGCGGCCGGGTTCGATCACGAGCGGGATATCGCGGCGATCACGGTTAACCGCTGGTCCCACGGCTACTCCTATTTCTTCAGCGGCCTGTTTGACGACGAAGAGGGCTCGCAGAAAATCATCGAAAAAGCCCGCCAGCCGGTCGGGCGCATCACCATCGCCAACTCAGACGCCGACTGGAGCCCGTATGCCAACTCGGCCATCGATCAGGGCTACCGCGCGGTGAAAGAGCTGCACGAGATGGCGAAGGAGGGCGCATGAAACGTATCACGTTACTGGCGTTAAGCCTGTGGGCGGCGCACGCGGGCGCGCAGGCGATGTCACGCGGCGAATATGTGGCGCGCGCGGGCGACTGCATGGCCTGCCATACGGCCGCGGACGGCGCGCCGCTCGCGGGCGGGCTGAAATTCGCCACACCGCTTGGCGATATTTACTCCACCAACATCACGCCGGATAAAACCCACGGAATCGGCAGCTACAGCTACGACGAGTTCGCTCGCGCCATGCGCGAAGGTATCGCGAAAGATGGCCATCATCTCTACCCGGCGATGCCGTATCCGTCCTATGCGAAAATGAGCGATGACGACCTGCGCGCGCTCTATGACTATCTGATGAAAGAGGTCAAACCGCAGGCCACAGCCAACCGCGAGAGCGACATTCCGTGGCCGCTCTCGATACGCTGGCCGCTTGGCATCTGGAATAGCCTGTTTGTGGACGATAAACCGTTTACGCCGCGCGCGGATAAAAGCGCGGCCTGGAACCGCGGCGCGTATCTGGTGCAGGGGCCGGGCCACTGCGGCGCATGCCATACGCCGCGCGGCGTGGGGATGCAGGAGAAAGCTTTCGACGAGCGTGATGAGCAGTTCCTCGCGGGCGAGGAACTTAACGGCTGGTACGCGCCGTCGCTGCGCGGGCTGAAAATGTCCGAAGAGGATCTCGCCGTGCTGCTGCGCGACGGGCGCAGCAAGCACGCGGCGCTGAGCGGGCCTATGGATGAGGTCGTCACCAACAGCACGCAGTACCTGACGGATGACGATAACCGCGCCATCGCGAATTATCTGTTAAGCCTGCCGGGCAGCGAGCCGGTGAAAGGCGACGCGCCGAAGGTGGCGAAAGCGGAAATGGAGAACGGTCATCAGCTCTATGCCCGCTACTGCGCCACCTGTCACGCCAGCAACGGCGAGGGCGCGGAGTACGCGATTCCGGCGCTGAAGGACAATCTCACCGTGAACGCCGGGAACCCGCTGACGCTACTGCGCGTGGTGCTGGAGGGCGGTAAAACGGCGGTGACGCAAAATCATCTGCCGTACAGTATGCCGGGTTACGGCTGGGCGCTCAGCGATCAGGACGCGGCGGATGTCACCAACTACATTCGCGGCAGTTTCGGCAACCATGCCGCACCCGTCTCGCCCGCGCAGGTGAAAGAGGCCCGCGAGCAACAGCACAACGAGTAAGTCACACGGCGCCGCTGGCTCAGGCGGCGCCATTTTTCTCCTTTTCGTCTTTCTTCCCGCCCGTTTTTCTGAAACTTTCCGCTACGCGACATTCAATTTTTTCCCATTGATAACCATCAAGCTTTCCCGTTTCGGGGCTTTGCAGAATACGCCCTTTTGATGAGGGAACAGAATGAAACCACTAACCCAAAAGGATGGGCCAGACGAGGGCGGGCTGTCGCGCCGCGACTTTCTGCGCGCCACCTCGGCGCTGGCGGCCGCGCCGCTTTTTGTGAAGGCCGGCAAGGCTAACGCTGATGCGCCTGTAGCAGAGGCAGAGGCCGCTGAAAACATCGTGCCGACGTGCAGCACCTTTGACTGCGGCGGCAAATGCGATATCCGCGCGCACGTTAAAGAAGGCGTAGTGACGCGTATCTCCACCTGCCCGGATAACGAGGTGGATCCTGATATGCCGCTGATGCGCGCCTGCGTGCGCGGGCGCGGGTATCGTCAGTTTGTCTACCACCCGGACCGGCTGAAATACCCGATGAAGCGCGTCGGCAAGCGCGGCGAAGGGAAGTTCGAGCGCATCAGCTGGGATGAGGCGACCACCCTTATCGCCGATAACCTGCGGCGTATTACCGCGAAATATGGCCCGGCATCGCGCTTTATGCACACCGACACGGCGGTCTCCGGCGGCGCGTTCTCCGGCGATAAAATGGCGCGGCGTTTACTGAACCTGACCGGCGGTTATCTGGAGTCCTATCACTCAGTGAGTATGGGAAACACCGCCGCAGCCACGCCCTATACCTATGGCACCGCCGCCAGCGGCAGCACGCTCGATACGCTCAAAGACACAAAGCTTGTGATCCTCTGGGGCCATAACCCGAACGAAACCGTTTTTGGTCACACTAACCACTACTTTCAGCAGATGAAGCGCAACGGTACGCGGTTTATCGTGGTCGATCCGCGCTACTCCGACACCGTGGCGTCGCTCGCCGATCAGTGGGTGCCGCTGCTGCCCACCACCGATAACGCGCTGATGGACGCGATGATGTACGTCATCATCAGCGAGAACCTGCACGACAGCGCGTTTATCGTGCGTCACGCCATTGGTTTTGATGAAAATACGATGCCGGAAGGCGTACCGGCGGGCGAATCGCTGATGGCGTATCTCTCTGGAGAAAAAGATGGCGTGAAAAAAACGCCGGAGTGGGCGGAGCGCATCACCCATGTACCCGCGCAAACCATCCGCCAGCTTGCCCGCGACTACGCCACCACCAGACCGGCGGCGCTGATCCAGGGCTGGGGACCGCAGCGCCATATCTGCGGCGAGCGCACCGCGCGCGGCTCCACGCTGCTTGCCACCATCACCGGCAATGTCGGCGTGAAGGGCGGCTGGGCCGCCGGCTACGGCGGCATCGGCAACCGATTGTTCTGTGCCGATCCCTACAGCGTGCCGAACCCGGTGGCGGAAAAAATCTCCATCATGAACTGGGTGCAGGCCTGTGACGACGCGGCGAAAGTCACGCCGGCAAACGGCTTAAAAGGCGCTGAAACGCTCACCAGCAACATCAAATTCATCTTTAATCTCGCGGGCAATTATCTGGCGAACCAGAACCCGGACATCAACCAGACTGTGAAAGTGCTGGAAGATGAAAGCAAGGTTGAGTTTATCGTGGTAAGCGATCTCTTCCTCACTCCAAGTGCCCGCTACGCCGATCTGCTGCTGCCAGAAACCAGCTTTATGGAGCGCTGGAACATCGGCGAAACCTGGGGCACTGGCAACTATCTGCTGCTGTCGCAAAAGCTGGTGGAGCCGGAGTTTGAGCGCCGCTCGGACTACGACTGGCTGCGCGAGGTCGCGCGCAAGCTCGGCATCGAGGCGCGTTTTAGCGAAGGGCGCAGTGAAAAACAGTGGGTGGAACATATCTGGGAGAAAACCCGCGAGGCGCTGGCGGATCACGACCTGCCGGATTTTGCCGGGCTTTGCAAAAAACCGCACGTCTACCTGAAATCGCCGCCGTATGTCGCGTTTGAAGAGAACATTCTTGACCCCGATAACCATCCGTTCCCGACGCCCTCCGGCAAAATCGAAATCTTCTCAAAACGGCTGTGGGAGATGAACCACCCGGAGATCCCGGCGCTGTCGCACTATGTGCCCGCGAAAGAAGGGCCACAAGACGCGCTGCGCGACAAATACCCGCTACAGCTCATCACGTGGAAGGGGAAAAACCGCGCCAATTCGACGCAATACGCCAATCCGTGGCTTCAGGAGGTACAGCGCCAGCAGCTCTGGATCAACCCGCAGGACGCCGACGCGCGCGGCATTCAGCAGGGCGATCTGGTGCGGATTTATAACGATCGTGGCGTGGTACGCATTCCCGCCGACGTGACGCCGCGCATTATTCCCGGCGTGGTGGCGATGCAGGCAGGCGCCTGGTGGCAGCCGGACGCGGAAGGCGTCGATAACGGCGGCTGTCCGAATGTGCTCACCAGCGCGCGCATCACTCCGCTTGCCAAAGGCAACGCCCATCAAACCCTGCTCGTTGAGGTAACCAGACATGAGCCAGTTTAAGGATTATCCCCCGGTCAGCGGCGAGCAGCTGGGCTTTTTTATCGATTCGTCGCGCTGCTCCGGCTGTAAAGCGTGCCAGGTGGCGTGCAAAGACAAAAATAATCTCGAACCGGGGCGGCGCTTTCGGCGCGTCTATGAAGTTCACGGCGGCGGCTTCACGCCGACCGGCGCAGGCGGACTAATGCAAAACGTCTTCGCTTATACCTTATCGATTTCGTGCAACCACTGCGCCGATCCCATCTGCACGCGCAACTGTCCGACGACCGCCATGCACAAGCGCGACGGCGACGGCATCGTGCGTGTAAACACCGACAAATGCGTCGGCTGCGGTTACTGCGCCTGGTCGTGCCCTTACGGCGCGCCGCAGCGTAATACGCAGACCGGGCAGATGTCGAAATGCGATTTCTGCGTCGATCGCCTGGCGCAGGGCGAGCCGCCGATGTGCGTCGCCACGTGCCCGCTCGGGGCGATTCAGTTCGGCCCGATTAGCGCGCTGCGCGAACGCTTCGGCGCGCTCTGTGACGTAAAAGGGCTGCCGCCGTCATCTGTCACCAGACCCAATCTGGTCATTAAGTCGCATCAGGGCGCGCAGCAGGAGGAACAGCACGATGCATGAGTTTCCGTTAGTGATTTTTACGCTGTTCATGCAGGGCGCAGTGGGCTTTACGCTGATGCTCTGCTTCACCGCCGGGCAGATGCCGCGCGCGGGGCGACACACGCTCGCGACGCTGCCTGCGCTGGTTTGTGTGGGCGTTGCGGCGGCGATCGGTTTGCTCGCCTCTACGCTGCATCTGGGTTATCCGCTCAACGCCTTTAATGCGCTGCGCCATCTCTCCAGCTCCTGGCTCAGCCGGGAGATTGCGCTCGCGGGCGTGTTTATGGCGCTGCTGGCTATCAGTATTTTGCTGCTGATAATGAAACGCACCGTGCCGTGGCCGCTGCTGTGGCTGACGGTGCTGGCGGGGCTTGCGGATATGGTGGCCATGGCGTCCATTTACTGCCACGCGTCTGTCGTCACCTGGCAGCACGTCAACACCTGGGCCATGTTCCTGGGTTCAGTCGTGCTCATCGGCGCGTCGTTGTTACAACTGCGCCTCGCGTTGCGTCCGGCCTTCAACGCGCAGGCAGAGCTCGCCGCCAGCCGGCGTCTCTCGCTGCTGGCGCTGGCGGTAGTATTGATCCGGCTTCTCATTCAGCCTGCGTACTATCACTTTTTAGCGCAGGCTATCGTACCGGTGACGTTTCCGCTGCAACCGCTGTCGGCCTTCAACGCCTGCGCCGGGCTGCGTCTTACCGGCTGGTGCTGCTCAGCCGCGGGCGCGATGCTGCTGATGACGGGGCTGACGCGCCCTTATGGCTCGCGCTCGTCGCAAATGACCGGCAGCGCGCTGATACTCATCGGCGAACTGCTGCTGCGTCTGGCGTTTTTCTCCATTGATGGCTGATGGATCTCTTTGACACCTTCGCGCCCGCACAGCCCTGTGTGGGCGCGCGCTGCGCCAGGAAACGGCTGGCCCGCAGCCGCTGCGATTATTGCGTGACACGTTGCCCGTCAGGCGCGCTGGCTATCCACCATCATGAGGTTATTCTCACGTCGGAGCGCTGTACCGGCTGCGGGATCTGCCTGTTTGTCTGCCCGGCGGACGCGCTGGAGGATCTCGTACCGCTGGCGCGAATTCACCGCGAGGGCGTGCTGCTCGGGCCGTTTACCCAGCCTGTCGCGGCAGAGGAGTTGATGCTCTGGCACACGCTTTACCGCATTCGCGCGGTCGCGGTGGATCTCACGCGTTACCCGCTCTGGCTGCGGCCACTGGCTGAACTTAACCTGTGGCTGAAAAAGCGCGGCGAGCCGGGCTGGCAGTGTGTTGCAGTTTCACCGGCGGCAGGTGAGGCGAAGCGCCGTCTGCTGCGCCCGGACGGTGAACGCGCACGCGTAGCGCACGACGTTGCCACCCGGCACGCGGCAGGGGCATTTTTATGCGCATACGCCGTCATGCTGGATACCACGCGCTGCCTGTTATGCGGTGCCTGTGGCCGGGCATGCGCCAGCGGCGCGATTCGCTTTGGTGAACAGGATTTCACGCTCAATACAGGACGTTGCGATGGCTGTGGCGACTGCGCGGCGGTGTGCCCGGTTGATGCTATAACGATAACGGAGGGCGACGCCGGGCCGTTGATTCGCCGGGCGTTGCATCACGCCCGCTGCGAGCTCTGCGGCGAGCCGTGGCGCGCCTGGCATCCGGGCGAGAAAGTGTGCCCGGTTTGTCAGCGTCACGGCTTCAGCATGCGCAGCGGTTAACGCGGTGACTCGCTGAATCCACAGGAGAAAAGGGCGCTGTCATTAATCTGTCACGCCTGCGTCTTATAACAGTGTCACCCCGACTCTGGATCTGAGAACCATGAAATTCAAACCGCTTACGCTCGCTTTCGCGGCGCTTTTCCCGCTCTGTTCCCTTGCCGCCGCGCCGCAGGTGGAACGCTATATCGTGACGTTTCCGCAGGAAGATCATGTGGTCTATTCCGGCAATTATGCCAGCGCATTTCCCGACGGCCTGCCGGTGGGTGTGGGCTCCGGCCTGCTTTTTTTACGCAAAGAGGGCGATGACCTGATTTTCGCGACCGTCACCGACCGCGGCCCCAACGCCGACTCGCCGAAAATGGGCAAGCAGGAGTCGAAAATCTTCGCAAGCCCGGAGTACACGCCGCTGATGATGACCATTCGCGTCAGTAAAGACCAGGCGCAGGCGAGCGATCCGATGCCGCTGCATGACGATAAAGGCAATATCAGCGGTCTGCCGCTGCCCGCCGGGCTCATCGGCGCCACCAACGAGCTGGCGCTTAACGACGCGCTGCAAACGCTCACCGGTGATAAACGCGGGCTGGATACCGAAGGGATCACGCCGGACGGCAAGGGCGGCTACTGGCTGTGTGACGAATATGGCCCGTTTATTATTCATGTGGATGCCAGCGGCGCAATCCTTGCTAAACATGGCCCGCAGGCGGGCAAGGGCGAAGAGGGCGTGGCCGGCGGTCTGCCGAATATCATTAAGTGGCGTCAGCCTAACCGCGGCTTCGAAGGGCTGACCCGGATGCCGGACGGGCGCATTATCGCGGCGGTGCAGAGCACGCTGGATATCGACGGCAAAACCAAAAACACCGCGCGCTTTACGCGGCTGGTGAGTTTTGACCCGGCGACCGGCAAAACCGCGATGTACGGTTATCCGATCGACATCGACGTCTATAAAAAAGCCAAAGATGCCAAAATCGGCGATATCGTGGCGCTGGACGACCACCGCATTTTGCTTATCGAACAGGGTGGCGATAAGAACAAAACCATGCGTAACCGCGTCTATGTGGTCGATCTCAGTAACGCCACCGATCTGAGCACGCTGGATAAGACCGAGCCGCCGGAATTCGACGATGCGGAAAAACTCAACGCGCGCGGCGTGAAGCTCGCCACAAAGCAGCTGGCGGTGGATTTGCGGGAACTGGGCTGGCAGCAGGAGAAAGCGGAAGGGCTGGCGCTTATCGACCCGCAAACCCTCGCGGTCATCAATGATAACGACTTCGGTTTACAGTCAGAGCTGCTGGAGCCGCAGGGCGATAAAAAAGAGATGGATGACTACAACGTCGACGGGCAGGGGCATCTGACGCTGGACGGCAAGCCGGTTGCCAGCAAAATCGGCATTAAGCCGCTGGGAAAACCCGCCTCGCAGAATGAACTGTGGGTGATAAAGCTCGATAAACCGCTGTAAAGGCAATAAAAAAGGGCAGGCCGACACCTGCCCTGACTCGTTTTACAACCGTTAGCTCAATTTAAACACCGCGACCGCCTGATTGAGCAGCTGTGACTGCTCTTTCAGCGAGTGGGCGGCGGCAGAGGCTTCTTCCACCAGCGCGGCGTTCTGCTGGGTAACGGAATCCATCTGCGCGACGGCCTGGTTAATCTGCTCAATTCCACGGCTCTGCTCGCCGGTGGAGAGCGTGATTTCTGACATCAACTCAGAAACCTGTTTAATCGAGCCGATGATGCGCTTCATGCTCTCGCCCGCACGCGCCACGCGGTCACTGCCCAGCACCACCTGCTCGCCGGACTGCTCGATAAGCTCTTTGATCTCCTTCGCGGCCACCGACGAGCGCTGCGCCAGATTACGCACTTCGCTTGCCACCACCGCAAAACCTCGACCCTGCTCACCCGCACGGGCGGCTTCCACCGCGGCGTTGAGCGCCAGGATGTTAGTCTGGAAGGCGATATCTTCGATAATGCCGATAATGTTGTCGATTTTGCTAGAGCTTGATTCGATCTCCTGCATGGAGACGACAACTTCTTCGACAATCGCGTTGCCTTCCTGGGCGGCGCTGCGCATATTGCCCGCGAGCTTATTCGCCTCGGCGGTGTTCTCCGAGGTGTGCTTCACGGTCGAGGTCAGCTGTTCCATGCTGGCGGCGGTTTCGCCAAGCGACGCGGCCTGCTCTTCGGTACGCGCCGAGAGATCGACGTTACCGGCGGCGATCTCTTCCGCGGCGTGGGCCACGCTCTGGCTGGAGTCGCGCACCTGGGCAATGATATTGACCAGCGACAGACGCATCTGCTCAAGCGAGCCAAGCATATCGCCAATCTCATCTTTCGAGCCGGAGAGCACCGGCGTGTGCAGCTCGCCTTCCGCCATCTGCTGGCAGTGGCGACGCGCGGCATCCAGCGGCGACAGTACGCGGCGTTTCAGCAGAATAAACATCGCGCCAATCAGCAGCGTAAACAGCAGGGCGAACACCGCGATGGTAACGATGCTGTTTACAAAACGCGCCTGCGCCTCCTGGTTCAGACGCTGGGCATATTTCTCACGAAACGCCAGCAGCTGATCGAGCGTAATTTCAAACTGACGATCCAGTTGCGGAATTGTGGTGCTTACGAGCTGGTTAAACCGCGCGGTATCGTTGCGACTCGCCGCATCCATCAGCGGACGCAGGCCGTCATCAACATACGCCTGCCAGGCCTGACGGTACGGGGCCGCCAGCGCTTCTTCGCCTTCAACCGCAGGGGCTGCTTTGTAGTTATTGAACGCCGCGATGGCTTTTTGCATCACCTTGTTGGCGGTTTCAAGCGACGCCTGCGTTTTCTGGGTATCGCCAAGAGAGGCGTTAATCATCGCCTCCATCAGGCGCACGCGCAGCGTACGGCTGTGGTTAATCGGATCAATTACCGAAAGCACCACGCGAATTTCTTTATTCACGTTATCCAGCGACTGGTTACTGCGCGTGAGCGACCAGAGGTTAGAGACGGTACTGACGAGAAAGATGAAAAGTAAAAGACTGAAAACGAGAAATGAAAAACGCCTTACTGACATGTTGTTCCCTTGCGTGAGGTTGTAACACAGCGACCCGGCCACTCAAAAAGAGGAGTGCCACCAGACGGTTATCGGAATGTCAGCCAAAAAATTTAGGTTAAATGGGTTTTTCCCAACAAAACAAAGGGTTATATCTATATCAGGTACAATAAGCGAGGCTTATGTTTCGCCAGGCTATGCTTAACGCTGGCATCAGCGATCCGCGCACGTGCGCCATAGGAGTGAGATTGAAAACGCTACAGGGGCCATCTCTTTTTCTTTCGCAATTTATCAGCGACCGTCCGCCGTTTAACCAGCTCGATACGCTGGCGGCCTGGGCTGCCGGGCTCGGCTATAAAGCGGTGCAGCTGCCGACCCATTTGCCGCATATTTTTGATCTGGCCAAAGCGGCGGAAAGCCTGGATTACTGCGCGCAGGTGCGCGAGACGCTCGGCAATATGGGCCTGCAAATCAGCGAGCTCTCGACGCATTTTCAGGGACAACTGGTGGCGGTACACCCGGCGTATGACCAGGCGTTTGCCGGTTTCGCACCCGAGGCGCTGCGCCACGATCCGGTTGCGCGCCAGCAGTGGGCGGTCAGCACGCTGAAGCTTGCGGCGCGCGCCTCGCAAAACCTCAATCTCACGGCGCACGCCACCTTTTCAGGCTCCCTCGCCTGGCCGTTTTTCTATCCGTGGCCGCCGCACAATCCGCTGCTGGTGGAAGAGGCGTTTAACGAGCTGGCCAGCCGCTGGCTGCCGATTCTTAACCGTTTTGACGAGGCAGGCGTGGATCTCTGCTTTGAGCTGCACCCCGGTGAAGATTTGCATGATGGCGTGACGTTCGGGCGTTTTCTGGAACTCACCGGCCACCATCCGCGTTGCCATATCCTCTACGATCCGAGCCATATGCTGCTTCAGCACATGGATTATCTCGGGTTTATCGATCGCTGGCATTCGCGCATCCGGGCGTTTCACGTGAAAGACGCCGAGTTCAGGCAGTCAGCCGACAGCGGCGTCTATGGCGGTTATCAGCCCTGGATAGACCGGCCAGGCCGTTTCCGCTCGCCGGGCGACGGGCAGATAGATTTCAGGGCTATTTTCAGTAAGCTTGCGCGCTATGACTATCCCGGCTGGGCGACGCTTGAGTGGGAGTGCTGCCTTAAAGACGGCGAAACCGGCGCGCGGGAAGGGGCCAAATTTATCGCCGAACATATCATCAAAGTATCTTCGCAAAACTTTGAGAATTACGCGCCCGGAAGCCATGAGCGCGAGGCGGTGCGCGGGATGCTCGGTTTGGAACCTCAATAAAAACGCCGGGCGCAGCGCCCGGCATTACTCTCTGAGAAAGCGTTGATCAGTCAAATACGTTGTTGATAACGGCCGTCACCAGCGCCGTGCTGAGCGCAATCAGCACCAGATCGTCACCCACCATTTTCCACTCATAACCCGGATAATAGGGCAGTTCGTTCAGCATGCTGGCCGGTACCGATTTTTTCGCGATGCCTGGCGGCAGCGGCTTACCGCGTGCGAGATTTTTCGCGATACCTGGCGGCAGCGACTCATACCCGGTGAGGCCGTAGTTCACAGCGAGGCTGCGCGCGCGGCTGTAACTGATATCCGCCTCAACGTGGTCGGGTTTGCCGTAGTTTTTACGGCCCGACGCGTTGCCGCTGTCATTCTGGTCGTGGGCGCCATGATGACCATTGTTGCCGTGATTGCCGCTGTTACCATGACCGTTACCATTTCCGTGGCCGTTCCCGTTGCCGGGATTCGCCAGCGCAGGCGTGGCGCATACGGTAAACGCTGCCAGCAGAAGCGCCAGCGCACTCAAACGTTTCGTTTTCATAACCCTTCCTCATTCAGGTGGTGCAGCGTTATTTCAGCACAACGGCAACAAAAATCGATGGCGCTTTTTCCTGGATTTCACACTTCGGAATCTGCCTCGCTAAAACGTAACGTCAGTTTGCCTGCGCCCGTTCGTAGCGGCAATATGGCTGTACAAATAAACAGTAAAGCAGGGCGCAAAAGCGCCGCAGAAACGAACAGCGTTTCGGGAACAGCTTATTAAAAGTGGGCAGCGCGTTTAACACACCGCAACAGAGAATCGCAGGATAGAAACGCCGGTGCGGGCGCACCGGCGGGAGGCGTTAACGCAAGCCGATGATTTTCGCCAGCGCCTGACGGTCGGCGGGTTTGATATCGAGCGGATGTTCGTAGCCGATATTTTCAATCGCGCGGGTGTAAAGCGCGACCAGCCAGTCGTAGACATAACGCGTGGCGGCATGCACCGGTTTTTCGCCAAGGCGCGTCAGACGCTTATCCTGCGCAACGGCAGAGGCGAACAGGCGCTCGTTCGGATTAACGCGGCTCGCCGGGCGCTCGGCCTGGGGCACACGCTCAAAGCCCAGCCAGCTTACGAAGTTGCCAAGCTCAGCGCGTAATTGTGCGCCGGAAAGCCCTTCATGCGCTGCCAGCGTTTCCAGACGCGCCGCGAGATCCAGCCTATAGCTCGCGATAATCAGCGTGTCGCCGAGCCAGTGCAGCGTGGCGGGGTCAATGCCGAGCTGCGCGGCATGTTCTTCGCTCTGCATCCACTGGCGAACGTGGTTCACCCACAGGCGATGTGCGCGACGGGCGAGCGACGCGCCGGAGGCGGTATCAACAGGACGCACGGAAGTGGATTCGCCGAAAAGATCGATCTCGGCGCTGAATAGCCCCTGTGGCGTCTCTTCGTGGCGCTCTTCGGTTTCACAGAGCGCCTGCAATGCGGCCGGGTCAGGCAGCAGCGCCTGGAGCAGATCGCCGTGGCGCGCGGCCTGGCGCTGCAATGTGCGCACGCCGTTTTCCGCCGTGGACCGCAGCGTCGCCGCGTCAGTGGTCAGCGGGGCCAGATAACGGCTGAACAGCAGCGCGGGCTGCGCCTGTGCCTGCTCGATGAGTAACGCAAGGCGATGCTCGCGGCTGCTCTGGCTCAGCGCCTGCGAGAGCCATTCGGTCAGACGTTGCAGATTACGCCCGTCGAGCGCCTGCAATGTGCCCCAGGTGTGGCCCGGCTTGCCGAGTAAGCGCTGAACGCCTTCGTCCAGATGCTGGCCGTCAAGGAAGCGGGCGTCGTGCGGCGTAATGGCCCACACGAGCCCCGGCAGCGCGTCCGGAGAGGCCGGTTGCGTGGCGTTCACCCAGCGCAGCAGCGCGCGCGCGACTGGCGCGATATCGGCGCGGCGCTGTACGGCGTTACACACCATCAGCACGTCCGGCTGCTGGTGCTGACGATAATAGTCGAGCAGAAACGCGATTTTACTGGCGTTCAGGCTGTCATTCTGGTCAAACGTCGCGCCGGGAATATCCAGCAGATCGACGCCTTCCGGTACAGAAGGTGTGGCGAGCGGCAGCGTCAGCTCGGCACACAGCAGCGTCAGCGTCGTGAGCGGCAGGCTGACCATACCCTGCAACTGTTGTTGTTCGAGGGCGCGCACCAGGACTTCATCCGGCAGCGCGTCTTCACCGGAGCCAGCAGGGAGCAGAAAGCCTTCCACCGGGAGCGAGAAGTTATCGACGAGCAGGCTCAACGGCGCGGCCACTTCACGGGCATGGCCGAGCAGCAACAGGCCTTCGGCGAGCGTCATAAACTGCTGCGTCAGCTCTGCGATATCGCCCCACAGCAGCGCGTACAGCCGCACGCGTTCTGGGAGATTCAGCGCTGGCAGCAGCTCTGCGAGCTGATACCAGGCGTCGTCGCTCAGCGTGCGCTGGCGCGCGGGCGTCAGTTCACGCCAGCGGGCGGCAAGCGTCATGATATCCGGCGCGCTAATGGCCGGGTGGCTCTGTGGCTGGCCGAGGCTTTGCAACTGGGCTAAACGCTGGCGCAGCTCTTCTTCGCTGACGGCGCGCGACTGACCGCTGGTCTGGTAGTGCGCGAGGAAAATCTGCACCAGTTCCGCTTCGCTGAAAAGGCGCAGGCGCAGCGGAAACTCCTCCGGAAGCGTTGGCGGCGTGCGGGTAAAGCGCACCGCCATCGCGGTCGCGCTGTGACCGGGGTTGATATGGGTCAGCCAGTCGAGGTGCTTATCGCCAGGTGCCACGGACACCTGGCCCTGCGAACCGTTGGCAAGCGTCGCCAGCAGGTGCGCTTTGCCCGCCTGGGAATGACCATAAAGGCCGAGCGTGCGCGGCTCACTGGCGAGCGCGTTAAGCGTCTGTGCGCTGGCGCGCAGCGCGTTCAGACGCGCCAGCAACGGGCCTGCGTCCTCATCCAGCAGCGGCGCGTGCGCGCGGGTGGTTTCGACCCACCGGGTCAGGGCGACAGGCGTAGTGAGTGTCTGGTTAATGAGGGTAGAGACTGTCATTTCAGATAAACGCTCCCGCTGTCGATCCAGTAATGGCTGCCGGAACTGCGACGGTCAGCCAGCGTATTCAGTTTAAAAGTGACCTGCTCCGGCGGCACGCGGGTGCCGTCTGAGAGCCAGGCTTCGCTGAGCGTAAAGCCTTCCGGTGCTTCATGCTTGCTGCCACCGGTCAGCTGCAGGCGCACGTTCAGTACGCCGTCGCCGGCAATGGCTTTCGCGAGCTCTGGTGAGTTGACCGAGAGCGTATAGAGCGGCGTGGCGGGCCAGCGGGCGTTATCGAGCTGGCGGAAGCCGAGCGTCACATTGCCGCGCAGCGGGAAGTGTAAGCGGGCGTCGAGCTTCGCACCCGGCGCGTCAAGATCGATATCGCGATACCAGACGTTTTCGTCGCGCAGCGTGTTGACGACATTATCCAGCACGCCCAGGTAACGCACGGTGGAATACGCGCCAATATCCGCCGCTTTAAAGTTAAAGCGCGGCAGGCGCAGATCCAGCGCCAGGCTGCAGAGCATCGCGCCAACGGCGGCGGTGGATTTTGGATTGCCCACGCGGCGGTGCTGACTGAAAGGATACCATTCATGCACTTCATAGTTATCGAGCCAGACCATACGGCTGACCGGCACCGGCTGCAGCAGACGGATCAGCGACTGCAGGCCCGGCAGGCAGCCCGGACGACCAGTGATAAGCAGCACGTCACAGCAGTAGTAAGAGATAGCTTCGCACAGCGCCTGAATGGGCGCGCAGATGCTGAACTTCCCGCTATGCAGCGCTTCTTCAAGCTCGCTGAAGCTCACCTGCAGCGGTACGTCCAGCACGTTAAACGCCGGGCTGCCGGCGGGCAGCGCATGTTCAATCGCCTGGTGGAGATAGTTATGCACGTTGCGGGTCGGCGGCTGTTTCAGCATTTCACCGAACGTGGTGTAAAGGCCGCTTTGGGAGTCAGTCGGGTCGCTATTTTCCCACGCCGAGAGAATGGCGTGGCCGAGTGGCATAAAGAGCTGCAGCGCAGTCTGCTGGCGCAGAATCGCCTGGGTGTCCATACGCCCGGAATCGCCGAACAACGTGGACATCAGCGTCGCAGCGTCAGCCACGCCCGCTTTTTGCAGATGTTCCTGAAGCGCAGGCAGTACGCAGCGCTGAATGACATCCAGCAGAATGTCATCGCCCGCCACTTTAAAGCCTTCGCGGAACAGCAGCGTGGGGCTGATTTTCACATTGCTGCCAACGCCGTCATCAAGCTGATATTCGGCGATCGCCATATCCGTCGTGCCGCCGCCGATATCAATCGAGGCGACGCGCAGCTGACGGCCCGGTGTCGCGCCTGGCGGCGTTTCGCGGTCCGGGCGGGCGAGGCTTGCGAAAAATCGCTCGGTCTGCCCGGCGAAATGCACCATCGCTTCGTTATAAAGCCACACCAGCTGGCCGCAGCTCGCTTCATCCCACTCCATCTGGATCTCTGGCACCGGCACGCGGCTCTTGCGCTGGCCTTTTTCGGCGCTGAAATCGTCATCGTGCGGGTGCCAGCCCAGCGCTTTCCAGACCAGCGCGATAGCCTCCTGCATGCGGCGGCGAAAAATCTCGCGCTCCTGTTTCGGCATCGCCGACGGGAGCGTCAGAATAAGCTGGCGCAACTGGCGCGGCGAACTGGCGTTGCCCATGCGCAGACGGCTGGCAACGCTGTTAATCTGGCAGACCGCCTGGGCGAGCAGCTCGCACAACATGTGCGTCATCAGAGAGCTGCGGCTGTATTGCGGCGAAAAAACCGGCAGGCGCTCTTCCGGCGGCAGCTGCCAGAGCGGCTCGCCGTCGTCATTCATCAGGTTCATCAGCGGGCCCGCGGTCGCCAGCGGCTCGCGCTGGGTTTTCGGGGTCATCAGGTTAAAGCGCCACTCCTGGGCCGCCGGGGTTTCATCCCACAGATAGCGGCGTGGGCTGGAAATACCGCTGTTGCCCTCGGTGCCAAGACGCTGCATCGCGAGTTTGCGCGCTTCGTCACCGACACGCACGATAGAAGGCCAGACAAACGCCTCGTCGCGCCCGCTCTCCACCGAAAAATGCTGTTTGCCAAAGCGCGCCTCGGCGAAGGCCAGACGGCTGGTGAACATCAGCGCATTCATAAACTGCGGCTCGCTAAGCGATCGTACCTGCAACTCCATCGTCTGGCGCAGGCCGTCATTCGCTTCACCGTGATCTTCAATAATCACGCCGCAGGTGTGGGTGTTGCCGACATCCAGGATGAGATCCACCGCCACCGGCTGCGAGCTCAGCGTGCCGGTCACGATTTTCAGCTCAGGTACATTGAGCTGGTTGCCGAGGAGCGACATCAGGTTGAGCCAGTGAGCCTGATATTCAAACACTTTCAGCGCGCGCTGGATCTCCTGCTCGCTGCGGCCCTCATTCGCGCCGACAAACTGGGTGAAGGCTTCACGCAGCCAGCCGTCAACCCAGGTCTGGTCAAGGAAATCAGCCACTTCGTCGTCGCGCCAGGCAAGTGCGAAACGCGTGCCGTTGCGCACGTCATTCTCGACGGGCGCGAGCTGGGAGGTCGCGCCTTCATCGGCCTGAATTTGCGTGTCGAACGCCAGCGTCACGCGGTGGGTGTTGCCCGCGCCGTCCGGCTCGCTGAGTTTGCGGATCTGCACGCGCGCCCAGTTGTCCGGGCCCTGCACAAAGGTACGCGGTGGGTTAAAACGCAGCACCGGCAGCGGCAGCCAGACGCCATCCAGAATGGCGAGCGACTGGCTCAGCGCGACGCTGCTTTCCGGTTTCACCACTTCAGGCTGGCCGCCGTGGCGGGCGGGCAGGGTGAATTTGCCGGAGGTGATATCGTAATCGAGGCGCAGCAGCGGCCCGTTGGCCGTTTTGCGCACAAAGCGCCCGTCGTGAGGCGCTTCAACGGGCGTCAGGCCAAAATCAAGAAATTGCACCCCGCTGTTTTCAATCAGGGTGACGCTCTGTTTGTAATCACACAGGTTTGCCAGCATAAATCAGGCGCTCACTTTCTTCATGGTCAGGGGCAGCACGGTCTTTTCATCATAGCGACCGGTACATTCGGCAACATCGTTCGGGCCAGCTTTACAGGCGATTTCCGGCATCGGGTAGCGGGAGCCGTCGCTGCAGCGGGCTTTACCGCGCGTCTTGATCATCAGCTCGCCAGTCTGGTGCAGGCCCGAGAACAGCTCGGCTTTGCAGACGACGTTATCGCCAAGCGTCACGCGGGCGGTGCCTTTGTTGTTTTTCATCTCAACACGCATCGAGGTGGCTTTACCGGTGATCGGGTCCGGGCTGCCGATGCTGAGCCGCCAGGTGCCGTTCAGGAAGCGAGTGGTCCCGGCTTTTACCTGGTTGGCGTCCATGACCAGTGCGTTTTTATCAACCGGTGCGGGGGCAGCGACAGGCTTCTCTTCCACAACCGGCGCAGGCGGAGTGACTTTCGCTTCAGCCAGCGGCAGAGAGGTTGTCGGTGCCACCGGGACGACAGGAGCAGCAGGCGCGTCGACCGATTTCACCGGCGCGGGCGCGATTTCCTGCGCTTTGATCTGCGCGACCGAAACGGTTGGCGCGGCGGTTTCTTTCTGCTGCAACAGATACCAGGTCACAGATGCGGCCACGGCCCCCATCACGACGGCGGCGGCAAGCGGCCATGTCCAGAGCGGTACGCGCGAGCGGCGGGCTGGCGTTGGCGCTTTTACCGGGGCTGGCGCGGTCTCTTCAGGGGGTGCGGTCGCCTCGGCTTCCGCGGCATAGGCCGCCAGCGCGGCGGCAGACGCGTGTACGGGGGCGGCAGGCGCTGGCGCTACGGGCGCAGGCGTGACAGGCGGCGTTGCCAGCAGCGGCGCGTCCGGCTCGGTCATCATCAACGGCGTGGGTTCCGGCTCCGGCTCTTCCTGCGGCGTCATGATGATTTCCGGCTCAATGGGCTCGGCTTCACGCAGACATTCCAGCACGTCATCGCGCGCGCCCTGGTTCAAATTCACGAAGCCCCAGAAGGTGATAACCGGTTTGCCGTCCACCAGATAGAGGAAATTCGCGCCGGGGAACTGCACGGCTTTGGCGAGCAGCGCGCCAAAAAGTTGCTGGGCGGTCTTTTCCGATTCCAGGCAGCGCTTGCTCAGCGCGCGGGCGCTGGAGAGCGCGCTTTCCAGAAAGCGCAGGGCGCGCTCGCGCTCCTCGCGGCTGGCGGACGCCCAGCCCATGACTTTGCCGCTGACCGGCGAATACCAGTCCACGCGGTCACCTTCTTCATTAAGCTGAGGGATAGCAAGCAACTCCACCAGCGGCTGTTTGCGCAGGCGAAGCGTTTCACGGATTTGCAGTGCCGACTCGAAAACCGCCTGACCGTTTTCGCCTACCGACTGGAAGTCGTCAAGGTCGCCACTGCGCAATAAAATTTTTGCCACGTCATTCTCTCTGCTGGGAAAACTTTTTCACGACTCTACTTTGAACGATAGACCGGTCAAGCAAAGGGCGAAAGAAACGCGAAAAAGCGTAAATTCTCGGGTCATTGAATCTTAGGAATTTTCTTGACTTAAGCAAAAATTCGCGGTGTTAACGCGACTTAACCGGAGCGTAAATCATTTTTATCTGAAATTGACTGATATTCAGGCGAAAAATGCCGGAAAGGCATAAAGCTACAGTTTTTTGTTATTTGCCACTCAGAGCGTGCTGTGATGAGATGGCTTTCCTCCTGAAAAGTAAAATAAAAGGCGCAAGATGAAGACAGGAAAAACATTGATCGGGCTGCTGTTAAGCGCCCTGTTACCGGCAAGCGCGATCGCGGCGAACAGCGATACCCTGATTTACTGCTCTGAGGCATCACCCGAGTCCTTCAACCCGCAGATCGCGAGTTCAGGGCCGAGCTTTGTGGCAAGCTCTCAGGTGCTTTATAACCGTCTGGTGAATTTCGATCCGAAAACCAATACGCCGGTGCCGTCGCTGGCGACCGAGTGGAAGGTGAGCCCGGACGGCAAAACCTGGACGTTCACGCTGCGTCAGGGCGTGAAATTTAACAGCAATAAATTCTTCAAACCGACGCGCGATTTCAACGCCGACGACGTTATCTTCTCGGTGATGCGCCAGAAAGACCCGAATCATCCGTACCACAAGGTGTCACAGGGCAACTACGAATATTTCCAGGATGTGGGTCTTGATAAGCTCATCACGGAGGTGAAAAAGCTCGACGATTACCACGTCCAGTTCACGCTGAGCGAGCCGAACGCCGCGTTCCTGGCCGACTGGGGGATGGATTTCGCGTCTATTCTCTCAGCGGAATACGCTGATGCGATGATGAAAAAAGGCACGCCGGAGAACGTCGATAACTGGCCCATCGGCACCGGCCCCTACGCGCTGCAACAGTACAAAGTCGATTCGCTTATCCGCTACATCGCCAACCCGAACTACTGGGATGGCGAAGTGCCGACTAAGCATTTAATTTTCTCCATTACTCCGAACGTCGAGACGCGCCTCGCGAAGCTTAAAACGAACGAGTGCCAGATTATCCCGGCCCCCAGCCCGGTACAGTTCGAAGCGATTAAAGCCGATAAAAACCTGACGCTGCACAGCGTTGAGGCGCTGAACGTCGGTTATCTCGCGTTTAACACCGAGAAAAAACCGTTCGATAACGTGCTGGTGCGCCAGGCGCTGAATTACGCCGTTGATAAAAAATCGATCATCAACGCGGTCTTTATGGGCAGCGGCACGGTGGCGAAATCGCCGATCCCGCCGAATATGCTCGGTTACGATAAAGACCTGAAAACCTACGATTACGATCCCGAAAAAGCGAAAGCGCTGCTGAAGCAGGCGGGGCTGGAGAAGGGCTTTGAAGCGACGCTGTGGTCGATGCCGGTGCAGCGTCCGTATAACCCGAACTCCCGCCGCATCGCCGAGATGATCCAGAGCGACTGGGCGAAAGTGGGCGTGAAGGCGAAAATCGTCAGCTATGAGTGGGGTGAATACCTCTCCGGCATTCGTAAAGGTGAGCACGACACCGCGCTATATGGCTGGATGTCAGACAACGGCGACCCGGATAACTTTGCCGATGTCCTGCTGAGCTGCGACAGCATCCAGAGCGGCTCGAACGCCGCGCGCTGGTGCGATAAGAAATACACTGCGCTTATCGATCAGGCGAAGCGCGTCAGCACGCCTGCGGAACGCGCTAAACTGTATGTACAGGCGCAGGAGATCTTCTACCAGCAGGCACCGTGGGTGCCGCTCGCCAATGGCCGCACCTTCTACGCGACCCGCAGTAACGTGACGGGGTACAGCGTAAGCCTGATGGGCAGCGACTTCTCGAAAGCGAAAATCAATTAAGCACTGCGCCGCGGCCCCTGCCGCGGCGATGCGTTTAAGGAGGTTTTATGTCACATCGTGATGACATGCAGCGCCGCGTTGACGCGGTGATTGCACAACACGTGATAGCGCCGATGAATGAACTGCTGATTGCGCTCAGCGATGACGTGCAGCTCAGCCGCGAGGAGCGTTACGACCTGCAGCAGCAGTTGCGCACCGCGATTGCCCATCATGGCCGTCAGCATAAAGAAGATCGCGAGCGCGAGGCGGAGGAACGCCTGGCGGAGCTGACCCGCGGCGGCACCATTTTATAAACTTTAAGGAATTTTTATGCATATTGCTTTTCTCGGTCTTGGCGGCATGGGCCAGCCGATGGCGGAAAATCTGGTTAAAGCGGGCTTTACGGTGACGGTCTGGAACCGCTCGCCAGCGCCCGCAGAGGCATTGCGCGCATCCGGCGCGCAGGTAGCGGCAAGCCCGAAAGATATTCACGGCGCTGATGTGCTCATCACCATTCTGGCGGATGACGCGGTTACTGAAAACGTCGTGGTGGAGCAGGGCGCGCTGGCGTCGCTCGCGCCGGGGGCGCTGTGGATCAACATGGCGACGGTTTCCGTGGCGCTGACTGAAGCGATGGACGCGCTGACCCGTCAGCGGAACATCGGCTATCTCGCCGCTCCGGTGCTCGGGCGCGTGGATGTTGCCGCCGCAGGCAATCTGAATATTCTCGCGGCGGGCGAGCCGCAGTGGCTTGCGAAAGCGCAGCCGATTTTCGACGTGCTGGGCCAGAAAACCTGGACCTTCGGCGACAACCCGGCGCAGGCCGCGGCGGTGAAACTGGCGGCAAACTTTATGCTGGCGAGCGCCATTGAGACCATGGGCGAGGCGTCGGCGCTGGTCGAGGCCTATAACGTTGGCAAAGGCGATTTTCTCGGTATGCTGACCAGCACGCTGTTTTCCGCGCCTGCGTATAAAAACTATGGCGCGATGATTGCCGAAGACCGTTATACGCCCGCAGGGTTCACCATGAAGCTGGGGCTTAAAGATGTGCGTCTCGCGCAGCAGGCGGCCGAGAGTAAAAACGTACCGATGGGAATTGCAGGGGTGCTTCGCGATAACTACCTTGACGCGCTGGCGCACGGTGATGAGCAACTCGACTGGGCGGCGCTGGCGACCGTCAGCGCGCGCCGCAGCGGGCAGAAACCGAAAGCGTAACCTTCAGAACGTGCGCCTGGCGACCAGCCAGGCGCCAATCACCAGCAGCACCGCGCCCGCCACCGGCCCGGCGAGCATACGCAGCGTCAGGCCGCTGGTGCGCGCAATATCAAACAGTAACCCGCCAATCAGCTGGCTTGCGACCAGCACGGCAATCGTCGTGGCCGCACCAAGATGCTGATAGCCGTTAATGCTCGCGAAGACGAAAAACGACCCGAGCAGCCCCGGCAGCAGCGTCCACCAGCGTACGGTGGCGATAAGCTCGCTGAACCCTGCCGTGCCGTTACGCAGCAGTAGAATGGCGCAGAACAGCACAATCCCTACCAGTGAATTGAGCAGCATGGCGATGAGGATCGTGGAGGCCGACTGCGTGATCCGCACCATCAGCATATTCTGTACCACCAGCCCCACACCGGCGGCGGTCAGGAACAGCAGGCTTAATGACGAGTTCATCCAATGGCGTCCGGTTCGGTGCGATTATCAAGCTGCAATTGCATAAACGTCAGATCCAGCCAGCGACCAAATTTGGTGCCTACCTGCGGCATCTGCGCGGTGAGGGTAAAGCCGAGCTTTTCATGCAGCGCGATAGAGGCGGCGTTGCGCGATTCAATGCCCGCCACCATGACATGCTTGCCGATAGCCCGCGCCTCGACGATCAGCCGCGTCATCAGCGCTTTGCCGATGCCTTTGCCGTGGTGCTCCGGGTGCACATAGACCGAGTGCTCAACGGTATGGCGAAAGCCGTCAAAGGCGCGCCAGTCGCCGAACGAGGCGTAACCGACGACCAGTTCGCCTTCAACCGCCACCAGTACCGGATACCCCGCGTTGCCGCGCTGATAAAACCAGGCGAGGCGGTTTTCAGTATCGACCGTGGCGTCATTCCAGATGGCGGCGGTATGTAACACCGCATAGTTATAAATCTCAGCGATAGCGGCGCAGTCGTCCGCAGTGGCATGGCGAATCAGCATGGTTGAACCCCGGCAGTCGTTCACTATAATGTTACGTTATGAATAATATAATCGACACATTAAATCAACGGATTGGTGAGCGCATTCGCGTTGAGCGCGAAACCCGCGGCTGGTCGCTGAGCGAACTCGCTGAGCGCGCCGGGGTTTCCCGCGCCATGATCCACAAAATTGAGCGCGGCGAAAGTAGCCCGACGGCGACGCTGTTAGGGCGGCTCTCCGGCGCGCTGGGGCTGAGCATGTCCACGCTTATCGCCCGCGCGGAGATGAACGAAGGGCGTCTGCTGCGCTTTGCCGATCAGCCGGTCTGGCACGATCCGCAGAGCCACTATCTGCGCCGCCACGTCTCGCCGAAATCTGATCTGCCGCTGGATATGGTTCAGGTGGAACTGCCCGCCGGCAGCGACATCCCGATGCCAGCCTCGGCCTATGCCTTTGCCCGCCAGCTCATCTGGGTTCAGCAGGGTGAACTGGTGTTTCAGGAAGGCAATATCCGCCACCAGATGCATGAGGGCGACTGCCTCGAACTCGGCCCGCCGAATGAATGCCATTTCATCAACCAGAGCGACGCGCCGTGCATCTATCTGATTGTGCGTCTGAATAACGTCGCCAGTTGACGTGAATGCACTACGCTTTTTGGACGCCCTGAAAACAAGGAGAACAACATGACTCAATCATCGTCCCGTAATCGCCGCTGGGTGCTGGCTTCGCGTCCGCATGGCAAACCGGTGGCGGAGAATTTTCGCCTTGAGGAAGATTCCATCGCCGAGCCGGGCGAAGGCCAGGTGCTGGTGCGCACAGTGTATTTGTCGCTCGACCCGTATATGCGCGGGCGCATGAGCGATGAGCCGTCCTATTCGCCGCCGGTGCAAATCGGTGAAGTGATGGTCGGCGGCACCGTTGGCGTGGTGGAAAAATCGAGTCATCCGGATTTCCACCCCGGCGACTGGGTGGTCGGCTACAGCGGCTGGCAGGATTACGCCATCTGCGATCCAAAACAACTGACGCCGCTTGGAAAATCGCCTGAGCATCCGTCGTGGTTCCTCGGCGTGCTGGGCATGCCAGGATTTACCGCCTATATGGGCCTGCTGGATATCGGCGCGCCGAAAGCGGGTGAAACGCTGGTGGTCGCCGCTGCGACCGGCCCGGTCGGCGCAAGCGTCGGGCAAATAGGCAAAATCAAAGGCTGTCGCGTGGTCGGCGTGGCGGGCGGTGAAGAGAAGTGCCGTTACGCGGTGGAACACCTGGGCTTTGACGAGTGTATCGATCACCGCGCGGCGGATTTCGCCGATAAACTCGCCGCTGCCTGCCCGCAGGGCATTGACGTTTACTACGAGAACGTCGGCGGGAAAGTTTTCGATGCCGTGATGCCGCTGCTCAACACCGGCGCGCGCGTGCCGCTATGCGGTCTGGTCTCAGGCTATAACGCTACCGACCTGCCGCCTGGCCCGGATCGCCTGCCGCTGCTCATGGGCACGCTTTTGAAAAAACGCATCCGTATGCAGGGCTTTATCATCAACCAGGATTATGGTCACCGCATCGAAGAGTTCCAGCGCGAAATGGGCCAGTGGGTTTCCGAAGGGCGCATTCACTACCGCGAGCACATTGTGGATGGCCTTGAGAACGCGCCGGAGGCGTTCATCGGCCTGCTGGAAGGGAAAAACTTCGGCAAGCTAGTTATCCGCGTCGGCCAGGACGATGCATAAACCAGCTGAATAACAACTTGTTAACCACGGCGGCTGCCGATATGCTCGACCAAAGCCTGTTGTCGGGAGCCGCCTGTGCCGCTGTTAACCCTCTCTCATCTTAGCCTGCAAAGTCGCCAGGCCACCCTGTTGCGTGATGTCAGTCTGACCGTCGAACGCCGCGAAATGGTGGCGCTGGTCGGCGAATCCGGCTGTGGCAAAACGCTCACTTCCCTTGCCGTCACCGGCCTTTTGCCACGTGGCGTCTGGCAGAGCGGCGGCGAGATTTGCTTTGACGATACCACGCCCATTCTCCCTGATGCGCCATACCCGGCGGGCCTGCGCGGTCGCCACATCGCCATGATTTTCCAGGAGCCGATGAGCAGCATGAACCCGGTGCTGAAAGTGGGCGAGCAGATTGCCGAAGTGCTGGTGCGCCATCGCGGGCTGGGCTGGAAAGCGGCCTCCCGCGAGGCGGTGGCGCTGCTGGGCCATGTCGGCATCGGCGAGCCGGAAAAACGGGCGCGCCAGTATATTCACCAGCTCTCCGGCGGGATGCGCCAGCGGGTGATGATAGCCAGCGCCATCAGCGGCAAACCGGATCTGCTGATTGCCGATGAGCCGACCACCGCGCTGGACGTCACGCTTCAGGCGCAAATCCTCGGCCTGCTGAAAGATCTCCAGCAGGAGATGGGCATGGGCGTGCTGCTGGTGACACACGATCTTAGCGTGGTGGCGCGCTATGCCGATCGCGCCTGCGTGATGAACGGCGGCGAAATTGTCGAGCAGGGGCCGGTGGAGCCGCTCTTTACTTCGCCACAGGCCGACTGGACGCGGCGGCTGATTGCGGCTTCAACACCGCAGGAGCCGCCTGCACGTGTGGTGGCGCATAATGACACGCCGCTGTTGCAGGTGACGGGTATCGTGAAAAGCTTTGCACGCCGCGCACGGCTGCCGTTTATGCCCTCAGAGCGCCAGCGTGTACTGCACCCGACTACCTTTAGCGTGGCGCGAGGCGAAATCGTTGGGCTTATTGGCGAATCCGGCTCCGGCAAAACGACGCTCGGGCGCGCGGCTATCGGGCTTATCGAGGCCGACAGCGGCCAGATCCTTTTTGACGGCGTCGATATGGCGCAGGCGAGCCGAACGGAGCAAAAACGCGTGCGCCGCCGCGCGCAGATGATTTTTCAGGATCCTTACGCGAGCCTCGATCCGCGCATGAGTGTCGGCGATCAGCTCGCCGAGCCGCTGCGGGTGCACGGCCTGCGCCACGGCGCGGCGATTGCCGAACGGGTGAGCGAACTGATGACGCTGGTCGGGCTTAAGCCTGAATGGGCGCAGCGGCGTCCGGCGGCGTTCTCCGGCGGACAGCGCCAGCGAATCGCCATTGCCCGCGCACTGGCGCTGGAGCCGGAACTGCTGGTGGCGGATGAAGCGGTGGCGGCGCTCGATTTGCCGGTGAGAGGCCAGATCCTGCGCCTGCTGGCGGAGCTTCGCGATAAGCTTGGGCTGTCGGTGCTCTTTATCAGCCACGATCTCCAGGCGGTGCGTCAGCTCTGCGATCGCGTTTTAGTGCTCTATCTCGGGAACGTGGTGGAGGAAGGGCCGACGCGTCAGGTACTGCAAACGCCTGCCCATGCGTATACCCGGCGGCTTATCGACAGCGCGCCGGATATTCACCAGGCGTTGCGCCTGCGCGAAAGCGCTTAAGCGACGCCAAAGAGCGGCAACGCGGTGCCGACATTCTCCTGCGCCGCGCGCTGCAACACGCGGGCGGCGAGCGCGATATCAAACACGTTCAGCCCGAACGACGAAAAGTAAACGCAGTCGTCCGGCGCTGCGCGCCATGCGCCCGTTAACAGTGCCGCGAGATCCGCTGACCAGCCGTCATCGGCAAATTCGCCCGCGCGGTACATCTGGAACAGGCTTTTGGCGCTGGTGTGGCGAAACTCCCCCCAGGCGTCCACCACCACCTGGGTGGCGCGTTTAATCGCCGCAAAACGCACTTCGTGATAGCCAATCTGCATGATAAGCCGCCCCGGCTGGCACCATTCCGGGCCGAGAAACGGCTTTTGCGCGCCGGTGCAGGTGATAACGGCGTCCCACGGCTGTTTCTGCGCCTCACGAAGATCGCCGTAGATTTCACACGGGAACGGCAACGCCGCGACGGGCATACTTTCCAGCCGCGCGGGCGTGCGGTTCCACAACCCTAAACATGAGAGCGCCGGAAAGTGCGCGCGTAACATCTCCAGGTGCGCGCGCGCCTGTACGCCCGCGCCGAGCAGCAGGACGCGTTTCACCTCGCGCGGCGCGGCGTGGCGCAGGGCGAGCGCCGAGACCGCGGCGGTACGCACCGCCGTCAGGCCGCCGCTCTCCACCAGCCCCACCGGCACGCCGGTGTCCGCGCGATTGATGAGCGTCACCGTCAGCGCCATCGGAAGCGCGTCCTGCGGCTGCGGGCGGTGCGCCGTCCACTTCACGCCGGTGGCGTTAAACCGCCCGCCCACGCGCGCGGGCAGGGCGTAAACCTTACCCGGCGCGGTATCGAGCGGCACGTGCGTTTCGGCGGGCATCACGGCATCGCCTGCCGCCATCAGCAGCGTCGCGTCGGTGACGTCACTGAGTGCGGCGTGCGGGTCAAGCCCGCCGAGCGCCGCCACCTGCTGGCCGGTGAGAAATCGCATGGTTATCTCCTGAATCCGTCAGAATGAGAGCAGCCAGTCGCGCAGCGACCGGGTATAGCGCGTAAGCCCGCGCAGGGTGACAAACTCATTCACGCCGTGCGCGTTGCCGCCATAGCCGAGCCCGCCGATAAGAAACGCGGGCGCGACGGGCGCAAAGGCGTAAGCTGGCGCGCAACCGGGCGCCCAGGGCCAGATCTGCGGGCGCGTCTGCTGCTGGTGATAGCTATTGATAAGTTCCATCACGCCTGCGTCGTCAGCCGAAAAGCGCCTGCCGGGGTAGCTGTCATCAACAACCAGCTCCACGCCTGTTATCTCCAGATGAGAGAGCGACGCGCGCATGGCGTCGAGCAATATATCCGGTGAACTGCCCGGCGGCGTGCGCAGCGCGAATTCGGCGCAGGCGAGCGGGGGGATAATGCCGCGGCCCGGCAGGGGCGTAGTGCGGATCTCGCTTAAGTTCAGCACCGCGCTGCCAAGTAAAAACGCCAGCGCCTCGCGGGTGTCGCCTGAAATCGTCAGCCGCTGGCTTTTGCGCATCGTCAGTTCATCGGCAATGCTGAACTGCGGGGCCAGCTCGTCCAGGATACTCAGCGCGGCGTCATCCAGCGGCAGCGTTTCCAGCACGCCGTTGCGCCCGGCGGGCGCGATGGCGGCGAGCGCCTGCACCAGCCGCCACGCGGGGTTGGCTATCCACGCCGCGTTGCTCGCATGAATGGCGGCCTGCGGGCCGCCCCAGTCGCCGCCCGCGACGCGCAGACGGCCTGCGGTCATGCCGGTAAAGCCAAGATAGAGCCGCGGCGCGCCGCCGCCATATTCGCACAGCGACGGAAATAGCACGGCGAGCGCGGGCGAAACCGGGCAGGGTGTGCGGGCGAGATAGCGCCGGAGCGTACCGCTGCCACATTCTTCTTCGCCCTCCAGCAGGATCTCCAGATTGGTGGTGAGCCTGCCGCTCTCCCACAAATCGCGCACGACGGTGAGCATGCCGGCGAGCGGGCCTTTGTTGTTCTCCGCGCCGCGCGAAATAAACACATCGCCTTTATCGGCCCAGTGGCGAATGCCGCCGGAGAACGGATCAACCTGCCAGCCCTCTGCATCGGCGGGCATGACGTCATACATGTTGTAGAGCACCAGCGTGTCGGGCGCGCCGATGTCCACGCGGACATGCACCAGCGGCGGGCTGCCGGTGGGCTGTTGCGCCACCGGCAATATCACCTCGGCGTCCAGTGCGTCGATAAGCCAGGCTTCGAGCCAGGCGGCGAGAGATCGCTGCTCATCCGGCTGGTCCGCCACGCTTTGCCAGGCGGTAAGAGAAGAGAGCAGCTCCAGGGTCGCATCCAGGCTGGCATGCGGCTGAACGGTCATAAACGTATCCTTGGATTCAGTACCAGGTAAAGCAAATCAATCAGCAGGTTCACCACCACGAACGTCAGTGCGGCGAGCAATACCACGCCCTGCACCAGCGGAAAATCGCGGTTCTGGATAGCCTGCACCGCCAGGCGGCCAATGCCCGGCCAGGCGAAAATAATCTCTGTCACCAGCGCGCCGCCAAGCAGCGCGGCGAGCGAAATGCCCTGTACGGTCACAACTGGGATTAGCGCGTTGCGAAGCCCGTGACGCACCAGCACCCGCCAGGCGCTGAGCCCTTTGGCGCGCGCGGTGCGGATGTAATCCTGGTCCAGCACGTCAATCAGGCTGGCACGCACCAGACGCGCCATCGCGCTCATATAGTATGCGCCAAGACAGACAGCAGGCATGACGAGCTGTAACGGCTCGCCGTAGCCGCCGGAGGGCAGCAGGCGCAGCTGCAGGCTGAAGAACAAAATCATCAGCAGCCCCAGCCAGAAAACCGGCACCGCCTGGCCGCTGAAGGCCACCAGACGCGCCAGCAGGTCCCAGATAGTGTCGCGCCACAGCGCGCTCACCAGCCCCAGCGCCAGCCCCGCGAGCGTGCTCCAGGCGAGCGCCGTCAGTGCCAGCAGCGCGGTGGCGGGCAGACGCTCGGCAATGAGCGCGGAGACCGGCTGGCCAAAGCGCAGGGAATCCCCCAGATCGCCGCGCAGAAGGTGTCCCGCGTAATCGGCGTATTGGGTGAGCAGCGGCCTGTCAAAGCCCATCGCGTGACGAAAATCGGCAATCTCCTGCGTGGTGGCACCCGGCGGCATCATCACGGCCGCCGGATCGCCTGTCAGATGCAGGCTGAAAAATATCAGCAGCGAGACGCCGAACATCACCAGCAGCGCCTGGAAAAAACGGGAAATCAGATAGCGCGCCATTATTCGACCCTCGCCTGGGTAGTGCGTAGCCAGTAGTCGCCGAGCAGGTTACAGCCCACCACCAGCATCGCGATGGCGCAGCCGGGCCAGACCACCAGCCACGGCGCGAGCAGCATATAGGCCCGGCCTTCGCCGATAAGATTGCCAAGCGTCGGCGTCGGCGGCTGGATGCCCATGCCGAGAAAGCCGACGGAGGCTTCCAGCACAATCAGGCGCGGAATATCGAGCGTCAGCAGTACCAGCAGCGGCGTCGCGAGCGCCGGTAAAATATGGCGCAGCATAATACGCAGGTGCGAAAAACCCATGGTTCTCGCGGCTTCAATGTACTCCAGCTCGCGGATTTCCAGCGTTCTGGCGCGCGCCACGCGGGCGTAAATCGCCCAGCTGGTCACGCCCATAATCACAATAATGTTAGCAAGCGAGGTGCCAAACAGCGCCATCACCAGCAGGATCAGCAGAATAAACGGCACCGCCAGCTGAATGTCGATAAGCCGCATGATGAGCGCATCGACCCAGCCGCCGAAGTAACCGGCCACCATGCCCATCAGCGTGCCCATGGTGGCGGCGATGAGGGCGGCGATAATCACCACGAACAGCGAAAGACGGGCACCGGCGAGAATGCGCGAGAGCACGTCGCGGCCCAGTTGATCGGCACCCAGCCAGTGCTGCGGGCCGGGAGCCTGAAAGACCGCCGCGAGATCGCTTTGCAGCGGATCGGGTAACGGCAGCCAGGGAGAGAGCAGCGCTGCTAGGATAAGGACAGCCAGCAGCGCGCCGCCGAGAAGGCCGTCCCCCGGCAGGGGACGGCGACGTGAACGGGATGCGTAACGGCCAGGGAAGATCATTTCACCCTCATATCGAACAACGACACGCGGGCGTCTTCACGGCCTTTAAACGTGACGTTGTCACTGGAGGCGTAAATCGCGTCTTCGCGGTAGAGCGGGATCAGCGGCTGTTCGGTCGCGACGCGCTCCTGAATCTGCTCCAGCAGAGCTTTACGCTTCGCGGCATCCACCGTGGCACGACTGTCGTTCAGGAGCTTATCCAGTGCCGGATCGCTCACCGTTGAGTACGGCTCGCCCCCGTGCAGCACCGGGTAGAGCGCGGCGTCGGCGTCCAGCGTCTGGGTGGAGCCCCAGCCCAGCATATAGAGCGGTGCCTGTTTGCCGGACGCCACCTGCTGGGTGTAGACCGACCACTCCGGCACTTCGAGCTGCGCTTTTACGCCGATAGCGGCGAGATCGGCCACAATGGCCTGGCCTACGTCAGCGCTGGCGATATAACGGCGCGGTGCCTGGAATTTAACGGTAAAGCCCTGCGGGTAGCCTGCCTCTTTCAGCAGCGCTTTGGCTTTTTCCCTGTCCTGTTTCGGCGCGGCAATGGCTTTATAGCCATAGTCTTTCGGGCCTGCCAGCGTGCCGGTCGGCGTGCCGAAGCCGTGCAGCAGCGACTGCGTATAGGCGTCGCGGTTCAGCGCCAGCGACAGCGCCTGGCGCACGCGCACGTCGTTCAGCGGCGGCTCACTGTTTTTAATGCCGAGATAAATCGTCAGCCCGCCGCCTTTGACCTGCTCAAGCTTCACGCCGGGTTTGCTTTTCACCAGCGGTGCGAGATCCGCCGGAACGCCTTCCACCAGCTGCGCCTCGCCGGTCAGCAGCGCCGTAATGCGCGCGGTTGCTTCCGGGATAGGGCGCCAGGTCACTTCATCGATTGACGGCTTGCCGCGCCAGTAGTTCGGGTTGGCCTCCATCACAACACGCTCATCGGGAATGAACGTTTTGACGATATAAGCGCCACTTCCGACAGGTTTTCGTGCAAATTCCGCAGCACCGGCTTTACTTACATAACCAGGCGGCACGATATAGGCCGGATAACGACTCATGCGCGTGGGCAGGAGCGGATCGGGGCCGTTGGTGTGAATACGCACCTGATAGTCGCCGGTGACCTCTACCGATTTAATCGTACGAATATAAGAAATGGTGGGGGCGTGGTTGGCCGGGTCGAGAATACGGTCGATGGAGAATTTCACCGCCGCGGCATTGACTGGCTCGCCGTTGGTAAATTTGACATCCTTACGTAAATCGAACTGCCATGTGGTGTCGTTGATGGCTTCCCACTGGGTGGCGAGGCCGGGTTTCAGTTGCATCTGCGCATCGCGCAGCACCAGAGTATCGAAAACGTTATCCACCAAGGTCGCGGCTTCTTTCAGGAAGCCGGGATCCATGGCAGTAGCGGAAGTAGGCTGCGCAATCGTCAGCGAACTGGCCTGACTGAGCGGAGCGAATAAAGAAAGCGCCACAGAAAGTGAGAGAAGCTTACGGGACAGTCGTTTCATTAGGTCAATACCTTAATGGTTGTCGTACTGGTCAGTGAACGTTTTGGTTATTTTTGGTTTTCCTGACCATAAAAACCGTGTTATCAAAGATATAGAATATATCCTCTGGTCAGGATGACGAGACGTTAGTTAAGCGCCTGCTAATACAAAGTAAATTTTTTACGACAGGAAATAAACATGTTGGATCTGGAAAAAGCGCAACGCCTGAGTTTAACCATGCAAGTGGAAGTGAGATTGAAAAACGCCCTTATCGTTGGCAGCCTGCGTCCGGGTGCCCGTCTGGTCACGAAAGAAATCGCCGATCAACTGGGGATCAGCATCACGCCGGTACGCGAAGCGCTGCTGCGACTGGTCTCCTCCGGCGCGCTCAACGCGACCCCGGCGCAGGCGTTTCTGGTGCCGGAAATCAGCCAGGCGCGTTACGACGAAGTGACGAAGATCCGTAAAAACCTTGAAGGAATGGCGGCGGAAGCGGCGGCGAAAAATATGACGCCAGCGCGTATGGCTCACCTGCGTGAACTCTGTGACGCGTTTCGCGAAGCCAAAATGTCCGACAGTGTCGAGCAGGCTTTGCAGGCCAACCGCGCGTTTCGTTTTCAGCTCTACAATTGGGCTGAAATGCCAACGCTGGTGTCGCTGATTGAGCAGCTCTGGATGCGCATCGGCCCGTGCTTTAACTATCTCTATCCGCAGTCCGACGATTTTGTGCGCGGTCATCATAATTATGATGATTTGCTGGAAGCGCTTGAGGCGGGCGATGGCGAAGCGGCGGCACGCGCGGTGCATAAAGCGATTAACGACGGCGCGCTTATCCTGAAAAAACAGTATTTCGGCTAATCCGCACACCGGCAAAACATTGCCGGAATGCGTATTTCCCTTTTCGTCTCCGCGGCGCTTTACTGACAGGGCAGCACAACGCCTGCGCACCGCCGAGGAGGCGATCATCATGCATATCTCCGTACGTCGTCACGCGTCGCGCTCACGTATTCGTCGCATTCTCCGCGCCTGGCTCACGCCGCACCCGCCCGAAACGCGTGCGCTGATGCTGGAATCCTTTATCCCTTACGGACATCTCTATGGTCTTGATTTCGGCAATATCGATCCGGGCCTGCACCGCCCGCGCTAACCGGTATCGCCGCGGTATCCGGCTGCGTTACTGGAATGAACTGTGCACGCGCTTCAGATGGCCTTTGTCACGACAGCTTCCCGCGAGGCTGTCGGGTAAAAGGCCATTTTTATTGCCGCTTTTTTCCACATTTTGCTAAAAAAATCGGCGGCTTAGCCGATAACCTCCTGTGGCGCTCTGACGAGGCCCGACTATCGTAAAACAGGAGGCAGGATGGCTGTACTGGTAAACCGATTACGCAACGTTCGCATAACCCGCAAGCTCGCCGCCGGCTTTGGCGTGGTGCTGCTGCTGGTGGCGCTGGCGACAGCGCTCTCTGTGGCGCGTTTTATGGCCATCCGCGACGCTAACCTCAAAAGTAATCTTATCGACGACATTAATATCGACGTCTTACAGGCCAAAATTAACCGTCTTAACTATTTCTATACCGGCGATGACGACGCCCGCGCGTTGATGAGTCGCTATGTTGACGAGGCGCTCGCGAAAACCGCTGAGGCCAGCGCCCTCGACTGGCCCGCAAACGAGCGCGCCATCGTCGCCGATATCAGGCGTTATCTGGAAAGCTTTCAGGGCAGCGTCACCAACATGAGCGACGCCACGGCGAAGCTCAGCCAGATCCGAAGCGCGCTTGACGCGCTGGCAGGCCAGGATGAAACCGCGCGGTATACCCAGCTTATCCGCACGCCGGTGGCCGACCCCGAACTCTCTTACGCGATTTACGATCTCCTGTTCGCCATCAGTAACCTGCGGGATTACGCTTACGCGCTGCGCTTTACCGGCACAGAGGAGGCAAGCGAGGCACTCCAGCGCCGTTTCAGCGCGGTAGAAAGCCAGTATCAGGCGCTCGTGAGCCGTCTCTCGCCGGAACTGCTGCCGCCGTTCGCAGGGCTCTGGCAGGACACAGTGCGCTATCAGACGCTGAGTCGTGATTATTACGCCGCCCGGGAATCGCTGAAAGGCGCGGAAAGCGCGGTGAAAACGGCAGGGGATCAAAGTAGTGGCGCGATTAAACAGATGGTGGCGCTCACTAAAGCTGAGAATGACGAACTGTCGTCCGGCTCCTCAACGCTAGCCCTGATCCTGGGCGCGTTTGTGATTCTGCTCGGCGTTATCGTCGCGTGGGCCATCAGCCGCCAGATAATTCGCCCGCTGAAGCTGAACCTGGCGCTGGCCGAGCGCATCGCCGGGGGGGATTTGAGCGCGCAGATTGAGATCGATCGCCATGACGAATTTGGCAAACTCACCGGCGCGATGGCTCGCGTGAACGAGAGGCTTCGCAGTATGACTGGCGAGCTGCGCGCAAGCGTCGGGCGTCTCACTCACACGGCGCAGGAGATTGCCTCTGGCAACCATGCGCTCGCGGCGCGTACCGAACAGCAAACTACGGCAGTGGTGCAGACGGCCGCCAGCATGGAGCAGCTCACGGCGACCGTGAAAAATAATGCCGACAACGCCCGCCATGCCAGCCAGATAGCGTCGCAGGCATCACAGACCGCTGGTCGCGGCGGTGACGTGGTGCGTGATGTGGTGCAGACGATGCAGGATATCTCCGCCAGTTCGCGCAAAATCGCCGACATTACCGAGGTCATCAACAGTATTTCTTTCCAGACCAATATTCTGGCGCTCAACGCCGCGGTGGAAGCCGCGCGTGCGGGAGAACATGGTCGCGGCTTCGCGGTGGTGGCGTCTGAAGTGCGCAGTCTCTCCCAGCGCAGCGCGCAGGCGGCGAAAGATATCGCGCTACTGATTGATGAATCGGTCAACCGCATCAAAACCGGCAGCACGCTGGCGACCCGCGCCGGTGAAACGATGAATGAGGTGGTGAGTTCCGTCACCCGGGTGAACGATATTATGGAAGAGATTTCGTCAGCCTCGCAGGAGCAGAGCCGCGGTATTGAGCAGATCGCCCGCGCGGTTGGCGAGCTGGACGCCACCACGCAGCAGAACGCGACGCTTGTCAGCGCGTCCTCGGCGGCCGCAGGCGAGCTCGGCACCGAGGCGGCGCGTCTGCGCCAGCTTGCGGGCGCGTTCCGCCTGAATATGCAACCGGCTTCGCCGCGACCGGAAGCCACCGCGCCCATCCGTTCGGCAGCGCCTGTCACCGTGACCGCGCGCAAACCCGTCACAGAAGAGGGCTGGACTACGTTCTGACGCCGCGTTTCCCGCACTTTCTTCTCTCGCGCCCGGTTCGCCGGGCGCCCACTTTTCTCGCGCTGTACTAAGCTTTCGTTACCCTTAACGCAAATCAGGATAACGACATGACAAAAAACGCCTTTGTTGCTGTCGTGACCGGCGGCAGTTCAGGAGTCGGGCGCGCGACAGCCAGTTACTTTGCGGCCTCTGGCTATGATGTGGCGATCATTGCCCGTGGAGAGCAGGGCGTGGCGGAGGCCACAGAAGACTTAAAGCGTTACGGCGGCCGGGTGCTTGGCATCTGCGCTGACGTGGCGGACCCGCAGCAGGTAAGCAACGCGGCACAGCGAATCGAAGAAGAACTGGGGCCAATGGCGGTGTGGGTGAACTGCGCGATGACAACCGTGCTCGCACCAGTGGAGGATATCAGCTTTGACGAGTTCCGGCGCGTCACCGAGGTGACTTACCTCGGCGCGGTGAACGGCACCCGTAGCGCGCTGCGCTATATGCAGTTGCGTGACAGCGGCACCATCATTCAGGTGGGTTCGGCGCTCGCGTGGCGCTCGATTCCGTTGCAGTCCGCCTATTGCGGCGCGAAAGCGGCGATCCGCGCGTTTACCGATTCCCTGCGCTGTGAACTGCTGCATCAGAAAAGCGGGGTGCGGGTCTCGATGGTGCAGTTGCCTGCCATTAACACCACGCAGTTCAACTGGGCGCGCAATAAGTTTCATCACCGGATGCAGCCGATAGAGCCCATTTACCAGCCGGAAGTGGCCGCCAAGGCGATTTACGACGCCGCCGTGGCGCGCCGTCCGCCGCGCGAAGTGTGGCTCGGGAAAAACACGGTAATGTCGATTGTCGGCAATATGTTCTTTCCGGGATTACTCGACCGTTATGTGGCGAAAACCTGGGAAGGGCAACTCACCGACGAAGCCGAACCGACGCAGCGCCCTGATTACCTGTTTCAGCCGCTGGAGAACGGTCATCAGGCGCACGGACGCTTTGACAGCCACGCAAAGAACAAGGCCATTGCCGTGGATTCCCGCGTGATGGGCGTGGCAGCCGTAGCGGTAGCAGGGCTGCTGGTTAAAGCCCTGTTCCGCCGCCGTTAATTTACTTTACCCGCAGCCAGCGGTAGCCATAGCCGTTGATGCGAAGTGAGCAGGCGACTGGCGGATACTCATCATCCGCCAGTATCTCGCCAGCGCCTTCCAGATTTAACTCGCCCAAATCCACCGTCACCGCCTCATGGCTCAGGTTCGTCAGCATCAGCGTGGCGACGTTATGGTTTTGATAGCGCACCGCAAACACGCTCTTTTCTTGCACCGTGAACGGGTGGAAATGCTGATAGCAGATCTCAGGCAGCGTGCGCCAGACGGCGATAATCTGCCGGATACGGTGCAGCAGCGAGCCGTCGCGCGCTTCTTGCTCTTCCACATTTATCGCCTGATAGCGAAAGGGGCCGTCGGTAATTAACGGCTCCACAAAGCGCGCCGGATCGCAGGCGGAAAACCCGGCACCCGGCCCCGCATTCCACTGCATCGGCGTGCGCACCGATTCACGCTCCGGCTGTGAAAGCAGATCGCCCATGCCGATTTCCGCGCCATAGCGCACCACCGGCGTGCCGGGCAGCGAAAAGAGCAGGGCATTCGCCATCGCCTGCTGGCGTTCGTTGCCGTCAAGCATCGGGGCCAGACGGCGGCGAATGCCGCGCCCGTAAATGCGCATGTCAGGATCGGGGGCGTATTTCTCCATTACGAAGTCGTAATCTTCCGGCTCCAGATCTTCAAGATCCAGCTCGTCATGGTTGCGCAGCCAGAAGCAATAACCGCCGTTGGCGGGCGGCATCGGCAGCTCGTTAAGCGCTTTGACCAGCGGTGCCGCCTCTTCGCGGGCCAGCGCCAGAATGGTGTTTTTGTTGATCCAGAAATTAAGCAGCGTGGTCAGGCGTTCGCCGCCGCCGAAGAAATCTTCAAATTCCGAGACGTTCACGTCCACTTCGCCAAGCAGGATCATATCCGGATGTTCTTCCGTCAGCAGGTCGTAGAAGTGGTTAAACAGCCGGTAGCCGCTCTCTTTATCACCCGGCAGGCTGGCCTGTTCCACCATGTGCGAAGCGGCATCGACGCGAAAGCCCGCCACGCCTTTTTCGGCCCAGAAGCGCAGCACGTGATCGACAGCCTGAATCACGTCCGGGTGGCGCAGGTTGAGATCCGGCTCATGATGGTAAAAGAGATGGCGGTAGTAGCGCTGTGCCTGCTCATCCCAGCGCCAGATATGCGGCTCGATTGTCGGAAACATCGGCGCGGGTTCATCCGGGCCTGGCGTGTCGCGCCACAGATAGTAGTCATGAAACGGGTTGTCGCGGCCTTTGCGCGCCTCCTGAAACCAGTCGTGGGCATCTGAGGTGTGCTGCGCCACCAGTTCGATAATCACACGAATTCCCCGCTTCTCCGCCTCGGCTATCAGCCACTCGACATCGTCCAGCGAGCCGATACGCGGGTCTGGCTCGGTGTGGTTTTCCACGTCATAGCCGTTATCCCGACGCGGCGAGAGATAAAACGGGGTCAGCCAGATGGCGGTTGCGCCAAGCGATTCAACATAGTCGAGCTTTTCGACAATGCCGCGCAGGTCTCCCCAGCCGTCGGCGTTGCTGTCAAAAAAGCGGGTGGGATCTATCTGGTAAATGACGGCGTTCTGGTGCCACAGACGGCTCATAAGCGGATTCCTTTTGGCGGTTAAACGGAATTCGACGAATGTTAAGTATAGGCCCGACGGCACGGCCTGCATGGGGAACGACGTGTCTCTGTGTCGTAAAACGCACAGAGAGGTTTCATCACAAATGCGAGCCGTGCCGAACGGTTTAACCGTCGTTCAGCATCAGGCTTCTGGCGTATGCGCATCGCTGATAAGGTGCTGCGCAGTGGAAAGCGTAAGCCGTAACTTAACGCTTATTAAAAGTGTTGCGCATTGCGCAACACTGATTTACGATCTTCATCAGGAGCGAGGTGGCAGGGATGATCAGAAGCTTCAGGCATAAAGGCCTGCAACGCTATTTCGAAACGGGTTCCACCGCAGGCATTCATGCCCGCCATGCCAGAAAGATTTCTCTGCGGCTGGCGGTGCTGAATCAGGCGATAAGACCCGCTGACGTCGACTTACCGGGATTTTTCCTGCATCCCCTGACGGGGGATCGTAAAGGTCTATGGGCTGTGACCGTCAGCGGAAACTGGCGCATCACGTTTGAGTTTCGGGATGGCGATGTCTTTATCGTCAACTATGAGGATTACCACTGATGGCAACGATGTTTAACCCACCGCACCCGGGCAGGCTGGTGCAGGAGTCAATGGAAGCGCTCGGCCTCAGCGCCCGTGCGCTGGCCAAAGCGCTGGACGTCGCGCCGTCGACGGTGCAGCGTCTGCTGGTCGGCAAATCTGACGTCTCCCCGGAAATGGCGCTGCGTCTCTCGGCAGTCCTTGGCAGCTCGCCGCATGTCTGGCTGGGTATGCAGAATGAATACGATCTCTTTCAGGCGCGCCAGTCTGTTGATTTCTCGCACCTGCAACGGTTGCAGAGGGCATAAAAAAACGGGCGGTGAAGCCCGTTTTTTGTGTGCCGCTAAAAGCTCGCGAAAGCGTTACTCGAAGCGGTAGCTGACGCTTGCGCCAACGCCATAATTGCGGCCCGGCGCAGGCTCGTAGTAGCGGCCTTTGGATTCGTTAACGATAACCGAGCCGACATACGATTTATCAAACAGGTTATCGACACGACCAAACACATCCAGCAGCCAGTTGCCGCGCTGGAATTTATAGCCGGTGTTGAGGCCAACCGTGGTGTAAGACGACGCTTTGTCGGTATTGGCGTCATTAGCCATGATGCTGCTCATATAGCGCACGTTGCCGCCCGCGTACCAGCCGGTTTCCGGCTCGTAACCGAACGAGGTGTAGAGCATATTGCGCGCGATGCCCGGCATGCGGTTGCCGTTACAGTCGCCTTTCTGGCAGACATAGGTGCGGTAGGTGGCGTCAAGGTAGGTCCATGCCGCTTTCAGCTTCCACGCATCGCCGAACTGCTGGTCAAGCGCCAGCTCAACGCCCTGACGGCGGGTTTTCCCGGCGTTTTTATAGCTGCTGCGCCCGCTGCCCACACTCTCATCCACGACGATTTCGTTGTCCGTATCGGTCCGGAACAGCGCGGCGGTCAACAGGCCATTGTTGATGCGCGTTTTGCTGCCGATCTCCACCGTATCGCTGGTTGACGGCTTAAGCGCGAAGTTCAGGCCGCTCTGGCCATTTGAGCGATAAGAAAGTTCGTTGATGGTCGGCGTTTCAAACCCGCGGCCATAAGAGGCATAGACGTTCCAGGCGTCGGTCAGGGCATATTTCAGCGAGCCCGCCGGCAGCCACTTGTGATAATTGGCCTCGCCGCTGTCGTCGCTGTTGCGCGGCACCACGTAAAAATCGTTCGAGTCGAACCAGATATTGCTGTAGCGCACGCCCGCGTCGAGGCTCAGTTTGTCGGTCAGCTGCCAGGTGGTTTGCAGATACGGATCGACGTTCCACATCAGGTTGCGCTCGTTGCGGCGTAGCTCACCTTTCTCACCAAATTGCGGCGCGCCGTTGACCAGGCGGAAGTTTTTATAGCCTTTGCGGTCTTCGCTCATATTTTCGTAATCGAGACCGAGCGTGAAGCTCACCGGCAGGCTGAGCAGCGCGTCGCGGTGCGTCCAGCGGCTGTCGATGCCCTGATAGTGGCGGGTGAGGTCGATAACGCCGCCGGGGTTGGAGGGCTCCGCCTGGAAGCCCTGGTTGAACGACTGAAACTGCGTGGTTTCGCGCTCACCTGCGTACGCCATTACGCTGATATCGTCATTCTCTGTCAGCGCGCGCTCGTAGCGCAGGCCCGCCTGGGTCTGTTTCGTGGTTTTACGGGTGTTGAATTCATCGCCGCGTGGCGACTGGCGCGGGTTTTCACGCCACTCGTTGCGAGTCAGGCCGCCCGGATCGTTGGCTTTGATATCGACGCTGTTAAAGAGCAACGTCAGCTTACTGGCCTCGTCAAGCCGCACGCCGAGCTTCGCGTTCGCGAGGTTTTTACGCGCGCCGCTGTGGTCGCGATAGCCGTGGGTGGTGAAACGGGTCGTGGAAACCGTGTAATCGACATCGCCCGCCTGAGTGCCGTCGCCGGTCGCGCCGGACGCTTTCAGGCCGTAACGCACGCTGCCGTAGCTGCCGTACCAGGTGCCCGCTTCGATTTTCGGCGGCTGCTCGCCGGTTTCGGTTTTCACATTGATCACGCCGCCGGAGGCGTTGCCGTAAAGCGCCGAAAACGGCCCGCGCAGCACATCCACGCTCTCAATGCTGTTGAGATCGAAATTCGACGTATAACCCTGGCCGTCCGGCATCGTTGCCGGAATACCGTCGACATACATGCGAATGCCGCGCACGCCGTAGGTGGAGCGGGAACCGAAACCGCGCATCGAGAGCTGTAAATCCTGGGCGAAGTTTTGCCGGTTCTGAATTTGCAGGCCCGGCACGCTGCCCAGGTTTTCAGAGAGGTTCACCTGCGGCGCGGCGTGGCGCAGATCGTCGCCGTTGACGACGCTGACGGACGCGGGCGTATCAAGCTCGGAGATCCCGCCGGGCGCGGCGGTCACGATCATGGTTTGTTCATCTGTAGCGGCGGCCTGCGCGTGGGTGAGAGCGACAGGCAGCAGAAAAGCGAAGGGCGCATAGACAGCGCGGGAGATTTTCATGCGGTTTACGGAGTCCCGGAAGTAACAAAATCAATAAAATCTGTGACGTAATCTTAAACGTTATGTAAATTTTTGAAAAACTTAACGGCACGTTGCGTTAACTCAGGCAAGTGTAGCGGCCTTTTGTCATTTCGCGAGCCATAAAAAGGCTTCCTTTCACGTGAATAATGATTATTATTCTCATCCATAATAAAAGGTTCCGGCCAGACCGGGCCATGTTTTTCCTTTTGGTTCCAGTGTGATGCAACCCATTCTGTTTGTTTAAAAGGGAGTTCTTATGCCGTTACGTCACCTCTCCACGCCGCGCGCGCTGCTTGGCGCGCTATTTATCGCCGGTACGTTCGCGTCGTTCACCTCGCAGGCGGCCGACGAGCTGCTGCGCAAGCCGGTCGGCAAAGGCGCGTATGAAATGGCCTACAGCCCGGCGGAGCAGGCGCTGTTCGTCGCCACGTCCCAGAGCCGTAAGCTCGATAAAGGCGGCGTGATTTACCGTCTCGACCCGACGACGCTGGATATTACCCAGACCATTCATAACGATCTCAAACCGTTCGGTGCCGCGATTAACACCAAAACCAATACGCTGTGGTTCGGCAATACGGTCAATGGCGCGGTAACGGCGGTGGATGCGAAAACCGGCGACGTGAAAGGGCGTCTGGTGCTTGACGGGCGCGCGCGTTCAGAAAGCGTGAAGCCATTGCAGCCGCGCGAGCTGGTGGTCGATGAGACTACCAATACCGTTTATATCGGCGGCATCGGTAACGAGAGCGAGATCTGGGTGGTGGATGGCGAGACGGTAAAACACCGCGCAAGCATTACGGGCCTTGGTAAATACAGCGCCGGGCTCGCGCTCGACGCCGCGGCGAAGCGCCTGTATACCACCAACGCCGATGGCGAATTTATTACCATCGACACCGCGACCAATAAAATCCTGTCGCGCAAAAAGCTCGCCGAAGACGGTAAAGAGCACTTCTTTATCAACCTGAGCCTGGATACCGCTAACCACCGCGCGTTTGTGGCGGATTCGAAGCAGCCGCAACTGCTCGTGGTGGATACCCGCACCGGCAACTTCATCAAAACCGTCGAGGCACCGAACGCGCTGGCGGTGCTGTTCAACCCGGCGCGTAACGAGGTTTATCTGACGCACCGCGAGGCGGGCAGCGTCAGCGTGATTGACGCTAAAGGTTACACTGTCACCAAAACCTTTAAAACGCCGGTACACCCGAACAGCCTGGCGCTCTCGCCGGATGGTAAAACGCTGTATGTTACGGTGAAGCAGGCCTCCAGCCGTCAGCAGGAAGCCACCAGCCCGGATGACGTTATCCGCATCGCGCTGTAAAAAAAAGCCCCGCACTGGCGGGGCTTTTTTTAACGCTGCATGCCCCAGCGCCGCACGGTCGCTTTTTCGAGCGTGGCGAACACCAGTCCTTCCACCAGCAGCCCGATGATGATGACGGTCGCCAGCCCGGCGAAGACCCGGTCGGTAAACAGCTCGTTGCGGTTCTGGAAAATATACCAGCCGAGCCCGCCGTCGCCGCTTGAGGCGCCAAACACCAGTTCGGCGGCGATAAGCGTGCGCCAGGCGAACGCCCAGCCAATTTTCAGCCCGGAGATAATCGACGGCAGCGCCGCCGGGATCAAAATGTTGAGCACCAGCCGCGGGCCGTTCAGCCCGTAGTTTCGCCCGGCCATCCGTAGTGTTTCCGGCACACTCTGAAAGCCCGACCACGTGTTGAGCGCAATCGGCCACATCACCGAGTGGACCAGCACAAAAATCAGGCTCCCCTGACCAAGCCCGAACCAGAGCAGCGCCAGCGGCAGCAGGGCAATCGCGGGCAGCGGGTTAAGCATGGCGGTCAGCGTACTGAGCAAGTCGCGCCCCAGCCGTGTGGAAATCGCCAGCGCGCTGAACACCAGCGCCAGCACGCTGCCAATGGCATAGCCTTTTAATAGCGTGCCGAGCGAGTTGAGGATTTTCGCTGGCAGCTCGCCGCTGTGCATGTCTTCGCTAAAGGCGCGCAGCGTTTGCCAGAACCCCGGCAGCATCAGATCGTTATTCTGAATACGCGCCACGCCTTCCCAGAGGGCAAGGAGCACAATGACCAGCAGCGTTTTGCGTACCCATGCCTGGTTCCACAGCCGGGTGGTGAGCGGCAATGGCGTGTCCAGCGGCAGTGCGCCGGGCAGCGCGGTTTCACGCTGATACTCGGGACGGACGGGGGGCAGTTGCGCCATAGCGGGTCTCCTTCGCCGGTTGCGTGGCATTAACAGGGAACAGCAGGTCGTGAATGTGGCTAGCAGCCTGCGCAAAGGCCGGGCTTGCGGTGTCATTCATGCCAAACTGGTGGCAGTTGATCTCGGCGCGCACCTGGCCCGGATGCGGTGAGAGCACCAGAATACGGCTGCCAACCATCAACGCTTCTTCAATGGAGTGGGTCACGAACAGCAGCGTAAACCCGGCATCCTCCCAGAGTTCCAGCAGCTCCTCCTGCATATGGCGGCGCGTCAGGGCATCCAGCGCGGCGAACGGCTCATCCATCAGCAGGATTTTCGGCTTCATTGCCAGCGCGCGGGCGATGGCCACGCGCTGCTTCATGCCGCCGGAAAGCATATGCGGCAGCGCGTCGGCAAAGGCGGCTAGCCCCACTTTATTCAGAAAGTGCAGCGCGCGCTCGCGCGCCTCGGCTTTGCTGGCCTGACGGCTCGCCACCAGCGGGAACATGACGTTCTCCAGCACCGTTTTCCAGGGCGGAAGCTGGTCAAATTCCTGAAATACCATCATGCGCTCCGGGCCGGGTTTTGTGACAACGTCACCGTCAAGGCGAATGGTGCCGCTCACGGGCGCAAGAAACCCGCCGATGGCCTTGAGCAGGCTCGACTTGCCGCAGCCGGACGGGCCGAGCAGGATAAACCGGTCGCCGGGCCAGACGTCAAAAGAGACCTCATGCGCCGCGCGTACGCGGCTTTCCCGGGTGCGGTATTCCAGGCTCAGCGCGTCGAGACGCAGCAGCGGGCCGTGGGTCTGTGTCTGCATGGCTGCCTCCGTTAAAATGGCGCGTCGCCTTCGATAGTGGTGCGATAGAGTTTGCGGCGCAGGTGCGCCGGGCAGCCGGTCGCGAGATGGATCAGCGAGCGGTTATCCCAGAACACCATATCGCCCGGTTGCCACTGGTGACGGTAGAGATGCTCCGGGCGCACGCTATGCGCCCAAAGCGCCTCCAGAATGTCGCGGCTCTCCGCCTCCGGCAGCCCTTCGATATGCGTGGTGAACCCTTCGCTGACAAACAGCGCCTTGCGCCCGGTTTCCGGGTGGGTGCGCACCACCGGATGCGACACCGCCTGTACTTCGGCAAGCTGCTGTTCCGTCAGTTGCGGTCGCCAGTGGCTGCCGAATTTCGGGCGGCTGTAAGTCGCGGTATAGGAGTGCACCGCCTTTTTGCCTTCTATCGCGCGTTTCAGGTCGGCGGGCAGCGTTTCATACGCCAGCTCCATATCGGCAAACAGCGTGTCGCCGCCTTCTTCCGGCAACTCCTGCGCATAGAGCATGGAGCCCAGGCTTGGCAGCGTTTTATACGACAGATCCGAGTGCCAGAATTTACCGGCGTCGCCAAGACCAATCGGCTGACCGTTCTCAATAATGTTCGAGACGATCAGGATTTCCGGGTGGTCAGGCAACAGAAACTGCTTCAGCACATGGATTTGCAGCGGCCCGAAGCGGCGGCTGAAATCGATCTGCTGACGCGGCGTGATTTTCTGGTCGCGGAACACCACCACGTGATGGTCGAGATGCGCCTGATGAATGCGCGCAAAGTCGGCGTTATTGACCGGCAGGCGCAGATCCAGCCCGGTAATTTCCGCGCCGAGGCGCGCAAAGGGCGTAATGGTAAACGGCTGCGCGGCAACCGGCGTGGCGTTGAGCGTTGTGGTCATCGGTTTTTCCTTTATCGTCGCAGGTGAATTAACTGCCGGGGTTTTCCCAGGCTTCGTTAAAGAAATAATCTTTCCAGCTGTCGGCTTTATTTTTTAATACGCCAAGCTCATGCAGCTTTTCGGCATAAACAAAAGTGCGTTGCGGTGAGACGGTAAAATCAATTTCCGGGTCATTCACAATTTTTTCGACTAACGCTTGCGGCAGGCGCGATTTCTCTGTGCGGATATACGCCGCAGCCGCCGCCTTTTTATCGGCGTTAATAATTTTCGCCGCTTCGCTTAAAGCCCGGTAAAACGCGCGGTACGTTTTCTGGTTGTCATCGTGGAATTTCTGGGTGGTGTAAAGCACGTTGAAAGTGGCCGGGCCGCCCAGCACGTCGTAGGAGCTTAAGATCTTATGCACGTTGCTGTGCTCCAGCGCCTGATACTGAAACGGCGGGCTGGAAAAGTGCGCGGTGATTTCTGACTTCCCGGCGACAAGCGCCGCGCTGGCGTCCGGGTGCGGCAGGCTCACGCTGATCTTATCAAAGCGTTTATAGTCGCCGTTGCCATAAAGCCGGGCGGTTTCGATTTGCAGCGTGCGGGACTGAAAGCCCACGCCCGCTGCCGGTACGGCGATGCGGTCTTTATCAGTTAAATCGCGAACGCTTTTGACCGCCGGATTGTTGCTCAGCAGATAATTGGGCATCGAGCCAAGCGACGCGATGGCTTTAACGTTCTGGCGGCCTTTGGTGCGATCCCAGAGCGTGAGGAGCGGCGGCACGCCCGCCGAGGCGACGTCCAGCGCGCCGGAGAGCAGCGCCTCGTTCATGGCGGTGGCACCGGAGAGCGTGCGCCACTCCACCTTAATATCGAGCCCCTCTTTTTTGCCTTCTTTTTCGATAAGCTGTTGGTCGCGCACTACATCCAGCAGTAAATAACCAATGCCGAACTGTTGCGCGATGCTGATATTACCTTCCGCCTGCGCCAGTCCGGCCGCCGACATTAACGCCAGCCCGAGCCAGGCGCGCCCCGTGAATTTTTTCATGGCTATCCCGCTAATAATAAAAGTGAAGGGTGATATATCGTTCTGGCTTTTATCGTGCAGGGGCGGGAATAAAAATGAAAAGTGTTTATTGGAATAACTTAGCGCGAATAAATAAATGCTTTTTTTAGCGAAGCTTTGCCGGAAATAAAAAAAGCGGGCCATCGCCCGCTGTGATTATTTCGCCGGAATGACCTGTGTGACCAGCGTCGGCATCTCCCAGGTACCGCCTGCGCGGATGAGACGGCATTCGCCGGTGGAGTAGTCTTCGCTCTGAATGAACGTTTCACCATTCCACGTCCAGTTCGCGCCGCCCATACAGTCGCCGATGCCGCGCCCGCGCTGTACGGACGTGATAACGCCATTGTGATAATCGTTGCCGATAAGCGTTATCAGCGTTGGCTTGCCTTTCAGCGCCTCGTCAATGACCCAGTAGCCTTCGCCTTCGTTATAGGCCGCGCGCCAGCAGGTCGCCGAGACCAGCGCTTTGCCATTGCTTAATGGCGTGACGGTCACCGGCTCGTTACGCAGCGTTTCATCGGTGAGCCCGTCGCAGCTGTCGCCGTCGAGTTTGGTGGCTTCAAGACGCGGCAGCAGCGTGGCGAGCGCCGCGCCGGTAAGCGTAGAGGGTTTGGCGTCGCTCACGGCGGCGGCGTGGATCACCGGGGCGGCCATTGGCGCAGGCACCGCGCTTTCCGGCTTGTTGCCTTTTTTCATGAGCGCGCCGGGCGTGCCGATGCGGCCCTGCACGTCATCCATCTTCAGCAGCACGGCGCTGGCACCGGCCGCGGAGAGCGTGAAACGGCGGTTATCTGAGGCAAACACCACGTTGCCGCGGCCTTTCACGGCGTTAATCACGGCGGCGGTCTGCGCGTCGTTCAATTCCCAGGTTTCGTCCTGCTTATTTTCTTTCAGCATGCCGGTGTCTTTACCGTCGATCTCAAGGCGCATCGGCCCCTTTGAGGGTTTTGCGTCGTCATCCATTTCGCCCAGGCGGATCATGGCGGTAACCGGCGCGTCAGGCCCGGCTTTGCGGGTCAGCAGCAGTGAGCCGCCGGTGCCTTCATCGGCCTCGTAGGCATCCACACGGCAGGTGCCGGTGTTATCGCAGACCATGCTCCAGTCTTTATGGTTGAAGTAAGGCGGCTTCGGCGTGACGGCGGCGGCGCTGAGCGCCACACAGAGCGGCGTCAGGGCCAGTGCGCGAAGGATTGCAGGTTTCATAACGGTTCCTTGTAGACGTAGTGCAGCGCCATAGCGTGAAGCGCTGCAGAGTTTCGGACAAGCTACCAGTAATAGTACGCATAAAAAAAGGAGCCTTACGGCTCCTTTTCACAACATGCTATTTAATCCTGATGCGGTTGCGGCGCGGTGCTGTGGATCTCCGCCACGCGCTTACGCACGCCAAACCAGCCCGCAATCAGCAGAATAGCGAGAACCGGAATGGAGGCCACGGTAAAGGTGCCGTTCGGGTAGTCAAACGCCATCAGCACGACGACGGCGGCCAGGAACAGCAGCGTCAGCCAGGAGGTGAACGGCGCGCCCGGCAGCTTGAAGGAGACATCGTCCGCTTTGCCTTCTTTGATGGCTTTGCGCAGACGCATCTGGCAAACCATGATAAACGCCCAGGAGGAGATGATGCCGATGGATGCCACGTTCAGGACGATCTCAAACACCTGCGACGGCACGAGATAGTTCAGGAAGACGCCGACGATATAGACGCAAACCGTCACCAGAATGCCCGCGAACGGCACCTGGGATTTGCTCATCTTCGACATAAACTTCGGCGCGGAGCCGCCCATCGACATCGAGCGCAGGATACGGCCAGTGGAATAGAGCCCGGAGTTGAGGCTGGAGAGCGCCGCGGTCAGTACCACCATATTCATGATATCGCCGATATAAGGCACGCCAAGCTTCGAGAAGAAGGTGACGAACGGGCTCTGACCCGCCTGGTAGGCGTTCCACGGCAGCAGCAGCACCAGCAGGACGACGGAGCCGACGTAGAACAGGCCGATACGCCAGATAACGCTGTTAATCGCCTTCGGCACCATGGTCTGCGGATCTTTACATTCGCCCGCGGCGGTACCGACCAGCTCGATAGACGCGAAGGCGAATACCACGCCCTGAATCAGCACCAGCGCAGGCAGCAGGCCGTGCGGGAAGAGGCCGCCGTTGTCGGTTATCAGATGGAAGCCGGTAGCGTTGCCGTCGAGCGGTTTACCGGTGCCGAGAAACACCACGCCGACAATCAGGAACACGACGATAGCCAGCACTTTAATGAGCGCGAACCAGAACTCCATTTCGGCGAACCATTTCACGCCAATCAGGTTCATGGTGCCGACAATCGCCAGCGCGCCGAGTGCAAACACCCACTGCGGCACATCGCCGAATGCGCCCCAGTAGTGCATATAGAGCGCCACGGCGGTGATATCGACGATACCGGTCATCGCCCAGTTAACGAAATACATCCAGCCCGCCACGTAAGAGGCTTTCTCGCCGAGAAACTCACGGGCGTAAGAGACAAAACTGCCGCTGGACGGGCGGTGGAGCACCAGCTCGCCCAGTGCGCGAAGAATGAAGAAAGAGAAGATGCCGCACACCAGATAGACCAGCGCCAGCGACGGTCCGGCCGCCTGGAGACGCGCGCCCGCACCTAAAAACAGACCGGTACCGATAGCGCCGCCGATGGCTATCATCTGCACCTGACGGTTGCCCATCGCTTTGTGATAACCCTCTTCATGAGAGTTCAACCAGCGTCGTTTCGCGGCGCGATGCTCAGCCGCGTTTTGCTTCGTTGTTTTCATTGGTTTTCCTGTAGTCCTGTCTGAACCTGAACGAGCCAAAATAACCGACCGCCGTATACCAACCAAACGTTTGCCTGTGCTGGTTTTTTGTACGGCAAATGTTCGTCTTTCCTGTGATTATGTTGTGCGGATAAGACAAAACATGGCGCAGCATCCTAACCGCAAACCGGGGGCTTCGCAAAGCCTACCAGTAAGGGTGTGAGCCAGAACGGATTAGCCCGTAAAAGTGTCAGGGTTGTTGTATGCGCGATAACCCAAATCCGGCGAGAAAACGTCCTTTGTTAGGGAAAATAATGGAGTTTTGTCACAGTAAGCGGAGATAATGGCGGTTTGTGTGCGGTGAAAGAGGCGAGGAGAGCCGATGAAAAGCAAAGTCAGTGCGCTGTTAATGATGATAGTTCTTGCGGGCCATGCGCAGGCCGCGCCCGTTGCGCCGCCGGATGCGGTCGTTAAGCCATTGATGGCGCGCTACCAGATCCCGGGCATGGCGGTGGCGGTGTCGGTTAACGGCGAAACGCATTTCTGGCATTACGGCGTGGCGTCAAAAGCGACCCGTAAGCCGGTGGATGAAAACACGCTTTTCGAAATCGGCTCGCTCAGTAAAACCTTTACCGCGACGCTCGCAAGCAAGGCGCAGCAAGACGGCAAACTGGATTTCAGCGCGCCCGCCAGCCAGTATCTTCCTGCACTGAAAGGCAGCGCATTCGATAACGTGACGCTGCTGAACCTCGCCACGCACACCGCGGGAACGCCGCTCTTTGTGCCGGATGCGGTGAAAAACACCACACAGCTGATGGACTGGTATCGCGCCTGGCAGCCTGAAAAGCCGGTCGGCACCGAGCGCGTTTACTCGAATCTCGGGATCGGGCTGCTCGGGATGATTACCGCGAAGGCGCTCGATAAGCCGTTCAGCGAGGCGATGGAGCAGGGGCTTCTCAGGGATTTCGGCATGACGCACACCTTTATCAACGTGCCGGAGGCCGCGATGGACAACTACGCCCAGGGCTATAACAAGGACGACAAACCGGTGCGGGTGACGCCCGGCCCGCTTGACGCCGAATCGTATGGGCTGAAATCCGGCAGCGCGGATCTGCTGCGTTATCTGCAAATCCAGCTTGGCGAGCAGGAGGTCGCGCCAGGCTGGCGTCAGGCGATTAACGCCACGCACAACGGCTACTACCGCAGCGGTGAGTTCACACAGGGGTTGATGTGGGAATACTATCCGTGGCCGTCGCCGCTCTCGCGCCTTGTTGAAGGCAACAGCAGCCAGCGCATCATGAAAGGGCTTGCGGCCACCGCGATCGTTCCGCCGCAGCCTGCGCCGCAGGCCGCGTGGTATAACAAAACCGGCTCGACCAACGGCTTTTCCACTTACGCAGTGTTTATCCCTGAGAAGCGTATCGCGCTGATTATGCTCGCCAACAAGTGGTTCCCGAATGACGACCGTGTTAAAGCGGCGTATACGATTATTCAGGAGCTTGATAAGTAACCCGTCATAAAAAAGGCCGCCCGTGGGGCGGCCTTGTTGTGAATTAACGCGCTCAGAGCTGCGTTATCACCACATCCTGATCCAGACGGGATTTCGGCAGTGTGGCGTTGAAGTCGGCATCGCTGCGATAACCGATGGTCGCTACCACCACGCTGCGTAGACCTTTTTCTTTCAGGCCCAGCACTTCATCCATTTTCTCCGGATGGAAACCTTCGATAGGCGTCGCGTCGAGGCCCATCGCGGCTGCGCCCAGCAGCAGGAAACCGAGCGCCAGATAGGCCTGACGGGTCATCCATTCGCGCTGCTGCTCCGGCGTTTCGCTGTTCAGACCCACAAAAAAGCGGCGGCCTTTATCGTTCGCGGCGCGCGCTTCCTCGCTGTCGTAGCGACCATCCTGCTGCTCTTTTTCCAGCAGTTGCAGCAGGTGCGCTTCGTTCAGCTCTTCTTTAATGGTGAACACGACGGTCATGGCGGCGTTTTTCGCTTTTACCTGATTAGCGTCCATCAGCGCTGGCAGGATCTGCGCTTTGCCTTCTTCAGTAGTCACGGCAAAAAAGTGCCACGGCTGTGAGTTGACGGAAGAGGGGCTAAAACGCAGCAGATCCAGCAGCTCCTGCTGCTGTTCGGCCGTCAGTTTACGGCTGTTATCGTAGGCTTTGCTGGTATGGCGAGTGCGAATGATCTCATTAAGGTTCATAAATGTTTCCCGGTTGAATGCCGCGCCTTTATCAAAGGCCGCGAGCAGGTTACACCATTATTATCTTCGTTAAGGGAAACGATAGTAGCCTAAACCTGACGGCAGCAACACCTGTCGCCACGGGTAAGCCCGCTTGACGGCAAAAAATGCCAAAATGCGTGACAACGTCACTAAGGAGGGATGGTGTTGCACGTAAAAAAGCGTGAATGAACAGTCTGGTCTGAGGCATGATGATGAACCGTTCACGTTTCAAGGAACCGTTATGCCGCATATCGATGTGAAATTCTTCCCGCGCGATCTGAGCGACGCGCAACAGCAGGCGCTGGCCGATGAACTCACTGAGGTCATCGTTAAACATCTGCAAAGCAAAGAGAGTTCCGTTTCAGTGGCGCTCAAAGAAGTCCAGCCGGAGCAGTGGAAAAGCGAGGTGTGGGATACCGAGATAGCGCCGCAGCTCGATACGCTGGCCCGCAAGCCAGGCTATGAGATGTAAGCCATAAAAAAACCCTGCCGGAGCAGGGTTTTCTTTTCATGCCGGTTATTTTTTCTCAACCGGCTTTTTCGACTGACGCTCTACCGGGGGCACTGATGCGCCCATTTCCGCGCCGGTCACCGGGTTGATGCCCGGATCGGACTGCAGACGCTGCGCCATGGTCAGTACGCTCGCCTGCTGTTCCGGCGAAAGCTGGATATCAATCATACCGTCGCCTCCATTAACTGCCGGCTGCGGATCGGCGACGTACTCGAAGTTTTCGTCGCTGTTCCAGCTGCCGCGCAGGTCGTCACCTTTGGACATGTTGTAGTAAACATTCGTGTACTGTTCCACCGGCGGCAGTTTGCCCGGCGGGAAGTTATTACGAATAGAGTAGAGCGCTTTCTCAAACGAGAGCATATGCGCGACTTCACGGGTCATCAGGAAGCCGAGGGCATCTTTAACGCCCGGATCGTCCGTCAGGTTGATCAGTCGCTCATAGATAATTTTGGCGCGCGCTTCCGCCGCGATGTTCGAGCGCAGATCCGCGGTGATTTCACCGATGGTATCGATGTACGCCGCCGTCCACGGTACGCCTGCGGAGTTAGTCAGCGGCGGCCCGCCTCCGTAAAGCACCTGGGTCAGATGGCTGTCGTTACCCGCACCCGTAATGGAGCGGTAAAGCTCGCCTTCGGTTTCAGTGGCTTCCGCCAAATCGCCTTTAGCACCTTTGTTGAGCATCCCCACAAGGGAACCGATAATTTCCAGATGGCTCAGTTCTTCTGTGGCGATGTCCATCAGCATCTCTTTACGCGCCGGATCTTCATCACCCAGCCCCTGGGTGAAATAGCGGGTAGCCGCGGCGAGTTCGCCCTGCGGGCCGCCAAATTGTTCCAGCAGTAAATTTGCCAGCCCCGGGTTCGGTTCCGCGACGCGGACCGTATATTGCAATTGTTTTACATGTCGGAACATCAGGTTCTCCTGTTTACACGACAACACTCATTTTTTGCCTGCCATATAAATGACAGGCGAATTTATTCAGAAATTATTTTTTCGCTTCAACGCCTGGCGCGGCTGCGCGATTAAGGAATTGCTGAGTAACATCCGGTAAATGGTTCAGACACCACTCCGCCATCGCAATTTCCTGTTCCAGGATCTGTTTAAAAATCACCACACCCTGTTCATCGCCCACGGCTTTTGCCGCCGCAATCAGCGAGGTGTAGCAGGCAATTTCAAACTGTTCGAAGACATAGCCGCTGATAGCGCCTTTCACCACTTCATCAGAAGCAAACATACCGCCCACGGCCTGGCCCATCGCCGTCATTTTGCTCATGGTGTCTTTGACAACAGAGGTTGAAACGTTATTTCTTTCAATAACGGAATTAATCAGCTGCTGCTGGTGGCGCGTCTCTTCCAGATGCTGCTCAAGACGGGATTTGAGGTCAGGATAGTGCTCAATACGGGAGGCCATTGACTCCAGCATCTGTTCCGCTTGTTTCTCCATCGCATGAGCGTCACGCAGCCAGTCATGATAATTTTCTTCGTATGTCGTCATAAATCACCTCTTCCGAAATATACAGTTACCTGTAAAGAAATATTTATGCGTCCTCTACAGAATTTATAAATTTGATACGCCCTAAAAAGCGTAGCAGATATTTTTAAACGGGAGACGGAATCGCGGATATTCTGGTTTTTGAGAGCAATCTTAACTCAAATTAACTGGATGATTATTATCCGCTTGCGGCGAAATATGTACGAAAACTCCTTTTCTGTATAACTTCAGGAAGCAAATAATTGCATGTGAATTTTATTTTTACATTCGCTTTACATAAAAGGAAATAAATGCAGAGAGCAGTTTTAAGCGAAGCGGTAAAAAGGAGCGACTACGATTTTCATTAATATATCGCCTGATGCATGGCGCTTTTTCGTTATGCGGTGACAATTCAATAGCCTGAACACGCCCTGCCACATGCTTTACGGGAAAAGCGCTATCATCAGACAGACAAAGGACGCAGATTAAGGACTTCGCATGGCATTCAAACGACAGGATTACTTCTCCCGAATTGGCTACACCGGTGAACCGCGCCCAACGCTTGAGACGCTTACCGCGCTGCACAAGTGCCACACCGCGACCATTCCTTTTGAAAATCTCGATGTGCTGTTAGGGCGCGAGATCCTGCTTGATGATGACGCGATTTTCGTCAAGCTGGTGGAAGCCGGGCGCGGCGGCTACTGCTTTGAGCAAAACGCGTTGTTCTCCCGCGCGCTCGCGGAATGCGGCTTTGCCGTGGAAGCGCTCGCCGCAAGAGTATTAATCGCCGATCCTGACGCTATGCCGCCGCGCACGCACCGCCTGGTGCAGGTGATGATTGACGATGCGCCGTGGATAGCCGATGTCGGTTTTGGCGGGGCGACGCTGTGTGCGCCGATCCCGCTTGCACATGGCGCGGAGATAACCGGCCCGGAAGGGCGCTTTCGTATTGAGAGCCGACAAAGCGAGTTTTTGCTCTTAAAAGAAGAGGGCGACGACTGGCACGCACTTTACCGCTTTGACCAGGCGCGTCAGTATCCGGCAGATTACCTGATGGCCAACCATTTTATTGCCCACTGGCCGGATTCTCATTTCCGCCATCACCTGCTGTCGGCGCTGCACCCTCCCGGACAAACGCCCTTAAAACTGCTTAACCGCCATCTCACCATGAATGGCGAGCGCCGCACGCTTGCCGACGACGGCGCGGTCTATGACTGCCTGCAAAAGGATTTCGGGATGCGCTTTACTCATCCGGTACATGGCGTTTCACGCGAGACGTTTTGCGCGATGATGGCGCAGCTTGCTCGCGATAACCCCTAAGGGCGGGCGTGCTCCTGGCGGAACTGGCCCGGCGTAACGCCCCAGGCGTTTTTGAACGCTTTGCTGAACGCGGCCTGGGTCAGATAGCCACACGCCTCCGCCACGCGGCCGATAGCGTCCTGTTCGCGCTCAAGGAGCCTTGCCGCGCGCGCCATCCGCACCTGATTCAGCCAGGCCTGTGGGGTAGCGGGTAACGGCTGGCAAAGTGTCTTGCAAAGGTAGCGCGGGAGAGAAAACAGCGCGCCGCCATGCTTTCCAGCGTCCACGGCTGTTCCGGATTCGTCAGCACCGCGCTGACAGCCGGTGCCAGGCGTTTATCCGCCAGCAATGGCAACATGCCTGGCGCGCCGTTCTCATCGGCCAGCAGGGCGCGTAAGACCAGCGTGAGTAGGGTAGAAGAAAGCTCGCGTACAATCGCCGCGGCACCCGGTCGCCCGCTCAGGCTCTCATCCGACAGCATGGTCAAAAGCGCCGCGAGCGAGCGGCAGTCTTCCCGCGCGCCTGTGGCGATACGCTGCAACGCAGGCTGACCGCTAAAAAGCAGTGCGCCGCTGACGCCGGTGCGAAACTCACCGCACAGCATCACCAGCGGCGTATCGTCGCCTTCCGTCACGACTTCCGTAACCACCGCATTGTCGTGCCGCTGCACGCGGGCGGCGGCACCGTCCTGCTTATGGCTTTCCAGACGGTGCGCCGCGCCGTGAGGCAGCAGAAAGATATCGCCCGCCCGTGCATGAATGACTTCACCATTGAGCACCAGTCGCGCGCTGCCAGAGAGGATGGCATGCCAGGGAATATGGCCGACCGGGCTTTGCGCATGATCCGACTGCCAGCGTCCGGCGAAGCGGCAGTGTAAATCGACAGAACTTTCCGGCGCGAGAAGGGCGATGAGCTGACTTAGGCTGTCCATAAAGCTCCTGAGACGATAAGACATCCGCGACGCCCGGCGGCAGATGGCTTAAAGCGTCACGCGTAGTATGCACACAACGCCCGCAGACGGGCATTCATTGACGAAGGAGTGCATCATGAGCCGTTTACAGACCATTGCGACAGAAACCGCCACCGGTAAAACCGCCCAGCTGTTTGATACGCTGAAAAGCGCGATGGGTAAAGTCCCTAACGCGAATGCCACCATCGGCAGCAACGCGCCGGATATTCTCTCCCAGGCGCTGCAACACAATATGACCCTGAAAAAAGGCGCGCTGAGCGCCCGCGAGCTGGAAGCCATCAATCTGGTGGTGAGCGAGACGACCGGCTGTGATTACTGCCTCGCCGCCCATACCCTGATGGCGAAAAAGGCGGGATACAGCGCCGACGATACCCGCGCGCTGCGTGCCGGGCGGTTTGCGCAGGATGCCCATATCGACGCGCTGCTGCGCTTTGTGAAAACCATGATAACGACGCGCGGCACGCTGCCGGAAAGCGACGTGACCGCGCTGCGCGCCGCCGGTTTCGATGACCGTCAGGTTATTGAGATCTTAAGCGCCATCAGCGCCATTCTGTTTACCAACATGGTGAATCGGGTGAACGACACCGTGGTGGATTTTCCTAAAGCAGAATAATCCGCACCTGGCGGGGGAGGGGAGCGGTACTAACGATATCAAGACGTTAGCGCTCCGCTCCTTACAACCCACCATAACCGGCACCGCCCGGTGCCTGGCAAAAGTCACCGATGCGCAGTATAAGAAGTAAACACCGCTGATACGCGTAACCGGAGACAATAATGACCATGAAAGTGCTGGGCTATGCCGCGCAGAGCCCCGAAGCGCCGCTCGCGCCTTTTGAGTTTACCCGCCGCGCGCCGCGCCCCGACGATGTCGTCCTCGAAATTCTCTACTGCGGCGTCTGCCATTCCGATCTTCATCAGGCTCGTGACGACTGGGGTTTCAGTCAGTATCCCATTGTGCCGGGCCATGAAATCATTGGCCGCGTCACGGCGGTCGGCAGCGACGTGAAAAAATTCAAACCGGGCGATCTCGCGGGCATCGGCTGTATGGTCGATTCGTGTCGCAGTTGTCCTCCGTGTCGCGAGGGGCTGGAACAATACTGTCTTGAAGGCTGCATTCAGACCTATAACGGTATCGATCGTCACGATTGCGAACTGACGTTTGGCGGCTACTCACAGATTATTCTCGCCTCGCAGGACTTCGTGCTGCGCATCCCCGAAGGGTTAGATCTCAAAGGCGCCGCGCCGCTGCTCTGCGCCGGGATTACTACCTGGTCGCCGCTGCGCCACTGGAACGTCGGCAAAGGCAGCCGTGTCGCGGTGGTTGGGCTTGGCGGTCTCGGGCATATGGCTATCAAGCTTGCCCATGCGCTCGGTGCCGACGTGACGCTGTTCACCCGCTCGCCAGGGAAAGAGGAAGACGCCCGCCGCCTTGGCGCGCATCACGTAGTGCTCTCTGAAGAGCCAGGCCAGATGCAGCAGGTCGCCGGACATTTCGATTTAATTATCGACACCGTGCCTTACGCGCATGACATCAACCCGTATCTGTCGACGCTCAAAATTGACGGCACGCTGGTTTTTGTCGGCCTCCTTGGAGAGGTTCAGCCTGCGGTCAATACGGTCCCCATGATTATGGGGCGGCGTAGCGTGGCGGGCTCGTGTATTGGCGGGATCGCCGAGACGCAAGAGATGCTCGACTTCTGTGCGAAGCACAACATCTCTGCCGACGTGGAAGTGATCAACATTCAGGAAATCAATGAGGCGTGGGAAAGGATGCTGAAAAGCGATGTGAAATATCGCTTCGTAATCGATATGGCGTCACTGCAGCAGGGCGCGCGTCTGGAACCCGTGACGGCGGCTTAAAACGCTCTTATTTTTGATGCAAAAAGCAAAAGCGGGCATGAAGCCCGCTTTTTTTACGCCTGTTTCGGCTGACCATTTGAGGCCGTCAGGCCGCCATCCACCGGCAAGTTCGCGCCTGTGATATACCGCGCGTCGTCGCTCGCGAGAAACGCAATCGCATCGGCGATATCTTCCGGCTCACCCGCACGTTGCAGCGGGATTCGCTCATAGAATTTTTGCAGCAGCGCTTCATCCTGCTTCATATCTTCTGTGAGATCGGTAAACGTAAAGCCCGGGCAGATAGCATTCACGCGTACGCCATCGGCACCGTAATCCATCGCAAGCGATCGGGTAAAGTTCGTGACCGCGCCTTTTGCCGCGTTATAAACGCTCATGCCCCAGTCGCCACCCAGCCCGGAGACCGATGAAATATTAATCACGTTGCCTTTGGTTTTCAGCAGGCCCGGCATAAACGCGTGCAGGCAGTAGAAAACGCCGTTGAGATCGGTGCCCATCAGCGTTTCCCAGTCCTCAAGCGTAATCTCATGAATTTTGCCCTGTACAATCACGCCAGCGTTATTCACTAACACATCGACGCGACCAAATTCATCCGCAACGCGCTGCGCGAGCGCCTGTACCTGTTGCGCGTCAGAAACGTCGCAGGGCACGACCAGGTGCTTGCCTTGCGTAAGCGTCGCGGCCACTTTATCGAGTTTTTCTTTTGTGCGCCCAACCAGCACAACGCTTGCGCCTTCATGCGCAAAACGACGCGCCGCGGCGGCACCAATGCCTGATCCTGCACCCGTCACGACCACGACTTTCTCTTGAAAACGGTTCATACATCCTCCTTTCCAGTGTCTGACACAATGCTGTGCTCAATCATCAAGTCCTTGTTAACTCTGGCATTCATTGCACGCTTCGCAAGTCTCAGGTTGACTATTCCTTATAAGCCTCTGTTTTCGTTCGAATAAAAAGTCATTAAAAAATGTGACGCAAACCAAAATTTCGCGCCGCAAATAAAGGGGGCCGCAGAGAGGGTGGGTTTAACTTTGCTTATCAACGGGTTAGTGATTTATCATAAAGATATTCTTGCGCGGGTTCGCTTTCTTGTGGATAACATGTGCAAAGTGAACAAAAAATATCCTGATAGACGATCGCATTTGATCCCGACGCATGCAAAGCGACTAACCCTGTCACTTTTAGCGATCCTTTTTAATTAAACAGATCTTAATTTAGATCCCGACCTTTTTAAGTCGGAGTTAATTCCTGTACCCCAACCGGGAGGAGAGTGATGAACGTTTCCCGTGAATACGTGACGTTTGTACTGGACCAGCTGGCGCCGCTCGGCGCGGTAGAAACCCGCCGTATGTTTGGCTGCGTGGCGCTGTTTCAGGCCGGACGGATGTTTGCGCTGGTGGATGGCGACGCGCAGCTTTACATCAAAGCAGACGATCAGAACCGCGAGCGGTTTATCGCCGAAGGCTTCCCGCCTTTTACCTATATCACCACCCGGCGCAGCGGTGGCCAGCAGGAAGTCACGTTGGGTTATTACCGCATTGCCGAAGAGCTGGTGGAAGATAATCAGGAATTGTTGCGCTGGGCGCATGAAGGAATTGCCGCTGCCATGCGCGCACCGGAGAAAAAACCACGCAAAACCACGAAAAAACCGGGTGTAAAGGCTTAACCGAACGATAATCAGCTGATTTAGTTACAACATACTTAATACGATCCAACAAATCTGCTTCAGCGTCAGCGCCAGGAAAAAGCTTTCCAGAATAAAATGGCGGCGAATGGCAGGATTTATCGTTTGCAAGAGACATAAAAAAGCCAGACGCGCTGGCTTTGGAATGGACGTGAGAAGGGCGTTCAGATTTCGTTGTCAGTACGCGGGAAAGCCTCGCCGATAGCATAAAAATGCCCGCCCGCGACGTGATGCAGACTGCGCAGCTCAGACGGCGCATCTTCAAAGTGCCAGCGGCCATCGTGAAAAACGCGGGTATCCGCCCAGGCAGCAGTCACCTTACCGATAAACAGATCGTACTGCTGCTGATTATGCGGCTCGGGAATCAGCTCGCAGGCGAGCCATGCCGAGCAGCCCGCAACCAGCGGTGCCTCAACGCCGTCCATATGAAACAGTTCCACACCGGCGAGTTTCAGTTTCTCAGGCTCGTTATGCAGGCTCAGCGTGCCCGCCTGATACGTCATTTCCCGCTGTGCGACGGTCGGCACCTGTAAAACAAATGACCCACTGCGCTCAAGCAGTTCGCGGGTGCGGGCGATTTTATCGATAACCACCGTCACCTTTGGCGGCATAAAATCCAGCCCGCAGGCCCAGGCGGCGGCCATCACATTTTCCACACCGTCATGACGGGCGGAAACCAGCACCGTCGGCCCGTGATTAATTAACCGGTACGCTTTGTCCAGCGGCACCGGTGCCATAAAAGAGTGAGTGTCGTTCATTCGCATAACCCTGTATTGACCCAGGCGGGCAGGATAACACAGCCGCCCGGGCACCATTTTGCGCTACGTGTCGCGCATCCCAAGCGCCAGTGACTGCGCCGGGTCGAACAGCGACAGGCTCTCAATCTGATTGAGCAGAATGACTTTGCGATAAGCGAGCGCCGATTTCTCTCCGGCCTGCAGCGTAATGCCATGGCTGTCATACCAGGCGCTGTAATTATGCTCGACGCGTAAATCCAGCGTTTCGTGGTCGCGGTAGCCGCTCAGCATCGGAATGAGCACCAGATTGCTGATATCGCTGCGGGTACTGTCGAACGTGGCGCTGTGGATCATCCCGATATACACACGCTGGGATTTCATCGTTATCCAGATAAGCTCGCCCTCTTCCATGCACTCATACAGCAGCCCTTCGATGCCGTTGGCGCGTGAGAGCGTGCGGTAGAGCGTGCGGCGGCCAGTATTATCAAGCTTCGCTGTCGGCGACCAGTTCGCGCGGTAGAGGCAAAACAGAATGGCAAAGCCCAGCATCAGCACCACCGGCGCCTGGATGCCGAGAAAGCTCCAGTTCATAAACGCCATCTGATAGTGATAATCATCGCTGCCGGACCACGCCGGGAATGCATTCAGCACGCTTGAGACGCCAAGCAGCGCCAGCCACAGCAGGCCGGTGGCGATAATGCCCTGCAACACGAAAATACAGCCGTAAAGCGCCACCAGGAAATAGACGTCCCACCCGGAGGTGCGCATAAACTTAAACCGGGTGGAGAGATCGCGGCTGGTATACCAGTAACCGCACACCATCAACACCATAAATATCGCCGTTCCCATCTTAAGCCCTCTTCAGCATTTCGACGTGGCGGGCGAAATCTTCCTGTACAGCAAGACACTCCACATTAACCGAGGCGTTGCCGTCCTCATCGATGATAATGCGTTCTCCTTCGTCAATCGCATCCTGGATATGCGCCGGATGAACGGCATGAACCAGCTTTTCCGGGCTGGTAAAAAGCGAGCGAAATATTCTTAGCATGTAAAACCTCCCGGCCAACAGTATAGAAAGCCTGGTGGATGCAGGGTAAAAGTGGCGGGTTTTACGGGTTTATCTGATGAAAAAGGCCCGCCAGCGGGGCGGACTGAGGGTTATTTGAGCGGCTTCAGGGCATCCAGCCGCGCGGTGCCTCGACTGGGGCGCGTGGCCGGGATCGTCAAAGTGATGAGCGCCGCGTGCCGCCGTCTTGCAGGCAGCGGGGTAAACGGGCCTGTAAAAAACGCAAAGGGTGTGCAGAGGCAAAAAGCCGGGGCGAACCCCGGCAGAGATAAATAGCATTAATGCGGGCTGGCCGTCGGACGCACCACGATTTCGCTCACGTCGACGTTATCGGGCTGTTCGATGGCGTAGGCGATGGCGCGGGCAATGGCGTCGGCAGGCAGCGCAATGCGGCGGAAATCATCCATCGCCACACGGGCGGTTTCATCCGTGATATGCGTCGCCAGTTCCGATTCCACCACGCCGGGGCTGATTAGCGTCACGCGGATCGTTTCATTTTCCTGGCGCAGCCCGTCGGTTATCGCGCGCACCGCATATTTGGTGGCGCAGTACACGGCGGCGGTCGGGGAAACACGGTACGCGCCAATGGACGCGATATTAATGATCTGCCCGCGATTGCGCGCCTGCATCACCGGCAACACGGTGGCGATGCCGTGCAGCACGCCGCGCACGTTCACATCCAGCATCTGATTCCACTCGTCCACTTTCAGCGAGGCCAGCGGCGAGAGCGGCATCACGCCCGCGTTATTAATGAAGGCGTCGATCTGGCCATATTTATCCAGCCCGGCCTGCACAAACGCTTCCATGCTGTCGAGTTTCGTTACGTCCAGCGCCGCGTAATCTATCTGCGCGCCGTTAAAGCGCAGTTCCTCGCACAGCGCCGCGAGACGGTCGGTGCGGCGCGCGCCAATCAGTAAACGGTAGCCCTGGGCGGCCAGCAGGCGCGCCGTCGCTTCGCCGATCCCGCTGCTGGCGCCTGTGAGCAGGATAACTTTGCGTTCTTCGGTCATCGTCATGGTGCTTACTCCTTCACAAGAAGGCCCGGCGGGCTGCCGGTGCCGTATGCATAAAGGCTACGCCCGCAGCGGTTCTCTCAATAGCGCCATTCCTCTCGCTGTATTGCCTGATCCTATTAGCCCTGGTGAAGCTTTGCGCGCAACGTGCCACAATCGTTGCAGGAAAATATGAAGGAGACGCCGCAATGACGATGTCATCAGTACAGCGTGAAACTATCGAACTTCTGGAACAGCTCGCCCCACAGGAGGGCTACACCCGCTCACAGCTTGATGCGGTGCGCTTTATGCGCTCCAACCGCGCGCTGTCGCGCACGCCGGTGCTGTATGAGCCCTGTATTGTGATTGTCTGCCAGGGCTGCAAACGCGGTTATCTCGCCGATAAGATCTACACCTACAATGCCCAACACTATCTGGTGCTCTCGGTGCCGCTGCCGTTTTCAACCGAAACCGACGCCACGCCGCAGGAGCCGTTGCTTGCCGTGGCGGTGCGGCTTGAAATGACCGTGATTGCTGAACTGGTGCTGGCGCTCGACGACGAGCGGGGCGCAGACGCCGCGCCGCCGGAAGGCATTCTCTCCACGCCGCTTAACGCGCCGCTTGCCGATACCACGCTGCGCCTTCTGCGCGCGCTGAGCCACCCGCAGGAGGCGCACATTCTCGGCCCGGCGATTGTCAAAGAGCTGTATTACCGCGTATTGATGGGTGAGCAGGGCGGCGCTATCCGCGCGGCGCTGGCAAGCTTCGGCAAGTTCAGCCGCATCTCGCGCGTGCTGCAACGCATTCACGCCGACTACGCCGGGCGGCTGGATGTCGCAACGCTCGCCGCCGAAGCCGGCATGAGCGCGCCCGCCTTTCATGCGCATTTCAAAGCGGTGACCAGCAACTCGCCCGTGCAGTACATCAAAGCGGTGCGTCTGCATCAGGCGCGGCTATTGATGATCCGCGACAACCTCAGCGCCGCCACCGCCGCGTCGCGCGTCGGCTATGAAAGCCCGTCGCAGTTTAACCGCGAGTTTCGCCGTCTGTTTGGCCGCACGCCGGGGGCGGAAACCCGTGAAATGAAACAGTCGTTCGCGCTGCTACCACCGACGCAGTTTGAAGCGATGACGACCAATCATTAATGGCCGCGAATGATTTTCGCGACTATTTTCTGGCGTGGTTTTGGGGTTAAACCGACGGGTGCGCTCCGCTTACCCGCGCTACGCGGTATATGCGGCATATTATTTCCGTAGGGTGGGTAAGCTTGCGCACCCACCATTAGTTAAATTCGCGGGTGCGCTACAAATACATATCAGATTGAATATCCATACATGCATTTTTTCACGCTGCCTTCACCACCCCTTTTAATAACGCATAATCATACAACCGATCGCGGGCGATATTTTTCATTTTCACTTCGCACATGATGTCGAAATCGGTGAAAGAGAGCGCCCAGTCGTTCAGCGTACTGTTGAAATAATAATCTGAATGCGCGCGCAGTTTAGCTTTGGGAATGCCGAGCTGTGACTGTTCCGGAAAACCCTGTTCCGGAATAAGTCCTTCCTGAGAGATGGAATAATGCATGACCGGGCGCACGCCGCGCCACGAGGCTTTTATCTGTTCAATACGCGGGTCGTCCGGCGTAATAAACGCGTTCTCTTTTACCCAGTGGTGGTGAATATCCAGCACAATGGGGCAGAGCGCCTGCGCCTGTAATACATCGTCCAGCGAACAGGAGATTTCGTCATTTTCCACCGTCAGCATCCGCTGCGCCTGCGGGCTTAACCGGCCAAACGCCTCGCGAAAGCCTTCAAAACCGCGCTTGCCGTTCATATGGATATTGATTTTAAAATCCTGAAACCGCTGGCCATACCCCATCATCACGGCGCACAGGGTGTGATATTCCACATCCTCAATGGCTCTTTCGACCACATCAGGATTATCTGACGCCAGTACGGAATACTGGCCGGGATGAAAAGAGAGACGAATATCGTGTGTGCGGGCAAACTCGCCGCAGCGGGTAAATAAGGGTGTCAGATCGGATAGAAATTCCTGATAGACCGGGCCCGCCTCCGGCACGGTATAAAGTGGGAGTAAATCACTGCCAATACGCATCATCCTTAACGCCGGCGGTAACTGCGCGAGTTGTTCCAGCGTCAGATACAAATTGTTCAGATTGGTCTGTGCGAGCTGCGATAACAACGTCAGACGCGCCTCATGGCCGAGACTTAAAAAACGGGTGCGGGTCGTCGATTTAAAGGGAAATTCCTGTTTGAGCCCTGAATCTAAAAATTTACACGCGAAACCTAATTTCATGCACCCTCCGGTTGTCAGTATTTCCAGTGTAGCAGGTCGCTAACCGGGCGTTTCGGTGGGCCGTAGAGCTTAAGTTTAAGCAAAACGGTTATACTCTCCGTTTGCCGCGGGCATGCCGCGCTTTCACTGACGTATCAGAATCAACTTATGAAATTACTCTCCTGGCGTTTTATTCTTCCTGTTGTCGCCTGTGCGGCGCTGGCGTACTGGTGGCTGACGCCACACTTCAGCCATGAGGACAAGGCGTACTACGCCTCGGTGTTCTGCACAATCCAGACAGACAAGCCCGATAACTGGGCGGCGAGCATGGAAAATGTGATTGAAGGCAGCAACAACGACTACGCGCTGCAACGCCAGCACTACTCCGCCGCGCTGGGTCGTGAAATCATCAGCACCTGGCAGGGGCTCGATAGCACGCAGCGCGCGGCGCTCGCGAGCAACCCGCAAACCTGCGGCCAGCGACTCGCCCGTCTGTTGCGCTGAGGGCGGCTACACTCAGTGGGGGTCATTTACTTCGCTGAGGTTGCCTTGCTGTCCGGACATCAATTCCTCGCCCTGAGCGGGTTCTCGCTTATTGCCGCCGCCTGTGGACTGGCGCGTTTCTCATGGGAACTACCGCTACCCGAGGTTATCCGGGATGTTTCAATGTCGACGACGCTGGTCGGCGCACTCTTCGGCTGGCTGATGGATACCTTAAGCGTTGTACCTGCGCTCGGCATTTTCGGTTTGCTGGCCTTACTGGCGCTCTGTTTACCGGCTGAGCGAGCAAAAAAAGACCACCCGGATATATGCTCAAGAAAGCCTGCCGCACGCCGATAAGCATCTTATAAAGCCTCGCCTTAAGGGGCGTGACAGGCGTAAGCGTAATACCTCGGGAGCTTACGCCTGGCTTGCGGTTCTGCCGGCGGAGTGCCGGAAGAGTGTATCCATGAATGTTTTAGTGCCGGTCGAACAAGCAGCGCACCGCTGTAATGGACGTCGAAAAACGAAACCGGAGGTTGAAATGTATTCCTTCATAGCGCGACAGCCTATCTTTGATGCGTCGCTGAACACGGTGGCTTACGAGCTACTCTACCGGGACGGGTTGACGAACGCCTTTCCGCCCGTAACCCCCGAGTTCGCCACCAGCCAGCTGCTTGCCGATCATTTTCTGGTCACGCCGTTACAGCGTTTGTCCGGGAAACATACGTCGTTTATCAATTTCCCGTATGAAATGATCGTCAACGGGCTGGCGCAGTCGCTGCCGCGCCAGAATGTCGTGATTGAAATTCTTGAGAATAGCGTGCCGGATAACGCGCTGTTTACCACCGTGCGCGCGATGTATGAGGAGGGGTATTGCTTCGCGCTGGATGATTTTACGCTGGAGAGCGAATGGAGCCGCTTTCTGCCTTACATCAGCGTCATTAAATTTGATATTCAGTCCACAAGCGTTGAACAAATCAACGCGTTCCTGAAAGCGCACCCGAACCTGCGCTGCAAACTGCTGGCTGAAAAAGTCGAGCGGCGTGAAGAGCTGGAACAGTACCAGAAACTCGGTTTTCATCTTTTTCAGGGCTATTTTTACAGCAAGCCAGAACTCATTAAGACGAAAAAGCTGCCTGAACAAAAAGTCTTTATTCTTGAGCTTATCCGCGAAGTTAACGCGGCGCGCCCGGATATGGCGAAGATCGAAAAGCTGATTAGCCGCGACGTGGCGATCACCTATAAACTGATGCGCTACGTCAACAACATCAAATATCAGCATAACTACCACGCCAACGCCGAATCGCTGCCGTTTCGCAGCATTTTCGCGTTTCTTGGGCTCTATGAACTGAAAAGATTCATTACTATCCTCGCGGTTACGCACATCAGCGATCCGTCGGTAAGTGAACTGTACAACGTCAGCCTGGTGTACGGCCGCTTTTGCGAACTGGCGGCGCACCGTATCGGCGGCGTGAGCGAGGACGACGCGTTTATTGCCGGGCTGTTCTCGCGCCTCGACGCGATTATGGATATCCCCATGGATGCGCTGCTTGAGCAAATCTACGTCTCGAAGGAAGTCAAAAAAGCGCTGATCAACCGTGAGGGCGTTCCGGGTACGCTGGTCCGTCTGTGCGAAGCGTTCGAGCGTGCCGACTGGCCACAGGTGGTAGAAGTGGCGCAGGAGCTTAATCTTAGCGAGCGGGATATCATTGATATGACGCACGAAGCGGTGAAATGGGGCGACACTATCATCTGATTTTTACAGCGGGCGGCCCGTCTGACGCCGCCTGTAAGACTCCTGGCTAAAACGCGGTTTCGATAACTCCGTCATTCTCGCGCATCTTGACTACGCTTTTACAGGCACGCTGACGTGCGGCGCCTGGGCGCTGCCGTCGCTGGTTCTGGATGACTTCAGGAGACGGACATGCACCCGCACACGACCGCACGATCCCCGGCAGCCGCCGTGGCGCTTTATGAACTGCTTAATCCCATTCCTTTAGGCTTCTTCACGGCCGCCTGGATTTTCGACATCCTCTACATGAATAGCTACGTGCAGATGTGGACCGATGCCGCCAGCTGGCTTATCGCTATCGGCCTTCTTATTGCGATTATTCCGCGCCTGATTAGCCTCGGGCAGATCTGGCCCGGGCGTCGCCATCTGCATGGCCCGGCGCAGCGGCTGCACTTCTGGCTGAATCTGGTGGCGATTGTGCTGGCCATTTTCAACGCCTTTATTCACAGCCGTGATGCTTACGCCGTGGTGCCTGCGGGCGTCATTCTTTCAACGCTGGTCGTGGTGCTGATGCTGCTGGCGAATGTTCAACTCGCGTTACGCCAACGCGCTGCTTAAGGAGAAGCCCGCATGAACAACATTCATCGTCTTGCGCTGGCCGTGTCGCTGGGCGTTCTGCTTAGCGGCTGTGATAACAGCGCAACACTCGATCCGCAAAAACAGGTCGGGCCAAACCCGGAACTCCCGGAAGCGAAAAATTTTCTGCTGCCGCCGATGCAGGTGCCGGAAGGCGTCGCCTGGAAAGAGGGCGAAAAGCCGAAGGTGGCGCAGGGGCTGAAGATTGAAAAAATCGCCGACGGGCTGATGCATCCGCGCCAGGTCTATGTGCTGCCCAATAACGATATTCTGGTGGCGGAATCCAACGGCACCCCAAAACCAACCACGCGCCCTAAACAGCTCATCATGGGTGTGGTGCAAAAGGCGTCGGGCAAGGGCGGGCCGGGCGGCAACCGCATTACGCTTTTGCGTAACGTGAACGGCAAATGGGAAAAGCATAACTTCATTGAAAACCTCAACGCGCCGTTCGGCATTCAGCTCACCGGCAATACGCTGTGGGTGGCGAACGCCGACAGCCTGGTGAAATTCCCGTATCAGGAAGGGCAAACGGCGATCCGCACGCCGGGGGAAGAGGTCACTGAACTGCCGGGTGGGCCGATCAACCACCACTGGACCAAAGCGCTGCTGGCAAGCCCCGATGGCAGCAAGCTCTACGTGGGCGTGGGTTCTAACAGTAATATCACCGAAAACGGCATCGGCGCGGAGTATCGCCGCGCCGCGGTGCTGGAAGTGGACGCCGCGACCGGCGCCAGCCGTATTTACGCAAGCGGCCTGCGCAACCCGACCGGCCTCCAGTGGGAGCCAGAGAGCGGCAAGCTGTGGGCGATAGTGAACGAGCGCGATGAAATCGGCTCCGATCTGGTGCCGGATTATATGACCTCGGTGCAGGAGAAGGGCTTCTACGGCTGGCCGTACAGCTATTTCGGCAATCACGTCGATAAACGCGCCGAGCCGCAGCGCCCTGATCTGGTCGCCAAAGCGATCAAGCCTGACTACGCGCTCGGCTCGCACGTCGCACCGCTTGGCCTGCATTTCTACACCGGCGATAACATGCCGCAGTACCGCGGTGGGGCGTTTGTGAGCGAACACGGCAGCTGGAACCGCTCGCCGCTTAACGGGTATCAGGTGGTGTGGGTGAAGTTTGAAAACGGCAAACCAGTCGGAATGCCGCAGCCGGTCGTCACCGGTTTTCTGACCGACGACCAGAAGCAGGTGCGCGGGCTGCCGGTTGGCGTGACGCAGGATAACTCCGGCGCGCTGCTGATTGCCGATGACGCCGGTAACGCCATCTGGCGCGTGAGCGCAGCGCAGTAAAACCAGGCCGCCGCGCGCGGCCTTTTTCCTTTCCAAAAGGGCGTCAAAGCGCCTGCTATACTTTTCTTTCATTCATCAGCAAGGAGTTGACGATGCCGGAATCCACCCAACGCGACGGGATGCCTTATTTTCTGTTTCTCTGCGAAGGCCGCGTGCTGGCGCAAAACATCGATGGCCGGATTATCGATCTCGGCGAAGCCACACAAGAGAATGGCGCTTTCGCCTGGCGTCTTGATGGCAATGATGAACATGGCGAAGGGCTGAAAAATGCCAAGGCGGTGCTTGATGATATCGCCGGACACCTGACGTTTCTGTTTATCGACGGTCAATTTACCAGCCTGCCGGATCTCTCGGACGATTACGCAGGAAAGCTTGATGACGCCCCCGCGAAAGAGATTGTGCTCAGTGAGCTGAGCGACAAGGGCGGTGACGATAACCCGCCGGTGGTGTAAACCCTGCGAGGCCACAGAAGCACTGTGGCCCTCAGGCTTACCCGCGATTACTGGCGAGATCGGGCGGCGTATTATGATTGAGCGTGACAACAGAGCTGATATTATCCGGCAGGCGACGCGCTTCTAAATATACGGTCTGCCAGTAAGGATTATTTAATGAAGACCGGGTAACGCCTTTACTGGTGGAGGCGTGAATAAATTCACCATTGGAGTCATAAAAACCGACATGCAGCGCGCCCTTAATACGGAAGAACACCAGATCGCCCGGACGCAGTTTATTTTTATCAACGCCTTTGCCCATGTGAATTAATTCCCGCGTGGTGACGCGCGCCATCGGCAGATTAAACCGGTCGTGCAGCGTGCGCCAGACAAAACCGGAGCAGTCGATGCCATCGCGCTTTGTGCCGCCCCATTGATAAGGTGTGTCCTGCCAGGTGTTCATCTGGTCGTGAAGGGCGGCGATAACGGGGATCAGGTCAGGCTGGCGGCTGCTGGCGGTAGCATCAGGAAGCGGGGCGACCGTTTTGGGTTTTGGGGCTTTGGTGGCGCATCCCGTCAGATAAGCACAGAATAAAAGGGCAAATAAAGGTTTGGCGGGGAAATCCATATCGACTCACTGGCACGCGGCAATTTACGTTAGGTGCCCGAATTCTTACTAAAAATGCGTCTCATCTCCAGCGCTTTCTTATCCTTTACAATTACTGACATTGCAAAAGAATATTAATCTGTCACCGACGCATTCTGGCGCAGATATTCACGTTCAGAAACAACTCAATGTAAAAGCGGGGCTTTACATCGGGCCGGAAATGATATTTTCGGCGCAGGGAAATAACGTGTGGTAATTATCCCTGGGAAGAATTAATGTCATTTTTGATAGCCAACGGTGGGTGCGCTTCGCTTACCCACCCTACAGAAATACCAAACGCGTAGCGCGGGTAAGCAAAGCGCACCCGCGGATTAAGCCAATGGTGGATGCGCTTCGCTTATCCACCCTACGTAAATGACAAAAGCGTAGCGCGGGTAAGCGGAGCGCACCCGCGGAAGGCTATTATTTATGTAACGTTACCGCATCGCTGTGACCATTCTGCCGCAGCGTCTCCAGCAGACGCGCTTTGCGCTGCTCAAGTTCGCTTATCTGATCTTCGATTTCTTTAAGCCGCTGATACTGTATGGCCTGGGTTTCCGGGCAGAACGTCGCGCCTTCAATGAGCAACATGCAATCGGGGAAACGGCGGATCTCGGCCACGCTAAATCCAGTCGCAATCAGGCGCTGGATCTGGCGCACCTGGGTAATGGCCTGCTTATCAAAATAGCGGTAGCCATTACAGGCGCGAACGGCCGCCAGTAAGCCGTTGTTGTGATAGTGGCGGATGGCGCGAGCGCTCACGCCGGTGGCTTTAGCCAGTTCGCCAATGGTCAGTTGCATGGTTTCTCCTCATCAGGAGCTTGACTCTGACACTAGTGTCAACGTTCAGGCTAGCCAGGAACCTATTAATGAGGAAGTGAAAATGCCTGCTTTGATTAACCGTATTATGATAAGCCTGCTGTTCATGGTGATGGCAAACGCGACTGCCGCTGAACGACACTTTACCGTCACCGCGCCGGATGGCGTTCCCATTGCCGTGCAGGAGAGCGGCAACCCGGACGGCCCGGCGATAATTTTCATTCACGGACTGCTGGGCAGCCATCTCAACTGGAACCGGCAAATCGCCGACCCGCGGCTGCAACGTTTCCGGCTCATCACCTTTCATTTGCGCGGTCACGGGCTTTCCGGGAAGCCTGACACCGACGCGGCGTATCGGGAGGGCAGGCGATGGGGAGACGATCTGGCGGCGGTTATCAACAAGAGTCAGGCGAAGCGGCCGGTATTAGTCGGCTGGTCGCTCGGCGGCGCGGTGATTTCGGCTTATCTGGCCGAGTATGGCGACAGCCGGATCGGCGGCGCGTTATACGTGGGCGGCGTGGTGGAGCTAACGCCCGCGCTGATACCCGCGCATCCGGCTATTTATCGCGACATGACGGCGGCGGATTTACAAACACATCTCGATGGCGAGCGCGAATTTTTGCGGCTCTGTTTTTATCAGCAGCCTGACCGTGACACGTTTGAGCGTCTGCTGGCTAACGCGGCGATGGCGTCCTGGACCATGCAGCGTAACGTGCCGCGGATACAGGTTCCCGCAGAAAAAGCGCTGAACGCCACGCGCGTGCCGTTGCTGTTTATCTACGGCCAGCACGACGCGCTGGTAAATCCGGAGGCTTCGTTGAAAAGAGCGAGCGCGATCAATCCGCACATACGTTCTGACATTTATGCGAACGCCGGCCATGCGCCATTTATGGAAGACGCCGCGCGGTTTAACGCGCAACTGGCGGCGTTTGCTGATAACGCCGTAGCGCGGGTAAGCAGAGCGCACCCGCGATAAACAATATAAAAACGGTGCGCTACGTGAAATCTGAGAAAAGTTGTGAGGCTCAGTTCTGCAGATTTCGCGTAGCGCACCGGGAGAGATAGAGAGGTTTGGGTCTTAAGCGAGTGCAGACACGCAGGGCAGGCAATAGCGGCGTCAGGCGGCCAGGGCTGATAAGCGTGGTTCTGATACCAAATGTTATTTAACATAATATACATTATGCGTACTAAAAGAGAATCAAGGCAATGTTCAGTGAGTTCGGGCCGGATTCCTCACGTCGATAAGATTTTGCGGGCGCGCATAACGTCTCAAAAACCGGCATGTAGTTTCGATCCGCGGGTGCGCTTCGCTTACCCACGCTACTGGCTTCATCTGTCACTTTGAATTATTGGCTGGCGTGCCACCTTATGTCGCTGAAGGCATCGCGCTCAATCGCTGATGTACGAAATCAATGAACGCTCTTGTTTTCGCGGGCAAGAAACGCCGGTTTGAATACACCGCGAACAACTGCAACGGCGCTGCCGCTTGTTCAAACTCAACCTCGATGAGCCGTCCATCGTTAATGTAAGGCTGACAGGCTTGTTTTGACAGAATGGCAAACCCGACGCCGGCGACTGCCGCGCGTCCCGCCATCTCTCCGCTGTTGACGCGATAATGCCCTTTAACCTTTATCGTCTCGAACTCCCCTTTGCGGTTCACAAACTGCCAGGGAGCGCCTTTCAGCGCAGGGCGGTTATTTCTGGCGTAGCGGCGTTTTATTGGGTTGAGAGATTTAATAAAAAGCGATTTATATTCCGCAATATGCTGCTGCTTGGAATATTTACTTGTTTGTGCACTGTGACCACGCATTTTGGCACGCTTCTGATAATACGTTTCTGCGCAGGCCTGGTGGGTGGTACGACGATGGGTGTGGGTATGAGTATTTTAATAAATTCTGCCCCAGCACCATTGCGCGGGAAAATGCTGGCCACGGTGATAGCTTCATTTTCGATGGTGAGTATCGTCGGTATGCCAGCGGTCATGTTTTTATGTACCCATTATGGCTGGCAGGCTTCGTTGTGGTTAATCAGTGCGTTATGCCTGGTTTGTTTGCCGCTAATTGTGTTTACCCTTCCCCGCGACGCGGTTTCATCAGGCATAAAGACTAAGCTCTTTTTTGATAGTCAAACCTTACTTTTTGCATCATCAACGGCACTGGTGCAATTTAGCCCCATGCTTATTATCCCTATTTTAACGCCTTTACTGATTCAGTTTATGGGCGCACAGGAATCTCTCCTGCCGTTATTATTTTTAAGTGGTGGCATTGCAGGTTATGCGTCTACGAAAATAACAGGGATTCTTATATCTAAAATATCTGCGCTGGCCCTGTCTATCCTTTCAACGCTGTTATTTGTGGTAAGCTTGCTCATTCCTGCGATGGGATTTAATAATGTTTTTCTCTTTATCACCCTGTTTCTTGGCGCGTCCTATAGCCGACTGGTTTGCGCCTCGGCGCTGGCGATGCACTACCCTGCAAATGAGCAAAGAGCCAGTTTTTCGTCACTACAGACAGCAATAATGTATCTGATAACCACGCTCGCGTTCTTTCTATCTTCTTTATTACTTCCTGAGCACGTAATAAACCCGCAAAACCTGAACAGCCTGTTGGTGATAAGTGCGCTGAGCGCGGCGGGATTTCCCGTCCTGGTGGTCATACTGCAGAAAAAACTGGCCAAACGCGCCGTTAGTCATAGAGCCAGCGGCCAGCCCGGGCAGATTCAATAAGCATGCCGATGGTAAAAAACGGCACTATGGGGATTTCGCGTTTACGAAATGGATTGAGCATAACGCTCAGCGGTGGATCGGGCGGATAGTAAGTCGTAATGGAGAAATTTCCCCGCGCCACGCTAAATGTCGTAAAAAAATCCTCCATCAGCGCCAGCGCTTCGTCCTCGTCCAGCTGCAGGTCAAAATCGAGATCGGTCTGTTCGGTCAGTTCAGGTTTACCGAACAGATAAAAGCCGTCATGCTTGCGCACATGGGCATAAACCTGCGCTTCCAGGCTGTCGCTGTTCATTGCTGCCTCCGCGCAAGCGCCTGCTGTTCAACCCGCGCGATAAACTCGTTTTTCAGTTCGCTGTAAACGTCTGACTGAAAACCGCTGTCGCGCGCGGCCGTAAATTTTATCTGCGCATATTCCTGCATGACGTCATCATGCCGGCGCAGATAGTCACGAAACGCCAGATGCCGCGTTACGTGATGGCTGCCTGCCACGAATGCGTGAATATGATGCGTTCGCACAGCGTGGCCTTTAATAAAGTAACGCCTGCCGGGAATGCCGTACTCACCGCGCGGCGTGTAGCCCAGCGCCTGCATCACGGCGTTGCAGTCATCAAGCGCGCTTAAACCGGAGACCTCAATCAGCATATCGATAACCGGTTTGGCCGCGAGCCCCGGCACCGACGTACTGCCAATATGATGAACGGCCAGCGCAACGTCGCCGAGCACTTCACGCACCCTTTTCTCTTCTTCAGCAAATTGCGCAGGCCAGGCCGGGTTGTAAAGGTTCCAGCACTATCTGTCGTCCGGCCATCATTTTCTCCTGTATACGGTCAGCCTGGCTGAACCGTTTCTGTGGTGATTTGCGCGCCCGGCATCATCGCGGCCAGGCCTTCGGCCAGTTCACGCGCGGCGGCGTCGGCGGCTTCCTCCGGCATGGCCGGTAAGCATTCCAGAATAAACCACATCTCCTGCGCCTGCGAATCCAGCCGTGTGCGCACGCCCTGACGCCAGTTCCAGCGGCGGCATGTCACGCCCGCGTCATCGCGCCAGACCGGTTCGCCAGGCTCCGGGGATTCATTCACCGGCTCGCCGTCTTTAAAGGTATCGAACGCTTCGCTGCCGTCGGCAATGACCAGACGCGGCTCACCCTGGTATGCCGCGCGGTTTTCCCCGCCAATTGGCACGGCGTATTTGATGCTCACGGCATTATAGAGATCGACCACCGGATCGAGCGACGCCATCGCGCCGTCACGCGCGACCCGTTTACGCAGCGCCTGGGCGGAACACGGCGTGCGTTTCGGCTTTGCGCCGAATGCCTGAAAAACGGCGTCCCATGCAGCAAGATGCGACTGCGCCCAGGGGAAATCGTTCTCCTGCACGTGGCGGCAGGCAGCTTCCAGCGCCCTTCTTCCCACGCTTTCATCTGCCAGCGGCGCGGCAATAACGTTAATGCTGATAGCCCGGAACCCCGGCGCGAGACGGGCGATCTCCGGGGCAATTGACGGTGTTAATGGTTTCATCAGATAATCCCGTAATGACTATTTTATTTCATGGTAATGACCAGTGACCCATAAAGTCAATATAATGACTGAACCAGGCGCTGATGTTGACTCGCTTAGCGTTGCTCTGGCGCAAAAGCTGAAAGCCTGGCGTAAGGAACATAAAGTGACGCTGGATGCGCTCTCTCAGCGTGCGGGCGTCAGCAAAGGTATGCTGGTTGAGCTTGAAAAAGCCGCGGCTAACCCGAGTATCGCTATCCTCTGCAAGGTCGCCGCCGCGCTGGGGTTATCAGTAGCCGACCTGCTGGATGTGGCGAGCCAGCCTGCCGCGCGGTTGATAGAAGCCACGCAAATCCCGGTTTTGTGGACAGGTGACCATGGCGGTACGGCGCGTCTGCTTGCCGGAACCAGCGGGCCGAATATGGTGGAGCTGTGGCGCTGGGAGTTGCAGCCGGGCGATGTGTTTACCTCGCCGGGCCATCCGCAGGGAACGTCTGAGCTATTACATGTGGAGCGAGGCGTACTGACGCTTGGCGTCAATGATGAAGTGTTGCAGGTCCATGCGGGCGCATCCGCCGTGGCGCGCACCGATGCCCCGCACCGCTACGCGAATGAACAGCAGGAGACGCTTATCTTTACCATGACGGTTAATGAACCCCACTGATTCGTGACAACGTCACGTTAAAACCGCTTGCAGAGTGTCAGGCGGTTTATCTGCCCCGCCCGGTAATCCACGTCGTCGACACAGGCAACGATCAGCATCAGCCCTCGCCCGCCTTCGCTCATCAGCGCAACGTCGTCATCCTTTGCGCCTGCTCTCGCGGCGTCCAGTTTGCCGTCGGGGATAGCATTGCCGTTATCGGTGAAAACAGCTCGCGCGGCGGCTTCACCCTGCTGAAATTCAACGGTAAACGTGCGCTCCGGCGTCTCTTGCAGCGCATGGCGAATCACGTTCGCCGCCGCCTCGCACACCGCCAGATCGAATTCGAAACGCCAGCCGTCGTCCACCGGTAGCGGCGCCATAAACTGCGCCAGCGCGTCGGCGAGCGGGCCAAGCGCATCGAGGCGCGCGGGAAGCGTCAGCGTGGCGCTCACCGGTTCATCCTTTTTGCAACCGGGCCAGCGCAGCGGCGCGATCCGGGCAGAGGATAAATACGCGGTCCATGCGGGTCAGCTTAAACATATTCATGATGTTACTGTTCAGCGAACACAGCGCCATCTCTCCCTTGCCGTTCATCTGCTTAAAGAGTGCAATCAGCGTGCCGAGGCAGCTACTGTCGATAAAATCGACGCGCGAGAAATCGATAACCAGCCCGCCCGTGGTGCGGGCTATCTCTTCGCTTACGCCCTGGCGAAACGCGGCGGCGACCGAGGCGTCCAGCCGTCGTGCCACCGGCGTTATCACGCTTATGCCGTCCAGATGTTCAGTCTCAAGATTCATCGCGCACTCCCTCGTGGCTTCGTTCAATAATTAACAGTGAGACGTCGTCGGCCATCGCCACCTGATCGCCCTGCGTTCTGGCGCGCCAGTCGACAAGCTTGTCGTGCAGGGCCGGAAAAATCGCGTCAAGCGGGCTGGAAACGTGACGTTGTAACCACTGCTCCAGCCGCTCATGGCCAAATTGCTCCTGCTGTGGGTTTTCGCACTCCGTAATGCCGTCGCTGTAGAGGCACAGCCGGTCGCCGCGCTTAAGCGTAAACGTGGCATCTTCCCAGCTTAAGCTTGCCAGCAAGCCCACCGGCGCGCCGCCACTGCCGATACGGGTCATGGAGCCGTCCGGGTGCGTAATAAACGGCGTTGGGTGTCCGGCCTGGCAGAGCTTGCCTTCACCGGTTTCTGTGTCGATCACGCCGTAAATCATTGTGAAATAGCTGACTATCTCGGTGTCGTCGTGGCAGAAACGTTCATTGAGGATCCGGATTACCTCATGCGGCGCGGTGACGCCGTCGCCATCAAATAAAAAACGCTCCACCGCCCGCCCATGCAGAAACTGGCGCGCCACGGCAAGCGACATCATCGCCGCGCCCACGCCGTGCCCCGCCACATCCACGCAGTAAAAACCGAGATAGCGGTCGAGCGGGAAAATATTAAAGATGTCGCCGGAGACATACGCTGAAGGCACAAACAGCCAGTCGGCGAAAAAGTTATCGTATTGCATGCGTCGGCCCGGCAGCACCGAGCGCTGTAACTGCGCCGCCGCCTGGAGATCGCTTTCGATTTGCGAGAGCGCCTCGCGAAGGCGCGCATTTCGCGCCGCGAGCGTCGCTTCCAGCTCCAGAATGCGCTCGCCCGCGTGCAGCCTGGCGCGCAGTTCACTCTGGTTTACCGGCTTGCTGAGAAAATCATCAGCGCCCGCCTCGAATCCTAACGCCAGGTCGTCCACGCTCTCCCGCGCCGTTAATAAAATCAGGTAGATGTAGTGTTCCTGAAAGCGCGCGCGAATCTCCTGACACAGCGTCAGGCCATCCATCACCGGCATCTCCCAGTCGCTCAGCACCATATTGACCGGCTGTGTGGCCAGCACGTCCAGCGCCGCGACGCCGTTGACCGCTTCCAGCACCTCGTAGCCCCATTTGCCGAGCATGCTGCCGAGCAGCCGTCGGTAAACGGTGGAGTCATCAACAATCAAAACCCGCTGTCTGTCCGGCATCAAAGCTCCTTAAAGGGGTAAATACCAGATAAGGCTGACGGTGCCTTCGCGGAATTTGCCGTTGCCGCTGGCATGACCGGGATACCGCGTGCCGCTGTAGTTGGCGTACTGAATTGAGAACGAGCCCGGCGTATAGCCTGCGTAGCCAAAGCTGTAGCTGTAATCGCCGTTCCACGGCTGTTGCTGGCTGCTGTCGGGGAACCAGAACGCCGTGGCGCGCACAAAGAAATGCTGTTTGAGCGTATAGCCGCAACCGCCCAGCACCACATTTTTATTGCTGCGAATGTCGTTACTGTTGAGATCGTAATAGCGCGGCACCCACGTGTAGCCCACCTGGCAGATAATGGAATCGCCTTTATTGATCAGCAGATGTTTCTCAAGCGGTTTCGGCAGCGAGAATTTATAGGCTGCCGTCACGCCGCCCTGTTCAAAATAGGTGTGACGTTTGTTGCCCGATGGCCAGATATGGTTATCGCCGTAGTTGCTGTACACCAGGCTGAAGGTATTGGCGTGCCAGTCGTCATAGCCGAAGCTGTAGCGGAAATCGCTGGAATAACGTGTTAAATCACGCACCGGTGCGCGCAGCGTGACGTTGGCGAAGAGATAACTCCACGGCGAATATTGCAGGCTCAGGTTGACGGTCTGGTTAATTTTATTGGTCTGCGTCGCCGTATCACTACTGTTTGGGATCGTGACGTACTGCTCTTTCAGCCCGCTGTTAAAACTCAGCGCGCCGGAGAATTTTTTGTCGTTGCCCGAAAACAGCCGTCCCCAGCGGCTCGTGAAAACGCCCGCCTGAATCGGCTCGGATTCGTTATCCGCACTCGCCCCACTCTGCGTGCTCGCAGGCTGCTGGTCAGCATGACACGGGAAGCCCGCAAGCGTAAGCATCGCCAGACCAACGCAGTGATATATCCTCGTCATACCCTTGTCGTTCCTTAATTGGGGATCCAGCGTCCGGCGACGTCATACTTCGCCATTAGCCAGAGAATGCCCAGCGCCACGCTATGAACCAGTGTGTTCATAAGCCAGGCCTGATGCCATAAATCGAAATGCACCACCTGGCTTACCAGCAGCACCACATACACATGCAAAATAAAGGTATAGAGCGAGTGCTGCCCAAGCGGGATCAGAAACCAGCCGGTCAGGCGGTAAATGGGGGTCCAGCACCAGGTAAGCAGCGCATAAACTGCCACCATCAGACAAAAATCGTTCAGCACCCGCAGCGGCCCGAGTGCGTTTTTGGCGGCCCACGTATGGTAGAGCGCATTGAAATCGGCGGGCGGAATGATATGCAGCAGCAGGCCCGGCGGCATAAAGGGGTTGGTATGATTCTGGGCGATAAACATCAGTATCAGCGCACAGATGATCATAAACGCGACGGTCACTTTGCCGGGGCCGGTGCGCGCGAGTGATAACAGTTCGTCCTTATACCAGCCGCAGCACATCCCGATGATATAAATGAGCTGCCAGGCCATCAGCGGAAACGCGAACTCAAATTCGCTCTCGGTGAGGCGAAACGACGTCACCTGATACAGGCCATACACCCCTGCCGAACCGGCAATCAGCCAGGCGGTTTTACGATAGTGCAGTAAGGCGAGAAAAAGCGGGCTTAACAGCAGTAAAAAGACATACAGCCCCAGAATTTGGGTCTGGTGCGGGCCAATCTGTAAAAACAAAATAATGTTGAACCAGGTTTCTTTAATTTGCGGCGTGGTGGGAAACAACGACCAGCTATTCCCCGAGTAACGGTCCACAAAGTGGGTTATTTCAAACGTATTAATAAAAGGTATTTTCGATAACAGCAGCACGCTCAGGATAATAATGATATTAACCAGATAGATCTTCCAGGCACGCCGCCAGAGTGTCCAGCCTACCGTCAGTAATACCGCTTTTTGCAACCGCTGGCGGTTAAGCATGCCGAGCATAAAACCGGCCAGGATCACAAAGCCTTCAGCGCCTGTGGTTAATCCGAAACGCTCCCACGTCAATATATTAAATATCGACATCACTTCAGTATGCGCGACGACCATCATCACAAGCGCAATGCCGCGCATCAGGTCGATACGCAGATCGCGCCGGTCGGCCGCCACATAGCGCCAGGAGACGCGCACGCGCGGTATATCGCGGGTTGAAGCTACGCTTGCAGTATCGCTCATCGGCACGGTTTCTTATCGGCTGGGGCCGCCTGCTCCGGGCAGCGCAATATATTCTGAGTATTATCAGGAAAGTGTATACGGCAATAAGCGGCTGTCAGCGTTTCGCGGAAAATATATTTTCCCGCAGTGGTAAACGAAAAAGCGAAACGGCGCAAAGCGCGCCATCAATTTATCTTTCTGGAAAGTTCAGCGCGGGCATCTACAATCACTTCATAAACTTAAAACGAATCTAAAACTGAACCAGAGATATTTCGCTGACGATGAATAGTTACCATTGATAATTATTCAACGCCACTGTCTTTGTTGTGTCTGGATGATGATGCCGCTATGGGTTTTTATTTCTCGCGTTTTGAAAACCGTAAACCGCCGGAGCCCTTAGAAACGCCCCGCGTCGTGAAAATTCTCTGGCAGATAATGTCGGTCGCGGCATTGGTGCTGGGCGCGAATTATATTCGCTGGCGCTGGATGGAATCGCTCAATATGGACGCGCTGTGGTATGCCCTGCCGCTGGTCATCGCTGAAACCTGCGCCTGGATTGGCACCGTGCTGTTCACCATTAATCTCTGGCGGGAAGAAGACCCGCCGCAGCAGCCCGCCCCGCTGGATATTAACGACTGTCTGAACGCGGAAGACCAGGCCGAGCCGCGCCCGGTACGCGTCGATCTCTTTATCGCCACCTACTCTGAAGATGTCGAGCTGGTGCGGCTCTCCATTCAGGATGCGCTGAAAATGCGCTACCCCGGCCCGCTCGATTACCGTATACACGTGCTGGACGATGGCCGCAGGCCCGCGATGCGGGCGGTCTGCGAAGAAGAAGGCGTCAATTACATTACCCGCGAAACCAATATCGGCTTTAAGGCGGGCAACCTGCGTAATGGACTTGAGCAGACCGACGGCGATTTTATCGTGATTTGCGACGCCGACACCCGCGTCTTCCCGACGCTGCTTGAGCATACGCTCGGCTATTTCCGCGACCCGGATGTCGCCTGGGTACAGACGCCGCAGTGGTTTTTCGATCTCCCCGAAGGCGAGCGGCTACCGCGCTGGCTGTCACGTAAAGCGGGCAAACCGGGTTACGCGCTCGGCTGGCTGTCGGAGAAAATCGTCGGCCCGGTGACCATCGGGCGCGATCCGTTCTTTAACGATCCGCGCATGTTTTATGACGTGATCCTGCGCCGTCGCAACTGGGCCAACGCGGCCTTTTGCTGTGGCGCGGCGTCGGTGCACCGCCGCGAGGCGATTATGCAGGCGGCGCTGCGCAGCTATGTCTGGACGGTGGAAGAAGAGATTGACCGCCACACGCGCGATATCCGCGACCCGTCGATGCGCGAAGCGCTTCAGGACGCGATGCGCCCGCATGTGCTCTATGACACCGAGCTGACGCCCTATAAATTTCACGTTTCAGAAGATATCTACACTTCCATTGTGCTGCATGGCGACAGCGCGCGCCGCTGGCGCTCGGTGATGCACCCTCGCATCGAATCGAAAATGCTCTCGCCGCAGGATATGCTCACCTGGATTATCCAGCGCTTCAAATATGCCGCGGGTTCGCTGGATATTCTCTTTCACGACAATATCTTCAGCCGCCGCCGTTTTAAGCTCTCGCTGCCACAAACGCTGATGTACGCCACCACGTTCTGGTCTTATCTGGCCTGCATCTGGAATACGGTGTTTCTTGTCTCGCCGCTGATTTATCTCTTTACCGGCATCCCGCCCGTCTCCGCGTGGTCGACGCCCTTTTATCTGCACTTTCTGCCTTTTTTCATTGTCTCGGAGCTGGCGTTTATGTTCGGTACCTGGGGAATTTCCGCGTGGGACGGGCGCGCCTCGTATCTGTCGTTTTTCTCGATGAACTTAAAAGCGCTCGATACGGTGCTGCGCGGTGAACAGATTAAGTTTCACGTCACGCCCAAAGAGCGCCAGACCGGGCGGTTTCTCTATCTGGTGAAACCGCAAATCGCCATTGTGGTGCTGACGCTTATCGGGCTTATCTGGGGCGGTATCCAGGTGGCGCGCGGCGCGGTCGATGACCCGTCCGGCTACGTGATTAACATCTTCTGGGGCGCGGTGAATATCGCCGCCATGCTCCCCATGATCATGGCCGCCATGTGGCAGCCCGCGGATGAGGAGAGCGGCGCATGAAAGTCTCCAGTGCGCTGCTTAGCGCGCGCAGTTATATCACCATTCTGGTGGGATTTCTGATCGGGTTCGCGGTGGTGGTCTGGGTGGAGCGCCAGATGCCGACGCGCGTGGAGAGCAGCAGCGGCATGACGCTAAGCGACGATTTTCCGCCGCTGCCCGATGCCCGCCCGCTCACCTTTGATGAAGCGATTTGGGCGCGTGTGGCCTGGCAATATTTCGTTAATAACAGCCGCCCCGACGGGCTGGTGAACGCTCAGGACGGCGCGCCGTGGTTCAGCCTCTGGAGCACCGGCAGTTATCTGCTGGCGGCAGTGTCGGCCTACCGGCTGGACGTGATCACCCGTGACGAATTTGACGAACGCATCAGCCAGGCGCTGTTCGCGCTGGGCGAACTGCCGCTGACGCCGGACGGCCTGCCTGCCGCGTATTACCGCGGCGATAAACAGGAGATTTTAGGCAAGCCGGAAAGCAGCGCGATTGGCGTCGGACGGTTACTGATGGCGCTTCAGGTTTTGCTGTGGCACTACCCGCAGCATGCCCCTGCCGTAAAAGCGCTGCTCTCGCACTGGCATCTCGACGCGCTGTTTGTGCAGGCGAAAAATACCAACGCGGCGCTGGCGGTACGCCACTGGGTTATCCCAACCGACGAGCCGCGCGACAGCTTTGGCTATCGCACTTACGCAAGCCATACGCTGCGTTTTATTAATACCACCGGCGGGCTTGCCGTCACGCAGCCGCCGGAGGGTCAGAGCATGATCGACATCGACGGGATCATGGTGCCGGATGAAGGGCTGCGCACACCGTGGGGCAAACAGCCCTCGCTGGTGAGTCTCCCCTGGCTGTTAACCGGGCTTGAGCTTGGCTTTGACGCGCAGAGTGGCGAAGTCGCGTGGCGCATCATGCAAATCCAGCAGCGCCGTCACAGCCTGCGGGTGCGCAAGCCGCCCATCAGCACGGATTATGCTGAACAGGCGCCCGATTTCGCCACCGCTATCCCTGAACGCCAGCCTCAGCGTGCGCCGGGCGAAACGGCGTATGACAAAGCCGCGCCGGAGCGCACCGCCATTACCTCGACCCGCTCCGCCTTCGCCTGGTATGCGCTCTTTCGCAACGGCTGGAGCGAAGCGCTGCGCCAGCAGGTACAGCCGCTACTGGTGCCGGGTAAAGGCTGGCAACGTGGTCTGAATTTGAATAACAGCGTGAATAACGTAATTGATGCCGACACCAACGCGGTGGTGCTGGAGAGCCTTGCCTATATTGCGGGCGGGCAACTGCTCTGTCTGGGATGCCAGCACACGCCTTCCACCGCCACTGCTTCTGCGGGAGTTACGCCATGAGTCTGAAATCTTTGCCCCTGTTTATTCGCAGCGTAGCCTGCCTCTTTTTGCTGCTGGGATGCACTGTCACCGCACAGGGTCGGGGCGAACTGCCCGCGAACGACTATCCGGCGCGTCATGGCGAACTGACCGAGCGCGAAATGAAAATGGCGAAAAACGCCTGGCAATATTTCGTGGTCAACTACCAGCCGACGACCGGGCTGGTCAACGCCGTTAACCAGTATCCGTCCACCACCATGTGGGATACCGGCTCTTATATCGGCGCACTGGTGGCCGCCCGCGAACTGGGGATCATCGACAAAGCGGAATTTGACCGCCGGATGCTAAAGCTGCTCGGCACGCTGAATAAACTCGATCTTTTCCGCAACCAGGTGCCCAACAAAGCCTACAACACCATTACGGCGCAGAAAGTAAACTACCTGAACAAACCGGGCGAAATCGGTTTTTCGGCGCTGGATATTGGCCGCATGCTGATATGGCTTCAGAACGTTAAAGAGCGCTACCCGGAATACAGCAACAGCGTCGACAACATCGTGCTGGGCTGGGATTTCACTAACGTGATAGATCCGTGCGGTACCATGTATGGCGCGTATCTTGAGAACAACCAGCCGAAATATGTTCAGGAAGGCCGTCTCGGGTATGAAGAGTATGGCGCGGCAGGCTATCAACTGTGGGGATTTAACACCTGCCAGGCGAGCCGTCCGGAGCCGTATGCGCTGGCGGACATCTACTGCGTGCTGGTGCCTTATGACTCCCGCGACCCGCGCCGTACCAGCCAGCATAACTATGTGGTGACCGAATCCTACCTGCTTTACGGGCTGGAGATGGGCTGGGATACCGCCAAAGATCGCGACGACAGCCCGAACAACTACTCGCATCCGTGGATGAAAAACTTCGCTGACCGCGTCTATCAGGCGCAGGAGAACCGCTACACCATCACCGGCGTGCTGACCGCACGCTCTGAGCATCAGCTCGATAAATCCCCGTACTTCGTTTACGACACCGTGTTCAGCGACGGCTTTAACTGGAACACCATCACCGACAAGGGCCAGTATGTGCCGCAGGCGGCGGCGGTGTCGCTCAAGGCAGCGCTTGGCATGTGGGTGCTGTGGGATTCACCCTATACCGACCGTCTCTTCACCACCATTGAAAATGCCAACGATCCGAAACAGGGCTATTACGAAGGTATCTATGAGAACGGCGACGGGCCCATTAACGCCTTCACCGGTAACAATAACGGCATCATGCTGGAAGCGCTGCTCTTTAAGAAACAGGGCAAGCTGCTGCGCTTTAACACCAACGATCCAAAAAATAAAAATTACGCCCCGTCCATGTGGGAGAAAAAACTGGTCGATCTGTTTGAGGAGAACAACTCGCGTCGCAACCGCCCGTTCCTCAATATGACGCCTGGCATCCAGAACTGGTGTCAGCAGAACGGCACCGCGATACGCAGCAAACCGACCTGTCAGGCCTGCCAGTGCGCGACCTGTAAAGAGGACGAACCTGTGAAACTGCCACCGGTTACCGCGACATGCTTAAAACAGTAAGCCGCCTGCTGCTTATCCTCGCCGTGCTGGGCGTGGCGCTCGCCTGGCTGTTGCTTCGCGACGATCGCGCGGGCTGGCGCTGGTTCTCGCACGGGGGCTGGCACACCACCGCGCGCATTAGCACGCTCACGCCGCAGGAGCGCGAATGGGCCGCCATCGCCTGGCGTTATTTTGAAAACAATACCCAGGACGCCACGGGTCTCGTGAACGGGAGCGACAAACGCCCCGTCGTGTCCCTCTGGCAGATAGGCGATTCACTGATTGCGCTGACGGCCGCGCGCGAGCTGAATCTGATAGACGAAAAAATTTTCGATGAGCGCCTGACACGTCTGCTCGGCACGCTTAATCGCCTGCCGCTCACCCCTCGTCAGACGCCAAACCGCCTCTATTCCACGTGGTCTCCCACGATGGTGGATTTCACCGGCAAACCGGGCGTGATGGGCTGGTCGGCGCGCGATATGGCGCGGCTGATGCTGGCGCTGCGTCTGGTGGCGCAGTATCACCCGCAGTACAGCGAATATCTGGAACGCGTGGTGATGCGCTGGAATTTCTGCCCGGTCATCGATAAAGACGGCACGCTTTACGCCGCGCAGATGCAAAACGGACTGCTGACACCGCGCGATGAAATTCGGCTTGGCGAAAGCGAATACGCCGCCGCGGGCTTCAGCCTGTGGGGATTCCAGCCCACAAAAGCCTGGGGGCCGCCGTCGCAGAATGTGATTCTCTATGACCGCGCGCTGCCGGTGGACGCCCGCGATCCGCGCACGACCTGGCAGCCGTCGCTTATCACCACGCTGCCCTATACGCTGCCGGGGCTCGAATTTGGCTGGGAAGTGCCGGGCGTCGATCGCGCGCAAATAGATAACCTGCGCGAGCGCGCGAAGCTTGTGTATCTCTCCCAGGAGAGCCGCTGGCAGCAGGAGAATATTCTCACCGCCCGCGCCGATTTCAGTACCAGCGCCGCGCCGTGGCACGCTTCGGACACCGTCTGGGCGAATGGCTACCCCTGGAATACCCTCGGCGATGACGGCAAAGAGTACCCGCGCCTCGCCCAGGTTTCCACCAAAGCGGTTTTTTCGCTGTGGGTCTTGTGGGATACCCCGTACACCGACGCGCTGATGCAGGCGACACGCCTGATGTATGACGAAAAACGCGGCTGGTACGAAGGGCGCGTCGAGGCAACCGGCGACTACAACCGCTCGCTGACGCTTTCCACCAACGCCACTGTCCTTGAAGCGCTGTTCTATAAAGCGAACGGCGGCCCGCTGCTGGCAAGCGACGCCCCCGCGCCCGGCAGCTATTTCAGCCGCCGTCTGAGTGACGTGTTCAACCCCCTGCGCCAGTGCCTGCCTGGCGAAAGCCGCCCGGAGGTTCGCCCATGATGCTCTATCGGGATCTGTTCGACGAAAGCTACAGCCGGTTGTTTCCGGACGACGATAAACAGCCCTTTTTTGACGCCTTTTTTAACCGCTTTATTCATATGACGCCGGAAACCGAACAGCATTTTGCGGCGGTCGAACCGCGGCTGTTGCGCAACTTCGTCTATAAAAGCTTTTTCGCGATGCTGATGGTGGATGGCGTGCTGATGGTGCCTGATTTTCTGGAGCGCCTGGCGCGCCAGCAGGAGAGCAACGGCGTGCGACTGCCGCCGAACTTCTTCGCCCACTGGCGGCGGGCTATTCTCGATACTGTGGCGGAACGCGACCCGGCGTGCGACGAAGAAGTGCTGACCGCCTGGGCGATGACCATCGCGCCGGGGCTTGAATATATGCGCCGTCAGGCGGAGCTGCATTACCAGCCTGGGGCGGTATTATGAACAGCGCCTCTCTGGCTCCGGCGCTCGACGCGCTGCCCGCCGCCCTGCTGGTTTACGATAAAGACGAACGGCTGGTCGCCTGGAACGCGCAGGTGAGCCGTTTTTACCCCGGCATCGAAGCGCATCTGGTTGAGGGGGCGGCGTTAAGCGCGCTGGCGCAATCCTTTATCCATGCGGGCTATCAGACCGACAGCCGCAGCCGCGACACGCTTGTTGCCTCACTCATCGCTAATTGTCGTCACGATGGCCACTGCGAAGTGCGTCAGTTGCAACAGCGGCGGCTTTTTATTCAGCATCAGCGTACCGCCGACGGCGGCATCATCAGCCTACACACCGATATCAGCGCGCTGGATAACGTGCAGAACACGCGCCAGTTGCTGCATGACGATTTCCTGCTGGCCGCCGAATCGATTCATATTGGCATCTGGGACTGGCAGGTCACGACCGATGCGCTGCATCTCAACGACGCTTTTCTGAATCTGCTCGGCGAGCCGCGCGGTCAGCTACAACATACCAGCCATTTTCTGCTCTCGCTGATCCACCCGGACGACCGGGATCTGCTGAAAAGCGCGATGCAGCGCGCCAGCGAACACCAGATGCCGGTGTTTGAGTGCGAGATCCGCGTGCAGCATCGCAGCGGCCAGTGGCTGTGGATGCTGCTCTCGGGGCAGATCATCGCGCTCACCGTCACCGGCGAGATTGAGCGCCTGATTGGCACCCTTCAGGATATCACCCGGCGCAAAGAGGCGGAGTTGATTTCACGCGAGGCGGCCAACGCCGCGCGCGCCGCGAATGAGGCCAAAAGCGCGTTTCTTGCCAACATGAGCCATGAGATCCGCACGCCCATGAACGGCATTCTCGGCATGACGCAGCTCTGTCTCGATACGGGTTTAAACAGCGAACAGCGGGAATACCTGACGCTGGTGATGAGCTCCGCGCAGTCGCTGCTGCATATCATCGACGACATTCTCGATTTCTCGAAAATCGAGGCGGGCAAAATCGTCCTGCATGAAGAGTATGTGGCGCTGCGGCCGTTTATACAGTCGCTGGTGCGCCCGCTGATGCCGCTTGCGAGCGAAAAGCAGATAGAGCTGCTGGTCGAGGTGGATGAGCGTGTACCGCAGACGCTGCGTGTCGATGTTGTGCGTCTGCGCCAGGTGCTGACCAACCTGCTTAGCAACGCGCTCAAATTCACGCATCAGGGCGAAATCCTGCTGGCTGTAGCGCCTGGCCCGCAGCCTGGCGAATGGCGCTTTCGGGTGCGCGACAGCGGCATCGGCATCCCGCCGGAAAAACAGCAGGTGATTTTTGAGGCCTTTAGCCAGGCAGATACCTCCACGACCCGCCGCTACGGCGGCACGGGGCTCGGGCTTACGATCTCCGCGCGGCTGGTGGCGATGATGGGCGGGCTGCTGACCGTCACCAGTGAAGCGAATCAGGGCAGCGAATTTAGCTTCACCCTGCCGCTGCAAAGCGCGGCGCAGGCGACGCCGGAAATCCCTGCGCAAACGCATTTCAACGGCGAGCGGGTGCTGGTGGTGGATGATAACGCCACTAACCGCCGTCTGATGCAGGCGATGCTGAAACAGCTTGGCTTAACCCCGGTCTGCGTTTCCGGGGCGACGGGCGCGCTGGCGCTGCTTGAAAATGACAGCGATTTCCCGGTGATCGTCCTTGATGCCCAGATGCCGGAAATGGACGGCATTTCGCTGGCGCTGGAGATTTCCGTGCTCCCGCAGGCGTCGCGCAGCAAAATTATTATGCTCAGCTCAATGAGCCGCGATCTCGATCTCTCCACGCTGCGCCGTACCGGCATCGCCTGGTATCTCAATAAGCCGGTCGATCAGCAGGAGCTGGCGCGTGCGCTCGGCGAGGCGCTGCGCCCGGAACCCGCCAGAACTGAGCAGGCCGCGCCCGTAGCGCCCGTGATGCCGGAACTGGCACACAGCGCGCCAATGCGCATTTTGCTGGCGGAAGATAACCCCGTGAACCAGTTGCTGGCGGTGCGCCTGCTGGAAAAACTCGGCCATGAGTGCGTCACGGTGGATAACGGCCTGCTGGCGCTGGAGGCCTGGCGCGGCGGCGGCTTTGATATTCTCCTGATGGATTTGCAGATGCCGGTCATGGACGGCGAAGCGGCGATCCGCGCGCTGCGTCAGGAAGAGGCGCAGCGCGGCGGCCATCAGATAGCGATTGTAATGACAGCTCACGCCATGCAGGGCGATAAAGAGCGCTGCCTCGCGATGGGCTTTGATGGCTATCTCTCAAAACCGGTGGCGCTGGTCGCGCTCGCCGACGAACTCTCACGCTTTGCCCCGCAAAGCGCCCCGTCGCCGCCTGATGGCCTGCCGGACAGCGCGCAGCTGCTGGCCGCGTTCGACGGCGATATGGCGCTGTTAAAAGAGTTGCTCGGGCTCTTTTCCGAAGGATTTGACGAGCTGGCCGGGTTGCTTGATGCCGCGCTTGCCGCAGGCGACGGCGAGCAGGCGCACCGGCTGGCGCATAAGCTTCGCGGCGAAGCGGCGACGTTCGGCTTTGACGGGCTGACTGCGCTGCTGCAGGAGATAGAAAGCCAGGAGCCTGGCGCGCCATCGGCGCAGCGCGAGGCGTGGCGTCAGGCGCTCGGGACGCAGCAGCGTCGCGTGCGTGAATTCCTGATTCAACTGCTGGAGGGATGATGAAACGTCTGGCCTGTGTGTTATTCATGCTCACAAGCGGCGCGGTTGTCGCCAGAGAAGCGCCATCGGTGCCGGTGCCCGCCAGCTGGTCGCTCGCGGGCGGCTGGCGCGCCCACGACGGCAATGACGCGACGTTTATGGGCCAGCAAGGCCCGGTGCGCGACTGGCGCACATTACCGGTGCCGTCAAACTGGTATACCGCGGGCTGGGATCATCAGGGCGTGCTCTGGTATCGCCATGAATTTACCCTGCCGCCGTTACCGGAAGATACGATGGCGACGCTGGTGTTTGACGGCGTGGATTACTACGCCGACGCCTGGCTGAACCAACAGCCGCTCGGCAGGCACGAGGGCTATTTCCAGCGTTTCGCATATGACATCACCGAAAAGTTACAACGTCACAATAAGCTGGCGGTGCGCGTTGACAGCCCCTTTGAAGACCCCAAAACTATCTGGCCGCTGCATAAAACGATGGTGAAAGGCGTTTTGAATCAGCACGATACGCGTCCAGGTGGTGCCTGGTCGCCACGCGGTCAGGACGCGAACTCCGGCGGCATTTGGGCGCCGGTGCGGCTGCATCTGAGCCGCGGCGTGACGGTGGATAACCTGATTCTGCGCCCCGATTTCCAGCACGGGCTTGATAAACCACAGCTTCGCGTCGAAGTGGTTTATCGCGCCACGCAGGCGCGCGAGGTGGAGCTAACCCTGCGCGCCCGGCCAGCAAATTTTAGCGGCGAGCGTTTTACACAAAAACAGAAGGTGCAACTTGAGGCGACCGGCAGCACGCCGCAGCGTCTGACGTTGACGCTGCCGATGGAAAACGCGCAGCTCTGGTGGCCGAAAGGCTACGGCTTTCCGCACCTTTACCGCGTCAGCGCGACGTTTAACGACGACAAGGGCGAGATGGAGCGCATTACAAGCCGTACTGGGCTGCGCCAGATTGTCGAGCAGCCGGATAACCAAGGCTGGGTGCTCAACGGTAAACGCATTTTCATTAAGGGCAGCAACTATATCGGCTCGCCGTGGCTTAGCGAGATGGATGAGAAAAAGTACCGGCGCGATCTGCAACTGGTGCTGGATATGAACGCCAACGCCATTCGCGTCCACGGCCACGTGGCGGGCCGCCCGCTCTACCGCATGGCTGATGAAATGGGGCTGATGATCTGGCAGGACGTGCCGCTCCAGTGGGGCTATAAGGACACGCCTGAATTTGCCGATAACGCCGCGCGGCAGAGCCTGGAGATGACGGAGCAGTTCGGCAATTCGCCGGCCATCATCGCCTGGGGCGGTCATAATGAGCCGCCGTGGAACTCGCCGTGGATGGAAAAGCGCTTCCCGGACTGGCATAAGGATCTCAACCGCGTTCTGACGGAACGTGTCGCCGACGCGCTCGCCAAAGACGACAGCCGCATCGTGCACCGTTTCTCGGCGGTGGAAGAACATTACTGGCAAGGCTGGTATTTCGGGGTCACCACGGATGTGCTGCAACCGGCGAAAACCGGCATCATTACGGAATTCGGTGCCCAGGCGCTGCCGAAACTCTCGACGCTGAAAACGATTATCCCTGCCGACAAACGCTGGCCCGCCTCGACAAAAGCGGACGATCCCGACTGGGAAATCTGGAAATACCATAACTTCCAGCCGTTCCAGACCTTCGGATTTGCGAAAATTCCGCGCGGCAAAAATATGGACGAATTTATCCACAACACGCAGAAATACCAGGCCGATTTAGTGGGCATGGCGGCGGAGAGTTATCGTCGCCAGCGCTATCAACCGGTGACCGCCCTGTTCCACTTTATGTTTGTTGAAACCTGGCCGTCGATTAACTGGGGCGTTGTGGACTATCTGCGCCAGCCGAAAGCCGGTTATTACGCGCTGCAACGCGCGTATCAGCCGCTGTTGCCGTCCATCGAGCCGGTGACGCTTAACTGGCGCGCCGGCACGCCCGGAGTGGTTAAATTATGGGCGATAAACGATAGTTTTTCGCCCTGCGACGGGTGTACACTGCGCTGGCGCGTAAAAACGCCCGGCATTGCCGGGCAGCAAGAGAGCAAACCGATGACCCTCCCGCCTGACTCTGGTCGCCAGGTGGCGCAGTTGACGTTCACTCCCTCAGCCCCAGGCGCGCTGCGCATCGAGTACGAAATTCTTGATGCGCAAGGCAAAACGGTTGGCCATAACTTTTATGAAACCACCGTCGCGCCCTGAGGCGTTAAGCACGCTGTACGGATAACTGGACGCTCCGCGGCGTTCAGTCTCTTCTTAAACTCTTTGCCGCCCGGTTAAAGAGCGATAACGATTTGCTAAACTTACAGAATCTGAAACGAAAGCCGCTCTGGAGGTACGTATTAGCATGTTTCAACAGACAACACGCTTACCTTTCACAGAGGAATTAGCTGAGAAGGCGCGTATGGACCCTGAATCGGGTGAAATTATTCCGGATACCCGCGATGTCGAGCCGCAGCCTGAATCGATCGAAGGCATGCCATCCCCCGACGCGCTGACGCCGGCAGACCGCTATTTAGAGCTGTTTGAGCATGTTCAGGCCTCCCGTATTTTTGCGGACAGTAAAACGTTCCCGGACTGCGCGCCGAAAGTGTCGCCGCTGACCATTCTGATGAACTACCGTCAGGCCAAACGCCTGCCGAACTTCGACCTGCGCCGTTTTGTCGAGGAGCACTTTTACTTTCCGGTGATCAACACCAATCCGTATGTCTCGGACCCGAACCGGACGCTGACTGAGCACATCGACAACTTATGGCCAATTCTGACGCGCCAGCCGCATGAGCATCTGGAGAACTCCTCTCTGCTGCCGCTGCCGCAGGCGTATATCGTGCCAGGCGGACGCTTTACCGAGACCTATTACTGGGATTCCTATTTCACCATGCTCGGCCTTGCCGAGAGTGGCCGCCACGATATGTTGCGCTGCATGGCCGATAACTTCGCCTGGATGATTGAAAACTACGGGCATATTCCGAATGGCAACCGCACCTATTATCTGAGCCGCTCGCAGCCGCCGGTGTTTGCGCTGATGGTGGAGCTGTTTGAAGAGGACGGCGTGCGCGGCGCGCGGCGCTATCTTGATCATCTGCTGATGGAATACGCGTTCTGGATGGACGGTGCCGACACGCTGGAGCCAGGCCAGGCGTTTCGCCATGTAGTGAAAATGGCCGACGGCACGGTGCTTAACCGTTACTGGGATGACCGCGACACCCCGCGCGATGAATCCTGGCGCGAGGATGTGGAAACCGCGAAGCTCTCCGGGCGTCCGGCGAGCGAGGTCTATCGCGATCTGCGCGCGGGCGCGGCCTCCGGCTGGGATTACTCCTCCCGCTGGCTGCGCGATCCGGACCGCCTCGCGAGCATCCGCACCACGCACTTTTTGCCGGTGGATCTCAATGCGTTTCTCTACAAGCTGGAAACCGCCATTGCCAATATCGCGCAGCTTAAAGGCATTCCGGCGACCGCGACCGTGTTTCGCAAAAAAGCGATCGATCGCCGCGAGGCGGTTAATCGCTACCTGTGGGATAACGACATGGGCGCGTTTCGCGACTACGACTGGCGTCGTGGCCAGCTCGCGTCGTTCTCGGCCGCCTGCGTGGTGCCGCTGTATGTCGGGCTTGCCAGCTATGCGCAGGCGGATCGCATCGCGACGAATCTGCGTGAACGTCTGCTCTGCCCAGGCGGTATCCTGACCACCGAAGTGGAAACGGAACAGCAGTGGGATAAACCGAACGGCTGGGCGCCGCTCCAGTGGATGGCCATTCAGGGGCTGAAAAACTATGGCGACGACGCGCTGGCTGACATCATTGCCAATAACTGGTTGCGTACGGTGAAACGATTCTACAATGAAAACCATAAGCTCATTGAGAAGTACCATATCGCCGACTACTCGCCGCGCCCGGGTGGCGGGGGTGAATACCCGTTGCAGGACGGCTTCGGCTGGACTAACGGCGTTACGCGCCGCCTGATTGCACTGTATGGCGAACCGTAAGCCGTTCACCGTGTAAAAACAGAGGGCAGCCTGATGGCTGCCCTTTTTTATGGCGTCAATGGACTCAGAACGAGGCGCTGAGGCCGATGTTATAGCGCGTCTGCTCGCCGCTGCTAAGCCCTGCGGTTTGCGACAGCGCCGCAAACGCCGACACATTACTGCTTAGCGCGACGCTGGCACCGGCGGTGATATCCATCCAGTTTTTATCATCTTGCGCCCCGTCGCGGCTGAAAGTGAGCGATGTTGACTTCAACCCGCCCTGACCGCGCCAGACCGAATCACCGAACTGGTGTTTGTAATCCACCTGCGCGTACGGTTTCACCGGGCCGATATCGGCATCGAGACGCCAGCCGATGCTGCCGATTTGCGAATGGAAGTTCTGATCGCGAAAGCGCATCGCGGTGCTGTCGTCGCCCGCTTCGCTGTACCCATCCACGTGGCTGTAATCCCACGCGTACTGCACCACCGGCCCGGTCGTGAGTGCGCGGGTCACCGGCAGATCCAGCCCGGCGGTCAGGCGCGCACCCCAGAGTCTGGCATCCGTTTCGCCCGTCTCAACGCGCGTCAACGGCCCGAGCTCCACGCGGCGCTGGATATTGCGGTATTCGCCTTTCAGCCAGTGGACATCGGCGTTGACCCAGCCAGGCCCGAAATCGACCGCGGTAAAGAGTGCCGCCTGATAACCGCGCGCGTCGTAGCTCAGGTTATCGGTCGGGCGCTGATCGTCGAGCGATCCGGCAATCAGCGCGCCGACCAGCCAGTTGTCTGTCACCCGGTAATCCGCGCCGATCGTCAGATTGTTGGTGTTGGCGCTGCCGTCGCCGGTCTCATTTTTGGTGTAGCGGGCATATTCGCCGCTGTAGCCGCCAAAAATGCCCGCGCTGCCCTGTTCCGCCTGTTCAGTACGGCGTTGCTGATAACGGCTGTCGAGCGTGGCGCGGCTGTTCTGTACCTGCGCCGCCGTCGCTTTATTCAGCAGAGCCACCTGCGCCGGAGCGGCGAGTATAGACTGGATATATTCGGCCATCAGGCGATGCACCTGCGGGCTCGGATGCAGATGATCGGCAAAGAGCCACGCCTGACGGCCATTAAACCCGGCGCTCGACGACGTACAATCAGCGGCGGAAAGGCCCGGCGGGCACGCCATACCCGCGGTATTGGTAATGCCGAACTGGCCCGGATTCGCGAGGATTTCATTGAAAATGGCGTTGATATCGGCACGCACGATATTGCCGCCGCCGTTCGCGACCAGCGCCTGCTCCTCGGTCGCGTTATAGAGCTGGCTTAACGCAGAGACCTGTTCAGCGGCCGCCTGATACGCCGCATAGAGGCCGTCGCCAAGCGCCTTCGAAAGCGCCGGAACCGGGCTCACTTCTCCCGCCGCCGCGTAAAACGCGTTGCGAATCGCCTCATCGCGCGCGGCGAGTGTCGGGGTTTGCGCGTTGCCAAGCGACGCGAACGCAGCCTGTAGCGCGGCGCTGTTACCGGCCGTTCCCAGCTGAACAACGGTTTCAATTAACGTCGGCGTTGCCGAGACGTCCGGCACCGTTGGCACAATCACCGTGCCTGCGCCCGCGTTTAAAAGCGTGCGCACCTGCGACGCCGCCGCCGTGGCGCTGCCGGTCACAATGGATTGCGCCTGTAGCGGTTGCAGCACCGCGGCACCCAAATCGTTACCGCCCACATAGTGGATATAGAGCCCGTCGCGGTCCGCCCGGCCATTCGTCTGGCTCAGATAGCGCTGCACCTGCTCCTGAGTGTTGTCTGTGCCAAGCGCCGGCACCGCCACCCCGCCGCCTGCGGCGTAGTTATTGCCGCCTTTATCCGAGGGCGCAAGCGTCAGGCCATATTTTTGCGCGAGGATTTCGTCATACAGCGGATAACGATTGCTGTCGAACGTGTAGCGGCCATTGTTGCCGGTATCGCTCAGGCTGTCGCCAAAGACGTAGAGGTTATCCCACGCGGCGGCGGGCGCGGCAACGCCACAGGCTAAGCCCAGCGCCAGCCCTACCTGCAGGGAAAGACCAGAGAGTGAAAAAGACATACGCGCTCCTGCGTTTCAGAGGTCAATATCGAAAGAAAACCATGCGTTATAGAGTGTAGAGCGTTTGCGCCAGCCCACCCGATTAACACCTGGAATTGAGAGTCTGCGCGAGAAATGTGACGGTTTGCTTTATGTTCACTGCCAGAAAGCAAACAGCGTTGTGGCTTAAGCGTAAGGTTTTCTGGATAAATAAAATGTATGTTGTAACTAAAATCATCTCTTTATGAAAAACCCGGCAGGTGCCGGGTCGTTTTGAATCGTATGCGCGTATCAGCACAGCGGCGCGACCGCCTCACGCATGCCCTGATTAAGGATGTCGTCGAGATCGCGCGTCACCTGCTCGGCGAGCCCCGGTACCGCTGTCAGATCCTGCTCCCAGTGCTCGCAATCGGACAGTACCGCGTCCACCAGCTCACGCAGCGTAATGGTGTTATCGCCGCGTTGCGTCCAGAGCTGCTGATAGCGCGCGAGCCAGTGGGCGTCATCCTGAAGCGGATAGCCCTCTCCGTTTCGCTCGCCGCGATAAAACGCGATAAGCGACGCCAGCGCGAAGGTCAGCCGTGGCGGCAGCGCGCCCGTCTGCGCCTGCCCCGCCAGCAGCTGCGGCAGAATCCGGGTGCGGAATTTGGTCATGCCGTTAAGGGCGATGGAAAGGAGCTGGTGTTTGATATACGGGTTGCGAAAACGGCTCACCACCGCCGCGGCAAAAGATTCCAGTTCGTCGCGCGGGAGATCCAGCACCGGGATGATTTCCTCATGAATCGCCTTCTCAACAAACGCAGAAATCTGCGCGTCATCCATCGCCTCGCCGACCGTATTCAGTCCGGCCTGGAAAGCAACCGGCACCAGCGCGGTATGCGCGCCGTTGAGAATTGCCACTTTGCGCGCCTTATACGGCTTAATGTCATCGACAATCAACACATTCAGCGGCAGTTTATCGAGACGCAGCTCGCGGGCGAGCCACTGTGGCCCCTGAATCACAAACAGGTAGAAATGTTCGGCGGTATCCAGAAACGCGTCGTGATAGCCGAGGCTTTCCTCCAGCTGCGCGACTTCATCGCGCGGATAGCCCGTGACGATACGGTCAACCAGCGTCGAGCAAAACGAATTCGCGCTCTCAAGCCAGGTGGTAAAGGCCGCCGGCAGCGCCCACTCATGGGCGTAGCGCAGCACCAGTTCACGCAGCGCCTCGCCGTTATAATCAATCAGCTCGCAGGGAATTATCACCCAGCCTTTATCCTGCGCGCCGTCAAAATGGCTGAATCGTTCGAATAACAGACGCGTGAGTTTCGCCGGATAGCTCACCGCAGGTGCGTCGTCGAATTGATCCCGGGCGTGATAGCTAATCCCCGCTTCGGTTGTATTCGAGAACACAAAGCGAATATCCGGATTATGCGCAAGCATCAGGAACTCGTCATACTGCGCATAAACGCTGATCTCACGATTCACCGAGCGAATGAGTCGTGACTCGCTGACCGCCTCGCCCTTCTCATTCAGCCCGCGAATAATCGTCGTATAAAGCCCGTCCTGTGTGCTGAGCGACGGCGGGAAATCGCTGGCGATAGGACGCACCACGACCACCCCAGCGTTGAGATCGGTATGTTCATTAAGAAGATCAACCTGCCAGTCGATAAAAGCACGCAGGAAGTTCCCTTCACCAAACTGGATGATGCGCTCCGGCCAGAGCGCGCCGGGAAAATCACGACGATTCAATGTTTTCACAATGGGTTCCTTGATGGATTAACAGCAGACCGCTGACGGATATTGCGCTCCACGCTATCAGAACCACCGTTTATGAAACCCCGTTTCGATCAAACTGAGCCGTTTTATTAAAAAATTTTATAGCTGCTTAAAAAAAAGCGTGGTGCCACAGGGACTGCCATCCGGCATCAGAGCGTAATGCGGGATCACACCGACCCGCTCCCATTGATGACGCGAATAAAAACGTTCGGCATCGCTGCCCGTAGAAGTATCCAGCACCAGCACCGTTTTCCCGGCCCGGCGCGCCTCGCTTTCCAGGGTTTCCATCAGCGACTGTGCAATACCGGCCCGACGCGCGCGTCGGTGTACCAGCAGTTTTGAGACGTCCGCGCGGTGCGGCTGGTTTTCCGGCTGGCTGAGAATAAGCTGTACGGTGCCGACGGCCTTCCCCTGCGCATCAAATGCCGCGAGCACAAGGCGCTCGTCACGGGCCGCGCTTTTTGCGACATCGAGCCAGAAAGCGCGCGCTTTCTCCGCGCTGAACGGCAGCATAAAACTCACCGATGCGCCGCCTTCCACGCAGTCGGTCAGTACATCACAAAGGGAGTCAAGGTGGGTCGGGATTTCCGCCGCGCTGAGACGACGAACACTATAGGATGTAGACATTGACACTCCGCCATGAGGATTTATCAAAGGGTTAACCGATAATCCTTATCATGGCGGAGAAACGCCGCAATTGGTCAGAGGAAAATCTTATCCTGCGGCGTGCTTGTGGGTGGTTTTCATCTGATACATCTCGTTATCGGCGGCTTTCAGCAGCCCGGCGAGATCCTGATGTTTATCGTCATCAAATTTTACCACGCCCCACGAGAAGCCAAGCCGCCACGGTTTACCGCTGTCGCGATTGAACGCGTCGGTCTGCTCGACCAGATACTGCAGCGCAATCCATGCGCCCTTTTCGTCGGTATCGTTAAACAGCACGACGAACTCATCGCCGCCGAGCCGTCCCAGCAGATCGCTGTCGCGAAAGGCGTTTTTCATCAGCATCGCCATCGCGTTTAACGCCTCATCGCCCGCCGCGTGGCCCCAGGTATCGTTAATCTCTTTAAAATCGTCGAGATCGATAAACCCGAGCGACATCGGCTCGCTGCGACGCTTATGGGTTGAGAACGCGTAACCGGCAAGTGACGTAAAACCGCGACGGTTCAAAAGGCCGGTCAGTTCGTCGCTCGTCGCCACGCTCAGCACCATAAACTCATCTTCAACGATCGCCGCCAGATCGCGCAGCAGATGCGCGTCTGCCTCGCTGAACGCGCGGGGTTCGGTATCGATAATGCACAGCGAACCGGCGGTCGCGCCGTCGGGCAGCCTGACCGGACAACCGGCATAGAAGCGGATATGCGGCGGACCATTCACCAGCGGATTATCACAAAACCGTTCGTCGCTGAGTGCATCCGTGATGATAAGCGGCGCGTTGCTTAAAATCGTATGCCCGCAGAACGAGACGCGGCGCGGGATGGGTTTCGGCTCTGCGCCATCACAGGAGACGAACCAGAGCTGCTCCTGATCGACGAGACTAATCAACGCCACCGGCGCGTTAAAAAGGCGCTTCGCAAGCCGGGTAAGACGGTCAAAACGCTCTGTCGGCGCCGCATCAAGCAGGCCAGAATCATGCAGGGACTGAAGACGCGCCTGCTCATTAACCGGGATATCGGGTGTTTTCATTGCGCAACCTGTAAGCACTGTTTAATTGAAGCATAGCGTATCCGGCATCAGGCAAAGAGACCGCCGCCGTCAAAGCGCGTAAATACGATTTTTACCTTCGCGCTTGGCGCTGTAAAGCGCCTCGTCTGCGGCTTTTAACCACTGCGACGCTTCGCGCATCTCCGCCGTGGCGCGCGCGATGCCGATACTGAGCGTGCAGCGCAGCGCAGGCTTCGGGAAAACGTCCATCTGCGCGGTCTGCGCCATGATGCGATCGGCCACCGCACAGGCGCGCCCGAATGACGTATCGGGCAACAACACCACAAACTCGTCGCCGCCGAAGCGCGCCACGGTATCGCCACCGCGCGTCGCCGCGCGCAGGATGTCAGAAAAGGTGACCAGCAACTGATCCCCTGCCTCGTGCCCGTAGCGATCGTTCGCAGCTTTAAAATCATCAATATCGATAAACATCAGCGCCGCAGGCTGTTCGCTTTGGTGAAAGCGCTGCAGCGCCGCGTCGATATCATGCTCAAGCCTGCGCCGGTTGGCGATATTGAGCAGCGGATCGGTGTTAGCGAAGCGTTCCAGCTCGCGGGTTTTCTCTCGCAGCCGCGCTGAGAGCGCGTGGCTCACTATACTGAGCGCCAGCACATAGACGGAAATAAGCGGAAGCGTGGCGTAAAGCGTGCGGGATGAGACCGACAGCGTGACCGGCAGACCCAGCGCCATCCATGTTGCCCCGAACATGAGCGCCATGACGCCCGCCGCCTGCCGCATCAGCGGCAAACCGCCTGCGGCGAGCCGGTCAGCAAGCAAAATGGTGGCGATCGTCACCGAGGTCAGGGGTGAAAGCGCCGTCTGCGCTATCCAGAAGCCGCCCGCCGCCGCGTCAGCCAGCAGGTTTTGCAGTTCGGTACGCGCAGGATGAGGGCTGCGGCGCGCGCGATAACGCGCGGCAACCGGCCAGAGAAACGCATTCGCGGCCAGCAGCGCCTGCGTCCATAACGGGCGGTGGAGTTCCAGTAATAAGGCGAACAGCGGAATAAAGCAGAGGGTGGTACCCAGCTGGCGCATAAAAAACATGCGCCTGACGAACCTGAGCGCGGAGGAATGCTGATGACGGTTTAGCTGCTCAGATGCGCTCTTCATACCAGTATCCGGTGACGAAACCCCGCCATCTTAGTAACCCCGGATCCTGGCGGCAAGTACTTTAAAGCGCTGACAGAAACAATTACTTCGTTTCCGAAAAGAAACGGCAGTTCAATATCTTATTCACGTGACGATGTCACTGAGTGTTTGCATCACATTATGAGAGATGCTGCGCCAGGCGGAGCGTGGGCTGATGTTCATCATCTACCGACGTGCGGTTGCGCCCCTGTCGTTTGGACTGATACAGCAGCGTGTCCGCCTCACGCATCAGCCGGGTGAACGCGTCGCTCACCCGCTCACGCGGTGCGGCGTCATAGCCAAGCCCGATACTGACGCTAAAAGAGACGCTTTTCCCTTCGCACACCACCGGTTGACCTGCTACCTGCTGGCGAATCGTTTCGGCCAGATGACACGCGCGGTCGAGCGTTATATTCGGGCAGACCACCACGAACTCCTCACCGCCCATTCGCGCCACGCGCCCGGCCTCGCCCGTTATCTCCCGCAGTTTTTGGCCAAACACCGCCAGCACCGCGTCGCCGCACTCATGCCCGTAGTTATCGTTAATACTTTTGAAGTGGTCGAGATCCATCAGCATCACGCACAGCGGTCGACCGGCGAGCGCCGGATTGTCGTCGTCGCGCGCCAGCGCCTCAAAAAGCCCGGAGCGTGAATACACGCCGGTGAGATGATCATAATTGGCGCGCCGGGAGATCTGCGCCAGTAGCGAGTTAATGGCGCTGACGCTCACCGCCACAATCGCCGGGCAGATGGCGATGGTCGCGACACCAAGACGCGTCGAGAACATCTGGCTGCCGACCGAGAGCTTCGCGGAGCTGATTTCAATGATCCCGGCGCTGACCAGAATAATTTGCAGCACACCGGTGCAGAGCGTTAAGAAACAGGTCACGTTCAGCGGATAGCGCACCGCGCACCAGATAAGCGCCGCGACGGGAAACGCCAGGCAGCCCGCGCCGCCGATGACCACCGAGGCCGCAAGCGACGCCACCAGCGCCAGAAACGGCCACAGCGCCTCCGGTTTTATGCGCGAAGGCCACGACGGGCGCGTAAGCGTCAAAATCCACGGCATCAGCAGCACGCCTGTCGAGAACTGCTCGCTGAACCAGTCGCACAACAGCGGCAGAAAGCCCTGCGCGTTAATGCCGAGGCTGCCCGTCGCGCCGAAAAAGGCGCACAGCAGCGCCGCCGCCAGGCAGTAGTTAAAGAGCCGTAGCGCATTTACCGGGCGGGCGAGCGCAGGCCCGCGACGTTTATCGCGCACCAGCAGCAGCGCCACGGTCACGATAAACACCATATTGGAGAAGTTAATCAGCAGCGAAGCCGCGCCCCACGTGGTGGTCATCGCGTCATAAGCGAGCATCGCCACATAACAGATGGCGTAGTAACCAGGGCGGTTCAGGAATGGATAGCGCGCAAACACCGCCGCCATCACCGCATTCAGCGGCCAGAACAGCGACAAGGGCTCAACCAGACGCATCATCGCGCCCAGAAAATAAAACAGGGTGGTCAGAAGAAAAAGAAGGGATGCGTTGAGCAACATTTTTTCTTCACGAAAACCAGTCAGCTTCGCCTGGTTAAACATAGTGTATCGCTTACGGCTGCGGGCGACAGAAAGACGGCGCCGGGATAACGGAATGGCAATAAGCTTAACACGTTTTAAACACAAATCGGCGGGTGTTTACGCGTGTCAGCGCAAAATCGCGCCGCCGCTCAGCGGTTCATCTCCTGTACCAGCCAGCGGTGGATCACGGCAACGATATAGGCCTGTTGTGCGGCGCTGAGCGCCACACCCGCCGGGATATGATGCCACTTCGCCAGACACCCGCGACAACAGGTGGCGGTGGCGTGCTGGGCGATAAACACCGGGTGCCCGCGCATCGGCGTCTGCTTACCATCATTCGCGGGCTCAGCGGGTGCCAGCCGTCTGGCGATAAAGTCCGCGGCGTGCTGGTCAATCACCTCCGGGCCTTTATCGATGCAATACTGCCGCTCTTTCGCGCCGAGGTGGAAACGGCGGCGAAAGACGGAACGGTTCAGGCGCGCGAACAGTGCATCCATAACGCCTCCTCAGAAAATGGAACGGCCAATCTCGCGGGCAAGAATTTCCAGCGCCGCGATGCCGGCGAGCGAGTTTCCGGCGTGATCGAGCGCCGGGCTCCAGACCGCGATAGACATCTCATGCGGCACAACGGCGATAATCCCGCCGCCGACACCCGATTTCCCCGGCATTCCCACGCGCCAGGCGAATTCGCCGGAGCTTTCATACATGCCGCTGGTCGCCATCAGCGCGTTAACCTGTCGCGCCTGCACCGGGCTGATTACCGGCGTGTCCAGATGCGGTGCCCTTCCCTGATTCGCCAGAAACAGAAAGGCGCGCGCCAGCTCCGCGCAGCTCATCTTCAGCGCGCAGTAGTGAAAATAGTTCTGCAACACGGTGATGACGTCGTTGTGGAAATTGCCGAAGGATTTCATCAGATAGGCGATAGCGGCATTGCGGGCCGAATGTTCAAACTCGGAGCGCGCCACGGCGGTGTCATAGATGATATCCGGCGCGCCGCAGAGGTTACGCACCACTTCCAGCATCCGCTGTTTCGGCGCGCTTAAGCGGCTTTGCAGCATATCGCAGACCACCAGCGCGCCCGCATTAATGAACGGGTTACGCGGTTTGCCCTGCTCCAGCTCCAGCTGTACCAGCGAGTTAAAGGGTTGCCCGGAGGGATCTTTCCCGACGCGCTCCCAGATCTCGTCGTCGTCATAACGGCCCATCGCCAGCACCAGGCTCAGCACCTTGGAGATAGACTGAATGGAGAAGCGCTCATCGGCGTCGCCTGCGGCAAAACACTCGCCGCCGACCGTACAGACGGCGATGCCAAGCCGGTCGGCGGGCACATCCGCGAGCGCGGGTATATAGTCCGCCACTTTGCCCTGTGCGGCGAGCGGGCGCACCTGTTCGAGAATTGAAGCCAGTAATTCGTTATTAAGCGTGTGGGTCACCAGAGACTCCCGGCGCGAAGGACGATCGTTCGGGCCGGGAGTATAGCAATCTCAGGCGGAAAGACGAAAGCGCGAGACGGCTTCCGTGAGCCTGCGCGATTCATCACGCAGGCGCAGCGATGCCTGGGTGGTGTGCTGCACCAGCGTCCCGGTCTCGCCCGCCACTTGGTTGAGCGCGCCGATGCGCTGCGTTACCTGATGAATGCTGTCGCCCTGATTGACGGTCGCCACGGCGATTTCGCCAAGCAACCCCGTCAGATGGCTCACCAGCGCCATCACCCGCCCCAGATTCTCTTCAAGCTTCGATACCGCCTGCGAGCCTTTCTCGATTCCCTGCAACGAATGATGGATAAGTTCCTGAATGGTCTGCGTCGAATGGCTGCTCTTACGCGCCAGCAGCCCGACCTCTTTTGCCACCACGGCGAAACCGCGGCCGTGATTTCCGGCGTGCGCCGCTTCAATGGCGGCATTAAGCGCGAGAATATTGGTCTGGAACGCGACGCTTTCGATCATCGCCACGATCCCGCGCATCTCCGAGGAACGCGAGACGATATCCTGCATCGAGTGGTTCACCGTCACCATCATTTCATCGCCGCCTGCGGCCACCCCACGCGCTTCATCGGCGCGGGCGTTCGCCACGCGGGCGTATTCGCTGTTCTCTTCCACGTGCGCTTCCAGCGTTTCGATATGCTCGGTGACTTTTCGCAACTCTTCCGCCTGCAGTGCCGACTGACTGAAAAGCTGCTCGTTGCCCGCCGCCAGCTCGCCGATATTGGCAACCATCGCGGACGTCGCCTCGCGTACCTCGTTAACCAGCTGTTGCAGCCCGCCCTGCATCTGGCCGATGCTCTGGCTCAGCTCCGCCATCTCGCGGTTAACCAGCGTATCTGACGGCAGCGGCGTGCCAAGATCGCCTGCCGCCAGCCGGTTGATATGGGTGATAAGCCTTCTTAGCGGGCGGATCACCCACACCGCCATACTGCGCCACACCAGCAGCGCAATGGCGAGCAGCACGCCGAGCGCCATAATAAACAGCCGCTGCGCCTGCTCAAGACCGCCCAGCAGCTCGCGGCTGTCGCGGTCCGCACGCTGCGCGTTGGCGCTTTGATAGCGGGCGAAGTTGTCGTTGAAATCGGCCTGAAATGCCTGCACCGGCACCGCGAAAAACGCGTCAATGCTGTTGGTGCTGACAAGGCCGTCCGCCTGCTCTTTCAGCGCGCCATAAAAATTTTCATAGCTCGCCTTTAAGGGATCGTCTTTCGCCGGGTTAAGTTTGCCGTAGCGCTCAAACGCCGCATGGGAGCGTTTCAGCGCGGCCTGCGCCTCATCCATCAGGCTGTTCCAGCTCCCCACCGAGCCGGTTTCTTTATCCTGCATAAAGTAGATGCCTGCACGGTTCAGTAAGTCACTTGCCATCAGGAGCGTGACGCGGGCGTCATCCATCGCCGCCTGCTGCTGGCGCTGCGCCTCGCGGTGCTGGACCTGCTGCTGCGTGTCGCCAAGCAGCGATGAGAGCATCAGTGTGGAGAGAATTTGCAGTGCGGAGAAGAGCGTAATAACACACAGAATACCGGCCATCAGCCCGAAGCGAGTGCGCGGCACGACGCGCCGGATGGCGCGGGAAATTTTAGTTAGGTTCATGTTTTTCTTCGTTAAACAGCGAAAACCTCCGCGAGTCTACAAAGCAAAAATGACAGAACCATGTCACGGATATGACAAAGGGCCGCATGAGCGGCCCCTTACTCCCAGGACGGGTAAGCGAAACGCACCCGCCGGTCAAACTGAACCACGGCCACCGTAGGGCGGGTAAGCTCCCAGGGCGGGTAAGCGAAGCGCACCCGCCAGTCAGGCTGAACCACTGCGCGGCCCGGCGGGATAACGCTTTTATTCACCGCACCGTTTAACGGCGGTTTTTCCACACAGTCTGGATATTACAGAACTCATGCAGGCCAAAGTGCGACAGCTCGCGGCCAAAGCCGCTCTTCTTCACGCCGCCAAACGCCACGCGGGCATCGCTCGCGCAGTAGCCGTTAATAAAGACGCCGCCGCACTCCAGACGCGCCGCGAAATCCTCCGCGCGGGCGTCATCGGCGGTCCAGACGGTCGCGCACAGGCCAAATTCGCTTTCATTCGCCAGCTCCAGCGCCTGTTCGGCGTCGCGCGCCACGCTAATGGCTGCCACCGGCCCGAACAGCTCCTGACGAAACGCGGTCATCTCGCGCGTCACGTTGCCAAGCACCGTCGGCGCGTAGAAATTCGCCGCACCAGCAACTTTCTCGCCACCCAGCAGCAGCGTCGCGCCTTCGCTGAGCGTCGCCATCACCTGCGCATGCAGCTCGTCACGCAGATCAAAACGCGCCATCGGGCCCAGGAACGTGGTTTCGTCGGTCGGCGCGCCCATTTTCAGCTGCTGCGTGGCGGCCACGAATTTTTCGGTAAAGGCATCGGCGATGCTCGCTTCGACGATAAAACGCTTGGAGGCGGCGCACACCTGTCCGGTGTTCTGGTAGCGCCCCGCCACCGCCGCTTTCACGGCCTCGTCGAGATCGGCGTCCGCCAGCACGATGAAAGGATCGGAACCGCCCAGCTCCAGCACGCATTTTTTCAGCGCCGCGCCCGCCTGCGCGCCGATTGCGGCACCCGCTCGTACGCTGCCGGTCACGGTAACGGCGGCGATACGCGGATCGTTAATCGCCTGGCTCACCCCGTCGTTGGTGGCGTTAATCACCTCGAACACGCCGGCCGGCACGCCCGCGTCTTCAAAAATTTCATTAATCAGCAGCGCGCAGCCCATCACGTTCGGCGCATGCTTAAGCAGATAAGTGTTGCCCGCCAGCAGGATCGGTACCGCGCCGCGCATCACCTGCCACAGCGGGAAGTTCCACGGCATGACGGCAAGCACAGGCCCGAGCGGACGGTATTCAATCACCGCCTGCTGGTTTTCCACCAGCGTCGGCTCCGTCGCGAGCATCGCCGGGCCATGTTCGGCGTACCAGTCGCAGAGCGCGGCGGATTTCGCCACTTCGCCGCGTGCCTGAAGGATCGGTTTACCCATTTCGGCGGTGATCATCTGCGCCAGCTCTTCACTGCGCGCGCGCAGTGCATTGCCGATGTTACGCAGCGTCTGCGCGCGTTCATCAATACGGCTGGCGCGCCAGCGGCGAAAGCCTTCGCTTACGCGGGTAATAGCCAGCTCGACCTGTTCAGCGCTTGCCAGCGGGTACGCCGCCAGGGTTTCGCCGGTGGCCGGGTTTACGGAAATCGCATGGGTTGCAGGGGAAATGCTCATCAATGGGCCTCTCACTTATGAATTGTTATCGGTGACGCTTTTTTACACCAGACATGTCAAAACCTCTGGTATAGCCTGGCCTGCTCTGGTATTTCTGAAAAGTGAATAATATTGACGATTCCATTCACCCGGAGAGAATGCGATGGATTTAACCCAGCTTGAGATGTTTAACGCCGTGGCCGAAACCGGCAGCATCACGGCCGCCGCCCAGCGCGTTCACCGGGTGCCGTCTAACCTGACCACCCGCATCCGCCAGCTTGAAGAAGATCTGGGCGTGGATCTGTTTATCCGCGAGAACCAGCGCCTGAAGCTCGCGCCCGCCGGGCATAGTTTTCTTGACTACAGCAAACGCATTCTGGCGCTGGTGCAGGAGGCGCGGGAGGTGGTCTCCGGCGACGAGCCGCAGGGGATTTTCTCGCTCGGATCGCTTGAGAGCACCGCGGCGGTGCGCATTCCCGCTGTGCTGGCCGCCTTTAACCAGCGCTATCCGAAAATTCAGTTCGATCTGGCGACCGGCCCGTCGGGCACCATGATTGACGGCGTACTGGCGGGCGAACTGAGCGCGGCGTTTGTCGACGGCCCGGTGTTGCACCCGAATCTGGAAGGTATGCCGGTCTATCAGGAAGAGATGATGCTGGTGGCGCACGCGAATCACCCTGAGGTCACGCGCGCGCAGGAGATTAACGGCGCGAGCATCTACGCCTTTCGCGCGAACTGCTCTTACCGGCGGCATTTCGAGAGCTGGTTTAAAGAAGATCAGGCGATGCCGGGCAAAATCCACGAAATGGAGTCTTACCACGGCATGCTGGCGTGCGTGGTGGCGGGTGCCGGTGTGGCGATGATCCCGCGCAGTATGCTGGAGAGTATGCCAGGCAGCCATCAGGTGCAGGCGTGGCCGCTGGCCGATAAATGGCGCTATATCGATACCTGGCTTATCTGGCGGCGCAGGGCGAAAACCCGTCAGCTCGACGCCTTTACAGAACTGCTGCCGTGTCTGACACCCGCTTTCGCATAAACACACTCAGCGGATCGGGCTGATAAGGCGCAAACGGTGCGGTGTGCGTATAGCCGCAGCGCTCATAGAGCTTCACCGCCGCATGCTGGTGAATGCCGGTTTCCAGTTGCAGAGTGTGGCAGCCGCGTGAGCGCGCGGCGGCTTCCAGCGCCGCCATGAGTTTTTCGCCGAGCCGCTGCCCGCGGTGGCGCGCATCGATATACACCCGCTTAATTTCTCCAGAGCCGTCAGCATTCAGCATCACCGCGCCGCAGCCCACCGCCTCGCCCTGATGGCGGATCACCATAAAAATCATCTCATCTTCGGGGATATCGGCGAGATCAACCAGATGGTTGCTCTCTGCCGGGTACAGCGTGCTCTGGTACGCGTCCAGGGCGGCAATCAGCGCCCGGCTTTCAGCGCTGCCTGGCGCTTCGGCGGTTATCGGGTACATAGCGGCTCCTTGTTTGTTTTTATTAGCTTTACCGGTTGCGCGTGCCGCCGACAACCCGCCGGTCAGACGATTGTCTTATGATGCGCGCTTTAATACACAATGGGGATTTCCTGGCACCGGGTTGTGCAGGTACTCTGTGCGGCGAAATGGGTTAACAAGGAATGACGCCATGAATAACAGAGCACGAAAAGTGATGATTATCGGTGCGGGCAACGTGGGCACCGCTGCCGCCTGGGCCTTACTCAACCAGAATATCGGCGAGGAGCTGATTCTGGTGGATCTCGACGCCGCTCGCGTCGAAGGGCACTGCCAGGACTTGCGCGACGCCGCCGCGTATATGCCGGGGATGATTAAAATCTCCACCCGCCAGGCGCAGGAGTGCGCGGATGTCGATATCGCGGTGATCACCGTTTCCGGCGGCGCGCTGAAGCCCGGCCAGACGCGCCTTGACGAGCTGACCAACACCGCGCGCATCGTCGGCCAGATAGTCCCACAGATGATGGCGGGCGGCTTTAACGGCATTTTCCTCATCGCCACCAACCCGTGCGATATCATCACCTGGCAGGTGTGGAAGCTCTCCGGCCTGCCGCGCAACCAGGTGATTGGTACCGGCGTCTGGCTCGACACCACCCGCCTGCGCCGCTCGCTTGCCGAAGCGCTGGATATCGGCCCGCAAAGCATCGACGCCTTTATTCTGGGTGAACATGGCGACACCCAGTTCCCGGTCTGGTCGCACTCTTCCGTCTATGGCTCGCCGGTCGCGCAGGTTTACGAGCGCAAAACGGGTACGCCGCTGGATACCGCAGCGCTTGCCGAGCGCGTGCGCAGGCTGGGCTTTGAGATTTACGCCCGCAAAGGCTGTACGGAATATGGCATCGCGGGCACTATCGCGGAGATCTGCCGCAATATCTTCACCGGCAGCCACCGGGCGCTGGCGGTATCGTGCATTCTTGACGGCGAATATGGCGTCGACAACGTGGCGATAGGCGTTCCGGCGGTACTGGCCCAGAACGGCGTGCAGCAGATTATCGAACTGCAGCTGGAAGGCGAGGAGCAGGCGAAGTTTCAGCATTCGGTCACGGTGATTAAAGAGAATATCGCCCGTCTGCCCTGAGCATGAAAACGGCGCCCGCTACGGGCGCCGAAGCATCAGCGCAGCAATACCTGGCCGATAAGATAAGTCACCGCCTGGCCGCCAATCAGCACCCGATCGCCCTGCCATTCACAACGTAAATCCCCGCCCCGCGCCGAGACCTGACGCGCCAGCATCGACGTTTTGCCAAGCTTCTCGCCCCAGAACGGGATCAGCATACTGTGCGCGGAACCGGTCACCGGATCTTCCGCCACGCTCTCGCCGGGGCAGAAAAAGCGGCTGACGAAATCATACGGGCCGCCGGGTGTGCCGGGCGCGGTGACGCAAACCTGTTTGCCGAGCGGTATCAACGCGTGAATATCCGGAGTCAGCGCCTCTACCTGCGCCTGAGTCTGGAGCTCCACCAGATAGTCTCGATACGCCGCCACCGACACCGCGCCGTCAATCCCCAGCGCGCTCAGCAGCAGCGCGGGCGCGTCCACCGGCTGCGCCTGCCACGCCGGAAAGTTCAGCGTCAGCCAGTCACCGCGGCGCGTGACGGTCACCTCGCCGACAAAGCGCGTCGAGAAGCGGATTTCACTGTGCGGGTAATCAAGATGCTCGAAAATCACATGCGCGGCGGCAATCGTGGCGTGGCCGCAGAGGTTGATTTCATAGCGTGTGGTAAACCAGCGCAGTTCGAAGCCGTCGTCAGTGCGCACAAAAAACGCGGTTTCTGACTGGTTATGCTGCCGCGCCATCAGGAGCAGCGTTTCATCCGGCAGCCATTCGCTTAACGGACAGACCGCCGCCGCGTTGCCGCTGAAGGTTTTATCGGCGAACGCGTCCACCATATAAAAATCAACTGATTGCATTGTTATCCCCGCCCTGTTTTTAGTCGTTGCTGTTTTTACACCCTAACACGCGGTCTGTTATCCGGGACGGCAATTGCGTTTCTGCCGCGTCGTTTGTTACATGCTGGGTGTAAAAGTGAGATTTACGTCACAAAATGGTTGTATCCCGGCAGGCGAAAGTTTTAAGATCGCTCGCTTCTTATTCACTTCTGACCAGCGCGAATCTTTTCTATGACGATGAATACAGTCTCTCGCAAAACCGCGTGGCTGCGGGTGGTTACGCTTGCGGTCGCAGCATTTATTTTTAATACCACCGAGTTTGTGCCGGTGGGTCTGCTCTCTGATATCGCCGCGAGCTTCCATATGGAATCCGCGCAGGCGGGCATTATGCTGACGATCTACGCCTGGGTGGTGGCGCTGATGTCGCTGCCGTTTATGCTGCTGACAAGCCAGGTGGAGCGCCGCAAGCTCCTGATTGCGCTGTTTGTGGTGTTCATCGCGAGCCATATGCTGTCGTTTATGGCCTGGAGCTTCGAGGTGCTGGTGATTAGCCGTATCGGCATCGCCTTCGCCCATGCGATTTTCTGGTCGATTACCGCGTCGCTGGCCATTCGTCTGGCCCCGCCGGGCAAACGCGCCCAGGCGCTGAGCCTGATTGCGACCGGCACCGCGCTGGCATCGGTACTCGGCCTGCCCATCGGGCGCATCGTCGGGCAATATTTCGGCTGGCGCACCACGTTTTTCGCCATCGGCATCGGCGCGCTGATTACGCTCGCCTGCCTGGTGAAACTGCTGCCAAAAATCCCGAGCGAACACTCCGGCTCTCTTGCGAGCCTGCCGGCGCTGTTCCGTCGCCCGGCGTTGCTGTGCATCTATGTGCTGACCGCCGTGGTGGTGACCGCGCACTTCACGGCCTACAGCTATATTGAGCCGTTCGTGCAGAACGTCGCGGGCCTGAGCGAAAACTTCGCCACCTTCCTGCTGCTGGTGCTCGGCACCGCGGGCATTATCGGCAGCGTGATTTTCGGCAAGCTCGGCAACCTGCACGCCTCCGGGCTTATCAGTAGCGCCATCGGCGTACTGGTTATCTGCCTGCTGCTGTTGCTGCCCGCCTCGCACAGCGCTGTAAACCTGACCATTCTCAGCGCGTTCTGGGGTATTGCGATTATGCTTATCGGCCTCGGTATGCAGGTGAAAGTGCTGGCGCTGGCCCCGGACGCCACCGATGTGGCGATGTCGCTCTTCTCCGGCATCTTTAACATCGGTATCGGCGCGGGCGCGCTGGTGGGCAACCAGGTGAGCCTGCAACTCTCGATGTCGTCCATCGGTTATATGGGCGCTATTCCGGCGCTGGTCGCGTTTATCTGGGCGATTGTGATTTTCCGCCGCTGGCCGGTTCAGCTTCCTGAGGAACAACCGCACCACGGTTAATCTTAACGCCGCCGCTTCAGGCGGCGTTTTTTTATTCTTTTTTCTCTGTTTTCACCGCTTAACGTTACGCCTTTCGCGCTTAACAGGCGCGCGCTATCGCAGCGATAGTCCTTACCTTTCCTTTGATTTTGAAGGGTTTTTAACACGTTTTAGCAGATCGTGTGATCGCGAAAATCATTCGGTTGACTTATGTTTGCCTAGGCAATAATATCTCGCGTGACTAATCTACTTGCCTGGGCAACTATGTTGGAAAATAACAGCGATCTGTTTAACGAGATTATTCCTTTAGGACGACTGATTCACCTGGTGAATCAGAAAAAGGATCGCCTGCTCAATGAGTACCTTGCGCCGCTCGATATCACGGCAGCGCAGTTTAAGGTGCTCTGTTCCATTCGCTGTCCTGGCCGCATCACGCCAGGGGAGCTGAAAAAAGTGCTCTCAGTAGATTTAGGTGCTCTGACGCGCATGCTGGATCGTCTGGTATGCAAGGGCTGGGTGGCGCGTCTGCCTAACCCTAACGATAAACGGGGCATCCTGGTTGAGCTCACGGAAGAAGGCGCGGTGCTGTGTGAACAGTGCCACCAGCTGGTAGGACAAAACCTGCATCAAGAATTAACAAAAAACCTGACGGCAGACGAAGTGGCGACCCTCGAATACCTGCTTAAAAGGGTGCTGCCGTAACAGCAAAGAGGTAAGACGATGTCCAGACGCAACAATGATGCCATTACTATTCATAGCATTTTGGACTGGATTGAAGATAACCTGGAATCCCCCCTTTCCCTTGAGAAAGTGTCGGCGCGTTCGGGTTACTCGAAATGGCACCTGCAACGCATGTTCAAAAAAGAGACCGGTCACTCGCTGGGCCAGTATATCCGCAACCGGAAACTGACCGAGATTGCCCTCAAACTCAAAGAGAGCGACGAACCGATTCTTTATCTGGCCGAGCGCTATGGGTTTGAATCCCAGCAGACGCTGACCCGCACGTTTAAGAACTATTTCTCCGTGCCGCCGCATAAATATCGCGTGACGCGGATGCCGGGCGAAGGCAAGTACCTCCACCCGCTGAATCACTGAGTAGTTAAAGAACGCCGACGGCGGCATTCCGCCGTTACACTTCTCCTTTCGGGAGATAACCGAGGAAATTATGAAATCCGTCACGTGCGCCGCTGCGCTGTTGCTGGCGTTGACCTCCGGCTATGCGCTGGCAGGCAGCCCCAAAACTGACGCGTGCGCCGGGGACACCAGCACAATGATGGTGCCGATTGAGCATCATGAATCGCTGGATCTCAGCCATCGCAGCGCAGGCAGCGATAAATCAGACGAACTGGGTGTGCCGTACTACAACCAGTCGCGTTAAGAAAAACCGGGCTTTGGCCCGGTTTTTTTATGCGCTGCGCACCGCTCGCCGTACCCGCCAGCCAAAGACGTTGATATAAAGCCCCGCCATCACCAGCAGCGCGCCAATAATCTGCAATACCGAGAGCCGCTCATCCAGCAGCAGCGCGGCGCTGGCAAGCCCCACCACCGGCACCAGCAGTGAAAGCGGCGCCACGCGCCAGGTCTCATAACGCCCGAGCAGCGTGCCCCAGATGCCATAACCGAGAATAGTCGCGATAAAGGCCAGATAAACCAGCGACAGCACCGTCACGCTGTCGATATTCACGAGACTCTGCACCACCGCATCCGCGCCGTCGAACACCAGGCTCGCCGCAAAAAACGGCAGCACCGGGATCAGCGCGCTCCACACCACCAGCGACATCACCGCAGGCGGCGTCGGCAACTGCATGATTTTTTTGTTGAAGATATTGCCGCACGCCCAGCTCAGCGCCGCGGCGAGCGTCAGCATAAAACCGGTCAGCGCCACATGCTGGCCGTTAAGGCTGCCCTCAATCAGTACCAGCATCCCGCCGACGGCGAGCGCAATGCCGGTGAGCTGTTTAGCCTGCAGACGTTCGCGAAAGGCAAACACGCCGAGCACAATGGTGAAAAACGCCTGCGCCTGCAGCACCAGCGAGGCGAGGCCCGCGGGCATGCCGAACTTAATGGCGCTAAAGAGAAACGCGAACTGCCCGAAGCTTATCGTCAGTCCGTAGCCGAGCAGCAGCCGAAACGGCACTTTCGGGCGGGCGACAAACAGCAGCGCGGGAAAGGCGACGAGCAAAAACCGCAGCCCCGCCAGCAGCAGCGGCGGCATGGCGTGTAAACCGACTTTAATTACGACGAAATTCAACCCCCAGGCCAGCACCACCAGCAGCGCCAGCAGCCCGTCTTTACGCGTCATCCCCTGCCCCTGTTATTTATTAAAATTATGTTAATACTTCACCATACCGGAATCTTAAGGTGAGAGACAGATCACTAATTTATGGGGGGAACGTAAAGCACTTCTGAACACCCCACAGGGTGTACAGCGCCCGGATGGCATGTTATTGCTTTAAAAGAGGCCTGAACAGGCGCTCGCTCCCGCTCACCCGATAAAAAAGATAAGAAAATGTTATCAAAGAAAACGCGTTCCACCGTCGCGCTGCTGGGCTCGTCGTTAATGTTGACCATTGGCCGCGGCGCCACGCTGCCGTTTATGGCGATCTATCTCGCGAAACGCTTCGCGATGTCGGTCGATGAAATTGGCGTCGCGCTAACGAGCGCGATGACCGCAGGCGTTTTTTTCAGCCTGGCGTTTAGCGTGTTCGCCGACCGCTTCGACAAAAAGCGCTATATGCTCATCGCTATCGCCATCTTTGTGGCGGGCTTTGTGGCGATCCCGCTGATGCATAACGCCCTGCTGGTGATCCTCTTTTTCGCCATCATTAACTGCGCGTATTCGGTGTTTTCTACCGTGCTGAAGAGTTATTTCGCCGATACGCTGGGCGCGGCGGCCAAGGCGCGTATTTTCTCGCTTAACTACACCTTTCTGAATATCGGCTGGACGGTGGGCCCGCCCGTCGGCACGCTGCTGATGGTCTATGGCCTCAATATGCCGTTCTGGCTCTCGGCGGTGACCTCTGGCATTACCTTTGTGGTTATCAGTATTTTTGTGCAGCGCGTGGCACCAGCGCATGAGCAGGCCGACGCTCCCTCAGGCCCGCCGCCGCTCTCGCTGCTGTGGCGCGACCAGCGTCTGCTGTGGTTCACCGGCTCGGCGTTTCTCGGCTCGCTGGTGGCCGGCTCCTTTGCCGTTTGTATTTCGCAATATGTCTTAACCTTTTCCGACAGCGCGCTGGCGCAGCAGGTTGTCGCAGTGGTGCTGCCGGTCAACGCCGTTCTTGTGGTTTCGCTGCAGTACCTGGTGGGCAGAAAACTGCGCGCCGACAATTTAAGCCGCCTGATGCTCTTCGGCACCGTCTGCTTTATTCTCGGCCTCGGCGGCTTTCTGATGTCGGGCACCAATCTCTGGATGTGGGGCGCGGCGGCGGCGGTCTTTACGCTTGGCGAAATCATCTATGCGCCGGGTGAATATATGCTGATCGACAATATTGCCCCGCCGGGCCTGAAAGCCGGTTACTTCTCCGTGCAGTCGCTCGGCTGGCTGGGCGCGGCGTTCAACCCGATGTACAGCGGCTTTGTGCTGACCACGCTGCCGTCATGGTCGCTGTTCGCGTCGCTGATGGTTTTCGCAGCTATGGCGTATCTGATGATGGTAAAAGGCATGCGCGTGAAAGCCGTTGGGGTGATGCAACCGGGCTGAGTGAAGTGCGGGCCGGGTAAACGCCTGGCCCGCACGTTTTATAGCGGAGGGATTTTGAGTAAAACGGCGACCTGTCGATAGACCACATATTTCATAAAAAGCATCAGCCCACCACCGAGTAGCCAGTAAAAGCTTAACAATATACAGAGTATGAAATGTGTTGAGCCACCGAAGCCGAGGAGCATTACCGGTATTAAAAGCATCAGCAACAAATGCCCTTTCATTAAGCGAAGCGGTAATAACGCCATTATAATGAATGCTGGAAATATGCCATACCACAAGGTTAAATTAAGCGAGACTGTCATCCGAACGCTATAAGCTCCATAAAACACCCGCCAGACAAAATAATAGAGCGCATCGTGTAATATGAGTATGCAGGACATGGAAACGAGCACCATTAAGGGCCGGAAAATTATCTCACAGAAGAAACGCCTGAAATCGTTATCCATGATCTTTTATCCTTTTCTGCCAGAATGCGTTCAGTGCGTTTCGTTGATAAATGTAGTGAACTCATCAGAGATGAACGAGATTTATTCATATAACCAGCGCCCCGCCTTTGCGCTCTCCACCAGCATTGCGACGGTGAGAGGTTTATGCGGGTCAGGCTCTTTGCTTCCAAAATAGTCGGGATGAAAATAATCGAGTATTTCAAAGCCGCCTGGCTCAACATGCCAGCGGCGGAAATAGGTTTGCAGTAACGCTTCGTTGTCCTCAAAAACGAGATTCAGGTCGTCTCTGATACGGGTGTCGCGCGTCACGGGATGTTTGGGGCAAAAGAGAAAATACTTTTTGGGGTTATAATCCTGGTTGATGAATTCGATTATTTCTTTCTCAATATTTTGCATTAAAAATCATCCGTTGCGGTCATCAGTTAAATCCCTTTGATAATACGCGTGTAATAATATCACGATAAAGATAAACTTTGAGCCCGCCAGATAACCCGCGCTCGTTTAGCGCTGTTAAATAAGAATTCATCAAGTCGGTAATAAAAAGCCAGCCTCCTGCCAGCCTTTTACTAGTATCAAATCGCAACCAGCCCCCGCACGCCGTCGGCTTCCATCGCAGCGCCGGGGCCGCGTTGCACGATAGCGCCGCGGGACATCACCAGATAGTTATCCGCAAGCCCGGCGGCGAAATCATAAAACTGCTCTACCAGCAGAATGGCCATATCGCCGCGGGCGGCCAGCGCGCGGATCACCTCGCCAATCTCTTTGATGACCGATGGCTGAATGCCCTCGGTGGGTTCGTCGAGGATCAATAACTGCGGACGGCTGGCGAGCGCCCGGCCGATGGCAAGCTGCTGCTGTTGCCCGCCGGAGAGATCGCCGCCGCGCCGCTGGCGCATCGATTTCAGCACCGGAAAGAGCATATAAATCTCCTCTGGCACGCTTCTGGCCTCTGCACCGCGAAAGCGTGACAGCCCCATCAGCAGGTTTTCCTCCACCGTCAGCCGCGGGAAAATCTCACGTCCCTGCGGCACATACGAGATGCCTGCCGCCACGCGCTGGTGCGGTTTATAACGGGTAATAACGTCGCCCTGCCAGGTGACCGAGCCGGTTTTCGCCGGAATCAGCCCCATCAGACATTTCAGCAGCGTGCTTTTGCCCACACCGTTGCGCCCGAGCAGACAGGTCACCTCGCCCGTGCGCGCCTCAAGCGACACGCCGCGAAGGATATGGCTGCCGCCATAGTATTGATGCAGTTCATCCACGTTTAACATCGTTGCTCCTTAACGCCCGAGATAGACGTCGATCACCTGCTCGTTGGCCTGAACCTCGGCAAGCGAGCCTTCCGCCAGCACCTGGCCCTGATGCAGCACCGTCACTTTGTCGGCGATGGTCTCCACAAAGCCCATATCGTGCTCCACCACCATCAGAGAATGTTTGCCCGCCAGCGCGCGAAACAGCTCGGCGGCGTAGTCGGTTTCCGCGTCGGTCATGCCCGCCGCGGGCTCATCGAGCAGCAGCAGGTGCGGCTCCTGCATCAGCAGCATGCCGATTTCCAGAAACTGCTTCTGACCGTGCGAGAGCGCGCCAGCCAGGCGCTGGCGCTCTGCCCCTAAGCGCAGCGTTGTCAGCATCGCGTCGATACGGTCGGTCTGCTCGGCATTCAGCCGCGCGCGCAGCGTGCCGCGCACCGATTTATCGCCCTTTTGCGCGAGCTCCAGATTCTCAAACACCGTCAGCGCCTCAAACACCGTTGGCTTCTGGAATTTGCGCCCGATACCGCGCCGGGCGATTTCCACCGGTTCAAGGCGCGTCAGGTCGGTTTGCTGATCGTAAATCGCGCGCCCGCTCTGGGGCCGGGTTTTGCCGGTGATCACATCCATCAGCGTGGTTTTGCCCGCGCCGTTGGGGCCGATAATACAGCGCAGTTCGCCGATGCCGGTCGAGAGCGTCAGATCGGTGAGCGCCTGGAAGCCGTCAAAACTGACATTGATTTTCTCCAGTTGCAGCACCGGATCGGTCTCGGCGCGAAAGCGGTCGGTCTCATACTGCCGGGTATAGAGCGTATCCGTGGCGTGCATTATTTCTCTCCTCTGCGCAAAAGCCCCGCCACACCGCGCGGCAGAAACAGGGTGACCAGAATAAATATCAGCCCTAAAAAGAGCTGCCAGTACTCCGGCATCACCACGGTAAAGAGGCTTTTGGCCCCGTTGACCAGCAGCGCGCCGAACACCGGCCCCACCAGCGTGCCGCGCCCGCCGAGGGCCACCCAGATGGCCGCTTCAATGGAGTTGGTCGGCGACATTTCACCGGGGTTAATGATGCCGACCTGCGGCACATAGAGCGCGCCTGCAAGGCCGCACATCACCGCGGAAATCGTCCAGACCAGCAGCTTGAAGCCGCGCGGATCGTAGCCGCAGTACATCAGGCGGCTTTCCGCGTCGCGCACCGCCGTCAGCACCCGGCCAAATTTGCTGCGCGCGAGCCACAGCCCGACGGCGAGACAGGCCAGCAGTAAGGCGAGCGTGGCGATAAAGAGCGCGATGCGCGTGCCGGTCGCGGTGAGCGAAAACCCGAGCAGCGTGGTAAATCCCGTAAAGCCGTTGTTGCCGCCAAAGCCGGTTTCATTGCGAAAAAAGAGCAGCATCCCGGCAAAGGTCAGCGCCTGGGTAATGATGGAGAAATAGACGCCCTTAATTTTCGAGCGGAACGCAAAAAAGCCGAAAACCAGCGCCAGCAGCCCCGGCACCAGCACCACCAGCAGCAGCGCCCAGAGAAAATTCGACGTGCCCCACCAGTACCACGGCAGCTCGCTCCAGGAGAGAAACGACATAAACGCGGGCAGCCCGTCGCCCGCCGCCTGGCGCATGAGATACATGCCCATCGCGTAGCCGCCGAGCGCGAAGAAAATTCCGTGGCCGAGTGATAAAAGCCCGGCGTAGCCCCAGACCAGATCCAGCGCCACCGCGACAATCGCGTAGCAGAGGATTTTGCCCATTAATGTCAGCGTCCAGGTGGAGACCGCGAGCGGGTGGCTTGCGGGTAACAGCGTCAGAAACGGCAGCGCGAAGAGCGCCGCCAGCGCCAGCCCGCCTGCGATAACGCTCAGGCGCGGCGCATTTCGGACCAGCGTTAAAGTCACCGGCTGCGTCATTCCACGGCCCTCCCTTTGAGTGCGAACAGCCCCTGCGGGCGTTTCTGAATAAACAGGATAACCATCACCAGGATGGCGATTTTGCCAAGCACCGCGCCCACCTGCGGCTCGAGGATTTTATTAAAGATGCCCAGACCGAACGCCGCCGCCACACTCCCTGCGAACTGACCAACGCCGCCCAGCACCACCACTAAAAACGAATCGATGATGTAGCCCTGACCGAGTTCCGGCCCAACGTTGCCAAGCTGTGAGAGCGCCACGCCGCCAAGCCCCGCGATGCCGGAGCCAAGCCCGAAGGCCAGCATATCGACGCGCCCGGTGGGCACGCCGCAGCAGGCGGCCATTGCGCGGTTTTGCGTTACCGCCCGCACGTTCATGCCAAGCCGTGTTTTATTGAGCACAAGCCAGGTGAAAAACAGCACCAGCAGCACAAAGCCCATCACCACCAGACGGTTCCACGGCAGGATCAGGTTCGGCAGCACCTGAATGCCGCCGGAGAGCCAGGCCGGGTTCGCCACCTCTACGTTTTGCGCGCCAAACGCCATGCGCACCAGCTGGATAAGCATCAGGCTGATGCCCCAGGTGGCGAGCAGCGTCTCCAGCGGGCGGCCATACAGATGGCGAATAATGGTGCGCTCAAGCGCCATCCCGGCGCAGGCCGTCACCAGAAACGCCACCGGCAGCGCCAGCAGCGGATAGAACGCCAGCCACTGCGGCGCAAATTCCGCCAGCGCGTTCTGCACGCACCAGGTGGCGTAAGCGCCGAGCATCAGCATTTCGCCGTGGGCCATATTGATAACGCCAAGCAGGCCGTAGGTGATGGCAAGACCGAGCGCGGCCAGCAGCAGAATCGAGCCGAGCGACAGCCCCATAAAGGTCTGGCCGAGCAGATCGCCCACCATCAGGCGATGGTCAATTGCACGAACGCTTGCGGCTGCGGCCTCGCGCACGCGGGCGTCAGGCTCGCTGGCCGCGTCGGTAAAGGGCTGGAGCCGCGCGCGGGTTTGCGGATCGCCGGATTCGTCAAGCCGCGTGACGGCGTTAAGGCGCACCGCCGCATCCGGGCTTGCCAGTTGCAGGCTCGCGAGCGCGGTGGCGAGCGCGTCGCGCACGGTGTCGTCTTTTTCAACGGCCAGGCGCTGCGTCAGTAAGGGAGCCATTTGCGGGTCGCCGTCGCGCTGTAACGCGCGGGCGGCATCCAGGCGCTGCGTGACGTTGTCACTCACCAGACGATGTGTGGCCAGCGCCGCGGCGGCGAGATTGCGCAGGCGGTTGGTGAGCCGAAGGGGTTTTACCGCGCCCACCGGCGTGGCGGCGCTCCCGAGCGCAGTCAGCCCTTCCGGGCGCTGCGCGAACGGATGCTTCTGCGTATCAACGACCAGATTCTCCTGGCCGAGCGCGACCAGCAGCGGCAGACGGGCGGCGTCCGGCGCTGTCGCCCAGGTTTGCAGCAGCGTCGCCTGTGTGCTTCGGTTGGCGGCCGCAAAATCATCGGCGTCACCGGCGCGGGCGAGCCACGGCACCAGCAAGACGGCGACCATCAGCCAGCGGAATAATGTCATGGTTATCTCCTTTGCAACCGTTGTGGCTTGCAGTCGGTTATGGCGGGTGCGCGGTTACAGAGTTTTTACGGCGGGTGCGCTTCGCTTACCCGCCCTACAAAACACGTTTATTCCGTGTAGGGCGGGTAAGCGAAGCGCACCCGCCATATTAACCGGCACAATTGCGTGGCCCGTAACCGCCCCTTAATTGCTGGCGGTTTTCACCGGCGTATCGGCTTTTTTGTCGTTCCCGGCGATATACGGGCTCCACGGCTGCGCGCGCACCGGTGCTTCGGTCTGCCACACCACGTTGAACTGGCCGTTGCCCTCGATTTCGCCAATCATCACCGGTTTATGCAGATGGTGATTGGTGTTATCCATCGTCAGCGTAAAGCCGGACGGTGCCTTGAACGATTGCCCCGCCATCGCCGCGCGCACCTTGTCGACATCCGTTGTGCCCGCCTTCTCTACCGCCTGCGCCCACATATGAATGCCGACATAGGTCGCTTCCATCGGATCGTTGGTCACGACGGTATCGGCGTTCGGCAGCTTGTGCGCTTTGGCGTAAGCGCGGTAATCAGCGACAAATTTTTTGTTTTCCGGGTTATCCACCGACTCGAAGTAGTTCCACGCGGCCAGGTTGCCCACCAGCGGTTTGGCGTCGATCCCGCGCAGTTCTTCTTCGCCCACCGAGAACGCCACCACCGGCACGTCGGTCGCCTTCAGCCCCTGGTTCGCCAGCTCTTTATAGAACGGCACGTTGGAGTCGCCGTTAATGGTGGATACGACCGCCGTTTTACCGCCCGCGGAGAATTTTTTGATGTTAGCGACAATCGTCTGGTAGTCGCTGTAGCCAAACGGCGTGTAAACCTCTTCAATGTCTTTGTCCTGCACGCCTTTGGCGTGCAGGAACGCGCGAAGGATTTTATTGGTGGTACGCGGATAGACGTAATCGGTGCCGAGCAGGAAGAAACGCTTCGCGCCGCCGCCATCTTCGCTCATCAGGTATTCCACCGCCGGGATCGCCTGCTGATTAGGCGCGGCCCCTGTATAGAAGACATTCGGCGACATCTCTTCGCCTTCATACTGCACCGGGTAGAACAGCAGCCCATTGAGTTCTTCAAAGACCGGCAGCACCGATTTACGCGAGACCGATGTCCAGCAGCCGAAGACCACCGCGACCTTATCCTGGCTCAGCAGCTGGCGGGCTTTCTCGGCGAACAGCGGCCAGTTGGAGGCCGGATCGACCACCACCGGCTCCAGCTTTTTACCGAGAACGCCGCCTTTGGCGTTGATCTCATCGATAGTCATTAGCGCCACATCTTTGAGCGGCGTTTCCGATATCGCCATCGTGCCGGAGAGCGAGTGCATAATGCCCACTTTAATGGTGTCGGCGGCCTGGGCGCTGAAGGCGAACCCCATGCTGATGACCGAGGCGGAAAGGGCGAAGGCTTTTAACAAAGTACGACGATGCATAAGGTCACTCCTGATAATGGATGCTGTGTGTACGGTTAATCTGACGCGCCACGCCGCGCCTGTTGCAGGGCGTGCAGCGTAATCTTGCGAACCTCTTTCTGGCTTTGAGCGATATGGTCGTACAGTCGGGTCCGGGCCTCCTTCAGGTTGCGTTCAAATATGGCGAGCAGGATCTGGCCGTGCTCGGCGTAGGTCGCGCTGACGCGTGACGCCTGTGTGAAATCCATGCGGCGCACAATGCGGATTTTTTCCGTGACCTCACGATGCACGCGCGCCATTTCCGGGTTGCCCGCGGTAGCAACGAGCGTCAGGTGGAATGCCTCATCATGCGGCGCGACATCGCTGCCGTCCGCGAGCGGCGGCGCGTCAATCCAGAATTCGCGCAGCTCACGCAGCGGCAACGGCGTGACGTGCGCCGGTAAGGCGCAGAGGCGCGCAACGGCTTCGGTTTCCAGCACGATGCGCAGATCGTAGAGCGCCTCCAGATGATCGAAATCGATCGGCCGCACCTGCCAGCCGCTGCGCGGCTGGACGTCGAGATAGCCTTCCTGTTCGAGCCGGTGCAGCGCCTGGCGTACCGGCGTGCGGCTTGCCCCCATGCGCGCGGCGACGTCGTTTTCGCTGAAGCGATCGCCCGGCAGCAGGCGGAAATCGAAGATCGCCTGTTTCATCAGCCGGTAGATGCGATCGCCCTGCGCCTCCGGTTGCGCCTCGTGTTGTCGGGCGGTAAGCGGCATAGCGCCTCCTTTTTGCGTCTGGTTTAACATGGCGGGTGCGCGTCGCTTACCCGCCCTACGGGGCGGCTTGCGTTGTAGGGCGGGTAAGCTTCAGCGCACCCGCCGTCTGGCATGCCAGATCAACTCAGCGTTGTAGGGCGGGTAAGCGAAGCGCACCCGCCGTCTGGCATGCCAGATCAACTCAGCGTTGTAGGGCGGGTAAGCGAAGCGCACCCGCCGCCCGGCAAGCCAGATCAGCCCAGCCACAAAAGGGCATCGCCCGGTGCCACAGGCCGCCCCTGCTGACAACGAATACGCGCCACCACGCCATCCACCGGCGCATGCACCATCAGCTCCATCTTCATGGCCTCCACCACGATAAGCGGCTCGCCCTGCTTCACCCGCTGGCCCGGCTCGACCAGAATCTTCCAGATGTTGCCGTTGAGATCGGCGCTCACCAGCTGCCCTTCGCTTTCGGCCTCATCTTCTGCCTGCGCCTCATGGGGGTCATCCTCCGGCTCCTGCGTGTGCCAGTGCGCCACCTCGGCGCTAAACGCGGCCTGCTGACGCTCGCGGAACGCGGCAATATCCTGCTCGTTGGCCGCTAAAAAGGCGCGATACGCCGCAAAATCAAACTCGCCCTCTTCAATACGGACAGACGCGCGGCCCTCGCGGAAGGCGTCACGGAAATCATTCAGTTCGGCTTCGCTCACCGGGTAGAAGCGCACCTGATCGAAGAATTTGAGCAGCCACGGCTCCTCGCCGAACTGCGGGTTTTTGAGGAATTTGTTCCAGATGGGCAACGTGCGCCCCACCAGTTGGTAGCCGCCGGGCGAATCCATACCGTAGATGCACATATACATCCCGCCGATGCCGACGGTGCCCTCGGCGGTCCACGTGCGCGCCGGGTTATATTTCGAACTGAGCAGGCGATGGCGCGGATCGACCGGCACCGCGCACGGCGCACCGAGATAGACATCCCCCAGCCCGAGGATCAGATAGCTCGCGTCGAACACTACCTTTTTCACGTCGTCGCGGTGCGACAGCCCGTTCGCGCGGCAGATAAAATCGACGTTATTCGGCAGCCACGGCGCCTGGGCGCGCACGGTCTGCTGGTAACGCTCGACCGCGCCAAGCGTCGCGCTGTCTTCAAACGCCATCGGCAGCCAGACGATTCGCGAGGGGATCTTCAGCGACTCCACATCGCCGAGCTGTTTTTCAAGGCTCATCAGCAGCGTCAGCAAGGCGCGCTGCCCCAGACGCTGGCTGTCGTAACGTACCTGCAACGACCGCACGCCGGGCGAAAGCTCCTCCACGCCCTCGACGCCGCTCGAACGAATCGCTTTCATCAGCAGATGCACCCGCAGGCGCAGCGCCAGATCCAGCACGTTGTCGCCATATTCGATGAGAATGTAGCTGTCGCCCGCCTGCCGCCAGACCACGGCGGGCAGCCCGTTCTGCGCAGGCACTTCGGCTAAAATCGCCGCACTTCCGGTTGTGCCGGGCAGCAGCGTTGGCGTCTCATCCGGGCGGGCCGTCACCGCGCGCAGATGGTTGCACGCCACTTCCTGCGCCAGCTCAAGCGACTGCGCATGTTCGATGCTTATCGGATGAAAACGAATGCGATCGCCAGGCTTCACCTGACCGACTTTCCACAGCTCCGCGCGCGCAATGGTGACCGGGCAGACAAATCCGCCGAGGCTTGGGCCGTCGCGGGTGAGGATCACCGGGAAGTCGCCGGTAAAGTTTATCGCCCCGATAGCGTATTCGCAGTCATGGACGTTAGACGGATGCAGCCCCGCCTCGCCGCCGTCGGCGCGGCTCCATTCCGGCTTCGGGCCGACCAGCCGCACGCCGAGACGGTTGGAGTTGTAATGCACCTGCCATTCGGCGGCGAAGAAGGCGTCCATCGACGCGGGCGTGAAGAAATCGGGCGCGCCGTGCGGCCCGTAGAGCACGCCGATATTCCAGACCTCGCCATAACGCGGGATAACCCCCGGCTCCGGCGTCCGGGGCGGCGAGATGGGCGCAGGCGTGGTGCAGGCGGCGAGCGCCGGGCGCGATATCGCCAGCACATCGCCGGGGCGCAGCGTGCGGCCCGCATGGCCGCCGAACTGCCCGAGCGCGAAGGTGGAACGGCTGCCGAGATACTGCGGCACGTCGATGCCGTTACGCACCGCCAGATAACCGCGACAGCCTGTGCGGGCGCGGCCCAGCGTCAGCGTCTGCCCGGCGCGGACGGTAACCGGCTGCCAGCAGGCGACCGGCTCGCCATCGAGCTTTGCGTCGCAGTCCGCGCCGGTGAGCGCGAAGATAGCGTCGCTGTGAAAGCGCAGCGTCGGTCCCTGAAGCGTGAATTCAAGCCCGGCGGCCTCCGGCGCGTTACCCACGATACGGTTGGCCAGACGGAAGGCGTAATCGTCCATCGGCCCGGACGGCGGCACGCCGATATCCCAGTAGCCCAGACGGCCCGGATAATCCTGCACGCTGCTCCAGGTGCCTGGCTCCAGCACTTCGATGGCGTGCGCGTGGTAGCTCACTTCATCCAGCAGACGCGTCCACATGGTGGCGTTTTCAAACGCCTCCAGACGGATAATCTGGCGCAGATAATCGAGATTAGTGGCGATGCCGTGCAGGCGCGTGGCGTCGAGCGCCTGACGCAGTTTCGACAGCGCCTGCGGGCGGTCATCGCCGTGAACGATGATTTTGGCGATCATCGGATCGTAAAACGCGCTGACTTCCGCGCCGGTGCTGACCCAGCCATCGACGCGCACGCCGTCAGGGAAATGCACGTCGGTAAGCTGCCCCGGCGACGGCTGGAAGTTTTTCAGGGGATCTTCGGCATAGAGACGCACTTCAATCGACGCGCCCTGCGGCGCTTTTGCGAGCCGCGCCCTGTCCAGCGGCTCGCCCGCGGCCACATTGATCATGCACTCGATAAGATCGAGCCCCGTCACGGCCTCAGTTACCGGGTGCTCCACCTGAAGGCGGGTGTTGACCTCCAGAAACCAGAAGCGATCGCTCCCGGCGTCGTAGATAAACTCAACGGTGCCTGCGCTGCGATAATTGACCGATTCGCCAAGCGCCACCGCGGCGGCGTGCAGCGCCTCGCGGGTCGCCTGCGGCAGACCCGGCGCGGGCGTCTCTTCCACCACTTTCTGATTACGGCGCTGGAGCGAACAGTCGCGCTCGCCGAGCGCCGCCACGTAACCCTTGCCATCGCCCAGGATCTGCACTTCCAGATGACGCGCGCGGCTGATGAATTTCTCAATAAACACGCCGTCATCGCTGAAAAACTGGAGGCCCTGGCGTCTGACGCTCTCCCAGGCCTGCGCCAGCGTAGGCGCGTCGTCGCAGCGCGTCAGTCCGATGCCGCCGCCGCCCGCGGTGGTTTTCAGCATCACCGGGTAGCCAATATCTTCTGCCGCCTGGGTTGCCTCCTCAAGCGAGCGCAGCAGCCCGCTGCCCGGCGTCATCGGCACGCCCGCCTGTGCCGCCAGCGCGCGGGCGCGGTGTTTCAGGCCAAAATCGCCAATCTGCTGCGGCGTCGGGCCGATGAATACCAGGCCCGCGGCTTCGCACGCCGCTGCGAATTCAGCGCGCTCGGAAAGAAAACCGTAGCCGGGGAAAATCGCCTGCGCCCCGCTCGCTTTCGCCGCTGCGAGAATTTTATCGACGTTAAGATAGGTGTCGCGCGCCGCGTCGCCGTCGAGCGCGATGGCGATATCGGCATCGAGCACATGCTGCGCGTTACGATCCGGCGTTGAGTAGACCGCGACGCTCGCGATGCCCATTTTCTTCAGGGTACGAATGGCGCGACAGGCGATCTCGCCGCGGTTGGCGATAAGCACTTTACTGAACATAATTTTCTCCTCAGGCGCTCTGGTGGCGGGCAAGCCAGGCTTTCCAGCCGCCCCATTCCGTGATGTCAGTGGCGCTCCCGAGCGCCTGCGGTTCGCAGATAAAGCCTTTTACCGCGCGGCCATCGGCGAGCGTCAGCGTGCCGATACCAAGCGGCGGCGGGATCTCCGCAACAAACTCCCCAAAGCGTGCGAGCGGGATATCCCACAGCTCCACCACGATGGGCTGCCCGCTGTCTGCGCGCGCAAGCCCTGGCTTCGGCGGCGTGGTGTTGGCGAGCGCATAAAGGCGATAGTCCGCCGCCGTGGTGGTCTCTTTGATAAACACCGCGTCGCGGGTGGTGAGCTGGTGGTTGAGCGGCATGCCGCGCAGGTGCGCGCCGACGACCGCGAGGCGCACGTGGTGCGGCGATGGCGCGAACGGTTCGGCCGCGGGCAGCGCTTTATTCGTTGCGCCGAGCGGCAGCGGCACTGCCTGCTGCCAGAGCGCGCCGAAGTGCGCCAGCGCCGCGTCATGCCAGGCGGGCGCGATAAGCGTAATGCCGGCCGGCAGGCCGTCGTCGCGGAAATCGCCGGGCAGCGCCAGCGCGCAGAGATCGGCCAGGTTAGTGAAGTTGGTGTAGTAGCCGAAGTGCGAGTTGTAGCGCACCGGCTCTGCTTTCATTTCATCGAGCGTATGAATGGTGGGCGATGTCGGCACCACCAGGGCGTCTACGGTCTCCAGCACCTGTGCAATATGGCGCGCGAGCGCGGCGCGGGTATATTCCGCCTGCCAGGCGTCGCAGGCCGTGTATTTCAGGCCGCCCTCCACAATGCCGCGCACGGTCGGGTCCATGACGTCCGCTGGCGCATTGAGCATCTCGCCCACCGCGACGGTGCGCTCGGCGACCCAGGCGCCCTGATAGAGCTGCTCCGCAAGCGTGCGAAACGGCGTGAAATCGACCGGCACCAGCGTCGCGCCGAGCGCTTCGAGGCGTGCCAGGCTCTGGCGGTATGCCGCCTCGCTGTGGCGGTCGCCATAAAATTCGGGCGCGTCAGGCACCGCAAAACGGGGTTGTGCGGGCAGTCGTGCGGGCGCGGTGCGCGGATTAGCGCGCGAGTACGCATCCGCGGCGTCATAACCACCTGCGAGGCTCGCCACCTGGAAAGCATCGGCGGCGCTTAACGCGAAGACCGACACGCAGTCGTTCAGGCGGCAGGCGGGCACTACGCCGCGGTTCGACAGCCAGCCTTTGGTGGGTTTGAGGCCGACAATGTTGTTGAACCCGGCCGGGACGCGCCCGGAGCCTGCGGTGTCGGTGCCGAGCGCGAAAGCGACCAGCCCGCGCGCCACCGTGGACGCCGAACCGGCGCTGGAGCCGCCGCTGACATAGGCCGGGTTAAAGGTGTTCGGCACCGCGCCGTAGGGCGAGCGGGTGCCGACCAGCCCTGTCGCGAACTGATCCAGATTGGTTTTGCCAAGCACGATAGCGCCTGCGGCTTTGAGTTTCGCCACAACGGTGGCGTCCTCTTGCGGGGTATACGCAAACGCCGGACAGGCGGCCGTTGTGGGTAACCCGGCAACGTCAATATTGTCTTTCACCGCGAACGGCACGCCGAAGAGCGGAAAATCCGCAAGGCTTTTGCCCTCGTTAATAGCCGCCAGTAACGGCGCGATTTGGGCTTCAAGATGCGACGGGCTAGCGCGGGTTATCCACGCCGGATCGTTATTTTCTTTATTCGTAAAAGCGGCGGAATAAATTTCCGTAATGCGCGTCGGATCGTCCTGATATTCCCTGCGCCACTCAGCAAGCGTCAGAGGCGTAAACAGCGGTGAACTCTGTGACATAACTGGCATCCCATCTGGTATACAAGATGAGTGTTATTAAGCAAAGGGGATGCCAGTTTTTAAAATTACTTATATTTCAACATTTTAATAATTAAATCTCAAAATACTTTCTGTTTACTCTTTAAAACCTCCTCCTTCTGATAATACGTGGTTTCGTTATGGTGCAGCGGTGCGACATTAATGTGCAATGTGCCGATAAAATAAATAAAGATGATGGTTAACGTGGCGGGAATACATTTTTGCGATGGCTTCAGAGGGCGGGTTAATGGTGGGGCACAGAAATGGTGGGTGCGCTGCGCTTACCCACCCTACGATAAGGGTGGCGTTTTGTAGGGCAGGTAAGCAAAGCGCACTCGGCATGCGATAAGGGTGGCGTTTTGTAGGGCGGGTAAGCAAAGCGCACTCGGCATGCGATAAGGGTGGCGTTTTGTAGGGCGGGTAAGCAAAGCGCACCCGCCAGCCATTTATTAACATATCAGGTCAGTGAATTCGTTCCGTTCGCCACAATGTCATCTTTATATAGACGCTTTCCTCACGCGAACGTGCAAAGGGGGCTCGCCGCCGCCCCCTTTGCAGTCCCGGCTCCCGGCGGAAAATCGCCCCTGCGGGGAAGCCTCGCCTTATTCCCTCCGGCTGCGGGTCGGGCAAGACAATACCTCCCTGTATTGTCATGCCCTCGCACCGGGTCCCTCCGGTGCGCCCCGGCCTGCGGCGAAACAGCGAGGCCGATTTTTTTAAGCCGGAGCAAAACCATCAACATCAGCGTCATATTTCTGTAGGGCGGGTAAGCATCGCGCACCCGCCGTTCAAAACCCGCCTTACCACACTTCGCTGGCGACACTCGTCACCAGGCGCACTTTTTCCCACTGCTCGGCAGGCGTAATGCTGTTGCCCTCTTCGGTCGAGGCGAAACCGCACTGCGGGCTTAAACAGATCTGGCTGATATCCACATATTTCGCCGCCTCTTCCAGACGCGCTTTAATCAGCTCCGGGTTCTCCAGCTCACCATTCTTGGTGGTAATCAGCCCCAGCACCACCTGCTGTTTACCCGGACGGATAAAGCGCAGCGGCGCGAAATCGCCGGAGCGGTCGTTGTCATATTCCAGGAAAAACGCATCGACATTCACGGTGCCAAACAGCACTTCGGCCACCGGCTCATAGCCGCCTTCGGCAATCCAGCTTGAGCGGAAATTCCCGCGACAGACGTGCAGCCCGATGGTTAAATCCTCCGGTTTGCCTTCCAGCGCCTGGTTCAGCACGCGGGCATAAATGCGCGCCAGCTCGTCCGGGTCGTCGCCGCGCTCGCGGATTTGACGGCGCTGATCGTCCGAGCACAGGTACGCCCAGACGGTGTCATCCAGTTGCAGGTAACGGCAGCCCGCGTCGTAAAAGGCGCGGATGGCGTCACGCCAGGTGGTGGCGAGATCGTCGAAGTAGTCCTTCAGATCCGGGTAGACGTTGCGGTCGATGGCCGCCGCGCCGCCGCGAAAATGCAGCACGCTCGGGCTTGGAATGGTCATTTTCGGCTCGGCATTGCCGCTGACGCTTTTCAGGAAGCGGAAATCTTCCAGCATCGGGTGATCGCCAAACGCCACTTTACCGGTGACGCGCACGCTCTGCGCTTTGGTCTGGATACCGTTGAACTGGATGCCCTGATTCACTTCCACCAGCTCCACGCCCTGCAGCGCGCCGAAGAAATCGAGATGCCACCAGGCGCGGCGAAATTCGCCGTCGGTTACCACATGCAGGCCGCAGGCGCACTGCTGTTCAACGGCGTGACGAATCGCGTCGTCTTCGATTTTACGCAGGTGCGCGGCGTCTATCTCCCCTGCCGCAAACTGCTGGCGGGCCTGCTTAATGGCATCCGGACGTAAAAAGCTGCCGACGATATCGGCGCGAAACGGGGCGTGTTGACGCTGCATAGTGTTCTCCTCGTAGCCTGCCGCGATGGTCACGTCAGGTGATAGTTCAATAATTGAATTTTTAGCCGTCTGGATGTCTATATGTCCAGAGAATGACATTACCCTGTGCATCAGGCAAACGAGGAAATTTCATGGGTGTTGAAAAATATTCATGTAGCAGATAAAAGAATCCCCACCGAAGTGGGGAAAACGAAAGGCACAAACAGGGGTTATTTTTTCTCAGACGAAGCGCTGCTGTCCACTACGCCAGGAATATCTTTGATATCGCCTTTAAACTGCCCTTTCAGGGCATCGACGCCGCTTTGCGGCTTCGCGAATTTTTCAAGATCGGCGCGCGAGCGGCGGATTTCGTCAGTGTTGACGCCAAGCTTTTTGTCGCGCTCGCTGACAAGCTCAGGCTTCGCCTCGCCGTCACGGTTAAATGACCAGGCAAGCATCGGCGGCCCAAGCGGCAACGCATCGCCTTTATCACCCGGCCCGCCGGTATGCCAGACATGCCAGGTTTTCCCGTAGCTGTTCATTTTATCCTGCATCAGGCGGTGCTCAGCTGGCTCCGGGATACCCGGCGCGATAAGCTGCCCGCTGAGGATTTCGCCATTGTGCGGATGCCAGTACTGTTTTTCCTGCGCCGGCAGTTGATTAAACAGTTTTTCGGAAATGATATATTCCAGGCCATTCATCCTGGCCTCTTTGGTATTACCGTCAAATAAGACGCACTGGGCAAAATCCTGATTGACCTGATGGCAATAGTGGTGCGCTTCCATCTGTTTTTCGGGGATCTCTTTCATCGGATGAAAGCCCACCAGATAAATATCAAATCCTTTTAACGGAGCGTTGCTTTGTAATACGGCCGCACCGGTTTCCAGTAACCTGATCGTCGTGCTTTTATCAGCACCCGGCGGTGTGGCGTTTTCCGCCTGCGCTAAAAAAGCGAGGGAAAGAAGCGGAAGCAACGTTATTTTTACTGCGCGTTGTAATTTCATAAGGTCATTAAACAAATAAAAGGTATTTACGTCATGCGCTAAACGACCTCCGGTATGAGCATTAACCCATACCGGAGGGACGTTATGCCGGGCGCATGCGGCCCGCCAGCCCGTCAGGAAGACGAACGGCTGCTGCTTCTACCGCCTTTACGGCCAGCTTCTGCGGCACGCTCGCGGTCATTTTTAAAATTTCCGCCGCTATTCTGGCCGCCTTTACGACCGGCTTCAGAAGCGCGTTCACGATCCTCAGCAAAATTACCTGAACCACCACGATGTTGAGCCATAATATTCTCCTCGGATAAGCAGAGATAATTTAAACCGCGTTCTCACCATGCGAACGCAGCAGTAACTATAGGCACGCTTCTCCGTTTCGCAAGTCACATTAGCCGCAATCAACTATTTTAACGCTGCGCTTGTACGAATATATTTTACAGGGTGTGTTTATCTGCTGAATACCAAAGGGTTTTATCGTCTTGCGCTTTCGCTTAATAAGAAAATTCTTAAAAGAAAGCATTAATTATTTCCGGGTCGCTGTGAGGTCTATTATTTATCTGCGAAGTGTCGTTCGTTGATTTAATTTCCGCCGAGGAGTGATTAATGAAACAGAAATGGTACTGCTGCCCCTCCATGAAGTTAAAAGACCGATTTATGGTGCTGATTATGGGACAAGACGTGTTTCTGCTGTTCCGCAAAGGCGGTTCGCTGAGAAAGTCCCGCGACTGGCTGGCGCGTGCAAAGGCGAAATTTATTCCTTTAGGGTAAGACACTGCGTTTTTCTGGTTGCAGACAAAAGCGCTATCTCGTTTAATAAGTAGCGCTTTTGTTAACCCCTTGTGAGTATCATGATTGTTCGTCCCCCTCAGCACTGGTTTGCCCGACTCTTTGTCTGGCATGGTTCCGTATTAGCCAAAATATCCACGCGTCTACTCCTTAATTTCCTGCTCTCCGTGACGGTTATTTTCTTTTTACCGTGGTATGAGGCGCTCGGAATAAAACTGACCACCGCCCCTTTTAGTATTCTGGGGGTGGCGATTGCGATTTTTCTTGGATTTCGAAATAGCACCTGTTTTGCCCGTTTTAATGAAGCGCGCCTGATTTGGGGGCAACTGGTTATCCACTGCCGTTCACTGCTGCGCACTGCCCGCACATTGCTGCCGGATAACGCACAGGAGCTGCATCATCTGGTGAATCTGGAGGTAGCGTTTTGCCACTGCCTGCGCCTGACGCTGCGCCGCAGGAAGCTCGACAATGTGCTTGACCGCTATCTCACCCGCAGTGAAATGGCGCGCGTAATGAACAGCAATTCTCCCTGCAATACGATTTTACTTATTATGGCTGAGTGGCTTGCCGCGCGGCGCAACGGGCTGTCCGATATTCTCTTTCAGACACTCGATCAGCATATTAATCAGCTTGCGGCAGTACTGGCGGGCTGCGAGCGCATCGCCAATACGCCGCCGCCGTTCGCCTATTCGCTGATGCTGCACCGCACGGTTTATTGCTTCTGTATTATGCTGCCGTTCGCGCTGGTGACTGACCTGCATTTTATGACGCCCTTTGTGTCCGTGTTTATTTCGTACACGTTTATTGCGCTCGATACGCTGGCCGAAGAGCTGGAAGACCCTTTCGGCACCGAAGATAACGATCTGCCGCTGGACGCGCTTTGCAATAATATTGAAATAGACTTACGTGAAATGAACGAAGAGGCGCAAAAACCGGCTAAATTATTGCCGAACCGGCATTATCAGCTTACCTAATGTATATTCATATTCACGACGAATATTGAATAATGCACCGTTAATGATTAGCAGGGTGGAGGAAGTGTGTTAGCGTAAACCCTGTTCTCTTCTTCCCTTCGTTTCTCTTGAAAGGGCCATTCCTCTCCTGTTTTGTATTGCAGCCTGGCATTAAGGAATCGCCATGTCTCATTTCACGATCGAAATGCTCTCCGATCAGTGCGGAGTCAGCATGCCTAATTTACGCGCGTGGCAGCGGTCAGGATTACTCCAGCCCGTGCGCGACGACAGCGGCAGACGCTATTTTGACTACAGCCATTTGATGCGCATTCACGCCATCCTGAAATGGCTCGATCGCGGCCTGCCGCTTAATGAAATCGCCCGCATTCTGAAGGGTGAACAGACGACCCAGATCAGCCAGTGGGAAGTATGACAGGAGCAGTTGCTCGCTACGCTTGAGAAAACGAGTCTTGAAAAGGGCCGCGCGCTGCTGCTTAAAATGGGCCGCGAGCTGCCCGCCGGGATGCTGCTGGATAAGGTCGTGCTGCCACTCCGTCTGTGGCTGGGGCACGGGCACGCCAGCGCGCAACTGACGCGCCGCGCGCGCTTCGACACGCTGATTATCGAATACGCCACCTTTCTGATGCAGACGCTGCGTAAGCGTCCGGCGTCCGGGCTGGTCGTGATAGCGATGAACAGTCACGATCCGCTGAGCGTCTGGCTGGAAGCGATTCGCTTTTCCGGTGAAGGCTTTCGCATTGATGTGCTGCAGCAGCCCGTGCCGCTGCCCGATCTCACGCAGTTCGCCGCCGATCACTATCTGATTTACAGCGATGTGCCGTTAACGCCCGCCCAGCTTGCGCTCTGGCAGCAGTGGCAGCTTGACGGCATGCCGCTATTCAGCGCTGGCGCTGGTTTCGCAACGCCGCCTGAGCTACCGGACGCCGCCAACCTCCCCGACGCGCCGCTCTGCGAAAACGCGCAGTAAGCGCCTGTGTCGCGAAACTATTATCCCGCTGTCGTCTTTACGTCACACGTTCAGGGCTTTGTTAAAGAAGGGTGTGACTAAAGGCGGGAGTCGTGATGCCGGGAGCCGCGGATCTGTTTATCTGTATGCCGGGAATTGTCTTGCTGGCGGGGTTTCTTGCCGCGTATTGCAGCAAGAAATGGGATGACTGAGCGTAAAACAAAAAAATACCGCCAGTATGACTGACGGTAAGGCTTGCATGGATTGTTATTGTCCTGCGCTCAACATCACGCTTATTGCCGCATCATGCCATGCGCAGGTTCAACGTCACCTAAACGTGGGTTTATTCCGTTAAGCCACGGTTTTCCAGCATCGGCTCGATGCGCGGGGCATGGCCGCGCCAGGCGAGCCACAACCCTTCCAGATCGCGACTGTTGCCGCGCGAAAGAATGGCGTCGCGAAAACGCTCGCCGTTCTGCGCACTCAAGCCGCCCTGCTCTACAAACCACTGATAGCCGTCATCCGCCAGCATTTGTGTCCAGAGATAGGCGTAGTAGCCCGCCGCGTAGCCGCCGCCAAAGATGTGGGCGAAATAGCTGCTCCGGTAGCGCGGCGGGACGGCACGCAGCGCGATGTGCTCCTGTGAAAGCGCGGCTGCTTCAAACGCAGTCACATCCTCGGGTGTGGATTGCGGCGTCAGGCTGTGCCAGTGCTGATCGAGCAGCGCCGCGGCCAAGAGCTCGGTCATGTCGTAGCCTTTGTTAAAGCGCGCCGCGCGGAAGAGTTTCTCGCGAAGTGCGTCCGGCATCGGCTCACCGGTCTGATAATGGCGCGCAAAGTTTGCGAAAACGTCCGGGTGGCTCGCCCAGTGTTCGTTGATTTGCGACGGGAACTCCACGAAATCACGCGGCGTGTTGGTGCCGGAGAGCGTCGCGTAGCGCTGGCTGGCGAAAAGGCCGTGCAGCGTATGGCCAAATTCGTGGAACAGCGTGATAACGTCATCCCAGGAAATAAGCGCAGGCTGACCGGCGGCAGGCTTCAGATAGTTACAAACATTGTAGATAACCGGCTTGTGGCCGGTGAGCGTGGACTGGTCGACGAAATTGCCCATCCAGGCACCGCCGCTTTTGCTGTCGCGCGCGAAGAAATCGCCGTAAAACAGCGCAAGCCCGCTGCCGTCTTTATCAAAGATTTCCCAGACGCGGACATCCGGGTGATAAACCGGAATGTCGGTGCGTTCCTGGAAACGAAGCCCGAACAGCGTGCTGGCGGCGTAAAAGACGCCGTGAATAAGCACATTATCCAGCTCGAAATACGGTTTGATCTGCGCATCGTCGAGCGCGTATTTTTCGCGCCGCACCTGTTCGGCGTAAAACGCCCAGTCCCAGGCTTCGGCCTGAAAGCCGCCGTTCTCGCGGTCAATGACCTGCTGAATATCGGCAAGCTCCCGGTTGGCGCGCGCCGTCGCCGCCGGCACGATATCGCGCATAAAGCGCAGCGCCGCCTCCGGCGTTTTGGCCATCTGATCGGCAATGGTCCAGGAGGCGAAATCTTTAAAGCCGAGCAGCGCCGCCTGCTGCGCGCGCAGCTGCGCCAGGCGCAATACCAGCGCGCGCGTGTCGTTGGCGTCGCCTTTTTCGGTGCGGTGCCAGCCCGCTTTAAAAAGGGCCTCGCGCGTCTCGCGACGCTCCAGTGACTGTAACGCCGGCTGCTGTGTGGTGTTCAGCAGCGCGATAAGCCAGCGCCCTTCCTGCCCTTTTTCACGCGCGGCCTGCGCGGCGGCGGCGACCTCTGCTTCGCCAAGCCCTGCCAGCGCCTCGCGGGACGACACCAGCAGCCCGCCCGCTTTATCCGCCGCCAGCAGACGCTGGTTAAACTGGCTGGTGAGCTGCGCGGCTTCGCGGTTTAGCGCTTTAAGCTGCGCTTTTTGCTCCGCGCCAAGCGTCGCGCCCGCGAGCATAAACTGCTGCCAGACGACCTCCACCAGACGGCGCGATTCCTCATCCAGCCCCAGCGCGTCGCACTGCTCATAAACGGTATTGAGGCGCGCAAATAAGGTTTCATTGAAATGAATATCATCGGCCAGTGCCGCAAGCTCCGTGGAGAATTCTTCATCCAGCGTTTGCAGATAATCATTGGTGTGCGCGGAGGTCATCGCGAAAAAGACGCTGGTGACGCGCGCGAGCATCGCACCGCTGCACTCAAGCGCCAGGTATGTGTTTTCAAACGTCGGCGCGGCGGTGTCGGCGGCGATCGCCTCCACCTCGGCGCGCTTCTGGCGCACCGCCTCGTCAAAGGCCGGGCGGTAGTCGTTATCGGTTATCGCGTCGAACGGCGGCGCCTCGTAAGGCAGCGTACTGGCTGATGAAAAAGGGGTCGTTACCGGCATGAGGATCTCCGCAAAAGCGTGATGGTAAAATCACAGCTTATGCAGCCTCGCCGCAAACAGCAATGGTTTCGCGCCGCAACCCATCAGGAAGTGATATTCCATAGGGCGCGCCGGGCGTGCTAAGGTAACTGCTCTGAAAAAGCCTTGAGGAACAGCGAGATGATTATTCTGGTTACCGGTGCGACGGCCGGGTTTGGCGAAGCCATTACCCGCCGGTTTGTGAAGAACGGTCATAAAGTCATCGCGACAGGCCGCCGCCAGGCGCGCCTCGACGCGCTGAAGGATGAGCTTGGCGAAAGCGTGCTGACACTGCAACTGGACGTGCGCAATCGCGCGGCGATCGAAGAGGCCATCAGCAGCCTGCCGCTGGAGTGGCGCGATATCGATGTGCTGGTCAACAACGCCGGGCTGGCGCTGGGGCTTGAGCCCGCGCACAAAGCGAGCGTCGAAGACTGGGAAAACATGATTGACACTAACAATAAAGGCCTGGTCTATATGACCCGCGCGGTGCTGCCCGGCATGGTTGAGCGTAACCGCGGTCACGTCATTAATATCGGCTCCACGGCGGGCAGCTGGCCTTACGCGGGTGGCAATGTCTACGGCGCGACCAAAGCGTTTGTGCGCCAGTTCAGCCTCAATCTGCGTACCGATCTGCACGGCACCGCCGTGCGCGTGACGGATATCGAGCCGGGCCTGGTGGGCGGCACTGAATTCTCCAACGTGCGTTTTAAAGGCGACGACGATAAAGCGGGTAAAACCTACGAAAATACCACCGCGCTGACGCCGGACGATGTGACCGAAGCGGTCTGGTGGGTGGCGACGCTCCCGCCGCATGTCAATATCAACACCGTCGAGATGATGCCGGTGAGCCAGAGCTTCGCCGGGCTTAGCGTACACCGCCAGTAATGTCCTTATGCCCTCTCCCCGTCCAGGCTGGGCGGGGTGGGCAATTAATGTTAAATTGCCGCAGTTACCCGCAAATTAAGACAAAAGAATGGCCGCTGAAACTCCGCTCAACCCGACCCAGCCGGTGAGCCAACAGATTTACCGCATCCTGCGCCGCGATATCGTGCACTGTCTGATCCCGCCAGGCACGCCGCTCTCTGAAAAGGAAGTCTCGGTGCGCTTTGACGTGTCGCGCCAGCCGGTTCGTGAGGCGTTTATTAAGCTTGCTGAAAACGGGTTGATTCAGATCCGCCCGCAGCGCGGCAGTTTTGTGAATAAGATTTCGCTGCGCCAGGTGCGTAACGGCTGCTTTGTGCGCCAGGCCATTGAGCGGGCCGTGGTGCAACGGGCGGCGGGTATGGTGACTGACGCGGATCTCTATCAGCTTGAGCAAAACCTTAACCAGCAGCGCACGGCTATCGATCGCAAACAGCTGAGCGATTTTTTTCAGCTCGACGACGAATTTCACCACCGCCTGACGCAGGTCGCCGACTGCCAGCTCGCCTGGGACACCGTGGAAAACATTAAAGCGACCATCGACCGGGTGCGCTATATGAGCCTCGATCACGTCTCTCCGCCGGAAATGCTGCTGCGCCAGCATAATGATATTTTTCACGCGCTGGAGCGCCGCGACCCGCAGGCCGCCGACGACGCCATGCGCCTGCATTTGCAGGAGATCAGCGAATCCGTATTGCTGATCCGCCAGGAAAACCGCGACTGGTTTACCGAAGAGTAACCGCGCGGCGTTGCTAACCCACTCAGGGATGGATATGTAATGCGCGCATTACTGCTTATAGGCTGCGCCCTTTTCTCTTCACCGCTGCTGGCCGATTGTCTTCAGAGCGAGGCTATCGCCACGGCCACTGCGGATTTTACGTGGTCGGCAAGTACCGTCACCGCCACGCCGCGCGCGCATTTTTATTCCGCGCCGTCACCGGAATGCCGCCTTGACGCGTTTCTGGTGCCGGGCGACGCCGTGCAGGTGTTTCGTCTTTCTCAAGGTGACAGCCAGAGCGCGGATGATAAAACGCGCCCGTTCGCCTGGGTGAGCTATCGCGACAGCAGAGGGCGCGTGGCGACCGGCTGGATGGAAACCGCGGCGCTCAAAATGCAGCAAGACACGCTCCGGCCAGAAGGCATCTGCGCCGCTCGTCTTCGTGAGATGGACGATACGCAGAGTATCCCGGAGAACGCCAACCGCTACGAAGTCACCGGCAGCGGCCGACATTTCTTTTATACCGCGCCTGACGCCCGGTGCCGCAGCCAGCAGGCGTTTCTGGTGGCGGGTGATACGGTGAGCTTGGGCCGCACGCTGCCTGGGTTCAGCGAGGCGACGTGGTACGGTAAGGACGGGCGCATCGTGAAAGGCTGGCTGGAGTCAGCAGCGCTGCACCCCACAGGCGCAGGCGACGCCTGGCGTGAGGATATCAGCGAAAGCTCGCTGGCCCGTGTAACCCGCACCGTCTCTTTGCAGCTCAACCCCAACGGCCAGTGTATTTTCTATGAGAACGCGCAGGACGGCGGCATTTACCGTTTGCTGGTGCGTGAGGATCACACCCGCGCGGGATGTCGCGGCGCGGCCGACCCTGAAGTCGCACCGGTGGTGGCGAATATCGATATTGATATCGCGAGCGGGAAGATCGTGCGTAACGGGCCCGCAGGCGAGTAGTTGCGGGCCGTGATATTCATCACACAAATGCCTTGTTTTTGATCGAGATTAACGTTTTTCAGGTTGTGATTTTTAAAATGGGGCTCGTCTGGATCATTCCCAACTATTCAGAGGAGATATCACCATGATGACCTACGATCGCAACCGTAACGCGATTACCACAGGCAGCCGTGTCATGATCAGCACCACCGGGCAGACCGGCGTGATTAAAGCGATTCACGGCGACGGCATGACGCCGGAACAAATTCGCCGTGGCCGTACCGTCGAAGTGGAAGGTTGCGAAGGGAAATTCGAGCCGGTCGAGTTGATTCGTTTGGGTATGCATTAATAGTTCGGGCGGGTGTTGTTGAACGGCGGGTGCAAGACTGGTGAACGGCGGGTGCGCTCCGCTTACCCGCCCTACAACGCGTTAAGGTTCACTGATGGCGGGTGCGCTGCGCTTACCCGCCCTACAAATAACAAACTCGATGGGTTTTCGTAGGGTGGGTAAGCGCAGCGCACCCACCAGTACCCACCACCTTTAATAACCCGTCAACACCCCGCTTTCATATACTGCGCCACGGTCGCTCTGGCACCGTTATCAAGAAGAAGCTGATACGCCTGCGTCACCTGCGCCACAAACTCTGTTCGCGCCGGAAGATCGTCGCCAAAGATCTCCCGAATGCTAAGCAACGCTTTTACCCGCGCGTCACCCTCTTCGCTGGTGCGAACGGCCTCCTGAATCACGTTTAACAGCGGATCGCACACCTCAATCGCCTTCCCCTGCTCGTCCACGCCGCTCACGTAGCGCATCCAGCCCGCCACGCCGAGCGTCAACAGCGGCGCCGCGCTGTTGTGCGCCTGATGCCAGCGCAGCGAATCGAGCCAGCGCTGCGGCAGTTTCTGGCTACCGTCCATTGCAATTTGCCAGGTGCGGTGGCGCAGCGCCGGATTGCTGTAGCGCTCAATCAGCCGATCCGCGTAACGCGCCAGGTCAACGCCCTGCACGCGGAGCGTCGGTGCCTGTTCGTTAAGCATCAACGCCTGCGCGGCGCGGCGATAATTCGTATCTTCCATGCAGTCGTTGATGTGCTGATACCCCGCCAGATAACCGAGATACGCCAGAAACGAGTGGCTGCCGTTAAGCATACGCAGCTTCATCTCCTCAAACGGCACCACATCGCGTACCAGCTGCGCCCCCGCGTTTTCCCACGCCGGACGGCCCGCCACAAAATTATCTTCAATCACCCACTGGCGGAACGGTTCACAGGCCACCCCCGCCGGGTCACGCACGCCGGTCAGCTGCGCGATTTTATCGAGCGTTTCCGGCGTCACCGCTGGCACAATCCGGTCCACCATCGTGGACGGAAAAGTCACGTTCTCTTCAATCCATGCCGCCAGTTCGGTATTTACGGCGCGGGCGAACGCCATTACAACGTTACGGGCTACATGCCCGTTTTCCGGCATATTGTCGCAGGACATCACGCTGAACCCCGCAAGCCCGGCGGCTTTGCGGCGCGCCAGCGCCTCCACAATCACCCCAACGGCGGATGACGGCGTTTCAGGATGCGCGAGATCGGCGGCGATAAGCGGATGATCCAGTATCAGCTCGCCCGTCGCGGGGGAATGGCAGTAGCCTTTTTCCGTAATGGTGAGCGAGACAATCGCCACCTGCGGCTCACACAGCGCGGCGAAGACGGCCTCCAGGCCATCCACCTGCGCATGCAGCGCCTGTTTCACCACGCCCACCACGCGGGCGTGCCAGGCGTCGGCGGACATCTCCGCCACGGTATAGAGATTATCCTGACGGCGAATATCGGCGATCTGCTGCTCGCCGCCAATCAGGTTAATTTCACAATAGCCCCAGTCACTGCCGTGCTCTGCGGCAAGAATATCGGCGTAAACGCCCTGGTGCGCGCGGTGAAACGCGCCAAAACCCAGATGCACAATACGGGCGACCAGCGCGTCGCGGTGATAGGTCGGGAGAATGGCGTGGGCGTGAAGCAGCGTATTTTCCATGGTCGTGACTCGTTTGATAAATAAAGAAATTTGTATAAAGCCTACGCTTCACACCGGTACGCTTTATGATTTACGACAGCTTTTGATAACTACATTAACTAGAATGGTAGTAAAGCGTGATTTTTATCACGCTTTACGTTTTGCCGGAGAAAATCAGGGGAACGATCAGACGGTAACAGGCTTCGCGGCCAGGTTATCCGCCACGCGCGCTTTGACGAACGTCCAGAGGATAATCGCGCCGACGATATCCATCAGGCTCAGAATAATAAAGAACGGGTTGTAGCCGACGGTGTTGACCAGACCGCCCATAATAAGCGTGCAGATGAAAATCCCGGTCCAGCCCGCGGTACCGGCGAAACCGCTGACGGTAGACGTTTCATTGCGCCGGAAGAGATCGGTCGCCATCGTAATCACCTGGGTGGAGAGCATCTGGTGGGCGAAGGCGCAGACGGAAACCAGCGCTATCGCCACATAGGCGCTCTCCACAAACCCCACCAGCGAGAGCGGCAGCATCAGCACAGCGCCGGTGCTGAACCCGATACGCCGCGCGTTAATGGTCGAGATATTCCAGCGCTTCATCATGAAGTTATTGAGAAAGCCGCCCGCCATGCCGCCGAAATCCGCCGCCAGAAACGGCAGCCAGGCAAACAGCGCGATATCTTTAAGCGGCATATGCCGCACCGTCATCAGGTAGACCGGCAGCCAGAAGTTAATCGTGCCCCAGGCAGGGTCAGCCAGAAAGCGCGGCAGCGCGATGCCCCAGAAGTTACGCTGGCGCAGGATCTGCATCACCGACGGTTTGCTGCCGTCGGCTTCCAGGTGCTTCTCCTGCCCCTCTTCGATGAGCCGCGCCTCTTCCGTGCTGAGCGCCCGATGGCGCGCGGGGGATTCATAGCCAAACCACCAGATAACGGCAAAGACAAGCCCGAGCGCGCCGGTGATGACAAACGCCATTTCCCAGTTGTAAGCCATGATGGCCCACACTACGAGCGGCGGCGCCAGCATCGCGCCAATCGACGTGCCGATATTCGCCACACCGCCTGCGATGCCGCGCTCTTTCGCCGGAAACCATTCGGAGTTGCACTTCACCCCCGCCGGGATCGCCGAGGCTTCGCTAAGCCCCATCAGCCCGCGCAGGAAGGCCAGCCCGCCCCACGAGTTGCAGGCGGCATGGGCCATGTTGGTCACGGACCAGGCGATGATCATAATGAAAAAGCCGAGCTTTAAGCCCACCACGTCGATAAAGAATCCGCAGAGCGGCTGCGCAAGCGTATAGGCGAACTGAAAGGCGCTTAAAATCCAGGCGTATTGTTGCTCATTGATATGCAGTTCGGTGAACAGCGTCGGGGCCGAGACGCTGAGCGAGCTGCGCGCCAGCGCGTTGATAATCGTGCCCAGCGACACCAGGCCTATCATATACCAGCGTAAGTGTTTAATTTTCATAGGTAGGGTCCGGAGGTTTTTTATTATTGTCACCGCGGCACGCCGCGGTGATGCAGGGTTACCAGTTCCACAGCGTGCCGTCTTCAAGGCGGGCTACCGGCAGATACGCCGGATCGTAGGGGTATTTCGCCGCCAGCTTTTCATCAAATTCAATGCCGAGCCCCGGCTTCTCGCCCGGATGCATATAGCCGTTGTCGAACGACCAGCTGTGCGGGAAAACTTCCAGCATCTGCTCTGAATAGCCCATATATTCCTGCACGCCGAAATTCGGCACCCAGAGATCGAAATGCAGCGCGGCGGCGTGACAAATGGGTGAGAGATCCGACGGCCCGTGCGAACCGGTACGCACCTGATAAAGTGCGGCGAAATCGGCGATGCGGCGCATGCCGGTAATCCCGCCCGCGTGGGTCACCGTGGTGCGGATGTAGTCAATCAGTTGCTCTTCGATAAGCTGTTTGCAGTCCCAGATGCTGTTAAAGACTTCGCCGACCGCAACCGGCGTCACGGTATGCTGGCGGATAAGCCGGAAACAGGCCTGGTTTTCAGCAGGCGTCGGATCTTCCATCCAGAAGAGACGGTAATCCTCAATGCTTTTACCGAAACGCGCCGCCTCGATGGGTGTCAGACGGTGATGCATGTCGTGGAGCAGGTGTTCGTTAAAGCCAAATTTCTCGCGCACTGCCTCAAAGAGTTTTGGCGTGAAATCGAGATACTTTTCAGTAGACCAGAGCTGCTCTTCCGGCCACTGGCCTTTGGTGGCGGGTTCATACGCGAGCCCTTTGCCCTTCGCCATTCCGTAAGTGGTTTTCATGCCCGGCACGCCGCACTGCACGCGGATCGCCTTAAACCCCTGCTCTTTATGGCGCGCGTAATCCTCCAGCACGTCATCGATGGTGTGGCCGGTGGTGTGGCAGTACACCATTACGCCGTCGCGCGACGCGCCGCCAAGCAACTGATACAGCGGCATTCCGGCGGCTTTGGCTTTGATATCCCACAGCGCCGTGTCGATGGCGGAAATCGCCGACATCGTTACCGGGCCGCGCCGCCAGTACGCGCCTTTGTAGAAAAACTGCCAGATATCCTCGATGCGCTGCGCGTCGCGCCCTACCAGCTGTGGGCAGAGGTGATCGCGCAGATAACTGGCGACGGACAGCTCGCGCCCGTTAAGCGTGGCGTCGCCAAGCCCCGTCAGGCCATCATCGGTGGTGATTTTAAGCGTCACGAAGTTGCGCCCCGGGCAGGTGACAAACACTTCCGCTTTACTGATCTTCATGCATCCTTCCTTTTGTGTAACAACGATGCGTAATTTGTACGCATTACGCTCAACTAACTTAACTACCATACAAATTGATTTGGCGGAAAAATGCGCGACGCTTCACAAAGCGTGAAGCGCGGTTACCAGAAAAGTCAGGTGAAATCAGAAGCGCGTCAGGCGCGGCCCCAGCCGGCGACGATAATCAACATGCCGCACAGCGCGACCGCCGCCCCTGCCCAGTCGTAGAGACTCAGGCGTACGCCGTCGACGACGCGCAGCCAGATAAGCGCGGTCATCACATAGACGCCGCCATAAGCGGCATACACCCGCCCGCTCGCCGCAGGGTGTAGCGTGAGCAACCAGACGAACAGCATCAGCGACAGCGCCGCTGGCAGCAGTAAAAGCACGCTCGCCCCTTTGCGCAGCCACAGCCACGGCAGAAAACAGCCAATAATTTCCGCAAGCGCGGTGGCAAAAAACAGCAAAGTGGTTTTAATCATATTGAGACTCATTGAGGTAATATCGGCAATCGCTGCCGCTGTGCGCAAATCGCGCACGATGATATAGTAAAGCGTGTCGGCTTCACGACAAGAACCGCTTCTTAAGGATATCGCTATGAACAAATTCCTTCGCCACTCACTGCTGCTGGCGTTGCTGACCGGCGCGCTGTCAGGCGTCGCTAACGCGCAAACCGATAAACTGATTATTGAGTCTGGCGATAACGCGCGGACCCGCCAGGATGCCGCGATGGATAAAGAGCAATGGAATGACACCCGTTCTTTACGCCAGAAAGTGAACAAGCGTACCGAAAAAGAGTGGGATAAAGCAGATGTCGCGTTCGACGCCAAAGACAACTGCGAGAAAAGCGCGAATCTGAACGCCTACTGGGAGCCCAACACCCTGCGTTGTCTTGACCGCCGCACCGGCCGCGTCATTAATCCGTAAACCCTCTTTGTATCACGGCTCCCGCACAGCGGGGGCCGGTATTTCCCGCGCATAAAAGGATGAACGATGTCAGACTACGTTGATGTCAAACTGCGCCCGCTGGAACGTGAAGATTTGCGTTTCGTCCACCAGCTCGACAATAACGCCAGCGTCATGCGCTACTGGTTCGAAGAGCCTTATGAAGCGTTCGTCGAACTCTCCGATCTCTACGATAAACATATCCACGACCAGAGCGAACGCCGCTTTGTGGTGGAGTGTGACGGCGATAAAGCAGGCCTGGTGGAGCTGGTGGAGATTAACCATGTCCACCGCCGCGCTGAATTTCAGATAATCATTTCACCGGAGCATCAGGGCAAAGGCCTCGCCAGCCGTGCGGCAAAACTGGCGATGGATTACGGCTTTACGGTGCTGAATCTCTATAAGCTCTATCTGATCGTCGATAAAGAGAACGCCAAAGCGATTCATATTTACCGCAAGCTCGGCTTTATGGTTGAAGGCGAACTTATCCATGAATTCTTTATTAATGGCGAGTACCGCAACACCATCCGCATGTGTATTTTCCAGCATCAGTACCTGACGAACCTCAAACCCGCCGGGACGACGCTGCTGAAACCCACCGCGCAGTAATATTTAAGCGCAGGATTGCCTGCGCTTTTCTCACCTTCGTGTTAACAGCCTGTCAGTAATAATTGATTTCGTTCTGAATGGTGAATTTATGCAGCACGGGCGGCGTCGCGCTGGCGTCGGTGATTTCCAGTACGCAGCTTGACGGGTTGAGATGGCGGTCATATTCGCAGCTCTGTTTCGCCGTATCGATCACTTTACTGTTAAGCGTTGTCACCGAGGTGTAGTCATGTTTTTTACGCGTATCGCTCGGCGTCGCGACGGTCGACAGTTCAGCGTCTTTGGTTTTGCTGGTTTTGCCGAGCGGATAGCCTTCATCATCGTAGCGGTAGGTGGTTGATACTTCGGACGTGTGCCCTTTCACAACAAATTCACGATCGTTGGTTTCATAGACCATGCCCACCGCCGGCAGCTCGGCCAGCTGGCATTTGCCCTGTAAACGGATACGCTTTTCGCGGCTTATCGCGTCGAGATAGTAATTAGCGTCCAGCACCAGCGCCAGATGGCTGTTACTCGGTTTGTCGGAATAATTCAGCGTCTCGAAGCACCCTTCTTGCGAGAGGGTGCCGTTAACTTCCGTCTCCACCTCGCCGCTGTCGTTAATCAGCTTCTGAGTGAAGTTTTTTACCGGGCCGCGTAGCGGATCGAAATTAAACTCGCTTGAGAAACTGGCCATCTCCGGGCTGAACGGCGCGAGCGCGTCCGGCTTATCGCAGCCGGTCAGCACAAGCGTTACCATCATTACCGTCACGTAGTTTTTCACGTCTTTATTATCCTTCTGCGGCCTCGCCAAAAGCGGCATGATATCTGAAAAGTCAGTGATATATATAACAACTGCTATGCTTACTACATCTGTTTTACGTCAATAAGGAGCCGTTAATGAAAAAACGTTACTGGGCAGGCGCCCTCCTGCTGGCTGCGACATTACCGGTCAGCGCCGCGCAAAACTCCTGTGAACGGGTTAAAGCCGATATTGAACAGCGCATCATTAATAATGGCGTACCGGAAACCGGATTTACGTTAACTATCGTTCCTAATGACCAGGCTGACCAGCCGGATGCGCAGGTGGTCGGACATTGCGCGAACGATACGCAGAAAATTCTCTACACCCGTACTCAAAGCGGCAACGCCAGCGGCGGCGGAACGTCGCAGGGCGCGGCCAGCGAACCGCAATAACCGCACACGGGGCTTCGGCCCCTTTTTTATTTCCCGCCTTCCATACGCCACATCTATTGACCCTCGTTAACGTTTTCTACTCCGTTATGAGTAAAACTCTTCCCTGCGCTAATCGTTAGCCATCTACTTTTCTGCAATCCGGTTTCATCGTCGCACCTGTCGCCACCTGTCTCTTGCCTTTCTGGCGTCGCCTGAAACGCGGGCAAGCAGGCCGACCATAAAAACAAAACCACAATCAGAAAACACATTGCGTCTCTTTTGCGGAGACAAGGAGTGAGTAATGTCAAATACCGATAATCCGGTCGGGATCAGCCGCCGCACGCTGGTGAAATCCACCGCGCTTGGCGGTCTGGCGCTCGCGGCAGGCGGCATCTCCCTGCCCTTCGGGGTCAGACAGGTGGCCGCCGCCGTCGGGCAGGCCATCAGCGCGCCGGACGAGCGCGTCGTCTGGAGCGCCTGTACCGTCAACTGCGGCAGCCGCTGCCCATTGCGTATGCATGTGGTGAATGGCGAAATCCGCTATGTCGAAACCGATAACACGGGCGGCGATGACTACGACGGGCTGCACCAGGTGCGCGCCTGCCTGCGTGGCCGCTCCATGCGACGACGCGTCTACAACCCGGACCGCCTGAAATACCCGATGAAGCGCGTCGGCAAACGCGGCGAAGGCAAATTTGTGCGCATCAGTTGGGATGAGGCGCTGGACACCATCGCCCAGGGCATGAAGCGCATCATCAGCGACTACGGTAACGAGGCGATTTACCTTAACTACGGCACCGGCACGCTCGGCGGCACCATGACCCGCTCCTGGCCGCCGGGGAAAACGCTGCTTGCCCGGCTGATGAACTGCTGCGGCGGCTATCTTAACCATTACGGCGACTACTCCAGCGCGCAGATCGCAGCCGGCCTTAGTTACACCTATGGCGGCTGGGCCGACGGCAACAGCCCGTCTGATATTGAAAACAGCAAGCTGGTGGTGCTGTTTGGCAATAACCCCGGCGAAACCCGCATGAGCGGCGGCGGCGTGACGTATTACCTTGAGCAGGCGCGCGTGAAATCGCAGGCGCGAATGATAGTCATCGATCCGCGCTATACCGACACGACCGCCGGACGCGAGGATGAGTGGATCCCGATCCGCCCCGGCACCGACGCCGCGCTGGCGTCCGCGATCGCCTGGGTGTTGATCACTGAAAACTATGTCGATCAGCCTTTCCTGGATAATTACTGCGTTGGCTATGACGAGAAAACGCTGCCGCCCGGCGCGCCAGCGAACGGCCACTATAAGGCGTATATTCTCGGCGACGGGCCGGATGGCACCGCCAAAACGCCCGCCTGGGCCGCCCCCATCACCGGCATTCCCGAAGCACGCATTATCAAACTCGCCCGTGAAATCGGCGAGGCGAAACCAGCGTTTATCGCGCAGGGCTGGGGGCCGCAACGCCATTCCAATGGCGAGCTGGCCTGCCGCGCGATAGCGATGCTCCCCATCCTTACGGGGAACGTCGGCATTCACGGCGGCAACAGTGGCGCGCGCGAAGGCTCGTTTTCACTCCCTTTCGAACGGATGCCGACGCTTCAAAACCCGGTTGAGACCAGCATCTCGATGTTCACCTGGACCGACGCCATCGAGCGCGGCCCGTCGATGATCGCCACCGCCGACGGCGTGCGCGGCAAAGAGAAGCTCGACGTGCCGATTAAGATGATCTGGAACTACGCCGGTAACTGTCTTATCAACCAGCACTCGCAGATCAACCGCACCCATGAAATTTTGCAGGATGACAAAAAGTGCGAGCTGATTGTGGTGATCGACTGCCATATGACCGCCTCGGCGCGCTATGCCGATATCCTGCTGCCGGACTGCACCGCGTCGGAGCAGATGGATTTCGCGCTCGACGCCTCCTGCGGCAATATGGCCTACGTAATTTTCGCCGATCAGGCGATTGCGCCGCGCTTTGAGTGCCGCACTATCTATGACATTACCAGCGCGCTCGCCGTGCGCATGGGTGTTGGCGACACCTTCACCGAAGGCCGTACTCAGGAAGGCTGGCTGCGTCACCTTTACGCGCAGTCGCGGCGCGCGATCCCGGAACTGCCGGATTTCGACACGTTCCGCCAACAGGGGATCTTTAAGCTTCGTGATCCGCAGGGCCATCACGTCGCCTATCAGGCTTTCCGGGAAAACCCGGCTGCCAACCCGCTCGACACGCCCTCCGGTAAAATCGAGATCTACTCGTCGGCGCTTGCCGACATCGCCACGCACTGGCAGCTGCCGGAAGGCGATGTCATTCATCCGCTGCCGGTCTACAGCCCCGGTTTTGAACAAGTAAGCGACCCGCTGCGCGCGCAGTACCCGCTCCAGCTCACCGGTTTTCACTACAAATCCCGCACCCACTCGACTTACGGCAACGTGGACGTGTTACAGGCCGCGTGTCGCCAGCAAGTCTGGATAAACCCGCAGGATGCGCAGGCGCGCGGCATTAACGACGGCGACCTGGTGCGGGTCTGGAACGCGCGGGGTGAAGCGCGCATCGAGGCGAAAGTGACGCCGCGTATTATGCCGGGCGTCGTGGCGCTGGGCGGAGGCGCGTGGTACCAGCCTGATGCCGAAGGCGTCGATCACGCCGGCTCTATCAATGTGCTGACCACGCAACGGCCCTCGCCGCTGGCGAAAGGCAATCCGTCGCACAGCAATCTCGTTCAGCTTGCCAGGGTGTAAGGAGTTCCGATGACCACACAATACGGCTTTTATATCGATTCCAGCCGCTGCACCGGGTGTAAAACCTGCGAGCTGGCGTGCAAGGATTACAAAGATCTCACCCCTGACGTCAGCTTTCGCCGCATCTATGAATACGCGGGCGGCGACTGGCAGGAGGATAACGGCGTCTGGCATCAGAACGTCTTCGCTTATTACCTCTCAATAGCCTGTAACCACTGTGAAGATCCGGCCTGCACCAAAGTGTGCCCCAGCGGTGCGATGCACAAGCGCGAGGACGGCTTTGTGGTGGTGAATGAAGAGGTCTGCATTGGTTGTCGCTACTGCCATATGGCTTGTCCGTACGGCGCGCCGCAGTACAACGCCGCCAAAGGGCATATGACTAAATGCGACGGCTGCTATGAACGCATCGCTGAGGGCAAAAAACCGATTTGCGTCGAATCCTGCCCGCTGCGCGCGCTGGATATGGCGCCGATTGACGAACTGCGTAAAAAGTACGGTTCGCTGGCGCAGGTCGCGCCGCTGCCCGCCGCGCATTTTACCCGCCCGAATATTGTGATTAAACCCAATGCAAACAGCCGCCCGACCGGTGACACCACCGGCAAACTGGCGAATCCGAAGGAGGTCTGAAATGGGAAGCGGATGGCATGAATGGCCGCTGGTGCTATTCACCGTGCTCGGCCAGTGCGTGGTGGGCGGGCTTATCGTCACCGGGCTGGCGTGGTTTACAGGCCTTAAGGATGAACGCCCGCGCATGGTGCGCGCCATGTTTTTACTCTGGGTGCTGATGGGCATCGCCTTTCTCGCCTCGGTGATGCATCTCGGCTCGCCGCTGCGCGCGTTTAATTCACTGAACCGCCTCGGGCACTCACCGCTCAGTAATGAAATCGCCAGCGGATCGCTCTTTTTCGCGGTCGGTGGGCTGTGGTGGCTGGTGGCGGTGCTCGGGAAAATGCCCGACGCGCTCGGGAAAATCTGGCTTATCGTGGCGATGGCGCTCGGCGTGCTGTTTATCTTCGCGATGACCCGCGTTTATCAGATAAACACCGTGCCGACCTGGCATAACGGCTATACCACGCTCGGCTTTTTCCTGACGGCGTTTCTCGGCGGGCCGCTGCTCGGCGCGCTTCTGCTCGCCGTCGCGGGCGTCGCGGGCCCGCGGGAGTTCGCGATGGTAAGCGTATTCGCACTGGTGATAAGCGTCGCGGCGGCGCTGATGCAGAGCGCGGGCCTTGCGGGCATTCACAGCTCCGTACAACAGGCGAGCGCCCTGCTGCCGGATTACGGCTTCTGGCAGGCGTGGCGCATGGTATTGCTGGCGCTCGGCATCGGCTGTTGGCTCTGCCCGCTGGTGCGCCGCGTTCCGCCGCGCCCGTGGGGGCTGGCGGCAGGGTTTGCGCTGGTACTGGCAGGCGAACTTATCGGTCGCGGCCTCTTTTATGGGCTGCACATGACGGTCGGTATGGCCGTTGCGGGGTAATCTCCGGGCGGCGACGCCGCCCGGCTTTTTCAGGACAGTGACGCAGTGAAAGAAAAATTAACGGATATCGCCTGTTGCGCCCGCATTCTGGGCGCGCTCTTTTATTACTCGCCCGAGGCGCCCGAAGCGCGCGCCATTGTGGACGCGCTGCGTGTGCCGGGCTGGGAACGCGAATGGCCCTGCGGGTTTGATAGCGCGCGCGTGGCCGGGTTTTACACGCTGAACAGCGGGAACGAAACGCTGGCGCAGGCGTGGCAGCGGCTCTTTATCGGCCCGCACGCGCTGCCCGCGCCGCCGTGGGGATCGGTCTGGCTCGATCGCGAGTCGGTGCTGTTTGGCGACTCCACGCTTGCGCTGCAGGGGTGGCTGCGTGACAACGCCATCGCCTTTGAAACGCCGCTAAATGAACCCGCGGATTATATCGGTCTGCTGTTGCTGCTGGCGGCCTGGCTTGCGGAACAGGGAAAAACCCGCGAGCTCGATGAGTTGCTGGCCTGGCATCTGCTGCCCTTCGCGCCGCGCTTTCTGGAGGTGTTCTGCGCGCAGGCGCAACATCCGTTTTACGAGGCGCTGGGCGAGCTGACTCGTGCGACGCTTACCCACTGGCGCAGCGGGCTGCTGATGCCGGTTTCACAAAAAACGCTTTACCGTTAGTGAAAGCGGCTCCAGAGCGCAATCAGCAGCCAGGCGCTCAGGCACCAGCAGGCGACCGCGCCGCCGAGCGCCAGCGGCACTTTAACCATGCCGCTTAGCACCCACAACGAGGCCAGATAGACAAAATAAGGAATGATGGCCCACATACCGAAAATCACCGTGGTGCGCAGCGCCTCCACGCCGCGCCCGGTGACGACTATATAGTGGGCAATCAGCGCAAACGTCGGAAAAAGCGGGATAAGCCCTGCGATATAGTAATTTTTGGTTTTCGACAGCATGCCTATTAGCACCACTACCGCCGCGCCGAGCAGCGCTTTAATCAACAGCCCCATCGTTTTACGTTCCACTTTCTGGTTTCAGTTTTTTCTGACGCTATCATAACTGCGCGTCTTGCCGGGATTTTTTCGCTATAGATGCCCGTTTTGTTACGGCGTCACTTCCCCCGCCTGCCTTTTAAGATAATTCTCTGTCGCGCCCGCGAAGCGAGGCGGGATAAGGGAAAATCGTTAATTGCCCGGGTAAATCATTCGCCAGATAAATGTCACGTAATGTGGAATCCTTCCCGCCCGGTTGCTATAGCTCAATACACCCTGCCGACACACGGCATAACAACAGGCGAGCCTCATCGCCATAAAACGTGCACCAGGGAGACAACGCCTCATGCAGAAAGCCTCACTGACTTTACGCGCCATCGGGGCGCTCGCCGGGCTCGCGGCCGTTATTGCCTTACTGGTCTGGGGCATCGGCCCCGAGACCCTCGCCGCCCGCCGCGAAGATCTGCTTTATCTGGGTAAACAGCACCTGATTCTGGTGTTCAGCTCCATGGCGCTGGCGCTCGCCGTCGGTATCCCGAGCGGCATTCTGTTAAGCCGTCCGGCCGCGCGCCGCTTTGCGGAATACGCGATGCAGATTTTTAACGTCGGCAATACCCTGCCACCGCTGGCGGTGCTGGCACTGGCGATGGTGGTGGTCGGCATTGGCGATAAACCCGCTATCGTGGCGCTGTTTCTGGCTTCTCTGCTGCCAATTGTGCGTAACACCTACGCCGGGCTCTGCTCGGTGCCGGGCTCGCTGATTGAAGCCGCCAACGGCATTGGAATGACCAAAGGCCAGCGGCTGTGGCAGGTGGAGCTGCCGAATGCCTGGCCGGTGATGCTCTCCGGCATTCGCATCGCCACCGCCATTAACGTCGGCACCGCGCCGCTGGCCTTTCTTATCGGCGCGAGCAGCTTCGGCGAGCTGATTTTCCCTGGCATCTATCTGAACGATTTTCCGACGCTCATTCTTGGCGCCGCCGCCACGGCCTTGTTCGCGCTGATTCTGGATATGGCGCTCGCAGCACTTGGCCGCGTGCTCAGCCCGCATACCGCCTGATGATAAGGAGCTTCCGATGACCCTGCTGAATCGCTGGCTGGCTTTCGCCGCCGCGGGCCTCTTGCTGGCCACGACCGCCGCCCGCGCCGCGCCGCTGGTGCTGACCACCAAGAGCTTTACCGAGCAACATATTCTCTCCGCCATGACCGTGCTTTACCTGCAAAAGAAAGGTTTTCAGGTGGAGCCGCGCACCAATATCGCGACGGTAATTTCGCGCAACGCCATGATCAACAAACAGGTGGACATGACCTGGGAGTACACCGGCACGTCGCTGATTATCTTCAACCATATCAACAAGCGAATGACGCCCGAGGAAACCTATAACACGGTGAAAAAGCTCGACGCGAAGCTCGGGCTGGTGTGGCTGAAACCCGCCAGCATGAACAATACCTACGCATTCGCGATGCAGCGCAAGCGCGCCGAAGAGGAGCATATTTCGACGATTTCGCAGCTGGCGCAGAAAGTCGAACAGGTGCGCAAAACCGACCCGGATAACAACTGGATGCTGGCGCTCGACCTGGAGTTTTACGGGCGCAGTGACGGCATGAAACCGCTGCAACAGGCGTACAACATGCCGCTCGACCGCCCGCAGATCCGCCAGATGGACCCGGGGCTGGTCTATAACGCCATTCGCGACGGCTTTGTGGATGCAGGCCTGGTCTACGCCACCGACGGGCGCGTGAAAGGCTTCGATTTAAAAGTGCTGGAAGATGATAAGGGCTTTTTCCCAAGCTACGCCGTTACGCCTGTCGTGCGTAAGGATACGCTGGCGGCGAATCCGGGGCTTGAGGAGGCGCTGAATACGATCTCCGGCCTGATGGATAACGAGACCATCACCACGCTGAACGCGAAGGTGGATATCGCTCACCAGACGCCGCAGCAGGTCGCCCGCGACTTCCTGCGCGACAAAGGTCTGCTTTAAGGAGGGATGATGGATACCATTCACTATATGATCGATAACGCCGGTTTTCTGGCGAGCCTCACATTCCAGCACCTGTGGCTGGTGCTGCTGGCGGTGGGCTTTGCGATTGTTATCGGCGTGCCGCTCGGCATTCTGATTGTGCGCCATAAATGGCTCGCCACACCGGTGCTGGGGCTGGCGACGCTGGTGCTGACCATTCCGTCCATCGCCCTGTTCGGGCTGATGATCCCGCTCTTCTCGCTGATAGGCCAGGGCATCGGCGCCCTGCCCGCCATTACCGCCGTGTTTCTTTACTCGCTGCTGCCGATCGTGCGTAACACGCACACCGCGCTCGACAGCCTGCCGCCGGGGCTTCGCGAAGCCGGTCGCGGTATCGGTATGACGTTCTGGCAGCGCCTGCGCTGGGTGGAAATTCCCATGGCGCTGCCGGTGATTTTCGGCGGCATTCGTACCGCGGTCGTGATGAATATCGGCGTGATGGCGATCGCCGCCGTTATCGGCGCGGGCGGTCTGGGGTTGTTGCTGCTTAACGGCATTGGCGGGAGCGACATTCGTATGCTTATCGCCGGTGCGCTGATGATCTGTTTACTGGCCATTATTCTGGACTGGTTACTGCACCGCCTGCAGGTTGTGCTGACGCCGAAGGGGATCCGCTAATGATTAAACTTGAAAACCTCACCAAACAGTTTGTGCAGAAGAACGGCCAGACGTTTAACGCCGTCGATAACGTCAACCTGAACGTGCCGGAAGGCGAAATGTGCGTGCTGCTCGGCCCGTCTGGCTGCGGCAAGACCACCACGCTGAAGATGATTAACCGGCTGATCGCGCCCTCCGGCGGCAAGATTTTTATTAACGGCGAAGACACAACCGATCTCGATACCGTCACGCTGCGCCGCAATATCGGCTACGTCATTCAGCAGATTGGCCTGTTCCCGAATATGACGATTGAAGAGAACATCACCGTGGTGCCGCGGATGCTGGGCTGGGATAAAGCGCGCTGCAAGGAACGCGCAACCGAGCTGATGGCGATGGTGGCGCTGGATCCGAAACGCTTCCTCAACCGCTACCCGAAAGAGATGTCCGGCGGTCAGCAGCAGCGTATCGGCGTTATTCGCGCGCTGGCGGCGGATCCGCCTGTGCTGCTGATGGATGAGCCTTTCGGCGCGGTCGACCCGATTAACCGCGAGGTTATCCAGAATCAGTTCCTGGAGATGCAGCGCCAGCTGAAGAAAACGGTGATGCTGGTGAGCCACGATATCGATGAAGCGCTGAAGCTTGGCGATCGCATCGCGGTGTTCCGCCAGGGGAAAATCATTCAGTGCGCCAGCCCCGACGAGCTGCTCGCGAAACCGGCCAACGAGTTTGTCGGCTCTTTTGTGGGCCAGGATCGTACGCTGAAACGCCTGCTGCTGATTCAGGCGGGCGATGTGACCGACAAACAGCCGACGATTACAGTGCGTAGCTCGACGCCGCTTGCAGAGGCGTTCGCGCTGATGGACGACAACGATATGCGTTCCGTGACGGTGGTGGATGAGAACGAGAAGCCGCTGGGATTTGTGAAGCGTCGCGAAGCGCGCGGCGCAACGGGCGTTTGCGCCGATATCACCCACCCGTTCCGCGTGACCGGTAAAGCGGAAGATAACCTGCGCGTGGTGTTATCACGTCTTTACGAGCACAACACGGTCTGGATGCCGATCGTGGATGAAGACGGCCGTTACAGCGGTGAGATTTCACAGGATTATATCGCCGATTATCTCAGCTCCGGGCGTACGCGACGGGCGCTCAATATTCACGAAGGGTGAGTAAAACGGCGGGTGCGCTCCGCTTACCCGCCCTACGGAACAGACGGTGGGCAATAATGTAGGGCGGGTAAGCACCGCGCACCCGCCTTATGGAACAGCCGGCGGGAGAATAATGTAGGGCGGGTAAGCACCGCGCACCCGCCTTATGGAACAGACGGCGGGAGAATAATGTAGGGCGGGTAAGCGCAGCGCACCCGCCATAAAACCACTCACACCGCGGCGCGCAATGGGTCGGTTGCACCAAGCCGCGTCACATCCACCCACTTCGCTAAATCGCGCTGCTCGGCGCGCGGCAGATACGGTAATTCGCCAACCAGCGGCGCAGGCAGCTTCTGGCTTAACACCTCGATAATTTCGGCGTAATGCGCAAGCCCCGGATTTATCCGGTTCGCCACCCAGCCCACCAGCGGCAGACCGTCGCTCGCAATCGCCTGCGCGGTTAACAGCGCATGGTTCAGACACCCTTCCTGAATGCCCACCACCATCAGCACCGGCAACTGCTCCTGCACCACCCAGTCGGAAAGCGGGCGTAAATCGTTCATCAGGCTGCGCCAGCCGCCTGTGCCCTCCACCACCACGTGATCCGCCTGCTCACCCAGCTGCGCGAGGCCGTTTGACAGCAGCGAATAGTTAATGGCGCAGCTGTGCGCCACGCTGCTCTCTTCTTCGCTAAATGCGATGGGGTTGATGGCCTCATACGGCAGCGTCAGGGAAGAGACGCTTTGCAGCACCAGGGCATCTTTGTTGCGCAGCCCCTCCGGCGTCATTTTGCTGCCTTTCGCCACCGGCTTATAGCCCACCACGCGTTTGCCGGTGGCGGCCAGCGCCTGTAACAGGGCGCGGGAAACCACCGTTTTCCCGACGGCGGTATCTGTACCGGTAATAAAGACGCGCTTAAGCATCGCTGACTCCATCTGCCATTGTGTTAAAAAGAATGATCCAGTGGCAAAAGTCTAAAAGAAGACTTTCAGGGTCAGCTTGAGTTAGCGCAATTTTTAGTGGATCAAGGGAAAGTCGTCAGCCTTGCAGCAGGCGAATCAACAACGAACCGTTATACATCGCGTCTTTCACCAGCGCTGCGCCCGCCATCGTGCCGCGGTTTGGGAACTGGGTGCTTTCCACGCTGATGTTCCGGCTGTAGGCGGGCAGCGACTGCTGGCGAACGGCGTCAGCAATCGCCGGAAAGAGAATATCGGACGCCCGGTTAAGCGGCGAACCAATCAGAATTTTTTGTGGGTTAAACAGATTGACCATAATCGCGAGAATGCGCCCGACGTTAACGCCGACGCCGAAAATAATATCGCGCGCCAGCAGATCGCCCGCCAGCGCCGCGTCGCACAGCGATTCCACGCTAAGCGGCTGTCCGTGCAGCATCGAGCCCATCGACTGATTCATCCGCTGCTGCGCCAGCTCCAGCACGCTGTCGATGCTGGCGATAGTTTCAAGGCAGCCGTGGTTGCCGCAGTAGCAGCGCTTGCCGTAAGGATCGACCTGCGTGTGGCCAATCTCCACCAGGCTGCTGCTGCCCGCGTGCAGCAGGCGGCCGTCGGTAATGACGCCCGCGCCGACGTTATGATCGATAACCACCTGAATCACATCACGCGCGCCGCGTGACGCGCCGAACAGCCCTTCGGCCATCGTCCAGGCGCTGATGTCATGCTGAACAAACACCGGTACGCCGGTGTGCGCCTCCAGCGCCGCGCCAAGCGGCATATCAACGACATCATAAAACGGCATCTGGCGCACCAGCCCGTGTTCGGTATCAATCACGCCAGGCAGCGTAATGGCGATGGCGGTGAGGCGCTCCAGCTGGCGCTGATGGCGGATAAAAAAGCGATCGATATGGTCGATAATGCGATCGAGCAGCGGGCGGGCCTCCTGCAACGGCAGATCGAGCTGCTCTTCCACCACCAGTTTGCTGCTGAGATCGCGCAGCGCGAGGTTGATTTCACCGCGGTTGATGCGCACCGAAAGGTAGTGCCAGGCGTCGGTTTCCACCGCGAGCCCTACGGCGGGGCGACCACGGCTGCCTGGCTCCTGGATTTCCGTCTCCTGAACCAGATGCGCCTCCAGCATTTCGCGCACGATTTTGGTAATGCTGGCGGGGGCGAGTTGCGCCAGTCTGGAAAGATCGATACGTGATACCGGGCCAAGCTGATCAATCAGGCGATAGACAGCGCCCGCATTGGTCTGTTTTATCTGATCGATATGGCCCGGTTGACTGTCAGCAACCACGTCCTGCTCCCTTATTTTCGCGCTTCGAAATAAACATTCGGCTATGGTGAATCACTTCGCCAGGGCGCGTCAAATTTTTACTTAGCCTTGTGATTTACCGCACATTTTTATGCAGATCGGCGGCCTTTTCCGGCCATTGCGCGGCCCCGTTAAGCAGAGAAATAAAACGTTGTGCCGCGGCGCTTTGCTCCTGATGCCGCGCCCAGACCAGCCACATTTCTGAAATTGCGTCCGGCTCGCGCAGTTTTACCCAGCGCATCTCCTCTAACCGCACGCGCTGAAACGACGCCGGAAGAATCGACACGCCAAGCCCCGCCGCCACCAGGCCGATGATTGTCATTGCCTCGCCCACCTCCTGCGTGATGCGCGGCTGCACGCCGTAGCGATGCAACAGCCCGAGAATATCGTCATACAGCCCGGTGCCAACGTGCGGGTCAAAAAAGACGAACGGCTCGCCCGCCAGCTCACTTATCGACACCTCCTCGCGCGCGGCGAGCGGATGATCGCAGGGGATGAGCGCCAGCAGCGGCTCGCGCAGCACCAGCTGCCAGGCGAGCGTCTCCGGCAGCGGGGTGTTACGCATCAGCCCGACATCGAGCCGCCCTTCGGTCAGCGGCGCTATCTGCGAGCGGGTGTTTATCTCAAGCGTCTGTAAATGCACATCCGGGTAGCGACGGCGAAACACGGAAAGCGTGTCGGAAATGGCGCGGATAAACGGCGCTGATGACGTAAAACCGATGCGCAGCTCGCCGGTCTCGCCGTTATGCAGGCGCGCGGCGCGCACCGCCGCGGCTTCCACCTCGCTTAAAATCTGGCGGCTGTCGGCGAGAAACTGCCTGCCTGCCGCCGTGAGCGTGACGCTACGGTTGGTGCGAGCCAGCAGCCGTGCGCCGGTCTGGGCTTCCAGCGCCTGGATCTGCTGGCTCAGTGGCGGCTGGGAGATATTCAGGCGGGCGGCGGCGCGGCCAAAATGCAGCTCTTCCGCCACCGCCACAAAATAGCGAAGATGACGCAGTTCGATATTCATATTTATTATGTATTATTTGAGATTATTAATATATTAGACAGATGATTAGCAGCTTTCTACTCTTCGTGTGTGCCTCACCCGCAGCCAGCAATCGCGGGGATATTACGTAAGGATATGCTGTGAGTCGTACCACTACCGTCAGCGCCCCGTCGGCGCAGGCTGCTGACGATGCCGTAACTGCCGCGCCGGCAACGTATATCAAACGCGGCACGCCCGCCTTTATGCGCGTCACGCTCGCGCTCTTCTCCGCGGGTCTCGCCACCTTCGCCCTGCTCTACTGCGTACAGCCCATTCTGCCGGTGCTGTCGCAGGAATTTGGCGTCACGCCCGCCGCCAGCAGTATTTCGCTCTCGGTCGCCACGGGGATGCTGGCCGTGGGGCTGCTGTTCACCGGGCCGCTGTCCGACGCTATCGGGCGCAAGAACGTGATGGTCACCGCTCTGCTGCTGGCCTCCATCTGCACCCTGCTCGCCACCATGATGCACAGCTGGCACGGCATTCTGCTGATGCGCGCGCTGATTGGGCTGTCGCTGAGCGGCGTGGCGGCCGTCGGCATGACCTATCTTTCCGAGGAGATCCACCCCAGCATGGTGGCATTCTCGATGGGACTCTACATCAGCGGCAACTCAATTGGCGGCATGAGTGGCCGTCTGCTCACCGGGGTTATCACCGATTTCTTCAGCTGGCGTGTGGCGATGGCGTTTATCGGCTGCTTTGCGCTCGCGGCAGCGCTGATGTTCTGGAAAATTCTTCCGGCCTCACGCCATTTTCGCGCCTCGTCGCTGCGCCCGCGCACGCTGCTGATTAACTTTCGCCTGCACTGGCGCGACGACGGCCTGCCGCTGCTCTTCGCAGAAGGCTTTCTGCTGATGGGCGCGTTTGTGACGCTGTTTAACTACATCGGCTACCGGCTGATGCTGTCGCCCTGGCACTTAAGCCAGGCGGCGGTGGGCCTGCTGTCGGTCGCGTATCTCACCGGCACCTGGAGCTCGCCGAAAGCGGGCGCGATGACCGCGCGTTTCGGCCGCGGCCCGGTGATGCTCGGCTTTACCGGCATCATGCTGTGCGGCCTGCTCCTCACGCTGTTCTCATCCCTGTGGCTGATTTTCGCGGGTATGCTGCTCTTCTCCGCCGGATTCTTCGCGGCGCACTCCGTTGCGAGCAGCTGGATAGGCCCGCGGGCGCGACGCGCCAAAGGCCAGGCGTCGTCGCTTTATCTGTTCAGCTATTACTTAGGCTCAAGCTTCGCGGGCACGCTCGGCGGGCTGTTCTGGCACCGCTACGGCTGGAACGGCGTCGGCGGGTTTATCGCGCTGCTGCTGGTGCTGGCGCTACTGGTCGGCGGTGGGCTGCACCGCCGCGTCCGATAATCGCCCTTCGGGCCTCGTGTTTCGTCAGGGTTAGTGCTACCTTTTCTGCTTGCCGACAACGTCACGAGGCCTTATGGAAAACAAAAATTATCAACAGCTTAGCCGCACGTTCCTGCGGCTTTCCCGCTTCTCTCATCTCTCCGCTATCGCAAGCTGGGATATGTTCGCCATGATGCCGCCGGGCGGCAGCCGTGCGCGCGGCGAAGCCCTGGCGGAGCTGAGCGTGCTGCAGCATCAGATCCTGACCGACAAAAAAATGGCCGAATGGCTGCGCGGCGCGGAACAGGAAGACTTAAACGATCTCGAACAGGCGAACCTGCGCGAAATGCAGCGCCACTACCAGCAGGCGGCGCTGCTGCCGGAAGCGCTGGTCGAGGCCAAATCGCTCGCGGGCAGCCGCTGCGAACACGCCTGGCGCAGCCAGCGTCCGGCCAACGACTGGGACGGCTTCTCGGAAAATCTCAAAGAGGTGGTGAAGCTGAGCCGTGAAGAGGCCGCTATTCGCGCCGAAGCCAAAGGCTGTTCGCGCTATGACGCGCTGCTCGATATTTTCGAGCCGGATATGACCAGCGCGCGCCTCGATACGCTGTTTGGCGATCTGCGCAGCTGGCTGCCGGATCTCCTCGCCCGCGCGGTGGAAAAACAGGAACGCACCGTTCTCACCACACCGCAGGGGCCGTTCCAGGTGGCGCAACAGCGCGAGCTGGGCCTTGAGGCGATGCGCCTGCTCGGCTTTGATTTCGACGGCGGCAGGCTGGATGTCAGCGCGCACCCGTTCTGCGGCGGCGTGCCGGAAGATGTGCGCATCACCACCCGCTATGACGAAAATGAACTTTTCAGCGCGCTGTTTGGCGTGATCCACGAAACCGGCCATGCCCGTTATGAGCAAAACCTGCCGCGCGAATGGCCGGGCCAGCCGGTGTCGCTTGCCCGCTCTACCGCGATTCATGAATCCCAGAGCCTGTTCTTCGAAATGCAGCTCGGGCGCAGCCGTCCGTTCCTGAAGCTGCTGCTGCCGCAGGTGGTCTCGCGTTTCGGCAAGCAACCAGCGTTTGAGGAGGAGAACTATCTGGCCTGGAACCAGCGCGTCAAGCCAGGCTTTATCCGCGTCGATGCCGATGAAGTGAGCTACCCGGCTCACGTGGTGCTGCGCTACGAGATTGAGCGGGCGCTGATCGACGGCGATATTGAAGTGGACGACATTCCGGCCCTGTGGGATGAGAAAATGCAGCAGTGGCTGGGGATCTCCACCACCGGCAACTACCGCGACGGCTGTATGCAGGATATTCACTGGACGGATGGCGGCTTTGGTTACTTCCCGTCGTACACGCTTGGCGCGATGTATGCCGCTCAGCTTTTCCACGCTGCACGCCAGGCGCTGCCGAACCTGGATGCCTCGATTGCCGCAGGCGATCTGCGCGCGCTGTTTGACTGGCTGCGCCAGTCGGTGTGGCAGCACGGCAGCCGCTTTACCACTTCGCAGCTGATGATTAACGCCACCGGCGACGATCTCAACCCGCGCTATTTCCGCGATCATCTGACGGCCCGCTATCTGTAGCGCCGTCGTATACGCCGGGCCGCGCGCCCGGTGTGTACATTCCGTTACACGCCGATACTAATCACCTACGGACGCCCGCCCCGCCGCGCCGTTATAGTCTCTTCACGCCCCGCCGTTTTTTTTCGCCGCTTTTGTCAGGCCTGCGCGCTCAGGCACGCGCGTCGCCGTTTGCGCCGGACGCGCGGGCTGCGTTTCCGGAGGCCCGACATGATCCGCCGCTATCAGTTTGAGATAATCCTGACGCTGCTGCTGTTATGCGGCGCGCTGTCGATCTTTTTTTACTGGTAAACGTCGCTAGCACGCTGATTTTATTCTCACTTTGCTCGCGTCACGTCTATAGTTACCTCACAGGGTTACTTTAATAATCATAATTGCCCCACCAGAGAGTGATATGCGCAAAACCGTTTTTTTGTTACTGGGATCGCTACTATTACCCGCTTTTATTACCCATGCCGACGAGGGCGATGACGCGTCTGAGACCGTAAGCGACGTTCAGACCCTCTTTTTTGGTCATGATGACCGCACGCCCGTACCGGACCCGGCCGCGTCCCCGTGGGATGCCATCGGCCAGCTTGAAACCGAAAGCGGTAACCTGTGTACCGCCACGCTTATCTCCCCGCACCTGGCGCTGACCGCCGGGCACTGTTTGCTCTCTCCGCCGGACGGCACCCCAGACCGTGCGGTGGCGCTGCGTTTTGTGTCGCATAAAGGGGCGTGGCGCTACGAAATTCACAGCATTGAAGGGCGCGTATCGCCGTCGCTCGGGCATAAACTGAAAGCCGACGGCGAAGGCTGGATTGTGCCGTCTTCCGCCGCGCCGGAAGATTTCGGGCTGATTATTCTGCGTAACCCGCCGTCTGGCCTGACGCCGCTGCCGCTGTTCGAAGGCGATCGCGCGGCCCTGAACCGGGCGCTGAAAGCGACAGGGCGGCGCGTGACGCAGTCCGGCTACCCGGAAGATCATCTCGACGCGCTCTACAGCCATCAGGATTGCCTGATTACCGGCTGGGCGCAGCGTAACGTGCTGGCGCACCAGTGCGACACGCTGCCGGGCGACAGCGGCTCGCCGCTGATGCTGCGCACCGACACCGGCTGGCAACTGATTGGCGTGCAGAGCTCAGCGCCCGCCGCCAAAGACCGCTGGCGCGCCGATAACCGTGCGATTTCAGTAACCGGTTTTCGCGAGCGCCTCGAAGCGCTGGCGAGCGAATAAAAAAGGGGCGCTCAGCGCCCCTCTCTCTTTGCTTTATGGCTTACGCCAGCTTGATGATCACCATACCCACCAGCAGCAGCCCAAGCCCGGCCCAGCCTTTGCGGTTAAGCCGCTGGCCGAACATAATCCAGCCTGCCGCCACCGTCGCGGCGATCCCGAAACCGCCCCACAGCGCGTACGCCACCGCCAGATCGATGCCTTCCACCGCCTGCCCCAGCGCGCTGAAGGCGGCGAGGACGGCGGCAAGCGACGCCACGCCATAGACCGGGCGGCGAAAGCCGTCGGAGAATTTCAGCCAGATATTGGCGATAATTTCGAGGCCTATCGCCAGCAGCAGCCAGAGAATATGCTGTAACTCAACCTGCGACATGACGCACCTCCGCCTTGCGGCTCACGGTACGGGTGCCGGTTTTGATCAGTAAAATCCCGGCAATTAATACCAGCAGGCCCAGCGCTTTTTGCACCGTCAGGGTTTCGTTAAACAGCAACACGCTAAAGAGCGTAATTAAGACGATCCCGACACCTTCCCACAGGGCGTAAGCCACACCCAGCGCAATACGCTTAACAGAAAAAGACAGTAAAATATAAGAAAGGGAAATCATCACCAGCATTAAAATAAATCCGGCGTGGCCACCGCCAACGCTTGCCCATTTTAATGCCAGCGTCCCGGTAATTTCCGACACAATCGCTAATGCTAATAAAATCCAGTAAATCATAATCTCTCTCCTGCCTGAAAAAATACACAGGCATATCAGATGGCGCGTAAATACGCGTCATTAAAAACGATTAAAACAGTAACAGGCGTACAGTGACGGCCTGAAAAAATTCAGAAGAGAGACGGACTAAAGCGCCGTGCGCCAGTGCTGTTCACCGCAAAGAAAGGTGGCAGGGAAAGGAGTGGAAGAAACGTAAAACAGGGAGATAAAACAATTGAACAGGTTGTCCATAATCTTTCAATTTATCCGCGGTCTTGCTTCTCGTCGTTGCGGATCAAAATTGGCCTCGGTAGTCAAACACGCCCGAATTAAACCATGTCGCCAGAATTTTCTCAACCCGTTTACACTACTTTACGGCAGTTTTTATTTTTTATCGGGGCAAAAACAGCGGCTTATTTTGATGGCCCGATTAATTAATCATACCGAACGATTAAATAATCATTAGCAGGCTCTCTTTTTTCACGATATGCTATTTCCTTACATTAATTTAACAAGGAAGTATCAGAATGACCGTAGACGAACTGCAACAGAAATATCACGGCGCGCGGGCCTGGGGCTTTGGCGATTCACCGCACATGGCGGACGAGCTGGGCGCGCTGGTGGCGCATGGCACCAAACGCGCCAGCTGCAGCGATTATCACGCCTGGCGGCAAGACGCCGACCCGGTCCTGCCGGGGGATTACCACATTATCCTCAACGGCGCGGGCGAGCCGCTGTGCGTTATTCGCACCCACACGCTGCGGCTGGTGAAATTCTGCGACGTTACTGAACAACTCGCCGCACTGGAAGGCGAAGGCGATTTAAGCCTCGCTTACTGGCGCAATGAGCACGAGGCGTTTTTCACCCGCGCCGGCTGTTTCTCTCCCGACATGCCGCTGATGTTTGAAGAATTTGATCTGGTGGAGCGGTACTGAGGGGTTATTAGAACCATCAGAAACACCTTACCTGGCGGACTTTTATTGTCGCCGCGCAGCGCTTTATGGCCTGGTTTAACCGGCAGCGCGGCGAAGGCGTAATTGTTAGCCCCTCACCACAAACTCGCGCGCGGTAATTCACTGAAACGGGTGGTGTAGCCTGGCGAAAGGAATTCGCGCTTCATCGCCCAGGGCTTGACGATCCCCTGACCTGCGAACCAGAGCTTCCCCCTGCCTGAGCGATTATATTCATCCAGTAGATGCATCAGCGGCGCACTGTTGGCCTGTGGCGGGTGTTCATCGAAGAGATTAAGCTGCGCCACGCCCTGGCTGAAAAAATCACCCAGCATGACGCCCGCTTTGATGTAGCGATACCCTTCGCGCCAGATGGCGTCCAGTGCGCTCACCGCCAGCCGCACGATTTCGCGGGTGTCGTTGGTGGGTGTCAGCGCCTGGCACAGCGCCTGGTTGCTGTAGCGGTTATCGGGTTCGTCATGCGGGCTGGTGCGGATAAACACCGCCACCTGGCGGCAGAACTGATGCTCCTGACGCAGCTTCTCCGCGGCGCGCTCCGCCCAGGCGCAGACCGCCTGACGCATATCCTGGTAAGCCGTGACGCGGTAGCCAAACGAACGGCTGCACACGATCTGCTGCTTCGGCGCAACAAACTCATCCATCGCCAGACACGGCTCGCCGCGCAGCTCGCGCACGGTGCGCTCCAGCACCACGTTAAAATTTTTGCGGATCACCCACGCCGGGCTGTTGGCCAGATCAAACGCGGTCTCAATGCCCATCGCCGCCAGCTTTTTGCTGAGCCTGCGCCCGACGCCCCACACTTCATCCACGTTAAAATGCGCCAGCGCCCTGCGCAGCCGGGCGGGATCGGAGAGATCGACCACCCCACCCGACTTCGGCCATTTTTTGGTGGCGAGATTAGCAAGCTTGGCGAGCGTTTTGGTGGGCGCGATACCCACGCCGACCGGCAGATGGGTTTCGCGCCAGAGACGGTCGCGGATCTCATGAGCAAACGTGGTCAGCGACATCACGTTACTGACGCCGCGCAGATCGACAAACGCCTCGTCGATCGAGTAGATCTCCACCTGCGGCGCCATCTCTTCGAGAATATCCATCACGCGTTTGCTCATATCGGCGTAAAACGCGTAATTGGAGCTGAAGACCGCCACGCGATGACGCTCAAAGAGCGCGCGCTGTTTGAAATAGGGTTCCGCCATAGTGATGCCAAGCGCCTTTGCCTGGCGGCTGCGGGCAATGACGCAGCCGTCGTTGTTGCTCAGCACCACGACCGGTTTATCCCGCAGATCCGGGCGAAACACCATCTCGCAGGAGGCGTAAAAGCTGTTCACATCCACCAGCGCGTACATCTCAGCGCCTCTTCTTCAGCACCCAGGTGACTACGCCGAAAATCACCACCTCGGCGTCGCCGCCAAGCGGGATCGGCGCGAAATCCGGGTTCATCGGCACCAGTTGCGCCACCGGGTGCAGGCGCAGGGTTTTCACGGTGAACTCCCCTTCCAGCGCGGCCACGACAATGTCGCCCTCCTGCGGCTTCAGGGCGCTGTCCACCACCAGCAGATCGCCATCCTCGATCCCGGCGCCGTTCATCGACTCCCCGGCCGCCCGCAAAAAATAGGTGGCGTTCGGGTGCACGATGCAGTGTGCGTCAAGGCTTACACGCTTTTCTACGTAATCCTGAGCGGGCGACGGAAATCCGCAGGCCACTGTCTCAAGGAACAGCGGCAACCCCTCGGCATCAGGCTGTGGCAAGAGTCGCATCATTAACATGGCGTACTCCATCCATTCATTATGTTGTTATTTACTGTGTTTATATACAGTAGTTTGATTTGTACTGTTCTGACAACCCTATTTTTAAGCGAAGCGGCGCAATTGCCTGGAGATCGGCCGGTTTATGCGGGTTTGTTGAGCGGTATGGCGTGCAGACAAAAAAAGCCAGAGCGTGGGCTCTGGCTTTTCGGGGAAAGACTGTCAGGCGTTTTTGCGTTTCGGCAGGGTCTTCAGCAGATCTTCCGGGCTGATGGAGGCGACCACGCTGCCCGGCTGCGGCATTTTCAGGATATGGTTTTTGATCTTGCCGACCACGTGCATTTCGCAGGGTTTGCAGTCAAAGCGCAGGGTTAACACTTCGTCGCCGTGCACCAGCTGCATCGGCGTCGCCTTCCAGCTCTTGATGTTGCCCTTCGCCTGTTTCGGGCAGAGGTTAAAGGCAAAGCGCAGGCAGTGCTTGGTGATCATCACCGGCACGTCGCCTTTTTCTTCGTGCGCCTCATACGCAGCGTCGATAAGCTGCACGCCATAGCGCTGATAAAATTCACGCGCCTTATGGTTGTAGACGTTCGCGAGGAAGCTCAGGTGCGTTTCCGGGTAGACCGGCGGCGGCACGGAAACCGGCTTGCGCACGCCGCGCTGGTAATTCGCCAGGCGCGCGGCGTCCAGCGCCTCAATCGCTTCACGGCGGAACGCGTTGAGCTGGCTGTTAGGCACAAACAGCGCGCCCGGCAGCGTAATCTGCACGTCGCGGGCAAAATAGATAGTCTGCCCCAGTTTCGCCAGGCCCTCTTTCAGGCTGGTCAGCGCTTTTTCCGGGTTGTTGGCTTCGTCAAACTGCCCGTCAAGGGTATGCGTCACGCTGACGCCGTCTTCGCTGGTGATGGTCAGGATCAGCTGTTCCTGCCAGCCGCCAAGCTCGATATCCACGCCGATGCGGCGTTCGCTGGAGGTTTTCAGCAGCGCCTGCTGCCAGTTGTGATCGAGGTTGCGGTTAAGCTTGTGGTGCGGGCGCAGGGTTTTCAGCGCCGACGGCATCTCGTTCGGGAAAACGCGGTAGCGGTTTTCGCCGGTTTTTTCCGCCACATTGACGCGAAAACCCACCACTTCGCGTTTGATCATAACGTTTAGCCCGTCGCCGTTGGCCAGCGGCTCGGTGACTTCCACATCCAGATGCTCTTTGCCAACGCTCAGCACTTCGCCGACCGGCAGGCCGACGAACGTCGGGGTGTCGAACGCGCCAATATCGATTTTACGGGCGTTAACGAAGTAATCGGTGCTGCCGCGGTGGAAGGTTTTCTCGGTGGACGGCACGAAGTAGTGCGCCGTGTTACCCGCGGAGGAACGCGCCAGATCGCCGCGATCTTCAATAATCGCGTCGAGCATCTGACGGTAGTGCGCCGTGATGTTTTTCACGTAGCTCATGTCTTTGTAGCGCCCTTCAATCTTGAAGGAGCGCACGCCGGCGTCGATCAGCGCCGCCAGGTTGGCGGTTTGATCGTTGTCTTTCATCGACAGTAGGTGTTTTTCATACGCCACCACGCGACCCTGATCGTCTTTCAGGGTGTACGGCAGGCGGCAGGCCTGCGAGCAGTCGCCGCGGTTGGCGCTGCGCCCGGTCTGGGCGTGGGAGATATTGCACTGGCCTGAATAGGCCACGCACAGCGCGCCATGAATAAAGAATTCGATGGTGGCGTCGGTGTTATCGTGAATGGCGCGGATCTGGTTGAGGTTCAGCTCGCGCGCCAGCACGATTTGCGAGAAACCGGCGTCGGAGAGGAACTTCGCTTTCTCGACGCTGCGGATATCGCACTGGGTGCTGGCATGCAGCTCGATGGGCGGAATATCCAGCTCCATAATGCCCATGTCCTGCACGATCAGGGCGTCAACGCCCGCGTCATAGAACTGGCCGATAAGCTTGCGGGCCGGCTCGAGCTCGTCGTCATGCAAAATGGTGTTCAGCGTGACAAACACCTTCGCGCCGAAGCGATGGGCGAACGGCACCAGGTCTGCGATGTCCTGGAGGCTGTTGCTGGCGTTGTGGCGGGCACCGAAACCGGGGCCGCCGATATAGACTGCATCTGCGCCGTGCAGAATGGCTTCGCGGGCGATGGCGGTATCGCGGGCGGGGCTGAGCAGTTCAAGGTGATGCGGTTGCAGGCGCATAATTCGTCGTTATCCGTTATTTGAAAGGCGGCTATTGTAGTCACATTCGGGGCGTTCGGAAACTGTTTCACGGTACCGCTGCGGGTTTGCCGTTCTGCGGGAAAGTATTGCACAAAGGTTTATTTCACGCGGCACGCCGCAAGGGATACGCTGAGGCGGTATTCCTGACTTATCACCTCAGTTTCATCGTGTCGTTGTAGATTGTCGTTGGCCGCAAGCTTGCTTGCGGTTTTTTTTATGGTGCCGGGTAGTGAATAAGCGAATGAAAGCGCACCGGCAGCGCGGTGGCGTTGCGGTAGGCATGCGGCCGGTCGCCAGCAAACTTCAGCCCTTCGCCAGGGCCGAGCCGCCGCCAGACGCCGTCCGTCTGAAGCTCCAGCTCGCCCTCAATCACCACCACATGCTCCGTTACGCCGCGCTCATGCGGCGTGGAGTCGCTCTGCGCGCCGGGCGCGAGCGTAACGGCGAGCATATCGAAGCGCAGCTGTTCATCCCACGGAAACACCGGCTCTACCAGCATCGTCTGCTGGGCGTCAAACACGGTACGCGCCCCCGGCGCAGGCGGTGTGATAAACGCCGAAAACGGCACGTTAAAGCCGGTGGCGATTTTCCACAGTGTGGCAACCGTCGGGCTCGATTCGTTACGCTCTATCTGGCCGAGCATCGCTTTCGACACGCCGGTTTCCTGCGCCGCCTGGGTCAGGCTCCAGTTTTTCTGCTGGCGCAGCGCTTTCAGCGTCTGCGCGAGATGGGCGGTAATGTCCATACGTTCTCCTTTGAGGGTGACAGTATAGCGCCTTGTGCGTTATAGCGCACGATGATAGAGTCATCGGACGTTATAACGCACAGCGGAGCACATATGCGCTTTTCTCTTCCCCCGGCTCCTGCCGTTATCGCAGGATTTGTGGCGGTGCTGGTCGGCTACGCCAGCTCTGCCGCTATTATCTGGCAGGCCGCCGCGGCGGCAGGTGCCACGCCTGCGCAAACGACGGGCTGGATGACGATGCTCGGCGTCGGTATGGGCGTCAGTACGCTCGCGCTAAGCCTGTGGTATCGCGCGCCGGTGCTGACCGCCTGGTCGACGCCCGGCGCGGCGCTGCTGGCGACGGGCCTTGCGGGCAGTAATCTGCATGAGGCGGTCGGCATTTTTATTTTCGCCTCGGCGCTGATTGTGATTTGCGGCGCGACGGGCCTGTTCGCCCGCCTGATGAAAATCATTCCGCCGGGGCTTGCCGCTGCGATGCTGGCGGGCATTCTGCTGCGCTTCGGGCTACAGGCGTTCGGCACGTTAGAAGGGCATTTTATACTGTGCGCCGCCATGACGGGGGCGTGGCTGCTCTGTAAAGTCTTCGCGCCGCGCTACGCCGTGGTGGCCGCGTTGCTGGCAGGCGTCGCGGTCTGTCTGTTGCAGGGCGAGGTGAACACGGCAGCGCTGCATTTTCGCCTCGCACCGCCGGAGTTTGTCTCGCCCGCGTTCAGCCTCTCTTCGCTGCTCGGCGTCGGCCTGCCCTTCTTTCTGGTGACGATGGCCTCACAGAACGCGCCGGGCGTCGCCACGCTGCAGGCTTCCGGCTACCGGGTGCCGGTTTCGCCGTTGATGGTCACCACCGGCCTGCTGGCGCTGCTCCTTGCGCCCTTTGGCGTCTTTTCCATTTGCATTGCCGCCATTACTGCGGCCATCTGCCAGAGCCCTGAGGCACACCCGGACCGCGACAGGCGCTGGATAGCGGCGGCGATGGCGGGCGTGTTTTATCTGCTGGCGGGCGTATGCGGCGGCTCCGTCGGCGCGCTGATGACTGCCCTGCCGCTGCCGTGGCTGCAAACGCTCGCCGGGCTGGCGCTGCTCGGCACCATTGGCGGCAGCCTGCATCAGGCGCTGGCGAATGAACGCACCCGCGACGCGGCGCTGATTACCTTTCTGGTGACGGCATCCGGCGTGACGCTGCTCGGCATCGGGTCGGCCTTCTGGGGGTTAATGGCTGGCGGGATAAGCTACGCGCTGCTGGCGCGACGGGCGGGATAAAAAAGAGGGAGCCAGGCTCCCTCTGTACGGTTTATTTCGGCGCGGGATCGAACATGCGCGCGTCGGTCGCCATATCGTCGATCACCTGTTTGAGGTTGTCGACCGTGAGCGGCGTCTTCTCGTTGTTGAGATCTTTCCCCTCACCTTTACGCACCACTTTCACCACGGTTTTCTGCGTCGCCGCGTCAATCAGCTCACCTTCAAAAAACAGGCTGGTGTCCATCGTACGATGGCCTGTCGCGACTTCGGTTCCGGCCACCACCAGCGCAATCGGCAGCACTTCATAGAATTGCAGCCCTTCTTTGCTGCTGTCGACGGCAGTGATCGCGCCGCGGAAAATCACGCTGCGCGGGCCGGGCGTCGTCACCAGCGGCTTGCGGCTCGCGGCGGCGCTTTTCAGTTTATCGTTGGTGTAATTCAGCAGGCCATCAAGCACCTTCTGAGAGATCTGCGCAGTCGGCTTCGGCGTCGGATAATAGACCACCGGGTTGTAAACAATAGAGTCATAATTATAGGCAGGATGGTTAACTGATTGAATTTGAAGAAAGATAAAAAAGAAAATAAAACCAATACCGACATCAATACCGTTACCAGGAGAAACTGCCCCGCTTAGCTGTCATTTCAGACATTGATCGCGGACGTATTGCTGAAGTCCATTGAGCTGGCTGGTGACGGTCTCTATTCGCTCCCTGAGGGTGAAATAATCCCGTTGAGCGGCGTCAGTAAGTCTGGGGCCGGTGCCATCATCCATGCCGGTGGTGCTGGCAGTTGCGTTCTTTCCGCAGGTTGCGTTGAGGCGCAGCCGCTGACGGCCAGCAGCAACATCACGTTCAAGCTGATCAATCTTACCCTGAGCATCTGCCAGTTCTCCAGAATATTTCTCATCGAGTGCCGCGACGTCGCGCTGGCGACGCTGCATGTCCGCTATATCATCTTTAGCCAGTTTTAATTCACGATTAACTTCGGTTAAAGATGCCTCAGTTTTTGTGAGCGCCGTCCGGTAATAAAATGCCGTCGCGAGCAGTGCTATAAACAGCAACGGTTTCCACCATGCCCGGATAAATGTCATCATCACAGCACCCTGCGGGCCGCTTCGAACCGTGCACGCCGGTCGTCGATACCGTTCTGCCCGCCGTTGATGATCTGTGTGACGCGCAGCAAATCTCCCGGATATTTCAGGCAGCCTTTGCTGGCATAGAACCATGCCGCAGAGCGCGCTGCGCTGGAGTCATCGGAAAGCAGTTCCGGCGTGCTCACAAGGTCGAGTTTCAGCGCGGCGCCGCAGTCGCGATAATTTTCGAGCCCGGTGATCTGGATGAGCCCGCGTCCGCGATATTTCCAGCCATCACCCGGGGCGTTATTACCGAGACGCTTGCTGTAAACCAGATTTGCGATCGCGCGCTGACGCTCAAGAGGCAGTACCTTTTCATACGTGCGGCGGCCCAGCGTGTTGGCCTGATCCTGAGTTAACCGGCCAGCCCGGACAAAACCATTAAGCGCTGCGATGCTGTAGTTGAAGCTCTCCACCAGCCTGGTAAAGCTGGTGCTTTCATGGCCGACCTGCGCGATGAACATTGCCTGATCAACCGGCTTTGTAATGCCGAACTCAGCCATCGCCGCGACGATATGCGGATGCCAGCGCGCCGACAGCTCAGGAGAAATGCCAGCAGCTTTCTTAAAAGTTTTAATGTCCATGTTGGGACCTCGATATTTTGAAAATCTGAACGACATTGCCTTTCGTCTTTATCAACGCCGCGAGAAATACCGCTTTGATAATTACGTCGGACCAGTCAGGGAGGATGTAATAGCCGTAGAAGGTCCGCACGGGGACGCTGGCGGCCACAACAATCACGACATAGGCAAGCCAGCCGCCCCACCAGCGGTGGCGGGCACCTTCCCGGCGAAAAAGCAGGACACGGATGGCGATACCCGCGCAGATTATGGCGTTAAGCAGGAGCAGTACTTCAGGGCTGGTCATCGTCTTTTCTCCCCGGGATCAGGTCGCGTGGATTTTCAGAACGGTGATAGAGCCAGATGCCAATGCGTACAGCCACAATGGACGAGACGAAAGCGCCAGCGGCGAACACTATCCCTTTTTCAAACGAGTCCCGCGTAATCGTCGGAATAAGGCTGGCAATGCCAATGAGAATGGCCGCTGTCGCTTTGTAAAAAAGAAGGCCACAGAGGAAGCTGAGAACAGCCAGCAGTACCCGCCTTTTTATGGGGTACTCAACTGCCGATGTAACAAATATTACCGCGCCTGCCAGCGCTCCCAACGCCACCTCCGGAGGCACTCCAGCCAATACAGAAGCCAGCGCGCCAATGCTAAGAGACTGATTTAGCGTGTCTGCTGTCATCGTGGTTGACATTGGAACCACCGTTTAATGTGCATAAGAACCCCCTTAGTTAGTGAGTCCATAATACACAATAAACCACATACGGATAATATTACCTCAGATTGCTCTTAACGAAATTACCTTAAAGGTGATAAAGTATTATTTTTGTTTTTATGGATGAAAAAGTGCTTAAGTTATTTGCGAAATACACTTCGATAGGCGTGCTCAATACGCTAATCCATTGGGTGGTATTTGCCGCGTGCTTCTATGCACTGGGATCCAGCCAGGCTCTGGCTAACTTCAGTGGATTCGTTGTTGCGGTCAGTTTCAGTTTCTTCGCTAATGCTCGCTTTACGTTCAACAGTTCCACAACCACGTCGCGCTATATGCTTTACGTGGGCTTCATGGGCTCGCTTAGCGCAGCTGTTGGATGGGCCGCTGATAAATGCTCTCTCCCGCCAGTTGTGACACTGGTCGTGTTCTCAGCTATAAGCCTTGTGTGCGGGTTTATCTATTCGAAATACATCGTCTTCAGGGAAGCAAAATGAAGATTTCACTCGTGGTTCCGGTCTTCAATTGAAGTGGTTTACTGAATTTGGCCACCTGAACAGAGGTGATATGCTCACCTCAGAACAATATAGGTGCACCAATGAAACGAAGAAATTTTAGTCCTGAATTCAAACGCGAATCCGCTCAGCTGGTTGTCGATCAAAACTACACCGTCTCTGATGCCGCTAAGGCTATGGATGTCGGTCTTTCCACGATGACAAAATGGGTCAAGCAACTGCGTGAAGAGCGTCAGGGCAAAACACCAAAAGCCTCTCCGATAACACCAGAACAAATCGAAATACGTGAGCTGAAGAAAAAGCTACAACGTATTGAAATGGAAAACGATATTCTAAAAAAGGCTACCGCGCTCTTGATGTCAGACTCCCTGAACAGTTCTCGTTAATCGGGAAACTCAGGGCGCGTTATCCAGTGGCCTCTCTCTGCCACGTGTTCGGGGTTCATCGCAGCAGCTACAAATACTGGCAAAACCGTCCTGAAAAACCAGACGGCATGCGGGCTGTATTACGAAGCCAGGTGCTGGAGCTGCATAACATCAGCCACGGTTCAGCCGGAGCAAGGAGCATCGCCACAATGGCAACCCAGAGAGGCTACCAGATGGGGCGCTGGCTCGCTGGCAGACTCATGAAAGAGCTGGGGCTGGTCAGTTGTCAGCAGCCGACTCACCGGTATAAGCGTGGGGGGCATGAGCACGTTGCTATCCCGAATCATCTTGAGCGACAGTTCGCCGTAACAGAGCCAAACCAGGTGTGGTGCGGTGATGTGACCTATATCTGGACAGGTAAACGCTGGGCGTACCTCGCCGTTGTCCTCGACCTATTCGCAAGAAAACCAGTGGGCTGGGCAATGTCGTTCTCGCCGGACAGCAGGCTCACCATGAAAGCGCTGGAAATGGCATGGGAAACTCGCGGTAAGCCCATGGGGTTAATGTTCCACAGCGATCAGGGCAGTCATTATACGAGCAGGCAGTTCCGGCAGTTACTGTGGCGATACCGAATCAAGCAGAGTATGAGCCGGCGCGGAAACTGCTGGGATAATAGCCCAATGGAGCGCTTCTTCAGGAGCCTGAAGAACGAATGGGTGCCGATGACGGGCTACGTAAGCTTCAGCGAAGCAGCTCACGCTATAACGGACTATATCGTTGGGTATTACAGCGCGCTCAGGCCGCATGAATATAACTGTGGGTTACCACCAAACGAATCGGAAAACCGATACTGGAAAAACTCTAACGCGGTGGCCAGTTTTAGTTGACCACTACATGATTTATTGCCATATGCTGCCACATTGCACTGACCGGCGCCAGTTAGTCTGACTGTGCAGTTTTCTACGGCTTTCTGTGTAACATGGCTTGGGAACTGAATTGTAAAGCCGGTTGATAGCGGAGTTACTATTCCAGTAATTGTCTCAATGTCTGTTTTCGTAACAGATCCATTTGAAAAGTTTATTCGCGCTTTACGCGTAAAATCCACTGTTAAATCTGTAACTACGGCGAGCCGCAGAAACATTGGGGAGCGGGATGTAATTATTCCTCTAACTGTAATGATGCTAATTTGCATTCGCTACCTCACCAGACGTGACGAATTATTCAGTCAAGATGAAAGCCCCGCCGAAACGGGGCGTTCTCTCAGCAGTTGAGGATTACGTTGACAGTAATGCTGTTACCTGCCGCGCCAGGATTAAAGCTATTCCCACCCTGATAGAATGTGTTGACAGTCAGTGACTTATCTCCATATCCAGCGATTACCGCCTGACCAGTAGAAACACAGTTCAGTATGGCAGTATCGACCGCGCGCTGCGTAACGTGCGACTGGAAGTTAATAACTAAACCAGTGCTGGTCACTGTCACTCTCGATATAAGCGACTCCACATCAGTAATGTTTACGACGCCAGCATTGACCATTATCCGAGCCTTTCGCGGGAAATCTACAGTCATATTCGTTACCACGAATAAGCGCTTAAACATAGGAAAGCGAGAAGTTGTTATCCCTCGGACTGTTATGTCTGTCACTGAGCTGCCGGTGAAGGCTATCAATGGTTCAGGAGTTCCACTGCTACCCCCGGCTATGTTGTCGTGAATGTTAGCTATAGTGATGTTCTGGACGCTTTGCGTATCATGCCCAACAAGGATAGGCGTTGATTCACCTGGACATGTGATCACAACATTGCTCAACATCCCGTTATTGCCCGATATATTGTAAGCGATAATATCTGTGCGCCCCACGGAGGAATCCTTAGGTACGCCATTGATATTATGGTTAGTAATCAACCATCGGTTAGATTTGTAAGTTGGAGACTGGCCTTGACCGACTGCATAAACAGGAACTCCCGCGGCGTATTTAATGGTCTGGAAAACCATATTTGATGCGATATAGTCGGTGATGTTGTTATTTTCGTCATTGAAAATCATGCCACCGTTGCCGCCCTCCTGAATCGCGTTATTCAGGATGAAACGTTGAGAAGCGCGGATTGCGAGCATCCACTGGTTGCGGTCATCACGCCCAATCCAGCGACCTATCATATTGTTGGCAATAACGTTTACGTTGCCGTTAGTATCGCCGCCGGAGCCAGTGGACATATACAGCAGGTGTCGGCCGTTCGGTGCAGCCTCTACCGTCTGCATCACGTTATTGATGATGGTTTCTTTGGCGTTGTCCGTAAGAACTGAATAACCAGCACGACCGCCGCCGACATCATCACCAGTATGGTAGACCTGCTTTTCGGTAATAACGTCATTAACAATCGCGTTCCTTGCCTGGCTGACATAGACGCCACCCGCCAGACCTGCGAAGGAGCGAACGCCGCGAACAATCAAATTCTTGGTATAACGCGTTAACAATGCGAACGAGGATATGGCCTCGTTAGTGTTGTCCGTGGGCGAAGAAGTGCCACCCGCCTGAATATCATTGATTGTTACATTGGTTGTAGGAGCTGCGTCAGTACCAAGCATCCCGTAAACCGCAGATTTACCTGAGGTATCTGTAACCTTACCTCCTCTTCCTTCAACAAACTGATTGGAATCCAGTCGGTAGACCATGCGGGACTGCATCTCAGGGACATATGTATTGGAGTTCGTTGATATATCTTTATCTATCTCAACATCGCGCCCGTTAGAGAAAACCCCGGCCACGCCAGTAGTATACCCATCAGGCCGTCTGTCAATGGCGTTCAAGTCTGCAGCAATGGTTCCACGGTGATTGGTACCAACACGCTGTGCCCCGGTTGGCTTAGCAAGCTCAATCATCACGTCAGAAGCAGAACCGGAGGCAGGAACCACGGATATCGGCTGCCCGCTTTCATTCCATCCGAGCAGCTGATTCTTCCTCATCTCAATTGGGGGAAGAGTATCTACGTAGCTTTCTGGAACCCTCAATGTTCTTCGGAAATTAGTATCAGCCAGGCTATCCACATACCTTTTGTTCGCCGCATCCTGAGGTTGTGAGGGATCACGTAAGTTACGGATGTAATTACCCATGGCATCATACCAGTTTGCGAGGATGCTGGGTTTGCGCAATGCGAGCGTGAACCGCGACCAAACCTGCTGGATGAGCATAGTCAATTTGTCGAACGCATCTTCGTGCACCTCAGGGAAAAAACTGCCCTGATTTCGCAAGTCAGTATCCTGAGTTAGAGGCAGGTTACGGGATATCGATATTTTCCACCCGTTCCCCAATGGCGCGCTGAGGATGACTTTACCTCCGTTATAGCCACCAGCTCCAGTCACCGTGTAATCAGTGTCAAGAGTAAGCACGGTGAGGTTGTTATCGAGATCAAGTACGGAAACCACCAGATCTGTCCTTTTGAATACCCGGAAATTGTAATCAAAATTGGTGGTTGTCCCGTTGCCAGTGTAGTCATTGTGGTCCACTTCGGTCGAAACGGTCATGTCATCAGCTCCAGTATGGCCGCGCCCTTCGCGCTATGCATATGAGCATTCTATAACCTGCCAAACCTATTATGAATTATCATTACCACCCAGAGGGCAACAAATTACCCTATAGGTAAGGTGATTTTACTGGAGTAAATCGTAGCCTTCTGATATATGTATATATATACAGTACTTAGATGAAGGAGGCGGCATGTCGCAGTATCATCACCCTCTTGATGAGGAAAGATTAGGGGATCTGAATAGTCCTCGTGGCGTTATGGAACTGGTTGAAAAGTCGCATCTAATGGAGCTTATTAGAGAGCTCGAGAAGGATGGGCATGATGTAAGCGGCGCCGCCGCCGAACTGGTGGCCCTCGTTAATTATGTCACCAGTACGCAGGTTTCCCTGAGTGATATTCAGACCCATCTTGACTACTGCGTCCTGAGCCTCAAGAAGAGCATTCGTTAGTTCCGACAGGTAATAGTTGCCCTCAACGGCCAAATACTTTACCTTTTTGGTGCTTTGACAATAAATTTTCACTGCGCCATAGTGATTGGGCACCGGCAAAATCCGGTGCCGGGATTGGTCTCCCGGATATCATCATGGCGCATACCACGCCTGTCGTGGTTTTTTTATGCGCGCTGCACGGCTACGCCTCATTCAATGGTGGGCTGGGCGGGGGCCCGCAAGGGCGCCGGCTTCATGATGACCGGTAAGACCAACTCCGTTCAGCTCACCACCAAATCTGATTGGTCTCAGTGGTGGTGATCGTCCTCTTTAGGAGAATCATCATGAAAAACCAACACGAAACAGCTGTCTACCGCTTCGACACAAATACCAAAGTTAACGTTATTATGATCAACGGCGAGCCATGGTTTCTGGCAATGGACGTTTGCAAAGCTATTGGTATTGCTAATCATCGAGACGCAGTAAGAAAACTTGACGATGATGAGAAGGGAGTCGGTTCAACCGACACCCTTGGTGGAGAACAAGAAGCCATTATCATCTCCGAATCGGGCCTCTACACACTCATCCTCCGCTGCCGCGATGCCGTTACGCCAGGCACCATACCCTACCGTTTTCGCAAATGGGTGACTGCCGAGGTACTTCCACAGATCCGCCGCACGGGCCGTTACGTTCGTGAGGAAATTTCCCCGGCTGACAAAGCGCAGAAAGTGGTCGCCAGTTTTATGCCTGCCATACTGGAAGCGATGAAGTCCGAAACTGCGAAGACGTATAACTACCCTGCCCGCGCCAGCTACTATGAACACATACATAATGCAGAGGGGGTTCGCGGACTGACTCAGCAGTCTAACCTTAATAGCCTGCTGCAAGAACTGACCAGAGACGGTCACGATGTTAGCGCGGCACTCGCTGAATGGACATCAATGTGCAACTACGTCACAAGCGTGAAGCGGTGCATGGACGAGATTAGCACTCACGCTGCGTTCATCATGAGCCAGGCGGAGCAGCATTAACCCTCTCAAATGCGTGATCCGTGTAACTGCGGGTCACGCCGTTTCATGCTGATTCATTTTGCATCATTGCTCATAATTGAGTAAGATTACCTTTAAGGTAAAAAGGAGGTCTTATGAGAGAAGCAACCGTAGTTACGTTTTCTCGGCCTTTCGACGTTAATGTATGCCATGATCATGATGAAAACGTGTGGGTGGCTGAATGTGATGCTCTCGGTCTTGTTACTGAAGCTGCGACATACGAAGAACTGACCGAGCGAGTATGGGAAGTCGCGCCTGAGCTGTACGAGATGAACGGATTTGGTGGAAATCCTTCTCGTATCAGTCTGTCTTTTAAACAGGAGCAATCTTATTCAGACAGGATAGCGCTCTGATAGATGGGAACAGGACTTTATCCTAAGCTAACGGAACTGCTCTCAGCAGCTGGTTGTTACTTTGACAGACAGGGTAAAGGAAGCCATGAAATATGGTACAGCCCTCTGACCCAAAAAAGCATGAGCGTCCCGTACACGATTGTTTCAAGGCACACTGCTAACGGAATCCTGAAACAGGCTGGATTGCCTAAGTACTTTTGAAAGAAGCCCGCCTTAAGCGGGCTTTTTTGTAGCTGACGAATAGGCTCTGTGACATGTCACTTCAATTGTATTTTCTTCGGCTGGAAAACCATTCTAATATTGAAGTAAGTCCAACAAAAATAACGGTTAGTATCATCACGCCAAAAAATAAACCACCTGCTTGCCACCATTCCCAGTGCCATACATCCATAGCTCCTACCATGCCAACAATAGCTCCAAGCACCGGAATGTAAGCAATAAAGAAAGCCAACACTCCGGCAATTATCCAGTGTAGGCCCCACCATGATTCAAGACCTGAAATAATTGCAGAAAACTGAATGAGGCCAACTGCCAAGTAAAGCAAATAACCTATTGCGCGCATACTATTTCCCCAACATAAACTGCGAAGGTGGAACTAGGAATTCGTTCCCCTGCTCGCGCTCAACCCTGCGCTGATAGCGCTCCAGTGAACCTGGGTCCAGCGCGTCCTGTATCCTGTTCAGAATTAAACCATTCATCGCAGTGCGCAGCCAGAAAATATTCAGGAAAGGCGTGTTGTCCAGGGCTGTGCGATACCAGTCGCCAAGATCCGAATCACCACGCATCGTCTGTTGCAACAGCGTAATAATGCTGTCGGCGTTAGACGCCGCCGGCCCCATCAGTGACGTAACTGGGCCTGCTCCCATCCTGTTTACCTCGCCGAACATGAAGTCCCCGAGAATACCGAGCCCGCCACCCTGCGCCGCTGCTGCCACAAAGGTTTTTCCGTCAGCCGGTCGCGGCGTCTGCCCCTTCAGCATCAGCTTAGCCTGCATAGAGACATAGCCGAACAGAGTTGCCCATACGAAAAGGTTTGCCGTTCCAATAAAGGCTCCCTTCCCATTTTTCAGCATGGCATTGGTAAGCGAAGTGGTTTTCGATTCGCCAAGCCCGGCGGGCGTATATCCCCGCCCGAACACCTCGCGCCCGAGCACGTTCTGCATAAAGCTGGCGGTAAATGATTTGTACTGACCAGCAAAACGGATCGCCTCACCCGCCACAGTACCAGGCACGGTGCCCATCTTCATAAATGCCTGCGTGCGGTCGCCAGGCTCTGACATAGCAATATTCAGACGGTCAAGAATGTAGCCTCGCAGCTGCCCTTCCAGTTGATCCCGGGCATCAGCGATAGCGCGCTCAGTAGGCTTCATCCCTTTGCTTTCGACATACCGGGCAATAACGTCATCGGACACGCCGCGAACGCCGCTTGTCGTCATGAACTTGCGACCCTCGCTGTCAGCCATGTCCATGTTGCGGAAAATTTCCCATTCCCGGTCACCGATACCGTGCAGGTCGAGTACGCGCCGCAGGTCTTCCGGCAGGCTGCCGTGAGGCTGGTCAGCATTTTTAGCCAGCCAGTTGGTAATCATCAGAGCATTGGAGTTGCGTCCGCTCTCGGTCCAGAAATTCATCAGGTTATATTTGAAAAACAGCTGCTGGGCGCGCCCCATTTTCCCGGTAAGCGAGTCGTCGCCGGAGATGCGCCGGATGATTTCCTGCGTCATGGCGTCAGAATAAACGCCGATGGACGACAGGATCTCTTTCTGCTCTGCGCTGTTATACCGGGAGAAACGCCCTTTCATGGCGCCGAGCACCGCCTGCATAAAGTTCTGCCCCTGGTAGCGCATTTCAGTAGCGGCGATCGGCACGTCGTTGAATGAAGAGATAACGGCGCCACCGAGCTGGCTCATACGCAACCAGCCGCGCACCGCGGCTGAGGCATTGGCCCATCCAACACTGCCAGGGATATTTAGCGAACCGTCAACCTGCGGCATTACAGTTCTATTAAGGCGGCGAACTTTGGTCATATAGTCCGCAAGCGCCGCCGGGTTGCCTGACTTACTTACGTCTTCGGCCAGCGTGTCTGTCAGGTATTTGAACATGTTGCCGGGGTTGGTTCCCAGCATGCGCATCATGCCTGTATTGCGCGCCGCGCTGTTAAGGCCGCCGAATAATGCTTCGCGCAGGCTGCCGGTGCCGAACTGCTGATTGTATTCGTGCCAGGAGATCCCGTCTTTGAAATGCAGCACGCGCTCCTGGCTGGCGCGCTTCGCCGCATTTGCCGAACCTTTGAAGCCGTTCATCCAGTCTGGTTTTTCTGATGTCAGGTGGACGCCAGAGGCCAGACCGTTATAGACGTTCCGCATGAACTGATCGCGGTCGGCGACGCCATCAAATGTGCGCTCATCCAGGCGCGGAAGGATTGCATTGCGCCAGGCATCATACCCGGCAGCGCGGATCTTCATGATGTCATGCGACTGTCGAACGATATAGCCCGGCTCTTTGCGTATCCACGCCCCAGCGCGGTTCTCGTCGATGCGTGCCGCTTCCTGCCACTTCATGATAATCTGCGCCGCACTGACCGACTGTTTCGTCATTCCTTCGGTAGATTCGCCGCGGCCAATTCGCCACATTGCGTCAGCGATTTCACGGTCGTTGCTGCCGCTGGCGATGAATTTAACCAGTCCGGCTCGGTCGAAATCGTAATTGATGCCTGCGTGATATTTCCCGCGAAGTTGCGCCACCTCTGAGGATACTGACCGGCGCGCCCCGGTGCGCGCATCGTTACGCCCTACCAGTATCGCCTCCAGTCCTATATCCGGGCGGTCTTTCCAGATAGTGCGCAGCTCGCCGAGTCGCTGAGCCGCCACGCGTGTGTTAATCGCTTTATTGCGCGCTTCAATCTGTTTTGCCAGCACGTCAGCGTTACTTAGTTCTTCGGCGGCACGCATGGCTGCCTCTTCGAGTGACAGCGCCTCGTTGCTGGCAAGTATACGGTTTGTTGTGTCGCGCATATCGCGCACCAGCCCTTCCATTTCATCAGCCGACAGCTCGCGGCCAGCGGCGGCGTTAACAGTGCGCTCGCATTGCGTCAGGAATTCGTTGGCAGCCATCAGATCCCCCGGTTAATCATACAGGCAGCAAATGCCCGGAAAGCGTTGCTCATGCTATTGTCGCTGGCCTCAGCGCGAATAGCATTGAGGTTTTCGCGCATCGTGGCCGCGAGCTCCGGATTATCGACAGCGATATCATCCAGCAGCGCGTTGCTTATATTGAATTCGTTCTCAAGATCAGCTGCGGCGGCTGTCAGCTCATGATCTGCTTTCTGCGTTTCCTGATAAACGCGATCGGCAGTTTCGCTAACCGGGCGCGCCGTTTCATCAACCTGCCGCACCGGGTTCTGTATGCGCTGGATAGCGCGCTCGCGCAGCGCCGGTTTATGCAGCTCATAGAAAGGCTCAACGTCCGGGCTACGGCCTTCTATCATGTGCGCCAGCGCGGCGCGGTAAGCCTGCTGGTTGACGGTCCAGTCTGCCTCCCTGATAGCGCTGGCGGCGGTGCGCACTGCACCGGCGACCGGCGACATCTGCATGCCATCGCGGATCTGCTGCGCGCGCTCGGCGATAGTGACTTTCAGGTCGTCTGGTATCTCGCCGCGGGAAAGCTGTGCCTGCCGGCCACGCGCCTGCTCGGCGGCGGCATTACGCTCAAGTGCCTGGTTTATCTCTTCATTGCGGGCCGCGAGTTGGGCTTTCTCGGCATCGATATCCTTCTGCGCAAGACGGCGAGCTTCCTTAAACTTCATCCGCTGGCCCTGGTATTCCGTTGTACGCTGTTGCAGGGTAGCGTCTAACTCATCAGCGCGGCGCAGGTTGGCGGAAAGTTCGGTGCGCAGGTCAGCAACGTTGTCTATCTGGCCGGTTTGTAACTCCTGCTGGCGCGCCATGTATTCAGGTACCACGTCATCATAAGCCCGGCTATAGGCATAGCTCTCAGCCTCGCTGGAAATGGCAGCAGCCAAATCCGCATTTGTGCCACGCTCAGGGATATTTACACCAGACGGGATGTTGTCCGGCGTTATGACCGGCGTTGGCTGAGATTCTGGTTGGATATCCGCCTGCGCCAGCGGAGCGGCGGGATCACTTACTGCACCTGTCTGGCGCCGCGCGCGTACCAGGTCGGCGATAAGACCGCCGCCTGCATGCATCAAACCGCCAGCCATAGTGTTGAAAAAGGTGCTTTCCAGCGCGTTTCCGTAGGTAAAGTCATCGCCGCCGGCCGCCGCCGCCTGAGCAGTTAACGGCACGGTCGCCACGGCCTGAGCTGCGCCCATGCGCGCACCGGCAAACAGACGCTCACCAAAACGCCCTGCCACAGAAGCCGCCTTCGCCTCGCCAGCGAAAGGCACCAGCGCCAGCGCCACGTTTCCGGGATCCGCCATCGAGCCCGCCAGGCTGGCAGCGAAATTAAGCGGTGTCGCCGCCCAGCCACTCGGCGCAGACATGGCGATCTGCTGACGAGCCAGCGAGTTCTGGCGTTCTTCCACCACGTGATCGATAAACGCTTTTGTCACACCGCTGTCCGGGACGTTGATGCTTTTAACGCCATACTGCTTGAGCCGCTCCTCAGCCTCCTGCTTGCTGACAATTGCAGAGTTAGGGTCGTTCGCCAGCCTGTCAGCGGAAGAGAACCGAATACCCGACATGACCGGGCCTTCTTCAAATCCCTGCTGCAATGAAGAGAGTAGCGATTCACCCAGACCGGCAGGCGCGTTACTGATGGGCTGGTTAATGCCTGTGCCCGGATCTTCTGTAAAAATTGTCATGTTATCGTCCTGACTGCTGGCCGTTCTGGAGGATGTCGAGAATGTTTTCGCGTTGGCTCTCTACGCTGTAATTTTTCGACTGGCCTGGCGTGTATTTCACTGGCGTGTCGATAAATTTGGTCAGTTTGTTCCAGGTAGATCGGTTGCCTGTTCCCAGTTTCGCCAGATCGCTGAATGGAACGGTGATCGGGTTGCCGTCGGCACCGTTCACCAGCAGGCCATTCATCATCAGAGTAAGCCCGCTTTCATTGCTGTTCGTAACCCACTGCGCGCTCTCTTTGATTCGAGACAGGCTTTGCTCTTTGTTGACCGACTCTGGCAGACGAGGGTCGCCTATCAGCGGCATAATCTGCTCGGCTGACAGATTTTCAAGGTAGGCGTTTGCGCCGTCGGTTACGTCGCGCAGATCAAGCCCGGTGCGATTTGGCAGGCGCCACGTTCCACTGGTCTGGTATTGCTCTCCCAGAATGTCCTGATACGCCTGTTTCGCCGCATCAGACGGTGACATGCCACGCTGCATGTTGATATACGTCAGGCGCTTGCCTTGCTCGTTGAAGTTGTTCCAAACGGCAGTGCCGCCTGGCTGTACAACCATCGTGCTGGCGAAATCTTTCGCCTGATCGTTCCACGATGAATCAGCTTTATCAGCATCAGGCTTCTCGAAACTTCCCCGCAGGTCAGCCGTTTTAACGCTGCGGTTCTGCCAGAGCGCGTTGGCTGCACGCGGGTTTTCTGTAGCCATCACAACCTGTAGCGCCGGGAATGCATTTTTCTGCACCTGCTGCATCACCTGATCGGAGTATTTCCCGAACGACTGCGCCACCGACTGGATCGCGGTGACGCTCGATTCCTGAGAATTATCGATGCGTTCAAGCAGGCTGTTTACCATCGTGTCGGGAAGAACTTTTTTGCTGCGGATGCCCAGCCGGTCTTTCTCGGACTGGATGCGCGAAACCAGATATTCCCCTGATGCCTGATTGTTCTGGTATTCGGCAAACGCGCTCTGCACCACCGGAGAATATTGTTGCAGCCAGGTTCCCGGATCAGACTCGCGCGCCTTCAGCACCTGGTTCAGCTTTGACTGAGCTGTTGCGTACAGCTCATGCTTATATTTGAAATCGGCGTCGTTCTCCTGCGGTTGTAACGCCTGCACTGCCGCCGTCGCCTGCTGCACGTTACCCTGCATGATTGACTGGTAAACTGGCTGCAGGGTCATGGCCTGCTGATATTGCTGGTAGGTTTTCTCCATCTGCATGCGTTCTGCAGGGGCGGCCTGCAACGGCATGACCGCTGCCCACTCACGCGCGCTGATTGGCTGAACCGGCTGACCAGCTTCAAGGCGAGCCAGATCATCCTGCATCCGGCTTTGCAGTGCCACGCGACCGGCAGACGCCTGCATGTCATAGAGGCCCGCGACTTTGCTCATCATCTGGGATTTGCTGGCCGGGCTCATGGCATTCCACCACGGCTGAGAAATCAGGTTCTCCATGGTCGCATCGCCGGGGATGGCTGCCGCGCTGCCCGTCACTTTCGCCACGTAATTTCTGGTTTCTTCGTAGGGGATCGCGGCCGCGAATTGCTCGTTGCTGATTGCGCCGGTGCGAGGATCGCCAAATTTTTCAATCCAGCCATCAACCGCGCCGGGACCGGCGTTATATGCCGCCACCGCCAGCACAGGATTATTGTCATATTTCTGCATCTGCGCGCCGAAATACGCTTGCCCGAGCCTCGCGTTATAGCGCGGGTCATTCAGCCACTTTTCACGATCCCACGGCACACCCGCCAGCCGGGCAGCTTCCGGCCCGGTATCCTCCATCACTTGCGCCACGCCTACCGCGCCTTTCGGCGACACAAGGGGAGCGCCGTCTTTGCTGTACTGATTGCCACCACTCTCATTCCAGATCATCGCGGAAAACAGTTGCGCTTCCGTAGGTGTGTCCGTCACCTGAATCTTGCCGCCTGGCCCCAGCATCTGCTGATACATCGGCACATACCAGGCCTCAGATGCACCTTTCGCCGCATTTTCACGCCACGAAATCCAGTTCTGCTCTATCTCTTCATCGCTCTGCCCGTGGGCTTTGCCATAGGCAATAATGCTGTTCCTGGCAGTCAGTCCGGCAACGTTAGTCATTTCTGGGTTCATGAACTGCGTGGTAAGGGTTTTCAGCGTTGCTTCCTGCATGCCAGCTTCGTACTGCCGAACCTGCCCCGCTTCATGCCGCCCGGCCTGGGTGGTGAAGCTCATTCGCTGTTGCTGGGCCTGCTGCAAGAAAGCATTGCGAGTCTGCTCGTCAGGCAGTCCTGCAGCGATCTGCTCAACCTGTTGGTCAAACTGCTGCGTGTATTCCTGGCTTTTGCCTATGGCGTTCTTCCCCTGAAGGTTCAGGAATCCAGTATCCGGGTTTGTCAGCAGATCATTGCCGACGGCATTAAGCTGAAGGCTTGCTTCCTGGGTCAGTGCGACGTTAGCCCGCTGCTTAGCCTCTGCCAGCGCGCCAACATATTTGTCACCAACAGCAGTGACTGCATCACCAATATTTGGCGATGACTGCGCCGCAAAGCCTGGCGATGAAAAGCCACGGCTTTCAACCTGCCTTCCTGTAGTGGTTGGTACAACTGGCATTTTTCGCTCTCCTTATCGACCTGTTGGAGTACCGACAGCGGCGGTGATCGGCGCGGCCTTGCTTTGCGTAAACGGAGCCCAGGCTCCGCCAGCAATCTTATAAGCGCCGTATGCATTCAGCGGTGCGGTAAGCAGCGTAGTAAGCGCGCCCATACTGCCCTGCTTGCGAGCCGCGCTTGCTTCCGAACGATAGTTTTCCGCCTGCACATTGAAACCGTAAGCCTCACGCTGGGCATTATTCACTGTAGTGAGTGCATCTAGTTCGCCGAATTGCGCCGTATCGCCGAAGATATCAAGGGCATTGCCGGTGCTGATGTCTGCACCGGTCGCTGCTGAGGTGGCCGCCTGTGTGCCCATGGCCTGGCGGTTTCGGCGTCTGACTTCGTCAGCCTGCGCATTGCCGCGGTTTATCGAATCCTGCGCCTGGGCTTCTGCAACGTCTGCATTCTGCTCAGCAACAGCAGATTGATATTTCCCGTTCTGGTACTGGTTGTACGCCGACAGGCCGCCAAGCGCGACGCTTGCGCCCGCCAGCGCGATAGCTGGGCTACACATTATTTTCTCTCCATGTAAAAGCGATGGAACGGCCGCTGCTCTTTGCCGTATGGCACCGAATCTTCGAGATGGAAACCGAGCCATTTAAGCCACGCTTTAGCCACGTGATTACGCTCGTCAACATAGTTCTCAAGATACGGATAGGGCATCAGCATTGCATTGACTACGTGACGGCAACGTCTCAGAAACGTGCGCTGGTATTTATGCAGATCGTCCGTGCCAACAAGCCACGGAATCCCCCTTCCACTCAGGATAGAGGCTGGCGCCACACCGAAAATCGTCACCACTTTTCCGTTAATTAGCCCGGCGCAGCAGAAGGTGGAAATTCGCAGGCCATGCTCCATCACTTCGCGCGGCGACTGGCCGGAAATAGCGATAAACTCATTGACATCTGCCTGCCGAACGAGAGGTAACATCTCTTCGATGTGGCGCTGCTCGGCTGGCACTATACGAACATCAAGCATTTCGCCCCCCTACAGCCAGTGCCGGGATCAGAGCCAGAACCGACAGAGGCAACGGGTCTTGCTGGCGCACAATAATGCGTCCGTTCAGCCCCCATGTGCTGTCTACTTTCAGCGTTACCTTGCCGGTAGCGTCATCAACCGGATCGTCGTAAAACTCAAACTCACGCTGTGGGTATTCATAAAACTGCCCGCCGGGCGTACTGGCCCATATCCCGCGGCTGGCATTCACCACCAGAGAAACAGAGGTGATTAGCTGTTTTTTATCCAGCAACGTTTCCTGACCGTTGATGTTGACGTCAAGGGTTTCAAGCTGGGAGGTATAAGGCAGGCCGATATGCACCACCGCGCCTGGGGATTCGAGAGTTACCGCCCCGCCAGTTACGACCTTTTGAGGTTCGACGTTGGCATCAGAAAGGATGCTTACCGTTTTCCCTTCAAGGTGGCCAAGCCCGGAGAAGGTCTGACGTGCCATCTGCCAGTTAGTGACAGCAGTATCTCGAAGCTCTGGGGGGATGTTTCTGCTGGCAGATATTTTCACGACGTTAGCGGTTGTAAGCTGGGTAATGTTACAGCGTAACTCCATGTCCTGCGGGTTTCCGTTTGCGTCCTGCCCAACGTAAGGGATCTGGATTTGTGCACCGACGTCCGAACCTGTGAATCCAAGGCCACCGGACATGGTTAAGGTGTATTCCTGCCGATAATCCCAATCATCACTACCACCGGTAATTTTTATCGTAGCCGCCGAGGCGTTACGCCCGTCATAACTCAGGCCGCAGTCGACAAAAAAAGCGTCCTCGATAGAGGTGAACAACCTGCTGGCAAGTCGCTCAATGTAGCGTACCGTCTCCCCGTTTATAACGCGGCGCACCACGAAATAAACGGCATCCTCCTGGCTTTCACTGATCGAGCAGGTTGATTCGAAAGAGCCGTCAGTCGGCTGCGGCGCCCAGGCAAAAACCTGCTGGTCTTTGAGATAGGTTAACGCCAGCAGCATTCCGTCATCGCGGCAGCACCAGGCAGTCGAATAAGGGACAGTGCTGAAGGACCAGTCCACAATGCTGTGCTTCTGGAAAAGATGGTTTGCGAGGATTGTCAGGTCATTACCCTGATATCCGTCCACGTCGAAAGAATAGGCCAGATCGCGCACGGCGCTGCCCTTCTCCTGCACGAATAGCGCTATATTGGCAACTGCAATCGGCGGCAGGTTACTGCACCCGTTTGAGCCCTGTGAGGAAAAGGCGAACGCGCTCGGCGTCAGGGTTTTGTTCTGGTCTCCGGTGATGATGTATTCTCCGCCGGACGTCAGCGCAACCAGCGATCCGACGTCAATAAGGTGGCGGATCTCATTCACCTGCCGGCCAGCGTATGTGTAAATGATGCGGTCATCATCCTGGATAGGGTTGTTTTTGCCGAAGTCTTTGTAATCCCCTATCCGGCTGGCCCAGATGGTTTGCGGAAACGCGGTGCTTGCCGCGAAAAAAAGGCGCTGCTGGTAATAAACGACGGTGCCGGGATAACCATTCACATCATTCCAGGCATAGCGGGCCCATTTGAAGCTCGGCCGCCCTGATCCGACAACATTCTCTGGAATGTACGAGATTACTGTTGCTGTTGCCGTAGTGCCGCTCGCCGCGGTAATGCGCGCTATCCCAAAGCCACTATGCAGGTACTGCCATTGCACACCAGTATCAGTGTCAGCAGTGCCGCCCCATCCATCCCATGCTGCGCCCTCGGTGTGCGATGGTCGCAGTGTGCCGGTGGTTCCAGTCGTCAAAGCTTTGTAATAGTTGCTACCGGCCCGGATAATGCCACCTGCTGTAGCCTTTTTCCCCGTCTCCCACACAGGAACAGAGTCAACCGCTGGCTGCTCCAGATAAAAGAGCTTACCAATCTGCTCAGAGCCAAAAATGGAGGATGTGGCAGTTAGCGTTATGGTTCCGGTCGAAGCGCTGGCATACACCTTCTGAGCCTCGTCAACGTTAATATCCTCAAACGGGCCGTTTTTAGTCTGCACAGCGACGATTTGCCAGTTATCGTGTGCGTAACGGCGTAACTCCATCGGCGGATATTTCGGATGAACGATGGTCAGAACGTCAGCTGACTGTGTGAACTTAAGTCTGAACAGGTCTGCTTCCGCATAAGGTGTAACCAGCTCGTAGATATTGCTCGTACCGCTGACCAGCACCTGCCCGCCATCCTTGAACACTCGCATGTATTTATCGCCGAACTCAAGCGCATAAGTTTGTACCGTTGAAAACTGGAACGGGATTAGTCGGCATTTTTTGTTCGGATATTTTGCCGCGGCGATGAACTGCGTTCCGGGACGGTTTTCTACCCCGCCATACTGCCGCACGATAAAGTTACTGCACCGGCGTAGCGCCACCTGGTACTTAGCCATGTCAATGCGGCCATAGAGAGACGGCGCAATTTCTCCACCAGCAAAGCTCGGCTGAATCCAGCTAATCGGCATTATGACAACCTCGCTGTCGTGAACTCACTATCTGGCGGCTGTGGCTCCTGGCTTTCGTTCATGCTGTGAGAGCCGGCGCTGAGGATTACGCTCTGGTACATCTGAAGGCAGAAACGCGTCAGGTCTGCGGTGCCGGTCACAGGCATATTGATGGCGGCAGCCAGCCGCCAGGCAAGAGCATTCTGGAAAAGCGGATCGAATATGTTCACATCAGTGATGCGCGCAACATACTTCAGGCGCGCTTCCTGTTGATCGGTGAAGATAAGCTTGCCTGTGCCAGCGTCGTTAACGCCGGTCTCGTAATTGATGCGCATGGCAGCAGTCGGATAGCGCACGCCCGGCACCATGATTTCAATGATTCGCAGGCAGTCAGTGGGATAGGCATAGGCATATGTCCAGTCAGGAGGCGCAATGCCAGTGTCGGCCAACGCGACGCGCTTGGTGGCGAAATTCCATTCGGCGTCTGCCAGGACAGCATCGCGGCACGCTTCGAAATGGAGGTTGCACACATCAGCCTCTTTGCTCTTTTCATCGAGGCTGTTGATGCTGCGGCTACTGCCGATATTGCTCAGTGCCAGATTGCAGATTTCGACCACCGAAGCCATTATTCACCCCCGCCGTAGAGCGTGTCAGCGGCCGACTTCTGCTGTTCAGCCTGAGCCGGTGCGATTGCCATATCAGTGATCTGAACGTCAGCGTTCTGATACTTTTCATCACCGTCATCGCGCACTGATGTGCCCTTAACGACCGCACGCGCGGTAATCATCACTTCCGAACCGACGGCGGGCATGCTTACGCCGAGCTTTTTCAGTGTTTCATTATCAAGGTTGATGCGCAGACCCCACGGATAATCATCGCGGGTTTTGGTTTCGCCGCTTTCGTCCTGATAGGTGTCGGTGCCGTTTTTGAGATTTACCAGATCCATAACCCACTCCTGCAATAAAGGGGCCGAAGCCCCTTGTTTTTACTGGGGCTTAAAGGCCCAATTCGGCGCGTTTTTTAGCAATGCGATCCTGCAACGTCTCAGCCTTCATATTGCCGGGCTTCTCGTTGAACAGATCTTCGTATTGCTGGCGCAGCGCGGCGAGATCGCCACTGACAGCACCAGTGGCATCATCACCATCACCGTCTTCACCGCCTTCGCCATTACCACCAGCGACCGGGCCTTCGGGGTTTTGCACAACAGGGTTCAGAACACTGGCGACCGGCGCCGGGCCGTCAGCAGAGGTGGATTTACCGCGTTTCTGTTCGGCCTTCTGCTCGGCTTTTTTCTTCGCAGCTTTTGCTGCGTCGTTCAGCGGCTCCAGCGCGCTGCCCGGCTCGCCGTCATATTCAATTTCCGCGCCTTCATCCAGCAGCTGATTGCCGATAAAGGACAGACGCAGAATGCGGTACTTCGCTTTTTCCTGTGCCATCTTCTAACCCTCAACCAGTGATTCGTGAGCGGGTGGCGTAGTAGGTGTTGTTACCGTCTACGTCGAGGTTGATGCCGGAGGTGAATGCGCCAGCAGTAAGCGGCCCGGTTCCTACGGTGTAGTTCAGGCGCAAGTAACGCTGCACGCCCTGCGGCACCTTCTGCGAGACGATGCGCTTGCCAGCGGTCAACGCGGCCAGAGCCAGATCGCCAGAGCTCGCGATAGTCGTCCAGGTGGAGTTATCCGTGCTGGTTTGCAGGTTAACGTTGACCGTTGCAGCACCTGCAGCGGTCGCCGTGGTGTTGACGGTAACGAACCACTCCAGCGGTTCACCGACACCGATATCGCGGCGGGTGCCGTCAATCGGGCCGAGGTCGATCACATCAGTGGAAGCTGCCGACGCGGTAACCGCCTGCGCTTCGGAGAACATCAACAGTTTGTCGAGGATCATCTCTTTATCTCCTTCTGGCGGGCGCGCGGCCCGCCGGTTAATGACAGGCGTTAAACAACGCGGGATTCGGTTTCAAGAATCGCGTCGGTTTCACGAATCGGCACGCCGCGGAAAGCGGTCCACCACTCACCCTCGGTCTCTTTGACGGACAGAGCCAGAGAGGCCTTGTCCAGAGACTGAGTGTCGAGAGCCTGAGCAACGGTGCGGTTCATATAGAACACCGGCTTACCCATGCCACGGTTAGGAATGCGGTGCAGCGCGCGGATCATCAGGTTAACGATGTTGGCGGCTGAGCCAGGTACGGACAGGTCGCTCACGTCGATATTCGCGATGCGAACAACGTAGCGCCAGTCGCGCAGCGTCAGGCCAGCATCCCACTTGTAATGGGTACGATAGCCTTCATAGGAGCCTCCGTTAGCATCCTGAAGAGTCTGCTGGCCCTTGTCCTCCATAAACAAACCAGCCTTCTGCCCTTTCGGGAAAATGCCATGAACGGTGTTTTCGCCCCACACCACCAGCCAGATAGAGGTGTTGTCGGTGCCGGTGCCGCCAGCATCGATAATGTTCTGACCGTTGCCTGCGGATTTGCTGGAATAACGCGGAGCCAGGCCCATGAACTGCTGCGGGTTGATGCTGGTATCGCCGTAGAAAAGCGTCTGCGCCATTTTCTGGTTCATGCCCTCCAGAAAGGCGCGGTCTTCCGACAGGCGGAATTCAGCGGTGTTGCCGTTCAGATCGGCGAGGGACTTGTCGATTTCGGCGTAAGTTTCGAGCATCCCCATGGTATCGGTGATCTGAACCGTGGTGGATTTACCCTTCGGCACACCGGAGTTAATCATGCGCCAGTAAGCATCCGGCAAGCCGGTGCGAATAGTGGTGCGGTGACCGGTCGGAGAGTTACTTTCTACGAACGGCATATCTTCCAGGATCGGGTTGGTCTGGGAGAGAAGTTCGATAATCGTATCGGTCTTCCCGCCGTTATCTACGCGCTTACCCCAGAGTCCGCCAGCGTCAGCGCATTTAAGCCTTTAACAGCCATGGTTGTTTCCTCTCTTATTTGCCATAGAGCACTTCGGCCGCACTACGCTGGCCTTGATTTCCGCCGGTAACCATGTTGTCTTCCGACATGGCTTTACCGACCTGTACGCAGAAACGCACCAGCGCGGGGTTATTCCCGAGCCCGGACGCTTCCAGGTATTCTTTCAGCTCGGGAGTGCCGAACTGGTCGATCGCGCGCTGCGCAGCGCTGATGCTGGACGTCAGCTTGTCGCCGCCGATTTCTTTGTCGGCCTTAATGGCCGCCTGCCACTCTTCGCCCTGCTTCTGCCAGGCAGCGAGCTGCTGCTGATTAACCAGCGGCAGGATTTTTGAGGCATAAACGTCCACCAGCTTCTGCGCCTGCTCGTTGCTGAGGTTCAGCTCACGCGCGATCGGCTCAAACTCTTTCACCGCCGCAGCATCCAGCTCGACGCCCTCGCCCGCAGTCAGCTCATATTTTTCCGGCGCGCCTTCCGGCTTTTTGGTTTCGTCTTTCTTTTCGCCCGGCTTCTCTTCGTCCTTTTTCGGCTGCTCTGCGCCGTCATCGGTTTTCTGTTCTGCCGGATCCTGAGACTGGTCTTCTGCCTGCGCGCCAGGCTGCTGTTCTGCATTGCCCTGACTCTGATCGGTTGCAGTTGCGCCAGCGGCATCAGATGGTGCGCCACCGCCGCCAGCGCCGCCGTCGGCAGGCTGCTCATTGCAAAGGCGACGAAATAAGAGACGTTGAAACAGATTCATGGTCACTCCTGTTTGGCGGCCTCGTCGGCCATCTTCAGATACAATTCCGGGCAGCAGGTCATGACGTGCGTCATCAGCACGACTGCCATGTTTCTCTGCCCTTCGTTAAATGCGGTTACGTATGGATCACCAGCGAACGTCGTCGAAAACGGCTTGCCTTGAGAGAGCACGCGCCAGATGACGCGGCGGCCTGACTCGGTGTCCATCACGGCACGGATATCATCGGCGTCTCGTTCTTCGCGGATTTTCTGCTGGGCGATTTGCTCAGCTGTCGGCTGGTCTTCTGCGTAGATGTCGTATGCATCAGTCATTGCTGCTGGCCTCCGACTGCACTGGCCAGAGCCGTGAGAAGATTCGGATCGGCGGTTTTGGCTTCGCTCAGGGTTTTAGCGCCCTGCACTGCCGCCATGCCGGTTTGCAGCGCCATAGCCTGCTGTTGCTGCTGCGCGCGGTCGTTGCGGGTCTGCTGCGCCTGTTCCTGCGGGACGACAACGGTCGGTGATACGCCAGACATGACGGCGTAGTTGTCGATTGCCTGGTCGACGTCGAGCTTGTCCAGTGCTTCCGGCTTGGCGCTTGCGAGATTGCCAACGAAACCGACGAAACGTTCCAGGCTACTGAGCCCGATCGCTTTCTGTGCCTGGGCCATCACAGAGATGTATTCGATGCGCAGCGGCATCCCCTGCATCACGTCTGGCGGCGGCGGCAGCATGTTCTTGCGTGCCATCATGGAGAAAGCGCGGTCAATCAGAGGGTCAAGAAACTCATCGTTGAGGCGTTCCAGCACCGGGCCGAGCATCAGCAGCTTCTCTTCTTTCATCTCGATAACCGCTTCAACCGGCATTGAGCGGGTGTTGACGTTCTGGAGCATCATGAAGAGATCGACGAAATAGGCGCTATTGATGAGCTGGCGCGTGTCCTGAATGTCGCCCAGCAGATCGCCCAGGTTTGGGTTAACCATGTACGCCGGGCGCAGACCTTCGGCCCCCGTCACCTGGTCGACATAAGTGATATCGCCAGGCAACAGGGAAACGCGTTGGGTTTTCAGAGAAGTCGGGCCAATCATCGGCGGGTTGGTTTGCTTGTCGATCTGCTGCGCTTTGCGGCGCTGTTCGAGCTGCAACGCTTTAACCTGCCCGAGCGCAATCATGCCAGGACAGGATGAGCCGTAAACGTCCTCGCCGTTGACTTCCCAGCGCGGTGCCATGACAGGGAATTCGTCATAGCCGGATTCACGCAGCACTTTATCGTTATCGCCGCCAACCTCGAAATATACGGAGCGGAACGCCTTGTTTTTGGCATTCATCTTGCCCGTTTCTCGGTTCATGTTCGGGTATACGGCATGCACCACATCAACCCACTTTTCATAGGTGCCGTTCTCAAAGGCGCTTTTGGTGCTGCTGCTGACGTTATTCAGGCCAAACTCGCGCACCAGCTGGCGCACGGTCATGGAAAATTTACGGAAGCAGGTATCGACGCTGAGGCGCGGGCTGTTTGCGATGTAGTAGCTGCCAACCGGGAACGGCATCGTGCGAATAACGTCTTCGTCATCTTCAAGCACGGCGAGCGCGCCGGTGCCGAATGTTCCCAGGCTTGAGTAAATGATCGGCAACGACTGGTACAGGTTCGACTTATTGAACATGTCGTTCATGCGGTTCTGCACCGTCTCCAGCCACAGCTTGACCGGGCCATAATCCATCATTTCCGGATCTGGTGTCGCCAGCTTGAACCACGGGCGGGCCGGGCTGGTGATGCCCGACATCATGCCGCTTGAGAGCGTGCGGTTTGCCATCGTTGCCGTCGGATCAACGATTTTGGTATTGCGGCGGTCGCCGCGGTTAGCTTCGCTGGTCAGGAAGCGGGATCCGCGCGGGATAATGAAATCGCTCAGTTCGCGCCAGTGAGGTTCGAAAGTTTTGCGCTCCTGCTCCAGCTGCGCGAGCTGCTTCGTCAGTTGCTCTTTCAGGGTTTCGTTCTTCATTGGCATCTACCGGCGCTCCGTTATTGACCGAGCAGCGTTTTGCCGCTGGTAGACGCGGCGGAGGTGTCGCCCTGCGCACCAGTCAGCATGGTTGAGTTGCGACCGGCGGCGGCGCGGCGGCGGCGAGTCTCTTCGTCGCGAGCGTCAACAACGGCCTGGTCCTGCTCCTGCGGTGCAGCCTGAACAACCGGAGCCGCTTTAGGAATGGAAGGTTTGCTGCCAATGCACATTTCACGACCTCATGATGCCAGTTAAATTATTACCAATTTAACCACATAAGAATTATTGTATGTAGTGTATTGACATTAAGCCCGTTAATTATTACCTTTTTGGTAAACATCATTGCCATGTACAACCCGAAAGCGGAGGTTTGTATGTAACGGTTAGCGATGTTTGATTACGGCGTCTGGCACATGCGCCGCAGCGGTCCGGGCGGTCCTTGATTTTGCGCCGTAGCGGGTAGCCGGAATGTGCAAGCCATCTGCACGAACAGGGGGCTCACCATCCTGGCGGTACGGTGTGACACCCCGGAATAGACGGGGCTACAACAGGTAAGAGCATTGACGAGAGTCGAGTGGAAAGGCGGGCAGCAACAACATGCCGAAGTGGGTTCAACTCCCACCGTCAGTGTTCTTTCCGTTGTGGGTGTGGGAGTAATCCAGCCGCTATAAATGCGGAGTATGCCGGAAAGACCCGGCACCACAATCAAATTGTTGCCAGGTACATTCGGTCATTAATGTCGGACTCATCACCCGATACCACCTAAATTGCGGTCGCAAGACGCCGGACGCGTAACCGGCACACAACAGGTAAGAGCATTGCTGTGGGGCAGGTTAGCAGACAGTCGCGGCCCGGTTAACGACTATGCTCAGTGCTCTTTCCGTTGTGGTGAATGCGCAGGCTGATGCGCTGATGATGACAGTCACCTTACCTCGCCAGGTGAAGGAAAGCCGGAGCCGGCCACCACAACCCAATCACGCCTCAGGACCGTGATATCCCGTAGCAAGCTGTGTGTAGTCGTTGGCGGTGGCAGTTGTGATAGTCCTTACTGACCACCGCCCTTTTTACACCAGGACGCCATCGCGATGGTTTCCCGCTGTAACAAGCCAACCCTCATTGCTTCCAGTTAGCCCGCCCCGTGCGGGCATTTTTTTATGCATACGGGTCATAGTCGCTGATGGTTCTGCCCTGCTGATGGCCGGGCAGATTCATCCGCTTTGAAACCGGGAATGCGAACGTCAGCGCCAGAGCGTCGCCGCAGCCAGGCGAGCGGCCGAGGCGCTCTTTGATATCCTCTTTTGGCTCTAGCACAATCTTGCCGTCGACGCGCACCTTGTACTCAACGGCTGACAAATCCTCCGCCGTCTCGCGTTCATCCAGCGCGCCGCCCAATTTCAGCCAGGTCTTAACGTTGTTGTACATCTCGCCGCGCTTATTCAGCATCTGCGGGTCAGTTGACTTGCCGCCGAATGGGATCAGCGTCCACGCGCGCCCCCAGCCGTCGCCAATAGACTTAAGGCCGGTGCCGTAGCCAAAGTCGATAAACACGGCGTCGGCGCGATACTGGTCCTCAAAGTCGGCGATACGCTTCGCCATAATCAGATCGTCGGTGGTCTTACTGCCGCGCCAGAGCAGCTTGCTGTGCAGCCCCTGTCGCAGATAGATAACCGCGTCGTCAGCTCCGGAGTATGCCGGGTCGACGCCAAGAATAACCGGTGCGTGCGCCACCTGCGCCTCGGTGACGATTCGCGTCAGCGCCTCTTCTGTCATGCCGGTCGGGATGAACTGCGTTTCTGATGCGTCCGGAAAGATGCCGCGCACGCGCACTTTGAAGAAGTCACTGTCTTCGCCGTAGTCGGCGGCCCACTTCTCGATCTGCGATTTGTTGGTGCCTTCGACGGTGCGGGAGTCGATCTGCTTGCACTTCCAGCGGTGCCGGTATTTTCGGAAACATTCGCGGAATCGCCCGGTGTTTCGCGTCGGGTTACCGAAAGCCACCCAGATAATTTCGGTGCCTTCGTCCGTCAGCGCGCCTTCTGCTACTTCCCACACCAGATCCGCGATATTGGAGGCTTCATCAAATACCAGGATGATCCGCTTGCCCTTGTTGTGCAGGCCCGCGAACGCCTCGGTGTTGTTCTCGCTCCACGGGATAGCGTCGGCGCGCCAGGCTTTAGTGTGGTTCGGGTCGTTGGAGTAAATCGCGGTGGCGGTGGCGGTGAACCAGTCTCGGGTGATGCTGAGTCGCTGCCACTTGGCGATTTCCGGCCAGGTCTTTGTGCGCAGCTGGTTCTCGGTGTTGGCCGTCACCACGATTTTGCAGTCTTCGCAGGTGTCCATGCCCCACTTGATCAGCATTGAGATGAACGCAGATTTGCCGATACCGTGGCCGGACGCGCGGGCAAGCATGAGCGGCTCGAAGCGCGTCGCCGGGTCGGAGAGGTGCCGGCCTATCTCGTCGAACGCTTCCGCCTGCCAGTCGCGCGGCCCTTCTGAATCTTCCAACTCTGAGCCTGGCTCACCCCACGGAAACGCGTAGAGCGCATACCCGAGCGGATCGTGCGTGAAGCTGGCGATATCTTCCACCAGCTGCGACTGGATATCGACGGCATCACTCATCGGCTTTCACCTTCTTCGCGCCATTCTTGCTGTTCGCGGCGCGCTGGCGGGCTTTCGCCATCTGGTCAGCCAGCGACAGGTTCACGTTGTGCTCATGGACTTCTTTGAACGCGTTAACGTCGACGTGCTTACCGATGAGCTCGAGGTTTTTCACCTTGTCGGGCCATTTCACCTTCTTCAGGATATGCTCGACATCCTCAACAGAGAGATCCGCCTCGCCATTCTCTTTTTGCAGAGAAGCCTGGGTCGTCTTAATGGTAGCGATATCCATAGCACTGAGAGAGGTACGCCAGACCTTCGGCCATTCAGCGATCGGCTTCATCCCGCCGTCATCGTTCAGGATATCCAGCACATCCATCTGGTCGATTTCCACCAGGCGAATCAGCACATAATCGGCGCTGACGCGCAGCCGCCTGTTGCGCTCTTCCATCAGCTCGGCGATGCGATCGCGGATACGGTCGTCTTTCATCATGCGCATGGCGGCGTTGTCATACGAAGAGAACCCGGCGCGCTTTGCGGCCTGGCCCTGCGCGTCCGGCGTTTTCACGTATTCCTGGCAGTAGCGTTCCTGCATATCCGTTAACGGTTTAAATTTGGTGGATTTTCGCTTTCCCGCGCCTTCGGCCATGATATCAACCTCAAAAACATTACCATAATGGTAATACTATCACACAAAAAGAAACCGCCGTAGAGGCGGTTAATTCGTTTCCGGTTCGATATCGTGACATGTCACACGGTTAATTTAAGCTCATGCCATCCGGCGGTAGTCCAGCACTGAGAATCACCCTGGCACGGGCAACTGTCGACCGGCAGCTCGTCGCCGCATTTCCCACAACTGCGTGCCTGCATTTCCGCGATTTGCTCCTGCAACCGGGCGTCATCCTGACGTATCAGCATCGTGATGTATTCGTTGAGCTCATACGGCTCTTTACCTGGTCGACGGGCGGCGCAGTTACGCGCCACCATGTCGAGCTCCTGCTGGTCCAGCACCAGCTCCAGTTTGCGTCCACCAGCGGCAGCCTGGCGGGCGCGCTGCGCTGCTTTGCGCTCTGCTGCGGATTTAGCCATCACCCCTCCTTGCCCGGCGCTTCCGGCAGCGGCATCCAGTGGGTAGCAGGAAGCTCGCGCCCAGAAACGACTGATGTGAAGTATCCGTAACTGGCTCCTGAGCGCTCCATTTCGCCAACATTCACACACCCATTATCTGCGGTTAAAACTATGTCACCAACTTCAGGTAACCGCTCGCTGCACGCTATCCACTCAGTCACAACCGGCGCGGGCGGTGCGGTGTAGAGCACTCGGCATCTGATACCGCGATCTAGCGCTTCATCGTAGAGGTATTTTTCAACGTCGTGCCAGTCCATGGCCTGCACCTGATAAACAGGCTCCGCCCGCTCCCGCAGCGCCAGCAGTGGGGTTGTGAGTTGCAGAACCTCATCCGGGTTCATGGTCATTTTCATGCCAGTGCTGGCAAACTCCGTCGCGGCGTCATGCAGCCACTGAATCTTTTCATTGCTTATTTCGCTCACGCTTCACCCCCTGTCTCAAGATTGATGCCCGCGGCGCGAGCCTCGTCCCAGGCTTTCATGTATTCCTGAATTTCTTCCCACGGCTCGCCAGCAGCAGCCAGGCCATCGATAACGCGTTGGCGCTCGTTATGTCGCTCACGAGCCTCCAGCTCAGCGATGCGCTTATGCGCGGCTTCCAGCGCATCTTTCAGCGCTTCATAATCGCTGTAAAAAACAAATTCCCCTTCCGGGTCGTTGTAGGAAATATCCTGACGTCCATAGCCGTCTACAGAATGTCGCGGCACCGCTTTCAGTTTTGCTGTGTTCATTCGGCACCGCCTTGACGCAGCTCGGCTGCGTAATCGCTGGCAATATTTACTGCCTCATCAAGTCCTATCATTTCGTCTTGACGGCAACTTACGATTGAATTGCTAATTTTCAGGCAAGCAGCATCAACAGCGCTGGCCCGCACTTCGCGCAGGAATGCGTCAGTGGCTGGAAGAACCATGACCGCAAGTTTACTGATGATTTTCTGCACTTCCGGAGGGCATTGGTCGTAATGCTCATCAGTAATGAATACGGCGTCGTTGTGAATGGCTTCAACGGCGTTAAGTTTATTAGCCAGTTCATCGCACTGCTTCGTCTTTTCGCGCAGCGCCGCGGTGGTCACGTCCAGTTGAGTCGCCATCTTGCTCAGCAGCTTCGCGATATCCAGCAGCGGCGTATTGCTGTCGAGGCACTTCGCCAGCTCATGACCCGCCTTCACTAACTCATTGTTTTCACTGTGCATAATTCACCCGTATTGATTTTTTAATCATCTGACAAATCAGGACTTAAGCATTAAGCCGTGTCGTGCGATCAGCAGCGCGTCGGCGATGGCCTGCCCTTTGGCTTTTGCATCCAGCGCGCGGAGTGCCGGGTACAGCTGAATTGCCCGGCTCCGCGCAGCGTCTTTGTCGCTGCCGATGAGGCCAGCGGCCTTTTTCCACGCCTGCGGCGTCACAAGCGTGTAGGGGATGTGAGCCCCCTGCAGAATCCCTTCGGCGATGCCTGCTGCATGCCCGAACGTGAACATGCTCGCGGTTCCCTGCCCCGGCATGGCGCCGACCTGCTCCAGATACGCATGGCTGATGCTCCACGACTGAAGCCAGGCCGCCAGCTGCGCGCCGTTAACCCTCGCCTTACTGCCGACTTTGATGGTCGGCATGTTCAGGTGCGCCACGTATTCGCCGGTTTCGTCTACAGCCACAAGCGCCCCGCTACAGCCGGGGTCAATCCCGATAATCACGCCCATGTTGGTTTCCTTGAGCCTTTACCTTAAAGGTAATACTGATACTTTTACGAATAGATTTCAAGCGATACAGATAAATAAAATTACCATTCTGGTAAACATATCACGCAACAAAAATCATCCCCTGAAGCCTGGAGGGATCTCGTCTTCCGGCTCTGGTATCGCGTTAACGTCTCTCCCGGCCCTGCCGTTAACTCGGTTCCGGCTCTGCTGCACACTGCGCGCCAGCTTCTGCTGCCATTGGGTGTGGTGGAACGCCTTCCCCTCTGCCTGCCAGTAGTCGATGAACGATGCCAGCTCCTGGGAAGTTACCTCTTTCGTCAGCGGGATTCCCCATATCGCGGCCTGCTTCCTGAAATCGGGGTCTGGCTTCCAGTCCGGCGATATCGCGAATTTACCCATCTGCCCCGATCCGCCTGGTGGCACGTAGCCATCCATCACAAAGTTTCCGGCGCCGGGGTCTGGCTCTTGCGATGTGGTTTTTCCTTGAAAGTTATCCACAGCTGAAAATTCTTCGCGCGCTATATGGGGGTTTTCCTTTCCCTGTTCCTTTCCATTCCTTTCCATTCCAGGCGGTAGCTGTACCGTACTACTACCGTACTCATACGGTATAGTGCATAAATCCTTGATTACACTCTTCTTTGCCTTGTTTATAACCTGATGCTTGAGAAAGTTATTCACAAGCCCGTAGATCTTCCCGTCTGCACCTGAAAAAAGACTGATATAACCCACGCTGGAAAGCTCCTGTAGCAGTACCGGAATGCTACCGGACTGCTCCCGTATCGGGAAAACAGCAGCCTTAACCAGCTTCGGATTTGCGTTGAAATAGCCTTCATCGTCGGCGTAATTGAGAAGCCCGATAGCCAGCAGACAGGCTGCTTCTGACACCTCTGACAGATCCTCATCAGTCCAGAACTCTGGCTTAATTGTGCGGATGCGCGCCATTTGCTACCCCCATGTAAGCACGAATAAATTCAGCAGCGGCTTGCGCGTTTATGGCGTTGCCGTAGCCCTTCAGGCGACCTCGCCTGTTGCGGCTTGCCATTCTTGCCAGTGCGGGCTGCACTCGTCCCATGCGTGCGGCAGCCCCATCAACCAGCGGGAATGTGCCGGGTTCAACTGGACGCCATTTGCCATCTCGACATAAGAGCCAGTCCGCATCTCGCCAAAAACCGTTAACCTCAAGGGCCCGCACAGACTCGCCGCCCATCCGATTTTGTTCGGGGTTTCTCGACCATCTCCGCTCATCTGCACTGTTGTTGCGTTGGTTATGTTGCTCACTTGGGGAGTTGGCCAACCCGCAAGAAGAACCGAGTCCGGTAGTTTCAGGCAGACTTTCGGCGATCCGTCCTGATTCTTCCCGCTGTAGCAATGGGTCGAGCCGGTCGCGTCGTTCGCTACTGGCGTCTGCCAGCCAGCCAACGTAACCGCAGTCTGGATGTTCAGGCCACCTTGTCTGCCGGTCGCTCCAGCGCCTGTCACAGAGGCTGCTGTTGGAGTTGGCCACCCAGAAAGCGCGCTCTCTGATGTGCGGCGCACCGATGCTCGCTGACGTAAACGGCGTAAGCCCAAAGGCGTAGTCCATTCCTTCCAGGTCTGATTGAACAAGGTCGAACCATGCGTTTGCGTTACCTGCTGCAACCTGTTCGCCAAAGACATGCTGAGGTTTGCACTGGCTAATGAGGTGGAAGAATGCGGGCCAAAGGTGCCGCTCGTCAGCAAACCCATCGCCTTTGCCTGCCGCGCTGAAAGGCTGGCACGGGCAGGATCCTGTCCATACTGGCTTATCGTCAGGCCATTCTGCGAGGCGGAGGGAATGAGACCAGACGCCGATACCGGCGAAGAAATGGCACTGCGTGAATCCTCGCAGGTCGTCAGGTGTGACATCTTCAATGCTCCTTTCGTCAACGTCGCCCGGCGCGATATGGCCGGCGGCTATCAGGTTGCGCAGCCACTGTGCTGCATACGGATCAATTTCGTTGTAATACGCGGCGGGAATCATGCTGCCTCCCGTGCCTTTCGGGCGGCTTTAAGCTTCTGTGAGCGCGCCTGAGCTGCGCGTTTAGCCCGCTCATTGTTGCACTGCACGCACTCGCCGCTGATGGTGTAGCGCTCGCTGTAATGGCCGTGGATGCATTTCCGGCCGGTGTAGAAGCGAGTAAGACCTTTATCCAGTGCTTCCGCCTGGGTGATACGCTCCATTTCGTCGCCCTCTTTGTTATTTATCTTTGGTAATTTTGCCTGAGCACACGAAAAGATCAACCGTAAACGGATAAATATTACCTTTATGGTATTTGCCGCATAAAAAAGGCCGCCATAAGGCAGCCTCTTTGCGTTTGTGGTGGGATAGTCAGCTGTAGAAGAACTGGACCAGGTCGTTTTTACTTGTCAGCCAACCGCGCTGCTTGCACGCTTTAAAAAGCTTTTCCATCCGTGCCTTAGTCGGCGTCTTACGGCGCCCGCAGTAGTGCGCAGCGATGTACCCGGCTGTCGTCCCGGCATCCAGAGCGAACGCCTCCCGGCCCGCCTGGTCCAGGCTCAGCCAGTGTTTCTTGAAATCAAATTTCTGCTCGATTGCCATAAATTTTTTTCTCACAGTATCTATTTACCTCAAGATTATTACCTTTTGGGTGTAAAAATCAAACATTATTACCTTTTTGGTGCATTTACCTTTTTGGTAATATCTCTTTTAATTTAATAAGTTAACAATCCAAAAAAGAGATAATTTAATAGAAATGAAAAGTATTCATGAGATACGGCGAGAAAATTTAAAGGAAATTCTGCGGCGTTATTTCGACGGCAAGCAGATCCGCCTGGCCGAGCGGCTGGAGATTCAGCAGAACCTGGTGTCCCGGTGGGAGAGCGGCGCGAAGAATATCGGCGATAAGGTCGCCCGACGCATTGAAGAAGCCGCGCGCGTTGAATCCCACTGGCTGGACGTCGATCACCAGCTGGCTAATATGCTGGAAAACCAGGAAAGCGACACAGGCCCGACAAACACCAGCGAGCTGGCCGCGAGCATCCTCAAAAAGTGGATGGATGCTGACGGGCTTTCTCAGCAGAAAGTGGCGGCTGCTTCCGGCGTCAGCCAGGCAACAATTAACCGCCTGCTGCGAAACGAGAGCAGCATCTCCGTCAATAATCTGGCAGCGATTGCAGAGTCGTTCGGGCGCCAGGCGTATGAAATGATCCTGCCGCCGGAAGCGCCGGGCCTTATCAGTTACGACCACAAACTGTACGCGGCGCTGCCGCAGCAGGAAAAAGACAAGATCCGCACGTTCATTGATTTCGTGATGTCTCAGAACCAAAACGATAAGCAGGCGTAAAACGCCGCGTTAGCACAACTACACACAGCCCAAATCCTCAAGAGCCGTTCAGGCCCAAAGAAGAATAGTTACCGTTTTGGTAATTTTTTCTCTCACTATCTATTGACTCTCTTTTAAAACCGGTTCAGTATTACCTTAAAGGTAAACATTGAGGCGGTAAAAACTCTCTGATTACCCATCACCGGACTCGTTCCGGGTTACCTATAACCAAAAGTATTACCAATTTGGTAAACATTTGAGGTGCGGAAATGCAGTGGAGAATCATAAACGGTTGGCACTGTGTGACGATTTCCGGGCTGATGAGCTGGAAATTCAGAACGCTGCGCGAGGCGGTCGAGTGGGCATTCATAACCAGGGAGGCCCGCAGTGTTGAAAGAGAAATGCGCGCCTGAGGCGACGGTAGATGTGAACGGCAGGCCGTACCGGGTTTACCGACAGGCAAATGGTTATGAATGGCGTTTCGTATCTGTCGACAAGCCGCGTGAAGGTTTCACGATGAACTTTGAGCAGATGGTGAAAGCGGGTTTCGAAAACATAACGGGGAAACAATAAATGTCTGAATTAACAGTTATTGAGGTTAAGCCTGAACAGGCACCAGTCATCTACGTACCTAACGGTCTTGATGCATTCATTAGCCAGATTCGCGCTTCTGTTAACGAGGTTCCTGACCTTAGCACAGCAAAAGGTCGTGCTCGCATTGCGTCTCTTGCAGCTTCGGTTTCCAGAAGCAAAACAGCAGTTGAAAAGCCTGGTCGTGATTACCTTCGTCACCTTAAGGAGCAGCCAAAGCTTGTTGAAGCTGAGTTACGTCGCTTCGTTTCTGAATGCGACAGCATCCGCGACGAGGTTCGCAAGCCTCTTACCGAATGGGAGGAAGAGCAGGCGCGAATTAAGGCTGAAGAAGAGGCTCGTGTAGCAGCAGAGGTGCTGGCTAAACAGGTCGAGGCAGATCACGAGATTGCCATCTTACTGGACAGGGAATTTGACCGTCAGCGTGAAGACGCGCGCCTGAAAATGGAGCAGGAAAAGCGTGAGCGTGAAGAGGCCATTAAACGTGATGCCGCTGAACAGGCAAAACGTGAAGCAGAAGCGAAAGCTATGGCAGAAATCGAAGCGGCAGCACGCCGTGAAGCTGAAGCAAAAGCTGCTGCCGAGCGTGCAGAGCGTGAACGTATCGAAGCGCAGAATCGCGCCGAGCAAGAAAAGAAAGAAGCATCTGAGCGAGCCGAGCTTGAAAAGCAGGCAGCAATCGATGCCGAACGCCGCCGAGCCGAAGAGGCAGAGCGCGCAAGGATCGCTGAAGAGCAACGCAAACGTGATGAAGAAGCACGTCGTGCGGCTGACAAAGAGCATCGCGGCGCAGTAAATCTCCAGGCTAAAGCTGATCTGGTTGCCGCTGGGATTCCTGACGATATTGCCGAGCAATGCATTAAGGCGATCGCCATGAAAAAAGTAACCGCCGTTTCTATCCGTTACTGAGGTGCGAAATGTCATACACCCTGATTGGTCGTATTAAAAAAATCATGGCCCAGTTCGACAGCAGCTACGAGATGAGCAAGCTGGTCGACGAGCGTCACGACGAGCTGGACGAAGCAGTTAAGGCCAGCGACATCGACAGCGCTATCCGCTCACGCATGGAGCAGATGGGCGTCCGCCTTGAAGTAATCGGCCTGGCAATGGAAAGCGTGGAGTACGAAGAGATCCTCGCGTCAATGACTCGCCAGCTAACCGGCGTCATTGCCCGCTACGACCTCGCCGACCAGATCGACAGCGCGAGGGATGCAGCGTGAAACCGGGCATCTACCGCGACATCCCAAACGAGGCTTACCACGCCGGTCCCGGCGTGAGTAAGTCGCAGCTCGACCTGGTCGCAATCAACCCGGCACTGCTGACATGGCAGAAAAATGCGCCGGTCGATACCGAAAAGCTCCAGGCGCTGGATATGGGAACCGCCCTGCACTGCCTGCTGTTGGAACCGGAAGAATTCGACAAACGCTTCATTGTAGCGCCGCAGTTCAACCGCCGCACTGACCTGGGAAAGAGCAAAGAAAAGGTTTTCCTTGCGGAAGCAGCAGAAAAAGGAATGACGGTCATGAGCGCCGAAGAAGGTCGGAAATTGCAGCTGATGCGCGATAGCGCGTTTGCTCACCCGGCGGCGCGGTGGCTGCTTGAACAGGAAGGCGATTGCGAAGCGTCGCACTACTGGATCGACGAAGAGACCGGCGAGCTCTGCCGCATCCGCCCTGATAAGCGTCTCGCGCAGTTCCCCGTGATGGCTGACGTGAAAAAGGTCAGTGACATGTCACGATTCGCGCGACACATCGACGAGTTCCGATATCACGTGCAGGACGCGATGTATTGCGAGGGAGCAAAGCAGACGACCGGGGAGCCGCACAGCTTCTTTTTCATCGCCGTCAGCGAGTCGATCGACTGCGGCCGCTATCCGGTTCGTGTATTCGAACTGGATGCTTACGACAAAGACGAAGGTTTTCGTCTGTTCCGGCGCGACCTGACCGCTTATCACCAGTACCGCACCAGCGACGAAGTCGGCGGTATTGAAACCATTAAACGCCCGGAATGGGCACGTAAACAGGACATGTACGCATGAGCAACGATATCACTTTAACCGCGCAGCCTGGCGCCACCGTTGGCACCGCTGCGGCGATTTTCAGCCCGGAAGGACTCAACCAACTGGTGCGCTTCGCTGACCTGATGGCGCAGAGCAAGGCGACCGTGCCTGCGCATCTGGCTGGTAAACCTGCTGACTGCCTGGCAGTGACAATGCAGGCGGCGCAGTGGGGCATGAATCCGTTTGCTGTGGCGCAGAAAACACACGTCGTTAACGGCGCCCTGGGCTATGAGGCGCAGCTGGTCAACGCTGTTGTCTCGTCATCCAGCCTGCTGGCTACTCGTTTGAATTACCGCTGGGATGGCGACTGGTCGAAAGTGAGCGGTAAGACAGACAAATCCCCCAACCTCACCGTAACCGTGTGGGCAACGCTCAAGGGCGAAACCGAACCGCGCGAGCTGACTATCAGCATGGCGCAGGCTGGCGTGCGCAACTCGCCAAACTGGGAAGTAGATCCGCGCCAGCAGCTGGCCTACCTCTGCACGAAGCGCTGGGCTCGTCTGCATGCGCCCGATGTGTTGCTCGGTGTTTACACCCCTGACGAGCTGGAAGAGAGCCGCCCGCGCGTTGAGCGCGATATCACGCCGCCGGCCGTCGACGCCCGCAGCGTGAACAGCCTGATTGGCAAGACAGCGCCGCAACAGGACGCGCCAGCGGCTCAGCACCGCCCGCGCAATGAGCGCACCCCTGACGAGCTGCTGGCTGGATTCACTGAATACGCTGGTAACGCGAGTGACGTGGCCGATCTTGATTCCACCTATGCAGCTGTTGCAAAGCGCCTGGCGAGCCATCAGGAGCATCTCGATAAAGCCACCGACGTTTATTCCTTGCGCCGCGAAGAAATGACCGCAGCGCAGTAATTGAAATCAAACGCGGCGCCCGGCGCGCCGCCACCTGCTAAGAGAGAAAAAAATGAAACGAGCATACGGAAAGAAAGAGCTGTTAGAGGTTGTCCCGCTGTCGATCAGCACTATCGATGCGCTGGAGAAAAAAGGCGAGTTCCCGAAGCGCTGGTACATCACTGACAAACGCTGCGCCTGGGATGCTGACGAGATCAGCGAATGGCTTGAAGAGCGTAAGGCCAAAAGCCCGTCGGTGTTCGGGGGAAAAAAGCCTCCCGTTGAGCAGAGAGTTTTCCGCCCGGTGAGCAGCGCTGCATGACGGCCATCACCCGGCACTGGCAAAAATGGTCAGGTCTGTACTGGTACCTGGCCGGTATCGCCGCATGGATGTACCTCATCGCGGCAATTTTCACTCAGGATGGATGGCTCAAATGAAATCGAAAACCCGGCTTGAGCGTTACCACGAAAATTACGTTACCCGCCGCCTGGGCCCGCAGGTGGCAACCTCTCCAGCCGCGCAGGCCATTGAGCAGAGAGCGCTGGAGCTGGAGGCTAAAGGCCTGTTCCGTGTTGCAGCGGGGCTCTGGCTGAAATGCCTGGATGCCGCCGTAGGCGACGTTGAGCGCCAGCGGATCGCCATGCGCCGCGAGCGCTGCATTACGCGCGGTTGCGCGCGCCGGGAGCATTACTGCGGCGTTAATGCGGGCCAGATAACAGATATGTGGGGGCTGCTATGACCAATTCGCACGATGATATTCAGGTCGGTAGCGTCCTGATGATGTACTCACCGGTTCGCCGCGGCTGGATTACTCCCGACGGCAGCGTAATCACCAACCCATTAAAAGCGCAGCGGATCGCCGAAGCGCTTCACAACCAGATTAAAAAGGCGGCAGCATGACCGGTAAATACACCCTGATTTATGCAGATCCGCCATGGTCATACCGAGACAAAGCGGCCGACGGCGACCGCGGCGCCGGGTTCAAATATCCCGTCATGGACGTGCAGGATATCTGCCGCCTTCCGGTCTGGGAGTTGGCAGCTGAAAACTGCTTGCTGGCTATGTGGTGGGTGCCGACGCAGCCGGTCGAAGCATTGAAGGTTGTCGAGGCGTGGGGATTCCGCCTGATGACCATGAAGGGCTTCACATGGAACAAATGCGGCAGCCGGCAGGCTGACAAGCTCGTAATGGGAATGGGTCATATGACGCGCGCCAACAGCGAAGACTGCCTGTTTGCCGTGCGCGGCAAGTTACCTGAGCGCATGAATGCCGGGATCATCCAGTCATTCACGGCGCCGCGCCTGGCGCACTCGCAGAAGCCGGACTGCGTGCGCGAAAAGTTGGTGCAGTTGCTGGGTGATGTGCGACGTATTGAGCTGTTCGCCCGCCAGTCTTCGCACGGGTTTGACGTGTGGGGCAATCAGTGCGAAGGCCCGGCGGTTCAGTTGCTGCCGGGCTGCGCAATCCCGGTCGTTAAATCGGTGGCAGCATGACGCGCGCTGATTGTGATCGCTATGAGCGAGAAAGCGTTATTCGCGCGCTGGGTGACTCCCGGCGCGGCCCTGGCGAGGACGCAGCGCAGCGTTTAATTCGGGGTATCGAGCGCCGCCGCGCGGTAGCAGATAAGGCAAAAAAGAAGGAAAAAGCATGAGCCAGAAGCACCATATCCAGCAGATGCAACAGCGTATTGACCCGGCCGTTTTGAAGAAAGCTTCTGATGAGTATTCCGACCTGCTCATCACCATGAGCCTGTGCATGAAACTGGCGGGCCCGACGCGCGCAAATGTCACAGCATGCGCCAGGGCACTTAAAACCCGCCTTACAACGTGGCACAGCCAGAAAGAGCTGGACGCCATTATCAAAGCGTGGGACCCGGTAGGCTACTTCCTGGGGCTGCGTCGCGAAGCAAACGAGGCTGCGGCCAGCTATGGGGAACAGGCGGACACATTCATCTGATAAATTGACAGACTGGGCCCATCATTTTACTGTATATGCATACAGTTATTATTTTGGCGATGGTTATGAGTAAGGATCTCGATTACCTCGTGATTTACCGCGGCGAAGAGCATCAAAGGATAACGCCTGGTAGATGGGTGCTGATTCAGCGCGCGCGGGAGTATGGCGGCGGGTGGTGGCTCGGGCGGGCGTACGACGATGTTTTCATGCTGGAGTTTGAACACCCCGGCTCCATGTCTGACGGGATCTCATACATCCTCTCCCACAACAGGATGCAAACTTTCTCGCTGTGGGATGAGGATTTTAAGTTAGAGCCATAACCCGCTACGGCGGGTTATTTTTCCTCCATCCATTTCTCGAACTTTGCCGGAGAAAAAGGCACCAGGTCGTAATGATCTCCGGCTTTCCAGTTATCCAGCATATCGGCCCACTGCTGCAACATATACTCTCGCTGGCGTGCATACTCCGCTTTGTTGTAAACCGCCCTCACCCCGCGCTGTTCATGCGCCAGTGCTTTCTCTATCCAGTCTGAGGGGTATCCAGCTTCGTGAAGCAACGTGCTGCCAGTACGGCGCAGATCGTGAATGGTGAAGTGAGATATCTTCTCGCCCGCTTTCGCAGCACGTTCGATGATATTTGGAAGCATGATGTTCAGCGCTGCGTTTGATAGCGGTCTGTCCAAGCGGTAACGGCCAGGCAGCAACAATTCGCTTCCGCAGCTATGGATCTTCATCTCTTTCATCAGTGAAATAGCCTGGCGGGAAAGATAAATCACGTGCGGTCGTGAACCCTTCATGCGCTGTGCCGGTATTGTCCATATCCTGCCATCAAGATTGACCTCATCCCAGTGCGCCAGCAATGCCTCACTTTTGCGCACCAGCGTTAAAGCAATTAGGCGAACAGCCAGCTTCATAGTTGCCATTGCCGTGGTGCCTTCAAGGGCGCGCAGAAATATCCCCATTTCTTCCGGAGATAAACTGCGCTCACGGGGCCTGAATGTCGCCAGCGTTTTTGGTTTGATGCCCTGTGCCGGATTAACAAATTGGTGTCCACGATCGTTTGCAAATCGGTATACGCTGTTCACCATTTCCAGAGCTTGTATCGCTGTGGCGTTACCTCCGCGCTCCAGAATGCGGTCGCACATTGACCTAACCATTGACGGCGTTATTTCTGCCATTACCTTCCGACCAAGCGCTGGAAGAATATCGCGCCGGATGATTGCCTCCTTCATCGCCCTGGTGCTTTCTGCCAGCGTCACATGCTGCATATATTTTTCGATGAACGAGGAAAAGGTTTCAGCGTCTTTGACTAATCGCTTTCCTTCTCTCTTTTGCGAAGCCGGGGATATACCGGCATTAACCAGCTTCTTTGCCGCAATAAGCTCGTCTCGCGCCTGAGCCAGTGTAATTCCGTCGGCACCGTATTTACCAATCGTGAGTGTTTCACGGCGGCCATTAATCCGGTAATCGTAACGGAAGGAGATAACACCTGTTTTGGTAACGGCAACGTAGAGACCATCGCGATCAGCAACTTTGTAAAGAGTATCGCGAGGTTTGAGGTTTTTCAGTTTGGTATCTGTGAGCACGGTATCCCTGCCATGATGACGGTATCGGAAACACTCAGAAGGTATACCCTAAAGGTAATACCGGCAACAATACCGTCAGAAAAGGCTGGATAGCATAAATAGATATTGGGTGGCAATGAGAGCTTAATGCAGGTGGAGCATGGGGTTTAGGTGAAGGAGTTAATAGAGGTTGTTAGACTATGAAAGGCAGTTAACCATCGAGTCATAATTATTCAGGTTAAAGCCCGGCGCGACCCAGCGCATCACCGGTTTGCCGGTCGATGACGTGGTTTTTTCAAGGCCCGAATAGTCTTTCAGGAAGCCGGAATATTGCTCGGGTTTGGTGGTGCTGGAGGAACAACCGGCAAGCAGCAATAGCGCCGCCACGCCGGAAGCTTTAAATACCGATGTGCTGTGCATAGAACGTTACCTGTGAGTGGATGAGCACTGAATTTATAGCAAACGGCTGTGCGAAAAGAGTAATAAAAACGGCAGGATAAGAGAAAAAAGCGATCCGGGACGTAAAATAGGATTAGAACAATAAATAAAATTGATACTAACAATAAAAATATATAAAAATCTTTATTTCATTAATGCGGAACCGCGCTACCGGCGGCTCCGTAAAAAATCTCACATTAACGTTTCTTCGCGAGCATCGTCGCAAAACGTAAGCGAATGCGGTTGCCGCTGGCGTCGGTTTTATGAAGCTGGCCGACATCTTCATTGTATTTAATTAACTCCCAGCCTTCGTAATAACGGCGCAGTTCCCCTTCGCGAAACGCGAACGGGAAACCGACGGTGCACGGATAATCGTCAGTATCCATCGCCGCGACAATCAGGTTATAACCGCCCGACGCGGTGCAGCGCTGCATATTATCGATAAGCCCGGGAATAGTGTCGCGCTCAAGAAACATCATCACCACGGTGGAGAGAATAAAGTCATACTCCCCGTCAAAACGCAGCGTATTTAAATCTTTCACCGCGATATGCAGATTATTAAGCCCTTCCGCCGCCGCGATGCGCTCAAGGTTGGCGATACTCGCCGGGTTTTTATCCCACGCGGTGACGTCAAACCCACGGGCGGCGAGAAAGAGACTGTTGCGCCCGTTGCCGCAGCCGAGATCCAGCGCGCGGCCCGGTTCGACATAATTCACGGCGTTTACGACATCAGAGTGCGTGGCCGTCAGGCCATATTTTTCAGTGAAATAGTTTTCATCACGAACGATCATGGGGGTTCCTTAAACGCTTTCTGCCGGCGATGCGGCAAAGATATATTCTGCATGCATTTTATAAAACTTCCCCGGTAAACGCTATCGCCTTCCCGGCGCGTAAAAATTTGCTACGGTTAATGAGGAGTCTCTGGCAAGGAAATTCTGATGAATAAATATCAGCTCAGCGAAGCCACGCGCGTCTTTCGCTATACCCGCCACGGCGAGCCCTGCACCGTCACGCTGCGCCAGCTTATCGCGCGGTGCGATTTCGCCGATGTCAGCGCCGGAACGCCCGGCGGCTGGGTGGAGAGCGAGGAGAACCTCAGCCAGCAGGGCTCTTGCTGGGTCTATGACCACAACAGCGTGGTGTTTGCGGGCGCGAAAGTTCGCGGCAATGCGCGCTTAAGCCAGACCTGCGTTGTTCATCATGACGCGGTCATTGGTGACGATGCCTGGATTGACGCCGCCGAAATCAGCGACGGCGCGCACGTCAGCGGCCGCGCGATGGTGCAGTGCTCGGTGGTGCGCGGCGAGTGCCATATTTTCGGTGACGCGCGGGTGATGCAAAACAGCCTGGTGGTCGGTGCGAAAGGCTTAACGGCAGACAGCGACAGCGCGCTGCATATTTACGGCAACGCCACGGTCAGCGCCTCGCGGGTGGTGCATCAGGCCCAGATTTACGGCCACGCGCTGGTGACGCACGCGTTTATCGAGCATCGCGCGCAGGTGTTTGAAAACGCGATCCTCGAAGGCAACGATGAGAACGACGTCTGGGTCTGCGACTGCGCGAAAATCCACGGCAACGCCCGGCTGGTGGCGGGCACGGAGGAGAACGCCTCGCCAACGGTGCGCTACAGCTCAGAAGTATCAGGCCACGCGGTGATTGAAGGCAACTGCCTGCTGGGGCATCACGTGCGGGTCGATGAATACGCGGTCATCACGGGCGGCCCGGTGCGGCTCGATAATCACGTGACCATCACCGGACGCGCGCGTATCCACGGCGACGTTATCCTCGAAGACAGCGTGACGGTAAACGATGATGTCACGATCGACGCGCCGCCAGGCGAGACCATCCGGCTGTGCGGCTTTAAAACGCTTCACGGCAACGAACATATTCAGCGCACGCCGCTGCCGGGGCTCGTTTAAGCGTCCGCGTCGATAATACGCGCGTAGATATGCTGATCGTGAAACTGGCCGTTCAGGTACTCGGCCTCTTTTAAACGCCCTTCCAGCGTAAAGCCGTTACGCTGTGCCACGCGGTTGCTCGCCGCGTTGGTGACGATACATTTAATGACAAACCGTCGTACTTCGCCCGTTTGCGCGTAATGCGCCATCATCGTTTGCAGCGCGTCAGAGATAATCCCCTGCCCCTGATGCCGCTCATCCAGCCAGTAGCCGATATAGGCCGTTTTGTTGGTCGGCTCTATCTGGTTAAACGACAGCACGCCCACCATCTCGCCATCCAGCAAAATCATAAACATTTTCGCGTAGCCGCGCTGGTGCAGCATGGCGTTGCTCTGAATGGTCTGGCGCGTGTCTTCGATTTTGGTGACGTACTGCGGCCAGTTCATCGCTTTTTGCAGCCAGGCTTTATTGCGCTGTACCAGTGCGAACAGCGACTCTGCGAACCGTTCATGAACGGCATGCAGCGCAAGATGTTCGTTAACGATAAGTATCTCGTCCTGAGAGGCGGCATTTGGCAAGGGAGTCTCCTTCTGATGAGTAAACCTCTACAGTTATCATAGCGGGCGATGTAAAAACACTGCCTGAATCGGCGGGCTTAACCGATTTTCCGTGGTTTCCTGCGCCTGAGCGCAAAAAAAAGCCCCGTCGAAACGGGGCTTGTGGAGAGCAGCTTAGCGCATCTGCCGGTCATCGACATATTTGCGTTTATCCGGCGCGGGCGGGAAATATTGCCACAGCCAGGTCTCGCTGATAGCCTCGCCCTGGCAGCGCAGGAACATGCGCATTTCGACCGGATCGACCGAGTCGGACGTCGGGTACCAGTCGAACTGGATGCGGTAGCCATCGAACGGTTCGACGTAGAGGATCTCCACCTGTTTCGCCTCGCCGCTGGAGAGCGTGATCACAGGCTCGATGCCGCGCGGCGCGGCGCCTTTGAGATCGCCGCCCACAAAATCCACGGCGACGCGGCGCGACCACTGCGTCGGGAAGTTTTCGCCCGGCGCCCAGCCTTCCGGGAAGCTGCCCATCCCGGTGCGGGTGGCGTAAACGCGCGCCAGCGGCGTGCGTACCGGGGCGTCGCCGCTCCAGTAGAGGCGATACTGGAAGTTAAGCTTATCCCCGGCGCGGATCGGTTTTTCCGGCTGCCAGAAGCAAACAATGTTATCGAGCGTTTCGCCGGTGGTCGGGATTTCCATCAGCGCAACGGTGCCTTTGCCCCAGCGGTTGCGCGGCTCCACCCACAGGCTCGGGCGCTTGTTATACCAGCCCATCACATCCTGATAGCTCTCGAATTTATGATCGGTCTGCAACAGGCCAAAGCCTTTCGGGTTTTCATCCGCGAAGGCGTTATATTGCAGGCGTTGCGGGTTATTGAGCGGGCGGCACACCCACTCGCCGTTGCCGCGCCACATCGCCAGGCGGTCGGAGTCGTGGATTTGCGGGTGAATGGTGTCGCACATGCGGCGCTCGTTGGTACCGCAACTGAACATACTGGTCATCGGCGCGATGCCGAGCTGTTTGATGTCTTTGCGCGCGAACAGGAAGTTTTCCACTTCCATAATCACCTGGCTTGATTCGCAGTGGATGATGAACTTATACGCGCCGGTCACGCTCGGGCTGTCCAGCAGCGCATAGGCGACAAACGTAGTGTCCTGCGCTTTCGGCGTTTCAAACCAGAAGGCGGTGAAATCCGGGAACTCTTCCGGCGTGTCGGTAAAGGTATCGACCGCCAGCCCACGCGCCGACAGCCCGTACTGGAAGGTGCTGTCTACCGCGCGGAAATAGCTCGCGCCAAGGAAGGAGACGATATCGCGACGCGCCAGCTCTGGCGCTTTAAACGCACGAAAACCAGCGAAGCCGAGATCGGTCTGCCCTTCCAGCTGGCGGGTATCGACGCCCGCGTCGTGGTAGTTAAAGAGTTCAGGGCGGAAATGCACTTCGCGGGCCTGGCGGGTCGCCGGATCGAGCGAGAACATCCGCACCCGGCGGCGAAAGCCCATGCCGACGTGGAAGAACTGCACGTCAAGCTGGCGGCCCTCGATGTTATTCCACAGCGAATGCCCGGCGTCATACTGAATACTGTTATAGGCCTGTGGGGTGAGCTTTGCGAGCGTATCGGACAGCGGTCGCGGCGCGCCGCCCCACGGTTTTTGCGCAAGCTCAGAGGCCATAGCCTGTAACACGCTGAAATCAAAGGCGCGCGTCTGGCCGTCCGCGATATCGGACTCCTGCGCCCAGGCGTTGCGGGAGAAAAGCGTGGCGAGACCTGGAGTGCCGCATGCCGCGGCGAGGGCCAACGAGGCCTTGATAAAACGTCTGCGGTTCATGCCTGAAAACCGTCCTTTTTTGTCGAGGTATTTCGCAAGGCCGAAGCCTGGCGGCGGCAAATGTTACAAGCAATATGACCGCTCACTCTAGACAAAATTCAGGATGAAGCCAACAGGCCGCTGAAAAATTAAATAATTTCTTATTTTTCAGCTTAATAGCTGCATAAAGCTGGGTAAATTTATGTCAGGCGTGGCGGTTCTGGTAGCCGTAAAATCAACGGGTTATTTTATGCGCACCCGCTAAAGCCGCGCGGCGCGGCGGGTTTCGGAGGGATTCGCGGGAACCATCACAAAAAACGATGACCCGCCATCTTGCCAGCCGCACCGGGACAGGATAGTTTCTGCCACGCAGAGACTGGCGGCGTCGCGCCGTTCAGGCCCCTGTATATGCCTATAATATTCCTCCCTGTGGGAGGGGCCGACACCAGCACGATACAAAACCGTCGGCCAACACCATAATTTTAATGATGATAGCTCACGGTGGCCCGGCTTCGCCGGGTTCTCTTTCGGGAAACACCACTATGGCCCCACGCCCCCGCGCGGGGTTTTGTTTTTTACGTCCTTAATCCAGCGTCACGTGGTAGCGCATCACCCGCTTAAAGAGCGCGAGACGCGCGCGCATAAAGCGGTTTTCCAGCCGCCACCCCGCCTTTTTATCAAGCCCGATACGCAGCAGGCGGTCGCGACCGCGTACGCAGGCAAGCCAGCGCACCGGGCCGTCGAGCGCCTGGCTTTGCGCGCTGGCGTGTTTTGCAAAGCTGACCCAGTAATCCGCCACTTGTCCTGCGAAAGCGCGATCCGCCGCCGTGGCGTAGTTTTTAAGCGGCTCTACCTGGTCCAGATTATCAAACACATACGGCACTTCATTGCCGTGCCACGCGCCGTTGGCGAACGTCTCGCGCTCGCCTTCGGCCACATAATCAAACCAGTAGCGCCAGCACGGCACGCCGCGTCGGCTCTGCGCCTGCATCACCACAAAGCCGAGCGTGGTAAACGCCATATCGCGACAGACCTGTCGCCCCAGTTCGCGGTCGCCGCGAACGCCCGGGTACAGCAGCCGGATAAGCCCGAGCCCGAAACGCCGCTCGCGGCGCAGCTTGCGGATCTGCTCTTCCAGATTGACGCCGAAATAGGCCAGCACGCTGGCTTCATCGCTGTTACTGCCGACCATCACCGGCATCGGATGCTGGCGCGCCGCGAAGAAGGTCTCCAGCATCGGCTCCGGCAGTACGATATCGCCCGCAATCGGCGCAGGCCCGGTGACATACGGCGCGCTGAGCGGCCAGAAGGCATCGGCGGGCAGCGCGCGCAAATCGGCGGCTGTGGGGTTATCAAGCCCGAGATGGCGGCTGAGCGCCGCGCCATTAATGAGCGCTTTACGGCGCGGGATATCCGGTAGCGTATAGCCGCTCTGAACGATCGCTTTATGGAACAGCCCTTTCGCAAGCGGTGAGGCCATCAGCGACAGCACGCTGCGCGCGCCCGCGGATTCCCCGAATAACGTGACATTGTCACAGTCTCCGCCAAAAGCAGCGATGTTTTCCTGCACCCAGCGCAGCGCGGCGATTTGATCGAGCAGCGCAAAGTTATAAACCGGCCCGGCGGGATCGTCGCCTTCGAGCGCCGGATGGGCGAAAAACCCGAGATGCCCGAGCCGGTAATTAATCGTTACCAGCACCACGCCGCGACGCGTCAGCGCCTGGCCGTCATACGGCGGCAGACTGCCCGCGCCGAGCGTAAATCCGCCGCCGTGCAGCCAGACCATCACCGGCAGCGGCGTCTCGCGCGCCACCGGTGCCCAGACGTTGAGATAAAGACAATCTTCGCTGAACGCGCCCGGATCGCCCCCGGCAAGCTCGCGGCAAAACCCGGCGTTCTGCCAGCTGGCGGCGGAAAAGGCGGTCGCGTCGCGCACGCCCTGCCAGGCGGTTAGCGGCTGCGGCGCGCGCCAGCGGCGCTCTCCCACCGGCGGCGCGGCATACGGAATGCCCCGCCACACGGCGATATCATTTTCAGTAAGCCCACGCACGTCGCCGTGCGTGGTGGTGACAATCGGCATATCCAGGTTGCGCATTACGGCTTCCTTTTTTTAATGGCAATCCTGGGAGCGTAGCCGTTTCAGAGCAGACCGCAACGTCGTTTGCTGCGATCTTCCGCCTCCTGATAGAGCGCGAACTCATCCAGCACCGGGCAGCCGAGCGCCGCTTCAAAGGTGTCGCGGCTGGCGTTGCCGTGGCGGCGCGCCCGCGCATCCTCGCCGAGATTAGACTGGAAAATTCCCGCCGCGCTGACCGGCAGAAAATCTTCATAGATAATCGGCTGCGCCACCAGCCAGCCGCGCTCGATGAGCGTCTGCGGATCGTCGCCGGGGCGAATGGCGTGACGGTGCGTTTCGCCCACCGGCGTCAGGCGGTAGCGGAAATAGGCCAGCCCCTGACGGCGCAGCAGCGTGTCGCTGTCCGGGAAGCGGCTGAACGCCTCCTGCAAACGTAACTGATGCGTGAGGTTATCCTTCCCGCTGCCCGCCGCCGCCAGCAGTTCGTCATAAAGCGCGCGGCCTTTGGGCGTCAGCGCCATACCGCGCTGTTCGATCTCACCAAAGCGCGCGGTGTGCGTGCCGGGGCTGTCGCCGCCAAAGCGAATCGGCTCTTCCAGCGCTTTAAAGCTGGTCTGGCGCAGCAGAATAGGAAATTCGCGGCGCGGCGGGCCTTCAATCACGGCTTTCGGCTCAATGCCATACTCCGGCATTAACGCCTGCACTCGGTCGATATCCAGCGTGCGCGGCGTCAGGTGGTTGATGTGACAACCGCGAAAGCAGACCACATCGGCAATTAACCGGTGTTCATCATGAAGCGCCTGATAGGTAGCGGCGTCCACCGTCGCATGGCTGTGCCAGCGGAACGTTTCCAGCGCTTCGCGCACAAATTCCTGCGCCTGGTCGGCGTTAAACTCGCCCTGCTCGTCGTAAATGTTCAGCAGCTCATAGCAGCGGCGCGTAAAGATATCGCGCCGGGCGAGCACGGCGGCGGCGCGCTTACGCAGCTTTTCATCTTCGATAAGCTCAAGGCGCAGCAGCGAGGTGAAAATACGAAACGGATTTCGCGCCAGCGCCACGTCATCCACCGGGCGAAACGCCGTGGAGTGCACCGGCACGCCCGCCTGAGAGAGATCGTAATAGCTGACCGGGTACATCCCCATAATGGCGAAAATGCGTCGAAGCGTCGCCAGCTCCTCAGCGGTGCCGACGCGAATCGCGCCGTGGCGCTCGACGTTCAGCCTCGCCAGCTCATCGGCGTTGGCGAGCTGCTCATGCAGCTGCGGGTGGCTTTCCAGTACCGCCAGATTCACGTCGGCCACCAGTTCCAGCAGCGTGCCATACTGCGGCACTTCTTGCTGATACCTGGCCGACATGGCCTGCGAAAAATGTTCCCGAATCTCATCTGCCGTGATGCTGTTCGCCATGGTGTCGTGCCTCCAGTGAATATTGCTGAGATTGTAGAGAATCGCGGCAGTTTCAGCGGTGAAGAATTCACAATTTGTGATCCAAAACGTAACAAGGCATCCGCCGCTGCACGCCAGGCAAAACGCGCGACAAAACAAACGGGAACGGCGGTTTTAACCCGTCCGCCTTGCGCCGTCTGGTTTACCGGCCGTCATATGAAAATCCTCTGGCGATCCGCACGTTACGGTTTGCGCTTTTCACCGGACGATGATGTTGCATATTTATCTGTTTTGTTAATATTATTTTGCTATCAGGTTATCAAAATTAAACAACTTACCTTGTCACGGCTCCCGCTCTGTTTTTAACATCAGCTATGGAAAAAAACGGTTTGTTCTCCCAGCGCATTCGCTTGCGCCACTTGCACACTTTCGTCGCCGTCGCTCAGCAGGGAACCCTCGGGCGCGCGGCTGAAACCCTTAATCTTAGCCAGCCAGCGCTATCTAAAACACTCAACGAGCTGGAGCAACTCACCGGCGCGCGGCTGTTTGAACGTGGACGCCTCGGCGCGCAGCTGACGCTGCCAGGCGAGCAGTTTCTGACGCATGCGCTGAAAATCCTCGATGCCCTTAATCACGCAGGCCAGGCGCTCAACCGCAAGCCGGACGAAGGCTGCGATGTGGTGCGCGTCGGCGCGCTGCCGACCGCCGCGCTCGGCGTACTGCCTGCAGTGATTGGCCCGTTCCACAAGCAGCAGAGCGATATCACGCTGCAGGTGGCCATTATGAATAACACCATGCTGCTGGCGGGCCTGAAATCGGGCGAGCTGGATATCGGCGTGGGCCGGATGTCCGATCCGGAACTGATGAACGGGCTGAATTACGAGCTGCTGTTTATGGAATCTCTGAAGCTGGTGGTGCGCCCCGGACACCCGCTGTTACAGGATACCGTTACCCTGAGCCGCGTGATGGAGTGGCCGGTGGTGGTCTCGCCGAAAGGCACCGTGCCGCGCGACAACGCGGAAACGCTGCTGGCAAGCCAGGGTTGCCAGCTCCCGGCCACCTGTATCGAAACGCTCTCGGCGTCGCTCTCGCGCCAGCTGACCGTCGATTACAACTACGTCTGGTTTGTGCCGTCGGGCGCGGTGAAAGAAGATTTACGCCAGGGAACGCTGACGGCGCTGCCCATTGCCATTCCCGGCCCCGGCGAGCCTATCGGCATTCTGACGCGCGTCGACGCCCCGCTCTCTCAGGGCGCGCGGGCGCTGCTGTCGTCGATTCGTAAATCGATGCTCAACGGCGGCTGAACGCGCGCCGGGGAATACGTTAGCGTGAAAAGTAATAAGCCCCGAGGCTTGCCATCCGGCGCGTGATATCGTTTAAATGACAGACACGCCTTTATCCTGACGGGAGTTCTGTTATGTCAACGCTGTTAGAACCGGTAAACATCGGCGCGCTGGAATTAAAAAACCGCGTCGTGATGGCACCGCTGACGCGCATGCGCGCAGTGAATGACCGCACGCCGGGCGAAATCGTCAAAACGTATTACACACAGCGCGCCAGCGCCGGGCTTATCTTCACCGAAGCCACTTCCGTGACGCCGCAGGGCGTCGGCTACCCGAATACGCCGGGGATCTGGTCGGAAAAACAGGTCAGCGCGTGGCGTGAAATCGTCGATGCGGTACACCAGGCGGGCGGCAAAATGGTGCTGCAACTCTGGCACGTGGGCCGGGTCTCCGACCCGGTCTTTCTCAACGGTGAGAAGCCCGTCGCCCCGAGCGCTATCGCCCCGGAAGGCCACGTGACGACGGTGCGCCCGAAACGCCCTTACGACACCCCGCGCGCGCTGGAAACCCATGAAATTCCGGGCATCGTGGAAGATTTTCGCCGGGCGGCGATCAACGCCAAACGCGCAGGCTTTGACGGCGTGGAAATTCATGCGGCGAACGGCTATCTGTTCGATCAGTTCCTGCATGATGGCTCCAACCAGCGTACCGATCAATACGGCGGCAGCATTGAAAACCGCGCCCGCTTCCTGCTGGAAACGGTGGACGCGCTGCTGACCGAATGGCCCGCCGACCGCGTCGGAGTGCACCTCAACCTGATGTCTAACTCCTATTCAATGCACGATTCCAACCCGGTGGCGATGTTCGGCTACGTGCTGGAGCAACTGAACGCGCGCCGTCTGGCGTTTATCTTCTCGCGCGAGGCGCTGGATACGCCCAACCGCGTCGGCCCGCAGATCCGCCATAAATTCACCGGCGCGTGGATTGCCAACGAAGGGTTAACCAAAGAGAGCGCCGAGGCGGTGATCGCGAGCGGCGAAGCGGATGCGGCGGCGTTCGGCAAGCTCTATATCGCAAACCCCGATCTGGTGGAGCGGTTTCGCAGAAACGGGCCTTATAACCCGCTTAACGACGCGACCATTTACGCCGAAGGCGCGACGGGCTATACCGACTATCCGTTCCTCGATGACAGCGCGCAGTAAAAAACAAACCACTTCTTCAGGGCGCTACGGCGCCCTTTTCTTTTTGCGCAGGCATAAAAAAACCCCCGGTAAACCGGGGGTTGGGCGCGTTGCGCTTTGAGGGTAAAGCGCAGGTAAGCGGGGGTTACGCCGCTTTAGAGGCTTTCGCGTTAATCGCCGTTTCTGCGATGGTGGTCAGCTTGCCGTCGGTGGATTTCTCCTCCTCAAGCGTGGCTGCCAACAGTTTTTTCGCGTCTTTGTAGCCCAACTGTTCTGCCAGGGTGCAGAGCGTGCCGTAGGCGGCAATTTCATAGTGCTCCACTTTCTGCGCGGCGGCGATAAGGCCTGCGTCACGCACCGGGCCCTGCTCGATTTCGTCGATCACTTCCTGACCTTCTTCAATCAGCCCTTCCATCGCCACGCATTTGATGCGGCGCAGTTTGAGCTCAGGCACGCTTTCCACCACCTGATCGATGCGTTCAATCTGGCCCCGGGTTTCCTCGAGGTGAGCGCGGAATGCCGCGGCTAGCTTTTCATCAGAAGCCGCGCGTGCAAGCTTCGGCAGAGCGCGGGTCAGCTGTTTCTCTGCGCTATAGGTGTCTGAAAGTAAATGTACAAAAAGATCCTGAGCGGTTTTGATCTGCATCTCTTGCCTCCATAGGGTTGTCAAAAGTAAAGCCCTTTAAGCATGGACAAGGAATGCGGAAATAAGCCAGGCGGCAAACGCGAAAAGTGATACAGCATAATCCGAAAACGGTGCGCCAAAAAAAAGCCGCTCACGGGAGCGGCAAAGGTCAGGCTAAGAGTATGGCGACGGGCAGACTGCGCTGCCCTTGATAGATCAGAAGGTTTCCCAGTGCTCGCTTTGGGCGAGCGCCGCGCGCGGCACGACCGGTGCCAGCGGCTGTGCGGCAGGCGGTTGCGGCTCGTTTTTACGCGCGGCTGAAGCGCCACTTAAGCGGAACGCGCCGACGGCCTGGGTGAGACGTCCGGCCTGCTCCTCAAGCGATACCGCCGCGGCCGACGCCTCTTCCACCAGCGAGGCGTTCTGCTGCGTCACGTTGTCCATTTCGGCGATGGCCTGCGCCACCTGCTCAATGCCCTGACGCTGTTCATCCGACGCTGCCGCGATTTCCAGCATGATGTCGGTCAGACGTTTCACCGCCTCGACGATGCCTTTCATGGTATCGCCCGCGTTGACGACTTCGCTGGAGCCGCGATCGATGAGCGCCACCGATTCGCTGATAAGCCCTTCAATCTCTTTCGCCGCCTGAGCGCTGCGGCTCGCCAGCGTGCGCACTTCGCTGGCGACGACCGCGAAGCCACGGCCCTGCTCGCCCGCACGCGCCGCTTCCACCGCGGCGTTAAGCGCGAGGATGTTGGTCTGGAAGGCGATGCTGTTAATCACCGCCGTGATTTCAGAGATTTTCTTGGAGCTGCTGGAGATATTGCCCATCGTGGTGACGACACCGGAGACAATCTGCCCGCCGGTGGTGGCTTTGCCGGAGGCGTCCTGCGCCAGTTTGCTGGCGTGGTGGGCGTTATCGGCGTTCTGTTTCACGGTGGCGGTCAGCTGTTCCATGCTGGCGGCAGTCTGCTCAAGCGCGGCGGCCTGCTGTTCGGTGCGTGAAGAGAGATCGGTGTTGCCCGCAGAGATTTCGCTGGTGCCCTGGTAAATCGCCTGCGCGCCTTCGCGCACGGCGCTGACGGTTTTCACCAGCGATCGCTGCATCATCTGCAAATGCTGACTCAGGCGGCCGATTTCACTGCGCCCTGTCGCCTCTTCCGGCAGCGTCAGATCGCCGCTGGCGATAGTTTCAATGCGCGTCGCCGCATGTTGCAGCGGAACGATAACCACGCGACGCAGGACCACGAAGGTGAGCAGCGACATTACCAGCGCGACAATAAACGCGGCGACCATCACCATCAGGCTAAAATGGGTGCGGCTGCTGGCGTCACTGCGCAGTTGCTCAACGCGCGCGGTGCGGCTCGCCAGCGCTTTCGCCAGCACCTGATTGTAGTCGTCGTCAAGCTTGCGGGCGGTTTCGTTTTCATGTTCGATAATCGCTTCGAACATGCCGTTTTTGGCATATTTCAGCATCGGCGCAAGGCCGCTGATGTAGGCGTCGTAACGGGCTTTCAGCTCGCTGTCGAGCGCCGCTTCGGAATCCGCGTGCGTCTCGCGATCCATATACTGTTTAAAGCCAACGTTGGCCTGCGCTATCGCTTTTTCCGCATCGGCGATGTTGCGCTTCATCGCGTCCATTTCCGCGACACGGCTGGCCGCACCGGCGTGGATCATATTAATACGCGCCGTGCGAAGCTGGTTGGCGCTGTCCGCAAGCCCACTGCGGATCTGTATTTCCTGCGTTACGTTGTTGAGCGCGCTGTCGCCCTGCATAAGGAAGTATCCAGCCAGCCCGCCGCAAAGCGCGAACAACACCAGAATCCCTCCCAGGATGACGGAGAACAGCGGGACAAGCCGAATGTGATGCCAGAAGCTGAGCGCCCCGGCATCACGGGTTGTTGTTTTATTCATGGCCACGATTTCCCTTTGGGTAAGATGCAATATAGAGTCTTGCCTTTAGGACATCGGCAGAATGGCGTAAACGCTTACCCTTAAAAGCGATACCTGGCTCACAGATTCGAAAAGAGGGGCTAAAGCCGGGGAAAGTGAAGAGGCCAGCGGTCGCTAAGCCGCTGGCAGATAAGGTTATTTGTCGCCGAAGTGGATAACGGTACGAATCGATTTGCCTTCGTGCATCAGGTCAAACGCCTCGTTGATTTTCTCAAGCGGCAGGCGGTGGGTGATAAAAGGATCGAGGCGAATCTTGCCCGCCATCGCGTCTTCCACCATGCCCGGCAGCTGGGTGCGCCCTTTCACGCCGCCGAACGCCGAACCGCGCCAGACGCGGCCTGTCACCAGCTGGAACGGACGCGTTTTGATCTCCTGACCTGCGCCCGCCACGCCGATGATAACGCTTTCACCCCAGCCTTTATGGCAGCATTCCAGCGCCGCGCGCATCACGTTGACATTGCCGATGCACTCGAAGCTGAAATCGACGCCGCCATCGGTCATCTCAACGATAACGTCCTGAATCGGCTTGTCGTAATCCTTCGGGTTAACGAAATCGGTCGCGCCCATTTCGCCCGCCAGCTTGAATTTCTCCGGGTTGGTGTCGATGGCCAGAATGCGCCCGGCCTTCGCCTGTACCGCGCCCTGAATGACCGCGAGGCCAATACCGCCCAGGCCGAACACGGCAACCGTATCGCCCTCTTTGACTTTAGCGGTGTTATGCACCGCGCCGATGCCGGTGGTGACGCCGCAGCCCAGCAGGCAGACTTTATCGAGCGGCGCCTGCGGGTTTACTTTCGCCAGTGAAATCTCCGCGCAGACGGTGTATTCGCTGAAGGTGCTGGTGCCCATATAGTGATAAACCGGCTCGCCGTTGTATGAGAAACGGGTGGTGCCATCCGGCATCAGGCCTTTGCCCTGGGTGGCGCGCACGGCCTGGCAAAGGTTGGTTTTACCGGATTTACAGAACTTACACTCGCCGCATTCGGCGGTATAGAGCGGGATCACATGGTCGCCCGGCTTCAGGCTGGTAACGCCCTCGCCCACTTCCACGACCACGCCGCCGCCTTCATGACCGAGCACCGCCGGGAAGACGCCTTCCGGATCGTCGCCGGAGAGCGTGAACGCATCGGTGTGGCACACGCCGGTGTGGGTAATTTTGACCAGCACTTCGCCCTTTTTCGGCGGCGCGACGTCAATCTCAACGATTTCCAGCGGTTTGCCAGGGCCAAATGCGACTGCTGCACGTGATTTCATAATGTCCTTCCGTTGTAGTGAGTCGTCGTAGTTATTTTAGATAAGCGCGCAAAAGCTGGCCGATTTCCGCCATCCGCTGCGCGCGCTGCTCCGGCGTGGTGTCGCCGCTGACCAGCTCATCTTTTAAGTGAATTTCCACCATTTCGCCCATCAGGCCGTTGGCGGCGCCGCGCACGGCGGCGATTTGCTGGAGGATGTGGAGACAGGGTTCACCCGCTTCCAGCGCGCGCTCCAGCGCCTCCGCCTGCCCGCGAATGCGGCGCACGCGGGTCAGAATGCGTTTTTTATCTTCAGGAGAATGCGGCATGGTTTTCGCCTCATGGATACTATAGGGGGGTATGGTATAGAAGCGCTTCCGACTCTGCAAACGATCATTTTCAGGCGGTGCGTTTTTGTCGGTAGGTAAAACGGATTTGGATAGATGCGCGAACAGTCAATTGAGATGATGAATAAATACAACAAATACAATTCAACCTATTGATTTTAAAAAATTTATAGCACAATAAATCAAAACAATACGCGCTAAAAGCGCCATTTTATTTTTTCTTCTACTTTCAGGATTTTTATGCCTTTTCAATCTTTATATGACTTAACAATCGCCGTTAACGCACCAAACATTTGTTAAAGGTAATCTTACATTTAAGAGTTAAAAATTTTAGCGATAACATTCACATGGAGTGATTGTAATGGATCTACTACGGTGTACTTTCCATCTTAATGGGAATAGTATTGGCACGCTTTCATGTCCGGGTGTCGGTTTTTTCTCAGCTTTTTCTGGTAATAGTTCTGCTACTAATAACCCAAATAAAACGGAGCTAAAAGATATTGGCCCCTTACCGTGTGGGCGTTACTACATTATTTTACGTGGTAGGGGCGGTACCTTTGCCCGATTCAGGGATGATGCAAATGCTTTTTTTACTGGCTCGGATCGCAGCACCTGGTTTGCTTTGTATCGCGACGATGGGAAAATTGATGACAGTACACTTATCAATGGTGTACTTAGGGGAATGTTCCGTCTCCATCCGATTGGTCCAAGTGGGTTAAGTAAAGGATGCATCACGCTTTATAGTCAGCAGGATTTTGATATACTTGCCAGAGCTATTCTCCGAACAAGCGGGAAATACGTAGGAAATTATTTAATAGCGCATGGCGTTATACAGGTTTACTAATGAAATATTTATTAATGATATTTACATGGTTCATTATCTTCATTGTCACGGTGAAGACCCTCTATTTTTTCATACCAGCAACACTTCAGTATACCTTTGCAGAGCACATGGGGTATTATGGCGATGAAAGCGTAATGAACTTTATCTTATATGTTTTTACCTGCACTGCTGTAGTGATCAGTTCACTTATGCTTTATCTCCTGTTTCGCCTTATGAAACGCGAATAAGTTGATGATATTTTAAAACAGCAAGACCTGAGGCACGCAATAGATAAATTTGCATATCAATAAAAAGCAAAATTTGGACGCATTCGTTTTTTAATGAATATAGCCGCGAGTAAAGCGGCTATTTTTACTCTATCCTTTCGATTTTTTTGGATCATCTTTCCTGTGATAAGTTCTTTCTTCCTGGATCCTGCCATCTGATGTGTGAATTTTGACTGACGCTTTTTTATCAGCCATAAAATCCTGGGTCTGTCTAATCAGATCAGCCTTAGTGCCTGCCGTCTTGCTCGGCTTCGTATTACCTTCTTTTTGTAATTTCCACTTATCACCCTCTTTTGTGATGTGATAGTTATCCATATAAAACCTCCTGCATTGTTTATAGACTTACATAGCCATAAGATTTTATTTAAAATGGAAAGTGCCGTTTGTGAAATCGATCTTGTATTTACGAGTCTAGTTTCTCTGCTGTATTTTACTTATCCTACACAGACACGATTCTTTAGCTGTGAATCTCTATGACCTGGTAAGACGAAATTAATGATAGCAAAGTTCTTTTTATCACCAGTAAATTCATCAACTATTTATCTGCCTAAAAATCATTCACCAGTTGTATATATAGCCCTCAACCAAACTAACAGCATGATATATCTCAATACCGACACCTTTGCAGGATGACATAACTGCCGCCCTGTAGAGGACAGGAGTGGTATGAAAAAATTATTGTTAGTGGCTTTACTCGCGATCTTCCCCCCATCCGTTTACCCCTTCGCGTTTGACAACAGTGTGCTGATGCTGCGCTGCCCCGGCAGGGAGACCATTGAAGTGATACTGCATCGCTATGAACATACGCAGGAGGCGTGGGGCCGCGATCATTTTGAAACCGGCGGCGGACGCACGCAGCGGGGAAGTTTAGTGATTTTCCCGTTCGCGAATCTGGACAGCATGGTGTATGACCAGATGACGCAGTCGTTCGGCTTCTGGTATCAGCGTGAAGCGAGATTCGTCCACTGCCAGCTTTTGAGCCTGCGCAACGCCTGGCCGGTGGATCTCCCGGTGTTTCGGGAATAAACCCGGCCAAAGCGTAGAGGTTTAGCGCCGCAGCGGCAGTCCGGCAGTTTCGCGAGCGCGCATCACGGTAATAAAAGTGATCAGCGCCGCGCCCATGACATAAAACGCAGGTGAGAAAAGATTACCGGTGGAAGCGATGAGAAACGCCGAGAACCACGGCGTGATGCCGCCGAAAAAGGCCACCGACAGGTTATAAGCGACCGACAGCCCGCCGTAGCGCACGCTGGTCGGGAACAGTTCGGCCATCGCTGCGCTGCACGCGCCGTCAAAGGCGGCGATAAACGCGCCCAGCAGCAGCATCGCGAGCACGGCGGAGAGCATATCGCCGTTCGCCATCACCATCAGCGCCGGATAGGTAAAGAGGATAAACCCGCCGCAGCCTGCAAGCATCAGGGGCCTGCGGCCATAGCGGTCGGAGAGCCAGCCCATAAACGGCACCAGGACCGCGATGCCGAACAGTCCGATGGTCGTGATGGCGTAAGCGTCGAGCTTGCTGAAGTGCATCTGCGTTATCAGGTAGCCCGGCATAAAGGTTTGCAGCATCCAGTGGCCGACCGCTTTGATAACCACAAACCCGACGCAGAACAGCAGCGCGCCGCGGGCGCTTTTAAGCGTACTGCGCAGCGGCGCGGCCTGTGTGGTGCCTGCTTTCGCCGCCGCCTGGAATTCGGGCGTGTCTTCAAGGTGCGTTCGCAGGTAAAGCCCTACCCAGCCGAGCGGCCCGGCGATCAAAAACGGAATGCGCCAGCCCCAGTCGTTCATCGCGGTTTCGCCAAGACTGGCGGTCAGTAAAAATACCAGCCCGGAGCCCGCCACAAACGCCATAAAACCGAAGTTATCGATCCAGCAGGTGAAGTACCCGCGTTTATCCACTGGGGCATATTCCGCGAGAAACGTGGTCGCGCCGGAGGTTTCGCCACCCGCCGCAAAGCCCTGCACCAGGCGAGTCAGCACCAGCAGCGCGGGCGCCAGCAGGCCAATCTGATGGTACGTGGGGAGCAGCCCCATAATGAAAGTGGCACCGGAAGTGAGCAGAATGACCGTCGCCAGTACGCGCTTGCGGCCAATGCGGTCGCCAAGCGAGCCAAAATAAAGCCCGCCGAGCGGGCGCATAATAAAGCCTGCGCCAAATACCGCGAAAGACGAAAGCAGCGCCGCTGCCGGGTCGCCGGTCTGGAAAAACTGCATCCCGATAATGGCCGCCAGCGTGCCGTAAAGCCCGAAATCGAACCACTCGACAAAATGCCCCACGCCCGTCGCCAGCAGCACCTTTCGCAGTTTACGCGCCAGTTGCGCCTGTTCGTCCACTTCCACTCCTGTCGCTTCACGTTGCACTGACTGCGTCATGGTGACTCTCCCGGCTGGCGCTGATAAGGCGCGAGTGTTTCTATAATAGATATAGATCTATAAGCCGCCGTGACCAGACCGCCCATGTCGCACCGTTCAAAATGTGAGCTAAGCCACGCAGCCCGGCATAAAAAGCCACCCGGATCACACTTCGGCGCGCGCTAATCGCGCTTGCCCGGCATCATGCGCAGCAGCGTGTTGTCTTTCCAGAAGTAGTGATGCGCCAGCGCCGCCGCGGCATGAAGCCCTATGACAAAGTAGCTGAGATTCGCGATAAACGCGTGAATGGCGCGCAACTGCATTTCGAGATCTTCATCCGGCTCGGCGGCCACCGGCATGCTGATGCCAAACGCAAACCACGGGCTGCCGCCATAATATTTGGCAACGATCCCGAGCAGCGGCAGGCCGATAAACATCAGGTAGATGACCAGATGCACCAGATGGGAAAGCCCGATATACATCGCCCGCGGTTTCGGCACGATGGGCGGCGCGGGATATTTAATGCGCACCAGCAGGCGTGTGACCATCAGCACCAGAATCGCGATGCCGCAGCTAAAGTGCGTCCAGATAAAGAGCCGCCCGACAGGACGCGGCACCAGCCCACGCAGCTCCATCGCCGCATAAGCCATAACCACCAGAACAAACACCAGCCAGTGAAGCGTGATTTGCAATGACGTGTATTTACTGCGCATAAGACTATCCTGATTAAACGCAACGAAAACACCAGGATAACGGCTGAAGATTAAATATTCATTAGTTTTCATGCCGCCACCGCATATTAAAGGAGAGCGTATGAATGCCCACGAGGTTCTGTTAACCCGTATGCGCGAAGCGGTCGCGCGCAGCCACGAAATATCCGTCTGGCCACAGGGCGACGCGCCGGGCGCGCGCCAGAGCCACGCGGTGTTCACCCTTGAGGAGCGCCTGACCGGCGACAGCGAGCTTGACCGTTCCGTCACCGGCGTGCGCGCACCGCGTATTGTGGTCTACGCGCCGGAACATCCTAACGGCACCGGCATTCTGGTGACGCCCGGCGGCTCGTACCGCCGCGTGGTGCTCGACAAAGAAGGCAGCGCCATGGCACCCGCGTTTAACGACCACGGCTATACGCTGTTTGTGATGACCTATCGCCTGCCCGCCGACGGCCACGCCGAAGGTGCCGACGCCCCGCTCGCCGATCTCCAGCGCGCCATGCGGCTTATCCGCGCCCAGGCGTCACGCTGGCAACTCGACCCGGATAAACTCGGCGTGCTGGGCTTTTCCGCAGGCGGTCATGCTGCCGCAAGCCTCGGCACCCGCTGGAACGACGTGGTCTACGCGCCGCAGGATGAAACCGACGCGTTCAGCGCCCGCCCGGCTTTTATGGGGCTGGTCTATCCGGTGATGACGATGGAGGAGCCGGTGGCGCACCCCGGCTCGCGAGAAGCGCTTATCGGCACACAGCCCGATGACCGCGCCATCCACCGCTATTCGCCGGAAAAAGCGATCACCCGCGACACCCCGCCCGCGTTTTTACTGCACGCAGTGGATGACCCGGCGGTGAAAGTGGAAAACAGCCTGCTGATGTTTAACGCGCTGCACGCGCAGGGCATGCCGGTGGAGATGCATCTTTTTGAACAGGGGCAACACGGGTTTGGCATTCGCGATGCCCTGGGGCTGCCCGCGCACCTCTGGCCAGCGCTGCTGATGAACTGGATTGAAAGCAAGCTCTGACGCAGCGGGCCGCCCGCAGGCGGCCCTGAAACGGTTAGCTTTGCAGATAGACAACCTGGGTTTGCAGATATTCATGCAGCCCGTGTTTGCCATCCGCCCCGCCGATCCCGGATTTACGCCAGCCCGCGTGGAACCCCTGCATCGCTTCGAAGTTTTCACGGTTGATGTAAGTTTCGCCAAACTTCAGCCCGTTAATCGCTTTCATCGCGGTGGCGAGCGACTGCGTGTAAATCGACGACGTCAGGCCATATTCGCTGTCATTCGCCATCGCAATGGCCTCTTCCAGCGTATCGAACGTGACGACCGGCAGCACCGGGCCGAACGTCTCTTCATGCATGATGCTCATTTCCTGGCGCACATCTACCAGCAGCGTCGGCGGGTAAAAATAACCTTTGCCCTCCACCGCCTTGCCGCCGAGCGCCACCGTCGCGCCCTCGCTGACCGCGCGTGCCACTTTTTCTTTCACGCGCGCCAGCGCAGCCGCGTTAATCAGCGGCCCCATCGCGATATCATCACGCGCTGCCGGATCGCCAAATTTCACCGCGATCAGCGCCTCGCCAAGCGCGCTGACAAAACGGTCATAAATGCCCTTTTGCACATAAACGCGTTCGGCGCAGTTACAGACCTGACCGGAGTTAATCACGCGCGAATCAACAATCGCTTTTACCGCAAGCGACACATCCGCATCGTCCATCACGATAGCAGGCGCTTTGCCGCCAAGCTCAAGGCAGACTTTGGTGATGTTTTTCGCAGCCGCCATCATGATTTTCTCACCCGCGCCGACGCTGCCGGTCATGCTTACCAGCGCCACTTTCGGGTTACCGGCCAGCTCCTGCCCGACGGTTTCGCCGCGCCCCTGTACCAGGTTAAACACGCCCGCCGGCAGGCCCACGTCATGAACAATCTGCGCAACCGCGATGGCGTTATTCGGCGTGAATTCGCTCGGTTTAATCACAATGGTATTGCCGGTAATCAGCGCAGGCGCCATTTTGCGGGCGATCAGGAAGAACGGAAAATTCCACGGCAGAATGCCGGTGGTAACGCCGAGCGCGCGCTTAAACACCAGAATATTTTCGCCCGGCCGGTCGCTTTGCAGGATTTCGCCTTCATAACGGCGCGCCCATTCGGCCATATAGTCGATGTAATCCGCCGTGAAGCTGACTTCAACGCTCGCGAGCTGCTGCGTTTTGCCGCCTTCCGCCACAATCAGCGCGTTGATTTCCGCCGCCTTTTCGCGGATGCCGGCGGCGATTTTACGCAGCCATCCGGCGCGCTCGATGGTGGGCAACGCCTCCCAGCCCGCCTGCGCGCGGGCGGCGGCGTCAATGGCGCGGCACGCGTCCTCTGCCGTTCCGTCCGGGATACGGGAAATCAGCGCCTCTGTGGCGGGATTCACGACATCGATCCACGCCTCGCCCTGCCACTGAACGAACTGACCGTCGATATACATCGGATGTTGTACGGGTGCTGTCATCGCATGCTCCTGCTGTCGCATTGGTTTTTAACAGGTGAATTAATTGTTAAAAAACTACGAGCAGCAAATGCGTATACGAAGCGTTTTGGCTGAAAATGTGAATCAGGTCGGGAAAAACGGCGGAGATCCCGCCGGGAGATAACAATTATTCAACATGCATCTGCCCGTTTGCGCCATAAATCGCGCAAACGGGCAGCCGGGCCATCAGGCGAGCGACCGATGACGCAAAAAGCTGGTGAGCTGCGGCTCCTCGTGCAGCGCCTGCCAGGCGTTCAGCACGTCAGACGGGATCACCACTTCATCAATGAAATCACGGCCCGCCGGGCCGTAGCCGTCTGCGTCGTTACGCAGGCGCGGGATCTCCCCCAGCACCAGCGACAGATACCGCTCTACCGGCCAGAGCCCTTCCGACGGCTCGCGGAACTGCACCGCCCTGGCACCATTTTCCAGCACCGGCTGAACGCCGAGGTAACTCAGCCACTCCGTCGGGGTCGGCGCGTCGCGCCAGGCGCGGGTAAAGGTGGCGTGGGTACGGCGCTGCATGGTCGGGTCCTGAATCAGCACCGCGCGCGCAGGCAGTTCACCGCGCGCATCCAGCAGCTCGCGGGTAAAACGGGCGTTCTCGCCACAGTTGGTGGATTTTTCTTCGACGATAATCTGCTCCTCCGGCACCTCATGAAACTCGCGGGCGATACGGGCGAGTATTCCCGCCTCCGTAAGGCCGGTGGTGCGCAGATGGTTGTAGCGTGGATGCTGCGCCACGGCGGCATAGAGGAACGTGGTCGAGTGACCCAGCCCGCCGGTTATCAGCAGCGGCAGCCCGCTCTCTTTAGCCAGACGCGCGGCGGCGTCCACGGTGGGCAGAACGGCGTTACCCGCCAGCACAATCAGCTCAGCGTCCCCGGCAGCAGGAGCGGCGGCAAAATCGTTCCGGGCGAGCCACGCGCCGATGAGGTTAACACGCTGCAGCGTGCCTTCCGACAGCAAAGGAAAAGGCATCATGTTCATGGTCACCTCCATAGTCAAAGCCAGCATCCAGCGTACCGACTGGCGTTCGGCTCCCCTACCGGAGAGCTCCTAATCTGCGATATGCCCGACAATCACCGCACCGCTTATCGTGCGCGTGATAGAAAACACGCGGTGATTAATCATAAAACCGCATCCCCTTATAGGGCTCGGCACGGCAGGCGGCGAGCCGGGTGGCGAGGCTGCCGACGTGCAGTTCGAGCTGATGCCCGTCCGGGTCGAGGAAATACCAGGAGTCGCCCTCGCTGCGGTTGGTTTTCCAGGTTTTCACGCCCGCGGCGTTGAGTTTATCCACCATTAACGGGAAATCCGTCTCGCTCACGGTAAAGGCATAATGCGTGTAGTCCGCCGCAGGCTGCCCGGCGCTGTCATCCTGCGACAGACAGAGCCAGAGATCGCCGCAGGAGAGATACGCCCCGCCGTCCCAGCGCGCATGCAGCCGCAGCCCCAGCAGCGAGTGGTAAAATGCCAGGCTTTGCGCCACATCGCGCACGGCGAGCGTCAGATGATTAAGCCCGCTGAGCATCATCTTCGCCTTCTTCCTGAAGTGGTTTTGCGAAGCAGACCGCATCCTCCTGCCCGACATAGCGCCCGTAGTTGTCGATAATCCCGTAACCGCGGCGCAGGTAAAACTCTACCGCGCGCGGATTGGTGCGCCGCGTCTCAAGCCACGCCTGATCGTAACCAGCGTCGCGCGCGAAGCGCTCCGCCGCGCTTAATAACTGGCTGCCCGCGCCGGGGTTATCCGGCAGCGCGAACAGGCGTTTGATTTCGGCGATGCCCGGCTTCAGAGGCCGACAGGCCACACAGCCGATGGCCGTGCCGCTGGCGTTGCGCGCCAGTAAAAAGGTGGCCCCCTCAGCGCGCACATCGTCATTATTAAACGACTGCCTGCCCGAGCTGCCAGTCAGCGCGGCCAGCGTTTCAGAGAGCGCCGCCAGCAAAACGATAGCGTCAGGGTGCGTCGGGTCGCGCGGTTCAATCAGGTAATCAGGCATCTTTCCCTCTCATTCATGCGGCGTCAGGCCGCATCAGAGCATAGCGCAGCGGCAATGGGTGTGGCTGCAATTCAGACAACGCGTCGCGATACATTCACAATATTTTTTAAAGATTAATTTACATTCACTTGAATTATCAAAATGGCGCGCTCTAGAATAGTTAGAGCACTAACGATTGGATAACCGCCGTGGATACGCGTGACCTGACTTTCTCACATTTGCTGTGGATGACCGCCCACCACTGGCGGCTCGCGATGGATCGGCGGCTGAAAGGGCTTGGCATGAGCCAGGCAAGCTGGGTGGCCGTCGCCGCGATTGCGCGCCATGAAACGCCGCTGTCGCAGGGTGAGCTGGCACAACAGCTCGGCGTGGAGAGCGCGACGCTGGTGCCATTGCTGAATCGCCTGGTGGAACAGCAACTCATTGAGCGCGTGACGCCGCCCGGCGATCGCCGCAAACGGCTTCTGGTCGCCACACCACAAGGCCAGGCGCTGTTTGAAAAGGTGAAAGTCGAGGCAGATAGCCTCAGGGAGACTATCCTTTCCACCATTCCCCCGGAAGAACTGGCCGTCACGCGTCGCGTACTGGACCGTTTGTTGCAGGAAATTGAAAAACAGTAATGCGATCGGTGAAACACGACCCTTATGCGCCACGCGAGTGGGCGCCCCATGAAAAACCGATGCTGCTCGGCTCGCCGTCGACGCCGCACCATGCGCCCTGGAAGCGCATCGCCTATGGCATCGTCGGGCTGCTGGTGTGTCTTACCGGCGCGCTCGGTAACGCGATGGTCACGGCGAACCTGCAAAATTTACAGGGCACCTTCGCCGCCTGGTCGACGGAAATCGCCTGGCTGCCCGCGGTTTACGTTATGACCAACGTTTCTATCAACCTGCTGCTGGTGAAATTTCGCCAGCAGTACGGGCTGCGCGCTTTTACCGAAGGGTTTCTGGTGCTCTATGTGCTGGTGACGTTTTTCCATCTGTTCGTTAACGATCTCAACACCGCCCTCATGGTGCGTGCCGCGCACGGCATGGTAGGCGCGGCGCTGAGTTCGCTCGGCATTTATTACCAGATCCAGGCCTGGCCCGCGAAGCATCGCCTGAAGGCGCTCACCATCGGCATTACCGGCTCGCAGCTCGCGATCCCCATCGCTCGCCTCTTCTCCACCGAGCTGTTGCAACTTGAAGAGTGGCGCGGTCTGTATCTGTTCGAACTGGGGCTGGCGATGATTTCGCTCGCCTGTGTGATTGCGCTAAAACTGCCGCCGGGCGATCGCCGCAAAGTCTTTGAGAAAAAAGATTTTATTACGTTTCTGCTGATGGCGCCCGGCATGGCGCTGCTCTGCGGCGCGCTGTCGCTCGGGCGGCTCGACTGGTGGTTTGAAGCGCCGTGGATAGGCTGGGCGCTTGGCGCGTCGCTGGTGCTTATCGTCGCCGCTATCACGTTCGAGCATAACCGCACGAATCCGCTGCTGAACACCCGCTGGCTCTCCAGCGGCAGTATCGTGCGCCTCGGGCTGATTATGGTGCTGATCCGCATCGTGCTGGCGGAGCAGAACACCGGCGCCATCGGCTGGTTGCAGTATATCGGTTTGCAGAATGAGCAGATGACGCACCTGGCGCTGGCGATCCTCGCGGGCGTGATTTGCGGCATCGTGACCAGCGCGCTCACTATTAACCCGCAGAAAACCGTCTGGCCGATTATGGTCTCGCTGGCGCTGATGATCATCGCCTCGCTGATGGACAGCCAGGCCACCAGCCAGACCCGCGCCGACCAGATGCTGATAAGCCAGTTTATTCTGGGCTTTGCCAGCGCCTTTTTCCTGGCCCCGGCGATGCTCGCGGGCATTGGCGGGGTTATCGCCGATCCGCGCAACCTGGTGAGTTTTTCCGTTCTGTTCGGCATGAGTCAGAACCTGGGCGGGCTTATCGGCTCGGCGCTGCTCGGCACGTTCCAGACCTGGCGGGAGAAATATCACTCCAGCCTGCTCGCCGACCAGCTCACCTCGCTAAGCCCGCTGGTGAACGAACGACTCGCGCAGTACAGCCAGATCTGGAGCAATCTGCTTAACGACCCGACGCTGCTCAATGCGCAGGCGGTGCAGCAGTTGCAGACCGTGACCAGCACCGAGGCGAATATTCTGGCCTATAACGATACCTGTCTGCTGACGGCGGCCATTGCCGCCTCGACGCTGTTGTGGATTTTCTGGCGGCTTATCCGCCTGCGGCTCGCCGCACGCCGTGCCCTGAAGCAGGCGATGCAGAGCGGCCAGTAACCTGACGATTTTTTGACTGACATATTCTGGAGTAGTGATGAGCCAACAAGGCGCCCCCACCCCCGCGTCGCCGGAAAAAAACAACCTGCGCGTGGTCTCCTTCTTCGCCGCTGGTGCCATCGGGCTGGTTGGCCTGCTGGTGATCCTGTACGCCTGGCAGCTTCCGCCGTTTACCCGTCACGCTGCCTCGACCGATAACGCCTACGTGCGCGGCATGACGACGTTTATCAGCCCGCAGGTAAACGGCTATATCACCGCCGTCAACGTGCAGGATTTCGCGCATGTGAAACAGGGCGACGTGCTGATGACCATCGATGACCGTATCTACAAACAGCGGGTGCATCAGGCGCAGGCGACGCTCGCCATGCGCGAGGCGGCGCTGGCTAATAACCTGCAACAGCGCCGCAGCGCCGAGGCGACCATCGCCCAGAATAAAGCGGCGCTCGCCAGCGCCCGCGCCCAGAGCCTGCATAACCAGGCCGATTTACGCCGCGTGAAGGAACTGACGCAGGACGGCTCGCTGTCGGTGCGCGAGCGCGACGCCGCCATCGCCAGCGCCGCGCAGGGCAGCGCCAGCGTAGAGCAGGCCGCCGCCCAGCTAGAGGTGTCGCGCCAGAATCTGCAAAGCGTGATTGTGAACCGCGCGTCGCTGGAGGCGGATGTGGAAAACGCCCGCGCGGCACTGGAGCTTGCGCAAATCGATCTGCAAAACACCCGCATCATTGCCCCGCGCGACGGCCAGCTCGGGCAGATTGCCGTGCGCCAGGGCGGCTACGTGACCGCCGGTACGCGACTCACCTCGCTGGTACCGCCGCAGAACTGGGTCATCGCCAACCTGAAAGAAACGCAGCTTGCCGACGTAAAAACCGGCCAGTCGGTCACATTCACCGTGGACGCACTCAACGATGAAAAATTCGAAGGCCGCGTGCAGAGTATCTCTCCGGCAACCGGCGTGGAATTCAGCGCCATCACGCCCGATAACGCGACCGGCAACTTTGTGAAAATCGCCCAGCGTATCCCGGTGCGCATCGAGGTGCTGGGCGACGCCGAGAAACGCGCGCGCCTGCGCCCCGGCATGTCGGTACAGGTAACCATTAACACCCGCAGCGAGGCGAAATGATGCGCCGCGCTCTGACTCTGCTGACAACCGCCCTCCTGCTCGCGGGCTGTCATTCTGGCAACGTGGAGCAGGCTCGCCCCTCGCTCATCATTCCGCCCGCCTGGCGCGCCGCTGTCGGCCCGTCCTCGCCCACAGAAGGTTTCTGGTGGCGCAATTTTCACGATTCGGCACTGAACCGCTATGTGGATCAGGCGCTGCGCTACAACAGCGATGTGCTGCTCGCCCGCGAGCGCGTTAATCAGTATCAGGCGCAGGTACAGGCGGCCCTTGGCGATCGGTTCCCGACGCTTGACGCGGGTTTCAGCGCCGGTCGCAGCCGTTCGCAATCGGCGGCGACCGGCCTGCCGGTGTATGGCGATCTCTACAAAGGCAGCCTGAACGCCAGTTATAACGTCGATATCTGGGGCCAGTACGCCAGCGCCGCCGACGCCGCAAAGGCGAGCCTGGAGGCGCAGAAAGCCGCCGCCGCGGCCGCCAGCCTGACGGTGGCCTCGCAGGTCGCGAGCGGCTATATCACCCTGCTGGCACTGGATGAGCAGCTTCGGGTGACGCAGTCGACGCTTAGCGCGCGCGAGGACGCGCTGAAGCTGGCGAAACGCCAGTATGAAACCGGCTATAGCTCTCGGCTGGAGCTGATGCAGTCGGAATCTGAACTGCGCGCCACGCGTGCGCAAATCCCGCAGATTCAGCACCAGATAACCCAGCAGGAGAACGCGCTCAGCATTCTCATCGGCCAGAATCCTGGCCCGATCGCGCGCGGCGGTGAATTTGACGCTTTAAGCCCGCTCACGATTCCGTCTCAGTTGCCGTCGTCGTTGCTGAACCGCCGCCCGGATATCGTTCAGGCCGAACAGACGCTGGTGGCGAGCGACGCGCAGCTGAAAGTGGCCCGCGCGCGCCTGCTGCCGGGCATTAATCTCACCGCGTCGGGGTCGCTGCAGGAGAATACGCTGCCGGAACTGCTCGCCAATCCGCTGCGGCTCTGGAGCGTGGGTGCCAGCGTTCTCGCGCCACTGCTCAACCGCGAGGCGCTGAATGCGCAGGTTGACGTGACAACGTCACAGAAAAATCAGGCGCTTTACAGTTATGAGAGCACGGTGCGCAATGCCTTTAAGGAAGTGAACGACAGTCTGGACGCGGTGCAGCGTCTTGGGGAACAGCTCGTTGAGTTACAGGCGCAGGAGCAGGCGGCGCAGGAGACGCTGCGCATTGCTCACAACCGTTACCAGAACGGGTACGCCTCTTATCTTGACGAGCTGGACGCCCGCCGCACGCTGTTTTCGGCACAGCTCAATGTGGTGCAGGTGAAAAATAATCTGCTGCTGGCGCAGGTGGATCTCTATCGCTCGCTTGGCGGCGGGTGGCCGGGTGCCGCTGCGCAAACCAGTAATTACAGCTATGCTGCTAAGGTAGCCAGTCCGTAATTTTATGCGCCTGCACGGCGCTTTCAGGGGAGCGGTTCGATGCAGCAACAATGGCGTGAAGTCGATGAATATCTGATGCAGGCGCTGATTCCCGACGATCCGCTGATGGCGCAGGTGCTGGAGAACAATCGTCTGGCGGGCCTGCCGCCGCATGACGTCTCGCCCTTGCAGGGGCAGTTTCTGGGGCTTTTAGTGATGATGACCGGCGCGAAACGGGTGCTGGAAATCGGCACGCTTGGCGGTTACAGCACGCTGTGGCTGGCGCGTGCGCTGCCGGAGGACGGGCTGGTGGTGACGCTTGAGGCGAGTGCCGAACACGCCGAAGTGGCGGCCGCCAACCTGGCGCTGGCGAGCGTGACGCCGAAAGTGCAGCTGCGCGTGGGGCCAGCGGCGGAGAGCCTGCCGCTGTACGCCGACGAGCCGCCTTTCGATTTGATTTTTATCGATGCCGATAAGCCGAATAACCCGCTGTACCTGGAGTGGGCGTTGACGCTTTCACGCACCGGAACGGTGATTGTAGGTGATAACGTGGTGCGCGACGGTACCGTGACCGATCCACAGAGCGACGATTTGCGCGTGCAGGGCGTGCGAACGTTTATTGAGATGCTCGGCAACCACCCGCGCCTGCGCGCTACCGCGCCTGCGCGCTACCGCGCTGCAAACCGTCGGCAGCAAAGGCTGGGACGGTTTTACGCTGGCGGTGGTGAAGTAATATCGGCGCGGCGGGTGCGCTACGCTTACCCGCCCTACGCACAGGTCAATGTGGGTATTGTAGGGTGGGTAAGCGTAAGCGCACCCACCATTCACAAATCCAGCGCCAGCCCTATTGTAGGGTGGGTAAGCGCAGCGCACCCACCATCACCCAATCCAACCACATCCTAGGACGCGGCTACCTTCGCCGTTCACCAACACAAAACTCCCCGCTATCCCCCGCCCAGGTTTTCGGGTACAACCCCCGTGCCACATCGCGGTGAAACGATGAAAATGGCCATTCGCACACCTCGCGCACCCAACCATGTTTCACCGGATTGAAATAAACATAATCCATGTGCCGCCGCAAATCCTCTTCATTCCGGATACCATGCTCCCAGAAGCGTCGCTGCCAGACCGTGTCTGCCGCACGTGGCGGCGTTAACGCGCGGGTAAACCCTTTTTTAATCTCCTGCCAGCGCACGGAATAATTGTGGTCTCCTTCCGGCAGCGTCCATATGCAATGCATGTGTTCAGGCAGCACCACCCAGGCGTCAATGATGAAAGGATAGCGGCGTTTCACCCGAGCGACCTGCGCACGCAACAGGTCAATGTAACGGCATAACAGGAGGCTGCGACGGTTGCGCAGATTGACGGTGAAAAACCAGGTGTTGCCAGGGATATATAACCTGCGATAGCGGGACATACAGTTCGCCTCCTTCCATGAGACAGGTTGCCGTTTTCATGGTGGGTGCGCTGTGCTTACCCACCCTACGGGGGTTGTCGCGGGTTTATAACATGTGTGGCGGAGGTTCGGTGTTGGGGAGTTTCAGGTTTGCGAGACAGGTTCCGGGAATGGCGGGTGCAGGTTGGTAAGACGGCGGGTGCGCTGCGCTTACGCTTACCCGCCCTACGTGCAGGTTTACGTGGTGTTGCCCGGCGGGTGCGCTACGCTTACCCGCCCTACGGAATACGGTAGGCGTTGTAGGAACTTGTAGGGTGGGTAAGCGCAGCGCACCCACCATAACAATATTCCGCACCCACTGTGCGCAACTACGTCCCGCTCACCTGCTCCATCGCCTGCAACACGCGCTTGTCGGAGACCGGGTATGGCGTGCCGAGCTGCTGGGCGAAATAACTCACGCGCAGCTCCTCGATCATCCAGCGGATCTCCTGCACGTCGTCGTCATCGCGCCGCGCGGGCGGCAGCTTGTTAAGCCACTGCTGCCACGCCTGCTGTACAGCTTCCACTTTGAGCATCTGCGCGCGGTCGCGGTGCGGGTCGACGGCCATCTTCTCAAGCCGTTTTTCGATGGCGTGGAGATAACGCAGCGTGTCGCCGAGGCGCTTATAACCGTTGCCGGTGACAAAACCGCGGTACACCAGCCCGCTCATCTGCGCTTTGATATCAGAGAGGCCGAGCGCCATCGTCATATCCACGCGCCCTTTCAGACGCTTATTGATATTGAACACCGCCGTCAGGATCTGCTCGACCTGCTTTGCGATATCCACCACGGTGTCGTTCAGTTCCGCACGCACTTTATCGTGAAGCTGCGCAAAGCCCGCTTCGCTCCATACAGGCCCGCCGTTTTCGGCGATAAGCTTATCGACGCCGCAGGAGATGCAGTCGTCAATCAGATCCAGCACCTTGCCGTACGGGTTGAAATAAAGCCCGAGCTTCGCTTTGTTCGGCAGTTTCTCATGCAGATACTTAATCGGCGACGGAATGTTAAGCAACAGCAGACGGCGCAGCCCGCGCCACATGGCGTGTTGCTGCTCCTGCGGGTTATCAAACAGCCGGATGCCGACGCTCTCTTTCTCATCCACCAGCGCCGGGAACGCTTTCACCTGATAGCCGCCGCGCTTCTGCTCATAGCGCTCGGGCAGCGTGCCGAAGCTCCAGATATGCAGCCCGCTCTGCTCGATGCCGTCATCCGCCACCGCTGAAAGGGTTTCCTGCACTTTCTCTTTCAGCCCCTCTTTCAGCGCGTGGAGATCTTTGCCCTCGCGCAGCTTGCGGCCCTTCTCATCCACCACCCGGAAAGTCATTTTAAGATGATCGGGCACCTGTTCGGCCTGCCACGCCTCGCGGTCAATCGTCACGCCGGTCATACGGCGCAGTTCGCGCTCCAGCGCGTCCAGCAGAGGCAGTTCCAGCGGCGTAACGCGGCCTAAAAACGCCTCGGCGTAGTTAGGTGCCGGAACGAAATTGCGGCGCACGGGTTTTGGCAGCGATTTGATCAGCGCGATGATGAGTTCGCGGCGCATTCCCGGCACCTGCCATTCGAAGCCCGCGTCTTCCACCTGGTTTAACAGCGGCAGCGGAATATGCACCGTCACGCCGTCGGCGTCGCCGCCCGGCTCAAACTGATAAGTCAGGCGCAGCTTCAGGTTGCCCTGATGCCAGAAGTTCGGGTAATCGAGCTTGCTGACCTTCTCCGCGCCCTCTTTAATCAACATGCTCTTTTCGAAGTTGAGCAGATCCGGCGTTTCACGGCTCGCCTTTTTCCACCAGCTGTCGAAGTGGCGCGCGGAAATCGCATCAACGCTGATGCGCTGATCGTAAAATTCAAACAGCGTGTCGTCGTCCACCAGAATGTCGCGGCGACGCGATTTATGCTCCAGCTCCTCCACTTCGGCGCGCAGTTTCTGGTTTTCGCGGAAAAAGGCGTGACGCGTCTGCCAGTCGCCTTCCACCAGCGCGTGGCGGATGAAAAGCTCACGCGAAAGCACCGGATCGATCTGGCTGTAGTTAACGCTGCGCGCGGCCACGATCGGCAGGCCGTAGAGCGTCACTTTCTCGCTTGCCATCACGGCACCCTGCGCGCGCTCCCAGTGCGGCTCGCTGTATGAGCGCTTAATGAGGTGCTGCGCCACCGGCTCGATCCACTCCGGGTCGATACGCGCCGCGATTCGCCCCCACAGGCGGCTGGTTTCCACCAGCTCCGCCACCATCACCCACTTCGGCGGCTTTTTAAACAGCCCGGAGCCGGGGAAAATGGAGAAACGGGCATTGCGCGCGCCGGTGTACTCCTGTTTATCGGCGTCTTTCATGCCGATGTGCGACAACAGCCCGGTCAACAGCGCCGTGTGCACTTCGCGGTAGCCCGCCGGTTCGCTGTTCACCGGAATGCCAAGCTCTTTGACCACCTGGCGCAGCTGGGTGTAGATATCCTGCCATTCGCGCACCCGCAGATAATTAAGGTAATCGGTACGGCACAGGCGGCGGAACTGATTGGACGACAGCGCCTTTTGCTGCTCGCCGAGGTAGTTCCACAGGTTCACGAAGGCCAGGAAATCGGACTCTTTATCGTGGAAGCGGCGGTGTTTCTCATCCGACGCCTGCTGTTTATCGAGCGGACGCTCGCGTGGGTCCTGAATCGACAGCGCGGAGGTGATGATCATCGCCTCGCGCACGCAGCCATGCTTTTGCGCCTCCAGCACCATGCGCGCGAGACGCGGGTCCACCGGCAGTTGCGACAGCTGACGGCCCAGCGGCGTCAGTTTATACACTGACGCCTGCGCGTCGGTGGTGATAGCGCCCAGCTCTTCCAGCAGACGCACACCGTCCTGAATGTTGCGCTTATCCGGCGCTTCGACAAACGGGAACGCGGCGATATCGCCAAGCCCCAGCGCCGTCATTTGCAGAATGACGGACGCCAGGTTGGTGCGCAGGATTTCCGGGTCGGTAAATTCCGGGCGCGAGAGGAAATCGTCTTCCGAATAAAGGCGGATACAGATCCCTTCCGAGACGCGCCCGCAGCGGCCTTTACGCTGGTTGGCAGACGCCTGCGACACCGGCTCAATCGGCAGCCGCTGCACTTTGGTGCGGTAGCTGTAACGGCTGATGCGCGCCGTACCGGGGTCTATCACATATTTAATGCCCGGCACGGTCAGCGACGTTTCGGCGACGTTGGTCGCCAGCACAATGCGTCGCCCGGCATGCGGCTGGAAGACGCGGTTCTGTTCGCTGTTGGAGAGCCGCGCATAGAGCGGCAGCACCTCGGTGTGCGGCAGGTTGAGTTTCATCAGCCCGTCAGCGGTGTCGCGGATTTCACGCTCGCCGCTCATAAAGATCAGGATATCGCCCGGCCCTTCGCGGCCCAGCTCTTCCACGGCGTCGAAAATCGCCTGCAGCTGGTCCCGCTCGGTATCGTCTGCTTCTTCCACAATCGGGCGGTAGCGCACCTCAACCGGATACGTACGGCCAGAAACTTCGATAATCGGCGCGTTATTAAAGTGGCGCGAGAAACGCTCAGGATCGATGGTCGCCGACGTAATAATAACTTTCAGATCCGGGCGCTTTGGCAGTAGTTCGCGCAGGTAACCCAGCAGAAAATCGATGTTCAGGCTGCGCTCGTGCGCTTCATCGATGATGATAGTGTCGTACTGCATCAGCAGGCGATCCTGCTGGATTTCCGCCAGCAGGATACCGTCGGTCATCAGCTTAACCATGGTGTTGTCGCTGACGTGATCGCTAAAGCGCACTTTATAACCGACGCAGCCGCCCGGCTCGGTTTGCAGCTCTTCGGCGATGCGGTTCGCCACGGTACGCGCCGCGAGACGACGCGGCTGGGTGTGGCCGATAAGCCCTTTTACCCCGCGCCCAAGTTCCATGCAGATTTTCGGCAACTGGGTGGTTTTCCCGGAGCCGGTCTCCCCCGCCACGATCACCACCTGATGGTCACGCACGGCATTGAGGATGTCCTGTTTCTTCTGGCTGACCGGCAGGTTTTCCGGGTATGTAATCGCCGGGCGCGCCGCTTCGCGCAGCAGGACTTTCCCTGCCGCCTCGCTCATCTCCTGAGAGAGCTGTTCGAAAAGCGCCTGCTGAGATTCAGTATTTTTAATCTTTTTAGCCCCGTGGAGGCGACGGGCGAAGCGGCTTTTATCGCGCAGCATCAGCGAGTCGAGACGTGCCATCAGGGCGGAGAGAGTAATATTTTGTTTTTCCATCATTGTGTTATACGGCCTGTGCACGGCCCGTTAAATCTTAGGGTTTCGTTAAGCGTAGAGTACCACACCGCTTTCTGGCGCGCCTTGTTCAAAAATTTAGAACATAGACTTCGATATATTGCGCTATCACTGTAATCGGTTTGTGAATAGAGTTGTCGTCAGGCAAGGGGCAACGGCCCTGACAACCAAATCAAAAAGGAACATCCCATGAGCAAAGTACTCGTTCTGAAGTCCAGTATTCTGGCAGGTTACTCCCAGTCCAACCAGCTTTCCGACTACTTCGTGGAGCAGTGGCGTGAAAAGCACAGCGCGGATGAAATCACCGTGCGCGACCTGGCGGCAAACCCGGTGCCGGTACTGGATGGCGAGCTGGTTGGTGCCCTGCGCCCGTCAGACGCGCCGCTGACCCCGCGTCAGCAGGACGCGCTCTCGCTCTCTGATGAACTGATTGCTGAGCTGCAGGCGCATGACGTGATTGTTATTGCGGCGCCGATGTACAATTTCAACATCCCGACCCAGCTGAAAAACTATTTTGACCTAGTGGCCCGCGCTGGCGTAACGTTCCGCTACACCGAGAAAGGCCCGGAAGGTCTGGTAACCGGCAAGCGCGCTATCGTGCTGACCAGCCGCGGCGGCATCCATAAAGATACCCCGACCGATCTGGTGACCCCGTACCTCTCCCTGTTCCTGGGCTTTATCGGTATCACCGACGTGAACTTTGTGTTTGCCGAAGGCGTGGCTTACGGCCCGGAAATGGCGACCAAAGCGCAGAGCGACGCCAAAGCCGCTATCGACGCGCTGGTTTCTGCATAAGAGACGTCCAGACCAAAAAACCGCCCTCCGGGGCGGTTTTTTTATGGGCGCAACCCGCGTTACGCCACCACCCACGGCGTTTCATCAAGCGCAAACACCAGCGTGTTATCCCGCACCTGATAAGGAATGGTGTAAGTGCGCGCATCATGCATATCGCGATCGCAGCACGGCTCGAAATAGTGCACCAGACAGCGGAACGTAAAGGTGCGGTCGGTAATGTCGGTTATCTCGAACGACTCCGGCTGATAGGCGTAGCGGATATCGTCCGGGTGCTCGGACATCACCAGATGTTTAAACAACCCGGCGTTAGCGCGCAGCAGCTGCGCAATAGCCGGTAACGATGACGCCTGCGCGTCGTCCAGCGGCAGAGTGTATTCGGTTGTCATGACGTTTCTCCTGTAAGCGTGTTTGCCGAGCCTGACACAGGCGCGCGGCGTCGTCTGTTACCCGTGGGGAGTAGCGGGGTTATTTTTTCATCCACCGGCCATTAATGCCGCGCACATATTCGCCGGGTTTACTGCGCGCCACCAGCTTCTGCCCTGCCATTTTCGCCACTTCATCGACCGGCAATCCGTTCTGTTGGGCGACGTCGCGGTAGCTTTCAGCCCGCGCCTGATTAATGCGCGCCACCAGCGCCGCCGTTTCCGCATCCTGCGCCACCGGCGCAAGATAACCGGTGAACGTTTCGCTCACGCGCCCTTGCGCGCGGGCCTCGTCAAGCGTCAGCGCGTAGCTGACGGGGCTTGCCAGCAGCAGCGCCAGCATCACGACCAGCAGGCTTTTCATTGGCCGCCTCCTCAGAAGAGATCGCTGCGGCTTTGCAGCAACGCTTCGACGTCTTTATCCACTTTAATATGGATATCATGTTCAATTTTGACGTTCATATTAATGGTAATCGGCTCTTTGGGCGCCGCCACCTCAATACGCGGCGTACAGCCGCACAGTGCCAGGATGATGACGCCTGCCATCAGCGTGATTGCGGTTTTCATGGTTGTTCCTCGCAGGTCTTCCCTGACGTTGCCTTGCAACGCGCGGCGGGCAGCGTCGCGTGTTGCTCAAGCCAGGACTGTAAATTATCGCCGAAACGCAAGCTGCGCCACAGCGTGAATAGATTTTCCTGATGCTGATAGTTAAGCCGCACGCCGCTGGTTTTGCCGTCCACGTGGCTTTCGCCCTGGAACTCCGAGCGCATGCGCAGCACGCCGAGATTATCAACATCCAGCCGCGTCCAGGAGCGGGAGATTTCCATATAGCGCAGCCAGTTGACCGCCGCCGCGGCCGCCGCGTTATCCCGCGCCATCGCGTCCGCCATCTCTTTATCCATGCGCAGCGTCAGCGGGCCGGGGCTGGTGAGCCAGCCGTCATGCACAATCCATTGCGGGTTATCGACCCACAGCGGCAGCGCGCCGTTAATGGCACCGGAGAGCGCCACCTGTTTGACGTTGGTCGCGGTGATCAGCTCGCTCGACGAGATATTTTCCAGGCGCAGCAGCGCCGCTGTGTGCTGCGGCAGGCGCAACTGCTGCATACGAATTTTGCCGCCGAGCAGCGACGCGCTGACGTCGCTTAACACCAGCGGGCTCGCCTCGCTCCACGGATAGCTGCCCTGGAGTGACGCCGTAATATCCCGCGCCGGCACCTGGCTTTGGATCTCCGCGATATTCAGCCGCACCGGCCCGCGCGTGCCGAGCTGCCAGGTCGAATCGCGAAAGCGGAACGGCAGCACGAAGTCCACGCCGTTAAACTGGTTGTCTTTGGTCCAGGCGCTGCCCTGTTTCACCACGCCGTGACCGCCCGCCTCGAATCCCTGGCCTGCCGCGGCGGAAAACGCCACCTGCGCGTAAAAACCGCCGTCGCGCAGCAACAGCTTCCAGTCTGGCGGGAGCAGCGGCTGGAAGACGGCGAGCGGCTGCGGCGACCACCAGGCCTGACCGCGCAGGCGCTCGCCATCCCAGCGGCCATTGACGCGCACCGGGCCAATCTCACCCGCATGCAGATCGCCTTTAAACTGGAACGCGCTCGGATCGCGCCCCTGGACGCTGAAATTAAGCGTTGACGGCGGCAGGCTGGCGCCGCTGGTAAAGCGCGTGGCGCCGGCATCCAGCTTCAGCGCGCCCTCCAGCGCCTGAGTCGCGGCTCCCCGCGCCCAGCGCACCGGTGTGCTCAGCGCCAGTTGCGGATGGTCGACCGTCAGGCTCCCGTACTGCCATTTGTCGAAACGCGTGTTGAGTTCGCTGAGCGTGATCACCTCGTCGCGCCACTCGCCGCGCCCGCCGACAGACCAGCGCGACCGCATCGGTTCAAAGGTGCCGTTGCCCCAGTAGCGCCAGCGCCACAGGCCCGCATCGGGCAGAAAATCCTCGGCGCGGCCATCCAGATGCAGCAGCATATCGCCCTGACCCGGCTCGCTGGCGCGCGCGATGGCCTGCAAACGCCCGTCAATGCCCTTTTCCGTCACCGTCACGCCCGCGAGCGGCCAGCGGATCTCTTCAATATTGAGCGCATCAATAACTCGCCCGCGCGAGCGCAACAGTGCGCCCGGCAGAAAATGCAGCGCAGGCGAGAGCAGCGGGCCGCGCAGCATGGCGGGGAGGCTTGCGTAAAACGCCAGCGCGTCCTGTTTCGCCTCGCCGGTGATGCGCAGCGGCATCGCGCTCTCGCGCAGGCTCAGGGTGCCAGGGCCGAAGGTCATCACCGCGTTGCCCTTCCCGGCATTCCCCTGCGTCACCACATTCACACGTCCGCTGATGCGCGCGGCATCCAGCCCGCCGCGCCAGTTCTCCACGCGAAGCGCGGCGCGGCCGCTTAGCGGAAAGCCCTCATACGGCCAGCGCCAGCGCCCGTCGCTGAAAGCAAACGAATCGTGACCGGCCTGCCACGGGAGATCGAGCAGCGGATCGGGATCGTCCTGCGCAAAGAGTAATAGCTGCCCTTCGCCGCCGCGCCACGTGACCTCAGCGCGAGCGCCATGCGGCGCCTGGGGGAGTGAAAACCGCGCCTGCGTCTCGCCTTTGGTCGGAATGCCATCCGGCATCAGCGCGAGCGTGAAATCGCCGAGCAGCGACACCGGCGGCTGGCCGTCAAAGAGGTGCAGACGCAGGCGCTCCACCTTCAACGCCTGCCCTTCAAGCCTGGCGCTCACGTCCAGCTTGTCGCCGGTAAAGGCAATGCGCTGCGTCTGCGGGCTGAGGCTCGCCTGCAGTGTGCCGACATAGTCCGGCAGGTCGGCGAGTTTAAGGCGCGCTATCTCCACCTCGCTTTCCGGCAGCATCGTCTGCCACTGGGCGAGCGTGCGCGGCGCGCCGGGCGCGGGGTCGTCAGGTATGGCGCTGAAGCAGCTGGTGTTGAGCGTGAGAGCGTCCAGATGCAGCCGCCAGCGCGTCGGGTGGCTCAACACGACATGTTGCGCGTGGGCGAGTTCGCAATCGCCCGCGAAATAACGCAGATCCGGCAGCACAATAGCGGAGCGGGTCAGGCGCGGGCGCTGCTCCAGCGCGATGCGCGTTCCCTGCGGCAGCCAGACGCCCGCGAGCGTCGGCAGCCAGTAGCCCGCGGTTAACAGCAGCGCCAGAGGCAGCAGCACAACCAGAAGTAATAAAGCGATGACGGCTCTGTATTTACCCTTCATGGGCCGTTAATATCCTGATTCAGCGAGAAATTATGCCGAAGAAAGCCATTATTCTGACAGCTTTGCCAGGCGAGGTGAAGCCAGGGCGGCTCTGAAAGCATAGTTGACCTAGAATTAGAGGTAAGCACCTGTTCGACAATTAATTTTTAAACTTTGTACGATATTTTTAATTATGCTAACGTGATCACAGCAAATCACTGGAGAAAGTCTTATGAAACTGGCGGTTTATAGCACAAAGCAGTACGACAAAAAGTATTTGCAGCATGTTAACCAGGAATATGGCTTCGATCTTGAATTTTATGACTTCCTGTTAACCGAGCGCACGGCGAAAACCGCCATTCATTGCGACGGCGTCTGCATTTTCGTTAACGACGACGCCAGCCGCCCGGTGCTGGAAGAGCTGAAAAAGCATGGCGTGAAATTTATCGCGCTGCGCTGCGCGGGCTTTAACAACGTCGATCTCGACGCGGCAAAAGAGCTGGGGCTGAAAGTCGTTCGCGTGCCGGCTTACTCACCGGAAGCCGTGGCTGAACACGCGGTGGGCATGATGATGTGTCTCAACCGCCGCATTCACCGCGCGTATCAGCGCACCCGCGACGCTAACTTTAACCTCGAAGGGCTGACCGGCTTTACAATGTACGGCAAAACCGCAGGCGTTATCGGCACCGGTAAAATCGGCGTCGCGGCGCTGCGCATTCTGAAAGGCTTTGGCATGCGCCTGCTGGCGTTCGATCCGTACCCGAGCGCCGCCGCGCTGGAGATTGGCGTGGAATATGTCGACCTGCCGACCCTGCTGGCGGAATCGGATGTCATCAGCCTCCACTGTCCGCTGACGCCGGAAAACTACCACCTGCTGAACCAGAGCGCGTTCGAGCAGATGAAAGACGGCGTAATGATCATCAACACCAGCCGCGGTGCTTTGATCGATTCCCAGGCCGCGATTGAAGCGCTCAAACGCCAGAAAATCGGCGCGCTGGGGATGGACGTGTATGAAAACGAACGCGATCTTTTCTTTGAAGATAAATCTAACGATGTGATTCAGGATGACGTGTTCCGCCGTCTTTCCGCCTGCCACAACGTGCTGTTCACCGGCCACCAGGCGTTTCTGACGGAAGAGGCGCTGATCAGCATTTCTGAAACCACGCTTGGAAATCTGCGCCAGCTGGAACAGGGCCAGCCCTGCCCGAACGAGCTGGTGTAACACCGCCGACGCGCCGCCTGGCGCGTCGCGTTTTTTACCTCAGGGAGACGACCATGAAAAAAATCCTTTTCACCTTGCTGGCGGGAATGACGCTCGCCGGTTGCCAGAACACGGCGACGTCAAACGTGACGCCTGAAACGCTGCAACACCACCGCTACGTGCTGCAAACCGTCAACGGCGCGCCGCTCGACTCAACGCACCGCGTGCCGGAGCTGAGCTTTGGCGAGCGTATGCATGTCTCCGGCAGCATGTGCAACCGCTTTATGGGTCAGGGTGAACTGCATGGCGATACGCTGAAGGTGCAGGGGCTCGCGTCAACGCGCATGCTGTGCGCCGAGCCGCAGCTCAACGAGCTGGATAAGCTGATGAATGAGATGTTAAGCCAGGGAGCGACGGTGAGCGTGGAGAAACAGCAGCTCACCCTGAAATACCGCCAGTACAGTCTGGTCTATAAACTGGCGGATCTGATGTCGTAATCAGTACGCGGCGCAGGCGCCAGAGGCGAGCGCCGCTTCGCTGCAACGTTTGCCGTTGGGCAGCGCGCACATACCGGTGGTCGTGCCGTCAAGCTGGCGCGCGACCGACAGCGAGCCCCCGACCATCGCGCAGTTCGCCTGCCCTGCACTCGACAACGCAGCTCGCATTCCCGGCGGCACATGGGCCGCGGTGGCCTGCTGAACGGGTTCGCTGCTGCATGCCGATAATAGTAACGCGGCACATCCTACCCAAAACGCTGCTCGCATGTTTCTCCCCTTTCGTTGACAAGCAAAACCTGAGCATCATAGGCCGCCCGACGCGGCGCGTCGAGATTCCTGCTGCTGCTTTTTTGGACGAAGACACATTTTTTTGCGCTTTTCGGCCTCTTTCTCTTGATCCTGCGCATGAAATGATTCACCTCGCGAATAGTCAGTACACAAAAACGAAAATCCCGGCTTCAGGGCTTTGCTAAAATTCCCTTATTACTACAGGGTCTGTTGCGTCCGCACAGATCTGACAATGTTGCGCAATGTAAGGGTCTTTTATGATTACTATCGACGGCAACGGCGCAGTCGCTTCAGTCGCTTTTCGCACCAGTGAAGTTATCGCTATTTATCCCATCACGCCGAGCTCCACGATGGCGGAGCAGGCCGACGCCTGGGCCGGCAACGGGATGAAAAACGTCTGGGGCGACGTCCCGCGCGTGGTTGAGATGCAGTCCGAGGCGGGCGCTATCGCGACCGTCCACGGCGCGCTCCAGACCGGCGCGCTCTCCACCTCGTTTACGTCTTCCCAGGGTTTGCTGCTGATGATCCCGACGCTCTATAAGCTCGCGGGCCAGCTCACGCCTTTTGTGCTGCACGTGGCGGCGCGTACCGTCGCCACCCATGCGCTCTCGATTTTCGGCGATCACTCTGACGTCATGGCCGTACGCCAGACCGGCTGCGCGATGCTGTGCGCCTCAAGCGTTCAGGAGGCGCAGGATTTCGCGCTGATCTCCCATATCGCCACGCTAAAAAGCCGCGTGCCGTTTATTCATTTCTTCGATGGATTCCGCACGTCACATGAAATCAACAAAATCGCGCCGCTCGCCGATGACACGATCCGCGCCCTGCTGCCGCAGGCGGAAATCGACGCCCACCGCGCCCGCGCGCTCAACCCGGAACACCCGGTGATCCGCGGCACCTCCGCCAACCCGGATACCTATTTCCAGTCCCGCGAGGCGACCAACCCCTGGTATGACGCGGTCTATGACCATGTCGAACAGGCGATGAACGATTTCGCCGCCGCCACGGGCCGCCAGTACCGGCCGTTTGAGTATTACGGCCACCCGGAGGCCGAACGGGTGATTATCCTGATGGGTTCCGCCAGCGGCACCTGCGAAGAGGTGGTGGATGAACTGCTCACCCAGGGCGAGAAAGTGGGCGTGCTGAAAGTCCGCCTGTTCCGCCCGTTCAGCGCGCGTCACCTGCTGGCGGCGCTGCCGCAGAGCGTCCAGCGCATCGCGGTACTTGATCGCACCAAAGAGCCTGGCGCGCAGGCGGAGCCGCTTTATCTGGATGTGATGACCGCGCTGGCGGAAGCCTTTAACCGCGGCGAGCGCGACAGCCTGCCGCGCGTCATCGGCGGCCGTTACGGGCTTTCCTCCAAAGAGTTCGGGCCGGACTGCGTGCTGGCGGTGTTTAATGAACTGCGCGCCGAAAAACCGAAACCGCGCTTTACCGTCGGGATTTACGACGACGTGACGCATCTCTCCCTGCCGCTGCCGGAGAATACGCTGCCCTCTCACGCGCGCCTGGAGGCGCTGTTTTACGGGCTTGGCAGCGACGGCAGCGTCTCGGCCACCAAAAACAACATTAAAATTATCGGTAACGCGACGCCGTGGTACGCCCAGGGCTATTTCGTTTATGACTCCAAAAAAGCGGGCGGTCTGACCGTTTCTCACCTGCGCGTCAGCGAGCGGCCCATTAACTCCGCGTATCTGGTAAGCCAGGCGGATTTCGTCGGCTGCCATCAGTTGCAGTTTATCGATAAATACCAGATGGCCGAGCGCCTGAAACCCGGCGGTATTTTTCTGATTAACACGCCTTACGCGCCGGATGAGGTCTGGCATCAGCTGCCGCAGGAAGTCCAGGCGGTGCTGAATAACAAAAACGCGCGCGTCTTTGTGGTGAACGCCGCGAAAATCGCCCGCGAATGCCAGCTCGGCGCGCGCATCAACACCGTGATGCAGATGGCGTTTTTCCATCTCACGCAGATCCTGCCGGGCGACAGCGCGCTGGAGGCGCTCCAGGGTGCCATCGCCAAAAGCTACAGCAGCAAAGGCCAGGAGCTGGTAGAGCGCAACTGGCAGGCGCTGGCGCTGGCCCGCGAATCCCTCTTTGAAGTGGCGCGCCAGCCGGTGGATGAGACCAGCCACCTGCGCCCGCCGGTGGTTTCCGACGCCGCGCCCGATTTTGTCAAAACGGTGACCGCCGCGATGCTGGCAGGGCTTGGCGATGCGCTGCCGGTCTCCGCGCTGCCGCCGGACGGCACCTGGCCGCTCGGCACCACCCGGTGGGAGAAACGCAATATCGCGGAAGAGATCCCCATCTGGAAAGAAGAGCTTTGCACCCAGTGCAACCACTGCGTCGCCGCCTGTCCGCACTCGGCGATCCGCGCCAAAGTGGTGGCCCCGGAAGCACTTGCCGACGCGCCCGCCTCGCTCGCCGCGCTGGATGTGAAATCCCGCGATATGCGCGGGCAGAAATATGTACTGCAGGTCGCGCCGGAAGACTGCACCGGCTGCAACCTGTGCGTCGAGGTCTGCCCGGCGAAAGACCGCCAGAACCCGGAAATCAAGGCGATTAATATGATGTCGCGCCTGGAGCATGTGGAAGAAGAGAAACGCAACTACGACTTCTTCCTGAACCTGCCGGAAATCGATCGCAGCTCGCTTGAGCGTATCGACATTCGCACCTCGCAGCTCATCACCCCGCTGTTTGAATACTCCGGCGCGTGCTCCGGCTGTGGGGAAACGCCCTATATCAAGCTGCTGACCCAGCTTTATGGCGATCGTCTGCTGATTGCCAACGCCACCGGCTGTTCATCCATTTATGGCGGCAACCTGCCCTCGACGCCGTACACCACCGACGCCAATGGCCGCGGCCCGGCGTGGGCGAACTCGCTGTTTGAGGATAACGCGGAGTTCGGTCTGGGTTTCCGCTTAACGGTCGATCAGCATAAGGCGCGCGTGCGGCGTCTGCTCACGCAGTTTGCCGATAAACTCACGCCTGCGCTCTATGAGGCGCTGCACGCTGACGCCACGCCGGAAGTGCGTCGCAAACAGGTCGCGGAACTGCGCCAGCAGTTACAGGGTGTGGAAGGCGCACAGCAGTTGCTGACAGACGCCGACGCGCTGGTGGAAAAATCCATCTGGCTGATTGGCGGCGACGGCTGGGCGTATGACATCGGTTTCGGCGGCCTCGATCATGTGCTGAGCCTGACCGAGAACGTCAATATTCTGGTGCTCGATACGCAGTGCTATTCCAACACCGGCGGCCAGGCGTCGAAAGCCACGCCGCTTGGCGCGGTGACGAAATTCGGCGAACACGGCAAGCGCAAGGCGCGTAAAGATCTCGGCGTGAGCATGATGATGTACGGGCATGTTTACGTGGCGCAGATTTCGCTTGGCGCGCAGCTTAACCAGACGGTGAAAGCGATTCAGGAGGCGGAAGCCTACCCCGGCCCGTCGCTGATTATCGCCTACAGCCCTTGTGAGGAGCATGGCTACGATCTGGCGCTGAGCCACGATCAGATGCGCCAGCTTACCGCGACGGGCTTCTGGCCGCTTTATCGCTTCGACCCACGCCGCGCCGACGAAGGCAAGCTGCCGCTGGCGCTCGATTCGCGCCCGCCGTCAGACGCGCTGGCGGAAACGTTGCTCACCGAGCAGCGCTTCCGTCGCCTGAACGCGCAGCAGCCGGAGGTGGCCGAACAGCTCTGGAAAGACGCCGCCGCCGATCTGCAAAAACGCTACGACTTCCTGGCGCAGCTCGCCGGCAAAGCCGAGAAAGTCAGCGAGTAATTTAGCGCTTATCTTTATCATCGCCCCTGTTTTTGGCAGGGGCGTTTTCGCCCAGCGCCTCGCGGCTTAATACCTGATACCACGTAAATTTATCGCCGGTCGTGCATTTCACCGCCACGCCGTGTAAATCCCCGTCTTTCAGGAAAAACCCACGGTACTGATTGTCCCCCACCGTTAAATAACGCGCCTTTTCGCCAAGTTCATAAATCGTCTGATAGCGATCGCCGCAGCGAAACGTCGTGCGGGTATCAAACTGATAAAAGGAATTTAATAACGCGCCGCCCAGCGTGCGGACATTCGCTATCATTAATCCCGACAGAATGCAGGTAAATACCACGACAAATATATACTGACTGTCCAGAGAGAGTTTGGCCCGTTTCTTGCGCCTTTTAAGGTTCGCCTCTATCACGCCTGCAATCATAATCACAACGACATAGGCAATATTCACCACAATGAATGCCGCAAAAAATAACGTCATTGACCAGGTGGTATACGGGAGCTGCGCTGCTGAAATATCCCAGGATTCAAGCAACATGCCGCTGGCGATCATTCGGGCAAAAAACAGCACCAGCGCCAGCAGCAGGGTCAGTACTTTGCTCAGTAACGACGCGGCGCGCGGGGAGAGGACCGAAAGGCAAAACAGATAAGACAGAGTCAGGCTAATCGCGCCAAAAAAGCAAGAGGCAGCCACCAGAGACCAGACAATAATGCCAGGCGCATGCGCGACCGCCAGTAAAAAGCTCAGGGAGATAGTAAGCATGGCGGTACGAGACAACGACACCGAGGCTTTCACTTTGCTGTACTGCTTGCGCGGCAGGAACCCCTTCAGACGTTTGCGCTCCTGAGTATGAAACGCCGCGCGTCCGTAATAATCGATAATATACGCACACACCCACAGCATATTAAACCAGATGGCCGCACCGACCAGCGACGGGTCATGGGTTTTATTCGCGACGGCCAGAATAAAAAGGGTAATAAACCAGTTAATACACCAGAAAAGAATAAGCGCAGGCATCTGCCACGGTAGTTTATGTAATAAGCCGAACATGACCTTTCCTTGAGTCAGAAAAACCCACACCTTAATGAGAAATATTTATACCTGCAACCTGACCATATGGATGCAATGACGCAACGTGATTATTTATGAAAGTACAATGACAGAAGGGTGATGCTGCCAACTTACTGATTTAGTGTATGATGGTGTTTTTGAGGTGCTCCAGTGGCTTCTGTTTCTATCAGCTGTCCCTCCTGTTCAGCTACTGACGGGGTGGTGCGTAACGGCAAAAGCACCGCCGGACATCAGCGCTATCTCTGCTCTCACTGCCGTAAAACATGGCAACTGCAGTTCACTTACACCGCTTCTCAACCCGGTACGCACCAGAAAATCATTGATATGGCCATGAATGGCGTTGGATGCCGGGCAACCGCCCGCATTATGGGCGTTGGCCTCAACACGATTTTCCGCCATTTAAAAAACTCAGGCCGCAGTCGGTAACCTCGCGCATACAGCCGGGCAGTGACGTCATCGTCTGCGCGGAAATGGACGAACAGTGGGGATACGTCGGGGCTAAATCGCGCCAGCGCTGGCTGTTTTACGCGTATGACAGGCTCCGGAAGACGGTTGTTGCGCACGTATTCGGTGAACGCACTATGGCGACGCTGGGGCGTCTTATGAGCCTGCTGTCACCCTTTGACGTGGTGATATGGATGACGGATGGCTGGCCGCTGTATGAATCCCGCCTGAAGGGAAAGCTGCACGTAATCAGCAAGCGATATACGCAGCGAATTGAGCGGCATAACCTGAATCTGAGGCAGCACCTGGCACGGCTGGGACGGAAGTCGCTGTCGTTCTCAAAATCGGTGGAGCTGCATGACAAAGTCATCGGGCATTATCTGAACATAAAACACTATCAATAAGTTGGAGTCATTACCTGACAGAAGATTCTCATCAGAATGAGATGTAATAAGCGCCGCCTCCCTGCGGCGCTTATTTTTACAGCGACATATCCACCACGATGCGACCGGTGATTTTCCCGTTACGCATACGGTCGAAAATATCGTTGATATTCTCCAGCGGCTCGACCGCAATTTCTGCCGCCACTTTATTATGGCCCGCGAAATCAAGCGCCTCCTGGAGATCTTTACGCGTACCGACAATCGAGCCACGCACCGTGGTGCCGTCCAGCACCATATCAAAGATAGAGAGATCGAATTTACCCGGCGGCAGGCCGTTCAGCACCATCGTACCGCCGCGGCGCATCATGGTGGTCGCCTGGGCGAACGCTTTTGGCGACACCGCCGTTACCAGCACGCCGTGCGCGCCGCCGAAAGTGTCATGGAAATAGCTGCCCGGATCGACCTCCAGCGCGTTGGCCGTCACCTGCGCGCCGAGGCGTTTCGCAAACTCCAGCTTATCGTTATCAATATCCACCGCCGCCACGTTCAGCCCCATCGCGTTGGCGTACTGAATCGCCAGATGCCCTAACCCGCCGATGCCGGAAACCACCACCCAGTCACCCGGTTTGGTGTCGGTCATTTTCAGCCCTTTATAAACCGTCACCCCCGCACAAAGGATCGGCGCGATATGGGTAAACTCGACGTTATCCGGCAGGATGCCCACATAATTGGCGTCTGCCAGACAATACTCGGCAAAGCTGCCGTTAACCGAATAGCCTGAGTTTTGCTGGCTGTGACAAAGCGTTTCCCAGCCCCCGAGACAGTGTTCGCAGTGCCCGCAGGCGGAATAGAGCCACGGCACGCCCACGCGATCCCCCTCTTTAATGTGCGTCACGCCCTGGCCGACCGCCACGACATGCCCCACGCCTTCATGGCCCGGAATAAATGGCGGATTCGGTTTCACCGGCCAGTCACCTTCCGCCGCGTGGAGATCGGTATGACACACGCCGGTCGCCGCGATTTTCACCAGCACTTTACCTGGTGTGACTTCCGGCACCAGCACTTCCTGGATCTCCAGCGGCTGCCCGAAGGCCTTGACCACGGCCGCTTTCATTTTCATCGCTTTCATCAGTTACCTCGTTAACGGGTCGTTCGGATGGATCAGAAAAGGTTCAGAGGCTGAATGTCATAGCTGACCAGCACATTTTTCACCTGCTGGTAATGCTCCAGCGCTTTTTTATGGGTTTCGCGGCCAATGCCGGAATTCTTGTAGCCGCCGAACGCGGCATGCGCCGGATAGAGGTGGTAGCAGTTGGTCCAGACGCGGCCCGCTTTGATTTCGCGACCCATGCGCCACGCGAGATTGGTATCACGCGTCCAGACGCCCGCGCCAAGACCAAATTCCGTGGCGTTGGCCAGTTTCAGCGCCTCGTCAGCGTCTTTAAAGGTGGTGATGCCGATAACCGGCCCGAAGATCTCTTCCTGGAAGAAGCGCATCTCGTTTTCGCCTTTAATCAGCGTTGGCTCAATATAGAAGCCCTTCTCGAGCGCCGCGCCGTGGTTCACACGCGAGCCGCCCGCGAGGATCTGGCCGCCCTCGCCGCGCGCGATATCGATGTAAGAGAGAATTTTGTCGAACTGCTCCTGAGAGGCCTGCGCGCCAATCATGGTGTCAGTGTCATAGGGGTCGCCTTTACGAATGTTGGCCATACGCGCCAGCACACGTTCCATAAAGGGTTCGTAAATCGATTCCTGAATCAGGGCGCGGGACGGACAGGTGCACACTTCCCCCTGGTTAAAGAAGCCCAGAATCAGCCCTTCGGCCGCTTTTTCGATAAATTCAGGCTCTGCCTGCATAATGTCGGCAAAGTAAATATTAGGCGACTTTCCGCCAAGCTCGACGGTGCTGGGGATAATATTTTCCGCCGCGCAGGCCAGAATATGCCGCCCGACCGGCGTGGAGCCGGTAAACGCGATTTTCTCGATGCGTTTACTGCGCGCGAGCGCCTCGCCCGCCTCCTGCCCGAAGCCGTGCACCACGTTCACCACGCCCGGTGGCAGCAGATCGCCAATCAGCTCCATCAGCACGGAAATGCCAAGCGGCGTCTGTTCCGCAGGTTTGAGCACCACGCAGTTGCCCGCCGCCAGCGCGGGCGCGAGTTTCCACGCCGCCATCAGGATCGGGAAGTTCCACGGGATTATCTGCCCGACCACGCCGAGCGGTTCATAAATGTGATACGCGACGGTGTACTGATCGATTTCCGCGACGCTGCCCTCCTGGGCGCGCAGACAACCGGCGAAGTAGCGGAAGTGGTCGACCGCCAGCGGAATATCGGCGTTCAGCGTTTCGCGAATCGGTTTACCGTTATCCCAGCTCTCGGTGAGCGCTAATTGTTCGATATGGCCCGCCATGCGATCGGCGATGGCCAGCAGCAGGTTCGAGCGCTCCTGTACGCTGGTTTTGCCCCACGCGGGCGCTGCGGCATGGGCCGCGTCCAGCGCGCGCTCAATATCGGCTGCGCCAGAACGCGGGAACTCCGCCACCACCGCGCCCGTCACCGGCGTGGTGTTAGTGAAATATTGACCTTCGACAGGCTCGACAAACTGACCGCCAATAAAGTTTCCATAACGCTGTTTAAAGCTAACGAGTGCACCAGGCTGACCGGGGTGAGCATATTTCATGGCAGATTCCTCAGTGTAGCGACAATCGGTTAAGCACAGTTATCTGTGCGGCGCACAGATATAAGCAGGTCTTATGCCAGAGTGACGGGCATGGTAAAAACTCCCTATTAAACCTTCATAAACAATCGGTTAAGAATGAGGTTTTTGAATCGCTGGCGCGCAGAGCAGACACGGGACACGGAAAATGTCGCGGAACTGTGTCATGTGTCGCAACACATGCAACACCAAAATGCTACATATTTGAAACATATATACCCACCCGGAGAATGCCATGCCGCACAGCGCCTCGTTGACCTCCGCAGGCGTAACGCCGTACTGCGACGACCTGTCTTTTCCGTGTCTGCTGAATGACTCCTGGCAGCGCAGCCAGCGCTACGGGCTGACCCGCAACGATGACGCCACCTCGTTTGTCAGCCGCGCCCTGCTTGAAGAGGCGCGATCGCAACACGGCTGGCTGAAAACGCTCGCCCGCCCGCTGATGCAGCGGCTCGGTGAGAGCCTGAGCCGCGCACCGTCGGTTGTGGTCGCCACGGACGATACCGGTCTCGTGCTGGATACCTTCGGCAATAATCAGTTTCTGCATAAGGCGCAGCGCGTGGCGCTCGCGCCCGGTAATCTGTGGGGCGAACACGCGCGCGGCACGAACGCCATCGGCACCGCGCTGGCGCTGCACGCGCCGTGCGAGGTCCACGGCAGCCAGCATTTCCTCAATCAGAACGCCGGGCTTTACTGCTACGGCGTGCCGGTGTTCCGTCCGGACGGGCAAATCGCGGGCGTGCTGGATCTCTCCACGCCTGCACGGCAGCCCGTGGCCGAGGCAGGCCGCCTGATGCGTCAGGCCGTGCGCCAGCTGGAGCACGACTGGGTTATCGCGCAGCTCGACGCCCAGCAGTGGCTGCTGCGCCTGCACACCGACCCAACCGCGCTCGGCTCGGCACAGGAGCTGCTGCTGGCGTTCCGCGATAACCGGCTGGTGGCCGCCAATAAACTGGCGATGGACGAATTCAAGCTTTCCACCGCGCATATCGGCACGCTCTCGCTTGACGCGCTGTTCCCGCAGGCGTTGCCTGCAAGTGATGACACCGCCCTTACCGCCATTAACCAGCGCCGCTACCACACCCGCCGTCAGCTTCCGGCGCGGCGCGTCTGGGCCGCGTATCCCGCGATTTCGCAGGAAGAAGAGAGCGGCGTTGAAACCGCCAAAGCGCTGCGCCTGCTGAACGCGGGCATCGCGCTGTGCATTACCGGCGAAACCGGCTGCGGCAAAGAACACCTGAGCCGCCGCCTGCATCAACAAAGCCAGTGGCGCGACGGCCCGTTCGTCGCCATTAACTGTGCTGCGCTGCCCGAGCAACTGATTGAGTCGGAACTTTTTGGCTACCAGCCCGGCGCGTTTACCGGTGCCAGCAGCCGCGGCTATATCGGTAAAATCCGCGAAGCCGACGGCGGCGTGCTGTTTCTGGATGAAATTGGCGATATGCCGCTTGCCATGCAGACCCGCCTGTTGCGGGTGTTGCAGGAGAAAAAAGTGGTGCCGCTCGGCGGCACCCGCGCCGTACCGGTGACCTTTACGCTTATCTGCGCCACTCACCGTCCGCTGGACGAGATGGTGGCGCGCGGGGCGTTTCGCGAAGATCTCTTTTACCGGATTGAAGAGTACCGGCTGCGCATTCCGCCGCTGCGCGAGTGGCCCGCGCTGCCGCGTTTTGTCCAGCGGCTGTGGCAGGAGCTGGGCGGGGCGCGCCGCGGCGTCACGCTGTCTGCCGATCTGGTTGAGCATATCGCGCGTCTGCCGTGGCCGGGAAACGTGCGCCAGCTTGCGAGCCTGCTGAAAGTATTGCTGGCGCTGGCGGACGATGGTGACGTTGTCACGTTAAACGACCTGCCGCCCCCCTATTGTTCTGTGGCCGGACATAAAGAACCGGCGCAGCCTTCAGAGAACGCTGCGCCGGATGTGGACGCCATCTTGCAGAGCGTGAACGGTAACATGAGCCTTGCGGCGCGTAAGCTTGGCGTCTCGCGCAGTACACTCTACCGGCGGCTTGAGAAACAGCGCGCTAGCGCAGGCGTCCGCTGATATCCCCGAGCGCGTCGATGGCCGTCTGCGGGTAGCCTGCCGCGCGCAGCGGCGCGACAATCTCCTGCGTCAGATCCGGCACGTAACTCACCAGCAACTCCCCTTTGCCGCAAAACTCCGCCTCGCCGAGCGCGGCGGGCAGAATCACGCTCTGCGCGCGCTCAAGCGTCATCACCGCGTTACCGGGCGTGTGGATAGTGACCGGCGCGCCGATATTGGTGACAATGCGCACCGAGGAGAAGTGGTAGTCGTAGCAGGTATCGAAGCGCCAGCGCTCCAGCGCGAAATAAGGACCTGCGCAGCACAGCAGACGCTGGACGGCCTCGCACTCCTCCAGCACCAGCCCGCGCTGCGGCTGGGTCAGCAGTTCAGGGCGCAATTCTTCCAGCAGTTTATCGATGTTACGCGCCTGCTCGTCAGGCGGCACTGGCGAGCCATCTTCCATATTCCACGGCATCGCATGCTGCTGAATATCAGACGTCTGTTCGATCTCATAGATCAGCGTATCCGGCCCGAAGGAGTGCAACTGCCCGCCCGGCACATAGATCGTATCGCCGGTTTTGAGCGGCAGGCGGTACATGACGCGGTCATAATCGCCCGCCAGTAACGCCTCGCGGATCGCCTCTTTTTTGACGCCGGTTTTGATACCAACAAGGCAGGTCGCGCCGGGTGCGGCCCAGAGAATATGCCAGGCCTCGGTTTTGCCATTCGGCTGGTTTTCCAGGCGCTGCGCGATGTCGTCGTTGGCGTGCAGATGCACCGGCAGCATGCCGCTGCCGTCGATAAATTTGCTGAGTAGCGGAAAGTACGGGCCGCGCCAGCCTGGCGCGACCAGTTCATCGGGATAGCGCGTCGTCAACTCACGCAACGACATGCCAGCGTATTCGCCATTGGTGACGGTCGCTATCATGCCGTCAACGTCGCTCACTTCCCAGGTTTCCGCGATGCGCGATTCCGGCAGTTCCGCCTTACCGAGCTGCGTTTTGATGCGCGTGCCGCCAAAAATGTGGGTCGCGAGCGGCGTCGTCAGCGTAAGCGGATAGTTGAGCATCCCTCTCTCCTTTTTATCAGATAACCGCCTGGCCGCCCGTGACGGCGACGGTCGCGCCCGAGACGTAGCTTGCCTCGTCACTTGCCAGCATCACATAGATCGGTGCCAGTTCTGCAGGCTGACCGGCACGCGCCAGCGGCACTTGGCTGCCGAAATCTTTGACCTGTTCCGGCGGCATGGTGGACGGAATCAGCGGCGTCCAGATGGGGCCGGGTGCGACGGCGTTCGCGCGAATGCCTTTTTCGGCAAGCAACGCGGCCAGGCTGCCGGAGAAGTTCACGATAGCCGCTTTGGTGGCGGAATACGCGATGAGCTTCGGCTTCGGCTGGTCGGCGTTGACCGAGGCGGTATTGATGATTGAGCCGCCCGCGGGCATATGCGGCACGGCGGCTTTGCAGATCCAGAACATGCCGTACAGGTTAGTTTTCATGGTGCGGTCGAACTCTTCATCGCTGATTTCATCCAGCGAATCGCGGGTCATCTGGAACGCCGCGTTATTGACCACGATGTCGATTTTGCCGAACGCATCGGCTGCTTTCTGCACCAGCGCGCGGCAGTGGGCGGCATCGGTGATATCGCCAGGCACCAGCACCGCTTTGCGGCCCGCCTCTTCCACGAGACGCGCGGTGTCTTTAGCATCGTCATGCTCATCGAGATACGAAATAAGCACATCGGCCCCTTCGCGGGCATACGCGATGGCGACCGCGCGGCCAATGCCGGAATCACCGCCGGTGATGATGGCGGCTTTACCGGTGAGACGGCCTGAGCCCTTGTAGCTGGTTTCGCCGTGATCGGGCTGCGGCTGCATTTTGGTGGTGCTGCCAGGGACATTCTGCTGCTGTTCCGGGAATGGCGGTTGTGGACGTGTCGTCATGGTTTGTTCTCCTGTTTCTTTTCATTTCGCGCCTTTAAAACGCGAAAGACATCCGGGTTTCAGGAACCTGACGCTTATCAGCGCCAACGATGAAATCAGGTTTCAGTATAGTTGACGAGATATTTATGCAAGCGAAGCGGGAAACCAGACGGGTAATTTTTATCCGCTGCGGGGGGTTATTTTTATGGATTGAAAGCACGCCAGGCGCGTTATTAACGAGGCGGAGAGGCACACCAATAACGTTTTATATAACAGTATCTTATTGGTAAATAATTCGACTATAAAAAGAGAAAAATATAACGCGCGGCGTGCTGGCTTTTATTATTCTTTCACCCGATGAGAAAACGCGGATAAATCCGGGCCAGCGCCGAGGTCGCGTAGCCCGTTTTTTGTCGCCGCTGATTTAAATATTAAGATCCACCCACAGTGCTGCGTGATCGGAGCCAGCCTGCTGCGGCTTTTTCAGCTCCGGGTAAACCTCCCATTTTACCGGCCGCTCGCCGGGCCACATGCCTTTGCGGATAACGCCGCCTGCGGTAACGCGCTCCCACAGTGCGGGCGACAGCAAAATGTAATCGAGCTTGTTGTTTTTGGCGCTGTTGCCCCAAGTGCCAGGGTATCCGCCGTTATCGAACGCCGGGTGCGTAAAAGCGTCGCGCAAATCGGTTTCTTTGAGCAGCGGTGCCAGGGTGTCGCTCTCCGGCGTGTCGTTGAAATCGCCCGCAATCGCAATAAACTGCTCGCCGGCATCACGGCGCGCCTTGTAGATTTCCGCCACCCGCTGCGCCTGCGCTTTACGCCTGGCGTCGGACTCCGCTTTGCCGCCGTAGCCTTTACTTTTCAGGTGGTTCACCATCACCCACAGCGTGTCGCCGCTTTTCAGCGGCACCGAATATTCCGGGCAGTCGCGCGAAAAAATCAGCTGGCTGCGCGCGTCGCGATCGTCCACGTGGCTGCGCATCAGGCCGATGGGATAGTTCGCGCCAGTAAGCAGGCCAACGTCAATACCGCGGGTGTCGTTGCCATCGATGACCATGACGTGACGAAACGGCTCGCCGCCGAGCGCCGCGATAATTTCCTGGTTAAACGCCGCCAGCGCCGGACGGCTCTCCGCCTCTACCACCGCCAGGACATCGGCGTTAAGATCGCTCATCACTTTCGCGGTGATGCGCATGGCGACTTCATCCACCGGCGATTCGATAAGCTCAAGCGAGCCGACCCAGTCGGCGCGGCCGCTGGCGATAATCTCGATACCGCCGTCGCGCGGGCGTTTCAGCAGGTTGCCACGGTTGCGACGCAAAATGACAAACGGCCCGGTGTCTGATTTCTCAAGCCCGAGCGCCACCATCAGCTTCACCATCTCTTTTTTACTGGCCTCGCTGTAGGTGATTTCGCCGAGCAGTTCATTCAGCCGTGCGAACTTTTCCAGCACCGGCCGCCCCTGCGACCAGCTACTCTGCGACATGACGCGCGCGCGATCGAACAGGTTTTCTACGTTATAAGACGCCAGACGCATAGCCCCTCCCGTGTTGGTTTTCCCCTGCCGCTGGCTCCACAGCCCGGCATCCGGTCTTTCTCAGTGTGGCAGCAAAATGTTACGGCTTCAAAACAGGGGTGTGCGATGCAAAACGCGCTGGTATTCGTCGCGGTAATCCGTACCATACACGCCACGCACAGGAACAATATTCGGGCCTGCTGGCGCAAGCGGCGATATCCGCCGGGCGCGGGCAAGCCAACGGTGAATTCGCGCGCCGGGCAATCCGCCAGGGCGCGCCGCAACGCAGAACTGAGCCACTTTTAAATGTCTGAAATTCAAGAAATTAGCAAAAAAGAGCAGTACAACCTCAACAAATTGCAGAAGCGCCTGCGCCGCAATGTCGGGGAGGCGATCGCCGATTACAATATGATTGAAGAAGGCGATCGCATTATGGTCTGCCTCTCCGGCGGTAAAGACAGCTACACAATGCTGGAAATTCTGCGCAATTTGCAGCAGAGCGCGCCGGTTAACTTTTCGCTGGTGGCGGTGAATCTGGACCAGAAACAGCCGGGTTTTCCGGAGCATATCCTGCCGGAGTATCTGTCATCGCTTGGCGTGGAATATAAAATCGTTGAGGAAAACACCTACGGGATCGTCAAAGAGAAGATCCCGGAGGGGAAAACCACCTGCTCGCTCTGCTCACGCCTGCGCCGCGGCATTCTTTACCGCACCGCGACCGAGCTTGGCGCGACGAAAATCGCGCTCGGCCATCACCGTGACGACATTCTGCAAACGCTGTTCCTGAACATGTTCTACGGCGGCAAAATGAAAGGCATGCCGCCGAAGCTGATGAGCGATGACGGTAAGCACATTGTGATTCGCCCGCTCGCTTACTGCCGTGAAAAAGATATTGAGCGTTTCTCGCAGGCGAAAGGCTTCCCGATTATCCCGTGCAACCTGTGCGGCTCACAGCCCAACCTGCAGCGCCAGGTGATCGCCGATATGCTGCGCGACTGGGATAAACGCTATCCGGGCCGTATCGAAACCATGTTCAGCGCGATGCAGAACGTGGTGCCGTCGCACCTCTGCGACACCGAACTGTTCGATTTCAAAGGTATTCATCTCGGCTCTGAAGTGGTGAACGGCGGCGATCTGGCGTTTGACCGCGAAGAGATCCCGATGATGCCTGTGGGCTGGGCACCGGAAGATGACGCGGCGCCACCGATGCAGCGCCTCGACGTGCTGGAAATCAAATAAGCATGAAGCCCTCCCCGCGGAGGGCTTTTTTTTGCGCGCTTAACGCATATGCGGCGGTGGGTCGTCGATAGGGCGCGGGTCGGGTGATGGCGGATCGGGCACGGGCTGCGGCGTTGGGATCGGGTCCGGCACCGGTACGGGATCGATGGGCACCGGATCGCTCATGCGGGTCTGATAGAGATGTTGCATGTCGCTTCCTCTTTATGTGGCAGATACCCTAAGCGTAGAAGATGCGTCACAGAAGGGAAAAGCGCGGCGCGGGTGCGCCAGAATGCAGAGGGTAAAACGCAGGCAAAAAAAAAGCCGACTTAAACAAGTCGGCATCGTACGAATCAATTGTGCTATGCAGTAATTCAAAAAAGGAAGTAAGACAATATGGAGCGCAACGCCCATCGCTTGACGTTGCATTCACCTGCGACAAGAATGATGCCGTGAAACGACGTACCATTTCTTGATATCGCTCAAAGTCGTGAGGATTTTTCGTTCAGTTCTCGCTCGAAATACGTTTTTTTACAACCATTTACTTCGATGTAACCACCATGTAACACCGCCGATCAGCAGCACCAACGCCACGCAAAACACGCTAAACCCAAGATGCCAGCCGCCGCCGGGAATACCGCCGAGGTTGACGCCAAACAGGCCGGTGAGAAACGTGCTGGGCAAAAAGACCATTGCCATCAGCGACATCGTGTAACTGCGCCGCGACAGCGACTCCTGCATCGTCTGGGAAATCTCATCGGCCATGACTGCGGTACGCGCGATGCAGGCATCGATTTCATCCAGGCCGCGGCCAAGACGGTCGGCGATATCCTGCATCCGGCGGCGGTGATCGTCCGTCATCCAGCTAAAACGCTCGCTGGCGAGGCGGGAAAAAACATCGCGCTGCGGCGACATATAACGCCGCATCACAATCAGTTGCTTGCGAAGCAGCGCCAGCACACCGCGCGGCGGCACGATCTCTTCGAGCAGGTTGTCTTCGAGATCGATGATTTTGTCGTGCAGCTCTTCGATAAATTCGCTGGCGTGGTCGGTCAGCGCGTCGCAGGCGTCCACCAGCCAGCCGCCGACATCCGCCGGGCCGCTGCCCTCGTTGAGGTCGTGAATAATATCGTCGAGCGCCAGCACCTTACGCTGGCGCGTGGAGACGATAAGCCGCTCGTCGATGTAAAGCCGCATCGCCACCAGCTGGTCTGGCCGTTCATCGGTACTGCCGTTGATGCAGCGCAGCGTAATCAGCGTGCCGTCGCCCATGCGGGTGACGCGCGGGCGCAAGCTTTCACCCGCCAGCGCGTCGCGCACCAGATTCGGCAGCAGCGGCGTCTCAGTGAGCCACTGCGCGCTTTCCGGGTTGGCATAGTTCAGATGCAGCCAGCAGGGATGGTCTTTATCGATAACAGCGTCATCCTGCAATGGCTTCACGCCACCGTGGCCGTCCAGCAGCCAGGCGATGACCGCGTCCGGCACATTGACTTCAGAGCCTTTAATGGCCTCCATCGTATCTCCTGATGTTCAGTTCAACGTCGCCGCGTGCGCTCAACGGCTTTCCAGCGCGGCCTGAATGGCGTCCGCCAGTTCAGCCAGGTGGTGACGGGTATATTCGATATCTTTGGCAAGCTTATCGCGCCCTTCATAACCATTCGGGGCCGCCACAGAGGCTTTGATCAGTTCAAGGGCGGCGTTCACCGCCAGCAGGCGTTTTTCCGCATCGCTACGGGAGGGATAATTTTCAGGCAGCATAATTCGCTCCGGTGATTCAACTGGCTTTATGGTGATACATTGCGCAGGAATTTCAAGCCGAAGCGATGCCGTTGAGGATTAAAACAGCGCCACCAGCAGGGCGACAGGGAAACTCATCGGCCAGGTCGCGCCGATAAGCGTCGCGCAAAGCAGCTTAATGCTGGTTTTGTCTTTGGCGATAAAAAAGGTAATGAGCGCCGCGATTGCCGCCATGACGGCGTAAAACACGAGCATATGTTGATAGAGCGTCATGATTGCGTATCCATACTGAGAAGGCGGTCGCAATATGCGATTTTTTATGACGCAGATCAAGTGTCCGTACGGGCCGTCGCGCAGAAAAACTTGATCTGCTTCACTGTATCCCTGCTGTAAACAAGGATGAATCAAATCTGCGCGCGATGTGTTAACGTCAGCCTACCCATAAATTTTACAACTCAGGGCCAGTCTGTCGCAATGAGAACCACGCGCGTTACGTTACGTCTTTCCCATGCCGTCAGCGACGTTATGCTCGATGACATCAAAGCCATTATTCCTGCCGATGCGCTACAGGTCTTTATTAATCAACTGGATGAATCACAGTACGCCACGCTTGAGTGTATTCAGACAGAACAGAACTGTTCGCTTATCGCCTCAGCGATAGTGGTGTGGCGTCAGCTCGGGCATATCAAAAATCTGGTCTACCGCAACGGCGATGTGCTGCGCGATGTCTCCGACGCCAGTCAGTTTCAGCTCTTTACCATGCTGCGCGCGCCGCTGACGGTGCTTGCCGTTCGCTGATAGCTTTCAGAAAATTCTCAACTTCTCCCCTCGCCTGCCGATAACCTTCTGAAAATGGACGGGGAAGAACGTTATGCTGCCTGGAATACCCACGCTGGCGCTGGCCTTTATGGTCTGGCTGCTGATTTTTATCCCTTCTTACAAAATCGCCACGCGCGCAGGCTTCGGCTGGTCGATGGCGCTGTTACTGACGCTGCCGGGCCTGAATATCATCGCCTGGTGGTGTTTTGCCTGTATGAAGTGGCCAGCGCGCCGCTATTTCTGAGCCTGACGGCCGCAGGCGTTGTCAGCGTCTGCTGGAGGCTCCGCGAGGCTGCGCCGGTTTAACGCGTGGAGAAAACGCGCACATAGCGTTAAAGCTCCGCGTCCCCTTGCCGATGATGCAGATAACCCAACGCCCGCGTTGACCGTCAGAGCCCCGAGGCGTTAGCGCCCTAAAAGAAGCCGTGCTTGAAGGTAGCACCCTATGTTTAGCCACATCGACAGAAAAGATGCCAGACGCATGGCAGCCCTGGATATGCTCCGGGGAAAGCACGGACATCAGGACCCGGTTCTGCTGCAATTTGCAAGGCTTGCCAGCCTCGCGCTCGGCATTCCGGGCTGTTTTATTGCCGTGGTAGATAAAGCGGGCCTGCCCGTACATCTGGCACATCCTGAGCCGCTCCAGGTCGATGCGGCAGTCTTAACGCAGCCGTTATGCCCCCAAAATGAGCCGGTGTGGTGCAGCGATACCACACTTGACGCGCAGGCGCATCAGCACCCGCTGGTCATCGCCTCGCCTGACGTACGGTTCTACGCGCTGGCACCGCTGCGCACGCGTGACGGCAGCCTGACCGGCATTATCGGCATGACGGATACCGTGGCGCAGCCGTTTAACGACGAGCGCGCCCGCACGCTCTCGCTGATTGCCGGGCTGACCGGCGCCTGGCTTGAAACCTTAAACGCGGTCGGATTTTTAGATCCCGTGACCCGCCTGCCGAACCGTCAGAAACTGTTGGCCGATATGGAGCGGCTGTGTGAGAGCGGCAGTACTGAGCGCTACACGCTAATGATTTTCGACTGCATCGACATGCCGACCGCCTATGAACTGGCGCGCTCGCTTGGCATGCCGGCGCTTGAGACGCTACTTAACGATCTCGGCCCGTTACTGCGCATGAAGCTAAGGCTGAAAAGCGACACCGTGCTCTATAACGTGGCGACAGGCCGCTATGCGCTGCTTTTAAAAACGCGCAATCAAAAAGCCATTCGCCGCAACGCCGCGGTGCTGCCGCTGGTGAACGCGCGCATGCTGCAGGGCATCAATATCCGGCTCAATATCTTTGCAGGTGAAGTGGCCTGGCAGCCGGAGAAAACCACGCCCAATGAGGCGCTGCGTCGCGCCATCAGTGCCGTGCATGAAGCTATCTGGCTTAACAAGCGCCATATGGCCTTTGACGCAGAGCGCGATGAGAAGCGCAACGTTGATTTCCAGCTGCTGCACGATCTCAGCGAGAGTATCGCCAAAAACCGCGGGCTCTACCTGATGTATCAGCCCAAAATCAAGCTCAGCACCAACCGGGCGGTCGGCGCGGAAGCGCTGCTCCGCTGGCGTCACCCGACCCGCGGCGATATCCCGCCGGGCGTGTTTATTCCGCTCGCGCAAAATACCAGCCTGATGGAAGAGATAACGCAATGGGTGATTGGCGCGGCGCTGCAACAGCTCCAGAAATGGCGCAAAGAGGGCGTCACCCTGCCGCTGTCAGTCAATATCAGCGTCAGCGATCTCTCCCGCCGCGGTTTTGCCGATGCGCTGGAAGAGCGCGTGCTGCGCGCCGGGCTTTCAACAAACGATATTCGTATTGAATGTCTGGAGACTGAAAAGGCGCTGGAGAGCGAAACCGCGCTCAGTGAAATGGATATGCTCAAACTGCGCGGCTTTAAGATCCTGCTGGACGACTTCGGTGCGGGTTACAGCAACATCAACTACCTGCGCCGGATTCCAATCGACATCATCAAGCTCGACCGCTCGCTCACCTCGAGCATCGCGCAGGAGCGCAGCAGTCAGATTATCGTGCGTAACGTCATACAGATGCTTAAGGAGCTGGATTACGTGGTGCTCGCGGAAGGCGTGGAGGATGCCGAAACCGCCCGTCTGCTGCTGGAGTTTGGCTGTGATGAGGCGCAGGGCTATTTCTTCTCACGTCCGGTGGAGCCGGAATATATCGCTCAGTGGATATAATCGCCGTTGGAAATGGCGCGTAAAAGAGAAAATGACGGATAACTGCAAGGTGTACAACGCCTTGCAAAATAACCACTGCAACTTCGTGGATTATTATTTTTACATATTCAATTCATTAGAATGTGTATTAATAGACATTGTAAAAGCCGCATTACCGGTTATAAGCATCAAAAAATGCCTGAACCGAAAATAATGTTGTTGCTATAAATTTCCCGTCTACGCTTATTTCATACCTCAGCATCCGCTGAGACACGCTTTGCCATCACCAGGGAACCGGGTTCAGGGATGAACCCCCATTTCTGCCGCACTGCCCTTGCCGCCCGTTCCGTCCTGTCACTTCCGCCCTGGCGTGCGCCGCCTGTGCATCGGTCTCTGCTGGCCTTGAGTGGCACGTGATCGTCTCCCTATAAATACGTCAAAATATGACAATCCCATTCATAATATTAATTATCTTACTTTCGAAAAATTGTGATTATTATTTATACCGCCGCTTCGTATTTTAATGACAAAATAAAATCAAGCGGACCGAAGAAGCACCAAAAATACAAATAAGAAAGTGACTAAAATTTTACTAAAATTCAGCCACTTTTCTGCATAGCGTTATATTTTTCGCCTTCAAAACTTGCGGGATAAAATACCCTGACCTACAGTTATCAATATCTTTTCGATAGCAGTCACGCACTGCTGTAATAAGTACGACCAACAACATGAGGAGAATGATATGACTCAGCATCGTGGTGGTTCAGGTAATTTCGCAGAGGATCGTCAGCGCGCGTCTGAAGCAGGCCAGAAAGGCGGTCAGCAAAGCAGCGGTAATTTTAAAAACGACCCGGAACGCGCATCTGAAGCAGGTCATAAAGGTGGCCAGCAGAGCGGGGGTAATTTTAAAAATGACCGTGAACGCGCCTCTGAAGCGGGGCATAAAGGTGGCGAGCACAGCCACGGCGGCGGTCGCTCCTGATACAGCGGTTGACGCTAAACAGCGTGCCCGGAGAGGTCTAACAGGGCACCTGTGATGCATGAAACAGGAAGCATTAAAGAGAGAAAGGAGAGCGCAATGCTCTCCTTCTTTACGTTTCTCGCCCGGCATCCCTGCCCGCTCTGGCGTCAGCGTTCACTGCTAAACACCAGCGTTTCCGGCGTTTCAGCGGTTAAAAAGATCGCCTGCGCTTCTCCGCTTGGCAAAACAAAAAAGAGACGTTCTCCCTGACGCAACCCGGCGAATGCGCTTATCTGCTGGGATTTATCGATCTCAAACGTTTTTATCGTCTCCCCGTTTACCGCACTGGGTTCACTCACGCTGTAGGTGGCGGTAAAATCCACCTCCGGGCGGTCTTTCAGATGCAACTGAACAGAAGGCATATCGGCTCCCCAAGTGACTGTGATATGTCAAGTGTAGTCCACACCTGCTCTCTGCGGCGGCGTCGCTGGCCTGGCCATTGTGACTTCATTAATAAAATTAAAGCGATACGAAACGCGGCCGATAACTGATATGCATGAAAGCAGTAACCTGCGGCTGGCCCCAGCTACGACACACCAGCCAACGATCACACCTGAAGCGAGGGTGCGTGCCATCGCGCTTACAGGCAAAGGGAGAGTGAGATGAAGCGGTCCGGCCTTCTGGCAGTCGTCGGGGCAGTGTTTTTGTTGCAAGGGTGTCATGCGGACAGCATTGACCAGGTGAAATCCCTCAGCGCGGGGGAGCAATCTCTCGGCCAGGCTTTTGAGTCACGTACCGACTGCGTGCAGGGCGCCTGGCGTAGCTTTGAAGATGCACGCGGACGTGATGTCGTGCTCTATTCCTGTAAACTCCCCGCGCCGGAACTCGCCAAACTGACCGACAAATTTCGCGCGCACAGTAATGAGATGGTCGAACAAAACACGACTTTACGCTGGCGCAAAGCGCATCGTGACGATGTGGCCCGCGTGATGAGTGAAATGAGCATTCGTGATGTAGAACTGCTGTATGTCTGGCGCATCAGCGACGGCGCTACGCCGCAACTTGCGGATGTGGAAGTTAAAACCGCCACCACCTTTTCGAGTTTCAGCTACAGCGTCAGCGAGCCTGAAAAATTTGTCGCGCTGGCTTACAGCGCCCCCCTTCCCGACCTCTGGCCGCAAAGTCTTTTTCCCGAACTGGATAAAAACGCGGGCCTGCTTTATCGCCAGTTAAGCGCACTTTGAATAACGGACAGTCCGGTAGCGCCTGAGCCGTCATCAGGCGCATGGATGACTTTATGCTGCACCTGAAGCGCTTCGGGTGATCACTTTTTGATCAAACGAACACTATCCTTAAGTTAAATTTTTTTCACAATAACGTTACACCAGCGAAAATGAATTTCTATGCAGAATTTGACCAGTTGGTATGCAATTCATAACTCACTTCGGTTTTTCAGAAAGGCCATCCGAAATTCGCTTCTAATTTTTATTATTGTCACACTGAAACTATTTGCATATCAATTTAGGTAATGACTCCAACTTATTGATAGTGTTTTATGTTCAGATAATGCCCGATGACTTTGTCATGCAGCTCCACCGATTTTGAGAACGACAGCGACTTCCGTCCCAGCCGTGCCAGGTGCTGCCTCAGATTCAGGTTATGCCGCTCAATTCGCTGCGTATATCGCTTGCTGATTACGTGCAGCTTTCCCTTCAGGCGGGATTCATACAGCGGCCAGCCATCCGTCATCCATATCACCACGTCAAAGGGTGACAGCAGGCTCATAAGACGCCCCAGCGTCGCCATAGTGCGTTCACCGAATACGTGCGCAACAACCGTCTTCCGGAGCCTGTCATACGCGTAAAACAGCCAGCGCTGGCGCGATTTAGCCCCGACGTATCCCCACTGTTCGTCCATTTCCGCGCAGACGATGACGTCACTGCCCGGCTGTATGCGCGAGGTTACCGACTGCGGCCTGAGTTTTTTAAATGGCGGAAAATCGTGTTGAGGCCAACGCCCATAATGCGGGCGGTTGCCCGGCATCCAACGCCATTCATGGCCATATCAATGATTTTCTGGTGCGTACCGGGTTGAGAAGCGGTGTAAGTGAACTGCAGTTGCCATGTTTTACGGCAGTGAGAGCAGAGATAGCGCTGATGTCCGGCGGTGCTTTTGCCGTTACGCACCACCCCGTCAGTAGCTGAACAGGAGGGACAGCTGATAGAAACAGAAGCCACTGGAGCACCTCAAAAACACCATCATACACTAAATCAGTAAGTTGGCAGCATCACCATCAATTTAAATGGCGCGTGACAATTACACCTTTAAATTATAAAGACGTGAAAAACAGCAATAATTGTTCAGCATATATGATGTTTCTTTACTCTCTCATTCACTCCCCGTCGTTTCCTCGCAAAAATTTACTTTTCACACGTTACAATTGAACTACCTGCATCATTAACCGATGCGCACGCCAATTAAGCACGTGAAATCATATGGAGAGTCGAATGAACTGGCGGGTGGTTGATTCAGTAGTAAGCACCGACACCAATTCTGTATTTACCTTAATTTCATCGCAACAATCTTTTAAACTTATTCTCTGGTATAAGGCGACGTTTTATTTATCATCTGGCGACACATTGTCTATTAATGGCGCATCCATTACCGTTAATAATCACCCCGTCGAGCTTACTCTGTACCGCACCACCGTTTATAACGCACGGTTCTGGCAAACTATCGTGAACAGTAATACGCATTGCGCGGGTAATCACCGGCAAAGCGTGGGCCGGTGTGGTTATCGCCGTAAATGCAAACTGCTTTATTGCCCGTTTCAAAAGCACTGACCAGTAAGGCATTTCGCATAGTATTTTCCTGTCAGGCATGGGAAAATACTCAACAAACACGCCGCCTGGTGACGACGTGACGCGTCTATATCTTCCCTCAGACTGGAATTCACTCTTGTGAAAAACCTGATAAATAGTGCGCTGCTGGTGCTGGCGTTAAATTCGCTGTGCGCGCTGGCCGTTGAGATCACACGTAGCGCGGCGGCGGAGGCCTGCACTCAACAGGCAGGCGAAAACAGCAATGAGTGCCTCGAAGCGGCAGGGCTGGCCTCAGATAATGCGCTTAAACAGGCGTTCAATGCCAAAGTCACTGAGCTACAGAACTTCGACTATACCCGCTGGCCACAGGGCGACGAGGCGCGGCGCACCCAGATGGTCGAGGCGTTAAAAATAAGTCAGCAGCAGTGGACGGCGGCGCGAGACGCCTTCTGTACGGCAGCGAGCGCCTCGGCCGCGGGTACGCCGTGGCTTGCCGCCCACGCGTTAAGCTGCGTCATTAATATGAACCAGCGGCGCGAGCAGGAGCTGGCGCTCATTCACCCGGAAGCGGAAAAGTAACGGCAGATTGAAGCAAAACGTGTCCGGCGCCTGCCACGGTGGCGGCGCCGGACATGCGTTAATGCTTAAGGATATACATGGTGCGGCTGTAGGCCACATCTTCCGGGTTATTAATCGGGTAGCCTTTCAGCCACGGTTTAATTAACCGGCCATTGGTGTACTGATAAATCGGCGCAATCGGCGCCTGGGTTGAGATGATCCTCTCGGCGCTGTTGTAATCGGCATTACGCGCTTTGGGGGAATTCTCCTGAGCGGCCTGTTGCAGCACTTTGTCGTAGTCCGGGTTCTTAAAACGCGCGATATTCCCGCTGTGCGTTGAGGTCAGTAGTGAAAGGAACGTTGACGGCTCGTTATAATCCCCCACCCACGAGGCGCGGATCACGTCGAAATTACCGGTATTACGACTGTCGATATAGGTTTTCCACTCTTGGTTTTTCAGCTTCACATCCACGCCAAGATTCTTTTTCCACATTGACGCCACGGCGATGGCGATTTTCTGATGGTTTTCAGAGGTGTTATAGAGCAGCGTCAGGTTGAGCGGACGCGCCGGGCCATAACCCGCGGCCTGGAGCAGCGTTTTCGCCTGCGCGTTTAACTCCTGCTGGCTCATCTGCTCCCACTCTGACGGCGCGGGCGTAAAGCCTGCAGTCACGTCCGGCGTAAAACGCCAGGCCGGTTTCTCGCCGGTGCCGAGCACTTTTTCAGCCATCAGGCGGCGGTCAATGGTCATGCTGAGCGCGAGACGCACGCGCGGGTCCGCCGTCGGGCCTTTCTGCGTGTTAAACGCATAGTAATAGGTGCCAAGCTGCGGCGGCGTAAAGACCTGATCGGGGATCTCTTTTTTCAGTTTTTGATAGAGATTTTTCGGGAAGGATTCGGTGATGTCGATATCATTCGCGAGATAGCGCTTGGTGGCGGCGGATTCCTGGTTCACCGGCAAAAACGTCACCTGCGTCAGCACGGTTTTCGCGTTATCCCAGTAGTGGGTATTCGGCGTCAGCACCAGCTTTTCGTTGACCACGCGGTCTTTCAGCACAAACGCGCCGTTACCCACCAGCTTACCGGGGCGCGTCCAGTCGCCGCCCTGCTCCAGCTCCACGTTCGCTTTTTGTACCGGATAGAGCGCCGCGTTGGCGGCAAGCGACGGGAACCACGGCAGCGGTTTATCGAGAGTGACTTTCAGCGTATGCGCATCCGGCGCGCTGACGCCAAGCTGTGCAGGCGCCTGTTTACCGTCGATAATCGCCTGCGCGTTGGCGATACCCGCCAGCGCAAAGAACCAGGCAAATGGCGAGGTGGTTTTCGGGTCGACCATGCGCTGCCAGCTGTAGACAAAATCCTGCGCCGTTACCGGCGTGCCGTCGGACCATTTCGCGTTGTCGCGAAGCGTAAACGTCCAGATGCGGTTATCGTTGGTCTGCCACTGCGTGGCCACACCCGGCACCAGTTCGCCCTTATCGTTCTGGTTCACCAGCCCTTCAAAGAGATCGCGCAGCACCTGGATCTCCGGCAGCCCTACCGCTTTCGCCGGGTCCAGCGAGGCGGGTTCATCTTTCAGATGGCGGACCAGCGTCTGGTGTTCGGCAAGCGCTGTGCCTGGCGGCACATCGGCGGCAAACGCGCCGGTCAGCGCGGTCGCGACCCATAATGCGCTAAGAGTAAAGCTTACAGGAATTTTCATGAGGTCCTCGTTCTCGTGGTCCCGCGCCGAACCGCTCTCTCCGGGCGCTGTCGGGGAATTATTTGTTGGATGAATATAAATTGCAAACCCGTGGGCGCGATTTTGCGCGCAAACCCCGCGTCAGATCAAAGTGTTAATGTCTGAGCGTTTAAATAGCGCGCACGACGCAGGCTAACGTCAGGCTGTTGAATTTCGGCCAAATGTCGTCAACACTCCTGTAATCACCCTTTGATGGCGACCCACAATGAACACGCTGACTCCGCTTCGACCGCGCGCCCGGCGCGGCGCTTTACCTGACGACGCCCTGCGTTATGGCGAATCGGCGCTCGGCGCGCCGCTGCTCTGGTTCCCGGCACCCGAAGCGCAGCGCGCGCCGGGACTTATCATCGCAGGCACTCACGGTGATGAAAACGCGGCGCTGGTGACGCTCTCCTGCGCGCTGCGTACGCTGGAGCCCGCGCACCGGCGGCATCACGTGGTGCTGGCGGTCAACCCGGACGGCTGTCAGCTCGGCCTGCGCGCCAACGCCCGCGGAGTCGATCTGAATCGCAATTTTCCGGCGGCCAACTGGCAGCCGGGCGAAACCGTCTATCGCTGGAACAGTGCGGCCGAGGCGCGCGACGTAACGCTCTCCACCGGCGAAAAGCCGGGTTCGGAGCCGGAAACCGCCGCGCTGTGCCAGTTAATTCATCAGCTTAAACCCGCCTGGGTGGTCTCGTTTCACGACCCGTTAGGCTGTATAGAAGATCCGCAGCAGACGCCGCTTGGCCGCTGGCTCGCCGACGCGTTCGGCCTGCCGCACGTCACCAGCGTCGGTTATGAGACGCCCGGATCGTTTGGCAGCTGGTGCGCGGATCTGGGGTTAACCTGCATTACCGCCGAGTTTCCGGCCATCTCCGCCGACGACGCCACCGAGCGCTATCTGGCGGCGATGACCGCATTGCTGCATTACGACGACGAAAGCTGAGGGCCGACGTCAGAATGAAGATAAAGCTGACCGGGCGTAAAACGTAAGGGAGGCTCCACATCCACCGCAAGCCAGGTTGGGCCGTCGAGATCGGTAAAGCGCATTTGCGGGATCAGCGGCAGCGCGGCGCCAATGGCGCGTGAGGTGCAGAGCATACAGCCGAGCATCAGCCCGAATCCTTCCTCCGTCGCCTGGCGAGCCAGCGCCAGCGCTTCGGTCAGCCCACCGGTTTTATCGAGCTTAATGTTAATCATCTCGTAGCGCCCGGCGAGCGTCTTCAGGCTACCGCGCGCGTGGCAGCTTTCATCAGCGCAGATGGGCAGCGGATGAATAAAGTTCTCCAGCGCCCGATCGTCAGACGCCGGCAGCGGCTGCTCCAGCATCTGCACGCCGAGGTCCGCCAGGAGCTGACAGCGCGCCGCCAGCCCTTCCGCATGCCAGGATTCGTTAGCATCGACAATCAGCGTCGCCTCCGGCACCGCACCGCGAATGGCGACCATCCGCTCAGTGATAAACGTGTCGTCGAGTTTGATTTTCAGCAGCCGTGCGCCCTTTTCCCACAGCAGCGCGGCGTTGCTCGCCATTTGCTCCGGCGCGCCTAATACTACCGTCTGGGCGGTAGTGTGCTGTTCCGGCAGCGTGACCTGTAAAAAGGCCTCAAGCGTTTCGCCCGCGCGGCGCGCCTCAAGATCCCAGAGCGCGCAGTCGACGGCGTTACGCGCGGCACCCGCGGGCAGTAATTTCTGCAGCCCGGCCCGGTCCAGCCCGGCTTCAAGCTGCGGCACAATAGTCATGATTTGCGCCATTACCGAGGCTGCGCTCTCACCGTAGCGCGGATACGGCGTGCATTCGCCCACCGCCCTGACGCCCTCTTCTTCCAGTTCCAGCACAACCACCACCGCTTCACTGCGGCTGCCGCGGGCAATCACAAACGGCGAATGGAGCGGCCAGGCTTCCTGATACACTTTTACGCTTCTCATTATTTTCCTCGCAACGGGCTTTGCCTCAGTATAGCGACTGGAAAGTTAGCCTGCCGGGACAGTTTTTTATATTCATCCCACGCGGGATCACATACACTAGCGGCGACGTTAACTATATGTAAACAGGAAGATAACTATGTCACAAATCGTCTATTTCCAGGGCAATCCGGTTTCCGTGGTGGGTCAGATCCCGCAGGCAGGCAGCAAAGCGGCGCCGTTCAGCCTGGTGGCAAAAGATCTGTCTGACGTTTCGCTGAGCCAGTTTGCCGGTAAGCGTAAAGTACTGAACATTTTCCCGAGCATCGACACCGGCGTTTGCGCGGCGTCCGTGCGCAAATTCAACCAGCTGGCGACCGGCATGGAAAACACCGTTGTACTGTGCGTTTCCGCCGACCTGCCGTTCGCGCAGTCCCGCTTCTGCGGCGCGGAAGGCCTGAGCAATGTCATCACGCTCTCTACGCTGCGTAACCCGGAATTCGCCAAAGAATATGGCGTGGGCATTGAAGAAGGCGCGCTGAAAGGCCTGACCGCTCGCGCGGTGCTGGTCCTGAATGAGAACGATGAAATCGTATTCAGCGAGCTGGTGAATGAAATCACCCACGAGCCGAACTACGACGCGGCGCTTAACGCACTGAAAGCGTAATTTGCCCGATAAAAAAAGCCTCCGCATGCGGAGGCTTTTTTGTTGGCGGCGTTACTCTTCGCCCTTACGCTGGCTTAAGCCATATTCGCGAAGCTTATTGGCGATGGCCGTATGTGAGACGCCCAGTCGTTTGGCGAGCTTACGGGTACTCGGATAGCTGCGATAAAGCTGCGTCAGTACTGAGCGCTCGAAACGACGTGTGATGTCGTCAAGCGAGCCTTCCATCGCCTCTTCGCCTACCGGCAGCGCGGCGGCGTCGAAATCCGGCAGCAGGATATCCTGCGGGCGCAGTTCATAGCCTTCAAGCTGCGTGAGCGCGCGGTATATCGCGTTTTTCAACTGGCGCACGTTGCCCGGCCAGCCGTAGCGGGTCAGCACCTGGCCGAGATCGCCTGCCAGTTTCGGGCGCGGCACGCCCTGTTCATCGGCGAAGCGCGCCACGAACATCTCCGTGAGCGGCATGATGTCCTGAGGGCGGTCGCGCAGCGGCGGCAGATTCAGCGTCAGCACGTTGAGGCGATAGTAAAGATCTTCGCGAAACGCCCCTTTTTGCACCAGCTCCACGAGATTTTTCTGCGTCGCGCAGATCACGCGCACATCCACATGCACTTCGTGCTCTTCGCCCACCCGACGGAACGTGCCGTCATTGAGAAAGCGCAGCAGCTTGGCCTGCATACGCGGCGACATCTCGCCGATTTCATCGAGCAGCACCGAGCCGCCGTTGGCCTGTTCGAAGAAGCCTTTTTTCCCTTCATGGGCATTGGCGTAAGCGCCCGGCGCGTGACCGAACAGCTCGCTCTCCACCACATCTTCCGGTATAGACGCGCAGTTCAGCGCCAGATAAGGCTTATCGGCGCGCGGGCTTGCCAGATGGCAGGCATGCGCCAGCAAATCTTTACCGGTGCCGGTGTCGCCGGTGATAAGCAGAGGCGCGTTCAGCATCGCCAGTTTGCGCGCCTGATCCACCACCTGTTTCATGCGCGGGCTGACCGCGATGATATGGCTGAACGCATGGAGATCGAGGCTGGTCAGATTCTGCAACTGGCGGCCCATACGCACGGTTGAGCGCAGCATCGCGACCGCGCCGGTCAGCACGCTGGTGCCGCTCTCTTCTTCCAGATGTACCGGCGTGATTTCCAGTACAAAATCCTGGCCGTTAATCACCACGTGTTCGGTGTGTGATTCCACCGGGCTGCTCTCCAGCCAGCGCTGAAAGTTAAAACCGCTGATAAGGCTTGCGGCGTTATGGTTGCGCAGGCGCGCCTCATTCTGGCCGAACAGCGCGCAGCTCGCCGGGTTCGCCAGCTCGATTTTGCATTTAATATCCACCGAAAACACCGGTTCCGGCAGCGCCTCCAGCAACGCGCTCAGCGAGCGGTGCTCGCGCTCGGAGGGCATCCACGGCACGGTACGGACATCGGTAACGCCGGGAATACGGCGGATCTCCGCCATCAGGCTGCTGAAGGCGTTAAATTCCAGCGTGGAAAAATTGAGATAAATTCGCCCGACAGGGTCAATTTCGATGCCGCGTAAATCGATACTGCGCAGCACCAGGAGATCGAGCAACTCACGGGTCAGACCGAGGCGGTCCTCACAAAACACTTCAAGACGCATGGCAGCACCTTCACGCATTGATCCAACGAATGGCGAGATAATACTTCAGTTGCCGCTACCGGGGGAGTGCTCTGTCAACAAAAATTGACAGAGTGCGGAAAAATGCGGCGTCATGCTGTAAACCTGAACAGGCAGGACGCCGTTGGGGTCACTCTTCGCGCTTTTGTTTCAGAAGCGTGACTTTAACTTCACTTAACAGCTGGCGGCGGAAATCGCCGAGGCGCGGTTTGTCATCTTCCGTCCAGGGCAGCGGGCGGCACAGCTCCATCGCCTTCACGCCGAGGCGCGCGGTGAGCAGCCCCGCACCCAGCCCCTGCGCCACGCGGGCGGAGACGCGCGCGGCAAGATCCTGTGACATCCAGTCAAGCCCGACTTCGCGCACCATCTCGCTCGCGCCCGCGAAAGCCATATTAAGCAGCACCAGACGAAACAGACGAATGCGGCTGTAATAGCCAAGCTCGATGCCATAAATGGCCGCGATACGATTCACCAGACGCAGGTTGCGCCAGGCGATAAACGCCATATCCACCAGCGCCAGCGGGCTCACCGCAATCATCAGTGTCGATTCCGCCGCCGAGCGGCTGATGGCACTGCGGGCCTGGCTATCCAGCACCGGCTGAACGATATGCGCGTAAAGCGTCACCACTTCGCGATCGCTGTGGGTTTCATGAATTGCGGCATGCCAGCGCGCCAGCGCCGGATGCCCCTGCGTGAGCCCGGCCTGGCTCGCCAGCTTTTCGCAAAACGCGCGCGCCTTGCCGCTGCCGTGGCTCGCCAGCAGCTCGCGCGCCTCATCGCGTTCTTCTGCCCGTTCGCGCAGGCGATAAAGCCGCCGCCATTCGCTCGCGAGCGCGCCGACGCCTGCCGCCACAATCAGCCCGCCTGCGACGCAGCCGCCGAGGGCTATCCAGTCGCGCGTGTACCACGCATTAGCCGCCCACTGGACGCCCTGCGCCACGACGCTTACGCCAAACAGACCAAGCCCGGCCACCACCATGCGCCGCCACAGGCTGCGTCGGGGTTTGAGCGCGTTCTCCACCACACGCTCGGGCGCATCTGCGGCCAGCGTCTCTTCCTCAACGGCCGGTACAAACGCCTGCGCCTCGTCAAATGCCCTGGTGGCGCGAAGCGTCGGGCCTTCTTCCGGGCGCAGCGGCTCGTCAAATTCGCGGCGCGGTTTAATCTCGCTCATCGCAGCTTATCTCCTGTTAAAAATTCCAGCACCGCGTCCAGGCGGATATGCGGCAGCGGCCGGTCAACGTCCATCACGCGCGGGCGAAAGGCTTCAAACTGAAAACCCTGCTGCTGCCAGAACGCGCTGCCCGGCAGCCGCGCCGGCACATCGCCGGGGTAAATAGTGAGCGGCGCGCCGTCGCTTAAGCGGTTGCCGCGCAGCGCCGGCACGCTTTCGCCGTGGCTTTCCACCATGCCGCTTTCTGTCGCCTGTATAGAGGCGATGCCCATGCAGTCCATTTCGATACCTTCAAACGCGGCGTTCTGCCACGCTTCCTGCACCAGTTGCGAGAGCAGCGACACCAGATTCGCATGCTGATCGTGTGTAACGTGATCCGCTTTGGTGGCGGCGAACAGCAGTTTGTCGATCACAGGCGAAAAAAGACGCCGGAACAGCGTGCGCTGGCCGTAATGAAAGCTTTGCATCAGTTGCGTCAGCGCAAGGCGCATATCGTTAAACGCCTGCGGCCCGCTGTTGAGCGGCTGAAGACAATCCACCAGCACTATCTGGCGGTCGAAACGCACAAAGTGCTCGCTATAGAAGCCTTTAACCACCTTTTCGCAGTAGTACTGGTAGCGCTCACGCAGCATGCCGATATTGGTCTGTTTGCCCGCCTGCGCCAGTTTTGTCTCGCCCACGTCATCGACGCCGGGCCACGGGAAGAACTGCAACACCGGCGCGCCCGCCAGATCGCCCGGCAGCACAAAACGCCCCGGCTGGATAAAGTGCAGCCCTTCGCGTCTGCACTGCATCAGGTAGTCGGTCCAGGCTTCCGCGCTCTCCGCCAGACGCTTTTCATCGCCCGGCGCCAGCGGATCCAGCCCTTCACACAGGCTCCGCCAGCGCTGCGCCCAGACGGCCCTGTCGCCCTGCAGCAGGCCCGTCATCTGCCGCGACCAGGTAAGGTAGTCCTGCGCCAGCATGGGCAGGTCGAGCAGCCATTCGCCGGGGTAATCGACAATATCGAGATAGAGCGTGGAGGTATCTTTAAAATGGCGCAGCAGTGATTCTCGTGAGCGATAACGCAGCGCGAGACGGATCTCACTCACGCCGCGCGTCGGCGTCGGCCACGCGGGCGGCGTACCGAAAAGCTGCGCCAGCCCTTCGTCATAGGTAAAGCGCGCGACGCCCATATCCTGCTGCGGCACCCGGCGCACGCCGAGCAGCCGTTCTTCGCGCACCGGCGAAAAGAGCGGCAACCGCGCCCCGCTGTTCACCGACAGCAGTTGATTCACCAGCGCGGTAATAAAGGCGGTTTTCCCGCTGCGGCTAAGCCCGGTTACCGCGAGGCGCAAATGCCTGTCGACGCTGCGATTCATCAGCGCCTGCATTTCACTTTGAAGTTGTTTAATCATATCCCTGCCCGATGCGTTTATATCCTCTGATAATAACAGTAAGGCCCGGGCGCGGCGATTCAAGCCCCGCTGACGCCGATTTACAAAAACATGGCGCATGGACACTGCTGCGGGGCTTCAGTAAGATAATTTTGTTGAAGCGATGTAATGGAGCACGGTCGAATGTCCCCGACCATTTACGATATTGCCCGCGTGGCAAAAGTTTCCAAATCGACGGTATCGCGTGTTCTGAATAATCAGACCAATATTTCCGATGCTGCGCGCGAGCGGGTATTAAAAGCCATTGAAGAATTACATTATCAGCCGAATAAAATGGCGCGCGCGCTCACCTCATCCGGGTTTGATGCGATTATGGTGATTTCCGCGCGCTCCACTAAAACGACGGCCGGTAATCCTTTTTTCTCTGAAGTGCTGCACGCGATAATGGCTCGCGCGGAAGAAACCGGTTTTGACGTTATTCTGCAAACGTCCCGTAATAGCGACGATGACTTACAGAAATGCCTGACACGCATTCGCCAGAAAATGATTAAAGGCATTATTATGCTGAGCGCGCCAGCAGATGAAACCTTTTACGAAAAGCTCGATGAATGCGCCGTTCCGGTGGTGGTCATTGGTAAAGTCGCGGGGAATTATCAGCATATCGCCTCCGTCGATACCGATAATTATCACGACAGCATTGCGCTGACCGATACGCTTGTCGCGAGAGGTTGTCAGCGTATCGCCTGCCTGCACGCGCCGCTGGATTATCATGTCTCTGTTGACCGCCTGGCCGGGTTTCGCGCAAGCCTCGCCAGGCATCAGCGGCCTGATGACAGCACACTTATCGTTGATGGCGGCTACACCCAGCAAAGCGCGCTGGATGCGGCGCACCGCCTGCTAACACTCCCTGAACCGCCTGATGCCATCTTCGCCACCGACAGCCTGAAACTGATGAGCGTCTACCGCGCCGCCGCCGAGCGCGGCATCCCCATCCCGGATGCGCTGACGGTGGTCGGTTACAGCAACGAAACGCTCTCTTTCCTGCTCGCCCCACCGCCCGGCGGAATTAATGTTCCCATCCGTCAGTTAGGCGACGTCAGCAGCGCGCTGCTTTTCGCCCGTATCGCCGGTGAGCCTGTTCCGGCCCGTACGTTAATTCCTACAACGATTATCTGAAAAAATAAGCTCCGCCTGAATCGGAGCTTATTTTTCGTCGGTATGAGACTCAGGCGATTGCGATTTCCGTCTCGCTGTCGAAGACGTGGCATTTATTCATATCAAAGGCGATATTAATACGCTGGTCGGCCTGATAATCTTTATCCGCGCCTGCGCGCACCACCATTTCATGCCCACCGACGGTCGCATAAAGCATAAATTCCGCGCCGGTTAATTCTGCAACGGTAATTTTCGCTTCAACTGCGTCATCGCTGGTCGCGCCGGGGAAAATATCTTCCGGGCAAATCCCTAATATAACGGCTTTACGCTGATAACCGCTGTCATTGAGCCGCGCAAGTTTATTTACCGGCAGCGCCAGCTTCAGCGTTTCCGTCACGAAATAGTCGCCATCGATCGCCCCGCGAATAAAATTCATGGCGGGCGAGCCAATAAAACCGGCCACAAACAGATTCGCCGGATGGTTATAAACTTCTTTCGGCGCACCGACCTGCTGCACGATACCGTCTTTCATGATGACAATTCTTGTGGCCATCGTCATCGCTTCGGTCTGATCGTGGGTCACATAGATCATGGTGGTGTTGAGCTTCTGGTGCAGCCGGGTTATCTCTGCACGCATCTGGACGCGCAGTTTGGCGTCGAGATTAGAGAGCGGTTCATCCATCAAAAAGACGCCCGCTTCGCGAACAATCGCGCGCCCCAGCGCCACGCGCTGGCGCTGGCCCCCGGAAAGCGCACCCGGTTTGCGCTTCAGGTACTCTTTCAGCCCGAGAATTTGCGCCGCCCAGGCGACGCGCTCTTCAATAATCTCTGGCGCCACCTTCTGCATTTTCAGGCCGAACGCCATATTGTCATAGACCGTCATATGCGGGTACAACGCGTAGTTCTGGAATACCATCGCGATATTACGCGCTTTGGCGGGCACGTCGTTCATCCGCACGCCATCAATCAGCAGATCGCCACCGCTGATGGCCTCAAGCCCTGCGATCATGCGCAGCGTGGTGGATTTCCCGCAGCCTGACGGCCCGACAAAAACGATAAACTCTTTATCGGCAATCTCCAGATTGAAGTCTTTAACGACGTGAACCTGGTTGTCATAAATCTTCTGAATATGTTGTAGAGAGAGTTGAGCCATAATCTGTCCTTGTTATCAGCGCGCCGTGGCGCACCGTTGTTGATTCCAGAGCGCGTGCAGTCGCGGCCAGGTGAGCTCTGCGGTGTTATCCAGCCGCAGCTGCGCGCCGCGCAGCTCTGCGCCGATGCCTACGGACGTCATGCCACAGGCGTTGATAGCGTCGACACCCGCCTGCGCATCCTCCACGCCGATACAACGCGCCGCCGCCACGCCAAGCCCGGCACAGGCGGAAAGAAAAATCTCCGGGTCGGGCTTGGAGTGCATAAGCCTTGCGGCGTCGGCGCAGAAGTCGAACTGTGCGGCAAGGCCGAGCGCCTGCAAAATCGCGGGCGCGTTGAGCGACACCGAGGCAAGCCCGATCCTAATTCCTTCCTGGCGCAGCGCCGCCAGCAGCGAGGCAATGCCGGGCAGCACCGCCTGCGGCGTCAGCATGCGTAACGATTCAACGTAAAGCGCGTTTTTACGGCTGGCGAGCGACGCTTTTTCCGCCTCGCTGAAGGCATCGGCTTTACCTCCCCTGGCGAGAATGCGCTCCAGCGAGCCCATCCGACTGATGCCCTTGAGCTGCTGATTAAACTGCTCGTCGATGGCAATCCCTACGTCTGCCGCCACCTGCCGCCAGGCGACAAAGTGCAGATGGGCGGTGTCGGTAATCACGCCATCGAGATCGAAAATCACGGCGTCCGGTTTCATTTCGCCTCCCTGCCCGCGCTGTCCGGCAGAGGGAAAACACGCTCGCCGTGAATTTCCTGTTCCGTATCGTTAATGAACATCCTGACGGCGTGAGCACTTCTGACCGTCAGGGACGCCTGCGTTATCTCAAAATGAAGCTGCTGCCCCTGCCAGCAGAAGGGAAACGCCAGACGACGCCACTGCGCCGGAAGTGACGGCGTCACATAAAGTTCCCCCTCTTTGACGCTGACGCCTGCGAACCCCACGACTGCGCCAAGCCAGATGGCACCGGTCGCGGCCGCATGAATACCGTCGTCGCTGCTGTGCGGCGCATCACCGAGATCGATCTCACAGCCGGCGCGCCAGAAGCCATACGCCTCATCGCGCCGCCCGCAACGGGCCGCGACGATGCCGTGAATGGCTTTGCTGAGTGAAGAATCATGAATGGTACGCGGCTCGTAGTAGTCGAGATTCGCCGCCACCGTCGCGCTATCAAACCGCCACGGCAGCATATAGAGCAGCATCACCACATCCGCCTGCTTAAGGATCTGCATCTCGTTCACTTCCGCCCGCGAGTAATCAAGCAGCACCGACTGGCTGCCTGCGCTAGCACGGTAGCGCGTAAGATCAATGGTCGGTTTGCTAAAGAACGTATCGTCCTGCGGAATAACGCCATCTTTGCGCGCCACAGGCAGATACAGCCGCGCGAGAAAATCGTCGCACTGCGCCGTCAACGCATCGTCCGGTATACCGAACCGGCGGCGGATATCCCGCGCCAGCGCGACATTGTGGTGTGCCAGATAGCTGGTGTAAGCGTTGTTGTTAATGTGCTCGGTGTATTCATCGGGGCCGATGACATCGTGCAGCTCCAGCCGCCCGTTCACCGTCTGTGCGCGACTCAGCCAGAAGCGCGCGGTCTCTTCAAGCAGTTCGCGGCCTTCATGCGCCATAAACACATCGTCACCCGTCGCCTGCCAGTACGCCGCCACCGCCCAGGCGATATCGGCCACCAGATGATGCTCGGCAAGCGCAGAGGCCACCTTCTGGCGCAGGCCGGTGCGGATGTTAATCGCCGCGAATTCGGGCGTCTCTTCCTCGCCGGTGCGCGCGCTCTCCCACGGGAAGAGCGCTCCCTGCCAGCCGCCGCGTGCGGCCTTACGCTTCGCACCGGCCAGGTTCAGCCAGCGATAGCGCAGAAGCTGGCGCGCGACTGCGGGCGCGGTATGCAGGTGAAACGGCAGCAGAAACACTTCCGTATCCCAGAAGACGTGCCCTTTATAGCCTTCGCCGGTCAGACCTTTGGCGGCGATGCTGCTGCGCTCGTCGTGGCGCGGCGTCATGGCATGCAGGTGATAAAGTGCGAAATCGAGCGCCTGTTGATCCTGACGGCTAGCGCTTTCGACCTCGACGCGCGCCTGTTGCCACCAGACGCGACGGGCCGCAGTAGATTCCGCCAGCAGTGCGTCATAACCCATTGTGGCGCATTCACGCAGCGCTGCCAGCGCCACCGTTGCCGCGCTATCATCCGGCGCGTCAAGCGACGCGCTGACCCAGGCGCATTTCTCAAGCGTGAAGCTTTCGCCCGCAGCGAGCGTCTGCTGACTGTGCTGCAACAGCCGGCGGTTTTTCGCCGAAAAACTCACCTGCGCCTGAGCATTCACACGACAGACGCAGCCCAGCGTCACATCCGAGACGTTATCGAGCGTGCGGTAGCGCGCCTGAAGGTAACTGTTTTCAAAAACGCGCAGTTCACGCTCTGCCAGATGCTGACGCCCGCTATTGGTCTGCGTGGCTTCGATGCCCGTCGCCACGCGCACGGTGGCCGCGCTATCAACAGGCGTAATGGCAAGCCGCAGGCAGAACAGCCCAAGCCGCGTGGCGGAGACAAAGCGCTCGCTTTTGAGCGTAAAACGCTGCCCGCGTGGTGAACGCCACTCGACGGTGCGTGTCAGTTCCCCGCTTGCAAAGCAGAGCTCACGGCGATAACGCAGAATCTCACCACTCAGCAGGCTAAAAATTTCGCCGTTAAGCTCAATGTCCATTCCGACCAGATCCGGCAGATTGACCAGCTCTGTGGTTTCACCCTCGCCTGCCCTGTGGTAAAGCCCGGCTAAAAACATGCCGCGCGTCTGGGTGGTGTAGGCTTCTTCATGCGTGGCGCGCACGCCCAGCGCGCCGTTGCCGGCGGCCATCAGCGTGGCGTATTTATTGTGGTAATGCGGATCGAAGCGCGCTTCGACCAGCGTGGTTATTGAATTCATAGCTCAACACACTTCCCTGTTTCTGCCGCCTGATAGATGGCCGCCACCAGCCGCTGGATCTGCCAGCCCTGCTCGCCGTCGGCAATTGGTGCAGGTTTTCCCTGCACACAGTCAAGAAACGCTTCCATGCTGCGCTGGTGACGTCGATCGTCTGCCTTTTCGCGCTGCATTAACGTCAGCAGCTCGCCGTCGCAGTCCTGATAAATGTGCGCCGGAAAGAGCATCGCCCCCGCTTTGTCGCCGCAAAACTCAACGTTCATCTGCGACTGCGGGGCGATGTTGAGCGCAAACGAGGTTTCGAGCCGCAGGATGTTGCCGCTGGCAAACTCCACTGTGGCGAACAGCGCGTCTTCTACCGTGTATTGTTGCGGATCCCAGCGGCCAAACTGGCCGCTGCTTTTGGTGGTGCCAAGCTTCTGGAACGTATGCGCGGTCACGCACGCTACGCGCGGAAAGCCGAGCACAAACAGCGCCGCATCCAGCATATGAATGCCGATGTCGATAAGCGGCCCGCCGCCCTGTAGCGCTTTGTTGGTAAACACGCCCCAGCCCGGCACGCCGCAGCGCCGCAGCGCCCGCGCGTTAGTGACATACACGTCGCCAAGCGTGCCGCTCGCTACTTGTTCGCGCAGCAGTTGTGTGTCGCGGGCGAAGCGATGGTGGAAATCGTAGGCCAGCACTTTACCGGATCGCCGGGCGGCCTGGCGCATCTCGTCCGCCTGTTCGGGCGTCATGGCGGGCGGCTTTTCACACATCACGTGACACCCCGCCGCCAGCGCCTGCATCACATGTTCATGATGAAAACGGTTCGGCGAGCAGACGCTGACCACATCCGGGCGCACCTCTGCCAGCAGCGTGGCGACATCGGTGAAAACGTGCCTGATGGCGTGGCGTTCTGCGAACGCCTGCGCCTGTTCAGGGCGGCTGTCGCAGACAGCCACCAGTTGCACCTCTTCACGCGTGCGGTAAAACGAGGCATGAACGTTATCCGCCACCTGACCGGCACCAATAATGGCCACCTTCAGCGGCGAGGTTTGATGAGCACTCATTTCGCACGCCGCCTCTTAACACTGACGCAGGAAGTCAAGCGACTGCCGGTAGGCCTGCGCCGGGTCGTCGGCCCGGATGCGGCATTCATAGACGATATAGCCGTCATAGCCGTCGGCGCGCAGTTGATCGAACGCGCTGTGAAAATCAATCGCCCCGCTGCCCGGCTGGTAGCGATGATTGTCGGCGATGTGAACGTGCCCTAAGAGATCGCGGTTATCGTGGAACGCCTTGCAGAGGTTATCTTCCTCGATATTCATGTGATAAAAATCGCCGATGATTTTGACATGCTTCAGGCCGCCCTCGACGATATAGCGTCGCGCGTCGGCGAGCGTGTTGATCATGTGATCCTGGTAGCGGTTGAGCGGCTCAAGGAAAACCGTGGTGCCGGTACGCGCCGCCACCTCGTCGAGATAGCGCAGCGAATCGCTGACCGCTTTTCTGTCGCCCGCCAGGCTTCGCGGCGATTTCATCGGCGGCAGGCGGAAGGTGAACATCCCCCAGGCCGCAGGCACTACAATCCCTTTGCCGCCGACTTCCGCCAGCGCCTCCAGAATGCGGGTGATCTGTGAAAGCCCGTTCAGGCGGCGCTCCTCGATAAAGTCGCCGATCCAGCCGTCGTAACCACCGCAGGCGCTCGTCACCGGCAGGCCGGTCTCCTGAATCGCGGCTTTGACCTCCGCAAGATTGTCCACCAGCAGCTTGCCGTCGATTTCATAGCCGTCAAAGCCCATCGATTTGATATAACGAAATTTCTCCAGAATGTTTTCCGGGAAAAATGCCTGATTCTGCGTTGCGATTTTCATTGTTGTTTCATCCGTGAATTAAAAAGTGACGCCCATTTTGATGCTCAGTTCCGGGTGCTGGTCGACATACTTCATGTAGCTCTCTGCGCTCTGGGCGAAAGGCACGACCGGGTCAATCAGATCTTCGCAGTTGAGATAGCCGTTCATCAGCAGTTCCCAGCAGGTCTCTTCGATACGCTTGCGGCTCCAGCGCGGATAGTCCGGGTTCGGCTCGCTACAGGCGCGGGAGAAGACAATTTTCGCGTTGTTAAAATGCGCTTCGCGCCCGAAGTTAAGGCTGGTAAACGGCTTAGCGAATGCGACATACGAGATGGTGCCGCCGTAGGCGATACCGCGCAGTGCGGCCTGCAGAGCATCGGCGTTGCCGCTGGTTTCGATGATGACGTCCGCGCCCTGTTTGCCGGTGAGCTTTTTGATTTCAAGCCCGATGTCCGCGCCAATGGGGTTAAAGGTGGTGTCCGCGCCGTGACGCCGGGCAATCGCGCAGCGGTGCTCAATAGGATCGACGCCAATCACTACCGACGCGCCCGCTTTTTTCGCCAGCTGTACGGTTATCTGCCCGATGGCACCAAGCCCTACCACGACCACGAAATCGCCGACGCGCACGTTGCCGTCGCGCACGCCGCTCATGGCGAACTGCGCCGGGTCATAGCAGACGGCGTTTTTCCAGCTACTGCCCTGCGGCATTTTGCGAAGCTTATAGTTATCCAAGGCGTTAACGATGACGGTTTCCATTAGCGGGCCATAGGTGCAGACCAGGTCGCCCACGGCGTATTCGGTGACGCGTACGCCGCGCTCGATAATCTCGCCCACCACCATATTGCCGAGCTGGAATTTGCCGAACTCAATGCCACGCGGTGCGCCTTCCGGGCGCGGCGTGAAGAGCTGCCATTCGCTGGAAAATTCTTCATCGATAAACGGACTGGCCGCGCGAAAATCCACCACTTCGGTGCCGTGTTTCGGCGCGCCGAAGCGCACGCGGATTTTCACTTCGTTATCCGCGACTGCACGGTCCTGATATTCCACCAGCGCCGCCACGCGCGGTGCCTGAGCCACTAATTTTTTCATTACTTTCTCCCTGAAAATGACCCGGTCAGCCCTTCACGCCGCCGTCGGTCAACCCACTTTTTATGAAACGTCCGGAAAGCGCGTACATCACTACTACCGGCAGTGCCGTCACCAGCGACGCCGCCATCATGCGTCCCCAGATGTAGTCCGGCGTGCTAAAGAGCGTGTTAAGCCCAACAGGCAGCGTGAAGTTCGACGAGCTGGAAAGGAAAATCGAGGCGAAGAGGTAATCGTTCCACGCCACCATAAAGCAGTAGACGAACACCGAGACCAGGCCGGAAACCGCCAGTGGCACGGTGATGCGAAAGATGATTTGCAGACGGTTTAAGCCATCCATCATCGCCGCCTCTTCGATTTCATCAGGAATGGTGTCGAAGTAGCTTTTCAGCATGAACACAGCGGTCGGCAGCGTCTGCGTCACCATCGTCACGATAATGGCGAGCTGTGTGTCATAGATGCCAAGCGCGGTGATGATTTTGAAGAGCGGCACCACCAGCAGAATGCCGGAGAACATGTAGACCGTGTAAAAGCTGGCATTGATGGTCATCCGCCCCTTGAAGCGCAGCTTTGACAGCGCATAGGCACTGAGAATGCCGATAAACACCGCGACACCGGACGACACCACCGACACCACCAGACTGTTGCGAAAATAGGTGACGAACGGAAAGATCAGCGGATTGAAAATGTCGACATAGTGCTCCAGCGTCCAGTGCTGCGGGAACAGCGTCGGGTGCAGCGAAATCGCCTCTTTCGGGCTTTTGAACGAGGTCATCAGCATCACAAAGAAAGGCAGCAGCGTTGCAATCAGGAACAGCGCCAGCCCGAAGTAAAACCCCGCGCGCCGTGCAAAACGTTTATTTGTTGCCATGGAGATTCACCCGCTTTCTGGTAATCAGGATCACTGCGAAAATAATGATGAACAGCACGACGGAGATAGCTGCCGCTTTACCGAGGTCGTTGAACGCAAAGGCGGTTTTGTAGAGATATACGCCCAGGATATCGACTTTGGTCGTCAGCAAATAAACGTCCGCGAACATGTAGAACATCCAGATAGTGCGCAGCGTCACGACGGTCGCCAGTACCGGCATGATGGCGGGCAGCGTCACGATGCGAAACCGCTGCCAGGCGCTTGCGCCGTCCATCTCCGCCGCCTCGTAGAGCGATTTGTCGATGGTCTGCAAAATCGCCAAAAACGAGATGAAGGCGTAGGGGAAGTAGCGCCAGATGGCGAACAGCACCACCAGTGCGAAGCTGCTGGACGGGTTGTCGAACCACAGCGGAGCCTGGTCGTAGAGATGCAGCAGATCGCCCGCAATCCAGTTCACGACGCCATAGCCGTTGTTGAACATATATTTCCACGCAAATATCAGTGAAATGGACGGCGTGACGTAAGAGAGGATCACCAGCGAGCGCGCGGTTTTGCGAAAGCGAAACTCGCGGTTAAAGAAAATCGCGACGGACAACCCAAGCGCGGTACTGCCCGCCACCACCAGCGCCGTGTACCAGCAGGTCATCCACAGCGAGTGCCAGAAGCCCGGATCGCTGAGGATTTTGAGGTAGTTCTCAAGCCCGATGAACTGCGACGGCAGGCGCGGGTTGAGCGGCAGGCGTAAAAAACTGATTTCGATATTCGACAGCATCGGCCAGGCTACCAGGCCGCCCAGCAACAGCAGGCTGGGGGCCAGGAGCAGCATGGCGAATGGCATATCAGAACCACCTGAAGTTAACTTCTTCATGAGAGCCATTTCCTGCGTCGGGGTTACGGTCTGGCGACCAGTTCATCGAGACGTTTTTGCCCGTCAACCAGCGCCGCTTCCGGCGACTTGCCGCCAACCGTGACGCTGTTGACCATTTCGTTAATGACGCCGGATCCCGTCACATCGCCCATACGGGTGAAGTTTTTGTCGCCAACCGAGCCGAAGACCTGCACGTTAGGGAATTGCGCGATGAGTTCGCGGGTGAGCCCGCCGAACGCTTTAATGACCGGGTTTTGCTGATAGGTAGGCGTCTCTACCACGGTTTTGTTGACCGGCAACGCCGCGCCCGGCGACATCAGCACCCAGTCGGCGGCGTTTTCCGCCTGCTCCATAAAGACCACGAATTTCTTCGCGGCTTCGGTTTCCTCTTCACGCTGCCCGGCGGTGATGGTGAGTGAAGTCAGCATTCCGTAGGCGGCGGCAGATTTTTTGGTCGGCACGACAAAGCCGAGATCCTGCGGGTCGCCCTCTTTAAACACCGCAGGCAGGATGTAGGTGGAGTAGATAGCCATGGGCGCGGTGCCGTTCATAAAGGCGTCTTTGATTTCCATGACGTCGTTCGAGCCAGGCATGGAGAGCGCCGCGAGCTCGCGGTAGAACTCCAGCGCCTCACGCATTTCAGGCGTGTTAAGCGTAATGTTGCCGCTGGCGTCAAACGCGTTCGCGCCGTTGGAGAGCGCAAACTGCGAGAACGCCTGTTCGGTCATGACGCTCTCGGCGGTGGGCAGTGCGATGCCGTATTTTTTATCGGACGGTTTATTCAAAAGCGTTGCGGCGTTCAGCAGTGACTGCCAGTCCTGCGGTTCGCTGATGCCCACTTCCGCCAGACGCGATTTGTGATACCAGACGCCGCCAAGCCAGGCGCTGATAGGCACACCGGTCCAGGCCGTGCCGTCCTCAGTGCGCACAATGCGCAGCACGCCGTCAAAGAACTGATTTTCGCCGACCTGCGCCACCGCGGCTTTGATGGCCTCGCGATCGAGCAGTTGCTCTTTGTCCATCACTTTGGCGTAGTCGTGGCTAATCTCAATGACTTCTGGCAGCGCGCCAGAGCGGGCAAGCGTGGTGACTTTGGTGTTGTACGCGTCTTCTTCGACCGGCACCTGTTTCACCGTGATCCCCGGGTTCGCCTTTTCGAAGCGCTCGATAAGGCGCGTAATTACCGCCTGGCGCTCCTGTTCCACCGACGAATGCATAAATTCGATGGCAACATTTTCCTTTTTCTTGTCGTCACAGCCTGACATCAGGGCGCAGGCAACCAGTGCTGAAATCAGCACAATATTATTGTTTCGCATATTCAGTCCTTTCAGGCTTTGCTAAGCCACATTGCTTTCCATGGGGCAAGAATCAGCGAGTCACTATTTATCGTCGCACCGGTGATTAATTCACGACAGCCGCGGGCGTCATAATCAATAACCTGCTCGGTATCGCTGAGATTAAAGAGGGCAATGACCGTCGCGCCATTATCTGCAACGCGCATAATTTCCAGCACTGCATCATTAATACAGCGCGCGGCAAAGGCGCTGTCGGGATGAAACGCCGCGTGCTGGCGGCGAAGCGAAATAAGCTCACCGAGTTGCTTCCACGTTTCGTGGCGTAAATTCCCTTCGGCCTGTAGCGCCGTGTTCATTTCCGCCTCGGTATATTTTTGACGATTAATAGCGCGGTTATAGCCAAGCCGTTCAACGCCCTCTTCATCATTACGTGAGCCGAGAATACTTTGAATATAAATCGCCGGAACGCCGGGGAAGGTTAATAACAGCGCGTGCGCCAGCAGAAAACGCGCAAGGCGCGTCGCGTCGCTGTCATCCCGTAAACTAAGGGCATCCATATACGTGACGTTAATTTCATAGGGGCTGCGCGTGCCGTCCGGGTTATTTTTCCAGTTGACCCGAGCGCCTTGCGCCTGAAGGTCTTCCACCAGGCGTAAAATCGCGTCTTCGGGAAGAATGCCGCGCAGCGGATTAAGCCCGATGCCGTCATGCGACGCCAGGAAATTAAACCAGGTGGTTTCACCGATACGCGCGTCACTTAACCCCTGCGCCCACTCGCAGAGCGTGCGGGCATTTTGGGTATGAATAGCATGCAGCACCAGCGGCGGCAGCGGGAACTGGTACACCATCTGCGCCTCATCAAACCCGTTACCGAGATAGGCGATATTGTCTTTATGCGGTACGTTAGTTTCGGTGATGATCACAGTGCCCGGAGCCACCACATCGGCGATCGCGCGGAACAGCTTCACTAACAGATGTGTTTTTTCCAGATGGATACAGCTCGTTCCAGGTGTTTTCCACATAAAGCCGACGGCGTCGAGGCGGACATATTGCGCCCCTTCGCGCAGATAATGCAAAAGGACATCCACCATCGCCAGCAGAACAACCGGGCTGGCGAAATTGAGGTCAATCTGATCTTCGCTGAAGGTGGTCCACAGGTGACGCACCCGTCCGTTTTGCATCGTAAACGGTGTTAATAACGGCAACGCGCGCGGTCGGGTGACGGCGGATAAATCCGTCGCCGGGTCAACGGCAATAAAGAAATCTTCATAGCCCGGTTTTTGCGCGAGATAATCTGCAAACCATTCACTCTGGGCGGAAATATGGTTGCAGACGAAGTCAAACATCAGCCGCGCCTGGGTATTAAGCCTCGCGATATCGTCCCAGTCGCCGCACTGTGGGTCGACGCGGTGGTAATCCACCACCGAAAATCCGTCGTCAGACGACCAGGGATAAAACGGTAAAAGATGAATATGAGAAAAATACGGTTTTAACCACTTTTCAAAAAAGCGCTGAAAAGTCGCGAGGCGTTTTTCACCGGGCGCGCTGAACTGATCGGCATAGGTAATTAATACCACATCGGTTTCATCCCAGCCATTTTTACGCGGCACTGTAATGGCTTTACGCGTTTCTGAAATATGTTTTTCGAGTGTTTCGTAATGCGAAGTAGTAAATCCATCGCCATAAATTCGCGCAATCAGATTTTTAATCGCGTCGAGATTTATCGTGGAAGGGGTTGTATTTTCCATTATTGATATTTCCATGGTAGCGGTCCCACGAAGAAAGGCTACCCCTGGCAAATAGAGGTGTCAACGCGCGTAAATTTGGCTTTTAGGAATAAAACCCGGTTTCCGGAAATCAGTGTGAGTAATTGTGAAGTAGCGCAAAAAATGCCTGAAAAAGAAAAGCCCGAGAGGCTCGGGCTATTTGCGTGAAGGTTTATTGATATAACGCGCCGAGACGCGTTTCGCGAGCCGGTTTAATAAGGGCTCAAGCGCAAACGCCAGCGCGATTTTAAGCGGCTTACGGGCAACGGATTTCACCGCCCATCCGGCAAACCCTGCCGGGCCGTAACGCAGCGCGGTCATGAGCGCCAGTTTACCGGCGATTTTAAGCCCTGGCTTCGCACGGCGGGAGACACGTTGCCAACGGGTGGTGGAATTCATAACGGCTCCTTTATTAACCAAGGGCACAGCCCCCTGATAGCCTCATTATAGCTGGCGGAAACGGCTGCGCAGCGAGAAGGCATCCGATGTCACGTAACGCTCCATCGCCCGCAAACGCTGCTCGCCCGCGGCAAGTTCGGCATCCACCGCATTCAGCAAGTCGCTGCTGGTGGGCTCTGCCTCCCCTTCCTGCGTCTCATCGAGCGGGTCGAGCGCGAAGGTCAGCACGATATACGCAACAATAGTGATAAAAAACAGCCCGAAGAGCATCGACAGCACGGTTATCAGCCGCACCAGTTTGACCGGCACGTCCAGATAGTGCGCGATACCCGCACAAACACCCTTCACCATACCTTCGCGGGGAAGGCGTCCCAGCTTTTTGCCGCTAAACGTACGCGTCATTATTGGTTTCTCCAGTTCGGGTGCTCGGCATCAAGAATTTGTTCCAGCGCGTGGATGCGTTCGCGCATGCGCTGCGCCTCTTCATTGAGCTGCGCCAGGCGCTGCTGCTCGCTCTGAGAGAGCGCATCGCGCCCGGAGCGGTTGCTGTAGTGAAGCCAGAGCCAGACCGGCAACACAAACAGCACAAACAGCGTTAACGGTATAGCCAGAAACAGTGCACTCATGGGTTCTCCTTACGGGTCAATATTGCGACGGCACGTGCCGCCGCGCTCCTTGTCAACGCGGGCGATTATTCGCCGTCGCGCTGCTGCACTTTCGCTTTCAGCGCTGCCAGTTGCACGCTGATGTCATCATCAGCTTTCAGTTCGGCAAACTGCTGGTCCAGCGATTTCTGCTTACCAAAACCGTGGCTTTCCGCTTCGGCTTCCATCTGATCGATACGGCGCTCGAACGATTCGAAACGCGCCATCGCCTCATCGATTTTGCCGCTGTCGAGCTGACGGCGCACATCGCGCGAGGAAGACGCCGCCTGGTGGCGCAGAGTCAATGCCTGCTGACGTGCGCGTGTTTCGCTGAGTTTATTCTCAAGCTCGCCGATTTCCTGTTTCATACGCGCCAGCGTTTCATCAAGCTGAGACGCTTCTTCTTCCAGCACACGAATAATGTCGGTCAGTTTCTGTTTTTCAATCAGCGCGGCGCGGGCCAGATCGTCTTTATCTTTACGCAGCGCCAGCTCGGCTTTCTCCTGCCATTCGGCCTGCTGCGCGTTAGCCTGCTCAATGCGGCGCGCGATCTGTTTCTTTTCCGCCAGCGCGCGGGCGGAGGTTGAACGCACTTCCACCAGTGTATCTTCCATTTCCTGAATCATCAGGCGGACCAGTTTTTGCGGATCTTCAGCCTTCTCCAGCAGGGCGTTGATGTTGGCGTTCACGATGTCGGCAAAACGAGAAAAAATACCCATAATTTCATCCTCTACATGGTAAGACGGGCTAAGCCCTTGCTGTAGAGCTTAATACAAACTCCGTGCCACTTTTTTAATTCATTGATTTTAAAGCATAGTTAAAATTTTACCGTTATGCCCTTCCAGGCTAGAGTAGTGATATACGCTACTAAGTGGTGAATTTCATCATGACTGAATACAAAGATAACCTGATTGGCGAAGCGAACCGGTTTCTTGAGGTGCTGGAACAGGTCTCAAGGCTCGCGCCGCTTGATAAACCGGTGCTGATTATTGGCGAACGCGGTACCGGCAAAGAGCTTATCGCACATCGTCTTCACTACCTGTCGCGCCGCTGGCAGGGGCCATTTATCTCGCTGAACTGCGCGGCGCTGAATGAAAACCTGCTGGATTCCGAGCTTTTCGGCCACGAGGCCGGGGCGTTTACCGGCGCGCAGAAGCGCCACCCGGGTCGCTTTGAGCGTGCCGACGGCGGCACGCTGTTTCTGGATGAACTCGCCACCGCGCCGATGCTGGTGCAGGAAAAACTGTTAAGAGTGATTGAATATGGCGAGCTGGAGCGCGTCGGCGGCAGCCAGCCGTTGCAGGTGAACGTGCGGCTAATCTGTGCGACCAACGCCGATTTGCCGCGTCTGGTGGAAGAGGAGAAATTCCGCGCCGACCTGCTCGACCGTCTCGCCTTTGATGTGGTGTTGCTCCCTGCCCTTCGCGAACGCGACAGCGATATCATGCTGCTGGCGGAGCATTTCGCCATCCAGATGTGCCGCGAGCTGGGCCTGCCGCTCTTTCCGGGCTTTACCGAACATGCGCGGGAAACCCTGCTCGGCTATCGCTGGCCGGGCAACATTCGCGAGCTGAAAAACGTGGTGGAGCGCTCCGTCTATCGTCACGCCAGCAGCGATGAGCCGGTGGATAACATTATTCTCGATCCGTTTCGCCGCGAACAGGCGGAGATAGCGCCGGTGACGACACCCAATGCATCGACCAGCGGCCCATCGCTGCCGCTGAATCTGCGCAAATGGCAGCATGATGAAGAAAAACGGCTGCTGGAGGCGAGCCTGCAGGCAGCGAAATATAACCAGAAACAGGCCGCTGAATTGCTCGGTTTAACCTACCATCAGCTGCGGGCGCTGCTGAAAAAACATGAAATTCGCTAAACACGACTACTTTTAACCCAAACGCCCGCAGAGTTTTTTACGCAGGCCGCGTAAGTGCGATACACTTTGCCTGGTGACGAAAACAACTCAAAAACTTATGCGCGGAATTCTCTCCTCCTTTTTAGCGACGCTCGGGCTGCTGAGCGTACCGGCTTTTGCTGCGCCTCTCGCCGAATCGCCCGGCGATATTCGCCAGAGCGGCTTTGTCTATTGCGTTAATGGCCAGGTTAATACCTTTAACCCGCAAAAAGCGGGCAGCGGGCTGACGGTGGATACGCTCGCCGCACAGCTCTATGACAGGCTGCTGGATGTTGATCCTTATACTTACCGGCTGGTGCCGGAGCTCGCCGAAAGCTGGGAGACGCCGGACGATGGCATTACTTGGCGTTTTCGCCTGCGCCCGAACGTGCAGTTTCAGCACACCCGCTGGTTTACGCCCACGCGCGCGCTGAATGCCGACGATGTAGTGTTCAGCTTTCAGCGCATTATCGACCCGAAACACCCGTGGCATAACGTCAACGGCGGCAGCTACCCCTATTTCGACAGTCTCCAGTTCGCCGATAACGTCCGCAGCGTGCGCAAGCTTGACAACCGCACCGTGGAGTTTCGCTTACGCCAGCCGGACGCCTCGTTTTTATGGCATCTCGCCACGCATTACGCGTCGGTGATGTCGGCGGAGTACGCCGCGGCGCTTGAGCGCAGCGGCAATCAGGAGGAGCTCGATCGCGAGCCGGTCGGCACCGGGCCGTTCCGTCTTGGCGAGTATCGCGCCGGGCAGTACATTCGCCTGCTGCGTCACGACGCCTACTGGCGCGGCAAACCGCAGATGCCGCAGGTGGTTATCGATCTCGGCTCCGGCGGCACGGGGCGTCTGTCGAAGCTCCTGACCGGTGAATGCGACGTGCTGGCATGGCCTGCCGCGAGCCAGCTTACGAGTCTCAGAGACGATCCGCGCCTGCGCCTGACGCTGCGCCCCGGCATGAATATCGCTTATCTGGCGTTTAACACACATAAAGCGCCGCTGGATAACCCGAAAGTACGTCACGCGCTGGCGCTGGCCATCAATAACCAGCGCCTGATGCAGTCTATCTACTACGGTACGGCGGAGACCGCCGCGTCGATTCTGCCGCGCGCCTCCTGGGCCTATGACAACAACGCCAAAATCACCGAATACAACCCGGATAAAGCGCGTGCGCAGCTGAAAGCGCTGGGGCTTGAAAACCTGACGCTGAAGCTCTGGGTGCCCACCAGCTCGCAAGCCTGGAACCCAAGCCCGCTCAAAACCGCCGAACTGTTGCAGGCGGATCTGGCGCAGGTGGGCGTGACGGTGGATATCGTGCCGGTGGAGGGCCGTTTTCAGGAGGCCCGTCTGATGGATATGAACCACGATTTAACGCTCGCGGGCTGGGCGACGGACAGTAACGATCCGGATAGCTTTTTCCGTCCGCTGTTAAGCTGTGCGGCCATTCGCTCGCAAACCAACTACGCGCACTGGTGCGATCGTGATTTTGACGCCGTGCTGCAATCGGCCCTCTCCTCGCAGCAGCTGGCATACCGGATTGAAGCCTACACCCGCGCGCAGACGATCCTCGCCGAACAGCTACCGGTGCTGCCGCTGGCGTCGTCGCTGCGGTTGCAGGCGTACCGTTACGATATGAAAGGCCTGGTACTGAGCCCGTTCGGCAACGCCTCGTTCGCCGGCGTCTCGCGCGAGCCTTCTGAGGAGAAGCAGCCATGATTATTTTCACTCTCCGCCGCCTGGTGTTGCTGTTGATCACGCTGTTTTTCCTGACGATTGTCGGCTTCTGCCTGAGCTATTTCACGCCGCATGCGCCGCTGCAGGGCGCTTCGCTCTGGAACGCGTGGCTGTTCTGGTGCGATAGCGTATTGCACTGGGATTTCGGGGTCTCCAGCATCAACGGCCAGCTTATCTCCACCCAATTGCGCGAAGTGTTCCCGGCCACGATGGAGCTGTGCGTGCTGGCGTTCGGGCTGGCACTGCTGGTGGGTATTCCGGTCGGCATGGTAGCGGGCATCCTTCGCCATAAATGGCAGGATAAAATCATCAGCGCGCTGGCGCTGCTCGGCTTTTCGATTCCGGTATTCTGGCTGGCGCTGCTTTTTACGCTGTTCTTTTCGCTGACGCTAGGCTGGTTCCCGGTCTCCGGGCGCTTCGACCTGCTGTATGAAGTGAAAACGGTGACGGGCTTCGCGCTGATTGACGCCTGGCTTTCCGACTCGCCGTGGCGTCACGAGATGATTTTAAGCGCCCTGCGCCATATGGTGCTGCCGGTGCTGACGCTCGCCGTCGCGCCAACTACCGAAGTGATCCGCCTGGTGCGCGTCAGCACCGTTGAAATTCTTGAGCGCAACTACATCAAAGCGGCCGCCACGCGCGGGCTGTCGCGCCTGACCATTCTGCGCCGCCACGTGCTGCATAACGCCCTGCCGCCGGTCATCCCGCGTCTGGGGCTGCAATTCTCCACCATGCTGACGCTTGCGATGATCACTGAGATGGTCTTTAGCTGGCCGGGCCTTGGCCGCTGGCTGATTAACGCCATTCGTCAGCAGGATTACGCCGCGATTTCGGCGGGCGTGATGGTCGTCGGGTCGCTGGTGATTCTGGTGAACGTGATTTCGGATATTCTGGGCGCGCTGGCGAACCCGCTGAAACATAAGGAATGGTATGCCTTACGATAGCGTCTATCGCGAGAAACGCGCGCCGGGCGCGCTGCGCACCGTCTGGCGTAAACTTTATGGCGACACCGTCGCAATGGTGGGCCTGTACGGCTGTGCGGGTCTGGTGCTGTTGTGCGTGTTCGGCCGGCTCTTTGCGCCCTACGGCATCGATCAACAATTTCTCGGCTATCAGCTATTGCCGCCGTCGTGGTCGCGCTATGGCGAAGTCTCGTTCTTCCTCGGGACTGACGATTTAGGACGCGATCTGTTAAGCCGCCTGCTGAGCGGCGCGGCACCCACGATCGGCGGCGCGTTTGTGGTGACGCTGGCCGCGACTGCCTGCGGAATGGTGCTGGGCGTGCTGGCGGGCGCCACCCACGGCTTGCGCTCGGCGGTGCTTAATCACGTACTGGATACGCTGCTCTCGATCCCCTCGCTGCTGCTGGCGATTATCGTGGTCGCCTTCGCCGGGCCGCAGCTCAGCCACGCGATGCTGGCTGTCTGGCTCGCGCTGGTGCCGCGTATGGTGCGCTCGGTGTACAGCATGGTGCATGACGAGCTGGAAAAAGACTATGTGATCGCCGCACGCCTGGATGGCGCGACCACCTTTAATATTTTGTGGTTCGCCGTTCTGCCTAACACCGCGTCGGTGCTGGTCGGCGAAATCACCCGTGCGCTGTCGATTGCGATTCTGGATATCGCGGCGCTCGGTTTTCTCGATCTCGGCGCGCAGCTCCCCTCGCCCGAATGGGGCGCGATGCTCGGCGACGCGCTGGAGCTGATTTACGTCGCGCCCTGGACGGTGATGCTGCCGGGGGCCGCCATTATGATTAGCGTACTGTTGGTCAATTTACTGGGCGACGGCATCCGTCGCGCCATCGACGCGGGGGTGGAATAATGCCGCTGCTGGATATTCGTAACCTGACGATTGAGTTTAAAACCAGCGAAGGCTGGGTGAAAGCGGTGGACCGCGTGAGCCTGAGCCTGCCGGAAGGCGACATTCGCGGGCTGGTGGGCGAATCGGGCTCCGGTAAGAGCCTGATTGCGAAAGCGATCTGCGGGGTGACCAAAGATAACTGGCGCATCACCGCTGACCGTATGCGCTTTGACGATATCGATCTGCTGCGCCTCTCGCCGCGCGAGCGCCGCCGTCTGGTGGGCCATAACGTGTCGATGATTTTCCAGGAGCCGCAATCCTGTCTCGATCCGTCAGAGAAAATTGGCCGCCAGCTGATGCAAAACATCCCCGGCTGGACATACAAAGGCCGCTGGTGGCAGCGTTTCGGCTGGCGCAAACGCCGGGCCATCGAACTGCTGCACCGTGTCGGGATTAAAGACCATAAAGACGCGATGCGCAGCTTTCCGTATGAACTGACGGAAGGTGAATGTCAGAAGGTGATGATAGCCATCGCGCTCGCTAATCAGCCGCGTCTGCTGATTGCTGATGAGCCAACCAACGCGATGGAGCCGACCACCCAGGCGCAGATTTTCCGCCTGCTCTCGCGGCTGAATCAGAATAACAACACGACGATTCTGCTTATCAGCCACGACTTGCAGATGCTGAGCCAGTGGGCTGACCGCATCGACGTGCTCTACTGCGGGCAAACAGTAGAAACCGCGCCAAGCGAGGAGCTTATCTCCACCCCGCACCACCCTTACACTCAGGCGCTGATCCGCGCGATCCCGGATTTCGGCAGCGCGATGCCGCATAAAAGCCGCCTCAATACGCTGCCGGGCGCGATCCCGCTGCTTGAGCACTTGCCGATTGGCTGCCGCCTCGGGCCGCGCTGCCCGTATGCCCAGCGCAAATGTATCGAAACCCCGCGTCTCGACGGGCCGAAAAATCATCTTTTCGCCTGCCATTTCCCGCTGAACATGGAGAGAGAGTGAAATGGTGGAAACGCTGTTGCAGGTTCGCAACCTGAGTAAAACTTATCGCTATCGCACCGGCTGGTTTCGCCGCCAGACCGTCGAGGCGGTGAAACCGCTGAGCTTTACCCTGCGCGAGCGCCAGACGCTGGCTATCATCGGCGAGAACGGCTCGGGTAAATCCACGCTTGCCAAAATGCTGGCCGGTATGGTCGCCCCCACCACGGGCGAACTGGTGATTGACGATCATCCGCTGACGTTTGGCGATTATTCGTTTCGCAGTCAGCGCATCCGCATGATTTTTCAGGATCCGTCGACATCGCTTAACCCACGCCAGCGGATTTCCCAAATTCTCGATTTCCCGCTGCGGCTCAACACCGATCTGGAGCCGGAAGCCCGCGCGAAGCGCATTAAAGAGACGCTGCGCATGGTCGGACTGCTGCCCGATCACGTGAGTTACTATCCGCATATGCTGGCCCCGGGCCAGAAACAGCGTCTGGGCCTCGCGCGCGCGCTGATCCTGCGCCCGAAAGTCATTATCGCCGACGAAGCGCTGGCGTCGCTTGATATGTCGATGCGTTCGCAGTTAATCAACCTGATGCTGGAATTACAGGAAAAACAGGGTATCTCTTATATTTATGTCACCCAGCACATTGGCATGATGAAACACATCAGCGATCAGGTGATGGTGATGCATCAGGGCGAAGTGGTGGAGCGCGGCAGCACGGCCGACGTTCTCGCCTCGCCGCTGCACGATTTAACCAAACGGCTTATCGCCAGTCATTTCGGCGAAGCCTTAACCGCCGACGCCTGGCGAAAAGACCGCTAATCCGCCATCTGTAGTGGTCGGATTAACTCCTCCGGCGAGTCATGTTAGAATCGCCGCGTTTTAACGACGGCTGGCGCTTTCGGCCAGCCGCCATAACAATGACGATAAGGATTAAAAGCTATGGGTTTTCTTACCGGTAAGCGCATTCTGGTGACTGGCGTAGCCAGCAAACTGTCCATCGCATACGGTATCGCACAGGCAATGCACCGTGAAGGGGCTGAACTGGCGTTCACCTACCAGAACGACAAGCTGAAAGGCCGCGTGGAAGAGTTTGCCGCTCAACTGGACTCCAGCATCGTGCTGCCGTGTGACGTTGCGGAAGATGAAAGCATCGACGCGCTGTTCACCGAGCTTGCCAAAGTCTGGCCGAAATTTGACGGTTTCGTACACTCCATCGGTTTCGCGCCGGCTGACCAGCTGGATGGCGACTACGTTAACGCCGTGACCCGTGAAGGCTTCAAAATCGCGCACGACATCAGCGCATACAGCTTTGTGGCAATGGCGAAAGCGTGCCGTTCTATGCTGAACCCGAACGCGGCGCTGCTGACGCTCTCTTACCTCGGCGCAGAGCGCGCTATCCCGAACTACAACGTGATGGGTCTGGCGAAAGCGTCTCTCGAAGCTAACGTGCGCTACATGGCGAACGCGATGGGTCCGGAAGGCGTGCGCGTTAACGCTATCTCCGCAGGCCCGATCCGCACGCTCGCGGCTTCCGGCATTAAAGATTTCCGTAAGATGCTGGCGCACTGCGAAGCGGTCACCCCGATTCGTCGCACCGTCACCATCGAAGACGTGGGTAACTCCGCGGCGTTCCTGTGCTCTGACCTTTCCGGCGGTATCACCGGTGAAGTGGTTCACGTTGACGGCGGCTTCAGCATCGCTGCGATGAACGAGCTGGAACTGAAATAATCCTCCGGTTTCTCGCCAAAGGGCAGGTTTTCAACCTGCCCTTTTTATTTATACCTTTCTGATATTTGTTATCACCGAACAATCTTTTATCGCCGTGAAGTGTTACGCCAGGATAGTCGTGCGTGACCTGCCCGGCGCTGCGTATTGTTTCCGCCGTTCCGGGCGCTCATTTTCAGACAAGGAACGATCATGGAACAACGCCGCCTTACCGGCAAAAGCCACTGGTATCATGAAACCCAGTCCAGCCTCTGTCCGGCAGATCCGCTGCTGTTAGTTCCCGAAGCCGCAAAGGTGGAGGACCGTTTTCTGCTCGACCTGCCGCTGGACGACGTGAACATCGCCGCCCACGCGCCGTGGTGCGACGCCGCACGCGCGCTTATCCCTTCTCTGCTGCCTGATAAACGCGACATCACCCGTCTTCATACGCTGAGCGTCTATGACCGCCTCAGCGCCGCCTTAACCGTCGCACAGGTCTGCGGCGTGCAGCGGCTGTGCAACCATTACGCCGCCCGTCTGGCGCCCGAGCCGGGGCCGGATTCCTCGCGGGAAAGCAACCGCCGCCTGACGCTGCTCACCCAGACCGCGCGTCAGCTCGCCAGTCAGCCCACCCTGATTGACAGCGCGGCGCGCGCGCAACTGGAAGACGCCGGGCTGTCGGTGCATGACATCGTCACGTTTACACAGATTATCGGTTTCGTGGGCTTTCAGGCCCGCGCGGTGGCGCTGTTACAGGCACAGCCCGGCCAGCCGGCGCGCTGGTTGCCGGGCATTGATATGCAGCAGGACGCGCCCGCCTCACTCTTTAGCGCCGCTGAATCGCGCTGGCAGCCCGATCTCCCGGCGCTCGAAATGGGCTGGGCAAGCGCCGACCAGCAGGCGGCTTATAACGCGGCGCTGGATGAGCCGCTGCTGCAACCGATGCTCTCTCTGCTGGCCCATGACGCGGACGCATTAGAGGGTCTCGCCGCCCTGCTCGCCACTCTGCAAAGGCCGGAGGATGCGGCTGACGCTGCGCTGGTGGCGCTGGTATCGGCGCGTATCAACGGCAGCGCCAGCTGTTTTGACGAGGCCGCGCTGCGCCTGCGCGACGAGCCAGGCCTTGCGGATGCGGCGCGCAACGGTGAACGGGCGCTGCAGGCCTGGAGCCATAATCACCCCAGAGCGCGCGCGATGATTCAGGCGATGCAGATGTTGACCCGTGCCCCGGCGCGGTTTGGCCACGCACAGCTTGAGCCGCTGACTGAGGCCGGTTTTGATATCCAGGACGCGCTACGTCTGCTCGCCTTCGGCAGCCTTTGCGGCTGGGTAAACCGTCTGCGGCTTGGTCTTGGCGTCGTCGCATAGCCCGCTGCGGCCTAAAGAGCGCTTGCCGGGAGGCGCGCAATCGCGTAAAACTGTCAGCCGCTCTTTTGGCCACGAAAATTCGACACTATGTTTCAGGATAACCCGCTGCTTGCGCAGCTTAAACAGCAACTGCATTCCCAGACGCCGCGCGCCGAAGGGGTAGTAAAAGCCACGGAAAAAGGTTTTGGTTTCCTTGAGGTTGACGCGCAGAAAAGCTACTTCATTCCGCCGCCGCAGATGAAGAAAGTGATGCACGGCGATCGCGTCATTGCCGTTATCCATACGGAAAAGGAAAAAGAATCCGCCGAGCCCGAAGAGCTTATCGAACCCTTCCTGACCCGCTTTGTGGGCCGGGTGCAAAAGAAAGACGATCGTCTCTCAATCGTTCCCGATCATCCGCTGCTGAAAGACGCCATCCCGTGCCGCGCTGAACGCGGCGTCAGCCACGATTTCCAGAATGGCGACTGGGCGGTGGCGGAAATGCGCCGCCATCCGCTGAAAGGCGATCGCGGTTTCTACGCGGAACTGACACAGTTTATTACCTTCGGCGACGACCATTTCGTGCCGTGGTGGGTGACGCTGGCACGCCACAATCTTGAGCGCGAAGCGCCGGACGGCGTGGCGACCGAAATGCTGGATGAAAACCTGACGCGTGAAGATTTAACCGCGCTGGATTTCGTCACTATCGACAGCGCCAGCACCGAAGATATGGACGATGCGCTGTATGTGGAAGCGCTGGATGGCGACCGCCTGCAACTGACCGTCGCGATCGCCGACCCGACCGCGTGGATCGCCGAAGGCAGCAAGCTCGACAACATCGCTAAAGTGCGCGCGTTCACCAATTACCTGCCGGGCTTTAACATCCCGATGCTGCCGCGCGAGCTGTCTGACGACCTCTGCTCGCTGCGCGAAGGCGTGCAGCGCCCTGCGCTGGTCTGCCGCATGATTATCGAAGCCGATGGCGCCATCAGCGATGACATTCACTTCTTCGCCGCTATCATCGAATCGAAAGCCAAGCTGGCCTATGACGACGTTTCCGACTGGCTGGAAGAAAAAGGCGACTGGCAGCCGGGCAGCGAGGCGATTGCCGCGCAGATCCGCCTGCTGCAACAGATTTGCCAGCGCCGCAGCGCCTGGCGTACTGAACACGCGCTGGTGTTTAAAGACCGCCCGGATTACCGCTTTGTGCTGGGCGAGAAAGGCGAAGTGCTGGATATCGTCGCCGAGCCGCGCCGCATCGCTAACCGTATCGTTGAAGAATCGATGATCGCCGCGAACATCTGCGCCGCGCGCGTGCTGCGCGACAAGCTCGGCTTCGGCGTTTATAACGTCCACGCGGGCTTTGACCCGGCGAGCACCGAACAGCTGGCGACGCTGCTGCAAAGCCACGGGATGCATGTGGATGCGAACGACGTACTGACGCTGCCGGGCTTCTGCAAGCTTCGCCGCGAGCTGGACGCACAGCCGTCCGGTTTCCTCGACAGCCGCATCCGCCGCTTCCAGTCGTTTGCTGAAATCAGCACCGAGCCAGGCCCGCACTTCGGCCTCGGCCTTGAAGCCTATGCGACCTGGACTTCGCCGATTCGTAAATATGGCGATATGGTCAACCACCGCCTGCTGAAAGCCATCATTAAAGGCGAAAGCGCTACGCGTCCACAGGATGAAGCCACCGTGCAGATGGCCGAGCGTCGTCGTCTTAACCGCATGGCGGAGCGCGATGTGGGCGACTGGCTGTATGCCCGTTTCCTGAAAGACAAAGCCGGCACCGATACCCGCTTCGCGGCGGAAATTATCGATGTCAGCCGCGGCGGCATGCGCGTGCGTCTGGTGGATAACGGCGCGGTCGCCTTTATTCCCGCACCGTTCCTGCACGCGGTGCGCGATGAGCTGGTCTGCAGCCAGGAAAACGGCACCGTACAGATCAAAGGCGAAACCGTTTATAAAGTCACCGACGTTATCGACGTGACCATCGCCGAAGTGCGTATGGAAACCCGCAGCGTCATCGCACGCCCGGTCGCCTGACCCTCTACTCCCCGGCCCCGCCGGGGAGTTTTTCTTCTCTCACGCCTCGCCTTTTCCTCTGTGTGAGCGCGCACATTTTTCCCGTCTCACTTGGGCATTTTTCCAAAAAACGATCACACTAACAGAGTGCGTCGTAATTTAACGCGTTGAGAATTAAGCGAAATGGCCGTAACCGACACCGGCTTGCCGCCTTCGCCAACAATATATTCCCGTAAAAACAAACGTTTTGCCTCTTATTGCCGGCAGAGTCCGGCTGTGCCGTTTGCGTAGCGCATGGTGTGGGTTCGGGAGAGAGCATGAAAGACGACCTGGAGAATAATCTGCTGTACCGCTACTGCGGTGCCGCCAGTCCTTTCTGGCGGCTGCCGCTGGACAGCAACGCGCTACAGCTCGCCGCCAGCGAAGAGGCCGTCACCAGCCACGTGGTGCCGCTGACGCCGGATCAGGCCGCGCAAATCCGCAACATGAGTGTGATCACCTCAAGCGTCACGCTCTCGTTATCGCTGTTTGGCGAACCGGTGCCGGTGCATCTGGTGGGCCGCAAAGTCTCCCGTAAAGAGTGGGCGGGCACGGCGTCGGCGTGGCATGACACCACCTCGGTGGCGCGCGATCTCGTGCAGGGACTCTCCTTCGCGGAGCAGGTGGTTTCTGAAGCCAACTCGGTAATTGTCATCCTCGATCGCCACGGCAATATCCAGCGCTTCAACCGGCTGAGCGAAGAATACACCGGCCTGAAAGAACACGAAGTGATCGGGCAGAATGTCTTTAAGCTGTTTATGACGCCCGCCGAAGCGTCCGCGTCGCGGCGCAATATCACCGGTTTTTTTCGCAACGGCAGCTCCTATGAGGTCGAGCGCTGGATCAAAACCCGCAAAGGCCAGCGGCTGTTTCTCTTTCGCAATAAGTTTGTCCACAGCGGCAGCGGGCGAAACGAAATTTTCCTGATCTGCTCTGGCACCGATATTACCGAAGAGCGCCGCGCGCAGGAGCGCCTGCGCGTGCTGGCCAATACCGACGCCATTACCGGACTGCCCAACCGCAACGCTATTCTTGAGATGATAAGCGACGCCATCGCTAAACGCGGCGATACGCAGGTGGGTGTGGTCTATCTCGATCTCGACAATTTCAAGAAAGTGAACGACGCCTACGGGCATATGTTCGGCGACCAGCTTCTCCAGGCGGTGTCGCTCGCGATTTTAAGCTGTCTTGAAAAAGATCAGGTGCTGGCGAGGCTCGGTGGCGACGAGTTTCTCGTGATGGCGACCGATACCTCGCAGGCGGCGCTGGAGGCGATGTCCTCACGCATTATCTCCCGGCTGAAGCACCCGTTTCGTATCGGGCTGATTGAAGTCTATACCGGTTGCTCGCTCGGCATTGCCCTCGCGCCTCAGCATGGCGAAGACCGCGAGAGCGTTATCCGCAACGCCGATACGGCGATGTACACCGCCAAAGAGAACGGGCGCGGTAAATTCTGCGTCTTTTGTCCGGAGATGAACCAGCGGGTGTTCGAATATCTCTGGCTCGACACCAACCTGCGTAAGGCGCTTGAGAAAAATCAGCTGGTTATTCACTACCAGCCGAAAATGTTGGCCAACGGCGACGTTCACAGTCTGGAAGCGCTGGTGCGCTGGCAGTCGCCGGAGCGCGGGCTGATTTCGCCACTCGATTTTATCTCCTACGCCGAAGAGTCCGGGCTTATCGTACCGCTCGGGCGCTGGGTGATGCTCGATGTGGTACGCCAGGTGGCGAAGTGGCGCGATGCGGGCATTGAGCTGCGGGTTGCGGTGAACGTGTCAGCGCGCCAGCTCGCCGACCAGACGCTGATAAGCGATCTGCGTCAGGCGCTGACCGACATGCACTTCACCCAAAGCCCCATTGATGTCGAGATCACCGAAAGCTGCCTGATTGAAAACGCCGAGCTGGCGCTGTCGGTGATTAATGAATTTAGCGCGCTGGGGGCGCAGGTACATCTGGATGATTTCGGCACCGGCTATTCGTCCCTATCGCAGCTGGCGCGATTTCCGTTGGATGCCATTAAGCTCGATCAAAGCTTTGTGCGCGATGTCCATAAGCAGCCCGTGTCGCAATCGCTGGTTCACGCCATCGTCGCAGTGGCAAAAGCGCTGGATTTGCAGGTGATCGCCGAAGGCGTGGAAAGTGAAGAAGAAGATGCGTTTCTGATGCAAAACGGTGTCGATCAACGTCAGGGATTTCTGTTCGCCCGTCCGATGACGGCAACCGAGCTTGAACACTGGTATCAGCGCTATCATGCCGGGAAACAGACGCCGTAACCGGCGTCTGAGGAATGGCCGTTAGCCTGCCTTACGCAGGGCTGCGGCGGTGTGACGGTTTTGTAGCTGGATCAGGCGCTCCATGTAGCTGACGTCTTTAGGCTCAAGACTGAACGCCGCATCCACCCAGTCTTCGGTAATTTCCATCAGTTCATTGCGCGAGAGGCGCAGCACGCGCTGCCGCGCGCGAAGCATCGCCCTCACCCCATTCAGGCGCGGTTTAAGCGTATCGATGAAGGTACGTGTCGCCACAAATCCCTGCCCTGGTTCAAAGAGCAGATCCACCAGCCCCTGCGGCTGATACCACTCGGCGGTATGTGATTCGCCCTGCCAGATAAGTTCTTCGGCAAGCCGCATCCCGGCGCGGCGTGTCACCAGGGAATAGCCCCCCATCCCGGGGAAGAGATTAAAGGCAATCTCCGGGAACCCCATGCGGACATCGCGCTGGGCCAGCACGAAATGGTGCGCCAGCGCCGCCTCGAAACCGCCGCCGAGCGCGCTGCCTTCCACCATCGCAAGGCTGATGGCACCGCAGTCAAAACCGCGCGAGGCGGCGTGTACGCAGTCCACGCAGGCGCGCGCATAGGCACGCAGCGCTTCTCGCCTGCCGTTGCGGATGCAGTCCACAAAAAACTGCAAATCGCCGCCGGTGTTATACATGCCGGGCACCAGCGAGCCGGTGACCCAGAAATCCACCTCCAGTCTGGCCTCCTGCACCAGATAGCTGAGATTCATTATCTCTTCGATAAGCGCGTGGTTAAAACAGGGACGCGGCTGGGCCCGCAACATCATCCAGATAATGCGGCGTTCTTCCTCGTAAAAGCCGGAAAGTTGAGTAAAACGCGCTGTATCGGTAAAGAGTTTGCAGGTCGATTGGTTGAATACTGACATAGTCTTTCCTCATGTAAGTTAACGCGTTATGCGCAGGATCAGACTAATTCACAGCGTCGCTTTGCACGGGGAGCCGGCTTGTTTTATAACCATTATTTATCTGTTAAAGCGAAATGATTGATTCCGGTAGTGTATTAAGAGGGCGAACGGCTTCTCTTTGACGCCGCTTTTCTGCATCATGAAACGGTTCTGACCGTAAAAAGGAAGCATTATGCCGACAGTAAATCCGCAGCAGCTGGCTGACCGTATCGATACCGTTCTGGATATTCTGGTGGCGGGCGATTACCACTCCGCCATTCATAACCTGGAAATCCTGAAGGCGGAACTGCTGGCGCAGAGCCAGCAGAATGATGAACCGGGGGAGAAAAAACAGAAGGCGCCCTGGGAAATCTGACGCCTTAACGAGCTTACAAACTGAGCGTGCCGAACGCCTGCTGCCATTCACGCCCGAAGCCGTCAACCGCCGCCGCGACGGCAGGCGTATTCAGTAACTGCTCCGCGACATCCAGCGGCAGCGTAATGGACTGACACCCGGCGAGCAGACAGCCAAGCGCCTGCTGCGGCGTGCGGAAACTCGCCGCCAGCACTTTTGATTGCGGCGCATGCAGCGTTAGCAGCTCCTGCAATTCACTGACCGTCGCCACGCCGTCACCGCCCTGCGCATCCAGACGATTGACATAAGGCGCGACATATTCCGCACCCGCCAGCGCCGCCATTAAGCCTTGCAGCGCGCCATAAACCGCGGTGCCGAGCAGTGGAATGCCGGACGGTTTAAGAATTTTCATTGCCGCAAGCCCCGCCTGCGTGACCGGAATTTTCACTACCAGACCCGGTACGCGCTGCGCCAGCTGTTCCGCCTCTCGAACCATTTGCGCCGTGTCTGACGCCACGACCTGCGCAAAAAGTTTGCCCTCGCCGTTCAGCGCCTCCTGCAATGCGGGGAGCAGATCCCAGAGTTTGACACCCGCGCGCGCCACAATGGAAGGGTTCGTGGTGACGCCCTGTAGCGGCAGAATATTCGCCAGACGTTTGACGGCCGCGACATCCGCCGTGTCGAGATAGAGTTCCATAACGGCTCCTGTTTTGAGCAAGTTAACATTGCCGCCATCTTAAATCAGCCGGTGCAGATAAAGCTGATCGTCGTCAATAAAACTTTCATTCGAAAGTAACATTATTTTCTAATGAAACTTAACAGGCATGACGACGATGATTTTTAATCTGCAACGCTATTCCACTCATGACGGGCCAGGTATACGGACAGTAGTTTTCCTCAAGGGCTGTTCGCTCGGCTGCCGCTGGTGCCAGAACCCCGAAAGCCGTCGCCGCCAGCGTGATGTGCTGTTTGATGCACGGCTGTGCCTGCAAGGCTGCGAGCTTTGTAAAGCGGCATGCCCGCAGGCGATTAGCCGCCGGGGTGACGCGCTGGTCATCAACCGGGAAGCCCTTGATGACACCGCGCTCGATGCGCTGACCGACTGCTGCCCCACGCAGGCGCTGAGCGTCTGTGGCGAATCCCGAAGCGTTGAGGCAATCATGGACACCGTGCTGCGCGATCGTCCTTTCTACGCCCGCAGCGGCGGCGGCATCACGCTCTCTGGCGGCGAGCCGTTCATGCAGCCGGAGATGGCGAAAGCGCTGTTACAGCGCAGTCGTGAAGCGGGTATCCATACGGCGGTGGAATCCTGTCTGCATGTGCCGTGGAAACATATCGCCCCGTCGCTGCCGTTTCTTGATCTTCTTTTGGCTGACCTAAAGCATGTCGATCCGAAGCGCTTTCACGCCTGGACAGACGGCAGCGCCGAACGGGTGCTGGATAATTTCCGGCGGCTGGCCGCGGCGGGCGTGAAAATGACCATTCGCGTGCCGCTGATCCCCGGTTTTAACGCCGATGAAGCTTCCATTCGCGCCATCACGGATTTCGCGGCCGATGAAACCGGCGCCCGCGACATTCATTTTTTGCCCTACCACACCCTTGGCATCAACAAGTACCGCCTGCTGGACTGGCCCTATCTGGCACCCGCCACGCCGCTCGACGAACCGGTGCTGCTGGCATTTGCCGAAGATTACGCCCGCCAGAAAGGACTCACCGCATGGATAAGAGGATAACCATCATGACTGAGCTCAACCTCACTTTTCTTCCCGAGCGCATCAAAGCCCACAAAGCGGCGCTGGTGCAAATCGTGCGTCCACCGGTTTGTACCGAGCGCGCGCAGCATTACACCGCCATGTACCAGCAGCATCAGGATAAACCGCTGCCGGTACGCCGCGCGCTCGCGCTGGCGTACCACCTGGCGAACCGCACCCTCTGGATCAAGTATGACGAGCTGATTGTCGGCAATCAGGCAAGCCAGGTACGCGCCGCCCCCTTCTTCCCGGAATATACCGTCAGCTGGATAGAGAAAGAGATAGACGATCTTGCCGACCGCCCCGGCGCCGGGTTCTCCGTCAGCCCGCAGGATAAAGCCGTAATGCATGAAATCTGCCCATGGTGGCGCGGCCAGACCGTGCAGGATCGCTGCTACGGCATGTTTACCGATGAGCAAAAAGAACTGCTGGCATCGGGCATTATCAAAGCGGAAGGCAATATGACCTCCGGCGACGCGCATCTGGCGGTGAATTTCCCGCTGCTGCTGGAAAAAGGTCTCGACGGCCTGCGCGCCAAAGTGGCGGAGCGCCGCGCGCGCCTGCTGCTGACCGATCAGGGCGATCTGCACAAAGAACAGTTCCTGAAAGCGATCGACATTACTTTTAGCGCGCTCAGCGAGCATATCCTGCGTTACGCGGCGCTGGCCTCGCAAATGGCGCAAGAGGAGATCCGTCCGGCGCGTCGTGATGAGTTGCTCGCTATCGCGGCGAATTGCAAGCATATCGCGCACCAGCCGCCTGCGTCATTCTGGCAGGCGTTACAGCTCTGCTATTTCGTGCAGCTTGTCTTGCAGATTGAGTCCAACGGCCATTCCGTGTCGTTTGGCCGTCTCGATCAATATCTCTATCCCTGGTATCGCCGCGATGTGGAACTTGAACAAACCCTGGAGCGCGAGCGTGCCATCGAGCTGTTGCAGAGCTGCTGGCTGAAGCTGCTGGAGGTCAACAAAATCCGCTCCGGCTCACACTCGAAAGCCTCGGCGGGCAGCCCGCTGTACCAGAACGTGACGATTGGCGGGCAACGCCTGCTTAACGGCGAGCCGGTGGATGCGGTCAACCCGCTCTCGTGGGCTGTGCTGGAATCGTGCGGTCGCCTGCGCTCCACCCAGCCAAACCTCAGCGTGCGCTACCACGCCGGGATGAGTAACGAATTCCTCGACGCCTGCGTCCAGGTGATCCGCTGCGGCTTCGGGATGCCCGCGTTTAATAATGATGAAATCGTTATCGACGAATTTATTAAGCTTGGCGTCAGCCGCGAAGACGCCTATGACTACGCGGCCATCGGCTGCATTGAAACGGCGGTTGGCGGCAAATGGGGTTATCGCTGCACCGGCATGAGCTTTATTAACTTCGCCCGCGTGATGCTGGCGGCGCTGGAAGGCGGTCGCGACGCGACGACCGGTAAAGTTTTCCTGCCGCAGGAAAAAGCGCTTTCCGCCGGTAATTTCAGCCATTTCAGTGAAGTGATGGACGCCTGGGATAACCAGATCCGCTACTACACCCGCAAATCGATTGAAATAGAGTGCGTGGTGGACACCGTTCTTGAAGAGAACGCGCACGATATTCTCTGCTCGGCGCTGGTCGATGACTGCATTGAGCGCGGCAAGAGCATTAAGCAGGGCGGCGCGAAATATGACTGGGTATCGGGGCTACAGGTGGGGATCGCCAACCTCGGCAACAGTCTGGCCGCCGTGCGCAGACTGGTGTTTGAACAGGGCGTGGTGACGCAGCCGCAGCTGGCGCAGGCGCTGAATAACGATTTTGAAGGGCTGACCGGCGAGCAACTGCGCCAGCGCCTGATAAACAGCGCGCCGAAATATGGCAATGACGACGACGATGTCGATCTGCTGCTGGCGCGCGCCTACCAGACATACATCGACGAGCTGAAGCACTATCACAACACCCGCTTCGGGCGCGGCCCCATCGGCGGCACCTACTACGCGGGTACGTCGTCTATCTCCGCGAACGTGCCTTTTGGCGCGGCGACGATGGCAACGCCGGACGGGCGCAAAGCCAGAACGCCGCTCGCTGAAGGCGCAAGCCCGGCGTCAGGTACGGACCGTCTGGGGCCAACCGCGGTGATTAACTCGGTCGGGAAATTGCCGGTGGCGAAAATACTTGGCGGCGTGCTGTTGAATCAGAAGCTTAACCCGTCCACACTGGATAACTTACGCGATCGCCAAAAACTGATGCAGATGCTGCGCACATTCTTTGAAGTGCATAAGGGATGGCACGTTCAGTACAACATTGTCTCGCGTGAAACCCTGCTGGACGCCAAAGCACATCCGGACAAGTACCGCGATCTGGTCGTGCGCGTGGCCGGTTACTCCGCGTTCTTTACGGCCTTATCCCCTGATGCGCAGGATGATATTATCGCCCGTACCGAACATACGCTTTAAATGAATCCGCGGTGGCGTCACGCCACCGCGCATAACGATGCAGATATGAACTCCCGACAACAAATCATTTTACAGATGGTGATAGACCGAGGCCGCATGAGCGTGGCGGAACTGGCAAAAATCACCGGTGTTTCAGAAGTTACCATTCGTCAGGATCTGAACCTTCTTAAAAAGCAGAGCTATCTGCGCCGCACTCACGGGTTTGCTGTACCGCTCGACAGCGACGATGTGGAAACCCGCATGATGAACAATTTCGCGCTCAAGCGCAGGCTCGCGGATTTCGCGTGCTCGCTGGTGAATGATGGCGAAACGGTGTTTATCGAAAACGGCAGTACCAACGCCCTGCTGGCGCGAGCGCTGGCTGAGCAAAAGAAGATTACGCTAATCACCGTAAGCAGTTTTATCGCGCACCTGCTGAAAGAAACCTCATGCGAAATTATCCTGCTCGGCGGCATCTACCAGAAAAAAAGCGAAACCATGGTGGGCCCGTTGACGCGCCAGTACATCTCACAGGTGCACTTCAGCAAAGCGTTTATCGGGATTGACGGCTGGTCGCCAGAAACCGGCTTTACGGGCCGCGACATGATGCGCGCCGACGTGGTCAATGCGGTGCTGGAGAAAGGCAGCGAGGCCATTATCCTCACCGACAGCAGTAAATTCGGCGCGGTGCATCCCTATACGCTTGGCCCGGTTTCTCGCTTCAATCGCGTTATTACCGATGATGGCCTGAACGAGGCCAGTCGCGACGCGCTCAGCGCATCCGGGCTGACGCTGGATATCATTTCGCCCTTTCCTGCCTGAATTCTTCTGGCGCGCCGTGTCTGGCGCGCCTCGCTTGAGACTATTCTCAGCATCAATTAAGACTTTTTACCTGTCTGAATTCGCTTAAGAAATTAAAATTAATCTCAGCGATATTACTGAGTGTTGATTGTCACCTGCGTGATTCTTTATTCCGTATCGCTGCACCGTTTCACGGACTGGCGCTTTAAGCTGTGATTTAGCCACTATACTTAAAGTGAGCAGCCTTTCCGTGAATCAATTATTCAGGAGAAAGTATTATGTCATTAAATTACAAAAAAGTAGCCGCGGCAGTGCTGGCCGTAACTCTGGTAGCCTCTCTGAGCGGATGCTCAAACTGGTCTAAACGTGACCGCAACACCGCTATCGGCGCGGGTGCAGGTGCAATCGGCGGCTCCGTGCTGACCAACGGCAGCGCGCTCGGCACCCTCGGCGGCGCAGCGGTAGGCGGTATTATCGGTCATCAGGTTCATTAATCTGCGGCCCGCAAAAGCATAACGCTTTGACGTATTACTCGCATCACCGAATAATTACAGGTCTGGCTATACCGCAGTAAACATAACAAAATAGCCACGGCGCTTTCGCCGTGGCTAACAATTAACCGCCCGCCAGTTTGACTTTCATTCCTTTTGCCTCAAGCAGGCTTTTAATTAATTCCCGCTTGTCGCCCTGAATTTCAATGACGCCCTCTTTCACCGCTCCGCCACAGCCGCATTTTTTCTTCAGTTCGGCCGCGAGACTATTTAAGGTCGCATCGTCAGCATCAATACCCGTGATAAGGCATACGCCTTTTCCTTTGCGACCGCTGGTCTGACGCTGAATACGCACCACGCCGTCACCTTTCGGGCGCGCGGGCGCCGCTTTGGGTTCGTCAATGCGCCCGGTTTCCGTGGAATAGACCAGGCGGCTGTTATTATCGCTCATTATCCCTCCTGCTTCAGAGACGCCAGAATATCGCGCAGCGCCTGCGCCGGGTTAGCCGCGCGGGTGATGGGCCGCCCGATGACCATATAGTCCACGCCTGCCTGTTGCGCTTCAGCAGGCGTCATAATACGGCGCTGATCGCCCGCGTCGCTCCCCGCCGGACGAATGCCGGGCGTGACCAGTTTAAATTCGTGCCCGAACGCCGCTTTAAAACGCACCGCCTCCTGCGCAGAGCAGACCACGCCATCCAGACCACACTGCTGAGTCAGACGCGCAAGACGTTCCGCCTGCTCTGCCGGGCTGAGAGTAATACCAAGCCCTTGCAGATCCTCGGCTTCCATACTGGTCAGAACCGTCACCGCAATCAGTAACGGCGCGTCCTTGCCAAAAGACGCGAGCGCCTCTTTCGCCGCCGTCATCATGCGCGCGCCGCCACCCGCGTGAACGTTCACCATCCAGACGCCAAGCTCCGCCGCGGCAGCAACGGCACGCGCGGTGGTGTTCGGAATATCGTGAAATTTAAGGTCCAGAAAGACGTCAAAACCGCGCGAAATCAAATCACGCACCAGTTGCGGTCCAAACAGCGTGAACATCTCTTTGCCGACTTTCAGGCGGCAGTCGCGCGGATCGATACCGTCCACAAAGGCCAGCGCGCTGTCGCGATTGTCGTAATCAAGCGCAACAACGACAGGAGAATAGGTTACAGAATGAGAGGATGAGGCAATTGATGTCATGACCAGACCTTCTGACAGGCGCACCGGCGTGGCGCGGGATTGATAAACGGCAAGCATTCTACCCGCCGTCCGTGAAAATTTACAGGTAAGATCGCCCTGCCTGACCTCTTGTTTGTTGCTATTGCGCTGAGGCCACCGCACAAAAACAAGAACTATAAGTATGTTGTAACTAAAAAACGCGCAAAATAAAGCTGCGACAAACTGTGCGGCAGCGATAACAATGATTTACTGGCCGTCGAGGCCACGGATAGGCTTGATGGTGGACCAGGCACGACACGACGGGCAATGCCAGTAGAGCGTGAACGCGGTAAAGCCGCACTTCTGGCAGCGGTAGCGCGGCTTGGTGCGTACCTGCTCACCCACCATATCGCGCAGCACCATCAGGCTCTCTTTCGCGCGCCCTTCTTCCGCCTCGTGCAGATGGTAATCCATCAGCCGGTGGAACACGCGCATGGTCGGGTGGCGTTGCAGCTGGCGCGTGATATAGACCTGCGCGCTGTCTGCGCCTTCGCGCTGCTCAAGCACCTGCGCGAGCATCAGCTCCGCTTCCGCGCCGGTGTTTTCTTCAACACAGCGCCTGAGGAACTCTGCCCACTCGTCAGGTTTACCAAGCTGCTGATAGCACACCTGGAGCATCTCCAGCGTTTCGCTCACCAGCTCGCGATCCTGACTGATGACCTTCTCCAGCATTTCCACGGCGTGGGCGTAATCGCCGCGCGCCATAAAAATGCGGCCCATCATAATCGAGACGCGCGCGCTGTTACGATCCGCCGCAGCGCCCTTTTTCAGGAGCGACATGGCGCGATCCATATCTTCATTGCTCATCGCCTGGAGCGCCAGCTCGCAGTAAAAATGGGCGATTTCGACGCGCTGGTGCTCTTTGCCAAGCTTAACCAGCCGTTCAGCGGCATCGATGGCTTTCTGCCAGTCGCTGGTGGCCTGATAGATTTGCAGCAATTGCTGGAGCGCACCGACGCGGAAATCGGTTTCATCCACCAGCTGATTAAACATGCCTTCGGCGCGGTCATAGAGGCCTGCGGCCATATAGTCGCGGCCCAGTTGCTGTACGGCGAGCAGCCGCTGATCGTAGGTAAGCGACGCGCTTTCCATCAGCGACTGGTGAATACGGATAGCCCGGTCGACCTCGCCGCGCGAGCGGAAAAGATTGCCGAGCGTCAGGTGGGCTTCAACGGTGCCGGTATCTTCCTTGAGCATTTCAAGGAACAGATCCACCGCTTTATCCTGCTGATTGGACAGCAGAAAGTTTACCCCTGCGACGTAATCACGTGACAGGCGATTCGCTTCCTGCTCTTTATCCTGTTGCGCACTTCTGCGGCCCATATACCAGCCATACGCAGCGGCGACAGGCAACAGCAGAAACAACAACTCCAGCATAGAGGGTTAATCCTTAACAGCAGGCGCAGTGGCATTTGCCGGAACCGGCTCTGCGGGCGCGATCTGCTGCTCAAGGCGTTTAATTTTACGTTCGGCGCGCGCCAGTTGCAGACGAAGGCGTAACCAGAACAATCCACAGATGATCCAGCCGATGATAAAACCCGCGCCGAATAAGGTCGCCAGTAGCGTAGAGATACGATAATCGCCCTGCGCGAGCAGGAAGTTAAAGGTGACCTGTTGATCGTTTTGCGCACCCAGCGTGACGGAAACGACGAAAATCGCTAATACCACTAAAAAAATAATCAGATATTTCACATGACATCCCGTATGTGTTTTGTGCGACCAATGTCCCGGCCTCGGCTCAACGCGCTATACGTTATCATTTCCACCCTTTGCGTGAAATGATAAAGCGCCAGGACATCCCTTATTAATAGGGGCGGAACGGCGAAACTCAAGCCGCCGTCACTCTTCTGTCTCGCGCCGGGCGATTTCGACTTTCTCTTCCACCGGCGGCGTGAGCGGGCCACAGAGGCGCTGCGCAAGCCAGGCGGCGATGGTCACCAGCAGCCAGGAGAGCAGTGTCGCCACCACCAGATCGCGTGGCCAGTGCATACCGAGCAGCATCCGGCTGCCCATCACGGCGATAGCCCAGGCGGTCAACACCACAAGCGTAATGGTTCGCCTGCGGGGCCAGAGGAGTCCAAAGCCCAGCATCGCCCAGCTTGCGGCAAACATGGTGTGCCCGGAAGGAAACGCGAAACCGGTCTCTTTTTGCCAGTGTTTACGCAGCCAGACCGGGATATCGGTCTCGTTTTGCAACTGCGCTTTCACCAGCGCCCCTCTTTCCTTGCGCTTTAAATTGTAGAACTCGTCAACCGGGATGTTACGGTTTTTTTCAAGCCAGATGACGAACGGGCGCGGTTCCTGAACCCTTTCTTTAATCAGCGATTTAGACCATTGCCCCGCCATAATGACGATACCCAGAATCGCAAACAGCATTAGCGCCGGGCGCAACCGGAAGCGCAGACACCATAAGAACCAGCCGCACAGCAAAACGTGAGTCAGAATGCCCCAGGGCTGCGTGACCGTTTCTGTCACCCAGAACAGCATTTTAAGCCACAGCGAACCGCCGCCTGGCTGCCACTGCCAGCCTGATATCCAGACGGCCAGCGGCATAATGAGCAACAGTGCGGCGCCAACCGCGGTACGTTTTGCAATGGCCAGCATGTTCTCTCCTTTTTCATGAAGTCCTTCAAGAATAACCGAAAATCGCGCCACGCAGGATAGTTAACTATTGATGCGATTGATATTGAGAGCACGACTGAGTGAGGCGAACCCTGTCGGGATGTGGCAAAATACAGGATAACGACAGAAAGCCAACAGACTGGCAGGCGCCTGCGGGCGTTCATAATATCCGGAGAATCACATGCAGCTTAAACGTGTGGCAGAAGCCAAACTGCCAACCCCCTGGGGCGATTTCCTGATGGTGGGTTTTGAAGAACTGGCAACCGGACAGGATCACGTAGCCCTGGTATTTGGTGATATTTCAGGCACTGAGCCGGTACTGGCCCGTGTCCACTCCGAATGCCTGACCGGCGACGCGCTGTTTAGCCTGCGCTGCGACTGCGGCTTCCAGCTGGAAGCGGCGCTGTCGCACATTGCGGAAGCCGGGCGCGGCGTGCTCCTCTATCATCGCCAGGAGGGGCGTAATATTGGTCTGCTGAATAAAATCCGCGCCTATGCGTTGCAGGATCAGGGCTACGATACCGTCGAAGCGAACCATCAGCTCGGCTTTGCCGCCGACGAACGCGATTTCACCCTGTGTGCGGATATGTTTAAGCTGCTGGGCGTGGATGAAGTGCGCCTGCTCACTAACAACCCGCGCAAGGTGGAGATCCTGACCGAAGCGGGAATTAATATCGTCGAGCGCGTGCCGCTGATTGTCGGACGTAACCCGAAAAACGAGCACTATCTCGATACCAAAGCCGCCAAAATGGGGCATCTGCTCTCCGGTAACTAACCGGCGCGCGAGATAAAAAAGGCCTGCAAACGCAGGCCTTTTTGTTGCACCGGATACCGCGCCTTAGCGCAGCATATTACGGATCACGTAGTGCAGAATGCCGTCGTTACGGTAATAGGTCATCTCATTACCGGTATCGATGCGGCAGCGGCATTCCAGCACCTCGGTTGCGCCATTGGCACGCGTGAGCGTAACCGGCACCGTAGCGCCTGGCGTCAGTGACTGTAAATCGCCGATGTCCAGCGTCTCGTCGCCTGTCAGCCCCAGTGTTTTACGCGTCACACCCTGCGGGAACTCCAGCGGCAGGATACCCATGCCGATAAGGTTAGAGCGGTGAATACGTTCGAACGACTCGGCAATCACCACGCGAATACCGAGCAGACGCGGGCCTTTGGCTGCCCAGTCGCGACTGGAGCCGGAGCCGTACTCTTTCCCGGCGATCACTGCAAGCGGCGTGCCCTGCTCCTGATAACGCATGGCGGCGTCATAAATCGACATCACCTCGTTACCCGGAATAAGACGCGTCATACCCCCTTCCACGCCCGGTACCATTTCGTTACGGATGCGAATATTGGCAAACGTGCCGCGCATCATCACTTCATGGTTACCACGACGCGAGCCGTAAGAGTTAAAGTCTGCGCGCTCCACGCCGTGGCTTTGCAGATAGCGCCCGGCGGGGCTGTCCGCCTTGATGCTGCCCGCAGGCGAAATGTGGTCGGTGGTGACGGAATCGCCCAGCATCGCGAGAATGCGCGCACCGTGGATATCCTGCACCGGCGCTGGCTCCGAAAGCATGTCATCGAAAAATGGCGACAGGCGGATATAGGTGGAATCGTTCTGCCAGTCGTAGGTGTCTGACGCCTGCACCTGAATCGACCGCCACTCTTCGGTTCCTTCGAAAACTTCCGCGTACTCTTTACGGAACATATCGGTGGAGACTTCCTGCACCGCCTGCGCAATCTCCTGCCCGGTGGGCCAGATATCCTTGAGATAAACCGGATCGCCTTTACGGTCATGGCCGATGGGATCGGTTGCAAGGTTGATGTTCATGTTCCCCGCCAGCGCATATGCGACCACCAGCGGCGGCGACGCCAGCCAGTTGGTTTTTACCAGCGGATGAATACGGCCTTCAAAGTTACGGTTGCCCGAAAGCACCGCGCCGACGGTCAGATCGCCTTTTTTGATCGCCTGTTCGATAGGCTCGGGCAGCGGCCCGGAGTTACCGATACAGGTGGTACAGCCATACCCGACCAGGTTAAAGCCCAGTTCATCCAGCCACGGCGTTAGCTTCGCGTGAGCCAGATAATCGGAAACGACCTTTGAGCCCGGTGCCAGCGACGCTTTTACCCACGGCTGACGTTTGAGCCCAAGTTTGACAGCTTTTTTGGCGAGCAGGCCCGCCGCCATCAGCACGCTTGGGTTGGACGTATTGGTACAGGAAGTAATAGCGGCAATAACCACCGCGCCGTCCGGCAGCTCATACTGATGCCCGTTCAGCGTATATTCGACCGAATGCAGATCCCTTTTCGGCGAGTTCACTTCAAGCTCTGTGCTGGCGGCGAACGCCTTCGGCACGTCGCCCAGGCTCACGCGGTCCTGCGGACGTTTCGGCCCGGCGATACTGGCTTCAACCGTGCCCATGTCCAGCTCCAGCGTGCTGGTGAATACCGGCTCGTCACCCGGATTGCGCCACAGGCCTTGCGCTTTGGCATAGGCTTCCACCAGCGCCACTTGCTCTTCACTGCGCCCGCTCAGGCGTAAATAGCCAAGCGTGACGTCATCAATCGGGAAAAAGCCGCAGGTCGCGCCATATTCGGGCGCCATATTAGCGATGGTCGCGCGGTCTGCCAGCGGCAGCGAATCCAGGCCGTCGCCAAAGAATTCGACAAATTTCCCGACCACGCCATGTTTGCGCAGCATCTGGGTAACGGTCAGCACCAGGTCAGTGGCGGTAATGCCTTCACTGAGTTTGCCGGTAAGACGAAAACCGACGACATCCGGGATAAGCATCGACACGGGCTGGCCAAGCATCGCCGCTTCCGCTTCGATACCGCCAACGCCCCAGCCGAGCACGCCGAGACCGTTTATCATCGTGGTGTGGGAGTCTGTACCGACAAGCGTATCCGGGTATGCCACCATCACACCGTCCTGGAGTTCGCTCCAGACGGCTTTACCCAGATACTCAAGGTTAACCTGGTGGCAGATACCGGTGCCTGGCGGCACCACGCTGAACCGGCTGAACGCCTGCTGGCCCCAGCGCAGGAATGCATAACGCTCATGGTTGCGCTCCATCTCCAGACGCACGTTCTCTTCAAACGCGTTATCGTCGCCGAAATGGTCCACGGTGACAGAGTGGTCAATCACCAGGTCGACCGGTGAGAGCGGGTTCACTTTCGAGACGTCTCCACCGAGACGTTTCACCGCTTCGCGCATGGCCGCAAGATCCACCACCGCCGGAACGCCGGTGAAATCCTGCATCAGCACACGCGCCGGACGATACGCGATTTCGCGATCGGCATGCGCATGTTCAAGCCAGCCCGCCAGCGCCTGAATATCTTCAAGCGTAACGGTCTCGCCATCCTGCCAGCGCAGCAGGTTCTCAAGCAAAACTTTCAGTGATTTGGGTAACCGCGCGATATCGCCCAGCTCCCGGGCGGCTTTCGGCAGGCTGTAGTAGTGATAGGTTTTATCCTGCGCCTGTAATGTGTCCTTACTGGCTTCGCGTAGGGTCGACGACATAGCTCCTCCTTCAGTCCTGAGATAGCGATGCCCCGATTGTTATCAGGGTCTGTATTAAAGATAACACAAACATGTCGTAACGATTTGATAACAACCCAAATCGCTAAAAGTGAGGAGACGTCAGGGGGAGAAACAAAACGCCTGGCGGGGAGCCAGGCGCAGAGGAATCAGTGAGCAAGCATCCAGACAAGCTGACACCAGAACAAGGAGGAAACGGTAAATGCGCCAATCCATGACCAGTATTTGAGCGTGAGCTGATTATTCATACCTGTTACACCAATAATTAAAACCATTGATCGCTCTGGCGCTTGCCAGAAATGTAAAGATTGCTGTGTGTAATTTTCCTCGCTGCGTTAACAACGAGAACAGATAAATTTAGCTTAAATTAAACTCTTGTTTTTTATTATCTACGCCAGTTAGCGTTTATTGTTTTTGTGATCTTCTTCCGAAAATAAAGCGATAAAATCTTGTTGCTCTTTTGTTAGCTTCCAGCCCGTCGGGAGGGTCGAAAAACCCCCTTTTGGGCTGCTTTCGTGCCTGTCATCTGGTTGACATATTGGCGAACGAGTGAAAGCGTGCTGTTGTAAAGCCATGCTTAACCCCAAAATGTCCACACCAGAAGCGCAATCCCAATCCAGAACAGGGTTGAGATGCCGAACACCGCCAGCCACGCTTTACGCTTAAGATCAGGATCTCTTTGCGAATCGTCGCTTTCTGATGGCATTGCTAACCTCGTACAATCGACATTGCTTATCATATGGACACCAAACAATTGGCAGAAGTAATCATCAGTTGAGATAAATCCTAAATAAAAACCAGCCAAAAATCCAGCGTCTTTACGATCATTTTTAGAGAAAATATTCAATCTTTTGACGTGAAATAAATTATTGAAGTTGTGAATTTGCGTAGCTAAGAATTATTTCCTACTTTTGTCGTGACGCGGCGACACCTTACCCATACCTTTAATAAGGGAATGCGCGATAATAATTTCACTTAGTACGAATGATTATGTTTTTAATTTGAATAAAAGGCGGGTGATGCTGCCAACTTACTGATTTAGTGTATGATGGTGTTTTTGAGGTGCTCCAGTGGCTTCTGTTTCTATCAGCTGTCCCTCCTGTTCAGCTACTGACGGGGTGGTGCGTAACGGCAAAAGCACCGCCGGACATCAGCGCTATCTCTGCTCTCACTGCCGTAAAACATGGCAACTGCAGTTCACTTACACCGCTTCTCAACCCGGTACGCACCAGAAAATCATTGATATGGCCATGAATGGCGTTGGATGCCGGGCAACCGCCCGCATTATGGGCGTTGGCCTCAACACGATTTTCCGCCATTTAAAAAACTCAGGCCGCAGTCGGTAACCTCGCGCATACAGCCGGGCAGTGACGTCATCGTCTGCGCGGAAATGGACGAACAGTGGGGATACGTCGGGGCTAAATCGCGCCAGCGCTGGCTGTTTTACGCGTATGACAGGCTCCGGAAGACGGTTGTTGCGCACGTATTCGGTGAACGCACTATGGCGACGCTGGGGCGTCTTATGAGCCTGCTGTCACCCTTTGACGTGGTGATATGGATGACGGATGGCTGGCCGCTGTATGAATCCCGCCTGAAGGGAAAGCTGCACGTAATCAGCAAGCGATATACGCAGCGAATTGAGCGGCATAACCTGAATCTGAGGCAGCACCTGGCACGGCTGGGACGGAAGTCGCTGTCGTTCTCAAAATCGGTGGAGCTGCATGACAAAGTCATCGGGCATTATCTGAACATAAAACACTATCAATAAGTTGGAGTCATTACCTAAAAGGCGGGAAAAACGTGCGTACCTTTGCACCAGTGAAAAGGTACGCGCTGGCATTATTTGGCAGGTAATTTGATATCTTTAAACATCGCTTCAATATCTTCATTTGAGCGCAACGCAACGGCGGCATCCACCACATCGCGGGTTAAATGCGGCGCAAAACGCTGAATAAAATCATACATGTAGCTACGCAGGAATGTGCTGCGGCGAAAACCGATTTTCGTTGTGCTGTGGCTAAAAATATCGTGCGCGTCAAGACGCACCAGATCCGGATCGGAGACCGGATCGACGGCCATGCTGGCAATCACCCCTACTCCTAATCCCAGCCTTACGTAGGTTTTAATCACATCGGCGTCAGTCGCGGTGAAAACAATTCGCGGCGTCAGTCCGGCGCGATTAAACGCGGTGTCGAGTTCTGAGCGTCCCGTAAAGCCGAAGGTGTAAGTGACCAGTGGATATTGCGCCAGCTCCTCTATATTCACGCTCTCTTTCGACGCCAGCGGGTGATCCGGCGTGACCACTATCGACCGGTTCCAGTAGTAGCACGGCAGCATCACCAGATCGTCATAGAGATGCAGCGCTTCGGTCGCAATCGCAAAATCGGCATTACCTTTAGAGACCGCTTCAGCAATTTGTGTGGGCGATCCCTGATGCATATGCAATGAGACGCGCGGGTAGCGCTCGATAAAGCCTTTAATCACGCCCGGCAGCGCGTAGCGCGCTTGTGTATGCGTAGTCGCGACATACAGCGAGCCTTTGTCCGGCCACGTATGTTCGCCCGCCACCGATTTGATGGCGTCCACTTTGGAGAGCACTTCGCGTGCGATACGGATAATTTCCTGACCGGCGGGCGTCACCTGCGTCAGATGTTTGCCACTGCGGGCAAAAATCTGAATCCCGAGTTCATCTTCCAGCATACGCACCTGCTTACTGATGCCGGGCTGCGACGTATAAAGCCCTTCCGCTGTGGATGAGACATTCAGGTTATGGTTCACCACCTCAACGATATAGCGCAACTGCTGTAGTTTCATGACTGACCATCCAGAATCAGAGACGCCTGCAATCAGGCTTAAGACGATTTGATAATAAAAAAGGAAGATACTATAACCGCGCTGGCTTTTATAGCTTATGTGTATAGTTCAGTGAAAAAAATAATAAGGTCGTTATAAACGCAAAAGGCCAGCTTGCGCTGGCCTTCGTTTTTGCACGCGGCAGGCTTACTTTTTGCCTTCCGCCCACTTACCGTCAACATAGAATGCAGACCAGCCGGTGGCCTTGCCGTCTTTTTCCGACGCCACATACTGCTGTTTGGTTTTACGGCTGAAGCGAACCACGGCCGGGTTGCCTTCCGGATCCTTTGCAGGCGCATCCGCCAGATAACGCAGTTTTTCCGGCAGGCGGTCACGGAAGCGTTGCAGCTCTTCCACCAGCGGCGCGCGGGTTTCGCGCGATTTCGGGAACGTATTCGCGGCAAGGAACACGCCAGCGGCACCGTCACGCAGGACGAAGTAAGCGTCTGACTTCTCGCACGGCAGTTCAGGCAGCGGCACCGGATCTTCCTTCGGCGGCGCGACTTCACCGTTACGCAGGATCTTACGGGTATTTTTACACTCGTCGTTGGTACACGCCATGTACTTACCGAAACGCCCCATCTTCAGGTGCATTTCAGAACCGCATTTTTCGCACTCTACTACCGGACCGTCATAACCCTTAATGCGGAACTCGCCCTCTTCGACTTCATAGCCATCACAGGACGGGTTATTACCGCACACGTGCAGTTTGCGCTTCGGATCGATAAGGTAGCTGTCCATCGCCGTGCCACACTTCTGGCAGCGACGTTTGGCGCGCAGCGCGTTAGTTTCCGCGTCATCGCCTTCCAGTACGTTCAGCACTTCGTTTTCCGGCACCAGGTTAATGGTGGTTTTGCAACGCTCTTTCGGCGACAGCGCGTAGCCGGAGCAGCCCAGGAATACGCCCGTGCTGGCAGTACGGATGCCCATCGGGCGACCACAGGTCGGGCAGTCAATGCTGGTAAGCACCATCTGGTTCGGGCGCATACCGCCCTCTTCAGGATCTTTTTCGGCGGTGTCCAGCTGTCTTGAGAAGTCGTCGAAGAAAGTATCCAGCACCGCGCGCCATTCGGCTTCATGGTTGGCCACCTGATCGAGAGAGTCTTCCATCTGCGCGGTGAAATCAAAGTTCATCAGCTCAGGGAAGTTCTCTTCCAGGCGATCGGTGACGATTTCACCCATTTTTTCGGCATAGAAGCGACGGTTTTCAACGCGCACATAGCCGCGATCCTGAATGGTCGAGATGATTGAGGCGTAGGTCGACGGGCGGCCGATACCGCGTTTTTCCAGCTCTTTCACCAGTGACGCTTCGCTAAAGCGCGCAGGCGGCTTGGTGAAGTGCTGTGCAGGGGTCAGCTCAACCAGAGAAAGCTTATCGCCCTGGTTAACCGCAGGCAGCGTGCGGTCTTCATCGCCTTTGCGCAGCGCAGGCATCACTTTGGTCCAGCCGTCAAAGCGCAGAATGCGACCGCGCGCTTTCAGGCGGAAATCACCCGCAGCGACGGTCAGCGTCGTGGAGTCGTACTGCGCCGGCGTCATCTGACAGGCAACGAACTGACGCCAGATCAGCTGATACAGTTTCTGCGCGTCGTTTTCCATGTCCTTCAGTGATTCCGCCAGCACGCTGACATCTGAAGGACGAATTGCCTCATGCGCTTCCTGAGAGTTCTCTTTGCTGGCGTACTGGTTCGGGTTCTCCGGCAGATATTTCTTGCCGAACTCCTCGCCGATATAGTTACGCACCATGCTTACCGCGTCCTGACTCAGGTTGGTGGAGTCGGTACGCATATAAGTGATGTAACCCGCCTCGTAGAGACGCTGGGCCATCATCATGGTTTTCTTCACGCCAAAGCCCAGGCGCGTACTCGCCGCCTGCTGAAGCGTGGAGGTAATAAAAGGCGCGCCCGGTTTGCTGCTGGTCGGCTTATCTTCACGCTCGATAACCTGATAGCTTGCCGCTTTCAGCAGCGCGACCGCCGCTTCGGTATCCTGACGGTTTACCGGACGGAACGGTTTATCTTTATGATGCGTGACCTGAACGCTGAGCTGGTCGCTCTTCGGCGTTGAGAGCAGCGCGTCCACTTCCCAGAACTCTTCCGGCACAAACGCTTTAATTTCACGCTCGCGCTCGACCACCAGACGTACTGCGACAGACTGCACGCGACCTGCGGACAGCCCGCGGGCGATTTTCTTCCACAGCAGCGGGGAGACCATATACCCCACCACGCGGTCCATGAAACGGCGCGCCTGCTGGGCGTTAACGCGATCGATATTCAGCTCGCCCGGCTTTTCAAACGCCTGACGGATCGCATTTTTGGTAATTTCGTTAAACACGACGCGGCTATAGCGCGTGTCGTCACCACCGATCACTTCCCGCAGGTGCCAGGCAATGGCTTCCCCTTCGCGGTCAAGGTCGGTGGCGAGATAGATGTGGTCAGCTTTTTCAGCCAGCGATTTCAGTTCAGAAACCACTTTTTCTTTACCGGGCAGCACTTCATAGTGTGCTTCCCAGTTATGCCAGGGATCGACGCCCATGCGGTTGACTAACGCGCCGCGTTCATCTTTTTTGACTTTTTTAGCCGGTTTTGTCGGGGCGGATTCAGCGCTTTTTTTAGGGGCGGAGCCACTGGTCGGCAAATCCCGGATATGACCGACGCTGGATTTTACCACGTAGTCTTTACCGAGATATTTGTTGATCGTTTTGGCTTTTGCCGGGGACTCAACGATGACGAGAGCTTTACCCATATTCACCTTTACCTGATTTGATTCTTCCAGAATACGTCGCACGTTGATTCACCGTCACTGGCGACAAGCCTCGTATATTGTGGCCGCCCCAAAGGTTATCAACCCCTTAATCCATCACCAGGCGTGGTTCACGCTACTACGGTGGCTGAGTCGTCAGGTTTTATCGTGCAAATGCGCTACAGCACGACGGAAGTTCGGTCGAATGTCAAGCAATTCTGTTGCCAGATTTGCGAAAGCGTCACACTCTACCTGATAAAATTCGTTACGCAACTTTATTAGCATGCAAAAGTGATTAACGCCACCAGTGGACCTTTTTGAAAAGCCCTGTAAATCGAAGGGAAAATTTGCCCATCGCACCCGGTGAGACGTACACTATCCCCCTGTTTGTAAGGAGATGATTATGCAACAGTTAACTCAGCCTATCGATCGCGCTACGCTGCTGGCGCAGGCCAATAAAATGATCCGCGAGCATGAAGACTATATTGCCGGCATGGTGGCCACCGACGTTGAGCAAAAAAATGGCGTACTCGTCTTTCGCGGCGAATATTTTATGGACGAACAGGGGTTGCCGACGGCAAAAACCACGGCGGTATTTAATATGTTTAAATACCTGGCCCATCAGCTTTCCGAGAAATATCATCTGCTGCCCTGAGCGCTTCCACCGTGTGAATACGCCATTACCGGTTAGCAAGATGAAAAGCGAGGCCTGACGCCTCGCTTTTTATTTACCTTACAGCAGCGGTTTCTGCCCACGCTGCCACCAGCGCAATAGCAGGCGATCCAGGCTTTGCGCCGCGCTGCCGGTAAAGCGATCCATCAACCGTTTACGCTGCATATAGCGCAGACTGACGACCTCACGCTCAGCCATGCGGGCAATAATGAGATCGTCGCTGGTGCTGATTTCATCCACCAGACCTTTCTCTTTGGCCTGTACGCCGTACCAGTGCTCGCCGGTTGCGACCGCGTCGATATCCAGCGAAGGACGCATACTGTGCACAAATTCTTTGAAGAGATGATGCGTTTCGTTGAGATCTTCGCGGAATTTCTCGCGCCCTTCTTCGGTATTCTCACCCAGCAGCGTCAGCGTGCGCTTGTACTGCCCCGCCGTGTGCAGCTCAATATCGATATCGTTGCGCTTAAGCAGACGGTTGAAGTTCGGGATCTGCGCGACTACGCCGATAGAACCGATGATAGCGAACGGGGCCGCCACGATGTTATTCGCCACACAGGCCATCATATACCCGCCGCTGGCGGCGACTTTATCCACGGCGATGGTCAGCGGGATCTGGCGCTCGCGCAGACGCTGCAGTTGCGACGCGGCAAGCCCGTAACCGTGCACCACGCCGCCGGGGCTTTCCAGACGCACCAGGACTTCATCGGCGGGCTTTGCAACCGCCAGCACCGCCGTCACCTCTTCGCGTAGCGCGCTGACTTCATGGGCATCGATGCTGCCTTTGAAATCAAGCACGTAGAGGGTGGGCTTTCCGGCAGGTGCCGCGTCGCCACGTTTAGCGCGTGCTTTAGCGGCTTTCGCCTCCTGCTTGTTTTTCTTTTTCTGATTCTTATGCCACTGCTTGTGCTGATGAGGATCGAGCAGCGCGGCGGCCACCTCTTCCTTCATCTCTTTATACTCTTCCCCGAGACGCGTAACGCGCAGCTCACCGCGCTGGGCTTTCTTGCGCTGCGTCAGGTTGGCGATAAGTGCGATGACAATCGCGATCGCCACGACCACCGTGACGATTTTGGCTAAAAACAGTCCATACTCTGCAAGTAAATTCACTTCTCCACCTTTTATTCAGGCATGACCCGGGCGTTAGTGTAACTGAGCCCCGGGCCCGCGTCTTGTAACAAAGCGAAACTGTGCGAGAGCTCTCGCTGAAGTTTTCTTTACCGATGAAACAGTTGCAAATGAGGTTGCGTCAGCGCAACCCTCCGGCCGCCTGATTGAAATACGCGAAGGATTAAGGCATAAAGCGTTTTTACCCGATGCGAAGCGCAGCCTGGCGGCACACCGTTTCGCCCCTGCAAGGAGTGACCCGTGCACTATCAACCCCAACGCGATTTGCTGCAAAACCGAATTATTCTTGTCACTGGCGCAAGCGACGGCATTGGCCGCGAAGCGGCGCTGACCTATGCACGCTACGGCGCGCAGGTGCTCTTGCTTGGCCGCAGCGAAGAAAAACTGCGCGGTGTCGCACATGAAATCGAACAGGAAGGGCTTGCGCAGGCGCACTGGTTTACCCTGGATTACGCCACCGCAACGCCCGAAGCGTGTCAGCAGTTAGGCCAGGCTATTGCCCAGCGCGTCCCTCGCCTCGATGGCGTACTGCATAATGCGGGCGTACTCGGTGACATCGTTCCAATGGACCAGCAAAACCCGGCGGTCTGGAGCGAAGTGATGCAGGTGAATGTCAACGTCACCTTCTTTTTAACCCAGGCGCTATTGCCGTTGCTGCTGAAATCTGAAGCCGGATCGCTGGTGTTTACCACCTCAAGCGTCGGTCGTCAGGGACGCGCTAACTGGGGCGCTTACGCCGTCTCGAAATTCGCGACCGAAGGCATGATGCAGGTGCTCGCCGAAGAGTATCAAAGCCGCCACCTGCGCGTGAATTGCATCAATCCTGGCGGCACCCGCACCAAAATGCGCGCCAGCGCGTTCCCGACCGAAGATCCCGATAAGCTAAAAACGCCTGCGGATCTCATGCCGCTCTACCTGTGGCTGATGGGCGACGACAGCCGCCGTAAAACCGGTATTAGTTTTGACGCCCAGCCAGGCCGCAAACCAGGAATAGCCGAATGAGCGATGACCGTTATCAGCAGCGCCAGCAGCGTGTGAAAGAAAAAGTCGCAGCGCGCGTCGCGGCAGCACAGGACGAGCGCGGCATCGTGATCGTTTTTACCGGCAACGGTAAAGGCAAAACCACAGCCGCTTTCGGCACCGTCACGCGCGCGGTGGGCCACGGTAAAAAAGCGGCGGTGATACAGTTTATCAAGGGCGAATGGCCGAACGGCGAGCGCAACCTGCTGGAGCCGCATGGCGTTGAGTTTCAGGTGATGGCGACAGGTTTTACCTGGGACACGCAGAACCGTGAAAGTGATACTGCGGCCTGCCAGGCCGTGTGGCAGCATGGCAAACGCATGCTGGCGGACGCCTCGCTCGATCTGGTGGTGCTTGATGAGCTGACTTATATGGTGGCTTACGATTATCTGGCGCTGGAGGAGGTACTGACGGCGCTGCGTGCGCGCCCGGCGCACCAGACGGTGATTATTACCGGCCGGGGCTGCCACCGCGATATTCTGGAGTATGCCGATACGGTGAGCGAACTGCGCCCGGTCAAGCATGCTTTCGACGCAGGGATAAAAGCGCAGATCGGTATCGATTATTAACGCGCGCGCTGATTCGCAGCCATAAAAAAACGCCCTCATCAGAGGGCGTTTTTCTTAGTTTCCGCGACCGCCGCCGGAGCGACGGTTACCGCCGTTGTTCGCACGACCACCGCTGCTGGCTGGACGGCCATTGCCGGTGGCGCGAGCGCCGCCTGAGCGTGCATTGCCGCCCGGACGGGCATTACCACTGGCGCGCGAGGTGCTGTTGCCCGAACGGGTGTTTTCCGCCGCACGCGCGCTGCCTGCAGGGCGCGCAGCACCCGCCTGGCCCTGACGCGCCGGCGCGCCCTGACGTGAAGCGCCCGCCGCCTGGCTATGGCGTTTTACCGCACGACGAATCTGATTCGCCTTCATGCGGCGACGATCTTTTTCCACCGCCACTTTGCTTGAGGTTTCAGGCTCAAGACCCACCAGCTCGCGCAGGTAGTTGGTCTGCGCCAGGTCAAGCTCGGTCCAGCCGCCGCGCGGCAGGCCTTTCGGCAGCGGAATATCGCCATAACGCACGCGAATGAGGCGGCTTACCTGAACGCCAACCGCTTCCCAGAGACGGCGAACTTCACGGTTGCGCCCTTCGGTCAGCGTTACGTTGTACCACTGGTTGATGCCTTCGCCGCCGCTAAAACGAATGGTTTTAAACGCCGCCGGGCCATCTTCAAGCTGAACGCCGCGCGCCAGCTCACGCACTTTCGCGTCATCCACCTGGCCGAAAACGCGTACAGCATATTCGCGCTCGACTTCCTGGCTCGGGTGCATCAGGCGGTTCGCCAGCTCACCGTCTGTCGTGAACAGCAGCAGGCCGCAGGTATTGACGTCAAGACGCCCTACCGCAATCCAGCGCGCGCCGCGCAGTTTTGGCAGACGATCAAAAACGGTCGGACGGCCTTCCGGATCGCTGCGCGTACACAGCTCGCCTTCCGGTTTGTAATAGGCCAGTACGCGGCAGATCTGCTCTACGGACTCTTTTACCGAGATGAGATGGCCGTCGATACGGATTTTCAGCGCAGGCGTGACTTCAACGCGATCGCCTAAGGTGGCGATTTTGCCATCGACACTGACGCGACCGGCTTCGATCATGGCTTCGATTTCACGGCGGGAGCCATGACCGGCTCGCGCCAGCACTTTTTGTAACTTTTCGCTCATGGAGCTTCCTTCAGGTGTCGCCTTCCCAGGCGTCGAACAGGATAACCGGGCGGGGGTGCCGCCGTCTGGCCACACCCCGGTTTCAGCCGCCCAATTTCAGGCCGCGTAGTATAGCGGTAAGCCCCCTTACAGGAAAGGCTTAACGTCACCCACGCCCTCACGCAGCACGACGGGCGCATCGTCGGTTAAATCGATCACTGTAGTAGGCTGCTGGCCGAGATAACCGCCGTGAATAATCAAATCCACCTGCTTTTCCAGACGGTCTTTGATTTCATCCGGATCGGATTCGGTAAACTCGCTGCCCGGCAGCATCAGCGACGTCGAGAGCATCGGCTCGTCAAGCGCCTCAAGGAGCGCCAGCGCAATCGGGTTAGACGGCACACGCAGCCCGATGGTTTTACGCTTCTCCTGCAACAGACGGCGCGGCACCTCTTTCGTCCCTTTAAGAATAAAGGTGTAGTTGCCCGGCGTGTTGTTTTTGATAAGACGGAACGCGACGTTATCGACATACGAATAGGTCGACAGCTCCGAGAGATCGCGGCACATCAGCGTAAAATTATGGCCGTCCGGCAGGTCGCGGATGCGGCAGATACGCTCCATCGCGCCTTTGTCTTCAAGCTTACAGCCGAGCGCGTAGCCGGAGTCGGTCGGATAAACGATAACGCCGCCTTTACGCACGATCTCTACCGCCTGTTTGATAAGACGCGGCTGCGGGTTGTCCGGATGGATATAGAAAAATTGACTCATACTGCCCTCTCTTTACTCAGTTCCGGCGGCCAGCGATGCCAGACGGGTGTCAGCCCATCAGGCAACCGCAGCCTGCGCCCCAGTTCAATCCACGGGCATGGCTGATGAAAATCGGAACCCTGCGACGCCAGCAGTCCAAACTGTCCGGCGTAGCTTGCCAGCTGGTTACGCTCATTGGGCGCCTGCTGGCACTGGGCCACTTCCATCGCGTCGCCGCCCGCCGCAGCGAACTGGTTTAACAGGCGCTTAAGCCATTTGGCGCTGAGCTGATAGCGCCCCGGATGGGCTATCACCGCCTGGCCGCCAGAATGATGAATCACATCAATAGCTTGTTCTATTGTACACCACTGGGGAGGAACATAGCCGGTTTTCCCGCGCGCCAGATAGTGTTTAAAAACGTTCGCCATATTGGTGGCGCGTCCGTCTTCGATAAGAAAACGCGCGAAGTGCCCGCGCGTGACGACGCCGCCGTCCGCGAGACGCTTCGCCCCCTCCAGCGCCCCCGGAATGCGCGCCTTCTCCAGACGCTCGGCGATCATTTCAGCGCGCCGCGTGCGGCGCTGCGCCTGTCCGTCAAGAAACGTGACCATTTCAGGGTGCGTGATATCAATCCCCAGTCCGACGATATGAATTTCGTGGTTTTCCCAGAGCGTGGAAATTTCGACGCCGTCAATCAGCCGCAGCGCAAGGCCTGCGCGGGCAATTTCTTCATGGGCGGCTGGCAGGCCTGCCGTGGTGTCGTGGTCGGTTATCGCGAGCGTATGAATACCCATCTCAACGGCGCGGTGTACCAGTTGCTCTGGCGTCAGCAGACCGTCGGAGGCCGTCGTATGGCTGTGTAGATCGTAAATAATGGTTAATTCAGGTTCGCTCAAAACGGCTCCCGTGGCTAAGGTCTTTTATATCGTCCTGCTCATCATAACGGTTTGTGGAAATTATCAGAAATCAGAGTTGACATTCTCGCCATGAACCAGTTTACTAGTACGCAAGTTCACACGAAGAAGGTATCTGAAAATGACTCACATTTTTTCTCTGCATGGCTGGTGGCGTACCTCCTGATCCCGGGCGGTGTCTTCACGTATGCGCAAGCATTCAGATACCAGGCCCGCTCACCGCGGGCTTTTTTTTGAACACAAAACAGAGATACAGACCATGCAAACAGACAAACCGGCTCTCGAACTGCTTACCTGCGACGGCCTTTATCGCGAAAACCCGACCGCGGTATTTCACCAGCTCTGCGGTGACCGCCCGGCGACGTTACTGCTGGAATCCGCGGATATCGACAGTAAAGACGATCTGAAAAGCCTGCTTCTTGTCGACAGCGCGCTGCGCATAACCGCCAACGGTGACACTGTCACGATTGAAGCGCTGAGCGCTAACGGCGCGTCGCTGCTCTCACTACTGGATAACGCCCTGCCGGAAACCGTCACCGTTGAAGCCCATCCGCAGGGGCGCACGCTGCGCTTCCCGCCGGTAAGTACGCTGCTGGATGAAGATGAGCGTCTGCGTTCGCTGTCGGTATTCGACGCTTTTCGTCTGTTGCAAGAGTCGGTGACGTTGCCTCAGGATGAGCGCGAAGCGATGTTCTTCGGCGGGCTGTTTGCCTATGACCTGGTCGCAGGATTTGAAGAACTGCCGCCGCTTGCGCAAACCAACAGCTGCCCGGATTACTGCTTTTATCTCGCCGAAACGCTGCTGATCATCGACCACCAGACGCGCACCACCCGCATTCAGGCGAGCCTGTTTACGCCGGATGATGGTGAAAAAGCCCGCCTGAACCAGCGTCTCGCGCAGATCCAGCTGCAACTCCAGGAGCCGCCCGCGCCGCTGCCGGTAGAAAGCGTGCCGCAGATGCAGTGCGAATGCAGCCAGAGCGATGAAGAGTACGGCGCGGTGGTGCGTGAAATGCAAAAAGCGATTCGCGCCGGTGAGATTTTCCAGGTGGTGCCGTCGCGCCGCTTCAGCCTGCCCTGCCCGTCGCCGCTCGCGGCCTACGACACGCTGAAAAAGAGCAACCCCAGCCCGTATATGTTTTTCATGCAGGACAGCGATTTCGCGCTGTTCGGCGCGTCGCCGGAAAGTTCGCTGAAATATGACGCGCCGTCCCGCCAGATTGAAATCTACCCGATAGCCGGCACCCGCCCGCGCGGCCGCCGTGCTGACGGCTCGCTGGATCGCGATCTCGACAGCCGCATTGAGCTTGAAATGCGCACCGATCATAAAGAACTCTCCGAGCATCTGATGCTGGTGGATCTGGCGCGCAACGATCTGGCACGCATCTGTACGCCGGGCAGCCGCTATGTGGCGGATTTAACCAAAGTGGACCGCTACTCGTTCGTTATGCACCTGGTCTCTCGCGTAGTCGGCGAACTGCGCCGCGATCTCGACGTGCTGCACGCTTACCGCGCCTGCATGAATATGGGAACGCTAAGCGGCGCGCCGAAAGTGCGCGCGATGCAGCTTATCGCCGGTGCGGAAGGCGAGCGTCGCGGCAGTTACGGCGGCGCGGTCGGCTATTTCACCGGCCATGGCGATCTCGACACCTGCATTGTTATCCGCTCGGCCTGGGTGGAGAACGGCATCGCCACGGTACAGGCGGGCGCGGGCGTCGTGCTTGATTCCGTCCCGCAATCCGAAGCTGACGAAACCCGTAATAAAGCCCGCGCGGTACTGCGCGCCATCGCCGCTGCCCATCACGCACAGGAGACTTTCTGATGGCCGACATTCTGCTGCTCGATAATATCGATTCCTTTACTTACAACCTGGCGGATCAGCTGCGCGCGAACGGACATAACGTAGTTATCTACCGTAACCATATTCCGGCCCAGACGCTGATTGAGCGCCTCGCCACCATGAACAACCCGGTGCTGATGCTTTCGCCAGGCCCCGGCGCGCCATCAGACGCGGGCTGTATGCCGGAGCTGTTAACCCGTCTGCGCGGCAAGCTGCCGATTATCGGCATCTGTCTTGGCCATCAGGCAATCGTTGAAGCCTACGGCGGCTATGTCGGCCAGGCGGGCGAAATTCTGCATGGCAAAGCGTCCAGCATTGAACATGACGGCCAGGCGATGTTCAGCGGGCTGATGAACCCACTGCCGGTGGCGCGCTACCACTCGCTGGTGGGCAGCGACATCCCGGCCGGGCTGACGGTTAACGCGCATTTCAACGGTATGGTGATGGCCGTGCGTCACGACGCCGATCGCGTCTGCGGCTTCCAGTTTCACCCGGAGTCTATCCTGACGACGCAGGGCGCTCGCCTGCTGGAACAGACGCTCGCCTGGGCGCTGACCCGCGCCGAGCAGCAAAACAGCGTCCAGCCGATCCTGGAAAAACTCTATCAGGCCGAGGTGCTGAGCCGCGAAGAGAGCCACCAGCTTTTCAGCGCGGTGGTGCGCGGCGAACTGAAACCGGAGCAACTGGCCGCGGCGCTGGTGAGCATGAAAGTGCGCGGCGAACACCCGGTTGAGATTGCCGGGGCCGCCAGCGCCCTGCTGGAAAACGCCGCGCCGTTCCCGCGCCCGGATTACGCTTTCGCGGATATCGTCGGCACCGGGGGCGATGGCAGTAACAGCATTAATATCTCTACCGCCAGCGCCTTTGTGGCCGCCGCTGTGGGGCTGAAAGTCGCCAAGCATGGCAACCGCAGCGTCTCCAGCCGATCGGGGTCGTCGGATCTGCTCGCCGCGTTCGGGATTAATCTTGAGATGAACGCCGACGCGTCGCGCCAGGCGCTGGATGAACTGGGCGTTTGCTTTCTGTTCGCGCCGAAATACCACACCGGGTTTCGTCACGCGATGCCGGTGCGCCAGCAGCTGAAAACCCGCACGCTGTTTAACGTGCTGGGGCCGCTGATTAATCCGGCGCATCCGCCGCTGGCGTTAATTGGCGTCTACAGCCCGGAGCTGGTGCTGCCGATTGCCGAAACGCTGCGCGTGCTGGGATATCAGCGTGCGGCCGTGGTGCACAGCGGTGGCATGGATGAGGTGTCGCTGCACGCGCCGACGCAGGTCGCCGAACTGCGCGACGGCGAGATTCACAGCTATCAGCTTACAGCTGCGGATTTCGGCCTTGAGCCTTATGAACAGTCGGATCTGGCGGGCGGCACGCCGGAAGAAAACCGTGACATTCTGAGCCGCCTGTTACAAGGTAAAGGTGAGCGTGCTCACGAAGCCGCCGTGGCCGCCAATGTCGCCATGCTGATGCGTCTGCACGGCGAAGAGGATTTACAGGCCAACGCACGTAAAGTGCTGGCGGTGTTGCGCAGCGGCGCCGCTTATGACCGTGTTACCGCACTGGCAGCAAGAGGATAAGAGATGGAAACCGTTTTAGCGAAAATCGTCGCGGATAAAGCGCTGTGGGTGGAAGCCCGCAAGGCACAGCAGCCGCTGGCGAGCTTTCAGAATGATGTCGTGCCGAGCACGCGCCGCTTTTATGACGCGCTGCAGGGCGCCCGCACCGTTTTTATCCTGGAGTGCAAAAAGGCGTCGCCGTCCAAAGGCGTGATCCGCAGCGATTTTGACCCGGCGCGTATCGCAGGCGTGTACAAACATCACGCCTCGGCAATCTCGGTGCTGACCGATGAGAAATATTTCCAGGGCAGCTTTGATTTCCTGCCCATCGTCAGCGCGGTTGCCCACCAGCCGGTGCTGTGCAAAGACTTTATTATCGACCCGTATCAGATTTACCTGGCGCGCTTTTATCAGGCCGATGCCTGCCTGTTAATGCTCTCGGTGCTGGACGATGAACAGTACCGCCAGCTCGCGGCAGTGGCGCACAGCCTCGGTATGGGCGTGCTGACCGAAATCAGCAATGAAGAAGAGCTTGAGCGCGCGCTGCGCCTCGAAGCGAAAGTGGTTGGTATCAATAACCGCGACCTGCGCGATCTCTCCATCGATTTGAACCGCACCCGCGAACTCGCGCCGCGTCTGGGCCACGGCGTAACGGTGATTAGCGAATCCGGCATCCATACTTACGGCCAGGTGCGAGAGCTAAGCCGTTTCGCCAATGGCTTCCTGATTGGCTCCGCGCTAATGAAACACGACGATTTAGAGTCAGCGGTGCGTCAGGTCCTGCTTGGCGAAAACAAAGTCTGCGGCCTGACCCGCCCGCAGGACGCCCAAAGCGCCTGGCAGGCGGGTGCGCTCTACGGCGGCCTGATTTTTGTCGCTTCATCGCCGCGAGCCGTCACCGATGAACAGGTCCGCGCGGTCATTGACGCCGCGCCGCTGCGCTATGTCGGTGTTTTCCGTGACGCGCCGGTGGAAGACGTCGTCGCGAAAGCCAACGCATTTTCGCTTGCCGCCGTCCAGTTGCACGGCGACGAAGACCAGACTTACATCAGCGCCCTGCGCGCCAGCCTGCCGGAAACGACCGCTATCTGGAAAGCGCAGAGCGTCAGCCACGCCCTGCCGCCGCGTAACCTCCAGTATGTTGACCGTTACGTGCTGGATAATGGCCAGGGCGGCACCGGCCAGCGTTTCGACTGGTCACTGCTTGAAGGGCAGACGCTGGACAACGTGATGCTGGCGGGCGGCCTCGGCGCGGATAACTGCGTGCAGGCCGCACAGCTCGGCTGCGCGGGACTCGATTTTAACTCCGGGGTGGAGAGCGCGCCGGGTATTAAAGACAGCGACAAGCTGGCAGCGGTATTCAGAACCCTGCGGGCTTACTAAAGGAAGGCAATGATGAGCACACTGTTAAACCCCTATTTTGGCGAATTTGGCGGCATGTACGTGCCGCAGATCCTGATGCCCGCCCTGCGTCAGCTGGAAGAGGCGTTCGTCAGCGCCCAGAGCGACGCCGAGTTTCAGGCGCAGTTTACCGACCTGCTGAAGAACTACGCCGGGCGTCCGACGGCGCTGACCAAATGTCAGAACCTTACCGAAGGCACCCGCACCACGCTCTATCTCAAGCGTGAAGATCTGCTGCACGGCGGTGCGCATAAAACTAACCAGGTGTTAGGACAGGCACTGCTCGCCAAACGCATGGGCAAAACGGAAATAATCGCCGAAACCGGCGCGGGGCAGCATGGCGTGGCTTCCGCGCTGGCGAGCGCCCTGCTCGGCCTCAAGTGTCGCATCTATATGGGTGCCAAAGATGTCGAGCGTCAGTCGCCAAACGTCTTTCGCATGAAGCTGATGGGCGCGGAAGTCATTCCGGTCTACAGCGGCTCCGCGACGCTGAAAGACGCCTGTAACGAGGCGCTGCGCGACTGGTCCGGCAGCTATGACCGCGCGCACTATATGCTCGGCACCGCCGCAGGCCCGCACCCGTTCCCGACTATCGTGCGTGAATTCCAGCGCATGATTGGCGAAGAGACGCGCGCGCAGATCATGGAAAAAGAAGGCCGTCTGCCGGATGCCGTGATCGCCTGTGTTGGCGGCGGCTCAAACGCCATCGGCATGTTTGCAGATTTCATTAACGAAACGAGTGTCGGCCTGATTGGCGTCGAGCCTGCCGGCCACGGTATCGAAACCGGCGAACACGGCGCGCCGCTCAAGCACGGACGCGTCGGCATCTATTTCGGCATGAAAGCGCCGATGATGCAGACCGACGACGGCCAGATTGAAGAGTCTTACTCGATCTCCGCCGGTCTCGATTTCCCGTCCGTTGGGCCGCAGCATGCGTACCTGAACAGCACCGGACGCGCGGAGTATGTCTCAATTACCGATGACGAAGCGCTGGAAGCCTTTAAAACGCTCTGCCGTCAGGAAGGTATCATCCCGGCGCTGGAGTCGTCGCACGCCCTCGCCCATGCGCTGAAAATGATGCGCGCCGCCCCGGAGAAAGAGCAGTTACTGGTCGTCAACCTGTCCGGGCGCGGCGATAAAGATATCTTCACCGTTCACGATATTTTCAAAGCACGAGGGGAAATGTAATGGAGCGTTATCAGCAGCTGTTTGACCGCCTGGCAGCCCGTAAGGAAGGCGCGTTTGTTCCCTTTGTGACGCTCGGCGACCCGTCGCCCGAGCAGTCGTTACAGATTATCGACGCGCTGGTGGAAGGCGGCGCTGACGCGCTGGAGCTTGGCATTCCGTTCTCCGACCCGCTGGCGGATGGCCCGACGATCCAGAGTGCGACGCTGCGCGCGTTCGCTTCTGGCACCACGCCGGATCAGTGCTTTGAAATGCTGGCCGCGGTGCGTCAGAAATACCCGGACTTACCCATCGGGCTGTTAATGTATGCCAACCTGGTGTTCAGCCGCGGCGTGGACGAGTTCTACGCCCGCTGCGCTGCCGTCGGCGTCGATTCGGTCCTGGTGGCCGATGTGCCGGTGGAAGAATCCGCGCCTTTCCGCCAGGCGGCGATGCGCCACAATGTTGCGCCAATTTTCATCTGCCCGCCAAATGCCGATGACGATCTGCTGCGCCAGATTGCCTCTTATGGCCGCGGTTACACCTATTTGCTGTCACGTGCCGGGGTGACCGGTGCGGAAAACCGCGCCGCGCTGCCGCTGAACCACCTGATTAATAAGCTCACCGAATACCACGCCGCGCCGCCGTTGCAGGGCTTCGGGATTTCGGAGCCTGCGCAGGTGAAAGCCGCTATTGAGGCCGGTGCCGCAGGCGCGATTTCTGGCTCGGCGATCGTCAAGATCATCGAGAACAACCTGAACGATCGCGCGGCGATGCTGGAGTCGCTGAAAACGTTTGTGCGCCAGTTAAAAGCGGCCAGTTTGCCTGCCTGAGCATTTCCTTTTTAAAAAAAGCGCGAGCCGTCGCGCTTTTTATTTCCCCTGAATATCAGGGACATCCGGCTTTACATTCATAATTTCCCCTGCGAGTCCAGCGATACGATCGTGTTTTGAGCAAAATCTTAAGGCACACGTCGCATTTCTGACCAAAACTTATTTTCATGACAACGAAGCCCGGCCGCACTTGCAGGCCCGCCACAAAGGATTCCGCAGGTTTCGATGACATCAAGCGTTGGAGCCACATCTCGCGGCAGTGATGCCGCCCCGGCAGGAGAACCGGTGAAAGGTGTGGCAACTGACTTCAGACCATAAACCGCGTGAAAACGTAACGCGCAATCGCAGCCAGAACGGTCTGGCTGGATTACGGGAAAGGGTGGAGGTGAAGATGATTAACCAGCATATGATGAATAAAGCTCGCCGTGCAGCACGTGAAGCACTGACCAAACGAAACGCCCGCAAATGGGATGAAGCCAACCGTATTATGCGCCAGGCGGCCGCCAGCGCATTTAACTGAGATGTGGAGTCTCAGGATGTACATTGCAGCACCTTACAGGACGCCGGCTTTACACCTGACCCGGCGGCAATAAAAAAACCAACCCGTTGAGGTTGGTTTTTTTATTGCTGAGAAACGCGAGTACGCAAACTCAGAAGCGGTAGCCCGCCGAGAACATAAAGACCCACGGATCGATGCGGGTATCGATATTCTGCTGTTGACCACCCGCCTTGAATTTCACGGTGGTGTCGATATCCATGTACCAGACGGACATATTAATCAGCCAGTCTTTATTCACCATGTAATCCAGACCCACCTGACCCGCCGCGCCCCAGGAATCGTCAACGCTCAGATCGCTCAGGCCATTCTTTTTACCGGTATCGTTGAAGTCTTCGTCAAAGAAGGTGGTGTAGTTAATGCCCGCGCCGATATACGGGCGCAGTTTGCTTTGAGAATCGCCGAAATACCACTGGGCCATTAAGGTCGGTGGCAGTTGATGCACGGTTGCGAGATCGCCCGTCGGCCCAAGACCGACTTTATGGCGGAACGGCGTCGCGGCCAGCAGTTCAACGCCGATGTTGTCGGTTGCCATATAAGTAAAGGTCAGGCCGAGCTGCGTGTTGTTGTTAACCTTAAAGCCGCCCATGTGCAGCACATCGTCTGAGCCTTCTGTCGGACGCACCGTCGCCGTACCGGCGCGCATAAAGAATTCGCCAGCTTCATGTGCAGAGGCCATACCCGAAAAACAACTCGCTAATGCCAGCGCCACGATAAGTTTTTTCATTCCCGTTTCCCTTTTGTGGTTTTATTTGCCGGGTGAATATACTCACTACGAGTTAATAAGTGATCCAACAGAGATCACATTCGGGCCGCTAATTTAACATTCATTGATCTGAGTTAATTTTTGCAACCCTTACGGCTTCGATGAATTTGATTTCAGGTCAATTTTTCCCTTTTCACCGGGCGAAAATATATCTCTCGCCCCCTCTTGAAAGTCGTCCCGGCCGGGAATAATTTAGCTTCTTCACAATTTTGAAACGATGCGTTGTTTAGTTGCAGGTGAATGATGAGCGATCTGAACCCGTGCATGACGTGCGGAGCCTGTTGTGCTTATTTTCGTGTCTCTTTCTACTGGGCCGAAGCGGATGACGCGGGCGGCCTTGTCCCGGCGGCGCTTACCGAGCCGCTCACTCCTTTTCTGCGCTGCATGAGCGGCACTAACCAAAAACAGAGCCGTTGCGTGGCGTTGCAGGGCACGCCTGGCGAGGCGGTGCGCTGTACTATCTATGAAAACCGACCGTCGCCGTGTCGCGAGTTTGCGATGTCCGGCGAAGGCGGCGTGGAGAACGAGGCGTGCAATCGCGCCCGCGCCCGTTACGGTCTGCCGCCGCTTCCTGACAATTCCTTACCCGAAGCCGCCCTTTACAGCCCTGCCACTGCGCCATCATCCAGGGTACAATCGTCGGCGGAATAATATCTGCCAACCCAAGGAGTGTGCATGTCAATCACGGCAAAATCCGTTTACCGTGACACGGGTAATTTTTTCCGCAATCAGCTCGTCACCATCCTGCTGATTGCGCTGCTTTGCGCCTTTATTTCTATGATCCTCGGTCACGCCTTTACGCCGAACGCGGATCAGCTGGCCATTCTTAGCGAGGGCGACGCCATGACCAACAGCGCCAGCCTGTTCGAACTGGTGCAAAATATGACGCCGGAGCAGCAGCAGGTTCTGCTGAAAGCCTCGGCGGCGTCGACATTTTCTGGCATGTTCGGCAATACGCTGCTGGTGGGCGGCGTGCTGGTGCTCATTCAGGCGGTTTCCGCCGGGCAAAACGTCAGCGCGCTGCGCGCCATCGGGGCCTCCGCGCCGCTGCTGCCACGCCTGTTTATTCTGATCTTCCTGACCACTTTTCTGGTGCAGATGGGGATCCTGCTGGTGGTCGTGCCGGGCGTGATCCTCGCGATTGTATTGTCGCTGGCACCGGTAATGATGGCGCAGGATAAAGCCGGGATTTTCGGGGCGATGCGAAACAGCATGCGTCTTGCGTGGCGCAATATGCGTCTCGTCGCGCCTGCGGTGCTGCTGTGGCTGCTGGCCCGCGCCGCCCTGCTGCTGTTCGCGCCCGCGTTTGCCGCGCTGACGCCGCAAATCGGCGCGGTGGTTGCCGGAACGCTGAGCAATCTGCTGACCGCGCTGCTCCTCATTTATCTTTTCCGGTTGTATATGCTTATCCGGGAATAACCCTTCTGCCCGCGGCGGTGGTCGCTCGCGGGCCTTTTACGGAACCGATGTATGAAGCAGTTACTCGATTTTTTGCCGCTGATCGTCTTTTTTGTCGTCTATAAATTGCATGACATATTCTGGGCGACGGCGGCGCTGATTGTCGCCACCGCGCTGGCAGTGATCTATAGCTGGTACAAATACCGCAAGGTCGAAAAAATGACCCTGGTGACGTTTGTGCTGGTCGCGGTGTTCGGCGGGCTGACTATCTATTTTCACAACGCGGAATTTATTAAGTGGAAAGTAACCATCATTTACGCCCTGTTCGCAGGCGCGCTGCTGATTGGCCAGTGGGTGATGAAAAAGCCGCTGATCCAGAGCATGCTCGGCAAAGAAATTACCCTGCCCGCGCATGCGTGGTCGCGTCTTAACATCGCCTGGGCGCTCTTTTTCATCTTCTGCGGTCTGCTGAATATTTACGTCGCGATCTGGCTCCCGGAAGCGGTGTGGATGAACTTTAAAGTGTTTGGCATTCCTGGCCTGACGCTGGTTTTCACTCTGCTGAGCGGTGTTTATATCTACCGTCATATGCCGCAGGAAGAGAAATAACGCCCCTTCCGCTCCACTGAAAAAACGCCCTGTGGCTTATGCCCGGGGCGTTTTTTTACGCCAGCGTTCCTTAATTCCTCATATTTTTTAAGCCATTACTCTCATCTGCACAACGATAAACCAATTGTGGAGAAATCATGGAGAATCCCGATTTTATGTTGTAATGATAATTATTATCATTATCATGCGGGCGAATGATTACATTTCTACACATAATGGAATAATTGATAATGTTTGAAAAAAAGCGTGGCATTCGCACACCGCTGGCGCTGGCGGTAGCTTCACTGCTTGGTGGCGGCACAGGTTTTTCACAGGCGGCGGAGATGAACGACGGCGATGTAATGGTGGTTCAGGCAACCGCTGAGCAGGCGCTGAAACAGCAGCCCGGCGTCTCTATTATCACCGCAGAGGATATTGAGAAAGACCCGCCCGTGAACGACCTTTCAGACATTATTCGCAAAATGCCCGGCGTCAACCTGACCGGTAACAGCGCGAGCGGCAGCCGCGGCAACAACCGCCAGATTGATATTCGCGGCATGGGCCCGGAAAACACTTTAATTCTGGTTGATGGCGTCCCGGTCAGTTCGCGTAATGCCGTGCGCTATAGCTGGCGCGGCGAGCGCGACACGCGCGGCGATACCAACTGGGTGCCGGCGGAAATGGTCGAGCGTATTGAAGTGCTGCGCGGCCCGGCAGCGGCGCGTTACGGCAGCGGGGCCGCGGGCGGCGTGGTGAATATCATTACCAAACGCCCGACGAATGACTGGCACGGCTCGTTGTCGCTTTTCACTAACCAGCCGGAAAACGATAAAGAAGGCGCGACGCGTCGCGCAAACGTTAGCCTCAGCGGCCCGCTGGCGGGCGATGCCCTGACGATGCGCCTCTACGGCAATATCAATAAAACAGACGCCGACGATTACGATATCAATACCGCGCAGAACGGCTCTTACGCCGCCGGGCGCGAAGGCGTGCGCAACAAAGACATTAACAGCGTTATTTCCTGGAAAATCACGCCGGAACAGATGCTGGATTTCGAATATGGCTACAGCCGTCAGGGCAATATCTACGCGGGCGATACGCAAAACAGCAACAGCAACGCCAGCCCGAACGGCCTTGTTCCGTCGCTTTATGGTCATGAGACGAACCGGATGTATCGCCAGAGCTACGGTATTACCCATAACGGCCTCTGGGACTGGGGCCAGTCGAAAACCGGTTTTTATTACGAAAAAACCAATAATACCCGCCTTCAGGAAGGCACCACGGGCCGCGTTGAAGGCATGATCACGGACGATAAATACACCACCAGCCGTCTCGAAAACTATCGCGCCAGCAGCGAAATCAACGTGCCCCTGGAATTAATGGTGGATCAGACCGTCACGCTCGGGGCCGAATGGGATCGCGCTGAGCTTAACGATCCGGCCTCCATGCAGGCCACCAACGTCAGCGGTACAACCATCGGCGATATCTCCGGCGATGCTGCCTCGCGCAGCAGTAAAAACAGCGCCACGACGGGCGCGGTCTGGTTCGAAGATAATATCGACGTGTTGCCCGGCACGGCGGTAATTCCGGGGCTGCGTTACGATCACCACAGCCAGTTTGGCGGTAACTGGAGCCCGAGCCTGAACGTGTCACAGGAACTTGGCGATAACGTTAAGCTGAAAGCCGGTATCGCGCGCGCCTTTAAAGCGCCAAATCTGTATCAGTCGAGCAAGGGTTATCTGCTCTCCACGCGCGGCAACGGCTGCCCGATTGGCGTGAGCGGGAGTTGCTACCTGCTCGGCAATGAAAATCTGAAACCAGAAATTAGCATTAATAAAGAGATTGGGCTGGAATACACCAAAGAGGGTTTTGACGCTGGCCTGACCTGGTTTCGCAACGATTACCGCAACAAAATCGTCTCCGGCGATCGCGTGGTGGGCTTCGCCTCCAACGGCAACAATATTTTGCGCTGGGAGAACGGTGGCAAAGCCGTGGTCGAAGGGCTGGAAGGCAACCTGACGATTCCGGTCATGAAAGACGTGCTGAACTGGCGCACCAATGCGACGTATATGATTAAGTCGGAAATGAAAAAGAACGGCAACCCGCTGTCGGTTATCCCGAAATATACCGTTAATACGATGCTCGACTGGCAGGTGAATGACAAACTTTCCACCAACGTGAACTGGACTTTCTATGGCCGGCAGAAACCGCGTCAGGCGGCGGAAATTCGTCTTGAAGACGGTGGGAACCTTTCGCGTAAAGAGGTCGGCGCGTATTCCATCGTCGGCGTGGGCGTAAACTATGCGCTGACTAAAGATTTGCGCCTGAACGGCGGCGTCAGCAATCTGTTCGACAAAACGCTGTATCGAGAAAACGAAGGCGCTTCAACGTATAACGAACCGGGCCGTGCGTACTACGCGGGTGTGACGATGTCGTTCTGATGCCTCATGGGGGAGGCGCGCCTCCCCTTTTACCACAGCAAGATAACCCCGCTTTTCCCGTTTTTTCCTGCCTTTAGCGCTCTTAACCGGTGTTATTATACGGTCGCGCCACGCCCTTCAGGCTGCGCACGATGAACGAATAACACTAGCTGAGAAGCCCCATGACGACAGAGCAAGCCACTCCACAAGGTGAACTGGTTTTACGTACCCTGGCGATGCCCGCCGATACCAACGCCAACGGCGATATTTTTGGCGGCTGGCTGATGTCCCAGATGGACATTGGCGGCGCGATCCTTGCCAAAGAAATTGCCCACGGGCGCGTGGTAACCGTGCGTGTCGACGGCATGACGTTTCTGCGCCCGGTCGCGGTAGGCGATGTGGTGTGCTGTTACGCCCGCTGCGTCAAGCGCGGCAACACGTCGGTGACGATCAATATCGAAGTGTGGGTCAAAAAGGTCTCTTCCGAGCCGATTGGCCAGCGCTATCGCGCGACCGAAGCGCTGTTTATTTATGTCGCGGTCGATGACGACGGCAAACCGCGTCCGTTGCCGCCTGCGGCGTAACGGCAAAAAAAAAGCCAGAGGCTGAGCTCTGGCTTTTTTTCACATGCAGCATTACTGCATGGTTGCGCCGCCATTAATGCGGAACACGATATTCACAATCAGCCCCGTACCGGGCTTACCGGCTTCGTAACGCCATTTGCGCATCGCCTGTTTTACTTCTCGCTCAAACATGTTGGCGGGTTTTGCCGACAGGATTTGCACATTCTCCACGCTGCCATCGGGTGCGACGTCAAATTTCACGCGCACCTGCCCTTCCATCCGCAGCGCATAAGCGCGCGCCGGATATTGCGGCTGGTTGCGGCTTAGCGCGCGCGGGCCCGCGGGCGCGACATTCGCGGGCGCTGACGGCGCGGGCCGCGACGCAGGGGCCGTGGTACGCGCCGGGGAATTATTCTCAAACGGCGACGCCGGGCGCGGCTCAGCGGGTTTGACTTCCCGCTTCGGTGCCTCTTCCACCTTTTTCACCGGTTTGGGTTTCGGCTTAGGTTTCGGTTTCGGCTTCGGTTTTTCAATAACGACCGGTGCTTCTTTCGGCGGCTCCGGTACAACTTCGGGTTCCGGTTCTGGCTCGGCGACAGGCTCGGGCGGCGGCGCCACTACAGGCTTTGGCGGCTCCAGTGATTCAGGCGCGACCATCGTCACGGAAATCGGCTGCGACGGCGCGGGCATCTCAACCACCTGATTTGCCGAGGTATAAAGCACAGCCGCCGCCACAATGGCGCCATGGATCGCGACGGAAAGCAGCGTCGGCCACGGAAAACGGCGAGGCATATCAAGGGTCATTGAAGTCATAGTCGTTTCACTGAATGAATGAGAACTCAATTTTAAATGCAAATAGCAATCATATTCAACAACTCAGCCCGCTTCTGCGTCGTTTCTCAGGCGGAGTGCTGAAAATTCCCGCGCTGATGTTAAGGATTTAACAGGCCATTTAACTTTGCGTTGCACACCTGACGGCTTTCACCTACCGTTATTCACCTTGCCGTTTCATAAAAAGGAGTGCGACATGCTGTATGTCATTTACGCGGAAGATGTGGCTGATTCTCTGGACAAGCGTCAGTCGGTGCGCCCGGCGCACCTGGCGCGTTTACAACTGTTACGTGATGAAGGGCGTCTGCTGACGGCAGGGCCAATGCCTGCGGTGGACAGCAACGATCCGGGTGTAGCGGGTTTTACCGGCTCAACGGTAATCGCAGAGTTTGCCTCGCTTGAAGAAGCGCAGGCCTGGGCTGAGGCCGACCCGTATATTGCCGCAGGCGTTTACAAGACAGTCGCGGTAAAGCCTTACAAAAAAGTATTCTGACCGCGGCCGACAGGCTGCGTAGTGCAAAGGGCATTAACCGTTGGTGTGCCCTTTTTTTGCGCGGTCATTTTAGCAGGCAGGCGTTATTTCCCGCCCGGAACCAACTGCAGCACCGTTGCCGAGGCATGGTGACGTGCGTTATGGCATCGATGAGACGTCACAAACTGACGCGCCGCTTCGCAGGCCGAAACACTTTCTGGCAGACGCTGACTGACGGTAACCGCCTCTTTTGCAAAACCAAAAATTCCGCTGGTTAATGTTCTGTCATCAACAGTTTTTGGCCTCGCTCCACAGGCGCCTTTGTGTAACAAAAATTTATGGATTTCTGTCAGAAATTCCTCTTGCTTAGTCATAAATGCTCCAGCAGTCACGAATGAAAGTTGCACCTGTAGGAATACAAGCTGTCGATGAAGATAATCTAACCTGGACTGACCAGAAACAATCGCCGGAAATAACATTAAAAAGGCTTCATTTTACATAAGAGCAATTATCACCGGCGGAAATACACGATATATGACAATTTGTGAATTTACGTTAAGTTTCGAAAAGTATTTTAAATCATTGTTTTTTAATGGATTACTTTGATTCGATCAGCATAATCCCAAATCGAAAATATTCAAAAGCAACGAATTTTAGATGGTGGTTTTTTATACCAGAATATTCCTAATTTTATTCCAACCCATTAGCGCGACGCGAGAAGACAAGATCTAAAATTTACCTTAATGCACGCACGATTAAAGAGACGATAAAAAGAGGAATTTGGCGTAATTCAGACGACAGCGATAGAAGGTTTACGAAAGGGCGGTTTTGGCGATATTTCGGGGCACCGCAGGCGGTGCCCTTTCACTACGTTTAGCGATCGTGGATGGCGAACAGCAACGAATTGCGCTGACGATTCACAAGACATTTTCTGATAGCGTGAATTCGCATATTGCGTCGGGATTGTGCTTCCAGCCAGCGCGCTTTACGTCGTTGAGACTGCCGCTGCATGCGCCAGCGCCCAACTTCGGTTCTACTACGCCTCATTTCTGATACTCTTGACTGAAACAGAACCGTCATTATAGCCCCTTCCCGCCTGCAAACCAGCGCTTTTCTGACAGGTTCTTATTGGAGTGCGAAAGGGTTGTGCGTAAACTCTTAACGATACGCTTTTTAAAGGATTTTTAATCTATGACAACCTTCTACACGGTAGTGAGTTGGCTGATCATTCTGGGATACTGGCTACTCATCGCAGGCGTGACGCTGCGCATTCTGATGAAACGTCGCGCGGTTCCTTCTGCCATGGCCTGGCTGCTTGTCATTTATATTCTGCCGCTGGTCGGGATAGTCGCGTATCTGTCGGTCGGTGAGCTTCACTTGGGCAAACGACGCGCCGAACGCGCCCGCGCCATGTGGCCGTCGACCGCGAAATGGCTGAACGATCTTAAAGCCTGCAAACATATTTTCGCCGAAGAAAACAGCGCGGTGGCGAGCGCCCTCTTTCAGCTTTGCGAACGCCGCCAGGGCATTGCGGGCGTTAAAGGCAACCAGTTGCAGTTGCTGACTTCCTCTGACGACGTGATGCAGGCGCTGATCCGCGATATTCAGCTCGCCCGTCATAATATTGAGATGGTTTTTTATATCTGGCAGCCCGGCGGAATGGCCGATCAGGTCGCCGAATCGCTGATGGCCGCAGCGCGTCGCGGCGTGCATTGCCGCCTGATGCTCGACTCCGCAGGCAGCGTCGCCTTCTTTCGCAGCCCTTGGGCGGGCATGATGCGCAATGCAGGCATCGAAGTCGTCGAAGCGCTGAAGGTCAACCTCATGCGTGTGTTCCTGCGCCGTATGGACCTGCGCCAGCACCGCAAAATGATCATGATCGACAACTATATTGCCTACACCGGCAGTATGAATATGGTTGACCCGCGTTATTTCAAACAGGACGCGGGCGTCGGTCAGTGGGTGGATTTAATGGCGCGCATGGAAGGCCCGGTCGCCACCGCGATGGGCATCGTCTACTCCTGCGACTGGGAGATTGAAACCGGCAAACGCCTGCTTCCTCCGCCGCCGGATGCCAATATTATGCCTTTTGAGCAGGCGAGCGGACATACGATCCATACCATCGCGTCCGGGCCTGGCTTCCCGGAAGATCTCATCCATCAGGCGCTGCTGACTTCGGTGTATGCGGCGCGTGAATATCTCATTATGACCACGCCCTACTTCGTGCCGAGTGATGACCTGCTGCACGCCATCTGTACGGCGGCGCAGCGCGGCGTGGATGTGAGCATTATTCTGCCGCGTAAAAATGACTCTCTGCTGGTGGGCTGGGCGAGCCGCGCTTTCTTTAGCGAGCTGCTGGCGGCGGGCGTGAAAATTTATCAGTTTGAAGGCGGGCTGCTGCACACCAAAAGCGTACTGGTCGATGGCGAACTGAGCCTGGTCGGTACCGTTAATCTGGATATGCGCAGCCTGTGGCTTAATTTTGAAATTACGCTGGTCATCGATGACGCCGGATTCGGTGCCGATCTCGCCGAAGTGCAGGATGATTATATCTCTCGCTCGCGCCTGCTGGATGCGCGCCTGTGGGTAAAACGGCCCTTCTGGCAACGTGTGGTAGAGCGACTGTTTTACTTCTTCAGTCCGTTGCTGTAAAACGTGCCCAACATCTTTTACTGGGGTAGTCACGATGGAAATGGATCTGAATAACCGCCTGACGGAAGACGAAACGCTTGAACAGGCTTACGATATTTTTCTGGAGCTGGCGGCGGACAATCTCGATCCGGCGGATATCATTCTGTTTAATTTACAGTTTGAAGAGCGTGGCGGCGCGGAGCTGTTCGATCCGTCTGAAGAGTGGCTTTCGCATGTCGATTACGATCTGAACCCGGATTTCTTCTCTGAGGTCGTCATTGGCCTTGCGGAGAAAGACGGCGATGAAATCACCGACGTCTTCGCCCGCGTGCTGCTGTGCCGCGAAAAAGATCACAAGCTGTGCCACATTCTGTGGCGTGAGTAATCACAATCCGCGCGGCATTCGCCGCGCAATTATCTCTCGTTCCTGATTTTTACCCCGCACGCCTGACAATAATTCGCCTGTTTTTGATATTTCGCGCCACATGCCGGGCAGCGCTGCGCCTCTTTTTTATCCACCAGCGCGCTGGTCATTTGCGAAGTAATAATGCCGGTCGGAATAGCAATCACAGAATAGCCGATCAGAATGAGCAGCGAAGCCACCGCGCGGCCACCCGCGGTATGCGGCGTAATGTCGCCATAACCGACCGTCGTTACCGTCACCACCGCCCAGTAGACCGAGGTGCCAAGCGTGTTAAAACCGCTTGATGCCCCCTCAATGCCGTACATCAACGCGCCGGCAATCACCATGACGATAGAAATAAACGCATAAAACGCGGTGAGCTGATGGCGGGCGTTCACAATGGCCTGCCAGAGCAGGCTGGAGGAGGACATGATGCGCAGCAGTTTCAGAATACGCAGCACGCGCACCGCGCGCAGCGTACGCCAGATAAAGAGGTAGTTCATGCCAAGCTCAGGCCAGAGCCAGAGCACATAGAGCGGCAGCACGGTCGCCAGATCGATAAGCCCCCAGAAGCTCAGCGCATAGCGCGCCGGATTCGGCCAGACCAGCAGGCGCAGCAGATACTCCAGCGTAAAGACAAAGGTAATGCCCATCTCAATCAATACGAAGACATGCCATTCGCTGTAAGTGAGATGATATTGCGTGCCGAGGCCGGACTCGATAAACACAACAATGACGCTGAAGAGCGCAAACAGCCCACAAAGCGCCTCAAAGCGGCGACCGCTGCGCTGATGCTGGTCGAAAAGAAAATGGTAGGCGCGCTGACGAAATTCGGTTATCCGTGACACGTTGTCCTCGCAAAAGAAAAGGGCTGGCACCTGCCAGCCCTTGCGATTATAACGGGTCCACCTTCAGGCAGGAAACCGCATGGCGGAAACTGCCTTCCAGCACCGGCCGCGTCTGGGCGCATTCCGGTCCGGCCATCGGGCATCGCGTGCGGAATACGCAGCCCGACGGCGGATTGATAGGCGACGGCAGCTCGCCTTCCAGCAACTGAATGGTTTTGTTTTTTTCGAGATCCGGGTCCGGGATCGGCACCGCCGACATCAGCGCGCGCGTGTAAGGGTGCAGCGGATGATGATAAACCTCATCATAAGTGCCAAGCTCCACGGCGTGTCCCAGATACATCACCAGCACGCGATCGGAAATATGCTTCACCACCGCCAGATCGTGCGCGATAAAAATCAGCGACAGGCCCATCTCACGCTGCAGTTTTTGCAGCAGGTTCACCACCTGCGCCTGAATCGACACGTCGAGCGCGGAGACCGGTTCGTCGCAGATAATCAGTTTCGGCTCAAGGATCAGCGCACGGGCGATGCCGATACGCTGGCACTGGCCGCCGGAGAATTCATGCGGGTAACGGTTGACGAGGTTTGGCAGCAGGCCCACTTTCATCATCATCGCTTTTACGCGGTCACGGACTTCCTGACGCGGCATTTTCGGATGATAGGTGCGCAGCGGCTCGGCGATGATATCGCCAATCGTCATACGCGGGTTCAGCGAAGCCAGCGGATCCTGGAAAATCATCTGGATATCGCTGCGCACATCGCGCCACTCTTCCTGTTGCATGCCCAGCAGATCTTTACCGAGCCACGCCACGCGGCCGCTGGTGGCTTTGACCAGACCAATAATCGCGCGCGCGAAGGTGGATTTTCCGCAACCGGATTCTCCCACCACGCCCAGCGTTTCGCCTTCATACAGCCGCAGCGTCACGCCATCGACCGCTTTTAACGTTTTGGCCGGCTGCCAGAACCACTGCTTGCCGTCTTTAATATCGAAATGCACCTTGAGATCGGCCACTTCGAGCAGAACTTTTCTCTCTTCAGCTACGGTGCTCATTTCAGCTCCTCCACCGGTTTAAAGCAGGCGCGCAGGCGGCCAGGGGCGAATTCTTCCAGCGGCGGCGTCGTGCTGCAGATTTCCATTGCGTGCGGACAGCGCGGCTGGAACGGACAGCCTTTTGGCAGGCGCAGCAGGTTCGGCGGGTTGCCCGGAATGGTGAGCAGGGATTCGCCTTCCGCGTCGAGACGCGGCACGGCATTAAGCAGACCGATAGAATACGGGTGCGCCGGATCGTAAAAGACCTCACGCGCTTTGCCATATTCCATGGTGCGGCCTGCGTACATCACCAGCACTTTGTCGCAGATGCCCGCGACCACGCCGAGGTCGTGGGTGATCATAATGATGGCGGTGTTGAATTCGCGCTTAAGTTCGTTCAGGAGCGTCATGATTTGCGCCTGAACGGTCACGTCGAGCGCGGTGGTCGGTTCATCGGCGATCAGCAATTTCGGACGGCACAGCAGCGCCATCGCGATCATCACGCGCTGGCGCATACCGCCGGAGAATTCGTGCGGGTACATGCGCATGCGCTTGCGCGCTTCCGGCATTTTCACCGCGTCCAGCATCCGTACCGACTCTTCAAATGCTTCGGCTTTGCTCATGCTTTTATGCAGCATCAGCACTTCCATCAGCTGCTCACCAACGCGCATATATGGGTTCAGCGAGGTCATCGGATCCTGGAAAATCATCGAAATCTGCTCGGCGCGCAGGCGATTGAGCTCGCGCTCCGGCAGGTTGAGGATTTCACGGCCGTTAAACGTCGCCGAACCGCCAATGCGGCCATTGGCGGCCAGCAGCCCCATCAGCGCGAACGCCGTCTGGGATTTGCCGGAGCCGGATTCGCCGACGATGCCGAGCGTTTCGCCGGCGCGCAGGCTGAAGTTGAGATCGTTGACAGCGGTAACGTCGCCGTCGGGCGTCGCGAAGGTGACGCGCAAATCTTTGACGTCAAGCAGCGTCGCTTGAGACGCCGCGCTCTGTTGCGGCGCAGAGAGTTCAATGGTGCTCATGGCGGCACTCCTTAACGATCTTTCGGGTCGAGGGCATCACGCAAGCCATCGCCGATAAAGTTAAAACAAAACAGGGTGACCACCAGGAAACCCGCCGGGAAGAGCAGCAGCCAGGGCGACACTTCCATGGAGTTAGCGCCATCGCTCAGCAGCGCGCCCCAAGAGCTGAGCGGCTCCTGCGTACCGAGGCCGAGGAAGCTTAAGAAGGATTCAAACAGGATCATGCTTGGCACCAGCAGCGAGGCGTAAACCACCACCACGCCCAGCACGTTCGGCACGATATGACGCACGACAATGTTCGCCGTCGACACGCCGCCCACCTGCGCTGCTTCGATGAACTCTTTACGCTTCAGGCTGAGCGTCTGGCCGCGTACGATACGCGCCATATCAAGCCAGGAGACCATCCCGATAGCGACGAAAATCAGCAGGATGTTCTGACCGAAAAAGGTCACCAGCAGAATAACGAAGAACATGAACGGGAAGGAGTTAAGGATCTCCAGCAGACGCATCATCACCGAGTCCACTTTGCCGCCGAGATAGCCGGAAAGCGAGCCGTAGAGCGTACCCACGATAACCGCCACCAGCGCCGCCGCGACGCCCACCATCAGCGAGATACGCCCGCCGATAGCAACACGCACCAGCAGGTCGCGGCCTGAAGAGTCGGTGCCGAACCAGTGGCCCGATTCGGTATCAGGTGGCGCGGACATCATGCCCCAGTCGGTATCGAAATAGCTGAACTGCGACAGCATCGGCGCGAGGGTGACGAACAGCGCAATCAGCGCCAGCACAATCAGGCTCGCCACCGCCGCGCGGTTATGCATAAAGCGACGGCGGGCATCCTGCCACAGGCTACGTCCTTCTACTTCCAGTTTTTCACTGAAGTTTTCCAGCGCCTCGCTGTTTTTCTTACTCAACATCATGGCGTACTCCAGTGTCAGTAACGAATTTTCGGATCGATAACGGCATACAGCACATCGACGATCGCGTTAAACAGAATGGTCAGCGCGCCGACAAGAATCGTCAGGCTCAGTACCAGCGAGTAGTCGCGGTTGAGCGCGCCGTTCACGAACAGCTGGCCGATGCCCGGTAGGCCGTAAATAGTTTCAATAACCATCGAACCGGTGATGATGCCGACAAACGCAGGGCCCATATAGGAGAGCACCGGCAGCAGCGCGGGTTTCAACGCGTGGCGCAGAATAATGCGGCGCATCGGCAGCCCTTTGGCGCGAGCGGTACGAATGAAGTTGGAGTGCAGCACTTCAATCATGGAGCCACGGGTAATACGCGCGATACTGGCGATATAAGCCAGCGACAGCGCGACCATCGGCAGGATCATGAATTTCAGCGCCCCGCCGTTCCAGCCGCCGCCCGGCAGCCAGTGCAGCGTTATCGCGAAGATCATGACCAGCAGTGGTGCCACCACGAAGCTTGGAATGACCACGCCGGTCATCGCCACCCCCATGACGGCGAAATCCCACTTCGTGTTTTGTTTGAGCGCGGCCATCACGCCTGCCGCCACGCCTAAAATCACCGCCAGTAAAAACGCCGCAGCGCCTAATTTCGCGGAAACCGGGAAGCTTGAGGCCACCAGATCGTTTACCGAATAATCCTTGTATTTAAAGGACGGACCGAAATCACCTTTCGCCAGTTGCTTCAGATAATTGAAGTACTGGGTCATGATGGGGTCGTTAAGATGATATTTCGCCTCGATATTCGCCATCACTTCCGGCGGAAGATTACGTTCGCCGGTAAAAGGACTCCCCGGCGCGAGACGCATCATAAAGAAGGAGATAGTAATTAGAATAAACAGCGTCGGAATCGCTTCCAGACAGCGACGTAAAATAAATTTCAACATTGCCCGTACCTTCTGGCGTGTGCCTTTGACTCACGGAAAAATAAGACACAGTGGGGCAGGACGCCCTGCCCCACGCATTGCCATTAATGTTTGATAATATACAGGTTTTTAACGTATACATTATCCAGCGGGTCTTTACCGGTGTAGCCACCGACCCACGTTTTCACCAGGCGGGCGTTCACGTAGTAATAAACCGGAACGATAACGGAATCTTTATCCAGTTGTTGCTCCGCTTTGTTGTAAAGCTCGCTACGCTGACCTTCGTCACTCACCTGCAGCGTCTCCTGCATCACCTTATCAAACGCGTCGCTCTTATAGTGCGAGGTGTTGTTGGAGCTGTTGGAGAGCATGGTGTTCAGGAAGGACGTCGGTTCGTTGTAATCCGCACACCAGCCCGCACGCGCCACGTCAAAGTTGCCCTGATGACGGGTATCCAGGAAGGTTTTCCACTCCTGGTTTTCCAGCTTCACGTTCACGCCCAGGTTTTTCTTCCAGATGGACGCGGCCGCGATCGCCAGTTTTTTGTGCAGATCGGAGGTGTTGTACAGCAGATCGAACGTCAGCGGCTTGTCAGCGGTATAGCCCGCTTCGGCGAGCAGTTTTTTGGCTTCGGCGTTACGCTGTTCCTGGGTCATTTTAAACCAGGCCGGTTCGGTGAATTTCGCGCCGTCGGTGTACGGCGGGGTGTAACCATAGGCTGGCAGATCGCCCTGGTTTTTCACTTTATTCACGATGATATCGCGATCCAGACCCAGCTTCAGCGCGGTACGGACGCGCGGATCGTTAAACGGCGCTTTCTGATTGTTGATTTCGTAGTAGTAGGTGCACAGGTACGGGTCGACGTGCACTTCTTTCGGGATCTCTTTTTTGAGCTTCTGGAACAGTTCAATCGGCATGTTGTTATAGGTCATGTCGATTTCGCCGCTGCGGTAGCGGTTAACGTCAGTGACTTCAGAAGAAATAGGCAGGTAGGTCACTTCGTTGATAACGGTTTTCGCGTTATCCCAGTAGTTGGTGTTGCGCTCAAGCACGATGCGCTCGTTCACCACCCAAGATTTCAGTTTGTACGCGCCGTTAGACACGATGTTGGCCGGCTGGGTCCATTTCTCGCCAAATTTCTCAACGACGGCTTTAGGCACCGGAGACATGGAGGAGTGAACCAGCAGCTTATAGAAATACGGGACCGGCTCGCTCAGGGTGACTTCAAGCGTATGGTCGTCGATCGCTTTTACGCCAAGATCGGTGGCAGGTTTTTTACCGGCGATGATGTCGTCGATATTCGTAATGTGGCCGTATTGCAGGTAGCTTTCATACGGAGAGGCGGTTTTCGGGTCAGCCAGGCGCTGCCAGCTGTAAACGAAATCTTGTGCCGTGACCGGCTCGCCATTGGACCATTTTGCGTCTTTACGCAGATGGAAGGTCCAGACTTTAAAATCTTTGTTTTCCCACTTTTCGGCAACACCCGCGCTCGGGTGGCCTTCAACATCAGTAACCAGCAGACCTTCGAAGAGGTCGCGGTTGATGTTGGACTCCGGCACGCCTTCAATTTTATGCGGGTCGAGAGACTGCACTTCCGAACCGTTGTTGCGCACCAGCGTTTGTTTCTCCGCCAGTTGCACACCCGCAGGAACATTCGCGGCCATTGCGTTACCCGCGATTAGCGCAGAAAGGATCCCCGCAGCTACCAGACTTTTTTTTGTGATGATGGACATTGTGTTGGTACTCCACTCATTATTATTACTGACGAAAGTCAGCCCGTTCTCCCCTGACGGGGACCTGTGCAGCGCAGGAGCTTTCGCGTCTGCCAGGTGGTTTTCTTTTTTACAGCTTGCTATCACCGACTTTATTTATCACGGCCGCTCTCTGGCAGCCTGTCGTCGATTCTTTACTGCCCTTCCCTGTTTTAAGGACAGTCTCTTTGCGCGCTACCTGTTGGAGGAAAGCGCTTTCATACGAAAATCGTTCTCACCTGTTGATAATTCGCAGGCAAATGTTTTGCCGGAAAGTATCAAATGCGTGAATTGTGCGCCAATACAATTTACAAATTTGTTAACCGCTTCTCTTTTGTCATGAAGGAAAACGTGGAGCCAGGCAGGCTGCAAAGTACAAATTACTTATTATTACCCTTTTCATTCAACAGGTTACACGGATTCTGCCGTATACACCCGTCATGTCACTCTGCTCACAGCGCATCGCAACATAAAGTTAACAATTGAACAAAAATTAGCACATTTATCTGCGCTGGCGTTGAAATTACTAATATCATTTCGTTAAACCCGCATCAATACTCAAACTATCATGTGACAAAAATAACAGACTGATTGCTTTATTTATGAACGCAACGAATGTAACCGACACTGTAATTGATTGTTTTAATAATCAATTACCAGATATCAGATAAAGTTATGAGTAAAAAATCGAAACGCAGAGGGTTATAGGAAATGCTAATAATAAAAGAAAAAAGCGAAGCATCCGCTTCGCTTTTATGAGGAAAGAAAATGACTAACTTACCAGGCCCGGAAAGAGCGCTTTAATCCCTGTCACGATAAATTCAATGCCCAGCGCCATCAACAATAGCCCCATGATACGGGTGATGACGTTAATGCCCGTCTGCCCCAGAAGGCGAACCAGCCACGGCGCGAGGCGAAACACCCCCCAGCAACATGCCGCGAAAAGCGCGATGGCGACCGTAAAGCCCAGCATATATTGCCAGCTGTGGTAACGCGTACCCCATACGATAGTTGAACTGATTGCCCCCGGGCCCGCCATCAGTGGTAATGCCAGTGGTACGACGCCGATGCTTTCACGGATCGCCGTTTCTGACTTCTCTTGCTTATTCTGCTTATCCTCGCCCAGTTTCCCGCTAATCATCGACATCGCAATGGTGACAACCAGAATACCGCCAGCGATGCGGAAGGAGTCAATCGAGATGCCGAAAATCTGCAGTATGGCATCACCGAGAAACAGCGATGTCCAGAGAATAATGGCCACGGAGAGGTTTGCCGTCAGATTGGTTTTATTGCGCGCCGCCGCGGTCTGATAGCTCGTCATACTAATGAAGACGGGAATGATGCCCACCGGGTTTACCAGTGCGAACAGCCCAATAAAGAACTTAAAAAAGGTTGGCAAATCAAACAGCATAGAATTCAAGGGAAGCTCCGCAGATTGGTGAGGCAACGGCGTGCGTAATGTAATGCAAAACCCCTGCTTACGCTACGCCCTTACGCCTTTATACATTCCTGATCTCGCGCCCATTTGACCGCGTCGACCTGTGTTATTCTTTTGTTGATTTATGGTGATTTAATTATTCAAAAGTGTAGTAAATATATTAACCAACGCTGAAATACCGCTATAAGGGCTGCTGAAAGGAGTCAGCATGGGGTTAAATTGATTTAGATCACGCTTTTGGTAACCAGAAGTGAGTATCTTGATGATGCCGCCAGGGAGTAAGACATTTTCCAGAGAAATGTTTTAAGGCAAGGCTCTTTTAGTAAATCAGCGGGGTTTGTGGTCGTTGTGCTGGTAAACCTGTCTGTAACGCACGCTGTTTGGGGCTGACTATACTGTCGTTTCGAGCAGATGATTTACTAAAAGAGTTTAACATTATCAGGAGAGCATTATGGCTGTTACTAATGTCGCTGAACTAAACGCCCTCGTCGAGCGCGTCAAAAAAGCCCAGCGTGAATATGCCAACTTCACCCAAGAACAGGTTGACAAAATCTTCCGCGCCGCCGCTCTGGCCGCTGCAGATGCTCGAATCCCCCTCGCTAAAATGGCCGTTGCCGAATCCGGAATGGGTATCGTCGAAGATAAAGTGATCAAAAACCACTTTGCTTCTGAATATATCTACAACGCCTATAAAGACGAGAAAACCTGCGGCATTCTCGACGAAGATGACACCTTTGGTACGATTACCATCGCTGAACCTATCGGCATCATCTGCGGTATCGTTCCGACCACTAACCCAACGTCTACCGCCATTTTCAAATCGCTTATCAGCCTGAAAACCCGTAACGCGATCATTTTCTCTCCGCATCCGCGTGCGAAAGATGCAACTAATAAGGCAGCGGATATCGTGCTGCAAGCCGCTATCGCTGCAGGCGCGCCGAAAGATCTGATCGGCTGGATTGATCAGCCTTCCGTTGAGCTGTCTAACGCGCTGATGCATCACCCGGATATCAACCTGATTCTGGCCACCGGTGGCCCGGGCATGGTGAAAGCAGCGTACAGCTCCGGTAAACCTGCTATCGGTGTAGGTGCTGGTAACACACCGGTGGTTATCGACGAAACAGCCGATATCAAACGCGCTGTCGCTTCTATCCTGATGTCTAAGACGTTTGATAACGGCGTTATCTGTGCCTCTGAACAGTCTGTCATCGTTGTTGATTCTGTTTATGATGCGGTGCGCGAACGTTTCGCGAGCCACGGCGGCTACCTGCTGCAGGGCGCGGAACTGAAAGCCGTGCAGAATATCATTCTGAAGAATGGCGCGCTGAACGCGGCTATCGTAGGTCAGCCGGCGGTAAAAATCGCCGAGATGGCAGGCATCACTGTGCCGTCCAGCACTAAGATCCTGATTGGCGAAGTCTCTCTGGTGGATGAAAGCGAACCGTTCGCTCATGAGAAACTCTCTCCGACCCTCGCCATGTATCGCGCGAAAGATTTCGAAGATGCTGTAGAAAAAGCGGAAAAACTGGTTGCGATGGGTGGTATCGGTCATACCTCTTGCCTGTACACCGACCAGGATAACCAACCGGCTCGCGTCACTTTCTTCGGCGATAAAATGAAAACCGCGCGTATCCTTATCAACACGCCGGCTTCTCAGGGTGGTATCGGGGATCTCTACAACTTCAAGCTGGCGCCGTCTCTGACGCTGGGTTGCGGCTCCTGGGGTGGTAACTCCATCTCTGAAAACGTTGGTCCGAAACACCTGATCAACAAGAAAACCGTTGCTAAGCGAGCTGAAAACATGTTGTGGCATAAACTTCCGAAATCTATCTACTTCCGTCGCGGCTCACTGCCGATTGCGCTGGATGAAGTGATTACTGATGGTCACAAACGCGCCATGATCGTGACTGACCGCTTCCTGTTCAACAACGGTTATGCCGACCAGATCACCTCCGTACTGAAAGCGGCTGGTGTTGAAACTGAAGTGTTCTTTGAAGTAGAAGCTGACCCGACCCTGAGCGTGGTTCGCAAAGGCGCTGAGCTGATGAACTCCTTTAAACCGGACGTTATCATCGCGCTCGGTGGTGGCTCCCCGATGGATGCCGCGAAAATCATGTGGGTCATGTACGAACACCCGGAAACCCACTTCGAAGAACTGGCGCTGCGCTTTATGGATATCCGTAAACGTATCTACAAGTTCCCGAAAATGGGCGTGAAAGCGAAAATGATCGCCGTCACCACCACTTCCGGTACCGGTTCTGAAGTCACGCCGTTTGCGGTGGTTACCGACGACGAAACCGGTCAGAAATATCCGCTGGCGGACTACGCCCTGACCCCGGATATGGCGATTGTCGATGCCAACCTGGTGATGGATATGCCGAAGTCACTCTGCGCCTTCGGTGGTCTGGATGCGGTCACTCACGCGCTGGAAGCTTACGTTTCTGTACTGGCATCTGAATTCTCCGATGGTCAGGCGCTTCAGGCACTGAAACTGCTGAAAGAAAACCTGCCGGCGTCTTACCATGAAGGTTCGAAAAACCCGGTTGCGCGTGAACGTGTTCACAGTGCTGCGACTATCGCCGGTATCGCGTTTGCGAACGCTTTCCTCGGCGTGTGTCACTCCATGGCACACAAGCTGGGTTCACAGTTCCACATTCCGCATGGTCTGGCGAACGCCCTGCTGATTTCTAACGTTATCCGCTATAACGCGAACGATAACCCGACCAAGCAGACCGCTTTCAGCCAGTATGACCGTCCGCAGGCGCGTCGCCGTTATGCTGAAGTGGCTGACCATCTGGGTCTCACTGCACCGGGCGACCGTACCGCAGCGAAAATTGAGAAACTGCTGGCATGGCTGGAAAGCATCAAAGCTGAACTGGGTATTCCGAAATCTATCCGTGAAGCAGGCGTTCAGGAAGCCGACTTCCTGGCCCATGTTGATAAACTGTCTGAAGATGCCTTCGATGACCAGTGTACTGGCGCTAACCCGCGCTACCCGCTGATTGCCGAGCTGAAACAGATCCTGCTGGATAGCTTCTACGGCCGTGAATACAAGGAAGGTGCTGAAGCTGTAAAAGCTGAAGCCGCTCCTGTCGCGAAAGCTGACAAAAAAGCCAAGAAAACGGTTTAAGATCGTTTAAAGTTAAAAACCCGCCGCCCGGCGGGTTTTTTTTGCTCTGTGCAAACCGGTGTACCAAAGAAAAGCAGACAGCGCGTTGCCATCCATCGTCTGACTAAAACCCCACATCAGACTTAAACCTCACTGATGCACTAATGAATGTTGCGCTTCATCGGTTTTTACCAGGCAATGTGACGAGGCATATAGAAGAGGCATATGAAATGGAAACCCCGTATCCTTCTCTGAGCATACGCCAGTGCCCCAGTTTCTTTTGACTTTAACGGTCAGATGGCCGTATTCATAAAAAAGCCTCAGCGCAATCGTGAGGCTTGTTCAGTTGGACTCATGGGGGGCGCAGGCCAAAGTCTTTTAGCGGCCCTGAATCGCTTTTAAGGAGCCCTTTTCCAGGGCTTCTTTATAATGCTTACGACACACCGACACATAACGCTCATTACCACCAATGACGACCTGTTCGCCTTCATTATAAGGCCGGCCCTCATGGTCGAGACGGAGCACCATGCCCGCTTTACGACCGCAAAAGCAGACGGTTTTCAGCTCTACCAGTTTGTCAGACCATGCCAGCAAATACTGGCTTCCTCCAAAGAGTTCACCACGAAAATCCGTACGCAGGCCATAACAGAGCACGGGTATATCCAGCTTATCGACGACTTCAGAAAGGGCGTAAACCTGATCGCGGGTCAGAAACTGACTTTCATCCACCAGCACGCAATGAACGGGGGCTTCCTGATGCGCATCGCGAATATCTTCAAATAAAGACGTATGCGCATTATAAAGTCTTGCTGGCGAGGATAATCCTATACGGGAACTCACCTTTCCTGCGCCAAAACGATCATCAATTTCCGCGGTATAAACAAGGGTACGCATTCCCCTTTCCTGGTAGTTATATGAAGACTGGAGTAATGCTGTAGATTTACCGGCATTCATCGCCGAATAGTAAAAATAAAGTTGCGCCATCTGCTCGATAACCCTGGCTTAAGTGTTGGTTAGTCGCAGCCAGTGTATCATATTCTCTGTAAGGGGCATGCAACTCTCGGCTCATCGCAAGCCATCCTTATATAGCGAGTGGCGAAAAGCCGCCCGCTCAACACTTTGAAACACATTTATGGCTCTTATTGTGGATAAACTGTGGAGACCGCGGCCATTTTAGCCTGTTAATCAAATAGGCATAACGTGCTGGCTATTCTAATAAGCAGCGGTCAGCGATTGATGAGTGTTCCACTAATACAGAGGCGAGATATTTACTGATGCGGATAATAATCCCTTAAAAAATGGTGTTTCTCTGGTGAATTCGTACCTGGCGGCCCCGCTATCAGGGCAGTTTTTACATGGGTAACTTTGTGCGTTACTTCAAGAAAAATTTAAGTATCGCTTTATTAAACGCGCACAAATAATCCGATATTTTGACTTCCTTACATTTCGGCCTATTGCAGAACTGAATTTAAGGCTCTATTATTAGCTCAACACACCACCCCATTATAAGTTTGAGATTACTACAATGAGCGAAGCACTTAAAATTCTGAACAACATCCGTACTCTTCGTGCACAGGCGAGAGAATGTACTCTGGAAACTCTGGAAGAGATGCTGGAGAAATTAGAAGTGGTTGTAAATGAGCGCCGTGAAGAAGAAAGCGCTGCCGCTGCGGAAATCGAAGAACGTACTCGCAAATTACAGCAGTACCGTGAAATGCTGATTGCTGACGGTATTGATCCGAATGAATTACTGAACAGCATGTCTGCCGCTAAAACCGGTACTAAAGCTAAACGTGCTGCACGTCCGGCCAAATATCGTTATACCGACGAAAACGGCGAAAGCAAAACCTGGACCGGCCAGGGCCGCACGCCTGCCGTGATCAAAAAAGCAATCGACGAGCAAGGCAAACAGCTGGACGATTTCCTGATCAAGGATTAATTTCGTTCAGACAGTGCTTTTGGTGCTGTATTAAAAAACCCGCCTCGGCGGGTTTTTTGTTTTAAGGCCTCTCATAACAAGCGAGAGGCGATTTGAGACAATAACAGTGGAGGACTACGCCTCTACGTTATAAAACGCTTTATACCACGTCACAAAGCGTTTAACGCCCTCTTCCACGCTGGTCTGCGGCTTAAACCCGATCACCTCATAGAGTGCGGAGGTGTCGGCACTCGTCTCAAGCACATCACCCGGTTGCATCGGCAGCATATTTTTCTGCGCTTCTTTGCCCAGCGCTATTTCCAGGGCGGAAATATAATCCATTAACGCAACGGGAGAACTGTTGCCGATATTATAAACACGGTACGGCGCGGAACTGGTGGCCGGAGAACCGTTTTCTACGGTCCACTGCGGGTCTGCCTGCGGAATAACATCCTGCAACCGGACAATCGCCTCAGCAATATCGTCGATATAAGTAAAATCGCGTCGCATCTGGCCGTGATTATAAACATCAATGCTGCTGCCTTTGACAATTGCCTGCGTAAATTTAAAGAGCGCCATATCCGGACGCCCCCAGGGGCCATATACGGTGAAAAAGCGCAGCCCTGTGGTCGGCAAGCCATACAGATGCGAATAAGTATGCGACATCAGCTCATTGGCTTTTTTGGTCGCCGCATATAAAGAAACCGGATGATCGACAGAGTCGTCAGTAGAAAATGGCATTTTACGGTTAAGACCGTAAACGGAGCTGGAAGATGCGTATAATAAATGCTCAACCTTATGGTGGCGGCAACCTTCCAGCACGTTTAAATGCCCGGTCAGGTTGGCATCCGCATAGGCATGTGGATTTTCCAGTGAATAACGCACGCCAGCCTGTGCGGCAAGATGAATGACGCGTTGCGGCTGATGCTGTGCAAATAACGTTTCCATTGCCTGACGGTCTGCCAGATCAATTTTTTCGAAATAAAAAGCAGTGTGTTGTTTAAGAAGATTGAGGCGGGCAAGTTTGAGGTTGACGTCATAATAGTCATTCAGGTTATCGATACCGATAACCTGGTGACCGGCTGCCAGCAGACGTTCGCTAACATGAAAACCAATAAAGCCCGCTGCGCCGGTAACCAGAAATTTCATACGATCCTCATTAATTATGCAATGTTAATGGATGCTCCACGGCCGATTGCATAATAAACAAAGCCGCGTTTGCTGAGCCTTGCCGGATCATACAGGTTACGGCCATCAAAGATAACCGGTTCTTTCAGGGAATTTTTGATGAAATCAAAATCCGGCGCGCGGAATGCCTGCCACTCGGTGCAGATAATCAACGCGTCCGCGCCCTGCAGCGCCGCTTCTTTGGTGCCCATCAAACGTAAGTCTGCACGGTGACCGTAAATACGCTGGGTTTCATCCATCGCTTCCGGATCGTAAGCCTGAACGGTGGCGCCATGTTTCCACAGCTCTTCCATCAGCACGCGGCTTGAGGCTTCGCGCATATCGTCAGTATTTGGTTTGAAAGAAAGCCCCCAGACCGCGAAGGTTTTACCTTCCAGATTCTCGCCGAAATGACGACGAATAAATTCTGGCAGCTTCATCTTCTGATCGTTGTTGACGTCTTCTACCGCTTTCAGCAGGCGCGGCACATAACCGATATGCTCAGCAGTGCGGATCAGCGCCTGAACGTCTTTCGGGAAGCAGGAGCCGCCGTAGCCGCAGCCAGGATAGATAAAGTGGTAGCCGATACGGGAATCGGAGCCGATGCCCTGACGCACTTTCTCGACATCCGCGCCCAGGCGCTCAGCCAGGTTTGAGATCTCGTTCATGAAGCTGATTTTGGTTGCCAGCATGCAGTTGGCGGCATATTTCGTCAGCTCGGCGCTGCGGATATCCATCAGGATCATGCGATCGTGATTGCGGTTGAACGGCTCATACAACTCACGCAGCAGTTCGACCACGTCGTCGTTGTCCGTCCCAACCACGATACGCTCAGGACGCATGCAGTCGGCAACCGCGGCACCCTCTTTGAGGAATTCGGGGTTGGAAACCACATCGAACGGGAAATCCACACCGCGCGCTTTCAGCGTTTCGCTCATTACCTGACGCACTTTATCCGCCGTGCCAACCGGAACGGTAGATTTATCCAGCACGACTTTATGGCTGGTCATATGCTGGGCGATAGTGCGCGCCACGGCGGTGACATATTTCAGGTCGGCAGAGCCGTCCTCATCAGGCGGCGTGCCTACGGCGATAAACTGCATCACGCCGTGGTTTACGCCTTCTGCGGCGTCGGTGCTGAAATGCAGACGCCCTTCTTCGTAGTTTTTCTTCACCAGCGGCGTGAGGCCTGGTTCATAGATAGGGATAACCCCTTTCTTCAGGTTTTCAACCTTGTTGGCGTCGACGTCAATACACATAACGTCATGACCAACTTCCGCCAGTACAGCGGCCTGTACCAGCCCCACATAGCCAATACCAAATACGGTTACTTTCATTACGTTGTCCCGGGTGATTAATTACTTCTTGTCGCCGACGGTGTCGTTAAGCCAGGCTTTGAACTCTTCACCCAGCGTATTGTGGCGAATTCCGTATTCCACAAAGGCCTGCATGTAACCCAGTTTGTTACCGCAATCGTGGCTTTTGCCTTTCATGTGGTACGCCTCGACGGTTTCTTTATCCATCAGCATCGCGATGGAGTCGGTCAGCTGGATCTCATCACCTGCTCCCGGAGGCGTTTTCGCCAGCAGAGGCCAGATATCAGCGCCGAGCACGTAACGACCAACAACCGCGAGGTTGGACGGTGCCACGTCGGCTTTCGGTTTCTCAACGATGCCCACCATCGGTACGCTGTCGCCCGGCTGCAGTTGCGCGCCCTGGCAGTCCACCACGCCGTAGGCAGTCACGTCTTCTACCGGCTCAACCATGATCTGGCTGCGGCCAGTCTCATCGAAACGTTTGATCATTTCTGCCAGGTTGTCCTGGGAGAGGTCGGATTCAAATTCATCGAGAATAACGTCTGGCAGAATGACCGCTACCGGCTCGTTGCCGACAACCGGATGCGCGCACATCACCGCATGGCCCAGACCTTTTGCGAGGCCCTGACGCACCTGCATGATGGTCACGTGCGGCGGGCAGATAGACTGCACTTCTTCCAGCAGCTGGCGCTTCACGCGTTTTTCCAGCATCGCTTCGAGTTCAAAACTGGTATCGAAGTGGTTTTCGATGGAATTTTTTGAGGAGTGAGTGACCAGAACAATCTCAGTAATGCCAGCGGCAATACACTCATTAACCACATACTGAATTAACGGTTTATCCACCAGCGGCAGCATCTCTTTTGGAATCGCCTTAGTGGCCGGCAACATCCTGGTTCCTAATCCCGCAACAGGGATTACTGCTTTTTTCACTTTCGAATTAATGGCAGCCATTGAATATTCTCCTGGACTGTTCAAGTTTCACACTTGTTCGTCAATTAAAAACGCGTTCGAGTATATCAGTTAAAAAATGGGGAAAGAGTCTGAATACCCTTACGTCATGGCAATTTAGGACAAATACGAAGAAAACTGACGCGATATTACCACCCGTGCAGACAGCCTGGAAAAGCTATCTGCATCAGATAAATCAAATGCTCATTCTGCAGACAACATGAGTCTTAAGCGACCACCTGCACCCCAGACCTGACACTGCCAGGCTTCGCAGCGCTGGCTGATTTGATTTAAGTAAGTATTACCCAGAGTGCCCAAAGGGACACCATTACTGAGCTGAATTTGGTTATCTCCGGTATTTAACGTCGCGTTAAGACCGGCTGAGACTAATATGAGGTTTTTTAATTCGCTGTGGTAATAACCGACCAGCAAAGGAAATTGCCCGTACAAATTTGCCTGGCGCAACAATTGATTTACCTGCTTAAGTAAAGCCCCAAGCTCGGGTAAACGCTGCCGCTGTTGCGAGAGTTGTTCCTGAAGCAAACCATTAAATAATGCGCGTAATAACAGCGCGGCCAGCACGCCGTTGTCGCCAGCGCGCGTCACATCCAGGCAATAAAACGCCAGGTCGTTGTCGGAAATTGGCGCAATATCCAGCACCAGTCCCAGTTCATCCGCGGCGACTAACTGGCGATAATTCACCCGGCAGTGCGACATCACCTGCTGCACCGGCGGCTGCAACTCTTTCAGCAGCTTCGCGGCGGCGTGAGGATTATTGACCAGCGCGTCCCAGTCCTGAAACAACCGCTCTTCTTCCTCAACCCGCGAATTAAACATGTTGGGATAGAGACAGGCGTAAACGGTTTCACGCAGCCGGTTAAAATCTTTGACGGGTTTTAGCAGCACGTCCTGCACGCCAAGGCGCAGCGCTTTGGCGATATCCGCCATATTGTCCGTCGCGGAGATGACCAGAATCGGGGTTTGATTGCCGTCGTTGCGCAGACGCTCGATCAGCTTCAGGCCATTCATGCGCGGCATTTCCAGATCGCAAATCAGCAGATCGGGCGCGGCGTCGTGCATTTGCTCCAGCACGTCAACGCCATCTTCAGCAAGATGGGTCTGCGCGCCCAGCGATGATAGCCATGCATCAAGCATTGAACGAAAAACGGCTTCATCTTCAACGATGAGGATCTGTTTGCCGGCTAATGGTTGCGTCATCTCTCCCCCCCTGAATGACTTGTTGCCAAGTTTGGCATGCTCAGGCGGGCTGTGCCTGTCAGAATTGCCCGAAGAATGTCAGCGCAACAGGAAGAAACATAACGCTTTTGCGCCTGGCGCAATATAGCGGGAGTGATAGTGCCCTGTGACCAAAAGATAAACTGCAGCATGTGAATACTTTATTTTATACCTTTGTGTAAGGCTAAGCCTTGCTGTGTGTGTTCGCCCAGGCATCAGGCGCCACGGGCGTAAAAGTCTGCATCTCTGGCGGCGGCGTGGCATCAAGGCCGTCGCTCGGTTAACATAGTGCCGCTGTGGCGTTTAACGCCTTAATTTTGTCCTCAAGGAGAAATCGTGTCGCAACTTTGTCCTTGCGGTAGCGCTCTGGAGTATAGCCTATGTTGCCAGCCTTATCTTTCTGGTAACAAGAGCGCAGCCCTGGCATCACAGCTTATGCGCTCTCGCTACTGCGCTTTCGTGATGAAAAATGCGGAGTATTTGATAAAGACCTGGCATCCCGCCTGCCAGGCAGACCGTTTTCGCGCCGATATTGAAGCGGGTTTTGCCCATACACAGTGGCTTGGCCTGACGATTTTTGAAGAAGCGCCTGGTCATACCGAAAACGAAGCGTACGTCAGTTTTGTGGCGCGTTTCCAGGAAAATGGCAAATCGGGCGCAATTATCGAGCGGTCGCGTTTTCTCAGTGAACAGGGCCGCTGGTACTATATCGACGGCACCCGTCCGGTTTTCGGGCGCAACGATCCGTGCCCGTGCGGTTCCGGGAAAAAATTTAAAAAGTGTTGCGGGCAATAAACCGCTGACTGACAACACACTGGCAAACCTTCAACAGGATCACCCCTGCAATGCAAGCATTACAACGTAAAGTACTGCGTACCATCTGCCCGGATCAGAAAGGGCTCATCGCGCGCATCACCAATATTTGCTACAAGCACGAGCTGAACATTGTGCAGAACAATGAGTTCGTCGATCACCGCACCGGCCGCTTTTTTATGCGTACCGAGCTGGAAGGAATTTTTAACGACGCCACACTGCTTGCCGATCTCGACAGCGCTCTGCCTGCAGGTTCCGTTCGCGAGCTGAACCCGGCCGGACGCCGCCGCATCGTCATTCTGGTGACCAAAGAGGCGCACTGCCTCGGTGATTTGCTGATGAAAGCCAACTACGGCGGTCTGGATGTCGACATCGCTGCGGTCATCGGCAACCATGAAACGCTGCGCCCGCTGGTTGAGCGTTTCGATATTCCGTTTGAACTGGTAAGCCATGAAGGGCTGACCCGCGAAGCACACGATAAACAGATGGCAGACGCCATCGCGGCGCACGAGCCGGATTACGTGGTTCTCGCGAAATACATGCGCGTCCTGACCCCAGATTTCGTCGCCCGCTTCCCGAACAAGATAATTAATATTCATCACTCGTTCCTGCCGGCGTTTATTGGCGCGCGCCCTTATCACCAGGCCTACGAGCGCGGCGTGAAAATTATTGGCGCGACCGCGCACTATGTGAATGACAATCTGGATGAAGGTCCGATCATCATGCAGGACGTGATTCATGTGGATCACACGTATACCGCCGAAGATATGATGCGCGCGGGCCGTGACGTTGAGAAAAACGTGCTCAGCCGCGCCCTGTATCAGGTGCTGGCTCAGCGCGTGTTTGTTTACGGTAACCGCACGATTATTCTGTAAGGCATTGCCCGTTTCTGTTTAGGTTTAAAACGTTACGGGCAAAAAGTACGCAAACAATCGTTATTCGCTAACGGAAGGCTTTACAGGGGCGCGACATTTGGTATGATGCGCCCCGCTTCCCGCAGCGGAGGCAGGCCAGTAAAGAGCATTACCCCGTGGTGGGGTTCCCGAGCGTACATCAGGGAGCTGACTGCAAATCTGCCGTCATCGACTTTGAAGGTTCGACTCGAGCGTAGTGAGAGAACGTTGCCGCAGGCAACGGCCCGAAGGGTGAGTCGCGAAGCGACGAATAATCCTTCCTTGCTACGATAATGCGGAATAAAGCGTTTTACCCCGTGGTGGGGTTCCCGAGCGGCCAAAGGGAGCAGACTGTAAATCTGCCGTCATCGACTTCGAAGGTTCGAATCCTTCCCCCACCACCATTTTCAACCACTGCACGTGGTTACCTTGTAAAGTTTACTTCATAAGAAAACTTACAGGGGAAGGGTGAGAACCTTTGATAAGGTTCGAGTCGAGCGATAGCGAGACAACGTTGCCGCAGGCAACGGCCCGAAGGGTGAGGAGCGAAGCGACGAATAATCCTTCCCCCACCACCATTTCACGCAGTACCTCTACAATATGAATTACCCCGTGGTGGGGTTCCCGAGCGGCCAAAGGGAGCAGACTGTAAATCTGCCGTCACAGACTTCGAAGGTTCGAATCCTTCCCCCACCACCATCTCTTTCAAATATCCCGCTTGCTAATACACACACCCATCTTGCATATGCCATGGACCGGGGAAGGATGAGAAGCTTCGACGAAGGTTCGCGTCGAGCGACAGCGAGACAACGTTGCCGCAGGCAACGGCCCGAAGGGTGAGGAGCGTAGCGACGAATAATCCTTCCCCCACCACCATCTCTTTCAAATATCTCCCCAGACTCATACACTCTCCCATCTTGCATATGCCATGGACCGGGGAAGGATGAGAAGCGTCGACAAGGTTCGAGTCGAGCGACAGAGAAATAGCATGTCGCATCATCTGCTTTCGATGGATGCGCTTCGCTTATCCACCCTACAGTGCCTTCACACCTTCGCCCGGCTAATTAGCAAGCAAACGGTGAACGCTGCTGCGCCTCTTTAAGAAATTGCAGGGCATCTTCACCCGCCACGGTGTATAGCAGCGCGTTTTGATCGCAAGCCACAGTGAAAATGGCATTCGCCACATCGTCTGCGTGCGTCACGGGCGAGGCGGCATCGCCCGCCATGCGGATAAATTCATTTACCATCTCGCCGTACACCCGATCGTCCTGCCCGCCAAAATATGCCCGCGCATTTTCGCCAAACTTCGTTTCGGGCGAGCGCCCCGGTAACACCACATGAACGCGAATACCAAAGGGGCGAACCTCAAGGGCTAATGACTCGCTCCAGGCATTCAGCGCCGCTTTACTGGCGCGATAAAGCCCAATCAGCGGCATCGCTTTGGTGGTGACAGAAGACGACACATTGATGATTACCCCTGATTTTTGTTCTCTCATTTGCGGGAGAAAGGCCTGAGTCAATAACAGCGTGCCCAGAACATTGGTGTTCATTAACTGCTGCGCGGTGGCAAGCGGCGTCAGTTCAACCGGGACCGGCGCGCCGACGCCTGCATTATTCACCAGCAGATCGATCGCGCCCGCCCTTTTCACCACGGCACGAATACTCTCCTCAGACGTAATATCCAGCGGCAAAATTGTCAGCCTGTCACTTTCAGGAAAAAGCGACGAATCGGGCGTTCTCATGGTGGCAATCACATTCCAGCCTTTGTCTAAAAAAAGTTGTGCTGTGGCCAGCCCAAAACCTGAAGAGCATCCGGTAATCAGTGCAGTTGACATGGTTAATCCTCTCTGTTGGCAAGAGCAGCAATCATAGCCGCCGCCAGCTGGACAATATATAATCAGAAGTCCGCTTAACTTTAGAGAGCGTCCAGTGACCGATCCGTTAACCGATATTGTTGGTTTGCTTAACCCCAGGCCAACGCGCGCAAAACTCGTTGAAGGCGCAGGTCAGTGGCGTATTCTCCGCGAGTCTGCCGGCGAGGCGTTTTACTGCGCCGTGTTGCAGGGCGAATGCCTGATGCACATTAACGGTAAAGCGCCCGAGCGGCTGGTGGCCGGCGATTTTATGCTGATCCCTGCCACTTACACCTTTGAAAACACCAGCACGGGCACCACGCCTCCTGTCGATATCTCCGTGCCAACGCTCCTCAGCGATGGACACGTGAGAATTGGTGCAACGACGGGCCCGGCTGAGCTTCTGATGAATGTGGGGCACTGTGAATTCGACACGCCGGACAGAGCGCTTATCGTCGCGTTACTACCGAATGAAATTCTGATCAAAGGACAGCGCCGTTTCGTCACGCTCTTTGAACTCCTGCTGGATGAAAGCAGGAACCGGCGGCCCGGACGTGACGTGGTGATGACGCATCTTTTGCAACTGTTGCTGGTGGAATCGTTGCGAAGCGATCCGCAGCTCGCGAAAACGGCGGGTATTCTGCGCGGGTTACAGCACGAAAAAATCGCCACCGCCCTGCATCTCATCCATGATAAGCCCGGCGCGGACTGGCAAATCGCGCATCTCGCCCGAGAGTGTGCGATGTCACGCTCCGCTTTTTTCGCCACCTTCAGCGAGACCGTCGGCATGTCGCCCATGCAATACCTGCTCTTCTGGCGGATGTCGCTTGCCAGAAAAGCCCTGATGAGTGGCCAGGATAACATCGAACAGATTGCGTTGCGAACAGGCTACCAGTCGGCGAGCGCGTTCAGCGTGGCCTTCACGAAACACGCGGGTATGCCGCCGGGCGAGTTTCGCCGCCAGAGCAGAACGGCGCGGTCGATTCAGCCAGCCCAGCACGAGGAGGAGCCACTGGCCTGATGATGGGCATCACCGGCAACAGCGTTTTTTAGCCTGGTGAAAATCAGGGAAAGAAAGAGAAGCGGGCAGCACCATTCCCCGCCTGTAAAGCCGTAAAAAAACGCCAGGCCCGACGGGACTGGCGTTTGGCGTTGCGGAAAAAAGCTTAGCGACGCGCGCGTACCACCTGGTATTTGCGGGTCAGATACTCGACCGGCGCGCTCCAGACATGCACCAGACGCGTGAACGGGAACACCAGGAACAGCGTCATACCGAGCACCAGATGCACGCGGTAGATAAACGCCACGCCGTCCAGATGTTCAGCCGCGCCGCTGCGGAACGTCACCACGCTCTGCGCCCAGCCCACCAGTTTCATCATCTCGCTACCGTCCATATGCTGGGCGGAGAACGGAATGGTGATAAGACCAAGCGTACACTGCGTCAGCAGCAGCGCCAGGATCAGAATATCAGCGCCGGTCGAGGTCGCGCGCACGCGCGGGCTGAACAGACGACGCTTGAGCAGCAGCAGGCCGCCAACGAGCGTCATCGCGCCGAAGATCCCGCCTGCGATCATGGCCAGTTGCTGTTTCACGGCAATCGGCAGGAACGATTCGTACATCCAGTGCGGCGTCAGCATCCCGAACAGGTGGCCGAAGAAAATCCCGAGGATCCCGAAATGAAACAGGTTTGAGGCCATGTTCATCCCTTTGCGGTCCAGCATTTGGCTGGAGGCGGCGCGCCAGGTGTACTGCCCGTAGTCGTAACGCAGCCAGCTGCCCACCAGAAATACCGTACCGGCAATGTACGGGTAGATACTAAAGAAGAACATATTCAGGAAGTGCATTATTGCTGTCCTCCGGCAGAGATATTCAGATATTGCGGAGCGACCGCTCCGGCGAAGCGGCGCTGGTGCGCGGCGATGTCAGATTCGCCGCAGCCCTGGTCGGCGAAGAATTTCACCTGCTCTTCTTCCCAGACGGCGTCCAGCGCCTGCGGCGTGTCGTCGCGCGCCTCATCGGCGATTTTCTCGCTCACTTTGTGGGTATCCACCTGCGTGTCAGAAAGCGCAATCAGCAGATCAAACAGCACCGCGTAACGACTTTCGCGCTGTTTAAGACGCGCGCCGAGCAGCGCCAGAATCGGCGCGATATCCCGCAGGCCGTCAATAGCCTCCTGCGCCGGACGCTGCGCCAGATACTCCAGGTAAAGCGGCAGATGATCCGGCAGCTCGCGGCTGTCGAGCACAAGCCCGGCACGTTCATACTGCGCCAGCAGATCCACCATCGCCTGACCGCGATCGCGCGATTCGCCATGCACATGCTCGAACAGCAGCAGCGAGGTGGCGCGGCCGCGGTCGAACAGCTCGCCGTAGGCCGCCTGCGCATCCAGCAAATCTTCCTGCAACAGATCGCGGATAAAGACGCCCAGATGATGGGCGTTTTGCAGCGACAGATGTTGCGTCTCTGCCAGCGCGTCAAACAGCTCCTGCTGATGCTGCCACAGGGCAGCATCCGGGTACTCCAGCAGGCGGGAGATAATCAGCAGTTCGGTCATTGGCGCGGCTCCGTTTTCACCGTCACGTCGATGGCATCAATGCGGCGGCTGTTGAACAGGTTGAATTTGCTGTCCGAACCGTGGCAACCGTCGCCAAAGCTGAAGCCGCAGCCGTTACGTTCCGGGAACGCGTCGTGCGCCAGTTCACGGTGGCTCGACGGCACCACGAAGCGGTCTTCGTAGTTCGCGATCGCCAGATAACGGTACATCTCCTGCGCCTGCGCTTCGGTCAGGCCCACCTCTTCCAGCGCGCGGGTATCGTTCACGCCGTCAACGGTTTCCGCACGTTTGTAGTGACGCATCGCGAGCATGCGTTTCAGCGCCAGCAGCACCGGCGCGGTATCGCCCGCGGTCAGCAGGTTCGCCAGGTACTGCACCGGAATGCGCAGGCTGTCGACATCCGGCAGAATGCCGTTGCGGCCCAGCTCGCCCGCGTCGGCGGCAGACTGAATCGGCGACAGCGGCGGCACGTACCAGACCATCGGCAGCGTGCGGTATTCCGGGTGCAGCGGCAGCGCCAGCTTCCAGTCCATCGCCAGTTTCCACACCGGCGACTGCTGCGCCGCGTCAATCACGCTCTGCGGCACGCCATCTTTCAGCGCCTGTTCAATAACCGCCGGATCGTTCGGGTCGAGGAACACATCCAGCTGGCGCTGATAGAGATCGGTTTCATGCTCGGTGCTCGCCGCCTGCTCGATGGCGTCCGCGTCATACAGCAGCACGCCGAGGTAGCGAATGCGGCCTACGCAGGTTTCGGAGCAGACCGTCGGCATCCCCGCTTCGATACGCGGATAACAGAAGATGCACTTCTCGGACTTCCCGCTCTTCCAGTTGAAGTAGATTTTTTTGTACGGGCAGCCGGTGATGCACATACGCCAGCCGCGGCATTTGTCCTGGTCAATCAGCACGATGCCGTCTTCTTCACGTTTGTAAATCGCGCCGCTCGGGCAGGTCGCCACGCACGCGGGGTTCAGGCAGTGCTCGCACAGGCGCGGGAGATACATCATGAAGGTGTTTTCGAACTGGCCGTACATCGCCTTCTGCATGTTCTCGAAGTTTTTGTCCTGCGAACGTTTTTCGAACTCGCCGCCCAGGATCTCTTCCCAGTTCGGGCCCGCTTCGATTTTGTTCATCCGCTGGCCGGTAATCAGCGAGCGCGGACGGGCAATCGGCTGGTGTTTGCCTTCCGGCGCGTTATGCAGATGCTGATAGTCGTAGTCGAACGGCTCGTAGTAATCGTCGATGCCCGGCAGATGCGGGTTGGCGAAAATTTTGCCGAGCAGCATCCCGCGGCCGCCCATGCGCGGCTGCAGTTTGCCGTTGATTTTGCGCACCCAGCCGCCCTTCCACTTCTCCTGGTTTTCCCAGTCGTTCGGGAAGCCGACGCCCGGCTTGCTTTCGACATTGTTGAACCAGGCGTATTCCATCCCTTCGCGGCTGGTCCAGACGTTTTTACAGGTCACCGAACAGGTGTGGCAGCCGATGCACTTATCAAGGTTCAGCACCATGCCGACTTGTGAACGAATTTTCATTTTACGCTCTCCTGTTTCTGGTCGTTGCCTTCGCCGTCCAACCAGTCAATGTTCTTCATCTTACGTACCACCACGAACTCATCGCGGTTAGAGCCGACGGTGCCGTAGTAGTTAAAGCCGTAGGCCAGTTGCGCATAGCCGCCAATCATGTGCGTCGGTTTCGGGCTGATGCGCGTCACCGAGTTATGAATACCGCCGCGCTGGCCGGTGATTTCCGAGCCCGGAATATTCACGATGCGTTCCTGCGCGTGGTACATCATCGTCATCCCGGCAGGCACACGCTGGCTCACCACCGCACGGGCGGTCAGCGCACCGTTGGCGTTAAACACTTCAATCCAGTCGTTATCCGCAATGCCGAGATCTTTCGCGTCGTCCTCGCTCATCCAGACAATCGGGCCGCCGCGCGACAGCGTCAGCATCAGCAGGTTGTCGCTGTAGGTGGAGTGAATGCCCCATTTCTGGTGCGGCGTCAGGAAGTTCAGCGCCTTCTCCGGGTTGCCGTTGGATTTCTGCCCCATCACGGCTTTTACCGAACGGGTATCGATCGGCGGGCGATACACCAGCAGGCTCTCGCCGAAATCGCGCATCCACGGGTGATCCTGATAGAGCTGCTGACGGCCAGAGAGCGTACGCCACGGGATCAGCTCGTGAACGTTGGTATAACCGGCGTTGTACGAGACATGCTCATCTTCAAGCCCGGACCAGGTGGGGCTGGAGATGATTTTGCGCGGCTGCGCCTGGATATCGCGGAAGCGTATCTTCTCTTCTTCTTTGTTCAGCGCGAGATGCGTATGGTCGCGGCCGGTGAATTCACTCAGCGCCGCCCAGGCTTTTACCGCCACCTGGCCGTTGGTTTCCGGCGCGAGCGTTAAGATCATCTCGGCGGCGTCAATCGCGGTGTTCAGCATCGGCTGGCCTTTGGCCGGGCCGTCCTGCTTGGTGTAGTTAAGCTTGCGCAGCAGATCCATTTCGCTCTGGGTATTCCAGGCGATGCCCTTGCCGCCGTTGCCGATGGTTTCCAGCAGCGGGCCGATGGAGGTAAAGCGCTCATACGTCGCCGGGTAGTCGCGCTGTACAGCAATGATGTGCGGCGCGGTTTTGCCAGGGATCAGGTCGCATTCGCCTTTTTTCCAGTCTTTCACATCGAGCGGCTGCGCCAGTTCGGCGGCGGAGTCGTGCTGAATAGGCAGCGTGACAACGTCGGTTTCCACGCCGAGATGGCCGACGCACAGCTCGGAGAATTTCTTCGCGATGCCTTTGTAAATCTCCCAGTCGCTTTTGGATTCCCAGGCCGGGTCCACCGCGGCGGAAAGCGGATGAATAAACGGATGCATATCCGAGGTATTCATATCGTCTTTCTCATACCAGGTGGCGGTCGGCAGCACGATATCGGAATAGAGACAGGTGCTGGAGAGACGGAAATCGAGCGTCACCACCAGATCCAGTTTGCCGTCAAGGCCATTGTCCTGCCATTCGATCTCTTCCGGCTTCACGCCGCCCTGCTGGCCCAGATCTTTGCCCTGAATGCCGTTTTCGGTGCCGAGCAGGTATTTGAGCATGTACTCATGCCCTTTACCGGAAGAACCCAGCAGGTTAGAGCGCCAGACGAACAGGTTGCGCGGGTGGTTTTTGCCGTTTTCTGGCTCTTCGGCCGCAAAGCGAATGTCGCCCGATTTCAGCGCGTTCACGGTGTAATCCACCGGGCTCATGCCGGCGGCGTCCGCCGCGGCTTTGATGCGCAGCGGGTTGGTGCCAAGCTGCGGCGCGGACGGCAGCCAGCCCATACGCTCGGCACGCACGTTAAAGTCAATCAGATGGCCGCTGTAGCGCGATTTATCCGCAAGCGGCGACAACAGATCGTCGGTCGTCAGGGATTCGTATCGCCACTGGCTGGAGTGGTTGTAGAAGAACGACGTGCTGTTCATATGGCGCGGCGGACGGTTCCAGTCCAGCGCGAACGCCAGCGGCGTCCAGCCGGTTTGCGGACGCAGTTTCTCCTGGCCCACATAGTGCGCCCAGCCGCCGCCGCTCTGACCGACGCAGCCGCAGAACACCAACATATTGATGAGCCCACGGTAGTTCATGTCCATGTGATACCAGTGGTTCATACCGGCACCGACGATGATCATCGAACGGCCATGGGTCTTATCGGCGTTATCGGCAAATTCACGTGCGGTACGAATAATCTGCGCGCGCGGCACGCCGGTCACCTGTTCGGCCCAGGCCGGGGTATAGGCTTTCACGTCGTCGTAGCTCGCCGCGCAGTTACCATCGCCAAGACCGCGATCCAAACCGTAGTTGGCAAGCGTTAAGTCGTAGACCGTCGCCACCAGCGCGCTGGAGCCGTCGGCAAGCTGCAGGCGTTTCACCGGCAGTTTATGCAGCAGAATGTTTTCAAGCTTCACGCTGTTGAAATGTTCGCTGCTTTCACCGCCAAAGTACGGAAAGCCAACCTCTGCCACCTCGTCGTGGTGGCCCAGCAGCGAGAGACGCAGTTCGGTCTCTTCACCGGTGGTGCCATCGCGCTGTTCCAGGTTCCATTTGCCTTTTTCGCCCCAGCGGAAGCCGATAGAGCCGTTCGGCGCGACCATATCGCCATCGCGGTTATCGAACGCGACGGTTTTCCACTCCGGGTTATTTTCCTGGCCCAGGTTATCGACCAGATCCGAGGCGCGCAGCATGCGGCCTGCGGCGTAGAAGCCGTCACGCTCTTCGAGCATCACCAGCATCGGCATGTCAGTGTAGCGGCGCACGTAGTCGGTGAAATACTGGCTCGGTTTGTCGAGGTGGAATTCACGCAGCATCACGTGGCCCATCGCCAGCGCCATCGCGCTGTCGGTGCCCTGTTTCGGCGCCAGCCACAGATCGCACAGTTTGGCGATTTCGGCGTAGTCCGGCGTAACGGCGACGGTTTTGGTGCCTTTGTAGCGCACTTCAGTAAAGAAGTGGGCGTCCGGGGTACGGGTCTGCGGAACGTTAGAGCCCCAGGCGATGATGTAACTGGAGTTATACCAGTCGGCGGATTCCGGCACGTCGGTTTGTTCGCCCCAGGTCATCGGTGAGGCGGGCGGCAGGTCGCAATACCAGTCATAGAAGCTCAGGCAGGTACCGCCGATAAGCGACAGGTAACGCGCGCCGGAGGCGTAAGAGACCATCGACATGGCCGGGATCGGTGAGAAGCCCGCGATGCGGTCCGGGCCAAAGGTTTTGGCGGTCCAGACGTTGGCGGCGGCGATAAGCTCATTCACCTCCTGCCAGGAAGAGCGCACAAACCCGCCGCGTCCGCGCGCCTGTTTGTAGCTTTTCGCTTTTTCGCTGTCTTCCATGATGGACGCCCAGGCGTTCACCGGATCGCTGTGCTGCGCTTTCGCTTCTCGCCACAGTTTAATCAGGCGTTTGCGCATCAGCGGATATTTCAGACGGTTGGCGCTGTAGAGATACCAGGAGTAGCTGGCCCCACGCGGGCAGCCGCGCGGTTCGTGGTTCGGCATATCGGGGCGGGTGCGCGGGTAGTCGGTCTGCTGGGTTTCCCAGGTGACCAGACCGTTTTTGACGTAAATCTTCCAGCTGCAGGAACCGGTACAGTTAACGCCGTGGGTGGAGCGGACAATTTTGTCATGCTGCCAGCGCTGACGGTAACCCTCTTCCCAGTCCCGGTTCGTATCCAGAAGTTGTCCATGCCCATCGGCAAAGGTTTCGCCTTTCTGTTTGAAATAGCGGAACCTGTCCAGGAATTTACTCATTCGGGGTGTTCTCCTGTGTGGAGCCTGTTGGCTCTCTGGTCAAATCGACATTGGCTCAATGGACGGGACGGTAACGCGTGGATTAGCCAGCAGAATTGACAACGATCAACGCGGTCTGGCTTAGAAAATGCACCCCAAAATGTCATTACCTCCAAAGGGGGATACAGAACAATCAATTAACTATTTGTATATAATATATTTTTTATGGAAATGACGCCTTTTTAACCGCTTTCGGTTAACCGTCGGGTATTAAGGGGTAGTCTGAAAGTGAACGTGATCTCCGCCACGCTTATTTGCCGTTTTAACGCCCCCGGCCCGCACTGAAACGCTAAAGCCATCAATAAGTATGTTGTAACTAACTCAGGCATAAAAAAAGCGCGGCCAGGCCGCGCAAAGGATAACCAAAAGGTTAAGGGGTCAGCGTGCTGATTTGCGGCCATAGACGGCCCAGGTCAGCACTACGCAAGCAATATAAAACACCAAGAAAACTTTCATCGCGCCTGCCGGTGAGCCGGTGAGCGCCAGCGATGTACCAAACGCTTTCGGGATAAAGAACCCGCCAATGGCGCCAATCGCGGAGATAAACCCGAGCGCCGCCGCGGTGTCAGTCGCGGCTTCACGCATCGCCTGCTCATCGCTGCCGCCTGCCGCTTTCACGCGATCCATGGTCAGCTTGCGGAAAATCACCGAAATCATCTGGAACGTCGAACCACTGCCGAGCCCGGCGGTCAGGAACAGCGCCAGGAACACGCTAAAGAAGGCCGCAAAATTCCCGCCCACACCGCCTGACGGCAGCGTTACAAACAGCAGCGCGCTGAACACCGCCATCAGAATGAAGTTCACCAGCGTTACGCGCGTACCGCCCAGACGGTCAGAAATCGCCCCGCCTGCCGAGCGCGCCAGCGCGCCGAGCAGCGGCCCGAAGAAAGCAAAGTGCATCACATTCACCTGCGGGAACTGGGTTTTTGAAAGCATCGCAAAACCCGCCGAGAAGCCGATGAACGAGCCGAAGGTCGCGAGATACAGCAGGCTCATCATCCACAGATGACCGCGTTTAAGCACCGGAAGCTGCGCGCGGAAAGACGCTTTCGAAGTCGCCAGATCGTTCATGCCAAACCACGCCGCCAGCGTAAAGACCGCGAGGAACGGCACCCACACCCACGCGGCGTTTTCCAGATAAAGGCGCGTGCCGTCATCCTGCATAACGCCTTCGCTGCCGAACGCGGCGAAGATGGAGAGCGAAATCGCAAGCGGCGCGACCAGCTGCATCACGCTGACGCCCAGGTTGCCGAGACCGCCGTTAATACCGAGCGCCCCGCCCTGTTTCTGTTTCGGGAAGAAAAAGCTGATGTTCGCCATGCTGGACGCGAAGTTCGCCCCGGCAAAACCGCACAGCAGTGAAATGATGATAAACGTGCCAAAGGACGTGGAAGGATCCTGCACGGCAAAACCCAGCCACACGCACGGAATAATCAGGATGCCGGTGCTGAACGCCGTCCAGCGACGACCGCCGAAAATCGGCACCATAAAGGAGTACGGTACGCGCAGCAGCGCGCCGGAGACCGACGGCAGCGCGGTCAGCATAAACAGCTGATCGGTGGTAAAACGAAAGCCCACCTTATTCAGATTGACCGCCACTGCGCTAAACAACATCCAGACGCAGAAAGCGAGCAGCAGACAAGGCACGGAGATCCACAGATTACGACGGGCGGTGTGCTGGCCGGTACGCTGCCAGAACTGAACATCCTCAGGTCGCCAGTCGGTAATCAACCCGCTTGTGGAACGTGCCGCAGCGGAAGAGTCACTCATAAACACCTCAAACATGAAGGGGATAATGCCGCCACGGTAGCGTCTCGCCGCGCCCTTAAGTTGATGTAAATCAATGGATATACGCTCTCTGATTTGTGCAAAAAAACGCCTTACCCCCCAGGGAGTAGAGCTAAGCGCTAAAAAAAGTGTGGTTTTTCAGACGCAGCGCTTGTGCGCATGCCGCCGGTGTACAATGGGTGACATGAATGGCAATTAAGGAGTAATCCACAATGGGTATGGGTATACTCCAGGGGATACCTGAGAATAGATCCTATGCCTGTCACGACGCCGCGTTAAGGAGCGCGCATCGCCATGCTGAAACGACGCTTTTCCCCGCTGACCCTCGCTAATCAACTGGCGATCATCGTGCTACTGCTCGCCGGCCTCGGCATGGGGGGTATGGCGCTGGCGGGCTGGCTGGCGCAGGGCGTTCAGGGCAGCGCACATGCTATCAACAAAGCCGGGTCGCTGCGAATGCAGAGCTATCGTCTGCTCGCCGCCGTCCCGGTCGGCACTACCCGCACCGACATGTTTAACGAGATGGAGCGCACCGCCTGGAGCGATGAGCTGCAGCAGGCCGCGGTGCGCGATGGTCAGCAGGCAGCGCTGCTGGCTATCCAGCGCTACTGGCGACAGCACCTTGCGCCCGCGCTGCGCGACGCCCATTCGCCGCAGGAGGTGAGCGGGCAAGTCACGCAGTTTGTCGGCCAGATAGACGCGCTGGTCAGCGCCTTTGACAGCTCCACTGAACACCGCATCGCGCAGATAGTCATGCTGCAGCGAGGCATGGCGCTGCTGATGGGGCTTTTACTGCTCTTTACCCTGCTCTGGCTGCGCCGCCGCCTGCTGCGCCCGTGGCGTCAGCTGCTTGAAATAGCCCACGCCGTGGGACACCGCGATTTCAGCCAGCGCGCCAGCGTCTCCGGGCGCGATGAGATGGCAACGCTTGGCCATGCGCTTAACAGCATGTCGGCGGAGCTTGCCGAAAGCTACGCGAGCCTTGAGCAACGCGTGCAGGAGAAAACCGCCGGGCTTGAGCAGAAAAACCAGATCCTGTCGTTTTTATGGGAGGCGAACCGTCGCCTGCATTCCGACGTGCCGCTGTGCGAGCGGCTGGCACCGGTGCTGACGCGCCTGCAAAATCTCACGCTGCTGCGCGATATCGCACTGCGCGTTTATGAAGTGGATGACGAAGAGCATTATCAGGAGTTTGTGTGGCAACCGGACGAGCGCTGCGACGAAATCGGCTGTCATCTCTGCCCGCGGCACCTGCGCACGGAGAGCGAAACCGGCACGACGCTGAAATGGCGGCTTGGCGATCTTCACACCCAGTATGGCCTCCTGCTGGCGACGTTGCCCGCGGGTTGTCATCTGAGCCGCGACCAGCAGCAGATGATCGACACGCTCATGGAGCAGCTCACTGCAACGCTGGCGCTGGAGCGTCAGCAGGAGCGCAAACAGCAGCTGCTGGTGATGGAGGAGCGCGCCGCCATTGCGCGTGAGCTGCATGACTCTATCGCGCAGTCGCTCTCCTGTATGAAAATGCAAATCAGCTGCCTGCAGATGCAGGGCGACGCGCTGCCGCAGGAGAGCCGCGAACTGCTGGGCCAGATCCGCCATGAACTGAACGCCTCCTGGCGGCAACTGCGCGAGCTGCTCACGACGTTCCGTTTACAGCTCAACGAGCCAGGGCTTAAGGCGGCGCTGGTGGCGAGCTGTCAGGAGTTCAGCGCGCGGCTCGGTTTCCCGGTGGTGCTTGATTATCAGCTCCCGCCGCGTCTGGTGCCGTCGCATCAGGCGATTCATCTGGTGCAGATTGCGCGCGAGGCGTTAAACAATGCGTTTAAGCATGCCGATGCCAGCGAAATTCGCGTCAGCGTCACGCTGCAGGAGGGCCAGGTACGGCTGTGCGTGGCCGACAATGGCCGTGGCCTGCCGGATAACGCCGGGCGCACTAACCACTACGGCTTAATTATTATGCGCGACCGCGCGCAGAGTTTGCGCGGCGACTGTCAGGTACGGCGACGAGCAGAAGGCGGCACCGAAGTGGTGGTGACCTTTATCCCCGATGCGCCGTTTTCATCCGTCCCCGCTCTTCCAGAAGGAGAAGTTCATGAATAACCCGGAACCGGCAACCATTCTGCTGATTGACGATCACCCTATGCTTCGCAGCGGCGTAAAACAGTTGGTCAGCATGGCACCCGCTATCACGGTGGTCGGCGAAGCCGGAAACGGCGAGCAAGGTATCGAAATGGCCGAAGTGCTCGACCCGGATCTGATCCTGCTTGATCTCAATATGCCCAGTATGAACGGCCTGGAAACCCTCGATAAACTGCGTGAAAAAGCGCTGTCGGGCCGCGTGGTGGTCTTCAGCGTCTCGAACCATGAAGAGGATGTAGTGACGGCGCTTAAGCGCGGCGCGGATGGGTACTTGCTTAAAGATATGGAGCCGGAAGATCTGCTCAAGGCGCTGCAACAGGCGGCAGCGGGCGAAATGGTCTTAAGCGAAGCGTTAACGCCGGTGCTGGCGGCGAGCCTGCGTGCGAGCCGCGCGACGTCAGGCCGCGATGTCTCCCAGCTCACGCCGCGCGAGCGCGATATTCTCAAGCTCATCGCCCAGGGCCTGCCGAACAAAATGATCGCCCGCAAGCTCGATATCACCGAAAGCACCGTCAAAGTGCATGTGAAGCATCTGCTGAAAAAGATGAAGCTCAAATCGCGCGTCGAAGCGGCGGTCTGGGTACATCAGGAACGCATTTTTTAAGGCACCGGTGCCAGCAGTTCATAGCGCGGATCGTCCTGCGGCAGCGTCTGTACCGGCGCGGACAGCTTCAGGGTTATCCAGTTTGACGTCACGCGCTGGCCCTGTTCATCCTCGACCGTCACCGACAGCCGCCAGCTGTTGCTGGCCCCCGGCGTGTTATCCCAGGCGGGCATAATCACCGTCCAGCCGTCGGCGCTGGTGCTGTCCAGCGGCGGCGTCAGGCTCAGCGCCTGAGTGTCGCCCTGCCAGGAGAGCTGGCGGATCCCGTGGCGGCTGCGCACCTGTAACTTCAGCGCCACGGTTTCGCCCGCACTGAGATCCCACGGCGGCGTCGCAAGGAATACCGACAGCGTCTTGCGCTGGCGAAACTCCATCACCGGCACGTTCGTGCGCTCTACGCGGTCATAGCGGCTGCCGCGAAGCGAACGCGAGGCGGCCACTTCGTCCGGCGAGAGTTGCTTGGTCAGCGGTACGCCAAAGCGGTAGTTCAGCTTAAGCCCTAAATCATTCTGGCTCACGCCGCTTTCCCCCTGACGGTGATGCGCGCTGACGGTGACGAGCGGCACCGGCGTATAACTCAGCCCCACTTTCACCGCGACCGGGTTGTGATAACCGGTGCCGCTGTCGAACAGCTCTACCTGATCGCCGAAATATTGCTCAAAGCTGACGCTGGTATTGATGTGCTGATAAAACGGCAGATACGCCTGCGCGGTCACGTCATAACCGCGCGCCATGCGCTGTTCCAGCAAACCCGCGCGGTGCTGCCAGCCGCCAAGCGGTTGATAATAGTTAGCGGAAAGGCGCAGATAGTCGCCCCACGCCTCTGCGCCAAACCCGGCGCGCGAGGTATCGTCGTCAAACAGGCGATCGTAAAAGGTGTTATAGCCGAGCAGCCAGTGACCGGCCGCCCAGCGCTGGCCGATGCCTGCGTTACCCACCAGCCCCTGATTTTGCTGGCTGACGCCGACCTGGCTCCAGGTGAGATAGCGGTTATTGTCCTGCCAGGGCGTAAACAGCGAGCCGCTGCTGCCGTTAAAATTGCCCTCTTCATCCACCAGCAGATCCACCGTGGCGTTACCCCACGGCGACAGCAGGCTTTCGGCCTCGCTGGTAATGCTGCTGCTCACCGCGTCACGCAAACGGTCAAACGCGAAATGGCGCGCCTGCTGGCCGGGTGAGAGCGTGCTGTCGGTCTGGCTTGCTTCGCCAAAGGCTTTTAATACGCGGGCAAAATGTTTTTCCGCCGCGTTATTTTCGGGCGCGAGGCCGAGATCGGGCAGGTTATCGCCATTTTCATCGAAGGGGTTTTGCGCCTGGCGCACGTAGTCGTCGCTCTGGCTGGCCGCATCTGCACGGGCCGGCAGCAGCGCGGCGGTAACAACTGAGGGAAGGACAACCAATAACCACCGCATCACGTATGAATTTTTCTCTCCTGGGCCGGTTTTGCCGGAAAATGGATACATTTACACAGTATACCATATCGCGTTTGCCGCTCCCGACAAGCCCTGACGCGGCTTTTAAGGATAATCCTCATCCCGTTTACGCGCGGTGCGCTACGCTTAACATTCCCACCCTGCGTGAGACACGCCGATGAAAAAAACGCTGCTCGCTTGCCTGCTGGCGGTTGCCGCTGTGAACGCCGCCGCTGCGTCCGATGACGGTATTTTTATGTTGCAGTCCCCCTCGTTCGCCGATAACGGCATGATGGAGAAAAAATTCGCCGGTAACGCGAAGCAAAACCCCAACTGTACCGGTGAGAATCAATCACCTGCGCTGGTCTGGAGCCATGCGCCGCAGGGCACAACGCGTTTCGCGCTGATCGTCCATGACCCGGAGGGCGCGAAGGGGCTTGGCGTGACGCATCTGGTGGCCTATAACATACCCGCCAGCACCACTGGCCTTGCCGCCAATGCTCTGACAGAGGGCAAAGGCTTTACCGGCGGGAAAAACACGCCGGGGACCAGCGCCTGGCACGGCCCCTGTCCGCCGCCGGGCAGCGGCGCGCACCATTACACCTTTACGCTTATCGCAACCGATCTACCGGCCGATCTCCCGCCCGGCCTGACGCGTGAGGAACTCTTCACGAAACTCAAAGGCCACGCGCTCGCCGCCACCGGTCTGATTGGCCGCTTCGGGCAGTGACGCCGTCTGCGCCAGCAGCGCTTTAAGCTCCGGGATGCAGGAGCCGCAGTTGGTGCCACAGCGCAGGGCGTCACCCAGTTTCACGGCGCTATTGCATCCGGCGCGAATGGCGGCGCGGATGGCGTTCTCGCCCACGCCGAAACAGCTACAGATAGTGCGCCCCTTTGCGGGCGCGCTCTGCGCACCTTTACCGGCCAGCAGCGCATGACGCGCGGCCGCGTTCACAGGCGGCTCCAGGAACGCCGCCGCGATCGCCTCGCGCTGAACCACCGGGCGACGCGCCGCGCTGTAAAACGCCAGCATCAGCGCGCCGTCGCGCCACGCCAGCAGATGAAAGACCCCCTCGCCCTGCGCATACTGCAGTTGCCAGCTTTCGCGGGCGGCCATTTCACGCAGCCAGCGTTGCGGCGACGCATTGCCCGCCAGGGTGACATGCAGGCAGCCGTCCAGCGCCTGGCGCCACCACAGCAGATCGGGCGCAAGCGGCGGCATATCGCGACAAAACAGCTCGCCCTGCCACGCGGTGCGGCGCTTTTGCAGACGCACGGCGGTCTGTTTGCTTTCCGGCTGTCCGGAGCGCGGGCAGCAGACCGGGGCCACCAGCGTATTGACGCGCCCGTGGCTTGCGAACTGCGCGTTCCAGTGCATCGGGGCGAACAGCGCGCCGGGTGCCTGGGCGTCATTGAGCGCTGCCCAGCCCACCATAAACCCTTGCGCTGAGGCCACCTCCACCAGATCGCCGTCGTGCACACCGTAGCGCGCCGCGTCGTCAGGATGCATCGCCACCTGCGGCAGCGGCTGGTGTTGCATCAGCCGCGCCACGCGGCCGGTGCGGGTCATCGTGTGCCACTGATCGCGGATACGGCCGGTATTGAGCCACAGCGGGTAACGCGCGTCGGGCCGCGCCTGCGGCAGCGCCGGAGAAACCGCCACCATATTCAGCCTGCCGCCACGCCAGCCCGCACCCGTCTCCAGCAGACGCGGCGTACCCTGCGGCTGTTTGTTCGTCACCGGCCACTGCACCGGCGCGAGCGCGTCATACGCCTCGCGGGTTAACGCGACCAGCCCACTGATATCAAACGCCCGCGCGCCGTCGTTCTCAAACCCCGACAGCGCCGCGTGCTCGCAGAAAATCTCATGCGGATGCTGCCAGCCAAACGCCTCGCCAAAACCCAGGCGGCGCGCCATCTGCGCGACTATCCACCAGTCAGGGCGCGCCTCGCCGGGCGCGGGCAGAAAGGCGCGCTGGCGCGAGATCCGCCGCTCTGAATTGGTCACCGTGCCGTTTTTCTCCCCCCACCCCAGCGCCGGAAAACGAATATGCGCAAAAGCAGCCGTATCGGTCTGCGCGGTAATGTCAGACACCATCACCAGTTCGCAGCGCGCCAGCGCCTGGCGCACCGCGTCGCTGTCCGGCAGCGATACCGCCGGGTTGGTGCCCATTATCCAGACGGCTTTTACCTCACCGCGCCCGATGGCGTCGAAGAGTTCTATCGCCATCAAGCCGGGCGTCTGCGCGATGCGCTCGCTGCCCCAGAATCGCCCGAGGCGGGCGATATCCGCCGGTTCAAATCCCATATGGCAGGCGAGCTGATTAGCCAGCCCGCCCACTTCGCGTCCGCCCATCGCGTTCGGCTGACCGGTCAGCGAAAACGGCCCGCAGCCGGGCCGGCCGATTTTCCCGCTCGCCAGATGCACGTTAATGATGGAGTTGCACTTGTCGCTGCCGCTGGAGGACTGGTTAATGCCCATGGTGTAGAGCGTCATCGCCGTGGGCGCACTCAAAAACCAGTCGTAAAAGCGCGCCACCTCGGCTTCGGACAGCCCACAGAACTGCGCCACGCGCGCCACGCTCCACGCCCGCGCGGCCGCGAGCGCCTGCGCCTGGTCGTCGAACGTCTCAGGCGCGAGCAGTGCTGAAAGCGCGTTCAGCAGCCCGACAAACAGCCCGGCGTCGCTGCCGGGCGCCAGCGCCAGATGCAGATCGGCGATATCACAGGTCGCGGTACGCCGCGGATCGATGACCACGATTTTCATCGCCGGGCGCGCCTGCTTCGCGGCCGCGATGCGCTGATACAGCACCGGATGCGCCCAGGCGGCGTTCGATCCAACAAACACCAGCAGATCGGTCTGCTCCAGATCCGCATAGCTACACGGCACCGCATCAGCCCCGAACGCCCGCTTGTAGCCCACTACAGCGGAAGACATGCAGAGCCGCGAGTTGGTGTCGATATTCGCCGCGCCGATAAACCCTTTCATGAGCTTGTTGGCGGCGTAGTAATCCTCGGTAAGCAACTGCCCGGAGGCGTAAAACGCCACCGCCTGCGGGCCGTGCTTATCGATAATATCGCCAAGCCGCGAGGCCGCCGCGTCGAGCGCCGTCTCCCAGCTTGCCCGCTCGCCGTTGACTTCCGGGTACAGCAGCCGCCCGTCATGGCCGGTTGTCTCGCCGAGCGCTGCGCCTTTGACGCACAGCCGCCCGAAGTTCGCCGGATGGTTTTCATCGCCCCGCACGCTCACCGCGCCGCTGTCGTCGCGCTGCGCCACCACACCGCAGCCGACCCCGCAATAGGGGCAGGTGGTCTTAACGCCGTTCATGACGCCTGCGCCTGTAACAGCAGCGCCTGACCGGCCACCCACACCTTTCCGCCCTCCACTTTCACGGGCCAGGCGCGTACCGCCTCGGTGAGCGCTTCCGCAAGCCGCCCGTCACGCAGCCGGATACGCTGCTTATAGAGCGGCGAAATCACCACCGGTTCGCCGCCGACATCCCCCAGCAGCCCGCGCGACAACACATTGGCGTCGCTGCCCGGCTCCAGGTTATCGAGCGCGTAAACGCGATCGCCAAAACGGAACAGCGCAATCTGCATGTCGCCAAGCCGCGCGCCGATGCCCGCCTGCGGTGGAATGTCTTTCAGCTCACACACCGCCTGCCACGGGCGTTCCGGCGCGCGCGGCGTCACCGGCTGCACGACCTCCACCGGCTGCGGCTGGCCTCTAAGCTCGCGGCGCTGCACGGCTTCATCCGGTTTATCGCTGTTGACATACGAGCGGAACAGCGCCAGCCGGTCGGGGCTTGCCAGCGTGGTCTGCCATTCGCACTGGTAGCTTTCGACCACCTGCGCCATTTCGCGCTCCAGCTCCTCGCCAATCCCGAGCGAATCTTCAAGGATGACCTCGCGCAGATACTCAATGCCGCCTTCCAGGTTATCCATCCAGGTGCTGGTACGTTGCAGACGGTCGGCGGTGCGGATGTAAAACATCAGAAAGCGGTCGATGGTGCGCAGCAGCGTCTCCCGGTCGAGATCGCTTGCGAAGAGATCCGCGTGGCGCGGCTTCATGCCGCCGTTGCCGCAGACGTAGAGGTTCCAGCCTTTGTCGGTGGCGATCACGCCGACATCCTTGCCCTGCGCCTCGGCGCATTCGCGCGTGCAGCCGGAGACCGCCATTTTAATTTTGTGCGGCGCGCGCAGCCCCTTGTAGCGGTTCTCAAGCGTTACCGCGAGCCCCGTTGAATCCTGCACGCCGTAGCGACACCAGGTGGAGCCGACGCACGATTTCACGGTACGCAGCGATTTCCCGTAGGCGTGACCGGTTTCAAAGCCCGCCGCCACCAGCTCGGCCCAAATCGCCGGCAGTTGTTCAAGCCGCGCGCCGAAGAGATCGATGCGCTGACCGCCGGTGATTTTGCTGTAGAGCTGATAGCGTTTGGCTATCTGCCCGATGGCGATAAGCCCGTCCGGCGTCACTTCGCCCGCTGCCATCCGCGGTACGATCGAGTAGGTGCCGTCTTTCTGGATATTCGCAAAGTAGCGATCGTTGGTGTCCTGGAGCGGCAGATGCGCCGGTTTCAGCAGGTATTCGTTCCAGCACGACGCCAGCACCGAGCCCACCAGCGGTTTACAGATTTCGCAGCCGTGGCCCTGGCCGTAGCGGCTGATGAGCTGGTCAAACGTGCGGATATGATTAACGCGCACGAGGTGGTAAATCTCCTGGCGCGAATACGCAAAGTGCTCGCAGATATCTTTTTTGACCGTGACGCCCTGCTGTTCGAGCTGATACTCCATGACCTGTTTGACCAGCGCGCTACAGCCGCCGCAGCCGGTCGCCGCTCTGGTGCAGCTTTTCACCGCGCCCATATCGCCTGCGCCCCCCGACACCGCCGCGCAAATATCCGCCTTGCTGACGTTGTGGCACGAACAGATCTGCGCGCTTTCCGGCAGCGCCGCCACGCCGAGCCCTTTCGCGGGCGCGCCGCTGCTGGCGGGCAGGATCAGCGTCTCCGGCTCGGCGGGGAGCGCCATGCCGTTCAGCATCATCTGTAGCAGCGTGGCGTATTCGCTGCTGTCGCCCACCAGCACGCCGCCAAGCAGCGTTTTGCCGTCTGCCGAAACGACAATTTTCTTGTAGATCTGCTTCGGCCCGTGCGTCCACTGGTAACTCTGGCTTCCCGGTGTGCGCCCGTGCGCGTCGCCAAACGACGCGACCTCAACGCCAAGCAGCTTCAGTTTGGTGCTCATGTCCGCGCCTCGGAATGCCGCCGTCTCGCCCGCGAGCGTCGCCGCAACGACCCGCGCCATCTGATAGCCCGGCGCCACCAGCCCGAAAATTTTGTTCTCCCACAGCGCGCATTCGCCGATGGCGAAAATAGGCGCGTCGCTGGTGCGGCACTGGTCGTCAATCACAATGCCGCCGCGCTCGCCAATCATGAGCCCCGCCGACTTCGCAAGACTGTCCTGCGGGCGAATGCCCGCCGAAAAGACAATCAGATCGGTATGCAGGCTGTCGCCATCGGCGAACTGCATCGTCAGTCCGCCATTTTCTTCGACAATCGCGGTGGTGGATTTGCTGGTATGCACGCTGACGTCCAGCGCCTCGATTTTCTCGCGCAGCATCGCAGCGCCAGGCGCATCGAGCTGCACCGCCATCAGCCCCGGCGCAAACTCCACGACATGCGTTTTCAGCCCCAGTTGTTTAAGCGCATTCGCCGCCTCAAGCCCCAGCAGGCCGCCGCCCACCACCACGCCGCGCGTGGCGTGCTGCGCGCGTTCGCGGATGGCGTCGAGATCGTCAAGCGTGCGATAGACGAAACAGCCCGGCAGGTCACGCCCCGGCACCGGCGGGACAAACGGCCAGGAGCCGGTAGCGAGCACCAGTTTGTCAAAATGCGTCTCGTGGCCCTGCGCGTCGCGCACGATCTGCCGCGCGCGATCCAGCGCCACAATCTGACAGCCGGTGCGTAGTTCAATGCCCGTCTGCGCGAAGAAATCGCCCTGCACCATGGAGAGCGACTGCGCGCTGCGTCCGGCGAAATATTCCGAAAGATGCACGCGATCGTAGGCCGCGTGGCGCTCTTCGCCAAAGACGATGATATGAAAGCGCTCATGCAGCCCGGCGCTGACGCACTGCTCCAGAAAATGGTGCCCAACCATGCCGTGGCCCACGACCACCAGAGTTTGTTTTGTCATCGTGTCATATCCTGCAGCCGCGGGCTGCGTTTCATCGGTTTCATCAAACAGCAGCCCGGCGCTGGCGCGCAGCGGCTGCCCGAAGTGATTCATCAGCGCGCCGGAGCTGTCGGTATCGCCATACAGCAGCACGCCGGTGAGCCTGCCGCGATCGATAATCAGGCGGCGATAGTGGCGGGCTATTGGGTCGAGGCTTATCAGCGTCTGCGCCTGCGGGCCTGGCGTTACCTCGCCCGCGCTGAAAACCGCGATACCGGTGACCTTGAGCCGCGTGCCTTTTTCCTCATAACCAAAGCGCGTCGTCTCGCCGCAGAGCCTCGCCGCCAGCGCGTCCGCCTGTTGCAGACAGGGCGCCACCAGCCCCCAGGTTTGCGCGTTGATTTCGCAGCATTCGCCGATAGCGCTCACAGCCGGGTGCGAGGCGCGAAGCGTGTCATCCACCACAATGCCGCGCTGGCAAGCGAGCCCGGCGGCCTGCGCCAGCGCGATAGCCGGACGCACGCCGGTGGCGATCACCACCCGCTGCGCCGCGACGGTTTCGCCGCAGGCGAGCGTGACGTCATCTGGCGTGATGCGCGTGATGCCACTGCCGGTCACCACGCGAATGTGGCGCTCGCGCAGGCTTTCGGCGAGCCACTCGCCCGCCTGCGCATCCAGCTGCTGCTCCATCAGCCACGGGTGACGATGCACCAGCGTCACCGCTGCGCCCTGACGGGCGAGCGCCGCGGCCGCTTCCACCCCAAGCAGGCCGCCGCCCAGCACCACGGCGGGGCCGGGCGTGGCGAGAAGCGCCCCGACATCCGCCAGCGTGCGAAAGGCGCGCACGTGCGGCAGGTCGCTGCCTTCAATGGGCGGAATAAACGGCGTCGAGCCGGTGGCGAACACCAGCTCATCCCAGGGCAGCGAGCGCGCGGCGGTGGTGACGGTGCGCGCGGTCAGATCCACCGCCAGCGCCCGCTCGCCGGTTAGTAACGTGACACCGTAACGTGAAAACCAGGACGCGTCGTGAAGCTGCGTCTGCGCGGCGGACATTTCGCCCCCCAGCACCGGCGAAAGCAGGATGCGGTTATAGGCGGGCAGCGGCTCATCGCCGATAAGCGTGATGGCGAAGCGTTCCGGCGCGCGCGCCAGCAGTTGCTCCACCAGACGCACCGCCGCCATGCCGTTGCCGATAATCACCAGTCGTTGCGCCATCGCCGCTCCTTACGCCGCTTTCGGCTGTTTTTCGTAGAGGAAATGCAGGATCTGCTGGCGCAGCTGGTGATAGCGGCTGTCGTCGGCAAGCTGCACCCGGTTGCGCGGACGCGGCAGATTGACCTCCAGCGCCTCGCCGACCGTCGCCGCCGGGCCATTGGTCATCATCAGCACGCGATCGGAGAGCAGCACCGCCTCGTCCACGTCATGCGTAATCAGCACAATCGTGGTGTTAAGCTCCTGCTGGATGTGCATTACGGCATCCTGCAAATGCGCGCGGGTCAGCGCATCGAGCGCGCCGAACGGTTCGTCCATCAGCAGCACTTTGGGTTTCATCGCCAGCGCGCGGGCAATGCCGACGCGCTGCTTCATGCCGCCGGAGATCTCGCCGGGGCGTTTGTTGAGCGCGTGCCCCATCTGCACCCGCTCCAGGTTGTGAATAATCCACTCCCGGCGCTGCGCTTTATCCATGGTTTTGCGAAACACCTGATCCACCGCCAGCGCCACATTGTCAAAGCAGGTGAGCCAGGGCAGCAGCGAATGGTTCTGAAACACCACGGCGCGTTCAGGGCCAGGCCCGGCGATTTCACGGTTATCGCACAGCAGCCCGCCTTCGCTCGGCAGCGTGATGCCCGCGATAAGATTGAGCAGCGTCGATTTGCCGCAGCCGGAGTGGCCGATAAGGCTCACGGTTTCGCCCGCGTTGATGTCGAAACTGACGTTTTGCAGCGCCAGAAACTCACCGCTCGCCGTGTTGAAGCGCTGACTGACGTTCTGTATCTGAATGATCGGTTTCATGTTCGCTCCTTATTTGTCCTGCCAGCTAAAACGGCGGGCGATAAGCATCAGCACCTGCTCCAGCAAGAGCCCCACCACGCCGATGATGACGATGGCGATGAGAATGTTTTCCACGTTGAGGTTGTTCCACTCGTTCCAGATCCAGAAGCCGATGCCGAGGCCGCCGGTGAGCATTTCGGCGGCGACGATCACAAGCCACGCGATGCCGATGGAGAGCCGCACACCGGTAAGCACCGCGGGCAGCACTGCCGGAAAGAGGATGCGGCGCATGACGGTCCACTCGGAGAGCTGTAATACGCGCGCCACGTTGAGGTAGTCCTCCGGGATACGCTTCACTCCTTCGGCGGTGTTGATGACCATCGGCCAGATAGAGCAGATGAAAATGGTCCAGCTGGAGGCCGGCTCGGCCTTCTGAAAAAGCAGCAGGCCGATGGGCAGCCAGGCGAGCGGGCTGACCGGGCGCAGGAGCGCGATAAGCGGGTTGAACATCCGCCCGAGAAAGGTAAAGCGGCCAATCAGAAAGCCGAGCGGAATGCCCACCAGCGCCGCCAGCCCGAAGCCCACCGCCACGCGACTAAGCGAGGCCAGCACATTCCAGCCGATGCCCTGATCGTTTGGTCCTTCGTTGTAGAACGGATCGGCGAACAGCGTCAGCGCTGAGTCGAGCGTGCTAAGCGGCGTCGGAAAGCCTTTACTGCTGACGGCCGCGATTTGCCATGCAATCACCAGCAACGCGAGCCCCAGAATGGCTGGCACCACGCGGGCCAGCAGCGCGTTTACCGTGGCCGCGAGCGGCGCGCGGCGTTTACGCACCGCCACGCGGGGCATCACTATCACTTCACCGGCGGGCTGTTCAGGCGCCGCGCTCACGATCTGTTTACGCTTTTTCATGGTTTCCCCTTAACGTTTCATGGCAAAACGGGCGGCATACGCGGCGGGATCGCGCCCGTCCCAGACGCTGCCGTCCATCAGACGGCTGGTACGCCGCGTCGACGCGGGCAGCGCGACGCCGCCCACCGCCTCTGCGGCCTGTTGATAGATGTCGGTGCGGTTAATGCGGGCGGCGATGGCTGCGTAATCGGGATCGGTTTTCAGCAACCCCCAGCGACGGAACTGCGTTAAGAACCACATGCCATCGGAGTGCCACGGGTAGCTCACTTCGCCGTCGCGGAAGAAGCGCATGGCATGGTCATCTTTCCAGCGCTTTCCGGCACCGTCGTCGTACTCGCCGAGCATGCGCGGCGTGAGGTATTGCACTTTGGTATTGAGATACGCGCGTTTCGCCAGCACCTGCGCGGTTTCGCGCCGGTTGTCATCCGAGGCGTCTATCCAGCGGGCGGCCTCCAGCACGGCGGCGGTGAGCGCGCGGGCGGTGTGCGGATTCTGCTCCACCCACAGGCGGCGGGTGCCGAGCACTTTTTCAGGGTGATCCGGAAAGATGGACTGCGAGGTGGCGGCGGTGAAACCGATGCGGTCGTTGATGGCGCGCGCGTTCCACGGCTCGCCGACGCAGAAGCCGACCATGTTGCCGATGCGCATGTTCATCACCATTTGCGGCGGCGGCACCACCACGGTGCGTACATCGTTAAAAGGATGAATGCCCGCCGCCGCCAGCCAGTAGTACAGCCACATGGCGTGGGTGCCGGTCGGAAAGGTATGGGCGAAGGTGTAAGCGCCTGGCTCGCTTGCGGCTACCCGCTTTTGCAGCGCGTCGGGCGTGGTGATGCCTTTTTCCAGGAGATCGGCGCTGAGCGAAATCGCCTGGCCGTTCTGGTTGAGCGTCATCAGGGTCGCCATCGGCTGCGCCTTGCCGGCGATGCCGAGTTCCAGCCCATAGATGAGCCCATAGAGCGCATGGGCGGCGTCGAGCTCGCCGGAGACCAGTTTGTCGCGCACCGCCGCCCAGCTCGCCTCTTTGCTGGGCAGAATGCGGATGCCATATTTTTTATCGAAGCCTTTCAGCGCGGCCATCACCACCGGCGCGCAGTCGGTGAGCGGAATAAAGCCGACGCGTACGGTGTCGAGCTCGGGTTTGTCAGACCCCGCGGCCCACACGCTGCCCATCAGGCCCGGTAACAGCATTGCGCCGCTAAGCGCGGCCCCGGCCTGCAATAAGCGGCGGCGGGAAAGAGAAAAGGATGAATCGCTCATGGCTGCTCCTGAAAATAAAAAAGGCGTCCGCCAATGCCCGAAGACATTGCAGGACGCCTTTATCCTTTCCGGTTTGCCCGCCGCCGTTGGCGAGCTGCCGGGAAATGGTTGTCAGGATTAATTAAGCAAGGAGTGTGCCAGGTTTCAGGGTGGGTTCCGTGGCGGGTGCGCTGCGCTTACCCGCCCTACGCATCACATCTCCCCTTCGTAGGGCGGGTAAGTGCAACGCACCCGCCGTCCGGTTTACACGGGCAGGCTGAAGGGAAATATACAAGGTCGGTGAACACGTTCCGTTCGCCATAACGCCTTTTTGATATGGATGCTTCCCTAACGCGAACGTGCAAAGGGGGCTCGCCGCCGCCCCCTTTGCAATCCCGGCTCCCGGCGGAAAATCGGCCTCATGGGCCGATTTTTTTTTAGCCGGAGCAAAACCCTCTCCTCCGGCCTTTTTTCCTGGTTATCGGGAGGCGGTGGGTGCGCTACGCTTACCCACCCTACAAAAACGTGATTGGTTATCCCCGTGGTGGGTGCGCTACGCTTACCCACCCTACAAAAACGTGATTGGTGATCCCTGTGGTGGGTGCGCTGCGCTTACCCACCTTACGTAAAACGTAAGGACCGATATTGTAGGGCGGGTAAGCGCAGCGCACCCGCCAGTAACACGCGAAAAACGCCCCGCACACTCCCCCGCTCTGCCCCATTTCCATGCATAAAATGCTCGCTGGCTGTGCAGCTACTCCTTTGGGCTTACCGGCCAGAGCCGGGCGACGGCAAGCATCGCCTCGGCAATCTCCACCATCCGTTTATTCTGATCCATCGCGAGCTTACGCAACTGATGCCACGCCTGCTCCTCGCTGAGCTGCTGATGACTCATCAACAAGCTTTTGGCGCGATCGATAAGCTTACGTTCTTCTAGGTTCGCCTGTAGCGAGGCGAGCTGGCGCGTCAGCGATTCCACCTCGCGGGCCTGCTGGCGCACCAGCGGCAAAAGATGACGCTCAAGCGCTGGCGTCTGCGGCTCGTCACGCAGGCTCGCGCGACGCGCCAGCGCTGCCTCCGGCGATTCGCTGTGCGCCTCCTCGGCCAGCAACTGGCGGGCCTCCGCCAGCAGCGCGGCGATTAACGCCTCTTCGATATCGCGCAGCGCGTCGAGCCGCGTGGTCTGCAACCCAAACCAGCGCACCGCCCGCGCGCGGTGGTCATCGGCGGGCAGCCGCGTACAGGCGAGACGACGCAGTTGCTCAAGCTCGCGCGTGGCTTCGCCGTGGCGGTAGAAACGCTCGCGAATATCCGCGTGGGTGAGCGATAAAAACGTCTCGAAACAGCGCTGCTGCCCGTCGATGCGATCCGCCAGCCGCTGGCGCAGCGGCTCGCTGAACGCGCCCTGCGTAAAACCGATAGCCCCGATAGCGCGCTCCTGGCCCGCCAGCTCTTTACCCTGCATAAAGCTGTAGAGCGCCGTCAGCGCGCGGGCGAGCGAGGCTTCATCGACGCTTTCGCTCACCTCCGGCACCAGATCCAGCAGATGCCGGATCGCCTGATTAAAACTCTCCATCGCTTCGCCGGGTTCAATTTCCCGGGCGAGGATGCGCGCGCGCAGCCCAGGCAACTGCTCTAGCTGCCAGAGCGCGCAGGCCATGTGCCAGGAAAGCAGGCTGCCTGCGGTGGCAACCGGCACGGGCACCGCGCGAAATTGCGCCGCGCGCTGGTCGGTTTCTGTCACGCAAAAGGCGCGCTCGCGCGCGAAAAGCTGCCCGCCGGAACAGAGCCAGATATTGGACGCGCCGCGCTCGCGCTGTAGCATATGCACCAGATGGCTTATCTGACTGACCCAGTCGCCGACGCCCGACCACGCCTCCAGCTGGCTGCGTTTTCTCTCACGGGCGAAACGAAACCACGCCTGCGCGTTCTGCAAGGATGTCGCGGGAATTGCCATCGCTCTTTCTCCTGTGATCGCCTTTGCAGGAATCAAGCAATAACTATGCCGTCATGGCAAAGGAGTTCCGGATGCAAAAAATCGTGATTATCGCCAACGGCGCGGCTTACGGCAGCGAATCGCTGTTTAATAGCCTGCGTCTTGCCATCGCGCTGCGCGACCAGCCGCAGGCCCCTGAGCTGAAGCTGTTTTTGATGTCGGATGCCGTCACCGCTGGGCTGCGCGGCCAGAAACCCGCTGAAGGCTATAACGTGCAGCAGATGCTGGAGATCCTCACCGCCCAGAATGTGCCGGTGAAGCTGTGCAAGACCTGCGCCGACGGGCGCGGCGTGAGCGCGCTGCCGCTGATTGACGGCGTGGAGATTGGCACGCTGGTTGAGCTTGCCGGGTGGACGCTGGAGGCTGATAAAGTCCTGACCTTCTGATAATCACGCAGGTGTAATAATATTTACTTATTCGCCTGCGCTGCCCATCAAGTCCCCGCCCTGTGTGCCGATATTTTACTTAAAACCTACAACAACACGCTCGTCTGAAACATAACGCTCACACAACACACAGCAGGGTATACGCCTATGTTAACGTCCATTCGCGCGCGCATCATCGCAGCCACCGCAGGCTGCCTGGTCGGTGCGCTGTTACTGAATACCATCATGAACTATCAGGTCACCCGGCTGGATAATCAGCAGGCGAGCCTGAATACGCTGCGCAGTACCAGCGCCAGCCATAATCTCGCCATCAGCGACTGGGTGAACAGCAAAACGGCAATGATCCAGTCGCTGGATACCGTCGCGCTGGGCGCCGATCCGGTGCCGGTCTTTACGCAGATGGCGAAAGCGGGCGGCTTTATGAACGTCTACGCCGGTTATGCCACTAAAACCGCGAAATTCTCTAACCCGGAAGGTGTCCCGGCGGATTACGATCCGACCATTCGCCCCTGGTATCAGCAGGCGGTAAAGGCTGACGCGCCGGTGGTGACCGCGCCTTACGTAGACGCCGGCACCGGCAAGCTGGTGGTGACGTTCGCGGTGCCGGTGAAGCAAAACGGCGTCATTGCGGCGGTGGTCGCAGGCGATCTCTCCATGGAGAGCGTGATTGCCAACGTGCGCAGCATTCACCCGACGGAAAACAGCAGCGGGCTGCTGGTGAACGACGACGGTACGCTGATTGCCGCGAAAGACCCGGCGCTGACGTCAAAACCCTTTGATAAAGCGGTATCAGGCGTCGCGTTCAGCGAGCTGAAAACGAGCGATACGGCACTTGAAGGCGATATCGGCGGCGCGCAAAAAGCACTGCTGGCCACGCGCGTACCGGGCACCCAGTGGTATCTGGTGGTCGCCCTTGATGAAAACGACGCCACGTCAGGCATGCGCGCCCTGCTCAACACCTCGGCTATTTCCGTGCTGGTGCTGCTGTTGATTACCGGCGCGCTGATGCATTTCCTGGTCACCCGACTGTTAAAACGCCTGCTGATGATCCGCGACGCGCTGGTGGCTATCAGCAGCGGCACTAACGATCTTTCTCAGCGCCTGCCGGAAGATGGCCGTGACGAAGTGGCGCAAATCGCCCATGCCTTTAACGCCTTCTGCGATAAGCTCGCGGGTGTGATGGGCCAGTTGCGCGACGCCAGCGCCTCGGTGAAAGTGGCGGCGAATGAAATCGCGGCCGGGAACCAGGATCTCTCCGGGCGCACCGAACAGGCGGCCTCCAGCCTGCGTGAAACGGCGAGCGCGGTAGAACAGATAACCGCGTCGGTCGCCAACTCTACCGATGCGGCGGCGCAGGCTAATACCCAGGCGCAGAGCGCGACGGATGCCGCCTCACGCGGCGGTGAAGTGGTGTCTAAAGCCATCTCCACGATGCAGTTGATTGAAAGCGCCTCGGCGAAAATCGGCGATATCACCAGCGTTATCGACGGTATCGCGTTCCAGACCAACATCCTGGCGCTGAACGCCTCGGTGGAAGCCGCTCGCGCCGGCGAACAGGGCCGCGGCTTCGCGGTGGTGGCGGGTGAAGTGCGTAACCTCGCCAGCCGTAGCGCTCAGGCCGCGAAAGAGATTAAATCGCTTATCGACTCCACAACGGAAAGCGTCGCGACCGGCTCGCGCTATGTGCGGCTCGCGGGCGAATCGATGGAGGAGATAGTCAGCAGCATCGGCAACGTTTCCGGCATCATGCGTGAAATCACCGTCGCTACCAGCGAGCAGATGAAAGGCATTCAGGAAATTAACCACGCGGTGCTGCAGCTCGATCAGATGGTGCAGCAGAACGCCGAGCTGGTGGTACAGTCGGCCGCCGCGGCGGGCGCGTTGCAGGGCCAGGCGGGAGAACTCGCCCAGACGGCCAGCCATTTCCGCATTTAATCAGGCGCAGGCGCGCATTCGGACATTTTCCGCGCGCCTGCCCGCCGCTTTAACGAACAATGTGATGAATATCGTGTTGTGGCCGCATTTTTTGATCAAAATCAGCGTTCGCGGCCTCCCTCTTTGGTGTTATTTCCGACAGGTTTTGTGAACAGCCTCACGTTCGAAAGGCTGTCCTGACGGATTTATCATTGACAGAGGGGTTAAAGATGGCGCGGGTAAAAGCAAGCCTGAAGTTGTTTGGCGGAGACACGGTGGTGGTGCGCTGTTCAGCGAATTGCCATATCCATTTAATGAGCGCGGGTGAACGCGCCAGGCGCGCGGGAGCAGATATTTTAAGCGTCCAGAACCGCAACAGCGCGTATATCAGCGTGCCTTACAGCGGCGTCTGGGATGTGCTCATCGACAGTCACAGCCAGACACTGGAACACTCCATCAGCTACGTTCCGGCCTGACCATTCTCCCCGGCGCTCGCCGGGGTTTTTTCAGGCGAAATGCGGTTGCAGATCGCCACTCTCATCGCCGTCTTGCGCCTGACACGCGCGCACTTCTGACGCCAGTTCATCCAGCGATGCTTCACACATGCCGAGCTTTTTCAGCTCCTGCTCAAGCGAAAAGAGGTACTGCGCATTGGTGCCAAGCGGGCCGCTCGCGCGGGCAATCAGCGGCGCGATGGTGGCCGGACGGGTGTCGGCTTCATACAGCGGGTGGCTCGGATCCATGATAAACACCAGCGCATGAACGGTACGCCCATCGTCAAGCGTGAGCCTGCACCAGCCGGGCAGATAACAGCCGGTGATCATTTCGCGCTTCCACAGCAGCGTCAGTTCGGTTTCAAGCTCCGCCTCCGGCAGACGATACGCCACGCCGGTCGTGGCGCCGCCCTCTTTCAGCGCCAGCATACGCCCGGGCTTGCAGGCGCTGCCGCGCCCGGCGGTGAGCCGCAGGCAGAACGCGCGGTGCCAGCCGTTTAGCGTCGCGGCGCAGCGCTCTTCAAAGACCATTGCCGGGTTCCACATCAGGGAGCCGTAACCAAAAATCCAGACCGGTTCGTTCTCAGGACGACAGGCGAGCGTGGCGGCCAGTGACGCCGCCCGCTGCTCTGGCGTCCACAGTAACGATTCCTCAATGGCTCCGAAAGCCGTCTTACAGTCTGCTGTCATTAAGAAATCACGTGTTAACACCTTCTACCTCCACCACGGCTGCTTCCCTGCGATTTTAAGCGCTTTCAGAATCTTTTTATCGCTCAATCAGAAAGCAATTACGGGGTGACGATAGGGGATTAACGCGCCGCTGACAAGACCGCAGCGGCGTTTTCAACTGACAAAAAACTTATCTGTTCCTGCGCGCTTTACGGGAACAGAGGTAAAGATGGAGAGGAATCAGGCGATTAACGAAGCATTATTTTTTCTTATGCCATTTATCGTCATCGCCTTTTTCATACTCATGTTTAACGGCGGCCCACGCGACGCGATGCGCCGTCTCTTCCCGGCTGGCGTCGCCGCGCCGGTCATCTTCGTCTTTATATTGATCCCAGGCGCTGTTGAACGCCTCTTTATAAATATCCTGCGCATGCGCCGGGAGGACGTTGCGGACATTATCGGGCAAATCGGTTCTTGAAGAGTAAGGCATCGCTACGCTCCTTTATTTCATAAAAAGATAAGTGTGGAACACAATCAGAAAGCGCGCCAGCTGCAAGCGAAGCATATTGTGATGCCTTCACAATGCCTTGTTTGATAAATGGTTCCTCAATGAAATTCGGATTTTTGACGCATTTACTGCAAAGTTACGGTTTAGCCGTAAAAAAGCGTAAATAAAGCCTCCTGACCGCGCATTTTTTGGTAGTTTTACGCTCTGTCTTCCTCATCACTATAATGATTATCACCTGCTTCTCTGGAGAATTAACGTGACAAAAACAAACCATGAGGCGGTGAAGACCCGCCATAAGGAGTCTTCTCTCATTTTCCCGGTATTAGCGCTGGCGGTGCTGGCGTTCTGGGGTTCCAGCCAGTCGCTGCCAGTGATTATCGGCATCAACGCGCTGGCGCTGGTCGCGATTCTGAGCAGCGCGTTTAGCGTGGTGCGCCACGCGGATGTACTGGCGCATCGCCTCGGCGAGCCGTATGGATCGCTGATTCTGAGTCTTTCAGTCGTTATCCTTGAAGTAAGCCTGATCTCCGCGCTCATGGCGACGGGCGATGCCGCGCCGACGCTGATGCGCGATACGCTTTATTCGATCATTATGATTGTCAGCGGCGGCCTGGTGGGCGTGGCGCTGCTGCTCGGCGGGCGTAAATTCGCCACGCAATATGTAAATCTTTTCGGGATTAAACAGTATCTGATCGCCCTTTTCCCACTGGCGGTGATTGTGCTGGTGTTTCCGATGGCGCTGCCGGGCGGTAACTTTTCTACCGGCCAGTCGCTTTTGGTGGCGATGATTTCCGCCGCAATGTATGGCGTGTTTTTGCTGATCCAGACCAAAACGCACCAGAGCCTGTTTGTTTATGAGCATGAAGACGAGAGCGATGACGACGATCCGCACCACGGTAAGCCGTCGGCGCACAGCAGCCTGTGGCACGCGGTGTGGCTGATTGTGCATCTGGTCGCGGTGATCGCAGTGACCAAAATGAACGCGAACCCACTTGAAGCGCTGTTAAGCCACCTTAACGCGCCGGTGTCGTTCACAGGGTTCCTGGTGGCGCTGCTGATCCTCTCGCCGGAAGGCCTGGGCGCGCTGAAAGCGGTGCTGAATAATCAGGTGCAGCGCGCGATGAATCTCTTTTTCGGCTCGGTGCTGGCGACTATTTCACTGACCGTGCCGACCGTGACGATTATCGCGATTCTGACCGGCAACGATTTGCAGTTTGCGCTCGGCGCGCCGGAAATGGTGGTGATGCTCGCGGCGTTGATGCTGTGTCAGATTTCGTTCTCCACCGGGCGCACGAATGTGTTGAACGGCAGTGCGCATCTGGCGCTGTTTGCGGCGTATTTGATGACGATTTTTGCGTAGAGTTTTTGGTGGGCGCGCTGCGCTGGAATGGTGAGTGCGCGTTGCTTACCCACCCTACGTGTGGTTTCTGCTCCTGGCGGTGGGTGCGCTGCGCTTACCCACCCTACGATAAGAGGCTAAATATGTTTTCGTAGGGCGGATAAGCCTGCGCACCCGCCATATGACATTAACCCCTCTGAGCGGCACGCCGCACGCCCATAAAAAAACCCCGCATCGCGGGGTTTTCTTTTTACGACCGGGCCGATTAATGCTCGGTATCAAGTTCCGGGAAGCTTTTCACCAGATCGTCGATCGCTTTGATCTGCGTGAGGAACGCTTCCAGCTTCGCCAGCGGCAACGCGGACGGGCCGTCGCATTTCGCGTTTTCCGGGTCCGGGTGCGCTTCGATAAAGAGTCCTGCGAGGCCGGTTGCCATACCGGCGCGGGCAAGTTCCGTCACCTGGGCGCGACGACCGCTGGACGCGGCGCCAAACGGGTCGCGGCACTGCAGCGCGTGGGTCACGTCAAAAATCACCGGCGCGTTGCCGGAGACTTTCTTCATCACGCCAAAGCCCAGCATGTCGACCACCAGGTTGTCATAACCAAAGTTGGTGCCGCGATCGCACAGAATAACCTGCTCGTTGCCGCCCTCTTTGAATTTATCGACGATATTGCCGATCTGCCCCGGGCTGATGAACTGCGGTTTTTTCACGTTGATGACCGCGCCGGTTTTCGCCATCGCTTCAACCAGATCGGTCTGGCGCGCCAGGAAGGCCGGCAGCTGGATAACGTCCACGACATCCGCAACCGGCTGTGCCTGCTCGGCGGTGTGGACATCGGTGATAATTTTCACGCCAAAGGTCTGCTTCAGCTCCTGAAAGATTTTCATCCCTTCTTCGAGGCCCGGGCCGCGGTAAGAGTGAATAGAGGAGCGGTTGGCTTTATCAAAAGACGCTTTGAAAACGTAAGGAATGCCGAGCTTCTGGGTCACGGTGACGTAGTGCTCGCAGATGCGCATCGCCAGATCGCGCGATTCCAGCACGTTCATGCCGCCAAACAGTACGAACGGCAGATCGTTCGCTACGTTGATGTCGCCAATGCTAACCACTTTTTGTTTCATATTGTCGCCTTTATCCTGTGTAAATCGGTACACGCCGCGCTTAGTGCAGGGTAATCTGCTTGTGCGAAATCGAGTTAATCTGCGCCCGAATCATCTCGCTAATCGGATCTTCCGGGCACTGCTCCACAAAATAGCTTAAATCATTGAGCGCCACGTGCTCGCAGTCGAGCTGGGCGTAAATCAGTCCGCGGTCGCGGATCTCATACGGATCTTCCGGGTTAAACTCCAGCAGCGCTTCGCTGGCGCGCAGCGCGAGCTCCATCTGCCGCTCTTCCATCAGCGCCGATTTCAGCGTGTCGAGCAGTTTGCGGATGACGAGACTGTGTTCAGACTCTTCCAGGTCATCCATATAAAGCTCAGCCACCGGGCTGATGTTGCCTTTAAGCCAGACTTCAAGCGTATGTTCATCGAGCGTTTCACCGTTAAACGGGTTGATGAGCCACATTTCGCCATCCATCCAGTCGGCGCGCAGAATCAGCTGCGTCGGGAAAATGACCGGCATCAGCGGAATATCAAGACGCCCGGCTATCCACAGCAGAATAGCCCCGAGCGACACCGCGCTGCCCTGGCGTTTTTTCAGCACTTTGTCCAGCCACAGCGCGTCAGACAGGCGGTAAACGCCGCGCGCGTCGCTAAAGCCCCACTCGCCGTAAAACAGCTCCAGCAGGCGCTCAAGTTGTGTATCCTGATGTGAACCTTCGCAGATCTCTTCACGGGCCAGACGCACCAGGCTTTCGAGCTGGTCGTAGACGTCCTGCACCGGAAAATCGTCGCGGATATGCTGTGAAACCAAAATCATGCCGTCACAGAGCGGCGCGTTGTTAAACTGGAAATCGGCCAACGACTTCATATCAACCCCAATAGCGGTACTTTAGTGGTGGCGAGTTTCACGATGATGTAAAGCACCACCAGCCCAAGCAGGAAGGCAATCCAGCGGACCTGCTGGCTGCGCGGGCGACGCCCGAGCGCGATAAAGCCTAAAACGATGTAGATGATAACGCCAAAGAGCTTTTCAGTCAGCCATGCGCCCTGTGGGGTAAAAGGATAAAAATGCGTGATGAGTACCAGCGCCACGCCGCTGCCGAGCAATACGGTGTCGTTGACATGCGGCACAATGCGCACCCAGCGCTTTGAGGACATCGGCGAGCTGCGGTACTGCCACCAGTAGCGCAAAATAAACAGACTGATGGAAATCACCACCGTCAGAACATGTAGGTGTTTTACTGCAAAATAAGCGGCCATGCTGCCTTACTCCTGTGTGTTGCGATCCTGTGTGTCGCGATAGTGTCCCAGCGTCAGACGTTCATTACCGCCATAATCGCGGCAGGTTTCAACACCCTGATAGCCCGCGCGCGTAAAAAGTTCGCGCACCGCCTCGCCCTGCTGCCAGCCATGTTCCAGCATGAGCCAGCCGTTATCCTCAAGAAATCGCCGTGCCTCAGTCACCAGCGTTTCAAGATCGGCCAGGCCCGCGTTATCCGCCACCAGCGCGCTTTTCGGCTCAAAACGCACGTCGCCCTGCGAGAGATGCGGATCGTCGCCATCGATATACGGCGGATTGCTGACGATAAGCGAAAAACGCGCGTCCGTCAGTGCGGAAAACCAGTGGCTTTGCAAAACCGTGACGTTATCGATGCCGAGCCGCTGTGCGTTGCGTTTCGCAAGCGCCACAGCCTCCGGGATGACATCCAGCGCGGTGACGTGGCAGTCAGGACGCTCAGAGGCGAGCGCCAGCGCAATCGCGCCGGTGCCGGTGCCGAGATCGAGAATGCGGCACGGCGTGGCAGGCAGACGCGCCAGCGCCTGCTCCACCAGACATTCGGTATCGGGACGGGGGATAAGCGTTGCCGGGGAAACCTCCAGCGGCAACGACCAGAATTCACGCTGGCCGATGAGATACGCCACCGGCTCGCCCGCGGCGCGACGCGCCAGCAGCGCATCAAGCCGCGTGAGTTCATCGTCAGTCAGCGCGCTTTCGCCAAAGGCGAGGATAAATGTGCGCGTCCTGCCGGTCACAAACGCCAGCAGGATCTCCGCGTCGCGGCGCGGAGATTCACTTGCAGTGAGACGTTCGATGGCCTGTTTCAGCCACTGCTGATATTCCATTACTCCTGCTCAGCCAGCGCCGCCAGCTGATCGGCCTGATGCTCCTGGATAATCGGCTCGATGAGCGCGTCCAGTTTGCCTTCCATCACTTCGTCAAGACGGTAGAGCGTCAGATTGATACGGTGATCGGTCACGCGGCCCTGCGGGAAGTTGTAGGTGCGGTTGCGATCCGAGCGATCGCCGCTGCCGAGCAGGTTGCGGCGCGTGGAGGCTTCCGCCTGCTGGCGTTTGGCCACTTCGGCGGCGTGAATGCGCGCGCCCAGCACCGCCAGCGCTTTGGCTTTGTTCTTGTGCTGTGAGCGCTCGTCCTGGCACTCCACCACAATGCCGGTCGGCAGGTGGGTGATACGAATGGCGGAGTCGGTGGTGTTAACGTGCTGACCGCCCGCGCCGGAGGAGCGGAAGGTGTCGATACGCAGATCCGCCGGGTTGATGTCCGGCAGTTCGGCTTCCGGCAGCTCCGGCATCACCGCCACGGTGCAGGCGGAGGTATGGATACGCCCCTGAGATTCGGTCGCCGGAACGCGCTGTACGCGATGCCCGCCGGACTCAAACTTGAGACGCCCGTAGACGCCCTCGCCGCTGATTTTGGCGATGACTTCTTTATAACCGCCATGCTCGCCTTCGCTGGCGCTCATGATCTCCACACGCCAGCGGCGCGATTCAGCGTAACGGCTGTACATGCGGAACAGATCGCCTGCGAACAGCGCGGCTTCATCACCGCCGGTACCCGCACGCACTTCCACGAACGCGTTACGTTCATCGTCAGGATCTTTCGGCAGCAGCAAAAGCTGAAGCTCCTGCTCCAGCGCTTCGCTTTTAGCCTTCGCTTCCAGCAGCTCGTCCTGCGCCATATCGCGCATTTCCGGGTCGCTTAGCATCAGGCGCGCGGTTTCCATATCTTCCTGGACCTGGCGCCATTCAAGGAAACAGCGCGAAACGTCGCTCAGCTGGGCATACTCGCGCGACAGTGCGCGAAAACGCTCCTGATCGGCAAGCGTACCCGCATCGCCCAGCAGAGCCTGAACTTCTTCATGACGCTCCTGCAAGGCTTCCAGTTTGGCAACGATAGAAGGCTTCATAGGCGGTAGATCACCCTGTAATTAGAATTGTGTTGTGCTACTCCAGCCCGAGGCTGTTGCGCAGAATATGCAGGCGTTCATCATCCCCGTCACGGGCAGCCTGCTGAAGAGATTTGGTTGGGGTGTGGATCAGGCGGTTGGTCAGCTTGCGCGCCAGATCCTGCATGATGGCTTCGGCGTCGCCGCCGGTGCGCAGCGCCGCCAGGGCTTTGCTGGTGAGCTCTTCGCGCACCTGCTCGGCCTGGGCGCGATACTCGCGGATGGTCTCGCTGACGCTCTGGGCGCGCAGCCAGGCCATAAATTCGCAGGCTTCTTGCTCGACGATAGACTCCGCCTGCACCGCCGCGGCTTTACGCTGCGCGAGGTTGTGCTGGATGATGCTCTGCAGATCGTCAACGCTGTAAAGGTAGGCGTTGGCAAGCTTGCCTACTTCCGGCTCGACATCACGCGGCACGGCGATATCCACCAGCAGCATCGGCTGGTTGCGGCGGGCCTTCAACGCGCGTTCCATCATGCCTTTGCCGATAATCGGCAGCGGGCTTGCGGTGGAGCTGATGATGATATCCGCGTCTTTTAAGCGCTCGTCAATATCGCCAAGCCCGATAACCTCCGCGCCGACTTCATCCGCCAGGCGCTGGGCGCGCTCGCGGGTACGGTTGGCGACGATCATTTTCTGCACGTTATGTTCGCGCAGGTGACGGGCCGCAAGCTCGATGGTTTCGCCCGCGCCGACCAGCATCACAGTGACCGTCGAGAGCGATTCGAAAATCTGCCGCGCCAGCGTACAGGCGGCAAACGCCACCGACACGGCGCTGGCGCCGATATCGGTTTCAGTACGCACGCGTTTGGCGACGGAGAAAGATTTCTGGAACATGCGTTCCAGCTCGCTGGCGTTCGCGTGGCCGCGACCAGAATCGGCGAAGGCTTTTTTCACCTGGCCTAAGATTTGCGGCTCGCCCAGCACCAGCGAATCGAGACCACTGGCGACGCGCATCAGATGGCTGACGGCGTCGTTATCGTGGTGCCAGTAGAGGCTGTTGCGCACTTCCTCTTCGTCGAGATTGTGATAATCGCACAGCCAGCGCACGAGCTTGTCGTGCAAATTGTCCTGTTCCTCAACGCTCAGGTAAAGCTCCGTACGGTTGCACGTCGAGAGCACCACACCGCCCTGCACCATCGGCTGCGACAGCAGGCTTTCCAGCGCCTGGTCGAGCGTATCCGGCGAAAACGTCACGCGTTCTCGCAGCGAAACAGGAGCCGTCTTGTGGTTGATGCCGAGAGCTAACAGGGTCATGGAGCGGGAATAGTACCAGCGTTGATAAGGTTTGCTGTGCGCATCATACAGGATGCGTAAGGTCAATAAAAGAGAACCGCCTCTTTTGGAGTAATAGACAGATTCATGATTTAAGACAACTTGACCATAGACGCCCTCAGCCCCTGACGCTAGCATGAAGGGTTATAACCTCAATCAACATCAAGGATTTGTTCCTGTTATGGCGATTTCTTCTGTGCGTTTTTGGTCTCTCGCCCCGCTGGCGAGCCTGGTGCTGACCGCCTGTGTCAGCCATGCCCCGCAAGGCCCTGGCAAAAGCCCTGACTCTCCCCAGTGGCGACAGCATCAACAGCAGGTGCAAAACCTCGCGCAGTTCCAGACCCGCGGCGCTTTCGCCTATCTTTCCGACCAGCAGAAAGTCTACGCGCGTTTCTTCTGGCAGCAGACCGGCAAAGAAAACTATCGCCTGCTGCTCACTAATCCGCTTGGCAGCACCGAGCTTGAGCTGAACGCGAAGCCGGGTGCTGTGGAACTGGTGGATAACAAAGGCAAACACTATCAGGCCACGGACGCCGAGGAGATGATCGGCAAACTGACCGGTATGCCGATTCCGCTCAATAGTCTGCGCCAGTGGATTGTCGGCCTGCCGGGCGATGCGACCGACTACTCGCTTGACGATCAATACCGTTTACGCGAAGTGAATTACACCCAGAACGGCAAAACCTGGAAAGTGGTGTATGGCGGTTATGACACTAAAACCCAGCCTGCGATGCCCTCTAACCTGGAGCTGCACGAAGGCGACCAGCGCATCAAGCTCAAAATGGATAACTGGATTGTTAAATAATGACCCGTTGGCCCTCCCCGGCGAAGCTTAATCTTTTCTTATATATCACGGGCCGTCGTAACGACGGCTACCACAATTTACAGACGCTGTTTCAGTTTCTCGACTATGGCGACACGGTGCTGATAACGCCGCGCATGGACGGCGAGCTTCGGCTGGTGACGCCCGTTGAGGGCGTGGCGCAAGAGGACAATCTCATCATGCGCGCCGCAAGGCTTCTGATGGCGCGCGCTCGTGAAACCGGACGACTGCCTGAAGGCGCGGGCGCCGATCTGGGCGTGGAGAAACGTTTACCGATGGGCGGCGGGCTCGGCGGCGGTTCGTCCAACGCCGCGACGGTTCTGGTGGCGCTCAATCACCTCTGGCAGACCGGCTTTAGCGAAGATGAACTGGCGCGCCTTGGCGTGCAACTTGGTGCCGACGTGCCGGTGTTCGTGCGCGGCCGTGCGGCCTTCGCCGAAGGGGTCGGCGAATTGCTGACGCCTGCAAGCCCTGCAGAGAAATGGTATCTGGTGGCGCACCCGGGCGTGAGCATTCCCACACCCGTGATTTTCGGCGATCCGGAGCTCACGCGCGATACGCCCGTCCGGTCAATGGAAACGTTGCTGAAATGTGAATTTCACAACGATTGCGAGCATATCGCAAGAAAACGTTTTCGTGAGGTTGATGCCGCGCTTTCCTGGCTGTTAGAATACGCGCCGTCGCGCCTGACCGGCACCGGAGCTTGTGTGTTTGCTGAATTTAACACCGAATCCGAGGCCCTCCGGGTGCTTGAGAAAGCCCCGGAATGGCTGAAGGGTTTTGTTGCGCGAGGCGTCAACCACTCCCCGTTACAGCAAGCCATCGCCGGGCAAACTGAGTCGTGGTGACAACGTCACCTCTGTTCCAGACGTTGCGCCATGCTCTTTAAATACACCGCCTGGATGGCGAACCTGCTTCCTGTCGCGTTTTGCGGCGCCGCCATCCACCACTGGACGCATGCCTGAGGTTCTTCTCGTGCCTGATATGAAGCTTTTTGCTGGTAACGCCACCCCGGAACTAGCACAACGTATTGCCAACCGCCTGTACACTTCCCTCGGCGACGCTGCTGTCGGTCGCTTTAGCGACGGCGAAGTCAGCGTACAAATTAATGAAAATGTACGCGGTGGTGATATTTTCATCATCCAGTCCACTTGTGCCCCCACCAACGACAACCTGATGGAACTGGTTGTCATGGTCGACGCCCTGCGCCGCGCTTCCGCAGGCCGTATTACCGCCGTTATCCCTTATTTTGGTTATGCCCGTCAGGACCGTCGCGTGCGTTCCGCGCGTGTGCCTATCACCGCGAAAGTGGTGGCGGATTTCCTGTCCAGCGTAGGGGTTGACCGCGTTCTCACTGTGGACCTGCACGCAGAACAGATTCAGGGCTTCTTCGATGTGCCGGTAGATAACGTCTTCGGCAGCCCGATTCTGCTGGAAGATATGCTGCAGCAGAACCTGGATAACCCGATTGTGGTTTCTCCGGACATCGGCGGCGTGGTGCGCGCTCGCGCCATCGCAAAACTGCTCAACGATACCGACATGGCGATCATCGACAAACGTCGTCCGCGCGCTAACGTCTCTCAGGTGATGCACATCATCGGTGACGTGGCAGGCCGCGACTGCGTACTGGTAGATGACATGATCGACACCGGCGGCACCCTGTGCAAAGCGGCTGAAGCGCTGAAAGAGCGCGGCGCTAAACGCGTTTTCGCCTACGCCACCCACCCGATTTTCTCCGGCAACGCGCTGAATAATCTGCGCAACTCCGTGATTGATGAAGTGGTGGTCTGCGACACTATCCCGCTGTCTGAAGAGATCAAAGCGCTGCCGAATGTGCGCACGCTGACCCTCTCCGGTATGCTGGCCGAAGCGATTCGTCGTATCAGCAACGAAGAATCTATCTCCGCCATGTTCGAGCATTAATCGGACTGAGCGTAAAAACCCGCCCCGGCGGGTTTTTTTATTCTTTTGTTTTATTTGTATGATTTATGTATTCATCATCGTATATTTTTTTACATGGTGGTGAACGCATGGATGAAATATCGTGAACACCCAATATCTCTCGCAAATCCTTCCTTTCCGTGCGCTGGTGGAAGCCTGCTGGCGTGAAAAATATACCGTCTCCCGGCTGAGCCGCGATCTGATTGCTGGCATCACCGTCGGCATTATCGCCATTCCGCTCGCCATGGCGCTGGCTATTGGTAGCGGCGTGCCGCCACAATACGGCCTCTATACTTCCGCCATCGCGGGCATTGTTATCGCGCTGAGCGGCGGTTCGCGCTACAGCGTCTCGGGGCCGACCGCCGCGTTTGTGGTCATTCTCTACCCTGTCGCGCAGCAATTTGGGCTTTCCGGACTGCTGGTGGCGACGCTGCTCTCGGGTATCTTTTTAATTCTGTTCGGGCTGGCGCGCTTCGGGCGACTGATTGAGTATATTCCGCTGCCGGTCACGCTGGGCTTTACCTCCGGCATCGGCATTACCATCGCGACCATGCAGATCAAAGACTTTTTCGGCCTCGACATCGCGCATATGCCGGAACATTACCTGCCGAAAGTGGCCGCGCTGGCGGTGGCGCTGCCTGGTCTGAATCCTGGCGATGCGGCGATTGGTATCGTCACGCTGGGCGTGCTGGTGTTCTGGCCGCGTCTCGGCATCCGTCTGCCGGGGCATTTACCGGCGCTGCTGGCGGGCTGCGCGGTGATGGGCGTCGTTCATCTGCTGGGCGGGAATGTCGCGACCATCGGTTCACGTTTTCATTATCTGCTGGCAGACGGCACACAGGGCAACGGTATCCCGCCACTCCTGCCACAACTGGTGCTGCCGTGGGATCTGCCGGGGTCGTCATTTACGTTAAGCCTGGATTCGCTGCGCGCGCTGCTGCCCGCCGCGTTTTCTATGGCGGTGCTGGGCGCTATCGAATCCCTGCTGTGTGCGGTCGTGCTGGACGGCATGACCGGTACGCGCCATAACGCCAACAGTGAGCTAATCGGCCAGGGGCTTGGTAATCTGGTCGCGCCGTTCTTTGGCGGCATCACCGCCACCGCCGCGATAGCCCGTTCGGCGGCCAACGTCCGCGCGGGTGCTACTTCGCCTGTCGCCGCGGTGTTCCATGCGCTACTGGTGCTGTTAGCGCTGCTGGCGCTCGCCCCGCTGCTCTCCTGGCTTCCGCTCTCGGCGATGGCCGCCCTGCTGCTGATGGTGGCGTGGAACATGAGCGAAGCGCATAAGGTGATTGGCCTGCTGCGCCGCGCGCCGAAGGATGACATCGTCGTGATGCTTATCTGCATGTCGCTGACGGTGCTGTTTGATATGGTGATAGCCATCAGCGTCGGCGTGGTGCTGGCCTCGCTACTGTTTATGCGCCGGGTGGCGCGCATGACGCGGCTCGCGCCGCTGAATGTTTCCGTGCCAGAGGATGTCCTGGCCGTGCGGGTGACCGGGCCGCTGTTCTTCGCCGCGGCAGAAGGCGTCTTTACGCCGCTGCTGGCGCAGGCGGCGGGCAAACGCGTTATCGTGATGCAATGGGACGCAGTACCGGTGCTGGACGCGGGTGGCCTGGATGCTCTGCAACGCTTTATTGAACGCCTGCCGGATGGCTGCGAGCTGCGTATCTGTCATCTCGAATTCCAGCCGCTGCGCACGCTGGCGCGCGCAGGCGTTCAGCCCATCCCTGGGCGTCTTGCTTTCTTCCCGGGGAGCGACGCAGCCTTAGCCGCGCCGTGAATCAACGTGCAGGCGCAGCCCCCTGCGCCTGCATCAACGCGCCGAATGCCTGTTGCAGCCAGGCGAGCGTTTCCGGCGTCATCCAGGTGCCTTTAGAAAGATGCGGTTCGCGCATCATCGCCTCCCGAAATTTCTGCTGCGTCTGCGGGTTATCGCCAGCGAACGAAGAAAACAGCGTCAGCCAGTGCGCCGCAATTTCGCGCGCTTCTTCGCTTTGCGGGGAGAGCTGCGCGTTCACCGCCGCATGAAGTTTCGCCACCAGCGGCGGCCACTCCATCATGCGATCAAAATAGTGCTCACGGGTGAACGCGTACTCTTCGGGCGTCAGATAACGCTCGTAGATAGCAAGCTTGCTTTCGGCAAAGGCATGCGTGATCCAGTCGATAATCTCCGGCGTAATGCCGGTTTTATCGCGCATTGCAGGCTCGGCGGCATGCATGTCGTTGAGGCGAGTCAGGAAAGCAGGGTTGCCCGCGGTATCCCGCTCCAGCGTTTCCATCCAGCGCGTGGCGAGCGCCTGCGCAGCCGGACTGCTGACCGGTACGCCCTGAGAAACCGCTGCCTTAACCTCATTCACCAGCGTCGCCCACTGCGCTTCGCGCTCGGCGTTTTCCTGCGCAAACGGCAGCTGTTTCAGTTCGTCGTGCGAAAACCATTTCTCATACATCGTCATTAACTCCAGTGTTTTCAGCCATTCCTGAAGATCCGGCTCACAACCGGCCAGAAGCCCGTCACGCAGCACCACCAGCCGGTCGCGCAGTATCGCGGTACGCGTAAGCTGTGCATTCAGCTGGGTGATTTGCGTGTCAATGACTTCCGTCAGCGTCATGCTGCCGCTCTCCAGACACTCCCGCACCTGCGCCAGACTCAACCCCATTCGCGTCAGTGCCTGAATATGATGCAGGCGCTGAATATCATCGCGGTTATAGAGACGATAACCGGCGGCCGTGCGGCCGGAGGGAATGAGCAGACCGAGGCTTTCGTAGTGATGCAGCGTGCGGACCGTCAGCCCGGCGCGCTTTGCGAGTTCACCAACCTGTAGCAACATAACGCCTCTCCTCTTCCCTTTCGAAGCCCACTGTGAGCCCTGACGTAACGTAAGGGTCAAGAGCGTATCATAAAAAAGCTCCCGACCGGCGGGAGCTTTTTACAGCGTTTACGTATTAACGAGAGTAATCATTATGAACTGGAGTGATGGTTGCGCTTGCAGCGTTTGTCATAATGGCGCACCCACCAGTAACGATCGCACACTTGTTCATGACCACCAACGCGGGCGCCTGCCAGCCATAACACGGCCCCGACGAAGATACTTAATACCGCGCCATGCGCGAAAAACTGCGGCAGGTTTAGCTGCGGCAGCTGGTTGAGAATGGAGTAACCGACCCCGCCAACCATGACCACTAACCCCAGCCCCATCAAGAAATTGCCGAGCAACGACGCGTTTTTGCGTTTCATAGTCACCTCCGGAAGAATGGGCGGGAAAGTATCCCTGTTATTTATGTGTAAAGTATAGGCAACGCTTATAAATGCGGGTTGCGCCGGGGATCACAATTATGAACTTTCTCTGGACGAAACTTTACAAATAAGCCAATGAATTACATGAAAATCTAATTATTCATGATTGTTATTATTGATTTCCGTTCATCGGTGCGACGCGGTTTTGTGATCTGCGCGACACCACAGTAAACTACGCCGCAAACAGGTGTTTTCAGGAACAGTAACGTGACGATTAAACTGATAGTCGGGCTGGCGAACCCCGGCGCGGAATATGCCGCCACCCGACATAACGCGGGCGCATGGTATGTAGATCTGCTGGCGGATCGCTTTCGCGCCCCGCTGAAAGAAGAAGCCAAATTTTTCGGCTATACCTCACGCATCAACGTGAACGGCAACGATGTGCGCCTGCTGGTGCCGACCACTTTTATGAACCTGAGCGGCAAAGCCGTGGCGGCGATGGCCACGTTTTACCGTATCGCGCCGGATGAAATTCTGGTGGCGCACGATGAACTCGATCTGCCGCCAGGCGTGGCGAAGTTCAAATTAGGCGGCGGTCATGGCGGTCATAACGGCCTGAAAGACATCATCAGCAAGCTGGGGAATAACCCTAATTTTCATCGCTTACGGCTGGGCATTGGTCATCCGGGTGATAAAAACAAAGTTGTCGGCTTTGTGCTTGGCAAACCGCCAGTAAGCGAGCAAAAGCTGATTGACGAGGCCGTGGACGAAGCGGCGCGCTGCACCGAAATCTGGCTGCAGGACGGCTTAACCAAAGCCACTAACCGTCTGCACAGTTTTAAAGCGCAATAAACCGCGTGGCGGCGCGGCATAAGGGCGATTTCTCCCCCGTTGCGCGCCCGTTACGTGTATAATAGCCAAATAACACCATTTCTCATCATCGGGTTAATTTTAACCCTCTGATAAACAAGCAATTAAGGTAATGTAAACCATGGGATTCAAATGCGGTATCGTCGGCTTGCCGAACGTCGGTAAATCCACTCTGTTCAATGCGCTGACCAAAGCAGGTATTGAGGCGGCGAACTTCCCGTTCTGTACCATTGAGCCGAACACCGGCGTCGTGCCTATGCCCGATCCGCGTCTGGATAAAATCGCCGAGATCGTCAAGCCGCAGCGTATTCTGCCGACCACGATGGAATTTGTAGATATCGCCGGTCTGGTGAAGGGCGCGTCCAAAGGCGAAGGTCTGGGCAACCAGTTCCTGACCAACATCCGCGAAACCGAAGCTATCGGCCACGTGGTGCGCTGCTTTGAAAACGACAACATCATCCACGTCGCGGGCAAAGTAAACCCGGCTGAAGATATCGACACCATCAATACCGAGCTGGCGCTTTCTGACCTCGATACCTGCGAGCGTGCGATTCATCGTATCTCCAAGAAAGCCAAAGGCGGCGATAAAGACGCCAAAGCCGAGCTGGCCGTACTGGAAAAATGCCTGCCGCAGCTTGAGAACGCCGGTATGCTGCGCGCGCTGGATCTGAGCAAAGAAGAGAAAGATCTCATCAAATACCTGAGCTTCCTGACGCTCAAGCCGACCATGTACATCGCGAACGTCAACGAAGACGGTTTCGAGAACAACCCGTTCCTGGATCAGGTGCGTGAAATCGCCGCGAAAGAAGGCTCTGTGGTTGTGCCGGTGTGCGCCGCCGTGGAAGCGGATATCGCTGAGCTTGACGATGAAGAGCGCGATGAGTTTATGCAGGAGCTGGGCCTCGAAGAGCCGGGCCTGAACCGCGTGATCCGCGCCGGTTACGCGCTGCTGAACCTGCAGACGTATTTCACCGCTGGCGTGAAAGAAGTGCGCGCCTGGACCATTCCTGTCGGTGCCACCGCCCCGCAGGCGGCGGGTAAAATCCACACCGATTTCGAAAAAGGCTTTATCCGCGCGCAAACCATCGCTTATGACGATTTCATCGCTTACAAAGGCGAACAGGGCGCGAAAGAAGCCGGTAAAATGCGTGCCGAAGGCAAAGATTACATCGTCAAAGATGGCGATATCATGAACTTCCTGTTCAACGTCTGACCATTTCTTTTCGCGTGTGGGGTGGTGTTCCATCTCATAAAGCTGACTGAGAATGTAAAATCCACGCTCTGGCGTGGATTTTTCTTTTCGTCCTGAATACCCGTTTTAAGCGCGTCGTATCTTTAGCGGATAACGCCGCGGTTAACAGATTGATGACTAAAGGGACAGGGTAAGTGTTTACACTGCCAGTCCTGGACCTAAGCGCCGAGGAGGCAACATGATGAAAGAAGGCCCGCTGACCGAGAAAGAGCTGGAATGGCTTGACGAGATGCTGGAAAAGTATGGCAGCGAGGATTCGATTGTCGATGTCGCCGAGCTCGATGGCCTGCTGACCGCCGTGCTTTCCGGCCCAAAAACGATTGAGCCGAGCGAATGGCTGGTCGCGCTGTGGGGCGGTCAAAACCGCATTCCCCGCTGGAGCAACAAGCGTGAGATGAACCGCTTTATGGATCTGTGCTTCCAGCATATGAACGATATCGCCGATCGTCTCGCGGAATTCCCCGATCAGTTCGATCCGCTGTTTGGCGTGCGCGAGACCGAAGGCCAGGAATTTACCGTGGTGGAAGAGTGGTGCTTTGGCTATCTGCGCGGCGTGGCACTCGGCGACTGGTCATCACTGCCGGAATCACTGCAGCCCGCGCTGGACGCCATTGCCCTGCACGGCAAGGAAGAGAACTTCCCGCAGCTGGAGTCGCTCTCCCAGGAAGAACTCGAAGCGAGTTTCGCTGCTATCCGCCCCGCCGCGCTGGCGCTGCATGATTACTGGATAGCCCAGCCGGAAGCGGTGCCTGAGCCGCAGCAGCCGGTGGTGGCCGAACAAAAGCCTGGGCGAAACGATCCCTGCTTTTGCGGCAGCGGTAAAAAGTATAAGCACTGCTGCCTGCACTAAACACGATGCGCCTGCGGGCGCATTTTTTCGGCGGCGGCAGGACAGAAAGCCGGGACAAAACATCACCGGAACGTGTTCACCAATACGTAAACGACAGTTTATCCCTCGCCGCCTTCCCTGTTTTTCTGCAAATTATCGCTTCCCACTCCGCCAATAAAGGGCAGCCTGAGTTTAAGTGGCGAGAGATCCAGCCCCATATTCAGCCCCAGAATGTTAATTTCAAGCCCCTCTTCCGCGCCCAGCGTAAATCCCGCCACGCCCAAAACAGAGACCTGAACGCCGCGTCCTGACGGCGGTAAGCCAACGAAATGGCGCAGCGAGCGAAAATCTTTGCCGATAGCATTGGCGGGCATATCCAGCTTCAGCGCAGGAACTTCCCGCCCGATATGGGCGATGAACGTGTTGCTGTTTGGGCCAGGCCAGACGCGATAAGTCTCTGGCCACGGCCAGGAGGCGATAGCCGCTTCAATTTGAGGGATCATGGCTTCGGCTTCCTTGCCACGATGCTCAACCAACAGGCGGGGTTTCGAGCCATACCAGTAACCGTCCGGCACGTTTTGGTTACGCCGCACTTTCTTACCTGCGCCCCAGCTAATCACTTCATAGCGGGTGTAATGGGTTTCTCCGGCGCGCTTATAGATTATCCAGGGATGGACCGCGACCACGCCTTTCCAGCCCCATGTCGGCGCGGCGTAAACCTGCACCAATGCCAGCCGGGCGTTTTTTCTCGGATCCGGTGCGAGCCCCGCGGAGTCGCTGCGGGCAGCCCACCAGCCACGCTGCGAAAGTGGCTCATGGTGATACATCTTCTGGCCGACGCTCGCGGCAAGTGACAGCAGAGTGATACAAAGAAAACTCAGTAACAGCGTTTTAATCAGGAACATGCGGGGCCGGGTGTGGTTAAAAATAGATCACAATGACACCATCCTAACGCTGTATTTATATCCAGCAAAGTTCGTTTTGTGCTACGAATATCGCGACATGCCTCGAACAGGCATGTCATGCGCCTTTGAGAAAGCCAGCGTTATGCTCACCACTTGCGGCTTATCTCTTCTCTACCATTCCGACAATCGCATCGCGTAATTCTGCTTTTGCCTGTGCGGCATCAATCGCGCCCATCGTGACGGCCCAGGAAAGCCCTTCGGCAGCGCCGAACATCGCCCACAGCGCGGCGTCACGCAGGGCGTTATCCGCCCGCAGCGGCGCAAACAGCGTGCGGCATTTACTGATGAATTCCACCGCGTAATCCTGACGCAGCTTTTCAAGCTCCGGCGTGCCGGTGAGCGCCGCCATCACATTTGGCATTTCACGCCCCTGCAGCAGTACGCATTCGATATACGCATCGGCGATCACCGCTGCCAGCGGCAACAGTTCAGGTTGAATGCGTGCGATCGCCTCATCCATTTTGCGGTTCTGGCGCACTTCATATTCGTGATAAAGCGCCGCCAGCAGGCCGGAGCGGCTGGTGAAATGATCGTAGACCACCGGCTTTGTGACGCCCGCCCGTTCCGCAAGCCTGCCGAGCGTCAGCGCCTCGGTGCCCTCTTCACGAATAATCTGCCAGGCCATTTCAATAAGCTGGGTGTGGCGCGCATCGCGGCTTAGCCGCTGGCGCGTGCGAATTTCAGACACGGCGTTTCTCCTTGACAGAATTACCTACTAAAAGTAACTTACCAATGGTAGGTTACTTTTAGTATATCAGATTACGTCTGTCGTCACCCGATGGCAACGCAGGAGGAGTGAATATGCACGCATTAATCGTCGTTTCCCATCCGTTAGCGTCATCTCTGACCCACCGCGTCGCGCACGTGCTGGCCGAAGGCATTACCCGTGACGGTAGCGGTCATACCGCCGACATTGCCGATCTCACACGCGAAGGCTTCGACCCTGTCTTTAATGAGCACGATTACGCCGCGTTTATGAAAACTGCACCGGTGCCGCCAGATGTCGCCCGCGAGCAGGCGCGTATCAATCACGCCGACGCGCTGGTACTGGTGTTTCCGGTGTACTGGTGGTCGATGCCGGGGCTGTTGAAAGGCTGGATCGATCGCGTTTTTTCAAACGGCTGGGCGTATGAAGAAAGCCCGGAAGGGAAAGTAGTCAAAAAACTGGGGCATCTGCCGGTGCATCTGGTGAGTATCGGCGGCGCGGACAGAAAAACGTTCGACAAACACGGTTATCACCAGGCCTGGGACACGCAAATCGCCCACGGGATTTTCGATTACTGCGGTGCGCCGGTTATCACCAACGAAACGCTGTTTCTGCCGGATCTCAGTACGCCTGACGACGCCCTGGAATGCGCACGCGCGCTGGGCGCGAAAATATTTACCGCGTCAGCATAAGCGCGTCGGCCAGAGAAGGGTTTACGGAGAGATAACGGGAATAAACGCGGAGGAAACAGCCATCCGGCGCGTCTCTCTTGTCCGCTAAACCCCGCAAATAACCGCAGGCGAAAAGCGAATCAAGACGCTGCCGGACGCTCACGGTGCGCCGGGCCGTCAGGCCGCGGCACCGTTGGTCTGTGCGGCGAGATGAGCGGCCCACAGGCTCGCCACCCATTTCACGCCGCGCGCGGTAAAGCGCGGTTGGGCGAAGGTGTGCAGGTTTTCGCCCACACCGGAGCGCAGCGTAAAGTAACCCGCCTGCAGGTGGTGGTGCTGCGGCACCAGCGTACCGTTGGCGCGCTGCATAATGTTGCGCTCCAGCAGAAACTGGCGGAATTCCGGCTCCTTCACCTTCAGCATTTTGCACAGCTGGCGAAAGCCAAGCGACTCGTCGACCTGCACGAAACGATCGAAGAACTCGGCTTTAGGGGCGAAGAGAGCCAGCTGCTGCTCCGCCCGCTGACGCTTTTCATACTGCTCGGCCCAGGCGCGCGCGGCGGCGGCCGGGTTGGTAAAGTCCGGCAGGCTGGCGTTACGTTCGCGTTCCTGCCAGCGATCGAGCATTTCGGCGGTAAAGGCGGGCGAAATGCGCGCCACCGTCAGCAGCGAGTCGCGTTTATTCAGTAAGAACTCCTGACGCATCTCCCCTTCCCGTTCGTACAGATTAATGCCGATAGGCTGGGACAGGCGCTGCGCAGTTTCCAGGCTTTTAATCATGCGCTTCACTTCACTGTGGGCAATCCCTGTTAACGTCGCGATTTCACGGCTGCTCATTGTGACCGATTGATCCTGAGCATTAAGATTTTCCAGCGGAATCATCATAGGTTTCACCACTCATTCACTAACTCAATTACAACAACACCTGGTGCTTTGTAGAAATAGTATACAGGCACCTGTTTAAATATCCAGTAGATTTTTTAATCGGTTTTACTTAAGTTGCAGGCGAGACGCGGCCTGCGATGAGTGGTCCGCTATGTGATTAAAAATCAATCCCTTTTCGCTGCCTCCTGCACTATCTGCCCACCGCGCCCATAAAAAAAGCCCGCGCAGGCGGGCTTTTCAAAAGGTTAAAAACAGCGTTATTCAAGACCGGCGCGATCCAGACCAAACGCCGCGTCCTGGCTGCCGGGTGCCATTTGCGACACCAGTTGCAGACGGTTCCAGCTATTGATGATGGCAACGGCAAACGCGATCTCTGCGATCTCCGTTTCAGAGAAATGCTCACGCGCCTGTTGATAAACCGCATCGCTGATCCCTTCTTCTCTGATATGCGTTATCGCTTCCGTTAAGGTCAGCGCCGCTTTCTCCTTCGCGCTGAACAGCGGCGATTCTCGCCATACCGGCAGATGGTACAGGCGCAGTTCACGCTCGCCCGCCATCTTCGCCTCTTTCGCGTGCATATCAACGCAAAACGCGCAGCCGTTGAGCTGCGAAGCGCGCATGTCGATCAGCTGTTTAAGCGTTGGCGTCAGGCTGCTTTTTTTCAGCGCCGCGCTGGCGTTCATCAGGGTGTTAACCAGCGCCGGAATGGTCTGATAATGGTTCACGCGCGTACTCATGGAAACTCCTTACATCACAAGAGAAATCACCCCGCGCGGTGCGGAGCGTGTCAAATTCTTCTCGTCTATCATACGGCGCCATGACATAGTCAAAAGGGTCATAAACCGTGAAATAAGGCAGGACATGAAACCGGGTTATCGTGAAATTTATCAGCGCTATCGCCAGAATATCCACGACGGGCTTCTGAAGCCCGGCGACCGGGTACCGTCCATCCGCGTGCTGGCGCAGGAACTCCAGGTGGCGAAGAAAACGGTGGAGGCGGCCTACGCGGTGCTGGTGGGTGAAGGGTATCTGGTGAGCCGCGGCCCGCAGGGTACGCTGGTGAATCCGGCGCTCACGGTGCCGCCGCGCGTGGCAGAGCCAGCGCCCGTCCGCCCAGGCGATAACAACGATCTGCTGGCGCTTAACGAGCATGAAGGGTTTCTGCGCCCCGGTCTGCCGTCGCTGGATCAGTTTCCTTATAAAAAGTGGCTGCTCCTGAGCGCAAGAGCGACGCGCGCCATGCGCCCCGAAGAGATGGTGAACCCGCCAGTTGCAGGCTACGCGCCACTGCGCGCGGCGATCGCGAGCTATCTGACGCTGTCACGCGGCGTGACGTGTACCGCTGACGATATTTTTATCACCAATGGCTATCGCGGCAATCTGCTGCTCACGGTCCAGGCGTTGCTCGGCGCGGGTGAGAGCGTGGCAATGGAAGATCCTGCCTATTTTCTCGGTCAGCGGCTGCTGAAAACGCTCACGCCGAATCTGCACGCCATACCGGTGGATAACGAGGGCATGGATGTGGACTATCTGCAACATCACCACCCGGACGCCCGGCTCGCGTTTGTCACGCCAACGCACCACAGCCCGCTTGGCGTGTCGCTGTCACTGCCGCGAAAACAGCAGTTGCTGGCGTGGGCGTCGCGCCATAACGCATGGATTGTGGAAGATGATTATGACGGCGAGTTTCACTTCACCCGCAACGTACTGCCATCGCTGAAAAGCCTCGACACCGATGACCGGGTCGTTTACTTCGGCACCTTCAGTAAAACCATTATGCCGTCGGTGCGTATCGGTTATCTGGTGATGCCGCGCGCGGCGCGCCACGCCTTTCTTGAACACGGCGCGCTGCTGACGGGCGGGCAGCCGCTGCTGATACAGAAGATCCTCGCCGCGTTTCTGACCGGCGGTGAGTTTTACACTCATCTGCGGAAAATGCGCGCGCTCTACCAGCAGCGGCGCACGATGGCTATCGCGGCGCTGCACGCGGTTTACCCTGGCGTGTTCAAAACGCCGCTGGAAGATGGCGGGATGCACGTGGTGGCGTATCTGAAAACCGCTACCTGCGATGAGGCGCTTGCCCGCCTCTGGCACCAGCACCAGTTGCAGGTCAGCGCGCTGTCGCCCTGGTACCGGCGGCCCGATAAACGCTACGGGCTGATTATCGGCTACGCCAATCTTCGCTCGGCGGACGAAGCCGTCGCCCTGCTGGCCCGCGCGCAACCGGCGACGCTGGCGCTGCTTAACGGATGATGTAAACAGCAGCTTAACCGAACGCGAAAAACAGAAATTTCCCGTTTACGTGCGCTCGAAACGGGAATATTCGTCTAAGGTTTTCATATGGTTGATTCGCAGTGGTGTGCGCTGCGCCCCTTAAGGAGAATTCATTGATGTCACAACCCGTCACGCGCCGTCCCCGGACGCTGTTTTTCGCCATTCAGGTCGCCCTTAGCGGCGCGCTGCTGGCGTTCTCCACCCTGCCCGCCAGCGCAGAAGAGCCGTCTGGCGCAGAGCGCCCCGCGCCGCAATCACCGGACCAGCTTCTCGGCCCGCTGTTTACGGATGTACAGAGCGCCAAACTGTTCCCCGATCAGAAAACGTTCGCCGACGCGGTGCCGAACAGCGATCCTTTGATGATCCTGGCCGATTACCGCATGCAGCGTAACCAGTCGGGCTTTGACCTGCGCCATTTCGTTGAGCTGAACTTTACCCTGCCGCAAAAAGGCGAAGCCTATGTTCCGCCAGCCGGACAAAGCCTGCGCGAGCATATCGACGGCCTGTGGCCGGTGCTGACGCGCTCGACCGATTCCGCCAGCAAATGGGATTCCCTGCTGCCGCTGCCGAAGCCTTACGTGGTGCCGGGCGGGCGTTTCCGCGAGGTCTATTACTGGGACACCTACTTCACTATGCTGGGGCTCGCCGAGAGCAATCACTGGGATAAAGTGCAGGATATGGTCGATAACTTCGCCCATGAAATCGACGCCTGGGGCCATATTCCGAACGGCAACCGCAGCTACTATTTAAGCCGCTCCCAGCCGCCGTTCTTCGCGTTTATGGTCGAACTGCTGGCGACCCATGAAGGCGGCGACGAGACGCTGAAGAAATATCTGCCGCAGTTGCAGAAAGAGTACGCCTACTGGATGGAAGGCAGCGAAAATCTGGCACCAGGCGATGCCCACGAGCGCGTGGTGAAACTGAAAGATGGCGCGGTGCTGAACCGCTACTGGGACGATCGCGACGCGCCGCGTACCGAATCCTGGCTTGATGACGTAACCACCGCCAAAAATAACCCGGATCGCCCGGCGACTGACATCTACCGCGATCTGCGCGCGGGCGCGGCGTCCGGCTGGGATTTCAGCTCGCGCTGGATGGATAATCCGCAGCAGCTTGGCTCTATCCGCACCACCAGTATCGTGCCTGTCGATCTTAACGCCCTGCTGTTCCAGATGGAAAAAACCCTCGCGCGCGCCAGCAAAGCCGCAGGCGACAGCGCGGGTGCCGCCCGCTATGAATCGCTCGCCAGCCAGCGTCAGCAGGCGATTGAAACCCATCTGTGGAATGCGAAACATGGCTGGTACGCGGATTACGATCTGAAAACCAATAAGGTGCGCGATCAGCTGACCGCCGCCGCGCTGTTCCCGCTGTATGTCAAAGCGGCCGCGCAGGATCGCGCCGAGAAAGTGGCGGCGGCAACGCGTGCGCAACTGCTGAAACCGGGCGGTATTGTGACCACGACGGTTAAAACCGGCCAGCAGTGGGATGCGCCGAACGGCTGGGCACCACTGCAGTGGGTGGCGACCGAAGGTCTGATGAATTACGGGCAGAAAGATCTGGCGATGGACGTGACCTGGCGATTCCTGACCAACGTTCAGCACACCTACAACCGCGAGCAGAAACTGGTGGAGAAATATGACGTTTCTTCGACCGGTACGGGCGGTGGCGGTGGTGAATACCCGCTTCAGGACGGCTTTGGCTGGACCAACGGCGTGACGCTGAAAATGCTCGACCTGCTGTGCGGCACCGAAAAACCGTGTGACGATGTGCCGCAGACCCGTCCGGGCAGCGACCACGCGCCGCAGCCGAAGCAGGAAGGCAAAATGCTGAGTAAACCGGCGCAGTCCTCTGCGCCCGCAAAAGCGGAAACGTCAGCGCCAGCGAAAACAGAAACGTCTGCGCCGGCAACAACGCAAACGCCAGCCCCGGCGAAAACCGACGCCGCTGCGCCCGCGAGCAATAGCGCGCCTGCTGAAAACGCACCGGCCGCGCCGAACAGCAACGCGCAGGATAACGCCGCTGCGCAACCCGCTCCGGCACAGTAATTCACACGCGCTACACCACTGCCCTCTGCGGAGGGCAGTTTTTTTTGCTTTCCTGCGCCCGATATATTTTCCCCGCCAATTCTGTTAGTTGCCCCGCGCGTTGATAACGATAATAATTCGCATTCTTTATTAGATATCGTTACGCCCCTGTCACGCAGGGAGCAGATGGCAACCAGAGAAGACAACAATGACAATCGCTTTAACCCTGAAACGCTCCGCCGTGCTGTGCGCGCTGGCGCTGGCGGCACCGCACGTCTCGCTCGCCGAAGAGACCATCACCGTTAGCGCCGCCCCCGCGCAAACGGCCGCCTCGCCTACCGAAGGCTACACGGTGAAAACCAGCACAGGTGCGACAAAAACCGATCAGCCGCTTATCACCACCGCGCAGTCGGTTTCCGTCGTCACGCGTCAGCAGATGGAAGATCAGGGCGCAAGCACATTTACGCAGGCGCTTAACTATACGCCGGGTGTGTTCTCCAACGTCGGCGGCGGCGCGACGCGCTTTGACGCGCTGGCGCTGCGCGGTTTTCACGGCGGCGACGTGGATAATATTTTCCTCGACGGCATGCGCCTTATGAGCGACGGCGGCAGTCACAATGTGTTGCAGACCGATCCGTGGTTCATCGAGCGCGTGGATATTATCAAAGGCCCCTCTTCCGCGCTTTACGGCCAGACCATACCGGGCGGGCTGGTGAACCTGACCTCTAAGCGTCCGCAGTTCAATTCCGAAGGGCACTTTCGCCTCTCAGCCGGCACGCAGAATACGAAAAGCGCGGCGTTTGATTACACCGACGCGATTAACGACCAGTGGGCCTATCGCCTGACGGGCATCACCCGCAACACCGACACGCAGTACGACAATACGCGTGAGGAGCGCTACGCCATTTCGCCTTCTCTGCTCTGGCAGCCGGACAGTGACACCAGCCTGCTGCTGCGCGCGTATCTGCAAAAAGATCCGTCCGGCGGCTATCATGGTTCCTCGCCTGCCGAAGGCTCGCTCTATTCCCACAATGGCCGAAAAGTCAGCCCGAACTATAACGAAGGCGATCCGGGTGACGGTTACCGTCGCCGCGAGCAGATTTACAGCGCGGAGTTTGATCACCGCTTTAACGATATCTGGTCGGTACACTCCAGCGGCAGTTACACCCACAGCAACGCCTCGCTGGATCAGGTGTATCAGAATGGCTGGATTGGCAATACGAATGAGCTGACGCGCGGCTATGTCGGGTATGAGGAGTCGCTGAACGCGTGGTCCACCGATAACCGTTTACAGGCCGACTTCGCCACAGGCGACGTGAATCACACCGCCGTGCTGGGAGCGGAATATCACCGCTTCCGCAATGATATTCAGGGCGCGTATGGCAGTGCCGCGCCGTATAACCCGTTCACCGGCTATACGCCGCAGACCGGGCACGTCGTCACCTCAACCAACCACTACAACCGTCGTTACTACCAGAGCGGCGTCTATTTGCAGGATGAGATGACGTGGAACCGCTGGCACGCCACGCTTTCCGGACGCTACGATCGTATCGTCGCAAAGCAAGTCAGCGACACCGCGGGCACAACGATTCGCCGCTCTGACGACCACGTGGGTGGCCGCGCGTCGCTGCTTTACGCCTTTGAAAACGGTTTGTCGCCCTATATCAGCTATAGCCAGGCAATTACGCCATCGATTCTCTACGACGCGCGCGGCGATATGCTGAAGCCGAGCACGTCTGAGCAATATGAAGGCGGCCTGAAGTACCAGCCACCGGGCACGTCAGATATGTACACCATTGCTATCTACGATCTGAAACAGAAAGATGTGTCCCAGCGCGATGAGAACATCGCGACCTCCAGCTACCAGGCCGTTGGCAACGTGAAATCGCAGGGCGTGGAGATCGAAGCGCGTAACCAGCTTACGCCACGACTGAGCACGATTGCAGGCTATACCTGGAACCGGGTGAAGTTTGAAGATTCGCTCGGCGGCAAAGATGGCAATACGCCACTGCTGACGCCGGATCAGATGGCCTCTTTCTGGGCGCATTATCAGTTTGATTACGGCATCAGCGCGGGCGCTGGCGTGCGTTACATCGGTAAACAGTGGGCGGATGACCAGAATACGCGCCGCGTACCTTCCGTAACGCTGATGGATGCGATGGTGAAAGCCGATCTCGGCGCGTGGAACAGCGCGCTGAAAGGCGCGTTTGTGCAGGTGACCGCCAACAACCTGACCGATCGCGAGTATATCTCCGGCTGTTATACCACTAACTGTTACTGGGGCGCGGAGCGCAGCGTGACCGCAACCGTCGGCTACGATTTCTGATCCTGACGAAAAAAAACGGCCCCAAGGGGCCGTTTTTACTGACCATTCAGACGGTCCTTACGGACCGTTTTTTAATCCCTGCGCAGCATACGGAAGATCAGCAGCACCACAATGGCACCGACGACCGCCACCAGGAAGCTCGGCAGGTTAAAGCCCGTCACGCTACCGCCCACGCCAAAGAATGTCGCCAGCCAGCCGCCGACCACCGCCCCCACGATCCCGAGCACACAGGTCAGAATAAAGCCGCCGCCGTCACGGCCCGGCATAATCAGTTTGGCAATAATACCCGCGATAAGGCCAAATACGATCCAGGACAAAATACCCATAGTCTCCACCCTCTTGGTTAAGTCTCATTGAATGGTTCGCCACAAGGCGCGACAAACCGAAGTGGTTCAAGTATAGGTAATAAAAAAAGATTCTTCCGGTAAGCTCGGATTATCCTTATACAGAAAATGATTTATTTTAGGATAAATCTTAAGTTTCTGGCGGACGGGCCGATAACCGTTCACATCTCTCTGTCAGTCATTTGAGGAATCACGCGACGTGAGCAATTACAGTGAGCAGTTTCTGAAGCAAAATCCGCTGGCCGTACTGGGGATTTTACGCGACTTGCAAAAAAGCCAGGCGCCGATCCGCCTCTCCTGGGGCGGCTGGCAGTTTATCAGCCGTATTCTTGACGCCTCGCCGGAACAACTGGTGCTGGATTTCGGCAGTCAGGCGAGCGAAAACCAGGCCGTGCAAAAAGCGAAAAATATCCAGTTCAGCGCTGAAGCCCAGGGCGCAAAGGTGGAATTTAACCTGCCTGCGCTGAACGTCGGGGAGTTTCAGAACCTGTCTGCCTTTGTCGCCCCGCTGCCGGAAGCCGTGTGGTTTGTGCAGCGCCGCGAGCATTTTCGCATTACCGCGCCGGTGCAGCCGCAGTTCTACAGCCTGGCGCGTATGCCAGATGGCAAGCTGTTTCGCGGTCGCCTGCAGGATTTGTCGCTTGGCGGCATGGGCACGCTGCTGGAAGGCGCGATGCCGGAAGGGCTGGAAGCAGGAATGCAGTTCTCGCCGCTGGAGCTTGATCTGCTGGAGTGGGGAAAATTTCGTGTCGACGCGCAGCTTTTAACCATCAGCGAGCGCAAAGTCGTGGACAGTAAAAACGAGACTATCGCCACGCCGCGCCTGAGCTTTCGCTTTATGAACGTAAGCCCGGGCACCGAGCGCGAACTCCAGCGCATTATCTTCGCGCTGGAGCGTATCGCCCGGGAAAAAGCCAGCCGGGTGCGCTAATCACATGGCGTTCATCGCCTGCTGCACTTTCCAGATATAACGCGGGGCCTGCGGTGCCGGATGATTTTTCGCGACATGTTCGACAAACTCATCCGGACTGAGATCGTTTATCTTTTCAATCGCCGCTTTGCTGTCTGAAGAGAACGTGCGCAGCAGCGCGCCCGCGCCATTCACATAAGAGACCACCAGCGCGTACTGCATCGTTTCCGGCGCTTCAATGCCCTTCAGGACGCCATGCTCAAGAATGCTTAAATACGCCGTGCCAATCGAAATATTGCGCTCCGGGTTTTTCAGCTCGCTGGACGACGGCTGGCCGCTCCAGCCCATATAGCGGTAGACTTCGCGCCCGGCGGTGGACGCTTTAATCTGCATCAGCCCGACCGCGTTAGATTTACTGACGAGCGTCGGATTACCGCCCGATTCCACTGCGATAATCGCCGTGACCAGACGCGGGCTGACGCCCCAGGCATTGCCGGCTTTTTCGGTAATCGGCATCCACTGCATTGCGCGTTTCACCGGCACCTCAGGGTTCCAGGGCGGGTTTTTATAATCCGGCGTGGAAGAACACCCGGCGAGGAACACCACTAACCACATCAACCATCTTAATTTCACGCAACTTTCCTTTCGATATCAGTGCTAAACGACGCATCACACCGGGCCGCCACGCGGGCATCCGGATGACAACCGCTAAGGTTAGCGGCATGATAGCGGTTTCGCCTGGTATGTCAGCAAGGATTTGTCATGGTCTCTGTTCATCTCATCGCCCCGTCGGGCTACTGCATTAATCAGGACGCTGCCTGGCGCGGCGTACGCCGTCTCGAAGAGGCCGGAATAATCGTAAAAAATCAGCATGTTATCACGCGCCGGATGCAGCGTTTCGCCGGGCGCGACGATGAGCGTCTCGGCGATTTACAGGCGTTAAGCGCATTGTCTGAAAATGGCGCGATCGTGATGCCGGTACGCGGTGGCTACGGGATGACGCGCCTGCTGGAGCGCTTTGATCCGAAGCCCTTGATTGCCCGCCAGCGGGAGAACCCGCTGCTGATTTGCGGCCACAGCGATTTCACGGCGCTGCAGATGCTGCTGCTGGCGCGTGGCAACACGATAACGTTCAGCGGCCCGATGCTGGCCGGGAATTTCGGCGCGCCGGAGATGAACGATTTTACCTGGCGACACTTCTGGCAGGCGCTGACCGAACCGCAATTCACGCTTGCGTGGCGCAGCGACGGCGCGCCCTGCGAAACCGCAGGCACCGTCTGGGGCGGGAACCTGGCCATGCTGGCGTCCATCACCGGCACGCCGTGGATGCCGGTCATCGACGGCGGCATTCTGGTGGTCGAAGACATCAACGAACACCCGTTCCGCGTTGAGCGTATGCTGCTGCAACTGCATGCGGCCGGGATTCTGGCGCGTCAGAAGGCGCTTATCCTCGGGAGCTTCACTGCCGCCGCCGTGAACGACTACGACGACGGCTATAACCTTGAAAGCGTCGCCGCCCTGCTGCGCGAGCGGCTCGGGATCCCGGTGCTGACCGGCCTTGCCTTCGGCCATGAACAGGAGACCGTCACGCTGCCGCTTGGCGCTCACGGCGAACTGCACCATGACGGCGAACGTGCGCAGCTTCGCCTGAGCGGTCATCCGGTGTTACCTGCTGCGGCAGCGACGGGGTTTAAGCAAGGAAGTGAGTGAAAGATGTGTCTGAGCAGCGTGGCTGCTCAGGGTTTACGCTGTGTTCTATGATGGTGGCATACGGAACAGAAATTCTTTTCCTTTAAGGCTATGCAGGATATTAAATTAAGGCCGCTTAATTTTGTAAGCGGCCTTTTTTTTAGATTACCAGTTCAAGTCGTTGTCTTACCTGACTGGTAACTCTTTTAATGCCCAGCAATTTAATCATTTTGGGTATTTTGTTTGCACCACTAACACTCATCGCAAGGGCACGCAACTCCTCACTTGGAATAGCATCAACTTGTCGTATGTCAGCTTCTGTCGCTGGCAAGCGGAACGAATTCCACTCTTTTCTCTGCGCCTCAGAAAGCCATACAAAATCTTCACCATTATCATCTGTTGCAACATAATAATGGTGATCAACAAGTTCCATTATACGCTCGCGAATAAGCCTTCCCGCACGAGTAAACCCATGTGCACGGGCAATACGCTGCACCAATGCAGTGTCAAGGACAGGAGCCTCGCGGTTAACAATTTCTGCAACGAGATTTTTTAGCGTTTCATCATATTCCGCCATATAGAATTTCTCTGGTTCAGTGCAGCCTTGCCATTCCTGCAGGTTATTAACAATATATTTACCTGCAGTTTTACAAGCGTTTTTATCAGATGTCGCTGCACTGGCATATTTGAGTTCCGATGAGAGCGCCTCTGCCTCCTCTTTATTTTCTTCTGATTCGGATTCGACTTTGATATTTGTAACTGATGCTAATAACTCTTCATCATTGGCCACCTGAGCTGCATTCTTCAAAGCAGTCTTTTCGCGGATGACGTTAGCCTCACTCTCTATAGCTAATGTTCCCTTCTCATGATTATTAGCTTCTGCAACAGCTGTATCTGCGGCTCTGGATTCTTCAAGCAGCTTAACAATTGCTGTATGCAATTTTTCAAGCGCACCTTCTTTATCAATCCACCAATCCGTTGACCACAGACGAAGCAGCTTCCAGCCAAGCCCTTGCAGGATTGTGCTTCGAACCTTGTCACGATCTCGTGCAGTGGCTGCGCTATGATAGGTCGCACCATCGCATTCAACGCCTACGAGATAATCACCGGGTTTATCAGGATGAACAATCCCTAGATCTATGCGAAAGCGTGATACGCCAATTTGCGGTACCACCTGCCAGCCTTTTCTTCTCAGTCCGTTTGCAACCGCCTCTTCAAAAGGCGAATCATAACTACCCACCGAACCACGCACAGCCTGAGCCAGGGCTACCGGGCCGCGCTGAGCGAATTCGATAAAATGTTTCAACTGAGAAACAGCCTCTGCATTAGTGCGGTTAAGATCGATAAGTGATGGGTCAAACGAGCTGAAAACTATCATCTCCTGACGTGCACGTGTGACAGCAACGTTCAGCCTGCGCCAGCCACCCTGGCGATTCAAAGGCCCGAAATTCATTGACATTGAATTAGCGCCAGGTTCTGTAGGCCCATATCCAATACCAAGCATAATCAGATCTCGTTCATCGCCTTGTACAGTTTCAAGATTTTTAACAACAACCGGTTCTTCCAGTTCAGGCTGAAAATAAGGTTCAATTTCGGGATACTGCTGCCGGGCACGATCCAGCAAATCACTGATGAGACTTTGCTGTTCCGTGTTTAGTGTGATGATGCCGATTGATTTCCCCGACGTGATAAAGTTTTTATCTTTTAATCGTTTCACGGTTTCTGCAACGATAGCTTCTGCCTCAGCCTGGTTATGGCGCCCTTTTCCTTTGGAATACACACCCGCCACTTTGTACCAATGAACAGCACTTTGACGAGTTTCGGGAGCTGGAAACGTTATTAAGTTATTGCTGTAATAATGATGATTTGAGAAGGCAATCAGGCTTTCATGGCGGCTACGGTAATGCCAGCTCAGGCTATGGTTATACAAGCCAGCTGCCAGGCACTCATCAAGAATGCTTTCCAAATCTTCTTCTGTGTCATCATCCGTTTCGTTTGCAGCACGATTGAAGAAGCTGGTTGGGGGCATCTGACGTGGGTCACCAGCAATAACTACCTGTTTACCACGGGCCATCGCGCCAATAGCATCCCAGGGAGTTATTTGTGAAGCCTCATCAAAAATGACCAAATCAAACAGCGCCTGTTCGGGAGGCAAAAACTGTGCGACAGAAAGCGGACTCATTAACATACAAGGGGCCAGCTTAGTCAGTGCATCACCCATTTCAGCGGCCATCTGTCGCACCGGCTTATGGCGACGGGATTTTTGCAGTTCATTCTTAAGCAAGGCAAATCCTCCTTGCCTTGTAATCTCATTCTTCGCAGGAATCACTCCGCATAAACGCGCGCGAATATAGCGAACGGTCAATTTGGCAAGGCGATCGGTTTGAATACGATAAGCCTCAATATCGCTCATATGCTCTGCGGGGACAAAATTATGCATTAGCGGTTCTGAGTCGATCATCCAGGAAGCAAACCAACGGCAATATGCTGTCTCAAATAAAGCTGATGCACTTTGTTCATGTGGACCCAAGTGAATAAGAGCATGAATAAGCGGTAATAATCCCTGTTGAACTGCTTCTTCGCGCACCCGACACCAGTCACTCCAGCTTTTTAATGAAGACTGATGATTGACAATATTCAGCGCGCAGCTATGCAATGCAGATATCGTCATCTCACTTTCTGTTGCCTTGATCAATGAGCAAAACCTTGATTTGCTCTCTGAAAAACTATGAAGTGTGACGCGAAGTTTTTCCGTAAGGGCAGCGATAATTCCTTGTGCATCCAAGAGCTCATTGGCATCGATAAGGAGCGTCTTAACTGCAGAGCGAATTTCGGCCAGCTGCTGTGGCGAGGATGCAAAACCTGACTGTGCAATACGAATAGCATCGGCTAAATCGATGGCATGCTGCAAATCTGAATATTCAGTATCCAGTCCATTCCATCCCGGCATAGATGCCGTCAAGGGCATGAGCTCTGACAATTTTTTGTGTAACGATTGAAGCGTTTTAATAACCTGTACATCAGTAGAAATATCAGGAGTCGCACAAAGAGAGCACTGGCGAATGTAGGCACCAATAACTTTCTTACGAGCCCTTGTAGCTAAGAACCAGAACTTTTTATCCGCTTCTTCAAGTGATTTATGGATTTGCTCAGTATTAACCTGCAGCCAACTGTTATCAGGATAAACGACGGACAACTGCGTTTTCGCTATTTCTATTTCTTTCAACAAACTAATCGCCATTTTAGCCGCGTCAATGCGGGTAGTGGCGTCTGGAAGAAACATAAAGCTGAGCTCCAAACCGTGCGCTTTAGATAATGCTTCGCACAGCATGGTTAGCTGAATAATTTTTTCTGGCTCGTCTGACTCGAGTGTAATTCCTGTTGCCTTGAGTAATTCTTCAGTGGCCTGTTTGAGTTGCTCAATGTTATTCGGGAAATTGTGGGCCTCTGTAAGCAATGACGATTGCCATCCATTTGTCCAGTCAGTCTGATTGATACATTCGAAATGGGTACCATGCTGTATGAGTGCATGACGATTAAGTTCAAGGCGTCTGGCAATGTCTCTGAACTGTTCCATCTGTTCAGCGGTATGTAACGTACCGGCAAGCCATGTAAATTGCGGCGTTAAGTTACTGGCATCTCGAATAACACGCCCCATCGCCTGATGAAGAGTTAAACCGTTTGGCCAGCGATGATGAAGTAATCTGACAACCTCATTAAGCTTGTCACGGAGATGCTGAACTTTAGCTGCTTCTTCTTCCCACTCAGTCGTCGTCAGTACATCACGCGCACCCCATGCTCTTTCCAGTTGTTTAAGAAAATCGACCTTCGACGTTTTACTTGAATGAAGCTCAAGACAAAACTCACCCAACCCCTGCGCTTCAAGCCTGCGATAAACCACTTCAAGTGCCGCTTTCTTCTCAGCGACAAACAAAATTCTCCTGCCCAGAGCAAGATTGTGAGCAATCATGTTAGCAATCGTTTGAGACTTGCCAGTTCCGGGCGGTCCATCCAGAACAAAATCCCGCCCTTTAGCTGAAGCCACTACAGCTGCAATTTGAGAAGAGTCTGCAGGTAATGGCAGAAACAGTTCACTGGCGTTAACCGCATCATCCAGCCTGTCAACTTCAACGATCTCTCCTTTACTCTCAAGCGTCGCATTTTTCTGGCCTCGCTCAATGAGATACTTAACCACTGTGCTTTGCATCAGCTGAGGTGATCTATCAAGGAGATCTTTCCACATAAGATATTTGGCAAATGAAAACGTACCAATCACGACATCACGAGTAACTTCAAAACCCGGCATATCCCTTACAGCACGGCGAACTGTGTTCCATATGCCTTCTACATCAATCCCGCTTTCATCAGTGGGTAATTCGCCATCCAACCCTTTGATTGTCAGTGCAAAGTCATTTTTAAGGAGTTCAAGCAATGTGAGATTGAAACGTGGCTCCTCTTCCAGAAGACGCATAGTCACGCCGGAGAGTGCGCTTTTACGATCCAACTGGATAGGCAAAAGAATCAGAGGAGCCGAAAAACTTTTAGGATCATCTGTGGATTTTTTCCATTTGAGAAAACCAATAGCGAGAAAGAGAGTGTTAGCTCCCCCTTCTTCAAGATCACTCTTTGATTTGCGATACAAATCGATAAGCGCTGATTCTAATCGTCCCTTTTCGAGATGAGATACTACCTCACCACGCTCAAGCGCCAGATGAGCGTATTCTTCACGTAGATCCGCATGTGTTTGCTGGCGATATAATTCGGCGTCGCGCCCTCCCATTTCAAGGTCAGGTAAAGAAACGATCCGAATACGTTTGCCCTCTGCAAGTTTATCCTCAAGATAACCAGGGTTTGGGCATATGAGCCGGATACCTTTGGCACTTTCAGGAAAGTGCAAAAGGCGGTTGCGGGTCGTCAAATCCAGCAGCTTACGTTGCCACTGCACTAAACGGCTGGTGGTTTCTTTATCGTCTTCAACCTCGATATCCAGATCAAAGGATGGCAGAAATGGCGCTGCTTCAAAACCGTTTCGGGCCTCTATAGTTGAATCCTGCGCATGGTCTAAGTGAGTAACACCTAATGCCAGAGGGCGAACCTTCTGCATCCTTGCACGATGAGTATCGATAGCTGCATGAAACTTTTCTTCTGTCAAATGACTAAGCGCTGCCTCAAACGCTTGTGAAAAAGAAGGTGGGTACGGCTGGGTAATGAGAGTGGTTTCAAAGACCATCATTTCTTTTAGATCGACTCGTTTACGCACTGACGATACATCCTCAGTCACTAATTGCGCAAACTCCTGAGGCTGCAGCCATAAGCCCGCAAAAGCATGGCCTTCACTGAGTAATATCAATGAATTAAGACCCATTTGTTCAAGTGCTGATGCGAATAAGAGCGATGTATCAAGACAGGTAGCCACTTTACCTTCAAGAATGGCACCCGGTGTGCGGATTTTTTGTCCATTTTGCTCAAAGCTAGCAGGAGGTAAGGCATAACTGAGACCGAGATTACAGATAGCGGTCCAAAGCGCTGACGCCATCTCCCAGACTCTGGTTCTTGACTGGCTTTTATAACCATCAAGAGCGTCGTCCTTCCCTGCACTCCGTAAAACATCGGATGTTGCTTTAAGGAGTCTATCTATTGCAGGATCGTTCGGCATTACGAATGATGGCAGCAATTCGACCATAACATTGCCGCCCCATTCATTTTTTGCGAGTGCCTCAAGTGGGTAATGAAGTGCCAGAAGTTCCTTCTCTCCCTGCCGCAGAATTAACGTCACTTCACATGTTACGCTTTCTGTGAGTTCGGCTAACCATTCAGCATTTAGCTTTACATCGCGTTCGCGGATATCAATTGAAGAGCCTGCAAGAAGACGGTCTATATTCCATTGTTTTTCTTCCAGAACCGCTGGAGATGTTTGCAGAGATAATGTCAAATCTTCCCAGCTTTCATCTGTTTCGTTATGCAAGATAAGTTCGCGTAATAGTGGTACCGCATTCTGGTGTGAAGTGAACCCTAGTTTACTTGCAATACTTACCTGCGCTTTGATAGCCATAAAAACGCTTCTCCTTAGAGTAAATCCACTCAGGCATTGGATAGTTTTCGACGTTCCAGGAAGTTATAAAGCCATATGGGTAGTGTCATTGATGAATAGTTGCGACGATGAACGAAAAATCGCAGGCGTAATGTACAGTCCGATGCTTAATACGGTGGCAAAAGACAACAAACGCGAAGCAACATCACGGCAATTCTACCGGGGGAATGCTTTATCTCAGAATAGTCTTGATTTAACACTTTAAATGATCATGAACAGCTAATCTATAGAGCGCTGAATTTGTAAAGCTAATATTTCAATGCACAAGCATTTAATTATCACAGCCCTAAATAGTTTCTCAATCTTACATTGTTTCCATATATAATATATTTCAGCCCTTTCAACTGATAATTTATTATTAGTCAAATAAATATATTAATGGGCGCCTACACAATGATTAAAATCGGGAATTAGACTGATACAAGTGGTAAATCGGGGCGACTCGAAAAGTCTATAGAGATACACACCACGATAGAGCCAGGAAATAATTTCTATATACAATAATGCCAGCTAATACGTATTATCATTAACAATCCTCAGAAACCTCATAGCCCTTGTAAACGTAAAAACCACAGCCGAAAAATCCCGATGACATTGTTGCCAACAATATCATTAGTTAGAAAAGTCTCCTTTTCATTAAAAGTGTGTTCCTTAAAATATCAATCTACCATCGTAAATTATTCGCAACGTCCGCTCCCTCACGAGCGGACGTTCCGGCTTTAACGCATCACACTTCCGGCCCTTCCACTAACACCAGCGTGCCGGTCGCGGCTTTTAAACGCATGGCTTTGGCGGCCTGATACGCTGGGCTTTCATAAAAGCGCTTCGCGTCGTCGAACGAATCAAATTCCAGAACGAGGTGCTTTCCGTGGGCCTCGCCTTCAAGATTTTCATACTGCCCTGACCATGCCACGATTTTCGGATTAAAAGGTTGCATGGCCTGTGCGGCGGCCTCAGCATATTCCGCGTAAGCAGCCGGATCGGTGATGGTCACGTGAGCCACCAGATAGCCTTTCTTCATTTTCTCTTCCTTTAATAACAGTGGGTTTTATGCTCGCGCTGGCGAGAGACTGAACGGGCGCAAGACGGGTAAATTATTTTCTGTATCAATGCAAGCAGGTGTCCGGCGCGCGGCAGCGTCGTGCGGTTACGCGATTTGAGGCAGTCTATTAGGTACAGAGAGGGTTATAAATACGCAAAAACAGAACACACTGTTACCTGAAAGAGGAATAATCGACACAGGAATATCGCAGCGCGTCAGCTGCTTCACGGGCTGGGCGCAGATCCTGCAACCGTCCTTTGCCTGACAAGAGCATTAGCGACAGCGAGACACGCATTTGGCTGCCAGTGAGACGTAAGATAAATCCCGAACCGCCTGCAAAACAGCGCCCTGAAGGCAAAGATGTTGCGAATGGGTAACCGGATGGCCCCTGCGATCTGCTACCCTCATTGACAGTTACGCTACGCAAACATCGGGAAAATGTCATTCACCATGCTAATTAAACCGATTGATTCATAATTAGTATGTTAAGTTTTTAGAAAACCCATCAGCAGAGGAGATCGCGCACGTTGGACGCCGGGACGATAATTAGTCTTTTTATTCTGGGTTCGGTACTGGTCACCTGCAGTATCCTGTTAAGTTCATTCTCGTCACGTCTTGGTATCCCCATTCTGGTGATTTTCCTGGCTATCGGCATGCTTGCGGGCGTGGATGGCGTGGGCGGAATTCCGTTTGACAACTACCCTTTCGCGTATCTGATAAGTAACCTGGCGCTGGCCGTCATCCTGCTGGATGGCGGGATGCGCACTCAGGCCAGCTCCTTTAAAGTGGCCCTCGGCCCTGCGCTGTCGCTCGCCACGGTCGGGGTGCTGATTACTTCCGGGCTGACCGGCATGGCCGCCGCATGGCTGTTCCATCTGGACATCATGGAAGGGTTACTGATTGGCGCGATAGTCGGCTCTACCGACGCCGCAGCGGTTTTCTCGCTGCTCGGCGGCAAAGGCCTGAACGAGCGTGTCAGCTCAACGCTTGAGATTGAGTCCGGCAGTAACGATCCGATGGCGGTGTTTCTCACCATCACGCTGATTTCGATGATTCAGGAGCATCAGACCGCGCTGAGCTGGCTGTTCCTGGTGCATATCATTCAGCAGTTCGGGCTCGGGATACTTATTGGCCTTGGCGGCGGCTGGCTGCTTTTAAAAACCATTAACCGTATTCCGCTGCCCTCCGGGCTTTATCCGCTACTGGCGTTAAGCGGCGGCATCATGGTGTTCTCCGTAACCACCGCGCTGGATGGCAGCGGCATTCTCGCAGTCTATCTGTGCGGTTTTGTGCTGGGTAATAAGCCTATTCGCAACCGCTACGGCATTCAGCAAACGTTCGACGGCCTCGCCTGGCTTGCGCAGATTGGCATGTTCCTGGTGCTCGGCCTGCTGGTGACACCGTCACATCTGCTGCCCATCGCCATTCCGGCGCTGCTGCTGTCGCTGTGGATGATTTTCGTCGCCCGCCCGCTCTCTATTTTTACCGGACTGCTGCCGTTTCGCGGGTTTACGCTGCGTGAGCGCGTGTTTATCAGCTGGGTGGGCCTGCGCGGCGCAGTGCCGATTATCCTTGCGGTCTTCCCGATGATGGCCGGTTTGCCGCGCGCGAATCTGTTTTTCGATGTGGCATTTTTCGTGGTGCTGGTGTCGCTGCTCTTCCAGGGAACGACGCTCGGCTGGGCCGCGAAAAAGGCCAAAGTGGTGGTGCCGGAAGTGGGCCGTCCGCAGTCGCGCGTGGGGCTGGATATTCACCCGGAAAACCCGTGGGAGCAGTTTGTTTATCAACTGAGCGCCGATAAATGGTGCGTCGGCGCGGCGCTACGCGACCTCCACATGCCGAAAGAGACGCGCATCGCGGCGCTGTTTCGTGAAAACCAGCTGATGCACCCGACCGGCAGCACCCGGCTGCGTGAAGGCGACGTGCTGTGCGTGATTGGCCGCGAACGTGACCTGCCTGCGCTCGGCAAGCTGTTCAGCCAGTCGCCGCCGGTGGCGCTCGACCAGCGTTTCTTCGGCGATTTTATCCTCGAAGCGGACACGAAATTCTCCGACGTGGCGTTTATCTACGGGCTGGATGACCAGTCGGCGGTGGATCAAAACCGCACCATTGGTGAAGTGGTGCTGGCGCTGATTGGTGCCGCGCCTGTCGTGGGCGACCAGGTGGATTTTGCAGGCATGACGTGGACGGTGGCGGAGAAAGAGAATAACCAGATCCGCCGCATCGGTCTGAAAGTCGCCGAGGACAGCGACGAGTAAGACGTTATAGCGTGGTAGAAAAGAAAAAGGGAAACCGCGGGTTTCCCTTTTTTATCGCCGGTATGACGCGTTTAGCGCGTGCTGACCGGCACGCGCGGCGCCAGCGCGCACATCAGCTCATAGCCGATAGTGCCGCAGGCCGCGGCGACATCGTCAATTTTAATCTCGTTGCCCCACAGCTCCACCGGGCTGCCGATGCCTGCCTGCGGACAAGGCGTGAGATCGACTGCCAGCATATCCATCGAGACAGTGCCGACAATGCCGGTACGCACGCCATCCACCAGCACTGGCGTGCCGTCCGGCGCATGACGCGGATACCCGTCAGCGTAACCGCCCGCTACAATGCCGATACGCTGTTCGCCAGCGGCGCGGTAACGGCTGCCGTAACCCACGGTATCGCCCGGCTTGAGCGTCTGCACGCCGATAATCTCGCTTTTCAGCGTCATCACCGGCTGCAGGCCGCTGGTGGCGATATCGCGCCACTGCCCGCTCGGCGACGCGCCGTAGAGCACGATGCCAGGACGAACCCAGTCAAAGTGCGCCTGCGGGTGCCAGAGCGCGGCGGCGGAGTTCGCGAGCGAACGCGGCGCGTCGATGCCTTCCGCCGCCTGCTCAATGCGCACCATCGCCGCATCGATACCATCCGGGCGGTCGGCATCGGCGAAGTGCGCCATCAGCGTTATCTGCCCCACGTTGGCAATCGCTTTCAGCTGCTGCCAGATGGTGTGCACCCGCTCCGGTACAAAACCCAGACGGTTCATGCCGCTGTTGATTTTGAGATAGACATCCAGCGGCGCGTTCAGCTTCGCCTCCGCCAGCGCCTTTAACTGCCAGTTGCTGTGCACGCTGGTGGTGAGCCGGTATTTATCAAACAGCGGCAGCTCATCGGCGTGGAAAAAGCCTTCCAGCATCAGAATCGGCCCCTTCCAGCCGCGCTCGCGCAGCAAAATGGCTTCTTCCAGATTGAGCATGGCAAAACCGTCGGTGGCACCGAGCGCCGACCAGACGCGATCAAGCCCGTGGCCGTAGGCGTTCGCCTTGACCACTGACCAGACGCGCGACCGGGGTGCCGCGCGGCGCACTACCTCCAGGTTGTGACGCAGAGCCTGCAAATCCAGGCTCGCCTGTATCGGACGAGACATGCGGGTTCCTTATCAGGGGTGCGCGCCGTGCAGGCGGTGGGAGGACGACGGCGTAAAGCCTGGCGCGTAACGGGCGACTGACAGATCTTCAAACGGAATCGCGGGCGTGCGGCCGGAGATAATATCGCTCAGAAGCTGCCCGGAGCCGCAGGCCATCGTCCAGCCGAGCGTACCGTGGCCGGTATTGAGCCACAGGTTTTTAAATTCGGTGCGCCCGACCACCGGCGTGCCGTCCGGCGTCATCGGGCGCAGGCCGGTCCAGAATTTCGCCTGTTCGATATGGCCGCCGCGCGGGTAGAGATCGCGCACGACCATTTCCAGCGTCTCCTGACGCGGTTTCAAAAGCTCGGTATTAAAGCCGACAATTTCGGCCATACCGCCAACGCGGATGCGGTTATCAAAGCGCGTAATAGCGATTTTATAGGTTTCATCGAGCACAGTGGAGACCGGCGCGCCGGTTTCGTCGGCAATCGGGATAGTGAGCGAGTAGCCCTTCAGCGGGTAGACCGGAATATCCACGATGCCTTTGAGCATAGCGGTGGAATAGGATCCGAACGCCATCACATAGCCATCGGCTTTGATGACTTCATCGCCGCACTTCACGCCGTAAATGCGCTGGCCTTCCGAGAGCAGTCTGTCCACCGGCGTGTTGTAACGGAACACCACGCCTGCCGCTTCCGCCATCTGCGCGAGGCGCGTGGTGAAAAGCTGGCAGTCGCCGGTTTCGTCGTTCGGCAGTTGCAGCCCGCCGGTGAGTTTATGCGCCACGTCCGCCAGCGCCGGTTCAACCTGCGCCAGCTCAGCGGCTTTCAGCAGGCGGAACGGCACGCCTTCGCTTTCCAGCACCGCGATATCGTGCGAGGCGTTTTCATACTGCTGCTCGGTGCGGAACAGTTGCAGCGTCCCGCCCTGACGGCCTTCATACTGAATACCGGTGGATTCGCGCAGCGCTTTTAAGCAGTCGCGGCTGTATTCCGCGAGACGCACCATACGGCCTTTATTCTGCATGTAGTGGCGGGTGTCGCAGTTACGCAGCATCTGCCACATCCACTTGAGCTGAAAATGCGTGCCGTCAAGGCTGATGGCCAGCGGCGCGTGACGCTGGAACATCCACTTGATGGCTTTCAGCGGCACGCCGGGCGCAGCCCAGGGCGCTGCATAACCGGGCGAGATCTGGCCGGCGTTGGCGGCGCTGGTTTCCAGCGCCGGGCCCGGCTCGCGATCGATCACCGTCACTTCGTGCCCCGCCTGGCGTAAATACCAGGCGCTGGCGACGCCGACAACTCCACTCCCCAGCACGACTACATGCATGTCCTCTTCCTTCTCAGGCTAAAGAATAATTAACTGATTACAAATTGATAACCCAGAAGAAAATATTATTCAACATATGGCTTTTTTATGGTGAACCGACTCACAACTTTCCCCGCCACAGCGGGGATAGCGCTTTCAGGATCTCCTGCCTCCCTTCCCATTCCGACAAAATAAAATGCTGCGATACCTGTCATTTACCGACAGGTGGGCTCAGGAAATCGCGCAGAAAAAATTTTTGCCGTGGCGCTGATAAGTCGGGGGTGATCTATGCTTGAAATTAAGGCTCTCCCCGGATGAGAGCCGCTAACAATGAGGGCGCGCTGATGGCTACCGTAACTGATTCCCTGAAAAAGGATACCCAACGTCTGAGCGACGGGCCGGACTGGACATTTGAGCTGCTGGATGTCTATCTCGCTGAAATCGATCGCGTGGCGAAACTCTACCGGCTGGACACTTACCCGCATCAGATTGAGATAATCACCTCCGAACAGATGATGGATGCATACTCCAGCGTCGGGATGCCGATTAACTACCCGCACTGGTCGTTTGGTAAGAAATTCATCGAGACCGAGCGGCTCTACAAGCATGGGCAGCAAGGGCTGGCCTATGAAATCGTGATTAATTCCAATCCGTGTATCGCGTATCTGATGGAAGAGAACACCATTACCATGCAGGCGCTGGTAATGGCGCACGCCTGTTACGGCCACAACTCGTTTTTCAAAAATAATTATCTGTTCCGCAGCTGGACCGACGCCAGCTCGATTGTCGATTACCTGATTTTCGCCCGTCACTACATCACCGAGTGTGAAGAGCGCTACGGCGTTGATGAAGTCGAGAAGCTGCTGGATTCGTGCCACGCGCTGATGAATTACGGCGTGGATCGTTATAAACGCCCGCAGAAGATCTCGCTCCAGGAAGAGAAAGCGCGCCAGAAAAGCCGCGAAGAGTATCTGCAAAGCCAGGTCAATATGCTGTGGCGCACGTTGCCACGTCGAGAAGAGGAGAAAGCCGTCGAGGCGCACCACCGCTTCCCGGCCGAGCCGCAGGAAAACCTGCTCTACTTTATGGAGAAGAACGCCCCGCTGCTGGAGCCGTGGCAGCGCGAGATCCTGCGCATCGTGCGGAAGGTGAGCCAGTATTTTTACCCGCAGAAACAGACGCAGGTGATGAACGAAGGCTGGGCGACGTTCTGGCACTACACCATCCTGAACCATCTCTATGATGAAGGAAAAGTGACCGAGCGCTTTATGCTGGAATTTTTACACAGCCACACCAACGTGGTATTCCAGCCGCCCTATAACAGCCAGTGGTACAGCGGTATTAACCCGTATGCGCTCGGCTTCGCTATGTTCCAGGACATCAAGCGTATCTGCCAGAACCCGACCGACGAAGACCGCCACTGGTTCCCGGATATCGCCGGCTCCGACTGGCTGGAAACCCTGCATTTCGCGATGCGCGACTTCAAAGATGAGAGCTTTATCAGCCAGTTCCTGTCGCCGAAAGTGATGCGCGATTTCCGCTTTTTTACGGTGCTGGATGACGATCGCAACAACTATCTGGAAATTGAGGCGATTCACAATGAAGAGGGCTACCGGTCGATTCGTAATGAGCTGTCGGCCCAGTACAATCTCAGTAACCTGGAGCCGAATATTCAGGTGTGGAACGTTAACCTGCGCGGCGATCGCGCGCTGACGCTGCGCTACATTCCCCAGCATCGCGCGCCGCTCGACAAAGGCCGCCGCGAAGTGCTGAAACATGTGCATCGCCTGTGGGGCTTCGACGTGCTGCTGGAGCAGCAGAACGAAGACGGCAGCGTAGAACTGCTGGAGCGCTGCCCGCCGCGCATCAATACGCTCTGACACCTGCGTTCAACAAAAAAGGCTTCCCGAAGGAAGCCTTTTTTATGTTTGCGTCATGCCTTAACGGCTGTGCATCGCCAGATCGCCCGGCAGGTTTTTCTGCATCCGGTGCCAGATCTCGCCACTTTCACGGCCGTAAGTACGCACCACGTCGTAGACCTGATCGTGCTGCCCTTCGCGCGAGAGCGTGCCGAGCTTATGGTAGAAGCCCAGCGCCAGGCTACGCGCTTCCGGATTAGAGAAATAGTGACGGCCAATGCGGGTATAGAGCCCTTTCATGCCGTTGAGAATCAGCCCGTAGATAGGGTTGCCGGAGGCGAACGCCAGACCGCGGAAAATGTTGTAATCGAGCTCCGCGAAAGCGTCTGCGTGATCTTCCACTTCATCCGCCGTCGCGAGCACTTCACGCGCGCGCTCCGGGTGCATACGCAACGCGGTACGAATAAAAATCGTCGCGATGTTGGTGCGCACGGAAAGCAGGTTGTCGATAAGCTGCGGGACGCTTTCGTGGTCGAGACGCGCCAGCGTTTCGAGAATATTGAGGCCTGAGGTTTCCCAGAAGTTGTTTACTTTCGTAGGCTTACCGTGCTGGATAGTCAGCCAGCCGTCGCGCGCCAGGCGCTGTAACACTTCGCGCAGGGTGGTGCGCGTCACGCCAATCAGTTCAGAGAGTTCGCGTTCAGCAGGCAGAATAGATCCCGGAGGGAAGCGGTTATTCCAGATGCTTTCAATAATGTACTCTTCCGCGAAACCCGCCGGGCTCTGCGCCTTAATCACCATAATGAGCTTTCCAATACACCTGAGATGCAAAATTCACTCATCATACCAGACGCGCCGGGGCGCAGATAGCATGACGAAATGTAAAAAAAGGGATCGTGGTTCGGTTTTTAACAATCCCCACCGGCCCGCCATACGCGCCTGCGGCTTGATTGCCGCACCACTGCCGGGTACCCTGACATGTTAACGAAAAATAACCGTAAAGGATCATGGCATGGAAATTTCATATGGCCGGGCGTTGTATCGTAACTTTTTAGGACAATCTCCGGACTGGTACAAGCTTTGTTTACTTGGCTTTTTGATTCTTAATCCTCTGGTTTTCTGGGTAAGCCCCTTCGCCGCCGGCTGGCTGCTGGTGATTGAGTTTATCTTCACGCTGGCGATGGCGCTGAAGTGTTACCCCCTGCTGCCGGGCGGATTGCTGGCCGTCGAGGCGCTGTTTATCGGGATGACCAGCGCCGAGCACGTGCGCGAAGAAGTGGCGAATAACCTCGCCGTGGTACTGCTGCTGATTTTCATGGTGGCGGGCATTTACTTTATGAAGCAGTTGCTGCTGCTGATTTTCACCCGCCTGCTGCTGGGCATTCGCTCCAAGACCCTGCTCTCACTGGCATTCTGCTTTGCGGCGGCGTTTCTTTCCGCGTTCCTCGACGCGCTGACGGTCGTCGCTGTGGTTATCAGCGTGGCGGTGGGCTTTTACGGTATCTACCATCGCGTCGCGTCGAATCGTGATGAGGGGCAGGAGCTGGTGGATGATGCCCAGCTGGACGACGAGCGCCGCGCCACGCTTGAGCGCTTTCGCGCGTTTCTGCGCAGCCTGATGATGCACGCGGGCGTTGGCACCGCGCTTGGCGGCGTGATGACGATGGTCGGCGAACCGCAAAACCTGATTATCGCGCACGCGGCGGGCTGGAGCTTCGGCGACTTCCTGCTGCGCGTCGCGCCCGTGAGCGTGCCGGTCTTTATCTGCGGCATCGTCACCTGCATTCTCGTGGAGAAAACCAAATCGTTCGGCTATGGCGAACCGCTGCCGGAGCCGGTGCGTAAGATCCTGCGCGAATACGATGACAAGAGCCGCCAGAAGCGTACCCGTCAGGACACCATGAAACTGATAATCCAGGGGCTTATCGGCGTGTGGCTGATTACGGCGCTGGCGCTGCATCTGGCGGAAGTGGGCCTGATTGGTCTTTCGGTCATTATTCTCGCCTCGTCGCTGTGCGGCGTCACCGACGAGCACGCTATCGGCAAAGCGTTTACCGAAGCGCTGCCCTTTACCGCCCTGCTGACAGTGTTCTTCGCCGTGGTTGCCGTTATCATCGACCAGCATCTCTTCGCGCCGATTATCGCGTATGTGCTCGAAGCCTCGCCGCATAACCAGCTGTCGCTGTTCTATCTTTTCAACGGCCTGCTGTCGTCTATCTCCGATAATGTGTTTGTTGGCACGGTATATATCAACGAAGCGAAAAGCGCGCTCCAACAGGGGGTTATCGACGCGAAACAGTTTGAGATGCTGGCGGTGGCGATCAATACCGGCACCAACCTTCCGTCCGTCGCCACGCCAAACGGCCAGGCGGCGTTTCTGTTCCTGCTGACCTCAGCCCTGGCGCCGCTAATCCGTCTCTCCTATGGCCGCATGGTCTGGATGGCGCTGCCGTATACTATCGTACTGACGCTGGTGGGACTCGCCTGTGTACAGTTTACGCTGGTGCCGTTCACCGACTGGCTACTGCAAAGCGGCTGGGTGAGTACGCCTGCCACGACGGCGCTGCTGCATTAATCGCAAATCGGGCTCCCGCAGCCCGATTTTCTTTTTATGGGCAGAGGTTTAATGCGTTATTTTTGATGTGGCTAGTGGCGTCAAACCCGTTTTCGTTTACACTGCCGGTTCAACGCAGATTGCAGAGATAATCATTATGTTGCGATATTTAAACCAGTGTTCGCGTGGGCGCGGCGCATGGCTTTTGCTGGCGCTTACCGCTTTCGCGCTGGAAATGGTGGCGCTGTGGTTCCAGCATGTCATGATGCTGAAGCCGTGCGTGTTGTGTATTTATGAACGTTGCGCGCTGTTTGGCGTAATGGGCGCAGGGCTGGTGGGAGCCATTGCACCGAAAACCCCGTTACGTTTTGTGGCGATGGGTATCTGGATTTACAGCGCCTGGAAAGGCCTGATGCTCGCCATTGAGCACACAAACATCCAGTTGCACCCTTCACCGTTTGTGACCTGCGATTTCGCAGCGCGTTTCCCGAGCTGGCTGCCGCTCGATAAATGGCTGCCGCAGGTGTTTGTCGCCAGCGGCGACTGCGCCGAGCGCCAGTGGTCCTTCCTGACGCTTGAGATGCCGCAGTGGTTAATCGGCATTTTCGCCGCTTATCTGGTGGTTGCCCTGCTGGTGCTGCTGGCGCAGGCGTTCAAACCGAAAAAACGCGATCTTTTCGGCCGCTACTGAGTGCTTCTCAGTTGCGCTGCACCACGCCCACCGCGCTCCGGCCGGTGGGCGTTTTTTTTTGGCTCAACATACGCATTGCCTTTACCGCCTGGCTTGTTCTGAGTTCACCTGCCTATACTTAATTGTGAGTTGATTAACGACAGGAGGACGTAATGAATAAGTATTTACTTAACGTCGAAAAAGACGATCCGAACGAAGCACCGGAATCTGGCGATAAAAGGCCGAGCCCGAATCAGAAGTAAGTAGAAGGTCGCTGAGGCGGCCTTTTTTATCGTATTTTTTTACAATCGCTGGTTTATTAGACAATAAGGTCTTTACTTAACTTTACGATTAAAAACAGAGCCTTAATTATCACTACAATAGATATAGACTATCAGTTCAATCACTATAAAAAGGTGAATTGTATCAAGGCAAGAGATGTGCTATTTGTGTGGTCAGATGATTTTGCTAAGCCTTCTCAGCCTTATGAACCCACTGATTTTTCGTGACGATATTTGCATTAAAGCCGTGCTCACGGCGTCCGGTACGCTGCGCGGCGTATCGATTATCCGACTTTCGGATAATGAAAATCTGATAACCATCATCGCGCAACCCTGCAGCCATCTTGAAGAACAGGTTGCTCGTTTTTTATCCCTCACTACTGATGAGCACGCTACGCTGCATCAGTTCCTCGCGCAATTCTGCGAACCAGAATAAGCCGTCATTACGCTTTAATTAATGAAAATGCAATTATTCAGACTTGCTTAAGAAATATCTCAGACCGCAATAAGCGAAAAGTCTGATTTTTTAAAATTACAGATGCACCGGAATAAACAGTAGCTATACTCCCTGTGTCGTAAACAAGAAGCCCGGAGTATTGTATGGAGATTTCAAGCAGAACTGCGGTTTTACTTAACCTGTTCGCCTTTGCTGGTCTACTCCTTTCCTTATCCGTCAGGTTTGGCTGGATCTGAGCCGCCCTGCGTCTCGGGGCCGACAGCAAACCCTCTTGCCACGCGATGTTCTTCCCGCTATGACGGGTGAGAAAAACCGCAACGCTTACCTTCCGGATAAAAAAAGCCGCTCTTCGTTAGCGGCTTTTTATATTTCTTTAATTAGCAGATGCACGGTTCAAGGTCTTCGAAAAAAGAATATGCGTTTATTCTGCCCAGTCCGGTTTGTTTAAAATATGGTCTTGCCAGTCGCGTACTTCGGATTCTTTAACGGCAATATGACGCACCGAAATACGCTCGGCGTGCATCGCGGCTTTTGAGCCGGTGCGCAGCGGATGCCACAGCGGCAGGTTTTTCCCTTCGGCCAGCAGCCGATACGCGCAGGTCGGCGGTAGCCACTCGAAGGTTGGCAGGTTTTCACGCGTCAGCTTGATGCAGTCCGGCTCATAGTCGAAGCGCCGTTCATAGTTACGGCACTGACAGGTTTTAATATTCAGCTGACGGCAGGCGACGTTGGTGAAATAAATTTCGTCGGTGTCTTCATCCATCAGCTTATGCAGGCAGCACTGACCGCACCCGTCGCAGAGCGATTCCCACTCGGCGTCGCTCATCTCATCCAGGGTTTTACGCTGCCAGAAAGGCGTTTCGGTCATAACGGTGTCCGCGCATCAAAAATTAAGCTGCACCTTATAAACACTCTGACGCCAGGATGCAAGTTTTGCCGCCCTGCAGGCGGCATCTTTACAGAACGCGCGTCGAGAGCGAGTGGTTGTCGAAGGTGATGTCAAGCGCGTCGCCGCTGTTAAGCGGACCGACGCCCTCCGGCGTGCCGGTCAGGATCACATCGCCTGCGCGCAGCGTGAAGAAACGGCTCATGTAGGCGATAAGCGGCACGATCTTATGGATCATATCGGCGGTATTGCCGCTCTGGCGCACCTCGCCGTTCACGCGCAGGCTGAGCGGCGTGTTTTGCGGATCGCCGGTAAACTCCCCTGCCGGGATAAACCCGGAGATTGGGCATGAATTATCAAACGCTTTCGCCTTCTCCCACGGCTGTCCGGCCTTTTTCATTTTGCCCTGGATATCGCGAAGCGTCAGATCGAGCGCGACGCCATAACCGGCGATCGCTTTGGCGACATGCTCTTCACTCGCCTGACGCAGCGTTGCGCCAATCAGTACCGCCAGCTCCACTTCATGATGCACCGAGCCGAGCCCCTGCGGCAGCACAAGCGGCTGGCGCAGATCGCACAACGCAGTTTCCGGCTTAATAAAAAGCACTGGCTCTTCCGGCGTGGCGCTGCCCATTTCCTGAATATGCTTTGCATAGTTACTGCCCACACAAACCACTTTGCTGACCGGATAATCAAGCAGCGCGCCCTGCCAGTGATGATGTTGGTACATAGCGTCCCTCTGTGTTCGATGATAAGACAGTACGTAACTATTTGCCCCGCCAGTGCGAAAAGTCAAACCGCGCGCATTGGCGCAAAAAAAGCGCCGTATAAAAACGGCGCGCAGGACTATTTTTTACCGATCGATTCGAGATGCTGTTTAAGCAAATTTTCCGGCGGCGGGGGAAGCTGTAAATAATAGCCCTGGTCTTTAAGCGCCTGTTTCACTTTTTCGAGATCGGCGTTGGCTAATTTTTTACGACCATCCAGCGGCAGCATCATGGTCATAATTGGCTGCCCGAAACCGGCCAGCAATTCTTCCGGCACTCGCGAAAAATCGTCTTTTTTTTCAACATAAAGATAAGTTTGTTCGCGACGCGCGCTTCGATAGATCACACAAAACATGTTTTTACTCTAATTTAGCCAGATGGTTACTTGCCTGAATATAAGGCTGACTATAACATGCCTGATGTGCTTCGGAATATCATCCCACTGCGGTGGGGATTTAAACTGAATTGAGTAAGGCCAGGATGTCAAACACGCCCATCGAGCTAAAAGGCAGTAGTTTCACTTTATCAGTGGTTCATTTGCATGATGCTCACCCTGAGGTTATTCGCAAGGCGCTTGAAGAAAAAATTGCTCAGGCGCCGGCCTTTCTCAAAAATGCGCCAGTGGTTGTGAATGTTGCGGGGCTTGATGGGTCGATAAACTGGCAGCAACTGCACCAGACGTTTATCGACAGCGGGCTGCATCTGGTCGGCATCAGCGGCTGTCAGGATGACGCGCTGAAAGCGGAAATTTCGCGTGCGGGACTGGCGCTGCTCACTGAGGGAAAAGCCAGCGCACCACGCGCTGCAAAGCCTGCTGAAACGCCCGCGCCGCCAGCGGCGGCGCTGCGTACCCGGTTAATCGATCTGCCGGTGCGTTCCGGCCAGCGGATCTACGCGCCGGGTGCCGATCTGGTGGTCACAAGTCACGTCAGCGCGGGCGCGGAGCTTATCGCCGATGGCAATATTCACGTCTACGGCACCATGCGCGGGCGCGCCCTCGCCGGTGCCGGCGGCGATAAAGAAGCACAAATATTTTCAACGAATCTCGCGGCGGAGCTGGTTTCCATCGCCGGGGTTTACTGGCTGAGCGATCAAATCCCGGCCGAGTTTTACAACAAAGCGGCACGCCTGCGACTGGCCGACGGCGCGCTGACGGTTCAACCATTAAATTAAGCCCTTTTAACAAGGAATTCCTTTATGGCACGCATTATTGTAGTTACATCAGGTAAAGGGGGCGTTGGCAAAACCACCTCCAGCGCGGCCATCGCTACGGGTCTGGCCCAGAAGGGAAAGAAGACCGTAGTTATCGATTTCGATATCGGCCTGCGTAACCTTGATCTCATCATGGGTTGTGAACGCCGTGTCGTATACGATTTTGTGAACGTGATTCAGGGCGATGCCACGCTGAATCAGGCGCTTATCCGCGATAAACGCACCGAAAGCCTCTATATCCTGCCTGCCTCGCAGACCCGCGACAAAGACGCGCTGACCCGTGAAGGCGTGGAAAAGGTGCTGGATGAGCTGAAAAAGATGGAGTTCGACTTCATTGTCTGTGACTCCCCTGCCGGTATCGAAACCGGTGCGCTGATGGCACTCTATTTTGCTGACGAAGCCATCATTACCACTAACCCGGAAGTCTCCTCCGTGCGCGACTCCGACCGTATCCTGGGCATCCTCTCTTCCAAATCGCGCCGCGCCGAAAATGGCGAAGAGCCGATTAAAGAGCATCTGCTGCTGACCCGCTACAACCCGGGCCGCGTCAGCAAAGGCGATATGCTCAGCATGGAAGATGTGCTGGAGATCCTGCGTATTCCTCTGGTGGGCGTCATCCCGGAAGATCAGTCTGTGCTTCGCGCCTCTAACCAGGGCGAGCCGGTCATTCTTGACGCCACATCCGACGCAGGCAAAGCCTACGCCGATACCGTTGATCGCCTGATGGGAGAAGAACGTCCTTTCCGCTTCATTGAAGAAGAGAAGAAAGGTTTCCTCAAACGCCTGTTCGGAGGATAAGTTATGGCATTACTCGACTTTTTTCTCTCCAGAAAAAAGAACACCGCCAGTATCGCCAAAGAGCGCTTACAAATTATTGTTGCTGAGCGTCGTCGTAGCGATGCTGAACCGCATTATTTACCGCAGCTGAAGCGGGATATTCTGGAAGTGATTTGCAAATACGTTCAGATTGATCCGGAAATGGTCACCGTTCAGCTGGAACAAAAAGGCGACGATATTTCGATTCTCGAACTTAATGTCACCTTACCGGAAGCGGAAGAGACAAAATAACACTAAAAAATACCCCGGCATGCCGGGGTATTTTTTCAGTCAATTCACTGTATATATTTTCAGTAAACTTCACATTTCCTGTAAATAATTACAGGTCACGCCGTTAATAATTTTCCAGCAGCGTTTTTAATGATTCATTTAATAACTCGCCGCGCCAGCCGCTGATTAATTCCGGTAATTGATTCTGCGGTTTCAGCTTCCAGTGCCAGTTCAGCAACTGGTTAATCTGGCGGCGTGAGGCCATCAGCTCGGCGCTGATCTTGTGCGCCTCGCTCGTCTCCTGCACCAGCGCTTTGATCTCTTTGAACACCTTGCGATAGCCCGGCATGTCGACCAGATTCGCGAGCGGCTCCGGCAGCGCCTCTTCCGGCAGCGCCTGCGCCTGCGAGACCAGCGCCAGCAGCGTCTTGCCGTGGAAGCGGATTTCACTGCCGGAAAGCCCCATGCCGTCAAGCTCGCCAAGCGAGCTTGGCATATGGCGCGCCACTTTCCAGAGGTTTTCTTCACGCACCACGAAATTCACCGCCATATCGCGCTCGCGCGCTTTGCGCAGACGCCAGCCTGCCAGCAGCTTCAGGCACGCAAGCTGACGCGGACGCAGTTGCCAGGCGTTGGTGATTTCACGCCAGGCTTCATCAGGATCGAGCACCTCGCCACGGCGCTGGGTCATCAGGCGGCATTCGTTGATGGCGGCGGTCAGCCAGCCGGCTTCGCGCACCTGTTCCATCAGTTTGTGGGCGATCGGCAGCAGATACCAGACATCCGCCGCCGCGTAATCGCACTGGCGCTCGGTCAGCGGACGCGCCAGCCAGTCGGTGCGCGACTCGCTTTTATCCAGCACCACGCCGGTGTGATGTTCCACAAGCGTCGCAAAACCGCAGGAGAGCGGATGGCCAACGAACGAAGCCAGCACTTGAGTGTCGATAAACGGATCGGGCATCATGCCGAACGCGTTCTGGAACACTTCCAGATCTTCGCTGCCCGCGTGGAGAAACTTGGTGACGTTCTGATCCTGCAACAGCGCCTGGAACGGCGCCCAGTCGGTGATGGTCAGCGGATCGATAAGCGCGACGTTTTCGCCGTCATACAGCTGGATAAGCCCCAGCTGTGGGTAGTAAGTACGGGTACGGACAAATTCGGTGTCCAGCGCCAGGGCGCGCTGCGTGCGTGCGGTCTCGCACAGCGTCGCCAGCGCGTCATTGGTGGTAATCATCTGGTAATTCAAATCGCTCTCTCTTTGTCTGCGCCCATAAAAAACGCCGGTAGAACCGGCGTCAGGACGACGTGATTGCAGCTCAGGCGGTATTGTCGCCCGCCCGGCGCGCTTCGTCACGTAGTTCTCGTCGTAAAATTTTCCCGACGTTGGATTTTGGCAGCTCGGTGCGAAATTCCACCTGCTTCGGCACTTTATAGCCCGTCAGGTGACGGCGACAGAAGGTAATCAGCGCTTCTTCCGTAAGCGACGCTTCTTTCTTCACCACGAAGATTTTCACCAGCTCGCCGCTGGCTTCCGACGGGATGCCCACCGCCGCGACTTCCTGCACGCCGCTGTGCTGCATTACCACATCTTCAATTTCATTCGGATAGACGTTAAATCCGGAGACCAGAATCATATCTTTTTTGCGATCGACGATACGCAGGAAACCCTCTTCGTCCATCACCGCGATATCACCGGTGCGCAGCCAGCCGTCCTGAAGGATCTCATCGGTGGCGTCCGGGCGCTGCCAGTAGCCCAGCATCACCTGCGGGCCTTTAATGCACAGCTCGCCAGGCTCACCGGGTGCCACTTCGTTGCCTTCGTCGTCAATCAGTTTGACTTCGGTGGACGGCACCGGCAGGCCAATGCTGCCGCTGTGGTAGTCGATATCGTGCGGGTTAACGCTCACCAGCGGCGAGCATTCGGTAAGCCCGTAGCCTTCCAGCAGGAACTGACCAGTGAGTTTTTCCCAGCGCTCCGCGACCGCCTGATGCACCGGCATCCCGCCGCCCGCCGAAAGGTGCAGCGAGGAGAAATCGAGCTTATGGAAATCTTTGTTATTCAGCAGCGCGTTAAACAGCGTATTCACGCCGGTCATCGCGGTAAACGGATATTTGCCAAGCTCTTTGACCAGCCCCGGAATATCGCGCGGGTTGGTAATCAGCACGTTCTGCCCGCCGAGTTCAATAAACAGCAGACAGTTCATGGTGAGCGCGAAAATGTGGTACAGCGGCAACGCGGTGATGACCAGCTCTTTGCCGCGATGCAGCAGCGGGCCGTACGTGCCGAGCACTTGTTCGAGGTTAGCAAGCATGTTGCGATGGGTCAGCATCGCGCCTTTCGCCACGCCCGTAGTACCGCCGGTATATTGCAGGAAAGCGAGATCGTCTGGCGTCACTTCCGGCTTGATGTACTGCATGCGGTAGCCGTTATGCAGCGCGCTGCGAAACGAAATAGCGTCCGGCAGGTGATACTTCGGCACCAGACGTTTCACGTACTTCACGACAAAATTCACCAGCGTGCCTTTGGCGGTGGAGAGCTGATCGCCCATGCGCGTCAGAATGACGTGTTTCACCTGGGTCTTATCGACCACTTTTTCCAGCGTGTGGGCAAAGTTAGAAACGATGACGATGGCGCTGGCACCGCTGTCGTTCAGCTGATGCTCCAGCTCGCGCGGCGTGTAGAGCGGGTTGACGTTCACGACGATCATTCCGGCGCGCAGAATGCCGAACAGCGCCACCGGATATTGCAGGAGATTTGGCATCATCAGCGCCACGCGATCGCCTTTTTGCAGGCCGAGGCCCTGTTGCAGCCAGGCAGCGAAGGCGCGGCTGCGCTCTTCCAGCTTGCGGAAGGTCATCACCTCGCCCATGTTGGTGAAGGCGGGCTGATCGGCGTAGCGTGTGCAGGATTGCTGAAACAGATCCACCAGGGAGTGATAACGGTCCGGGTTTATCTCCGCCGGAACATCCGCCGGATAACGGTTAAGCCAAACCTTCTTCAATGCGTCACCTCTGAATGTATTATTCGTCGTCATCACAACCCCAAAACAATAAACACGGCGTTAACATAATATTAACTCATTGTACCAGTTTATTAATTCGCCTGATTTAAGGTTGCGAAGCGCGTCACTAATTATTTTTGTTATACCGATAAAACAAATAAACAGCGGACGGGCCGCTGTTTATTTTATTGACTAAATCAATGAATTACTCGGTTACTACGGTCTGAACCTGAGCCGGGCCGGGATTATACCAGCCCCACGGGCCATAGCCATATCCCCAGCCGGGGCGCGGTCCCCACATCCACGGATCGATAGGCTGTGGCGGCATCACCACCTGCTGCGTCACGCGCCAGCGCTTGAAGCCGTTCACCTGCATTACCATGAATTTGTACGGGCTGGCGCCGATTTTCCCTTCTGCCGTACCGGTGATGGGGCCAACCACCGTCACGAGCTGATTACGGAAGTCCACCGGGTCGAGAAAGCCGCCAACGTCGGCAAAGATGCGTCCGCGCGACGGCTGGCCGAGCAGCGGCCGCGCCGCGCTATCGAGCGGCAGCGTGGCTATCTCAAGGCGGGTTTTGCCCTTCTCGTTATCGACATTGACCACTCGCCCGCCGAAGCGCGCCTCCTGGCCGATGTAGAGCTCCGGCGCGTTCATTACGCGCACCAGATCCTGCTGCGGCGTCGGGCTGGTGCCTTTAATCGCGTCGGGAACGCTGACACACCCACTGACGAGCAAAACGCTCAGCGCCAGAAGCCCACTGCGCACCATTGATTGTTGACCCACCATAAGCGACTCCTTAAACCCGCCCGCGGTTTGCGTCGGGATGTTATTCCCGGCCTGGCAGTTTTTTCCACGCCACTTCGTTGCGCAGATAGACCGGTTCTGCATGTTCGACCGCAACAACGCGCTGTTGTTCGAACAACCGGCACGCCAGCGGCAACATATCTTCCGCCGCCGGCAGCGTTACCTGGCCGTCGGTAAGCGTAAGTCCGCTGCCGTTCGCCATATCCTGCCACGCCTGCCAGCCGGTGCCGACCGTCGCCCACTCGCCGTTAAGCGCCTTCAGGCGCTCCGTGACGGCGTCGGGCTTGAGTACCGCTTCGGTCTCTTCGCCGTGCCAGACGCCCTGCTCATCGCGCTGGTACTCGGCCCAGTAAACTTCGCCCATGCGGGCGTCGATCGCCGCCAGCACACGGGTCGCGCCGCTGACGCGCCATGCGCCCTGCGCCATCGTCATCAGCGTCGACACGCCGACCATCGGAAGTTCTGCGCCAAGCGCCAGCCCCTGCGCGATGCCGATGCCGATTCGCACGCCGGTAAAGCTTCCCGGCCCGCGGCCAAAGGCCAGCGCGTCCATCGCCGACAGCGCAACGCCGCTTTCGGTGAGGATCTCACTGACCATCGGCAGAATACGCTGGGTGTGCTCGCGCGGGCAGAGTTCAAAAAGGGCGGACGTTTTACCGTTGTCCCACAAGGCGACGGAACAGGCCTCGGTGGCGGTATCAATAGCCAGAATTCGCATGGTTCTATAACACTCTTACGCGTCGTGGTGGTTCAAAAAGGGGCGCATCTTATCACAGTCTGGCATAAATTACTGCCGCGCCGCGTCGGTGAGAAAGCGCGCCGCCTCGCCGATATCGCGGGTGCGCGGCGTCGGCGGCAGGCTTTTCAGAAAGACCGCGCCGTAGGGGCGCATCACAAGGCGGTTGTCGCAAATCACCAGCACGCCGCGGTCGTCGACGTCGCGGATAAGACGCCCGACGCCCTGCTTGAGCGTGATGACCGCCTCCGGCAGCTGAACTTCATCAAACGGATCGCCGCCGCGCAGGCGACAATCTTCCATCCGCGCTTTCAGCAGCGGATCGTCCGGCGAGGTGAACGGCAGTTTGTCGATAATCACCAGCGACAGCGCGTCGCCGCGCACGTCCACCCCTTCCCAGAAGCTGCTTGTCGCCACCAGCAACGCATTGCCCGCGCTGATAAACTGCTCCAGCAGCTGGCTTTTGCTGGTTTCACCCTGCAAAAGCACCGGCAGCGTCATGGTGGCGCGGAATTGCTCGGCCAGCTCGCGCATCATCGCGTGCGACGTGCAAAGCATAAAACAGCGGCCCTGGTTGGCCTCAATCAGCGGTTGTAACATCCGCGCCAGCGCTTTTCCGGCCTGCGGCTGGTTAGTCTGCGGCAGACCTCGCGGCACGCAGAGCAGCGCCTGGCGGGCATAGTCGAACGGACTGGGCAGCAGAAGAGTTTTTGCCTCGTGAATGCCGAGCCGCTCCGTGAAGTGATGCAGGTCGTCATTCACCGAGAGCGTGGCGGAGGTAAAAATCCAGCTGCCGCCCTTTTCCGCAATCACGTCCTGGAATTTATCCGCGACGGTCAGCGGCGTGAGCGCCAGCGTAAAGTGGCGCGAGTTGCACTCATACCAGTAGCTGTAGCCTGGCTGGTTAATCTCTTTTAAGCGTTTGAGACGCGCGCGATAGAGCGTGGCGCGCTCAAAAGCAGCGTCCAGCAGCGCCGAGCGGCCAAGCGACAGCTTCGCCACGTCGTAGCAGAGCTCCAGCGCGTCATCGAGCAGCAGCAACGCGCGGCTGATGGAGGCGTCCGCCAGCAGTTCGCGCAGGTTGCCGCGAAAGCCAGGGTCGCCCAACTGCAGCCTGAAATCCTGGGTGCTTTGCGCCAGCCGGTCGGCGCACTTTTGTAGCTGCTGGGTATCTTTCACCTCGGTGCGATAGGCGATGATAATGTCTCTTGCGAGGTCAAGCAGCTGGCGGCTGGAGAGCGACTGGCCGAAATACTGACTCGCGATATCCGGCAACTGATGGGCTTCGTCGAAGATAATCACCTCAGCCTCCGGGATAAGCTCCGCAAAGCCGCTCTCTTTGACCACCATATCGGCGAGAAACAGGTGATGGTTCACCACCACGACGTCAGCTTCCATCGCCTTTTTGCGCGCTTTGACCACAAAGCAGTCTTTGTAGAGCGGGCAGTCGGTGCCAAGGCAGTTATCGTTGGTGCTGGTGACCAGCGGCCAGACGGGGGCGTCTTCCGCCACGCGCCCGCAGGTGCTGATATCGCCATCGACGGTTTCGTTGGCCCAGCCGCGCAGCTGGATAACGTCGCTTAAGGTTTGAACCGGCAGATCGCCGCCCGCCAGCGCCTGTTGCTCCAGGCGCTCCAGGCATAAATAGTTCGAGCGCCCTTTTAAGAGCGCCAGACGGCCTTTGAATTCCAGCGCTTTGGCGACGGTCGGCAGATCGCGGCTGTAGAGCTGATCCTGCAGCGCTTTCGAACCGGTGGAAATAATCACTTTCTTACCGGCACGCAGCGCGGGCGCCAGATAGGCGTAAGTTTTCCCGGTCCCGGTACCCGCCTCGACCACCAGAGGCGTCGCGGCCTCAATGGCGGCGCTGACCGCCTGCGCCATCTGACGCTGCGGCTCGCGCGGTTTAAAGCCGGGAATCGCGTTGGCCAGTTGGCCATCTGCTGCAAAATCGTCTGTCACACTGCCCCCTGGTTAAATTGCCAGTGATTATGTCAGGGCGGCCACGCTTACGCCAGCCGAACAGATGACGGCGCTCGCGCTTTATGGCAGGCTTGCACCCTGCTAAACAGAACAGGAAAAGGAAAAAGCGATGACAATCGTGCGTATCGATCCCGCAGATCGTTGGTCTGACGCGGTGATTCACAACCAGACGATTTACTACACCGGCGTGCCGGAAAATCTCGACGGCGACGCTTACGAACAAACCACCAATACACTGGCGCAAATCGACACGCTGTTAACCGCGCAGGGCAGCGATAAATCCCGTATTCTCGACGCCACCATCTTCCTAGCCGACGGCGACGATTTCGCGCTGATGAATAAAGCCTGGGAGGAGTGGGTGGTGGCAGGCTCCGCACCGGTACGCTGCACCGTGCAGGCCCGCCTGATGAACCCGCGCTATAAAGTAGAAATCAAAATTATCGCCGCAGTTTGAGCCCCGCCGTCACCGTTCGCCGGTGGCGGTTTCTTCGGGTTTTCTTCCCATTCTGAGTAAATGCCGCCGTTGCAGCCGCAGCAGATCTTTCACCGTGAGTATCTGGTATGACAACCCATGTGTTTTCGCGACCTGGGCGATGATAGCGCTCAGCGCCGGAAAGTGGCGGTGGCTCCAGTCAGGAAAGAGATGATGCGTCAGGTGGAGATTTAAACCGCCGAGCCAGTATCCCATCAGGCGTGGCCGCATGTGCCAGTCAAACGTTGTCGCAAACGCATGGTGATAGACGCTCTGCGGCATCACGTTATCGGCCGGCGCAGGATAGAAATGGCCCTTCGCCCAGTGCGTTCCGATAAGCAGCGACACAAACAGCGCCGAAACCAGCATCTGGCTGATGAGGTAAACGGCAAGGACAGCTGGAAACGTGATGGCTTCGTCCAAAAGCAGCATCGGAAGCCCCAGCGCCAGCCAAAAATGTGCGGCTTTCAGCAGTAAAAACAGGAGTGCGCCACCTGCGCCCTGGTGAGGTAAATGGCGCGTAAAAGGCGTTTCGCCCAACCGGTCGCGCCAGTCCATCCACCACGCATACCAGGGAAAGGTCAGCGCGGCCACCAGCGGCCAGTAAAGATGCTGTGCGCGCATAAAAGGCTTGTGGCGCTGGAACGGCGTCTGGCACAGGACGCCGTTTTCATCGATATCGGGGTCGTACCCCTGAATATTGGTATACGGGTGATGAAACTGCACATGCCGTACCTGCCAGTTGTCAGCATCAAGCCCCAGAGGAACGCTCACCAGACGGCCAAGCCAGGCGTTCGCCGCACCGGAACGGCAGTATGCATTGTGACTGGCATCATGCAACACATTGACCACCAGCATCATGGCGAAAAAGATAAAACCGAAATACCAGAGCGCAAAACCGGTGAGATGCGATGACGTCAGGCTTAGCAGGTAACAGGCCGCGCAGCAGAGCGCGAGAAAAACGAGTTTCGCCCACATGCCCTTATCGGCGAAGCGATGCTCCTGCTGCGTCGTCAGATAGTGCTGACAGGCCGTACGGAACGCTTTATGCAGCGCGGGATCGTGGCGTTCCACACGCAGCGGTGGCAAATTACGCGTCATGCGGGTTGCCCATCTGAACCAGAAATACCCGCTGCGCGGCGCGGAGTTCGCGATAGCTGATGCAGCGATACGGCAACCCATGTTCCTGTGCCAGCCGCGCCACTATCCGCGCGAGCGCCGGATAGTGGCGATGGTGCCAGCCGGGGAACAGATGGTGCGTCAGGTGATAATTCAGCCCGCCGGTAAATGTCTCCAGCCAGCGCCGTGGCGTGTGCCAGTCGCAGGCGGTGGTGAAGTTGTGGTGATACCAGCCATGCGCCATTCGCTTCTCCCCGTCCTGAGGAGCCTGATAAAACGTGGCTCCGGCCCAGTGGGTGCCGAGAAGCAAAAAGACCACCAGCAGCGACGTACACATCTGGGTCAGCAGATAAATGCCCGCCACCATCCAGACGTTATGCCCCGCGATGATCGGTACACCCAGCATCAGCGTGATATGCGCTATTTTACTAAAGATAAAAGCGCTCCATCCTTTCACGCCAGGCAGCAGCCGGTCCGCATGCAGCGGCGTGCGGCCCAGCCTGTCGGCCCAGTCAAACACAAGGCCTATCCAGCTCAGGGATAAGGCTGCCACCAGCGGCCAGTAGAGATGCTGAAAGTGCATCCACCTGCGCCAGCGCTGAAACGGCGTCTGGCGGAAAATCCCGTTCTCTTCGGTATCCAGATCGTAGTGTTCAATATTCGCGTAGCGATGATGATAACTGACGTGTCGTGTGCGCCAGTAAACAGGCTCAATACCGGTTGAAAGCGTCACCGCGCGGCTGATGAACGCGTTCCAGAAACGGCGGCGAGTAAAGGTCAGGTGTGAGGCATCATGATTAACATCAATATTCAGCCACATCATCAAAACGGCGAATGACGCATAGCAGGCGATGAACCACACCGCGTCAGAGGACTGCAGAGCCAGCGCATAGCATGCAATGCTTGCCAGCAGGATCAGAAGCGCTTTGATGCGCGCCGGACGGTCAGCAAAACGGTGGTCGTTGCGATCGTGAAGATAAGCATATGCCTCCTGCTGGAGAGCGCGATGAAACGCACCTTCGGCTGCCGGGCTGAAGCGTAACGGGATAAGCGCTTTAGTCATGGCGTAGCGCCCTCTTTTGCATCGCAGGCATGGCCAGGACTATCAGACCGTGCAGCGCCAGTGCAGGCAGGCTTAGCTGCCAGATAAACCCCTGCCAGCCAAAAAGATGCAGACAACACAGCGGCATCAAGCCGGTCACGACGGCCCAGCCGATGCGGCTTGCACGATGCCCGTCATTCATCAGTCCCATCATCACTGACGCGGCCACCAGCAGCAAAAACAGCGTCATTTGTTCCCGGCCGATATCGTCATAACCATAGCCATAACGCTGGATATAACCGATAACCGGAATAAACAGCAGCAGCGTACCGCTAACGATAATGTATGGCGCAGGACAGACGCTGCCTTTCGTGTGCGGCGCAGGGCGAAAGCCAAGCAGGCGGGCAAAAGGCGCGTTACTTTCCCGCAGCGGATTGGCAGAGGCGCGATAGCCTTTTACACCATATTGATGTTCATCCCGCGCCGGTGGCGTATGACAAAACGATCCGAAGAGTTTATCCCAGAGGATCAACGTACCGCCGTAGTTGGTGTCAGCAAAACGGCGCTCGCACAGGTGGTGAACCCGATGATGCGACGGCGTGACCAGCAACCGCTCCAGAAAGCCGAGTCGCCCGGTGAACGCGTTGTGGTTAAAAAACTGGATACTGTAGTGAATCACAGAGACCGCAAGAAACACTGACAGCGGCACACCCGCCACGGCCAGCAGCATAAAAAAGGGGATTGAGGTCAGCGATGAGTACCAGGAATTGCGCACGCCGAGCGAGAGATTATAGTGTTCACCGTGATGGTGTACGCTGTGAACGGCCCAGAGTAAGGGCCATTCATGATGCAACCGGTGCAGCCAGTAAAACCCAAAATCCCAGGCGATAAAGGCAAAGCCCCACACCACAACCGCAGGTGCTCCCTGAAAAAGCTCAAGGTTTACGTTGCGGGAGATGACGCTGTAGCACAGCACTTCCAGCCCCCGGAACAGCCACAGCACCATCTGCCCGGAGTTGACATTAAACACTATGTCACGCCAGTTCACCGGCGCACGTGCGCGCCATTTCAACAAAAACGCCTCACCAAAGACCAGCCCCAGCATCACTACGATGGGTAACGTTAATTCATTCATGATTCAATTCCTTTTGTATCATCCAGTAAGACAACATTTTTCGCGCCAGCATGCCTGCCAGCAGCGTAAGCGCGACGCCGCCGACCAAATCGACAAACAGATGGCGTCGCAGCTGCAAAATCGACACGCTAATCGCCGCGCCCCAGAGCACCGCGGCAAGGGTATAGCCCCACTGCCCGCGTTTGCTGATGCCCCAGACCATCAGCAGGGTCAGCGCCATATGCAGTGACGGGAAACAGTTCTGCGGCGAATCCACCGCCAGCAGAATACGCAGCGCGTCAGCGCTGATGCCCTCGCCGCTGACGACGGGATAGGCCATCGTCGTCGGCCACGCCAGATAGACAGCCCCGGCAAACAGCGCCGCCAGTTGCGTGGCGCGCATCAGCCATTTCACTTCTGCCCTCGGGGTTAACCAGTAGCCCGCGGGAACAAGCAGGAAAAACGACATATAAAGCCAGATGGCCGAGGGCGTGAAATCCAGCAGCGTGTCGAACCACAACGGCGGTAGTTTGTGCCCGGCGCGCTGAAGCAGATCGGTCGTGGAATAGACTATGCCAACGCTTCCCCACCCCAGCAGCAGAGATTTCAGGCGATAAGCCGTTTCGTTCATGCGCGCTCCCTTACACGCACGATACGCCGCCGCTTGGCCCCGGCGGCCGCTTGCGGAATCTGCGCTAAAAGCGTCCAGCGAAGAACATCGCACGCCACGCCCTGTTGTTCAAAAAGCGCCATTAGCGCGGCCTGCGCCTGCGCGCGCTGTGCGTCGTCGGCCTCGACGATAAGCGTCAGGCGCTCCGCGCCGTGCTGAATTAGCCGGTAATCCGCCGTGAAGGGCAGAACGCGCGCCAGCGCGCGGTTGCAGAGATCGCCAAAGATGACCCGCTCGCCGCCCTGCCCGTCCGGCAACAGGAGTTGATCGTCCTGTCGCCCTTCAATATGCGCCAGCGCCAGCGACGGATCGCCGCAGGCGCACGGCGTATCGCGCACCGCCAGCACATCGTCCAGCCGGTAACGCACGATGGGCTGCGTGGTACGCGTAAAATCGGTGATGACCGGAACAAAACGACGCGCATCCAGCCACTCCTTTTCAACATGGATAAACGCTTCGTTCAGGTGCAGCACGCCATGCGAACAGGTGGCGGCGAGAAAGCCTTCGGTCGCCTGATACACTTCGCCGACGTCAGGAAAAATACTTTTCAGCAGCGCGCTGTCCTGCGCGTCGAGCACTTCTGCCACGGAAATGACTTTCTTTGGCGCAATCTTCAGAGCGCCTGCCTGGACTGCCAGCGCGAGCGCGCGCAGTACCTGCGCAGGTGCGACGATAATCGACGGCGATTCGGCTTCAAGCCGTGTAAGCAGGGCGTCGAAGGGCTCAAAGAGATCGTAAAAACCGAGGCTCAGCCAGCGGCTGTTCACGCTCTGGTAGAGGTTATTGTCGGCGCGCAAAAAGAGCGCCACCCGCTCGCCTGCAAAGAGGCCGTCTGGCAGCATTTTTGCGAGCATGGCGCCTGCCCACAGCGCCTGTTCCTGCGGGCTGACCGCGAAAATCCCGCGCCGCCCGGATGTGCCGCTCGACAGCCCCACGCTGTAGCGCCCAACCGTCGGCGTAAAATTGCGGTCGTTTTCACTTTTGAGCGCGCACGCCATCACGTCTGCCGCTTTCAGGCCGCCGGTGTTCATCTCATCGAAATGCGCCATCATCAGCGCTTTGTCCATTAGCGGCCATTCGCCAAACGGCAGCGTACGGTAGCGCCTGAACCACGGGCTTTTCGCCAGCACGCGCGCGGCAAACCGCCCAAGCTGTTTTTGCTGGTAGCGCTCAAGCGCCGCGCGATTTTGAAAACGCAGACGCTTCACACGGAAATAGTGCCAGAGCATGGCGAGCTTATTCACAAATCGCCCTCGTGCGCGAGACGGATCTCCGCGCCGCCATCGCGCCAGAGCCGATGCAGTAAATCGAGCGTGCGCGTGGCGGCAGCCGGATCGGCAATCACCAGATTCGCGAGCCGCGACGGGCCGCGCTGTTCGCGGTAGCTGACCGGCGACCAGGCGGCGTCGGCGGCGAGCAGCACCCAGCCGTTGTCCGTCAGCACAAACGCGCCGATATGCCCGGCGGCGTGGCCCGGCAACGGCACCAGCAACACCTCGCCGTTGCTGCCTGGCAGCAGGAAGCCGGTATCAAACGGCGCGAGTGCGGCGGGCAGCGCCACGCGCTCAAAGCTCTCGATAAAGCTGACCGCGCTTTCAAACTTTTCCGGGATAAGCCCTGGCACGAACGCCTGACGCAGCGCGGAAAACCCACGCAGCGTGCGGGTCTGCGCCCAGCCTTCGCCGGAGCAGATAAAGCGGTTATCCGCGAAGTCACGCAGCCCGGCGATATGGTCGGCGTGAAAGTGCGAGAGGATCAGCGCGTCGATGTCATCAGGGCAATAGCCTTTCTCCGCAAGCTGGCGCACCAGCGACTGTTCCGGGGAAAAGTAAACCGGCGTGACGCGTCGATAAAGTTGATAGATCCCGCGGCGGGTGTAATCGTCAAACCACGAGGCGTAGCCGGTATCCCACAGCCAGCGTTTGCCGCCCGCGTCGATAAGGCTCGCGCGGGCCGGAAATTTACAGGTTTTCCATGCCGCGCCCTTTAGCGCGATGCAGCCTAAATGCGTGCAGTAGCCGGTTTCAAACGTCGTAATCGTGGCCATTCAGCCTCTCCTTTCGCGCAGCCAGGCGCCGGTAAGCCGCACGCCTTCTGCCAGCGACACCGGCGGGCGATAGCCGAGCCGGGTTATTGCCTTCTCCTGGCTTAACGTCATATCGAAACTGACGGTGCCCGCGCTGTAGCGCGTCAGGCGCGGTTCCGTGCCGGTGAGATGCCCGTGGATTTCCATACCCTGCGCCACGAGCGAGAGCAGCGGCCAGGGCACCGACGCCACCCGATACCGGATCTGCAGCTCATCGCCGAGCAGGCTGCCCAGCATCTCCACCAGCCGCTGCGGTTCATGATTGGTAATATTGAATGCTTCACCGGAGATGAGCCCCGGCGTGTCGGTGGCAAGACGCATCGCATGCACCACATTGCCAACCCAGGTTAAATCGAGCAGCGCCTCGCCGCCGCGCGGCAGACGCAGCACGCCGCGGTCGGCCTCAAGCTGGCGCAGCAGGCGCGGGATTATCACGCGATCGTGCGCGCCGAACAGCCCGCGCGGGCGCAGAATAATAAACGTGACGTGCGTAAATTGCCTTGCCGCCGCCTGAATGACCTGCTCCGCCGCATATTTACTGCTGGCGTAATGGCAGGCGAAACGGGCGGCCCGGTACGCTTCATCCACATTGTGATGATGGCGGAAATCGAAATAGATAGCAGGTGTGGAGATATGAATGAAACGCGTGACGCTTGCCCGCGCCGCAGCACAGGCCAGCCGTTCGGTGGCGGCGACATTCACCGCGTGAAACGCCTGCGCGCTGCCCCACGGCGACGATTTGGCCGCGCAGTGCCAGACCACATCACAGCCCTGCATCAATGCATCGCAGCGGGCGTCGTCGGCCTGCGCAAGCTCCAGCGGCACGAATTGCGCGCCGAGCGCGGTAAGCTCAGCGCCCGCTTTTTCGTCACGCCCGGTCGCGCGCACGTCACAGCCCTGCGCGAGCAGCGCCTCAACCGCGTTGCGCCCAAGCCCGCTGGTGGCGCCCGTTACCAGATATTTCATGGCAGCAGCACCATACCGGCGAGCGTTAATCCCGCGGCCGTGCCGACCAGCATTATCGGCTCGCCCGGCTTCACGCGCCCGGTGGTAAACGCTTCGTGGAGCGCGGTGGGAATCGACGCCGCCACCTGATTACCGTGCTGGCGGTAGATATCCACCAGCACCTGCGGCTTCACTTTCAGGCGTTTGCGCATATGCTCGAGCGACAAATGGCTCGCCTGGTGCGGCACCACGGTGGCGATGTCATCAAGCGTTAGCCCTGCGGCATCGAGCAGCCGCTGCCAGAACCCGTCAATCAGCAGCGAAGCCTGGCGGAACAGCGCTTTGCCCTGCATATGGAACAGAAAGTCGCTCTCTTCCATCCCAGCGCGGGGGTTTTTACGCGTGCCGCCGGCGCGGATCTCGCACAGCTCACTGCCCTGCGGGTAAGTTTCCGCTTTCATCGCCAGAATGCCAGAGCGACCATCACCCGCCTCCAAAATGGCGCAGGCGGCACCGTCGCCGAAAATAAGCGACGACTCTTCATGCTGCCAGTCGATCCCGCGCGAGGCGATATCCGCCGACACAATCGCGATACGGCGATAAGCGCCGCTGGTTAACAGCGCCGACGCCACCTGCATGGCGCTGATAAAACTCACGCAACTGCTGTTGATGTCAAACCCCGCCATGCCTGCCGGTAAGCCTGCGGCTTTCATCACGTGTACCGCTGAACAGGGCAGCGCCTGAACGGCAATGGCCGAGGCGGAGATCAGCAGGTCGATGGAGTCGGGGTTAATCGCGTGACGCTGGCAGGCGTCATGCAGCGCGGCGGCGGCGAGCGCAGCCTGGCTGTCATCATTTGCGGCATGGTAGCGGTGCAGAATGCCTGAGCGGCGCTCCACATACCCCTCGCGCTTGCCGAGGCGGCTATCAAGTTCGGCGGACGTAATAAGGTGTTCCGGCAGCGCCTTGCCGGTCGCGATGAGTTTCAGCCGTGAAGCGGGTGGGGTGTGAGGTGTAAAGGCCATAAAGCTCTGTCCCTAAGCTTAACGTCCCTGCCGGACAGGGACGCAAAGTATGATGATATCTGACGTTATTATGCGTGCTGCGCACGATAACACGTCAGCAGGGACAAAAAAATTGTCGCTTTTTTATTTCAGGAAAAGTGCGTTTATTCCTCTTCGTCGTCGTCTTCAAAACGCGCGACGATGCGATCGCCCTGATGGGTGGCGCGGATCTCCTGCGCCACCTGTGCGATGGCTTCGCCGCTGCTCATGCCCTGCGACATCAGCTCCTGAATACGTTCAACCGCTTGCTGTTGCTGTTCATGGGTGAGAGAAGGTAAACCTGCAAACATCGCTGACTCCTGTTACATTGATGCGTTCAATTATTCCACGCCGTGCGTGCGGGCGCCAGACGCCCTGCGCCGTTGTTAATTGTCGTCCTGATGAATACGAACCTGACTCCTGAACTGATCTTCCTGCCCTGGCGCGCCGATGCGCTGCAACAGACCTTTTCTGCGCTACAACATCAGCCGTGGGCGATGCTGCTGCACTCGGGTTTTGCCGAGCACGCCCACAACCGCTTCGACATTCTGGTTGCCGACCCGCGCGTCACGCTGACCACGCGGGGGGCGCTCACTATGACGCAAGACGCAGAGGGTTGCCAGCAGAGCGACGACGATCCGCTGCGTCTGCTGCACGCTGCGCTGGCGCATTTTGCGTTTTCACCCGCACCAGATGAGGATTTTCCCTTCCAGGGCGGCGCGCTCGGGCTGTTTGGCTACGATCTCGGGCGGCGCTTCGAGCGGCTGCCCTCACAGGCCAGCGCCGATCTCAACACGCCGGATATGGCGGTCGGCATCTATGACTGGGCGCTGATAGCCGATCACCATCGCGAGCGCCTGACGCTGCTCTGCTACGGTGATGCCAGCGCGCGTCTCGCCTGGCTTGAAGCACAACTGCCGGTTGAGACCGCACCGTTTCGCTTAACCTCACCGTGGCGTTCAAACATGACGCGCGAAGAATATGGCGAGAAATTCCGCCAGGTGCAGGCGTATCTGCGAAGCGGCGACTGCTATCAGGTCAATCTGGCGCAACGGTTTCGCGCGCACTATGCAGGCAGCGAATGGCAGGCATTTTTAACGCTGAATGCCGCGAACCGCGCGCCGTTCAGCGCTTTTCTGCGCCTGCCTGAACAGGCGATTTTAAGCCTGTCGCCGGAGCGGTTTATCCGTCTGCATAACGGCGCTATTGAAACGCGCCCCATTAAAGGTACGCTGCCGCGTTTGTCCGATCCTGAGGAAGATGCGCGCCAGGCTTTACGGCTCGCGCAATCACCTAAAGATCGCGCCGAAAACCTGATGATTGTCGATCTGCTGCGTAACGACATTGGCCGCGTGGCGACGCCCGGCAGCGTGAAAGTGCCGGAGCTGTTTGTCGTTGAGCCGTTTCCGGCGGTGCATCATCTGGTCAGCACCATTACCGCGACGCTGCCGCTATCGCTTCACGCCACCGATCTGCTGCGCGCGAGTTTCCCTGGCGGCTCTATCACCGGTGCGCCCAAAGTGCGGGCGATGGAAATTATCGAAGAGCTGGAGCCGCAGCGGCGCAACGCCTGGTGCGGGAGCATCGGTTATCTCAGCTTCTGCGGCGCGATGGACACCAGCATTACCATCCGCACGCTGACGGCGGAAAACGGCGCGCTTTACTGCTCAGCGGGCGGCGGCATCGTGGCTGACAGCGAAGAAGCGGCGGAATATCAGGAAACTTTTGATAAAGTTAACCGTATCCTGCACGCATTAGAGAGGTGACGATGGAGAATAGCCCGCTGACGCTCGACCGGTTTTTATCGCGTTTCCAGCTTCTGCGCCCACAGATGAGCCGTTCCAGTCTGAATCAGCGCCAGGCCGCCGTACTGGTGCCGGTGGTGCGCCGCCCGGAGCCGGGCCTGCTGTTGACGAAGCGCGCCGCCACGCTTCGCAAACACGCGGGCCAGGTGGCCTTCCCCGGCGGTGCGGTGGATGACACGGACGCCTCGCTAATCGCGGCGGCGCTGCGTGAAGCGCAGGAAGAAGTGGCTATCCCGCCCGAGGCAGTCGAGGTTATCGGCGTGCTCCCGCCGGTCGACAGCGTAACCGGTTTTCAGGTAACGCCCGTGGTGGGCATTATCCCGCCAGATTTGCCGTATCACGCCAGTGAAGATGAAGTGGCGGCGGTCTTTGAGATGCCGCTTGCCGAAGCGCTGCGGCTCGGACGCTATCACCCGCTCGACATCCACCGGCGCGGCAATCATCACCGCGTCTGGCTCTCCTGGTATCAGCACTATTTTGTCTGGGGCATGACCGCAGGCATTATTCGTGAGCTGGCGCTACAAATCGGCGAGAAACCCTGACTATTATTGTGGGTGAAAAGTGCGATCCGCAGCACTTTATTAGGCGGCCTCGCCTTATTCATTAGTTTAATTCATGTGAATAGTTAACTGCGCAGCACAATAACCTTTTACACTATGCGCTGTTTTCACACCGTCATTTGCAGGGCAAATGACTCTGTCAGGAGTTACCACGTGATTAGTATATTCGACATGTTTAAGGTGGGCATTGGCCCCTCCTCTTCCCATACGGTAGGTCCGATGAAGGCCGGGAAGCAGTTCGTCGATGACCTGGTCGAAAAAGGATTATTGCAGGACGTGACCCGCGTCGCGGTGGACGTCTACGGCTCGCTCTCATTGACCGGCAAAGGTCACCATACCGATATCGCCATTATTATGGGTCTGGCAGGTAATGAGCCCGCCACGGTGGATATCGACGCCATACCTGCATTTATCCGTGATGTTGAAACCCGCGGTCGCCTGCTGCTCGCGCAGGGCGCTCACGAAGTGGATTTCCCGAAAGATAACGGGATGCGTTTTCAGAGCGACAATCTGCCGCTGCATGAAAACGGCATGACCATCCACGCTTACAGCGGCGAGAAAGAGATCTACAGCAAAACCTATTACTCCATCGGCGGCGGCTTTATCGTCGATGAAGAGCATTTCGGCAAAACCGCCAGCAACGAAGTGAGCGTGCCGTATCCGTTCCACTCTGCTAAAGATCTGCTGGCGCATTGCAAAGAAACCGGCCTGTCGCTCTCCGGCCTGGTGATGAAAAACGAACTGGCGCTGCACAGCAAAAAAGAGATTGAAGACTATTTTGCAGACGTCTGGCAGACCATGCGCGCCTGTATCGATCGCGGTATGAATACCGAAGGCGTGCTCCCTGGCCCGCTGCGCGTACCGCGTCGCGCCTCTGCACTGCGCCGTATGCTGGTTTCCAGCGATAAACTCTCCAACGATCCGATGATCGTGGTCGACTGGGTGAATATGTTTGCGCTCGCCGTCAACGAAGAGAACGCGGCGGGCGGCCGTGTTGTCACCGCACCGACTAACGGCGCATGCGGTATCGTACCGGCAGTTCTGGCCTACTATGATCACTTTATTGAATCGGTCAGTCCGGATATCTACATCCGCTACTTCCTTGCCGCGGGCGCTATCGGCGCGCTGTATAAAATGAACGCGTCTATCTCCGGTGCCGAAGTGGGTTGCCAGGGTGAAGTGGGCGTTGCCTGCTCCATGGCCGCGGCAGGGCTTGCAGAGCTGCTGGGCGCGAGCCCGGAACAGGTTTGCGTGGCAGCCGAAATCGGTATGGAGCATAACCTTGGCCTGACCTGTGACCCGGTCGCGGGCCAGGTACAGGTGCCGTGCATCGAGCGTAACGCGATTGCCTCCGTGAAGGCGATTAACGCCGCGCGTATGGCGATGCGCCGCACCAGCGAGCCGCGCGTCTCGCTCGATAAAGTCATCGAGACGATGTATGAAACCGGCAAAGATATGAACGCCAAATACCGTGAAACGTCACGTGGCGGCCTGGCCATCAAGGTTCAGTGCGATTAATGCCCTAAAGCGCCGCATCCGCGGCGCTTTTTTTATCCCCGCTCGCCTTTTATTCCTCCCGTCGCGTCAACGCCCACTACACTCTTAACATTCCGTCTTAATAACTCAGATGAGTCTGAGAGATAGAGCCTATGCAAAAAGCGCAGCGTATTATTCGGGCTTACCGCCGTCGGCGGCTGATTCTCTGTATTGCCCTCGCCCTGCTGACGTTAATCGTCACGCTGGGAATACGCTATCTGTCCGACCGCAAACAGTACCAGCACGAAACCACGCGCTACGCCGCCCATGCGGTGGAAACCCTGGAAGAGTTGCTGGTGCCGCTGGATGCCGCACGCACTGCGCTGCTGCCGCTTATCGGTATGCCGTGTCAGCAGGTGCATCGCCAGTTGCGCGAAATGGCCGCCAGCCTCCAGACGGTGCGGACCATTGCGCTGGTGAGCGACGGTACGCTTTATTGCTCAAGTATTTTTGGTGAACGCAACGTGCCGGTGCATCAGCTGCAACCCCATTTACCTGCGGCAAAACCCCTGATGCGTCTGTCGCGCGACAGTTCTTTACTCAAAGGCAGCCCTGTCCTGATCCTCTGGACACCGTCCATCGACAACGGCCAGTCTGGCGTCTTGCAGTCGGTTAACATTGAATTTATCGCCAGCCTTCTGCTGGCCCCGGACCCACCCGTCATTGAACATGTGCTGTTTGATGTCGCAGGCATGCATCTGGAGTACGGGCGTGGGCTGACAGAAACGACACATGCCCTCGACGGACTGACGCAATACCAGCAAACGTCCAGTCAGTATCCGTTCTCGGTAACGCTGCTTGGCCCTTCGGCAAACGCACTGGCGCTGAAAAATATCCCCGTGCAGTTGCCGCTCGCGGTGCTACTGAGCCTGCTGATCGGCTATATCGCCTGGCTTGCGACCGCCAGACGCATGAGCTTCTCGTGGGAAATTAATCTCGGCATCGCCAACAATGAGTTTGAAGTGTATTGCCAGCCGCTGGTGAGCGGTAAAACCGGCGAATGCACGGGCGTGGAGTTGCTGCTGCGCTGGAATAATCCACGCCTCGGGCCGATTGCACCGGACGTGTTTATACCGCTTGCCGAACAGCTCAGGATGATTAACGCGCTGACGCGCTATGTGCTGACGAAAACCGCGGCGCAGCGCCACTATTTTCCGGCATCTGCGGATTTTCATATTGGGGTGAATATCGCCGCGAGCCACTTTCATGACGGCGTGATTATTGACGATCTAAAGCGCTACTGGTATCCGCACTGCCCCGTACAGACGCTCTTTCTGGAGCTCACGGAGCGCGATTCGCTGCCGGAGGTGGATTACCGCGTGGCGCATGATTTGCGCAAACTTGGCGTCAGGCTGGCGATTGACGATTTTGGCACGGGCCAGAGCTCGCTCTCTTATCTCGAAACACTCAGCCCGGACGTGCTGAAAATGGATAAACGCTTCACCGCCGCTATCGGCACCGACGCGGTTAATTCGACCGTAACAGACATTATTATCGCGATGGCGAGAAGGCTGAAAATTGAACTGGTGGCGGAAGGCGTGGAAACCGAAGAACAGGCCGCGTATTTATGCCGCCTCGGCGTGCCGGTGTTGCAGGGATATCTGTTCGCGCATCCGATGCCGCTCAGCGCGTTACCGCAGTGGCTGGAACAACGGCGCACCCATCCGGGTACGCCGTTCTGGCGCCGACAACATCCGGCGCCGATGGTCTGACCGTTACTCTTCTTCGTCGTGCGCTGGCGTGTCTTTGACCACGCGCACGAGATCGACACGGTAGGCGTTCGCCTCAACAATCGTGATACGCAGCGGCGGCATCGCCAGCTCGTCGCCCACGCGCGGGATCTGCCCGTTAATGGCGATGACCAGCCCGGCGACCGTCGCGATGTCCTCTTCGTCATTGACCAGTGACGGAAGGTCCAGCGTCTGTTGCAGCGCGTGGAGATCGGTCGAGCCTTTCACCAGCCAGCCGTCGCCGTCGTGAACGATTTCCGGCGTTTCGTCGGCATCCGGGAATTCTCCGGCAATCGCCTCCAGCACGTCCAGCGGCGTGACGAGCCCCTGCACCACGCCAAACTCGTTATTGACGATAACAAAGCTGCCGCGAGCACGGCGCAGCACGCCGAGGAGGTTGATAGGATCCAGCGTTTCCGGCACCACAATCACCGGGGTCGCCGAGGCGATAGCCGCGACGTCAACGCCCTCTTCCAGCGCTACCAGCAGCTCTTTGGCACGCACCACGCCGATGATTTCATCAAGCTCACCGCGACACACCGGAAACAGGCTGTGCGGCGACGACAATAACTGCTCGCGAATTTCATCCACGCTGCGGTTGGCGTCCACCCAGCTTATCTCGCCACGCGGCGTCATGATGCTGCGAAGCGAGCGGGACGCCAGCGTCAGCACGCCGTTAATCATGTACCGCTCTTCTTCGGCAAACGCCTCGTCATGCACCGGCACTACGGTGTGATGCTCGGTTTCGCTGACCGGGGCCGGGCGACGACGGTTGCCCATCAGACGCAGAATCGCCTCCGCCGTACGCGCGCGCAGCGGCAGGTTCGACTGGTGCTTCAGGAAGTTGCGGCGCGCCACCTGGTTGAAGAACTCAATGATGATAGAGAAGCCAATCGCCGCGTAGAGGTAGCCTTTCGGAATATGGAAACCGAAACCTTCCGCCACCAGACTCAGGCCGATCATGAGCAGGAAGCTCAGACAGAGCACCACAACCGTCGGATGCGCGTTAACGAAGTTGGTCAACGGCTTCGAGGCGAGGAGCATCACGCCCATGGCAATCACCACCGCGGCCATCATCACCGGCAGATGGTTCACCATACCCACCGCCGTGATCACGGCATCCAGCGAGAAGACGGCATCCAGCACCACAATCTGCGCCACCACGACCCAGAAGCTGGCGTAGCCTTTGCCGTGACTGTCATTATGCTGGCGGTTTTCCAGCCGCTCATGGAGTTCTGTCGTCGCCTTAAACAAGAGGAACAGACCCCCAAAAAGCATGATCAGATCGCGGCCGGAGAAACTTAACTCCCACACGCTGAAAAGCGGACGGGTGAGCGTCACCATCCACGAGATCAACGACAACAGCCCCAGACGCATTACCAGCGCCAGGGATAAACCTATCAGACGTGCTTTATCGCGCTGCTTTGGCGGCAGTTTGTCCGCGAGAATGGCGATAAACACCAGGTTGTCGATGCCAAGAACAATCTCCAGCACCACAAGCGTTGCTAAGCCCACCCAAATCGAGGGGTCCATTAAGAATTCCATAACAGGCTCCTGCGCAAGGAATGACTAAACGGCACCCCAACGATGTCGGGCGCTTTGACATGGTTTATCAGAGCGTTAAGGCGAAAGCCTTGTGAGATGACGGCTGATGAAAGCCTGGTAAAGAAAAGACGTCGGTGACGGTCCATACGGTGGGCTGCTGCCCGCTACTCCTGTTAGTTAATCGGAAATCTACATTAACAAAGCGTAATAGCCTTTGGCAAAGATTTACCAGAATTTGCAATCGGTCTGACATAAAAAACGCGCATATTTTGCGCATACGCCGAATGCCTTGTTTTGATGGCAAAATTACTGACGCTCATCACATACATTATTTTTTCGCCTTCTAAAATAAATCGTGCTTAGGTTCTGAAAGCTTACAAATCCTTATCTGAATCGATTCGATAAGCGAATCACTGTTAGCGGTGCCTGTAAGGGCATTGACAATAACCACGGAGGTAGCAAGTGACCATTGCTATTGTCATAGGCACGCATGGCTGGGCGGCCGAACAACTGCTCAAAACAGCGGAAATGCTGTTGGGGGAGCAGGAAAATGTCGGTTGGATCGATTTCGTTCCCGGCGAAAATGCGGAAACCTTGATCGAAAAATATAACGCACAGCTCGAAAAACTGGACACCAGCAAAGGCGTTGTCTTTCTGGTTGATACCTGGGGCGGCAGTCCGTTCAACGCGGCGAGCCGCATTGTGGTGGACAAGCCCCACTATGAAGTCGTCGCCGGGGTGAATATCCCGATGCTCGTCGAAACCTTAATGGCGCGCGATGACGATCCGGCTTTCGATGAGCTGGTCGCGATTGCCGTTGAAACGGGCCGCGAAGGCGTAAAAGCCCTGAAAGCCAAACCGGTTGAAAAAGCGGCTCCCGCCGCACCTGCCCCGAAAGCGGCGGCGCCTGTTAAACCCATGGGCCCGAACGACTATATGGTCATCGGCCTTGCCCGTATCGACGACCGTCTGATCCACGGCCAGGTCGCCACCCGCTGGACCAAAGAGACCAACGTTTCGCGCATTATCGTGGTGAGCGATGAAGTCGCCGCCGACAACGTGCGCAAAACGCTGCTCACTCAGGTGGCTCCGCCTGGCGTCACCGCGCATGTGGTGGATGTCGCCAAAATGATCCGCGTTTACAACAACCCGAAATATGCGGGCGAACGCGTGATGCTGCTGTTTACCAACCCAACCGATGTTGAGCGCATCGTGGAAGGCGGCGTCAAAATCACCTCTGTCAATATCGGTGGGATGGCCTATCGCCAGGGCAAAACCCAGGTGAACAACGCGGTGTCTGTCGATGAGAAAGATATTGAGGCCTTTAAGAAACTTAACGCGCGCGGCATTGAGCTGGAAGTGCGTAAAGTCTCAAACGATCCCCGTTTAAAAATGATGGATTTAATCAGCAAAGCCACGAAATAGCAGCATTGCAGCTTAACGATTACTCAGTTTTTACACGTAAGTTTGATATCACAGGAGAAGTACAATGGAGATTACCACTCTTCAGATTGTGCTGGTGTTCATCGTCGCCTGTATCGCGGGTATGGAATCGGTGCTTGATGAATTTCAGTTCCACCGCCCGCTGGTGGCCTGTACCCTGGTCGGGGCCGTACTGGGGGATATGAAAACCGGTATTATCATCGGCGGTACGCTGGAAATGATAGCGCTCGGCTGGATGAACATCGGTGCCGCCGTGGCGCCTGACGCCGCGCTGGCGTCGATTATCTCAACCATTCTGGTTATCGCCGGGCACCAGAGCATCGGCGCCGGTATTGCGCTGGCTATCCCGCTGGCTGCGGCAGGCCAGGTACTGACCATCATCGTGCGTACTATTACCGTCGGTTTCCAGCACGCGGCGGATAAGGCGGCGCAAAACGGCAACCTCACCGCGCTATCCTGGATCCACGTTTCATCCCTCTTCTTACAGGCGATGCGTATCGCTATTCCGGCCGTCATCGTGGCGATTTCCGTCGGCACCAGCGAAGTGCAGAGTATGCTTAGCGCTATCCCGGAAGTCGTGACCGGCGGCCTTAACATCGCGGGCGGCATGATTGTGGTGGTCGGTTACGCGATGGTCATCAACATGATGCGCGCGGGCTACCTGATGCCGTTCTTCTACCTCGGTTTCGTTACCGCCGCGTTCACCAACTTCAACCTCGTGGCGCTGGGCGTTATCGGGGCTGTTATGGCGGTGCTCTATATCCAGCTGAGCCCGAAATATAACCGCTCCGCAGCGGCACCCGCGCAAACTGCTGGCGCGAACGATCTTGATAACGAACTGGATTAACAGGTGAGCGACATGGTTGATATGACGAAAACAACTGGTGAGAAAAAACTGACCCCGGGCGATGTTCGCGGCGTGTTTATCCGCTCTAACCTCTTCCAGGGATCGTGGAACTTTGAACGTATGCAGGCGCTTGGCTTCTGCTTCTCAATGGTGCCGGCGATCCGTCGCCTTTATCCGGAGAATAACGAAGCGCGTCGCCAGGCGATTAAACGCCATCTGGAGTTTTTTAACACGCATCCCTATGTGGCAGCGCCAGTGCTTGGCGTGACGCTGGCGATGGAAGAGCAACGCGCGAACGGCGCGGAGGTCGACGACGGCGCGATTAACGGTATCAAAGTGGGCCTGATGGGTCCGCTCGCGGGCGTCGGCGACCCGATTTTCTGGGGCACCGTGCGACCGGTATTCGCAGCACTTGGCGCGGGCATCGCCATGAGCGGCAGCCTGCTCGGCCCGCTGCTGTTCTTTGTGCTGTTTAACCTGGTGCGTCTTGCCACACGTTACTACGGCGTGGCGTATGGCTACCGCAAAGGCGTCGATATCGTGAAAGATATGGGCGGCGGCTTCCTGCAAAAACTGACCGAGGGGGCGTCCATTCTCGGCCTGTTTGTGATGGGGGCGCTGGTTAACAAATGGACGCACGTAAACATTCCGCTCGTCGTATCGCGTGTTACCGACCAGAACGGCGCGGTGAAAGTCACGACAGTGCAGACGATCCTTGATCAGTTGATGCCGGGCCTGGTGCCGCTGCTGCTGACCTTCGCCTGCATGTGGTTGCTGCGTAAAAAAGTGAACCCGTTGTGGATTATCGTGGGGTTCTTTGTGATTGGTATCGCCGGTTACGCGGTCGGCCTGCTCGGCCAGTAACGGTTAATATCATGCGCCGGGGGCCAGCGGCTCCCGGCTTTTTTATTTAAGGGAGACGGCATGACGTTGACTGATGGAGTTCTGGTCATTTTTATTATCGCGCTGCTGGGATGGGCCATTTATGACCAGTGGGGCACTGAACGTCGACACGGGAAAACGCTGCTGCGTGTGCCCTTGCTCAAACGCGGACGTGCTGACAGCCTGATTTTCACCGGTCTGGTCGCCATCCTTATCTGGCAGAATGTGGCATCGCACGGTGCCCTGCTCACGACCTGGCTGTTGGGCGCGCTGGGATTACTCGCCATTTATCTTTTCTGGATCAGAGAGCCGCAAATACGCTTCAAGCGTGAAGGCTTTTTCTTTGCTGGCGGCTGGGTGAAATATAACCACATTAAAGCGATGAATTTATCGGAAGACGGCGTGCTGGTGATGCAATTAGATAAACGTCGCTTGCTTATCCGGGTAAAAAATATCGACGATCTTGAGAGAATTTATCATTTTATGGTTAATAATCAATAAATTAAAAATATAGCACAGGCTATTTTTGCGAATAAAAAATAACCATGCTTATAGCCCGTGCTATATTTTTGCCCGGTTCCTTGCCTTAATTCTTAACAAGATGTTCACGTCCTGTCATTAAGCGAAAACCATTCTCATTTATAACCAAAAGGTTATTCTCCAGTTATTGTCTTTGCCGTCTGGAATATGGTAAGGTTGCGCCCGTCATTGGGGAGTAGCCAATTTCCTTAAGGAAATGTACGCATCAACATACTCGTTGCAAAACGTGGTGCGTACGGACTGAAGCCCTTTCAGTCAGGCGAGACCATAGGCACGCGGCCGCTTTTTACTGGGGGCGGACGGCGTGTATATGGTGATCCCGGTCAGGACTGTGCAATGAATCTTTCCGCAACTCTGCTTCTCGCCTTCGGCATGTCCATGGACGCATTCGCGGCCTCCATCGGCAAAGGCGCCACACTCCATAAACCCAAATTTTCTGAAGCGCTGCGCACGGGGCTGATCTTTGGCGTTATCGAAGCGATTACGCCACTGGTTGGCTGGTTGCTCGGCCTTCTCGCTACACAGTTTGTGCTGACCTGGAACCACTGGATAGCGTTTGTGCTGCTGGTGTTTCTTGGGGGCAGAATGATTATTGAAGGCGTGCGCGGCTGTGAGGAAGCACCCGAGAAAATTCGCCGTCACAGCTTCTGGTTGCTGGTGACTACCGCATTTGCCACCAGCCTTGACGCGATGGCAGTTGGCGTCGGACTCGCCTTCCTGCAGGTGGATATTATTAAAACCGCGCTCGCCATCGGCTGCGCCACGCTGATCATGTCAACGCTCGGTATGATGGTAGGCCGCTTTATCGGCCCGCTGCTTGGCAAGCGGGCGGAAATTCTGGGCGGTGTCGTGCTTATCGGTATCGGCTGCCAGATCCTCTGGAGCCATTTCGCGGGTTAAGCCTCGCGCTGCCAGACGCGCAGGCAAAAATCGGTTTCACAGTCAAACGCCGTTTGTTCTTTTAGCGCCGCCCATACTTCCGGGCGGGCGCGCCAGGCGAAAGGCGTCATCTGTAAAAGCGTCGTCGCCTCTTCGCCATTCAGGCACATCTCATAGCGTAACGCCTGTTCTTCGGCGAGCGCAAAGCCGGGCAGCGATTCTTCATTCAGCGCATGCAGCCGCACTTCATCATAAATAAGCCCTTTGAGCTGGATAAGATGACGCGGGCCAGGCGTGACGGTCACCACCACGCCACGGGGTTTCACCACACGCGCCAGCTCTTCGGCCTTGCAGGGCGCGTAAATGCGCACTACCGCATCGAAAAAGGCATCCGGGAACGGCAACCGGTGGCTGGAGGCGACGCAAAACGAGATATCCGTATAACGCTTCGCGGCAAAACGGATGGCGCTTTTTGATACATCAAGCCCAAAACTCTGCCCGCCGTGGGTGGTCGCGAGCGCGGCAAACGCGCTGGTGTAATACCCTTCCCCGCAGCCAATATCCAGCAGCGTGGCACCGCTTTGCGGCAGGCGCTCATTCAACAATTGCGCGGTGCGCTCGCGAAGCGGCGCGTAGTGACCGGCGTCGAGAAACGCGCGGCGCGCCTGCATCATTTCGATACTGTCGCCCGGATCCCGCGAGCGCTTATGCTGCACCGGAAGAAGATTCACGTACCCTTCCTTTGCGATATCAAACTGATGATGACTGGCACAGCGAAAGCTGTTGGCCTGCGGCTCCAGCGGCAAATGGCAAAGGGGGCAAATAAAAGACATGCGGACTCCGAAACAGCGCAAAACGCGAAGTGTAACGTGATTCGGCAGTCGGGGAAACGCTGATGCGCCTCAGACATGAAAAAGCCCCGCCAGTGGGCGGGGCTTTAAAATAGCTGGCCGGTGAAACAAGGCACCGGGTCAGTTTAAGTGCGATTAGATAGCAACTACGTTAACAGCTGCCGGACCTTTCTGACCGTCCTGAATCTCGAACTCAACGTTCTGGCCTTCGGCCAGAGTTTTGAAACCATTACCCTGGATTGCAGAGAAGTGTACGAACACATCTTTGCTGCCGTCAGCAGGAGTAATGAAACCAAAACCTTTAGATTCGTTGAACCACTTAACTTGACCTTTAATCTTTGCCATTTCGCAAATTCCTTCAATTGTTTTGTTCGCCCGCGGGCGCTGACTTAGATAAAACTGAGACATTACTGCTTGAGGCACTAAAATAAGGTTCGGCAGAGAAGCGGTATTCAACGACAACGTGTTTACTCAGGACTTCTTTACTGAAAATGCCACACATAAACAGAACTGTACCTCGTTTAACCCAAAACTTGTTATCACACACAACGTAAACAATGGCAAGCCATTTTTATACGCTGCACGATCTGTCGCACAGATTCCTCAACAGAACGCTATGTCCCTGACAATAAAGCACAGAATGGGCCCGCGAAGCCCTGTAAGGGTCACTTCACCGCCCGGTATCTGGTATAAAGCCAGAATGCACTTTTTAACAGTAGCTCAATAACTTCGGTTCGTCCAGGCGACGCGGGAAAGCACAGGCATTATTTTTCGCGCTGTTATTATTTCTGCAAAAGCTTATTCATAAATGTGGTTAAACTTCATTTTAACGAGGCTTTATTACAGCCTGAAGGCAGTAAATAATGTACAAATCAAAAGAAATTGTACAAGCCAATTTTCTCCTGCACCAAAATAATGACATTTTAATGAAAGTTGCCTCAAAAAGAGGCAGCGGGAATAAGCAAAGCGTTTAATAAATCATCCTGACAGAAGCAAATATAACCAATCAGATATATTCTTAATCAGCGTTTATTTGCAGCCAGCGATAAATATTGCCCGATACGGCGCGGCGCAAACATTTCCGCTTTTTCGCCACGTTCAGCAAGCGCGTTTATCAGCTCGGCAGGCGGCGTATCCAGCGATTCATCAGCCAGTTCAAAAACGCCCCAATGTATAGGAATGGCAAGAGGGCGACCTGTATCCTGCCAGAGTCCGACCGCCTGTTGCGGATCCATATGATGCGGCGCCATAAACCAGCGCGGCGCGTAGGCACCAATGGGAATGGCCGCGCCCGTGAGCGGCCCGAGGCGGCGCGGGATTTCAAGCAGTTCAGGCGTATAACCGCTGTCACCGCTAAACCAGAAACGCTGCGTAGCGCTTTCAATCACCCAGCCGCACCATAGCGAGCGGTTTCGGTCCCACGGTGTGCGCATGCTCCAGTGCTGTGCCGGAACGGCAGTGATGTTCAGCTCTTCCAGAGACTGATTGCCCCACCAGTCAAATTCTGTGACGTTGCGGATGCCGCGTTTCACAAACCATGCCTTCAGCCCCAGCGGCACAAAAAACGCCGCATCAGGAAAACGTTTCGCAAGGCGGCGGACCGTGCTGTTGTCCAGATGATCGTAATGATTATGGGAAATCAGCACCGCGTCGATGCGCGGCAGGCGGGCAAGCTCCAGCGGTAGCGGCGTTTTACGAACGGGGCCATAGAAATTCACGGGCGAAGCCCGGCGGGAGAAAAGCGGATCGGTGAGCAAATAGCGACCGTTAAGACGCAGCAGCAGCGTGGCATGGCCGAGCCACCAGACGCCGTCTTCGACGCCGTCAATAACTGCAGGCTGCCACCACTGGCGGATAAACGCGTCGTACCCGCCAGCAGGCGGATGCGGCAGCCCCTGCGCTTTACGTTCATCCTGCCAGCGGCGCAAATCGCCGGGCTGATGCCCGACTTCACGCGTGTTGCAAAACCCGTCCGGGCGGTGATGCGCTTTTGTAGGGTCGTACCAGGGGTTCTTCCAGACCATGCCCATCACCTCCGGGGCGTTGATGGTTAACGTTCAGCCACAAGGCGGACGAAACCGTCATCGTCATCCTGTGTTGCGTCAGCAGATGCCGCAGGCGTCTGCGCCTCCGGCTCGTTCGCCTCACACAGACGACGCAACAGTGCGGTCTGACGCTTTTCCTGTTCAAGCAGCGCTTCCAGCAGTTCGACCTGCTGGTTTGCGCGCACGCTTGCGCGATTGATAAAGAACCAGGCCACCAGCGCCACGATGGCACCAAAGAGAGAAATCGCCAGGGCGGCGAAATTTAAAGCACCAGAATTGATAATGTCGTTCATGCTAACCACCTCAGGGAAACGCGCTATCTTACCACCGCGGCGGCGCAAGGGCATCGCCTGAGTGACGCGTTACCAGGGAATGAACTTATTGATAGTACAAATGCCGCTGAAAAACTGAACGTCCTGATCGCACATCACATTGAGCGTCTGCATCCACAACAATAAACAGGCCACCAGCACGGCCAGCAAAATAGCCCATCTGAATTTTTTCACTACCTTCTCCGTTACGGCATCTACGGGGCCAAATTATCACGGAAACCTTAAACCAAATATCACTGTAACGTTAACTCACGGAATACGGAATCCTCTCCTTGTGACGCAGCGGCAGCCACGGCAGGCTGTATGCCTGAACGTTAACAAACGGAGCCGTAATGCGCTATTTGATTCGTATTGCCGCACTTTTAGTGGTGGCCTGGGTTGCGCTGCTTTTCAGCGGTTATGGGATATTAATTGGTAGCCACGAGAACGCTGCAGGACTGGGATTACAGTGTTGCTACCTGACGGCAAGACAGGTAGTGAGCACACAGTTCATTCATTCTGACAGCGGACTTATCGGCATTACCGCCTGTCCGGTACTGCGCAAAAGCGAAACCGTCGTGGACAACGGTTAATCAGACGCAGTAAAAAGCCGCAGGCTCGCTGCGGCTTTTCATCAGAACGGGTCTGTCAGAACGGATAGTTGTTATACCCCATCTGTGCGGAAATTTTCCGCGCGGAGGTATGCAGGATCTCAACATACTCGTGCAGGCGTTCTTCGGAGAAACGCAGCGTCGGGAAAGAGATACTCAGCCCCGCGATAACCACGCCAAAGCGGTCGAATACCGGCACCGCGATGCAGCGCAGCCCTTCTTCCTGCTCTTCGTTATCTTCGCCGTATCCCTGCTCGCGAACCTGATCCAGTACCGGCAGCAGCGCGTCGGTAGAGACAATAGTGCGATCGGTACTCCGCTTATACTCGACGCCTTCGAGGATCTGTCGAACTTCATCGCGGTCGCGCCAGGCCAGCAGCACTTTACCGATAGCGGTACTGTAGAGCGGGTTACGACGACCGATGCGCGAATACATACGCAGGTTATACATGGAGTCGATTTTATGGATGTAGACAATGCTGTCTTCATCCAGCGCGCCCAGGTGAATGGTCTCTTTTGTCAGACGCGACAGTTCGCGCATCTGGATATCTGCGCTACGAATAAGGTCGACATTCTGCAATGCGCGCGCGCCAAGCTCAAAGAGCTTGAGCGTCAGAGAATATTTTTCCGACTCGCCTTCCTGAGCCACATAACCCAGTGATTTCATCGTCTGCAAAAAGCGGTAAACGGTGCTTTTTGACATCATGACGCGCTGCGACAATTCGGTGATACCAATTTCGCGCTCTTCACCCAATGCCTGCAAGATACCAAAGACCTTGAGCACCGAAGAGACGGAGTCAGGCTGTTTATCTAATTCTGCGATTGCCATTGATCACCTCGATCGCATTTGTTTTATAAAAATCAGAACCGGTTTTTATTATAAATTCCGCGCGCCGGTGCCGCAATGAATCTGTGCGCGCACATCATAAATCTGCGACATCCAACCGCATTGGGCCACAGGATATATCTTTCGCACCAGATCAAACGCTTAAGATGAACGTACCACTCGAAAGCGCCCTGCCCGCACCGCCAAAAAAAAGCGCGCCACGAGGCGCGCTTTCGTCTTCTATCGCTTACGCAATTATTTCAGGTATTCGCCGCTACGCAGCGCTTCGATACGTTTATCGAGCGGCGGGTGCGTCATGAACAGTTCACTCAGCGATTTTGATTTACCATTGATGCAGAACGCCATCATGCTGCTCGCTTCCTGCGGCTCATAGCTGGTTTTCAGGCGCTGGAGTGCGGCGATCATTTTCTCGCGTCCCACCAGTTTAGCGGAGCCTGCGTCAGCGTGGAATTCGCGGTAGCGCGAGAACCACATGGTGATAATGCTCGCGAGGATACCGAATACCAGTTCCAGCACGGTCGCGACCGCGAAGTAAATCAGCGGGTTGCCGTTGCTCTCTTCGCCTTCATCGCGGTTGCCGCCGAGGAAACCAGCCGCCACCTGCGCAATGATGCGCGAAATGAAAATCACAAAGGTGTTCACCACACCCTGAATCAAGGTCATAGTGACCATGTCGCCGTTGGCGATGTGGCTGATTTCATGCGCGATAACCGCTTCCGCTTCATCACGGCTCATGTTCTGCAACAGGCCGGTACTTACCGCTACCAGCGAGGCATCGCGGCGAGCGCCTGTTGCGAAGGCGTTGATATCCGGCGCGTGATAGATAGCCACCTGCGGCATCGCGATACCCGCCTGGCGCGACTGCTGCGCCACGGTATCCATCAGCCAGCGTTCTGTTTCATTACGCGGCGCTTCGATAACTTCACCACCCACCGATTTCAGCGCCATCCATTTGGACATCAGCAGCGAAACGATCGAGCCGCCAAAACCAAACAGCAGCGCCATGATCAGAAGGCCCGTCACGCTGCTTGACTGGATCCCTGTCAGGCTGAGCACCAGACCGAACACCACCATAACGGCCAGGTTAGTCAACAGGAAAAGCGCAATTCGCATCATAATTTTCTTTTTACCTCGGTTTCACAATACGCATTATGCGATTACACACATCGTAGGGGCGCGCGCGCCGTTTTCAAGCATCAACGGCTGGCAAGTCCCTAAAAATACGAAACTTTACATTTTGTAGCATTTCACTGACGGGGGATTAACACGACATAAAAAACCGGCGCCTCAGAGGACGCCGGTTGGGGATTTTACTTCTGAGAGTCAGCGGGCTGAGCCGTTTTCTCTTTGGTCATCTTCGCCAGGTCAAGAGCGATATGCACCGTTTCATCGAGATACGGATCGGGCTCCTGATAATCCTTCGGCAGATCCTCGAGCTTCGCCAGCGGCGGTTTGCCGGCACGCTTCAGACGGTCGTTAATACGCGCCAGTCGGGTTGCGTCATCCTCATGGTTCTCTTTTTCACGCTGAGCAAAGTTAAGCGACACAATGTTGCGCTTATCTTTCATCGCGTTATAACGAGCAATATCCTTGATGATGTACTGGAACTCCGGATCTTTCGCGATACGGTCGTTGTGATCTTTCAAAAGCTCAGGGCCGAACGGCTTCAGGTCGCCAGATTTTTCATACGTGGCGGCGTTGATGCTATCCCACGGCAGCGCGTTATCCTCGAATTTCTCGCCGGTTTCCGTCTCTTCATTGCCGGTTGGCATGATGATATCTGGCGTGACCCCTTTACGCTGGGTACTGCCGCCATTGACGCGGTAGAATTTCTGGATGGTGTACTGCACGGAACCCAGCGCTGGCCATTCCGGGCGCAGCATCTGATCGTAAATACGGTTCAGTGAACGGTACTGCTGCACGGTGCCTTTCCCGAAGGTTGGCTCGCCGACAATCAGCGCACGGCCGTAATCCTGCATGGCGGCGGCGAAAATCTCAGACGCCGAGGCGCTGAAACGGTCGACCATCACCACCAGCGGGCCTTTGTAATAGACCACACCGTCGGTATCGCGATCTTCACGGACCTTGCCGTTGTTATCACGCACCTGCACGACCGGGCCGGACGGAATAAACAGACCGGAGAGCGATACCGCTTCCGTCAACGCACCGCCGCCGTTGGAACGCAGATCGATGATGACACCCGCGACGTTCTGCTTCTCAAGCTTCTGGAGCTGCACTTTCACGTCATCGGTCAGGCCAACGTAGAAGCCAGGAATATCCAGCACACCGATTTTTTCTTTACCGACATTTTTCACCGACATCTTCACGGCGCGATCTTCAAGACGAATGCGCTCGCGCGTCAGCGTCACAATGCGGGTTTTGGTACCTTTACCGGCAGGCAAAATTTCAAGGCGCACTTTGCTGCCCTTTGGCCCTTTGATGAGCGCGACGACGTCATCAAGACGCCAGCCGATCACATCCTGCATCTGCTGGCCGACCTGGCCTACACCGACAATGCGATCGCCAACGCTAATCGCCTTGCTTTTCGCCGCCGGGCCGCCCGCCACCATAGAATTAATGACGGTATAGTCATCATCCATTTGCAGAACGGCACCAATGCCCTCAAGCGAGAGGCTCATTTCGGTGTTGAACTGCTCGGTGCTGCGCGGTGAGAGATAGTTGGTATGCGGGTCGATTTCATGCGCGAACGCGGTCATCGCCAGCGAGAACACATCTTCGCTGTTGGTTTGCGCCAGGCGGCGAATCGCGAATTTATAACGCTTGGTTAGCGTTTCGCGGATTTCCGCATCGGTTTTACCGGTCAGCTTCAGGCTCAGCTCGTCATATTTGACTTTGCCGTCCCAGAGCTTATTCAGCTCCGCCTCGCTGGAAGGCCAGGGCGCCTTGCTGCGATCGATATCAAACGTATCGTTACCGGTAAAATCCATCGGTCTTTCCAGCACTTTCAGCGCGTACTGATAACGCTCGAAACGGCGCTGCTGTGCCAGATTATAGAGATCGTAAAACACATCGAGCTTGCCGCTACGCAGTTCATCGCCGATCTCCCCTTTTTTCTTCGCGAATTTCTCAACGTCCCCCGCCAGCAGCACGTTATGGCTGTAATCGAGCAGATTGAGGTAGCGATCGAAGATTTTGGCGGAGAAGGCTTCGTTAAGATCAAACTGACGATAGTGAGAACGGGTGAACCGTGAGGTCACCCGCTCGCTAACGGTGGCATGCTGCGGTTCTTCTTTGAGAACCGGGATCTGGTCAGGACGGGTAATGTCATCCACGGCCAACGCCTGACCCGCCATCAGCAGCAGGCCGGCGACGGTGGTAAGCTTAAAAAAAGTGTTCATGCCCTGGTTGACCTCCGTTTCAGAACACTAAATGTTCTGCGCGTACAATCATCGACATACCAGAAGTCAGCTGTACACGGACGCCATCTTTGGTAATTTCCTGCACGGTGGCGTCCATCGCGTTATTGCCTGCTTTGACCTTGATGGCCTGGCCGACGCTGAGCGCCGTAATGTCAGACACCGGAGTATGGCGCTCTTCGCGCGCAGGGCGCGATGGTTTGGCGGCAGCGGCAGGTTTCGCAGCGCGCGGTTTACGCTCGGCGTTGTCCTTGCGGCGCGGAGCCGGACGCGGCTTACGTTCACGACGCTCTGCGCCGTTCTCTTCGCCTTCAGCGCCTGCTGCTTCGCGTTTTTTCGCCTGCTGTTCGGCGCGCTGCGCCTGAACGCGGGCTTTCGCCTGCTGTTCGGCGCGCTGCGCCTGAACGCGGGCTTTCGCTTCTTCAAGCTGCTTGCGGGCGTGTTCTACGTGCTGTTCTTCCAGAACGCCGCACGGGTTGCCGTCGAGATCGACACGCGTGGCACCGGGTTTGATGCCGTAAAGATAGCGCCAGCTCGACGTATAAAGACGTAATGCGGAACGAAGTTGCGTTTTGCTGAGGTTCATTTCGCCCTCAACACGCTCTACCAGATCCTGAAAAATGCCGATCTTCAGAGGACGCGCTTCGCCTTCAGCACTGAAACACTGCGGAAAACGTTCGGCCAGAAAGGCGATAACTTCTTTACTGCTATTCAACTTAGGTTGATTTTCCATGAAATTTCCTGATTACAACGGATGTTGCCAACAAGCCGCAGGCATGAACAGGCGTCATTATAATGACGCCATCGGTAAATGCCACGTTATCCGTTGCTTATCATGCGACTGGCGCAAAGAATTTTTTAAAGTCGGTGGCGGCGATAACGGCTTCAAGCTGTTCCACGAGGGTACGCAGCCCCTGCTCGTCGTCAGCGTCGAAGCGGTTAAAGACGGTACTGTCGATATCCAGCACGCCGATAATTTCGCCGTCCGCGCGCAGCGGCAGTACGATTTCGGCGTTGCTGGACGCATCGCAGGCGATGTGGCCGTCGAACGCATGCACATCATCCACGCGCTGCACTTCGCCAGTCGCGACCGCCGTACCGCAGACGCCGCGGCCGTAAGGAATACGCACGCAGGCGATTTTGCCCTGGAACGGCCCCAGCACCAGCGTCTTGTCTTCCAGCAGGTAGAAACCTGCCCAGTTCACGCCTTCAAGGCGCTCGAACAGCAGCGCGCTGGTATTCGCGAGCGTCGCGAGAAAACTGGTTTCCCCTGCCATAAGGGAGTGAAAATCGCGATTGAGTTCCGCGTAAAATTGTGTTTTGTTCATTAATCCGATCGCTTTGTTGTCTTACTTACTCTGCCAGCCTACTAAAATAAGCATTAAATGCGCTCATGCTCAAGATTAATCATTTCATGAGTTACGATAACAGAATCATATAAAAACATGCTTCGCACATGGCACTCAAAACTCAACAGATTTCTCCTGGCAAAAAACTGAACATTCACGCCATCGGCGAGCCGTTGCCGATGGCACATTATCAGCGTTGTCCACAATGCGATATCCTTTTTATGCTGCCTGTGGTGAAGTCTAACCAGACCGCGCACTGCCCGCGCTGCGACGCAAAAATTCGCGACGGGCGCGACTGGTCACTCACCCGGCTGGCGGCGATGGCTATCACCATGCTGCTGCTGATGCCATTCGCCTATAGCGAACCGCTGCTGCGCCTGTACCTGCTTGGCACACGCATCGACGCCAATCTTTTTCAGGGCATCTGGCAGATGACGCGCCAGGGCGACACGATCACCGCCGCCATGGTGCTGTTTTGCACGGTAGGTGCGCCCGCGACGCTGGTCGCCGCCATCGCCTATCTCTGGTTCGGTAATATTCTGGGTATGAACCTGCGTCCGGTGCTGCTGATGCTGGAGCGGCTGCGCGAATGGGTGATGCTCGATATCTATCTGGTGGGCATCGGCGTTGCGTCTATTAAAGTACGAGAATACGCCTGGCTTGAGCCGGGCATCGGGCTTCTGGCATTTGTGGCGCTGGTGGTGTTAAGCGTACTGACGCTCATACATCTCAATGTTGAAGAGCTATGGGAGCGCTTTTATCCCCAACGGCCCGCCACGCGCTATCACGAGGATCTGCGCGTCTGTCTGGGTTGTCACTACACCGGTGTACCGGATAACCGCGGGCGCTGTTCGCGCTGCCATATTCCGCTACGCCGCCGCCGTCGGCAGAGCTTGCAAAAATGCTGGGCGGCGCTCATCGCCTCAATGGTGTTTCTGCTGCCTGCCAACCTGCTGCCTATCTCGATTATCTATATCAACGGTTCGCGCCAGGAAGATACGATCATGTCAGGGATAATCTCGCTGGCGCAGAGCAATATCCTGGTGGCCGGCGTGGTGTTTGTTGCGAGTATTCTGGTGCCGTTCACCAAAGTGCTGGTGCTGCTGACGCTGCTGGTCAGTATTCATTTTAAATGTCAGCAGGGGCTGCGCGCGCGCATTCTGATGTTACGTCTGGTGGCCTGGATTGGCCGCTGGTCAATGCTCGATCTGTTTGTGATTTCTCTTACGATGTCGCTGGTCAACCGTGACCAGCTGTTGTCGTTTGTCATGGGGCCGGCGGCGTTTTATTTCGGCGCGTCGGTGATTTTGACTATTCTTGCTGTTGAATGGCTGGACAGCCGCTTACTTTGGGACGCACATGAGTCAGGAAACGCCCGCTTCACAGACTGAAGCGCGAATTAAAACAAAACGTCGCATCTCTCCGTTCTGGATCCTGCCCGTTATCGCATTGCTGATAGCGGGCTGGCTTCTCTGGACCACGTATGAAGAGCGAGGCACCACCGTCACTATCGACTTTATGTCCGCCGACGGGATCGTCGCCGGCCGCACGCCGGTGCGCTATCAGGGCGTCGAAGTCGGCACCGTACAGGATATTCGCCTGAGCGAAGATCTGAATAAAATCGAGGTGACGGTCAGTATCAAGAATGACATGAAAGACGCCCTGCGCGACCAGACGCAGTTCTGGCTCGTCACGCCGAAAGCCTCGCTGGCGGGCGTTTCCGGGCTGGACGCGCTGGTGGGCGGTAACTATATCGGCATGATGCCGGGTGAAGGCGAACCGCGCGACCACTTCCGGGCGCTCGATACCCAGCCGAAATACCGCCTCAATACCGGCGAGCTGATGATCCATCTGCACGCCCCGGATCTTGGTTCGCTGAACAGCGGGTCGCTGGTCTATTACCGTAAAATCCCGGTTGGCCGGGTGTATGACTACTCGATTAACACCGATAAACAGGGCGTCACCATCGACGTTATCATCGAGCGGCGTTTTACCAACCTGGTGAAAAAAGGCAGCCGCTTCTGGAACGTCTCCGGCGTGAAAACCAACATTGGGCTGAGCGGTGCCAAAGTGGAGCTGGAGAGCCTGGCGGCGCTGGTCAACGGGGCTATCGCCTTTGACTCGCCCGCGGATTCCGCACATGCCGACCAGAACGACACCTTCGGCCTGTATGAAGATCTCGCCCACAGCCAGCGCGGCGTGCTGGTGAAGCTTGATCTGCCCGGTGGTCAGGGGCTCAAAGAGAACTCCACGCCGCTGATGTATCAGGGGCTTGAGGTGGGTACGCTCACCAAACTTAATCTCAATCCTGGCGGCGCCGTCACCGGCGAGCTGACGGTCGACCCGAGCGTCGTGAATCTGCTGCGTGACGGTACGCGCATTGAGATGCACAGCCCGAAACTCTCGCTCAATAACCCCGAAATCAGCACGCTGCTGACCGGCAGTACGCTTGAGCTGGTGCCGGGCGAAGGCCAGCCGCGCAACCATTTCGTCGTCCTGCCGGATGACAAAACGCCGCTGCAAAAACCGGGCGTGCTGACGCTGACGCTGAACGCGCCGGAGAGCTACGGCATCGACGCGGGCCAGCCGGTGATCCTGCACGGCATTCAGATTGGCCAGGTGCTAGAGCGTTCTCTGACGACCAAAGGCGTCAGCTTCGCCGTGGCGATTGATCCGCAGTACCGCGAGCTGCTCAAAGGCGACAGCAAATTCGTCGTCAACAGCCGCGTGGATGTGAAAGTGGGCCTCGACGGCGTTGAGTTTCTCGGCGCCAGCGCCAGCGAATGGCTGAGCGGCGGCATCCGCGTGCTGCCGGGCGATAAAGGCGAGATGAAAAACGAATACCCGCTCTACGCCAATCTGGAAAAAGCGGTGGAAAACAGCTTAAGCGACATGCCGACCACGACGCTGACGCTCACCGCCGAAAGCCTGCCCGACGTTCAGGCCGGTTCCGTAGTGCTATACCGCAAATTCGAAGTGGGTGAAGTCATTACCGTGCGCCCGCGCGCCAACGCGTTTGACATCGAAGTGCATATCAAGCCGGAGTATCGCAAGCTGCTTACGCCAAACAGCGTCTTCTGGGCCGAAGGCGGCGCGAAAGTGCAGCTCAACGGTAGCGGGCTGACGGTGCAGGCCTCCCCGCTATCCCGCGCGCTGAAAGGTGCCATCAGTTTCGATAATCTCAACGGTGCGGGTGCCGGTCTTGGCGAAAAAGACAAGCGCACGCTCTATCCGTCAGAAACCGCCGCCCGCGCGGTGGGCAGCCAGATCACGCTGCACGCGTTTGATGCTGGCAAGCTGGCGCCGGACATGCCGATCCGCTACCTCGGCATCAATATCGGCCAGATCGAATCGCTCAAGCTCATCACCGATCGCAACGAAGTGCAGGCGACGGCGGTGCTCTATCCGGAATATGTGAATACCTTTGCGCGCGCGGGTTCTCGGTTCTCCGTGGTAACGCCGCAAATTTCGGCGGCAGGCGTCGAGAATCTCGACACCATCCTGCAACCCTATATCAACGTGGAGCCGGGGCGTGGGCCGGGGCGTCGCAGCTTTGAGCTTCAGGAAGCGACCATTACCGATTCCCGCTATCTCGATGGCCTGAGCATTATTGTTGAAGCGCCGGAGGCTGGGTCGCTGAATATTGGCACGCCGGTGCTGTTCCGCGGCATCGAAGTGGGCACGGTAACCGGGATGTCGCTTGGCAGCATGTCCGATCGCGTGATGGTCGCGATGCGTATCAGTAAGCGCTATCAGCATCTGGTGCGCGAGAACTCGGTCTTCTGGCTCGCCTCGGGCTACAGCCTGAACTTCGGTCTGGTGGGCGGCGTGGTGAAAACCGGTACGTTTAACCAGTTCATCCGCGGCGGTATTGCGTTCGCCACGCCACCGGAAACGCCGCTCGCGCCGAAAGCTCAGCCCGGCAAGCACTTCCTGTTGCAGGACAGTGAGCCGAAAGAGTGGCGTCAGTGGGGCACTGCCCTTCCCCGTTAACGCCTGCGCCCCGGTGTCACGCCGGGGCGTTTGTGTTACACTTCGCGCCCTCTTTTTCTGCCCGCTGAGGTGTCGCCGTGGCGCAATTCGGTTCTGTCTGCCTTCCTGAGGCTTTTCTTGATGTTATGCGTGAAGCGATGCCCGCCGGGCTTGCGATGAACGATTTCATCGCCGCCTGCCAGCGCCCGCTGCGTCGCAGCATTCGCGTCAACACGCTGAAAATCAGCGTTGCAGACTTCCTTGCGCAGGTCGCGCCCTACGGCTGGCAGTTAACGCCCGTGCCGTGGTGCCCGGAAGGTTTCTGGATCGAGCGCGATGACGAAGACGCGTTGCCGCTTGGCAGCACCGCCGAGCACTTAAGCGGCCAGTTTTATATTCAGGAAGCGAGCTCCATGCTGCCGGTAGCGGCGCTGTTCGCCGATGGCAACACGCCTGCGCGCGTGATGGATGTTGCGGCGGCGCCCGGCTCGAAAACGACCCAGATAGCCGCGCTGATGCAAAACCAGGGCTTTATTCTCGCCAACGAATATTCCGCCAGCCGCGTCAAGGTATTGCACGCGAATATCAGCCGCTGCGGCATTCACAACGTCGGCCTGACTCATTTTGACGGTCGCGTTTTTGGTGCCGCGCTGCCGGAGCAGTTTAACGCCATTCTGCTGGATGCGCCCTGCTCCGGCGAAGGCGTGGTGAGAAAAGATCCGGATGCGCTGCGCAACTGGTCGCCGCAGAGCAATCAGGAAATTGCCGCCACCCAGCGCGAACTTATCGACAGCGCTTTTCATGCGCTCGCGCCTGGCGGCACGCTGGTGTACTCCACCTGCACGCTGAACCGCGAAGAGAACCAGGAGACGGTGCACTGGCTGCTGGCGCGCTACCCGCAGGCGGTGGAAGTGCTCTCGCTTGAAGCCCTCTTCCCCGGTGCCGATGCGGCGCTGACCGAAGAAGGCTTTCTGCATGTCTTTCCGCAGATTTACGACTGCGAAGGCTTTTTTGTCGCGCGTCTGCGTAAAACCGCGAGCGTCGAGCCGCTGCCCGCGCCGACCTACAAAGTGGGCGCATTCCCGTTTACGCCGCTGAAAACCCGCGAAGCGCAGGCCGTCATCGCCGCCGCCAGAAAAGTCGGCCTCGAATGGGACGAGACGCTTGAGCTGTGGCAACGCGATAAAGAGATCTGGCTTTTCCCACAAGCTTTTACGCCGTTCATCGGCAAAGTGCGGTTCTCCCGCACTGGCATTCGTCTGGCTGAGATCCATAATAAAGGGTACCGCTGGCAGCACGAAGCCGTCGTCGCGCTGGCCGGAAGCGATAATCCGCTCGGCTTTGAGTTGTCTGCCGAAGAGGCTCAGGAGTGGTATCGCGGACGCGATGTCTGGCCGCAGACGGTGCCGGACGCCGATGACGTAATTGTCACTTTCCAGCATCAGCCGCTGGGTCTGGCGAAAAAAGTGGGCAGCCGACTGAAGAACAGTTATCCGCGCGAGCTGGTACGCGACGGGGTTTTGTTCAGCGCGCCGGTTTAAGGCGCGCAAAAAAACACCAACGCATTTTTTGGCATTTCTTGCGCTTTTGACTACGCTTAACGGTGGGGCCTGACTGGTCATACCACCTGTGTACTGTCTGAGGGAGAACGTTATGTCAAAAACCAGCGTAAAAATCGGCACTTTCGAGATAGATGATGCAGAGCTGCACGGCGACTCGCCAGGCGAGCGTAAGCTGAGCATTCCCTGCAAATCAGATCCGGATCTCTGCATGCAGCTTGATGCCTGGGATGCCGAAACCAGCATTCCTGCCGTGCTCAACGGCGAACACTCCGTGCTATACCGCGAACATTACGACCAACAAGCTGATGCCTGGATCATGCGCCTTGCCTGATTCAAAAAGAACCCGTCGCTGAAGGCGGGTTATTTATTTACACGTCCCGATTCAGAACCTTCGGTTTTCCCTTCCCCCTCGCTTCTCCTACACTTATGACAAACGTTGTCACACAGAGGACGCCATGTTCGCTCTGGTTTTATTTGTTTGTTATCTGGATGGGGGTTGCGATGACATCGTCGTGGATGTGTTTAATACGGAACAGCAATGTCTGAAAGTGATGGATGAACAGCGGATGCGCCACGGGGGCTGCTACCCCGTTGAAGACTTTATCGATGGCTTCTGGCGCCCGGCGCGTGAGTACAGCGATTTCTAATCACTGCACACGTACCAGCGTAAGCGTATTACCAAAGACCGCGCCGGTATCGATGTAATGCAGGTTTCCCGCACGTGAGCGGCTCGCGCAGCGGCGTGTGGCCGAAATAGCACGCGTCCGCGCGCTCAATGCGCTCTTCTTTACCTGCCGATACCCGGTTTACTCTCGCCCGGCTCCACACCACCGCCTGTTCATCGAGCGGCTGACCCCAAATATAGCGCGACGCCGGATAATCGGCGTGCGCCACCACTATCACCCTGTCGGTGATGCTGCCAACTTACTGATTTAGTGTATGATGGTGTTTTTGAGGTGCTCCAGTGGCTTCTGTTTCTATCAGCTGTCCCTCCTGTTCAGCTACTGACGGGGTGGTGCGTAACGGCAAAAGCACCGCCGGACATCAGCGCTATCTCTGCTCTCACTGCCGTAAAACATGGCAACTGCAGTTCACTTACACCGCTTCTCAACCCGGTACGCACCAGAAAATCATTGATATGGCCATGAATGGCGTTGGATGCCGGGCAACCGCCCGCATTATGGGCGTTGGCCTCAACACGATTTTCCGCCATTTAAAAAACTCAGGCCGCAGTCGGTAACCTCGCGCATACAGCCGGGCAGTGACGTCATCGTCTGCGCGGAAATGGACGAACAGTGGGGATACGTCGGGGCTAAATCGCGCCAGCGCTGGCTGTTTTACGCGTATGACAGGCTCCGGAAGACGGTTGTTGCGCACGTATTCGGTGAACGCACTATGGCGACGCTGGGGCGTCTTATGAGCCTGCTGTCACCCTTTGACGTGGTGATATGGATGACGGATGGCTGGCCGCTGTATGAATCCCGCCTGAAGGGAAAGCTGCACGTAATCAGCAAGCGATATACGCAGCGAATTGAGCGGCATAACCTGAATCTGAGGCAGCACCTGGCACGGCTGGGACGGAAGTCGCTGTCGTTCTCAAAATCGGTGGAGCTGCATGACAAAGTCATCGGGCATTATCTGAACATAAAACACTATCAATAAGTTGGAGTCATTACCCACCCTGTCATGACTTTGTACCTCAATGACCAGCGGCAGTTCACTCACTCTGACAAATTGCGCCTGCGCCTCATGCTTCTCCTTTTCAGAAAGCCCGAAATACCAGCTTCCGCCGTTCATTGCCCATAACGCGTTGTCGCCGGATTCCAGCGCCTCGACTGCCATCGCCTCATGATTGCCGCGCACCGCGAAAAACCAGCGTTTGCCGATAAGCCGCAGGCAGCCCAGGCTATCCGGGCCGCGATCGATTAAATCACCTACAGAAATAAGCGCGTCGACGCGCGGGTCGAAACGCTCGCGCTTCAGCGCGCTGACCAGCGCCTCCAGACAACCGTGCAGATCGCCCACAATAAAGATATGCCGCCACGCCGCGCCGTCGATTCGCTGATACATCGCCTGCCCCTCTGGTTATCAGGCAAGTATAGCGCTGCACGGCATAGCGTGATGCGCAGTGCGCCTTGCCAGGCGATGCGCTCGCGTGGGTGTTTGTCAGCAACCGTTGTGTCAGCCATAAGTATGTTGTAACTAAAAAAGAGATGAATGGCAGCGTTTATCTCGTTAATGCGTAAAGAGACGCTTACCCGGCTAAGGATGTTCTATGCTTAAAGCAAGCAACGTCGGGAGGTGTCCTGTGACCATTTTTACTCACGAAGCTATCGTCAGTTTTATTGGCTGTGTGGTGGCGGCTATTTTTATGCTCTGGTTGTTTGGCCGCAAACACGATAAATAGGCATGTTTGCGCAGGCCGGTTTACCACAGCCCCATAACAGAAGAGGCGCCGGCCAGTTCACGCAGCGCGTCGAGCGTCAGCAGGAGACCAAAAACATAGATAAACGGATTCATCGGGATTAACTCCTTGTTTTCCTGCTTTTACTATACTTCATCCCTTAGCCTGCTACCGGTTCGCCTTCACAAATCCACCAGATTTAGTGGGCGGAATTTCTGTTCACATAAGGAAGGGATGGTCGGTTCGTTCGCGAAAGAACGGTATGACCTTAATCATCATGAATTCATGATCCAGAGATAATCCTGACTGATATTGAGAAGGGAGCAGAAAGTAACAAGCATAACCAGAGCGTGAATAAACGTTATGCTGAAGGCTTGACGCGAAGTCATTAACTGGCGGCACCCGGTTATAGGATGTCGCCTCAGAAACCCAGTCGAATAATACTATGCGAGTACGCTCATTCAGAGATCGTACTCAGCAATTATTTGTTCTACCTGATGATTTCCCTTATATTTTTTCTTTAGTTGCTCTTGTTGCTGACGCGCCGCTGTACAATATTTATCTACGCCTGCCTCAATTTCCTTTTGGCGGCTTTTAGGTAACGTGCTGTCCCACTCACCAGCAAAGTGCTGGCATTCATCAGCGTTATCCTGAAAAGCTTTCACATCAGGCTGTACGGGTTCAGCCTGTACTGCGGTACATCCTTCTATCAGCAAAAAAGCGACGACCATCATCATTATTTTTTTCATGTTATCTCCCATCAGATGACCAGTGAGGCTTGTCCCGAGCACCACCATGATATTTTATCACGTTATAATTTCTGCCTACCTGATGGAGTTCTGTATTCATTCCATCTCGCGGCGGTGTTCTGATAATGACAGCGTTATTATCTTTATCGATAATATGCAGATCGCCTGACCACGAAATGTTCATATCAATCGCATTCCCTTCAGTATGACGGCTTTGTAACGCTGGAGCCACATGCAACCCACTCATACCATAGGCCGCGACCATCGCATTCGCTTCACGCAAACTCTTAGCGTCATTGCCATGATCCCATTCAATATCAACGCCAGCCATTGGGGGTACATCGGAAGCTTTGACCAGTCCCCGGCTAATTTTCCAGCACCAGTGCATCAGATAAGCTCTTTCTGGTGGGCGAAGCGTAGCGGCTATAGTTACTACTGCTCCAGCTTGCCGCAAAGCGGCCAAAAATTGTTCAACATTGGTTCTAAATGGATAGCTTAACGTTTCAGTGGAAGCACTACCCTGAAATTTATTAACCCAAGCTGCTCCGCTTAACTCCTTCACTTTATTCTCCTTTTTTGGCATCCCTCTGATAAAAGAAGGCAGTATATGCTAATTAAATCCCCCAGAAATGAACAGCGACTCCCCCCCCCTAAAAATAGTACAACCTATTGGATCAAAAAGACTTGAAAACCACTTTCGATCCCTTCAGACCTGTCTGAATCAATAATATTTAAATAAAAGGGTATTTATTAAGGATGATTTAGTTTATTACTTATAAACGAAGGATAAAAAAAGACCGAATACGATTCCTGTATTCGGTCCAGGGAAATGGCTCTTGGGAGAGAGCCGTGCGCTAAAAGTTGGCATTAATGCAGGCTCAGTCGCCTTGCCTTTTAAGAATAGATGACGACACCAGCTTTTCCAGTTTGCGGCTAAAGTCGCAGCAAAAAGCGGTCAGAACGTCATAAAAAAGAAAAACCGCAACGCGCCCTGCCGGGCTGTTGCGGTTTTTTTATGCGTGACGGGAAATTAGCAGAGTTTTTGTGCGCGCTCGATAAACGGTGCCAGGCTCATCTTCTGCCCCGGATGCGCCGGGTCATCAATCTGGATGACCGAGATCGGCTGGCCGGTGACTTTGCCCTGCGCCAGCTGTTTTTCAGCCACGTCATTGAGCGGATACTGCATCAGCGTGCTGGGGTTAATCGCAAACAGCGCATCGCCCGGACGGCACGCGAGCATCACTTCTTCACGGTTGAACGCCCATTTGTCTTTGCCGATTTCATAACGGCTTACCGTAATAATCTGCGGCGCGGCGAGAGCCATGCCGGAACAGGAGAGCATCAGCAGCGCAAGCAGCGATTTCTTCATTATTTTCTCACCAGTTAGAAAGGTTCCCAGGTGGCGAACAGGCTGACGCTTAACAACACCAGCGCACCGAGCGCCACTTCCAGTTTTGTCATCAGGATAAACCGGCGCTGCGCCGTCGCCTGACGTGAAAATTTCGGCACCAGAACATAACGGTTAATCAGCGCGATAGCCACCATCACCGCCACCAGCGCGATTTTCAGCGCCAGCAGACGCACATACCCGCTATGTAACGGCCATGCTATGCCGAGGATCAACACGCTGTTAACGATGCCTGTCGCGATAACACCTGCTACCGCGATGTGTCCGTAGCGCGAAAAGCGCATCATGGCGGTAATGGCGTCGGCGCGCCATGTGACCTCTTTCGCCAGGCGCATCAGCATCAAGAGCGGTACGAGACCGCCGAACCACCAGGCCGCACACAGCACATGCAGCGCATAGCCAATCCGCTGGAGCGCGCCGGTCAGCCCTTCGTGCATCGCGCCATGCCCGACGCCCGCGAGCAACACGAGCTGCGCGCAAAAGAGTAACAGTAACAGGCCGCCGCGCCGTGATGCCAGGCAGAGACACGGCAGCGTCACCAGCGCCAGCAGGATTTGCCACAGCCATACCGCGCCAAAGCGCGTCGATAACATCGCCTGCCAGATAGCCGGGCGCAGGCTGTCGGCCGCCCCATCGCCCATCAGCCCCGCCTGCGCCGCGAAAATCGCCACGGCGCTGAGAGCCGTCGCCAGCGCAGCGCAGCGCCAGAGCGTGCGTAGACGCTGCACCAGCGGTTCTGCGAGCGCGGGAGGTGCCAGCCACGTGCAGAACAGCGCGCCGCCCGCGCCGAGCATCAGCGCGGCGACATGGACAAAACGCAGCGCGACATAAACGCTTTCCAGCACGGCGTTACTTCACGCTAAACCGGTAGCTGCCTTTGGTTTTATGACCATCCACCGACACCACGTGCCACTGCACCTGGTACTCACCGCTCGCAAGGGGTGCAGCAAGCGGTGCCACCAGCTGTTTATCATCATTCGGCGCGCGTTTGACCGCGCCGGTAGCCATTTTTTTGCCGTTCGGGCCAGTCAGCGTCACGCCGCTGAACGCAGGCTCAATGCCTTCGGAAAAGGTTAAGGTTAGCGCTTCGGGCGAGGCGTCAACCGTCGCGTTCGCGGCAGGCTGCTGGGCTTTCAGATGCGCATGCGCCCACACGGCAGGCGTGGTCATGACGGCGGCGACCAGCGCCAGCGCACGGCAAAAACGTGCGGTAAACAGTGCCATATCAGTCATTCCTTTTTATTATAAATCAGGCGCAAGAATACCTTCGCGCTGATGGCAAGTCGAGCCGGGAAGGCACATCCCGCCACATAAGGCTTGTCATCCGGCGCGCGGCGCAGTACCTTCACGGCGATTAACAGGAGCACACCATGAACCAGAACCTTGCCCTTCTTCCGCAGGAAGAGATGGATAAAGTGAACGTCGATCTGGCGGCGTCCGGCGTGGCGTTTAAAGAGCGCTACAACATGCCGGTTATCGCCGAAGCCGTAGAGCGCGAACAGCCTGAGCATCTGCGCGACTGGTTTCGCGAGCGTCTTATCGCGCATCGTCTGGCGTCGGTGAATCTCTCCCGCCTGCCTTACGAGCCTAAAATGAAATAATGGCTTTCTGCCTTGCCCGCCGGTCCATCTGACAACGGCGGGCGTCTGTTTTTCCTTCCGGCGGAGCGCATATGCTACGGATTATTGATACCGAAACCTGCGGACTGCAGGGCGGCGTTGTCGAAGTGGCGTCGGTGGACATCATCGACGGCGCGATAGTCAACCCGATGAGCGATCTGGTGCGCCCGGACCGCCCTATCAGCCATCAGGCGATGGCGATACATAAAATTACCGAGGCGATGGTCGCGGATAAACCGTATATCGAAGAGGTGATCCCGCGCTATCACGGCAGCCAATGGTATGTGGCGCATAACGCCAGCTTTGACCGCAAAGTGCTGCCCGAAATGCCGGGCGAGTGGATCTGCACCGTCAAGCTGGCGCGCCGCCTGTGGCCAGGCATTCGCTACAGCAATATGGGGCTGTATAAATCGCTTAAGCTACAGGTTGAGACGCCGGAGGGGCTGCATCATCACCGCGCGCTGTTCGACTGCTACATCACCGCGGCGCTGCTGCTGGAGATAATGAAAGTCTCCGGCTGGACGCCAGAAGAGATGGTGAATATCACCGGCCGCCCGCAGCTTATCGCCACGCTGCCGTTTGGCAAATACCGCGGCGAGCCGGTGGCCGATATCGCCGGGCGCGATCCGGGGTATCTGCGCTGGATGCTCAATAACGTCAAACAGCTCAACCCTGATTTACGTCTGACGTTAAAGCACTACCTCGATAACGATTAATCCGCGAGCTGGTCCGGCGGCAGCGTGCCCTGGGCCAGTCCAATCAGAAACGCGTATTCCATCGCCACGCCCTCGTACGATTTAAAACGCCCCGATTTCCCGCCGTGACCGGAATCCATATCGGTACAAAGCAGCAGCAAATTGTCATCGGTTTTCAGCTCGCGCAGTTTCGCCACCCATTTTGCTGGTTCCCAGTATTGCACCTGCGAGTCGTGCAAGCCGGTGGTCACCAGCAGGTGCGGATAGCGCTGCGCGCTCACGCAGTCATAAGGGCTGTAGCTTTTCATGTAGAAATAGTATTCCTTGTCCGCCGGGTTGCCCCACTCCTCAAATTCACCGGTGGTCAGCGGAATGGATTCGTCGAGCATGGTGGTGACGACATCGACAAACGGCACCTGCGCAATCACGCCGCGAAAGAGCTCCGGACGCTCGTTAATCGCCGTGCCCATCAGCATGCCGCCCGCACTGCCGCCCATGCCAAACAGGTACGCCGGATCGCCATAGCCCTGCGCCAGCAGCGCGTCGCACACGTCGAGATAATCGTTGAAGGTATTTTTCTTCTTCAGAAATTTGCCTTCTTCATACCACTGCTGGCCAAGTTCACCGCCGCCGCGCACATGGGCAATGGCATAGACGAAGCCGCGATCCAGCAGGCTCAAACGGCTGGCGCTGAAATCGGCATCGATACAGGTGCCATAAGAGCCGTAACCGTACACCAGTAGCGGGTTTTTCCCTTCGCGGAAATGGTCTTTGTGATAAACAAGCGACACCGGCACTTCGACGCCGTCGCGCGCGGTGATCCACAGGTGTTCGCTCCGGTAATTGGCTGCGTCAAACCCCGCCACTTCCGTTTGCTTCAGCACACGGCGCTCGCCGGTTTCCATGTTCAGTTCAAAGAGCGTGTCCGGCATCGTCATTGACGAGTAGCCGTAACGCAACTTGCAGGTTTCCGGCTCCGGGTTGTAGGCAACCCAGGTGACATATGCCGGATCGTCAAAAGCGATGCCCGTAGATTCATGCGTTTTGCGGTTGATTTGCCGCAGGCTGGTGAGGCCACGCTGGCGCTCCTCTACCACCAGCCAGTCGGCAAACAGCGTAAAGCCCTCCAGCATTACGTTCTCGCGTGCCGGGATTATCTCTTCCCAGCGCGCTTCGTCGCGCACGCGGCTGCGGTACAGGCCGAAGTTTTTCCCGGCGCGGTTGGAGCGGATGTAAAACATATGCTGGAAGTGATCAACGCTGTATTCGTGATCTTTACGGCGCGGCAGAAAGCTGAGCGGCGGCGCGTCCGGGAGATCGGCGTTCACTAACAGCACTTCTGTCGTGGTGGCGCTGCCGAGGAAAATCAGAATAAAATTCTGCGAGGTGGTTTTGTAGAGGCTGACGTAAAACGTTTCGTCTTTTTCTTCATAAACCAGCTCATCCTGATCGGCGGCGGTGTCGAGGGTGTGCCGCCAGATCTGGTACGGCAGCAGCGTCACCGGATGTTTACGCACGTAATAGAGCGTGCGGGAGTCGTTCGCCCAGACGAAACTCGCCGAGACATTCTCCAGTACTTCCGGGTACCACTGCCCGGTTTCGAGATTGCGAAAGCGCAGCCCGTACTGGCGGCGCGACAGAAAATCCTCCGCCACCGCCATCACGGTGTTATCTGGCGCGATATCCATCCCGCCAAGCGTATAGAATTCGCTGCGAGCGGCGCGTTTATTGCCATCCAGCAGTTCTTCCCAGGCTTCCCACTCGCTAAGGACAACCGACTGGCGCTGGTAGATGGCGTATTCGCAGCCGGTGTCGTAAATCTGCCGGTAGCGATAGCCATTTTTGACGTAAGGTGCCGAGACGTCACGCGGCGGAATACGGCTGACCATTTCAGAGAGCAGCCGCTCTTCCAGCGCGCTTTGCGTGGACATCACGCGTCGCCCGTAGTCATTCTCCTGGCGTAAATAATCCAGCACGTCCGGCTGCGAGCGCGTGTCGTCCCGCAGCCAGTAATAGTTGTCGATGCGGGTGTCGCCATGCTGTGAGATGGCGTAGGGGATCTGTTTCGCTTTCGGTGGCATGTCGCTGTTCTTTTTGTTTAACACCCTGTAAGGGTGGCAAAACCCGCGCGCGTTGCAAGCGAAACATGCGTGTTTATGACATTATCTGCTTATCCCGGCAGCGCTTTTTTCTCCTGCTGGATGTCGCGCTCAATCTCTTCACGTACCTCCTGCGGGATTTTAAGAGCGTCGCCAAGCGCCTGCAGATAGCTGCGTTCCATAAAGTGATCGATGTCTATTGCGGCACAGCTCAGGAAATAGAGCTCCAGCGCCTCTTCTTCGTTTTTCACGTCGGCGGCAAGGCGCATCGGGTCGAGCGGCTGATTAATCGCCTGCTCCACCAGCACGCGCCCCTGCTCTTCAATGCCCGCTTCGCTTAGCTGACGCTCAATGGCCGCACGCTCACTGTCATCGATATGCCCGTCGCTTTTGGCGGCGAAGACCAGCGCCAGCACAAGACGCTCGGCGCGGCGATCCAGCGGCGTCTGCTGTTGCCCGTATTGCGGCTCATCCTGGTGCGCCGCGCGGATTTTATCTTTGTACTTGTTCCACAGCACCGTGCCCGCCACGGCTCCGCCGCCCACCAGCAGCGCGCCGCCGCCATATTTCGCGAGCAGCTTGCGCGACGATTTACTGGCGACCAGTAAGCCCGCGAGACCGCCGAGCGCGCCGGGCGTTATCAGGCTGCTCAACCCTTTAGAGCGCAACGCGTCCTGAATACCTGTTTTACCGGATGACATGCCGCCGCTCTGCCCCAGCATCGACTGAAGCTGTGTTAACCAGTTGCTCATTATGTTCCTCTGCGCTGATGAGTCATAACCCAAGCGTAAGCGAGCGGACGTCAAGATGTGTCGGGGAACCGCAAGGAAGGGAAAAGACGCGGCCCCGGAAAAGGCCGCAGAGGATCAGTGCTGGTAATGCGCCTCGCCTGCCGCGCAGTCGACCATCACTTTATAGTGAATGTCGGTATTTTTACCGCGCACGGTCAGCGGAACAGTCCATTTATCGTCTTTGCCGACGATCTCTTTACTGTTGATCCAGGCGACCGGATCGGCCTGCCCTAACGTTTTCTGGTCGTCCGCCCATTTCACGATACGGTTTTGCAGATAGTCGCGCTTCACGCTCGCGGCAATGCCTTCCGCCGTCATCGCTTCGCATTTAGGGAAATGCACCTTACGCGGATCGTCAGCGTGTACGGCGCTTGCCGCGGTGAGTAACAAAAAAGAAATCAGGGCTCCTGCTGCTTTTTTCATCGTACTTCTCCGAAGACGGGTGATGAAAAAAGCCTGGTACAAAACCAGCGAAGCGCAAGCGAACCACACAAAAGGAAGGGATTAAACGAAGGGGAATATCAGCAGAGGAGCGAAAAGCGTTGCGTTATATATCCTGGACCGCAGACCGCAGACCGCAGACCGCAGACCGCAGACCGCAGGAAAATATAACAGAGAGGAATTCGCCTGTAGCCACCGCGCCCGCATTTTGCGAACGCAGCACACGCCACTGGTGCGCCAAAGCGGCACCGCACCGCTGGCGAGGTAAACCCGCCAGCGACACAGAGAGAAAGCTATCAGGCCGCTTTGGTGCGTTTACGCGCGCTATGCAGCGCGACGGTGCCCTCTTCGCTTTCAGCTGATTCTTCAGTCGAAGCCTCGGCTGTGCCGTCAGTCTGCTCGCTGGTTTCCTGCGGCAGACGACCGGTGCGCACGATGGTGCTAAGGTTGTCTTTCTGCTCCGCCATCCACAACGCCAGTTGCTCAACCTGACCTTCCGCAAAACCGACAGGCGCCTGACCCAGCCAGCCTTCCAGCGCTTCGGCTAAATCCAGCATTTTGTCCCAGGCGTCGGCTTCCTTCTTACTGGCAAATGACATTTTTTCCACACCCTCACGGATTACGACGTATTTGATTTCTACCGCCATGTTGCAACTCCCGTTACTGTATTTATATACAGTATAACGCTGTAAAACGGGAAATGCAAACGGCGCGCGATGCGCAAGGCAAACGTTTTCGTATATACTGCCGCCAGAATTTCACACAGCAGGAATACCGCTATGGCTATGTTAGGAACCGCACTGCGCCCGTCAGCAACCCGCGTGATGCTGCTTGGCTCAGGAGAACTCGGAAAAGAAGTGGCGCTGGAGTGCCAGCGTCTGGGCATTGAAGTGATCGCCGTCGACCGCTACGCCGATGCGCCCGCCATGCAGGTGGCGCACCGCAGCCACGTTATCAATATGCTCGACGGCGCGGCGCTGAAAAAACTGGTGGCGCAGGAGATGCCGGATTTCATTGTGCCGGAGATTGAAGCCATCGCGACCGACGCGCTTGTGGAGCTTGAACAACAAGGCCAGCGAGTGGTGCCCACCGCCCGCGCCGCGCGTCTCACCATGAACCGCGAAGGTATTCGCCGTCTCGCCGCTGAAGAGCTTGGCCTGCCGACCTCCGCCTATCGCTTCGCCGAAAACGAAGCGGAATTTCGTGAAGCGGTGGCGGAAATCGGTCTGCCGTGCATCGTCAAACCGGTCATGAGTTCTTCCGGCAAGGGCCAGAGCTTTATCCGCAGCGAAGAGATGCTGGAGAGCGCCTGGCAGTACGCGCAACAGGGCGGACGCGCAGGCGCGGGGAAAGTCATCGTTGAAGGCGTGGTGAAGTTTGATTTTGAAATCACCTTACTGACCATCAGCGCCGTGGACGGCGTGCATTTCTGCGCGCCCATCGGCCACCGCCAGGAAGATGGCGATTACCGCGAATCCTGGCAGCCGCAGCAGATGAGTGATGTGGCGCTCGCGCGCGCGCAGGAGATTGCGCAGAAGGTGGTAGAGGCGCTCGGCGGTTATGGCCTGTTTGGCGTGGAGCTGTTTGTCTGCGGCGATGAAGTGATATTCAGTGAAGTGTCGCCGCGCCCGCACGACACCGGGATGGTGACGCTCATTTCGCAGGATCTTTCAGAGTTTGCGCTGCATGTGCGCGCGTTTCTCGGCCTGCCGGTCGGGGGCATTCGCCAGTACGGCCCGGCCGCTTCGGCAGTGATCCTGCCAACGCTGAAAAGTGATGACGTGAAGTTTGGCGAACTCTCCGGGGCGCTGGGCGCCGGTCTGCAACTGCGCCTTTTCGGCAAGCCGGAAATCGACGGTTCACGCCGCCTCGGCGTGGCGCTCGCGACAGGCGAGACGGTCGATGACGCCATCGCGCGCGCGAAGGCCTCCGCCGCCGCCGTGATCGTTAAAGGATAAAAAAACGCGCCGCCCGTGAAGGCGGCGCGCTGCATTTCAGGTCGCGTAAAAAGTTACTGCGCGCCTTCCACCGCTTCGCGGGCAAGTTTGGTAATACGATCCCAGTCGCCCGCTTCCATCGCGTCCGCCGGCACCAGCCAGGAGCCGCCGATGCACAGCACGCTTTTCAGCGCCAGGTAGTCACGGTAGTTGGCAGGCGAAATGCCGCCGGTCGGGCAGAAACGCACCTGGGAGAACGGCCCTGCGATAGCCTGCAACGCTTTGGTGCCGCCATTGGCTTCCGCCGGGAAGAATTTGAACTCTTTCAGGCCGTAATCCATGCCCAGCATCAGTTCAGACACGGTGCTGATGCCCGGGATCAGCGGAATAGTGCCTTCGGTCGCGGCTTTCAGCAGCGGCTCGGTGAGGCCCGGGCTGATAGCAAACTGCGCGCCAGCCTCGGTGACGTCTTTAAGCTGCTGCGCGTTCAGCACGGTGCCCGCGCCGATGATGGCGTCCGGCACTTCTTTAGCGATAGCGCGGATAGCATCCAGCGCGCACGGCGTGCGCAGGGTCACTTCCAGCACGCGCACACCGCCCGCCAGCAGCGCCTTCGCCATCGGGACCGCGTGCTCCAGCTTGTTAATCACAATCACCGGCACAACCGGACCGCTTTTCAGGATCTGTTCGGCACTCGTTTTCCAGTTTTTCATCTGTGGATCTCTCCCGCCATTTTTAAAAGGGTGTGGTGCGACTGTGCGCACCTGACAGTTAAAATTCGATGCAGGTCGCGCCCTGCTCGGCCCCGGACAGGTTTTCACGCAGCGCGCCGAACAGCTCGCGCCCCGTTCCCACGCGCTGGGCGCTGAGATCCGGATGGTGCGGCTCACGCTGCGCCAGTTCGGCGTCATCCACCAGCAGCGTCAGTTCGCCGGTCTGGCCGTTGACGCGAATGAGGTCGCCGTCGCGCACTTTCGCGAGCAGCCCGCCGTCGTATGCTTCGGGCGTCACGTGGATGGCCGAAGGCACTTTCCCCGAGGCACCGGAAAGGCGACCGTCCGTGACCAATGCAATTTTGAAACAGCGGTCCAATAATACACCAAGCGGCGGCATAAGTTTATGTAATTCTGGCATACCGTTCGCTTTTGGCCCCTGGTGGCGCACGACTATCACACAGTCGCGATCCAGCAGACCGGCTTCAAAGGCAGGCAGTACGTCGTGCTGGCTTTCGAACACCACGGCAGGCGCTTCCACCACCTGGTTTTCCACCGGCACCGCAGAGGTTTTCATCACCGCGCGGCCCAGATTGCCGCTCAGCACTTTGGTGCCGCCATGCTTTGAGAACGGTTTATCGATAGTGGCGATGATGGCGTCATCCAGCGAAGCCTGTGCCCCGTCGCGCCACGCGAGTTCGCCATTATCGAGCCACGGCTCCTGGGTATAGCGCGTAAGGCCAAAGCCCGCCACGGTATTGACATCTTCATGCAGCAGACCGCCTTTCAGCAGCTCGCGCATCAGCACCGGTACGCCGCCCGCGGCCTGGAAATGGTTGATATCCGCCGGGCCATTCGGGTAGAGACGCGCCAGCAGCGGCACGACGTCTGAGATCTCGGAGAAGTCATCCCAGTTGATGATGATGCCCGCCGCGCGCGCCATCGCCACCAGATGCATCGTATGGTTAGTGGAACCGCCGGTGGCGAGTAGCGCCACGATACCGTTGACCACCACTTTTTCATCCACCAGTTTGCCAAGCGGCATCCACTCGTTACCGTTGCCGGTAAGGCGCGTCACCTGGCGCGCGGCCGCGGCGGTCAGCGCGTGGCGCAGCGGCGCGTCCGGGTGAACAAACGAGGAGCCCGGCAGCTGCATCCCCATAAATTCAATGACCATCTGGTTGGTGTTGGCGGTGCCGTAAAATGTGCAGGTGCCCGGCTCATGATAGGACGCGGCTTCGGATTCCAGCAGCGCCGCGCGGTCTACTTTGCCTTCGGCATAAAGCTGGCGAATGCGCACTTTCTCTTTGTTCGGCAGACCGCTCGACATCGGTCCGGACGGGATAAACACGGCGGGCAGATGCCCGAAAGAGAGCGCCGCCATCACCAGCCCCGGCACGATTTTGTCGCACACGCCGAGATAGAGCGCGCCGTCAAACATATTGTGCGAGAGCCCCACCGCCGCCGACATCGCGATGACTTCACGGCTCAGCAGCGACAGCTCCATACCGTCCTGCCCCTGCGTCACGCCATCGCACATGGCAGGCACACCGCCCGCCACCTGCGCCACCGCGCCGACGCTGTGCAGCGCCTCGCGGATCTGCTGCGGATAATTTTCGTAAGGCTGATGCGCGGAGAGCATGTCGTTATAGGAGGTAATGATGCCGATATTGTTACGCAGCATGCTTTTCAGCGCCGCTTTGTCATCCGGCTGGCAGGCGGCGAAGCCGTGCGCCAGATTACCGCAGGCGAGGCTCGCACGATGGACCGTCTGGCTCTTCGCCTGCTCAATGCGGGCAAGATAAGCTTCTCGCGTGGCACGAGAGCGTTCGGCAATACGTTTTGTTACCCGTAACAATTCAGGATGCATAAAAAGTCCTCTCTGTTATGTCTGCCTGAGGCCGCCTTTTCAGGCGTTGCGCAACGCCGCGGGGTTATCACGTATATGCGCCAGCCGCGCCTCACAAGAGCAAAATCGCTTCAGCCAGTGTAATAAAAAAAGCCCCGCTGGTGAATCCAGACGGGGCTTTAAAAAAGAATTTTTTACACAACACCTGTTTCGGATCATGTTACCGGTAAAGTAACACTCCTCCGTACCGGTCGATTATTCGAACTCGTTCCAGGAACGACCATCGCGGGTAATCATCGCGACCGAGGCGACAGGGCCCCAGGTGCCGGCCTGATACGGTTTCGGCGCGTCGTTGTCCGCCGCCCAGGCTTCGGTGATGGAGTCGACCCATTTCCAGGCCTCTTCCACTTCATCGCGACGCACGAACAGCGCCTGAATACCGCGCATGGTTTCGAGCAACAGGCGCTCGTAGGCATCGGCCAGGTGGCTTTCGTTAAAGGTCTCTGAGTAGCTCAGATCCAGCTTGGTGGTTTGCAGGTTGTGCTTGTGATCAAGCCCCGGCACTTTGTTCAGCACCTGGATATCCACGCCTTCGTCTGGCTGCAGACGGATAGTGAGCTTGTTCTGCGGCAGATCCTGCCAGGAGTCTTTAAACAGGTTCAGCTCCGGCGTTTTGAAATAGACCACGACTTCAGAGCATTTGGTCGGAAGACGTTTACCGGTACGCAGGTAGAACGGCACGCCCGCCCAGCGCCAGTTGTCGATATCCACGCGGATAGCCACAAACGTTTCCGTATGGCTGGTTTTGTTAGCGCCCTCTTCTTCCAGATAACCCGGCACTTTTTTGCCCTGCGCGAAACCCGCGGTGTACTGGCCACGCACGGTTTTCTCACGCACGTTGGAGCGGTCGATACGGCGCAGCGAGCGCAGCACTTTCACTTTTTCGTCGCGAATGCTGTCGGCAGTCAGGTCAGACGGCGGCGACATCGCAATCATGCAGAGGATTTGCAGCAGGTGGTTCTGGATCATGTCGCGCATCTGGCCCGCCTGATCGAAATAGCCCCAGCGGCCTTCGATGCCCACTTCTTCGGCCACGGTGATTTCCACGTGATCGATAGTGCGGTTGTCCCAGTTGTTGACGAACAGCGAGTTCGCGAAGCGCAGCGCCAGCAGGTTCAGCACCGTCTCTTTACCGAGGTAGTGGTCGATACGGTAGACCTGGCACTCTTCGAAGAATTTACCGACCTGGTCGTTGATCTCGCGGGAGGTTTCAAGCGAGGTGCCAAGCGGTTTTTCCATTACCACACGCGCCGGTTTGGCGTTAAGTTTCGCCGCCCCCAGGCCTTCGCAAATCGCGCCAAAAGTGCTTGGCGGCATGGCGAAGTAGTTAATGGTGACGCGGTTTTTCTGATCCAGCATTTTGCCGAGACGAGTAAACGCGGCGGTGTCGTTGACATCCAGATTACAAAAATCGAGACGGCCGCTTAAAGTGTTCCAGAGGGCTTCGTCGATTTTTTCTTTCATGAAGGTTTCAAGCGCTTCACGGACGACTTTGGTATAGGCTGCTTTATCCCAGTCCGCGCGGCCTACCCCCAGAATGCGGGTATCCGGATGGATTTGGCCCGCTTTTTCCAGCTGATACAGGGAAGGCAACAGTTTTCGGCGCGCCAGATCGCCTTTGGCGCCGAAAATCACTAAGTCGCACGCCTGCGCTGTTTGCGTTACCGCCATGTCTTTCTCCTCGTTTCGGAATCCCTGTCGGGACAGGTCATCATTGTAATTTTCTTACACTGCACTCTACTGCTTTTAGGTCTTTCAGGATACTCCTAAGCGTCTGGCGTTGATGACTAAAGCATCATGCAACCCGGCGATCGCTCTGAAAGTGGCCCACTGCGCCCGGCTGGCGCTTTTTCCGCCACCGATGCCATAACAAAATCAGACCGCGATCATGTTATGAAAAAAAACAACAACATTGTCTTTTTCAGCCAGCCTGCACCTGTACTATCAGGAGTATATTCTCGATAAAACTCATCGTCGTTTCCCAATCGTGTGAAATGACGCTCTCTGCGGGTCTCATGTTAGCAATGAACATGCTGGAAAAGATCCAGTCGCAACTGGAACATCTGAGTAAATCTGAACGCAAAGTCGCTGAAGTGATTCTGGAATCGCCTGCACAGGCGATGCATTCGAGTATCGCGACGCTTGCAAGCGAAGCGGGCGTCAGCGAGCCGACCGTCAACCGTTTCTGCCGGAGCCTTGAGACCAAAGGCTTTCCTGATTTTAAACTGCATCTGGCCCAGAGTCTCGCCAACGGCACGCCGTATGTGAATCGCAATGTCGATGAAGATGACAGCGTTGAAGCCTATACCACGAAAATTTTTGAATCGGCGATGGCAAGCCTCGATCACGTGCGCCAGTCGCTCGATATGGCGACAGTGAACCGGGCGGTCGATATGCTCACCCAGGCGAAGAAAATCGCGTTTTTTGGCCTGGGATCGTCGGCGGCCGTGGCGCACGACGCGATGAATAAGTTCTTTCGCTTTAATGTACCTGTCGTCTATTCCGACGATATTGTCGTGCAGCGTATGAGCTGCATGAATGGCGGCGCCGATGACGTGGTGGTGCTGATTTCTCACACCGGGCGCACGAAAAGTCTGGTGGAGCTGGCGCGTCTTGCCCGCGACAACGACGCGCTGGTGCTGGCAATCACTTCTCGTGGGTCGCCGCTTGCCCGGGAAGCGAGTCTCGCTCTGCTGCTGGACGTGCCGGAAGATACCGACATCTATATGCCGATGGTTTCACGGCTTGCGCAGCTGACCGTCATCGATGTGCTGGCGACGGGGTTTACGCTGCGTCGCGGGGCAAAATTCCGGGATAACTTGAAGCGAGTCAAAGAAGCGCTCAAGGAATCGCGTTTTGATAAGAGCTTACTGGTTTCTGACGACCAGTAATCATTTTTATAACAAAGTTGTAACTTACAAAGCCATTCGGTTATGGTTTGTGTCTCTATTCGAAACAGGCCACCGCGCCGAATTTATGTTCACGCAACACCAAAGTTGTTTCAGTCAACGGAGTAATACATGTCCAGACGGCTTCGCAGAACCAAAATCGTGACCACGTTAGGCCCGGCTACTGACCGCGATAATAACCTCGAAAAAATTATCGCCGCTGGCGCGAACGTAGTGCGTATGAACTTCTCGCACGGGACGCCGGAAGATCATCAGCTTCGCGCTGATAAAGTCCGCGAGATCGCGGCCAAACTGGGACGTCACGTCGCTATTCTCGGCGACTTACAGGGGCCGAAAATTCGCGTCTCTACCTTTAAAGAAGGCAAAGTTTTCCTCAACATTGGCGATAAATTCCTGCTCGACGCCAACCTCGGCAAAGGCGAAGGCGATAAAGAAAAAGTCGGTATCGACTATAAAGGCCTGCCGGCGGACGTGGTGCCAGGCGATATCCTCCTGCTGGACGACGGCCGCGTACAGCTGAAAGTCCTTGAAGTCCAGGGCATGAAAGTCTTCACCGAAGTCACCGTCGGCGGCCCGTTGTCGAACAACAAAGGTATCAACAAGCTGGGTGGCGGGCTTTCCGCTGAAGCGCTGACCGAAAAAGATAAAGCCGACATCATCACCGCGGCGAAAATCGGCGTGGATTATCTGGCCGTCTCCTTCCCGCGCTGCGGCGAAGATCTGAACTACGCTCGCCGTCTCGCACGCGACGCGGGCTGTGACGCGAAAATTTGCGCCAAAGTCGAGCGCGCCGAAGCGGTATGCAGCAACGAAGCGATGGATGACATTATTCTGGCGTCTGATGTCGTGATGGTTGCGCGTGGCGACCTGGGCGTTGAAATCGGCGATCCGGAGCTGGTCGGCATCCAGAAAACCCTTATTCGTCGTGCCCGTAAGCTGAATCGTGCCGTCATCACCGCGACCCAGATGATGGAGTCGATGATTACCAACCCGATGCCAACCCGTGCTGAAGTCATGGACGTGGCGAACGCTGTGCTGGACGGCACCGACGCCGTGATGCTGTCGGCGGAAACCGCCGCAGGCCAGTACCCGGCAGAAACCGTTTCAGCGATGGCGCGCGTCTGCCTCGGGGCGGAGAAAATCCCGAGCATCAACGTTTCTAAACACCGCCTGGATGTGGAGTTTGATAACGTTGAAGAAGCGATTGCGATGTCGGCCATGTACGCGGCCAACCACCTGAAAGGCGTAAGCGCGATTATCACCATGACTGAATCAGGTCGCACCGCGCTGATGACCTCGCGTATCAGCTCCGGCCTGCCGATTTTCGCGATGTCCCGCCATGAGCGCACCCTGAACCTGACCGCGCTTTATCGCGGCGTGACGCCGGTTTATTTCGACAGCGCCAACGACGGCGTGGCGGCGGCGCAGGATGCCGTTAACCTGCTGCGTGACAAAGGCTATCTGGTGACTGGCGATCTGGTTATCGTTACCCAGGGTGACATGATGGGCACCACCGGCAGCACCAACACCACACGCGTGCTGACCGTCGACTAAACGCCATAAAAAAAGGGGCCCATGCCCCTTTTCTCACTATTTAAGCCGTTCGCTCTGAGCGGCTTTTTTATTTCGGATAAAGATCTTTGCGGCGATACGGCTCAGTCTCGCCTGCTTTACGCGTTTTCAGAAGTTTAAGGATCCAGGTGTATTGCTCAGGGTGCGGGCCGACGAAATGTTCCACCTCTTCGTTCATACGGCGCGCCAGCGTCACGTCATCGGCGTTTGCGAGATCATCCATTGGCGGACGTATCAGCACATCAAGACGGTGCGTTTTAGCGTTATAAACCGGGAAGAGCGGGATCACTCGCGCGTTACAGACTTTCATCAGGCGGCCCACTGCCGGGAGCGTTGCTTTATAGGTTGCGAAGAAATCGACAAATTCGCTCTGCTCCGGTCCGTGATCTTCATCCGGCAGATAGTAACCCCAGTAGCCTTCGCGCACCGATTTAATAAACGGTTTGATGCCGTCCTGGCGGGGATGTAAACGCCCGCCAAAACGCCTGCGCACGGTGTTCCAGACATAATCTAACAGCCGGTTACCCTGATGATGGAACATCGCCGCCATGCGCACGCCGCGCGAGGCCAGCAGCATCGCCGGAATATCGACGCCCCAGCCGTGAGGAACGAGCAAAATGACATTTTCTCTGTTCGCCAGCAGCTCGTTAAGAAATGCTTCACCGTGCCAGTCAACGCGGTTTAAGACTTTTTCCGGGCCACGCAGCGCCAGTTCGGCCATAAACACCATCGCCTGCGGCGCGGTGGCGAACATATTATCGATAATCGCTTCGCGTTGCGCCTCGGAGAGCTCAGGGAAGCAGTAAAACAGGTTGATGCGGGCACGACGACGGGCACTTTTACCGAATTTTCCCGCCAGCCGGCCGAGTTTACCGAGCAGCGGATCGCGAAAAGACGGCGGCGTCAGGGCGAGTGCCGCACAGGCGCCAATTCCGAGCCAGGCGCCCCAGTAGCGCGGGTGCAGGAACGCGCGCTCGAATTCGGGAATGTATTCACTTTTTGTTTTTTTTGTGTCCATGACGGTTCTCAGGCCAGAGCCAGGTAATCAAAAGAGAAAATAATGAAGGAGTTTAGCGGCGGCAGGACCGCCAGACAAAATAAAAAGCCGGCGCGCGAAGGCACCGGCTGTTAATTGCCGCGCTTTTAATCAAGCGTCAGTTGCGGCACCACTTCTTTGACCTTCGCCAAGAAGTCGCTGCGATCGGAGCCGGTCAGGCCTTCAGAGCGCGGCAGCTTGGCGGTCAGCGGGTTAACGGCCTGCTGGTTGATCCAGATTTCATAATGGAGATGCGGGCCGGTGGAACGCCCGGTGTTACCGGAAAGCGCGATGCGATCGCCGCGTTTCACTTTCTGGCCCGGTTTCACCAGCAGCTTTTTCAGGTGCATATAGCGGGTGGTATAGGTGCGGCCGTGACGGATAGCGACATAATAGCCCGCCGCCCCGCTACGCTTGGCCATCACCACTTCGCCATCGCCCACCGCCAGTACCGGCGTACCCTGCGGCATCGCGAAATCGACACCTTTATGCGGTGCCACGCGCCCTGTTACCGGGTTCAGACGGCGCGGGTTGAAATTCGATGAGACGCGGAACTGACGCGACGTCGGGAAGCGCATAAAGCCTTTGGCAAGCCCTGAGCCGTTGCGGTCGTAGAATTTGCCATCTTCGGCGCGGATCGCATAATAATCTTTGCCGGAGGAACGCAGACGAACGCCGAGCAACTGGCTCTGCTCACGCTTGCCGTCGAGCATTTCGCGCGACATCAGCACCGAGAACTCATCGCCTTTTTTCAGCTTACGGAAGTCCATCTGCCACTGCATCGCTTTGATGACGGCGCTGATTTCCGCGCTGGTGAGGCCCGCCTCTTTGGCGCTGGCAACAAAGCTGCCGCCCACGGTGCCTTTCAGCACGTTGTTCACCCAGTCGCCCTGCTGCACTTCGCTACTCATTTTGAAGCCGCCTGCAGGCGTGCGGTCATAGGTGCGGGTTTCGCGGCGCGACATCTCCCAGGTCAGGCGCTGTAACTCGCCGCTGTCGGTGAGCGTCCAGGAGATCTGCTGACCGATTTTCAGATTACGCAGGTCTTTATCGACCGACGCGAGCTGGCTGATATCCCCCATGTCGATACCGTACTGGTTCAGTACGCTGCTTAAGGTATCGCCAGTGGAAACCACATATTCATGCACCCCGGCTTCACCGGCGGTTTTATCGTCAAGCTCATCCTGCGGGATAGCTTCGTCATCTTCTGGTGCGGCCTGATCGATAGGTTCGCTCGCCTCCGGCAGCAGAGAGCGGATCTCGCTCTTGCGCAGCTCGATGGTTTTTACGACGGGCGCTGATTCCGATTCGGGGTGGTAAATGTACGGCCGCCAGACGGCGACCGCGAGTGTGAGAACTGTAAGAGACCCCAGCATAACGCGATGGGGTCGTGGCAGGTTGTTAAATGCCAGGGCGACAGAGCGGGCTATCTGTTGCACGTATCCACTTCCTCGTTAATCTCCTTTCAGGCAGCTGGCATATTGGTTAGATAACTGAGTCAGAAACTGCATGTAGCTGTCCTTACCCAGGCTGACAGACGTTCCCAGCGGGTCGAGCGTTCCCATTCGAACTTTCGTACCCCTGGCAACGGCTTCAATCACCGCCGGCCTGAACTGTGGCTCAGCAAAAACGCACTCGGCTTTTTGCTCAACCAACTCTGTTCTTATTTCATGTAAACGCTGCGCACCGGGCTGGATTTCGGGATTCACGGTAAAATGGCCGAGCGATGTCAGGCCGTAATGTTTTTCGTAATAGCCGTAAGCGTCATGAAAAACGAAGTATCCTTTCCCTTTCAGCGGTGCCAGCTCGTTCGCCACCTGTTTGTCTGTCCGGGCCAGTTCGGCCTCGAAGCGCTGGAGGTTGGCGTCCAGTTTGGCTTTGCTTTGCGGCATAAGTTCCACTAATTTTTCGTGGATTGCAACCGCCGACGCCCGGGCGATTTCCGGCGACAGCCAGATGTGCATGTTATAATCGCCATGATGGTGATGTTCGTCACTTTCTGCACCCTGATGCGCATGTTCGTCATGATCATCATCGTCATCATCAGCGCCTTTCATCAGAAGCGGTTTCACAGACGCAAGCTCGCTTAGCGCCAGATTTTTTTGCGCCGGCAACGCCTTCACGGATTTATCCATAAAGGCTTCCATATCGGGCCCGATCCAGACCACTAAATCCGCTTTCTGTAAGCGTTTAACATCGGAAGGACGCAGCGCATAATCATGCTCTGAAGCACCGTCTGGCAGCAGAACTTCGGTAGGCGTGACGCCATCTGCGATGGCGGAAGCGATAAAGCCTACCGGCTTAAGCGAAGCGACTACGGCGGCCTGAGCGCTGCTGGCTGCACCACCCAGGATTGCTGCACTGAGTGCAGCGCAAAGAAGCGTATTTTTATGTAACATAATGCGACTTATCATCGTTATGAATGTTGGAAGTGTGATATTATAACATTCGAAAACTTCTGCAATCACTAAATTGCCATGACTAATCTTGTATCGCTTCAGAATGTTAGCGTCTCCTTCGGGCAACGCCGCGTTTTATCTGACATTTCTTTAACCCTCACTGGCGGACGCATCCTGACGCTGCTTGGCCCGAATGGTGCCGGAAAATCGACGCTGGTCAGAGTGGTTCTCGGGCTGGTAGCACCCGATGAAGGGGTTATCAAGCGCGAGCGCCAGCTGCGCATCGGTTATGTGCCGCAAAAGTTGCATCTCGACGCCACGCTGCCGCTCACGGTCAGTCGTTTCATGCGTCTGCGCCCCGGCACACGTAAAGCGGATATCCTGCCTGCGCTCAAGCGCGTCCAGGCCGGGCATCTTATCGACGCGCCGATGCAAAAACTCTCCGGCGGTGAAACCCAGCGCGTGCTGCTGGCGCGCGCGCTGCTGAATGCGCCGCAATTGCTGGTGCTTGATGAACCCACCCAGGGCGTGGACGTCAACGGCCAGGTGGCGCTGTATGATTTAATCAACCAGTTGCGTAATGAACTCAATTGCGGCGTGCTGATGGTGTCGCACGATTTGCATCTGGTGATGGCCAAAACAGATGAAGTGTTGTGTCTGAATCATCACATCTGCTGCTCCGGCACGCCGGAAGTGGTTTCCATGCACCCCGAATTTATCTCGATGTTTGGCCCGCGCGGCGCAGAACAGCTGGGAATTTACCGTCATCACCATAACCACCGTCACGATTTGCAGGGACGGATTATTCTGCGCAAGGGAAATGGCTCGTTATGATTGAACTTCTGCTTCCCGGCTGGATGGCTGGTATGCTGCTGGCCTGCGCCGCAGGCCCGCTGGGCTCGTTCGTGGTCTGGCGTCGGATGTCTTATTTTGGCGATACGCTGGCGCATGCCTCGCTCCTCGGCGTCGCTTTCGGGCTTCTGCTGGATGTCAACCCGTTCTACGCGGTGATTGTGGTCACGCTGCTGCTGGCGGGCGGGCTGGTCTGGCTTGAGAAGCGCCCGCATCTGGCGATAGACACGCTGCTTGGCATTATGGCGCACAGCGCGCTGTCGCTCGGTCTTGTTGTGGTGAGCCTGATGGGCAATATCCGCGTCGATTTAATGGCCTACCTGTTCGGCGATCTGCTGGCGGTGACGCCTGCCGATCTGCTCTCCGTCGGGCTGGGTGTCGCCGTCGTGCTCGGCGTGCTGTGCTGGCAGTGGCGAAATTTACTCTCCATGACCATCAGCCCCGATCTCGCCTTTGTGGACGGCGTGCCGTTACAGCGCGTCAAAATCCTGCTGATGATGGTGACGGCGCTGACGATTGGCGTGGCGATGAAGTTTGTCGGGGCGCTGATTATCACGTCACTGTTGATTATCCCGGCAGCAACCGCGCGCCGTTTTGCCCGTACGCCTGAGCAGATGGCGGGCATTGCGGTCGGACTTGGCATGGTGGCGGTCACGGGCGGTCTGACGTTCTCCGCCTTTTACGACACGCCTGCTGGCCCTTCAGTGGTGCTGTGCGCCGCGCTGCTGTTTATTTTCAGCATGGCGAAGCGTTCGCCGGCCTGACGCGGGCTGCGCGGTGAACCGGTTAACAAAAAAGCGCCCTGAGGGCGCTTTTTTTATGCATGGCTTTCGCTCACACCAGTGATGTCACGGCATCTGCGGCGGCGTAATGCCGAAATGGTTCCACGCACGGGTGGTTGCCATTCTTCCGCGCGGCGTGCGCTGCAAAAAGCCCTGCTGAATGAGGAAGGGCTCCAGCACATCTTCGATGGTTTCGCGCTCTTCGCCGATAGCGGCCGCCAGGTTGTCGAGCCCCACCGGGCCGCCAAAGAATTTGTCGATCACCGCCAGCAGCAGCTTGCGGTCCATATAGTCAAAGCCTTCGGCATCGACATTAAGCATATCCAGCGCCTGAGACGCTACGTGCTGATTGATAACGCCGTCGTGGCGCACCTCGGCGAAATCGCGCACGCGACGCAGCAGGCGGTTAGCGATACGCGGCGTGCCGCGCGAACGCTTCGCCACTTCCAGCGAGGCTTCGTCATTCATCTCAAGCCCCATATGGCGCGCGCTGCGGCTCACAATATGCTGCAAATCAGCGACCTGATAGAACTCCAGGCGCTGCACGATGCCGAAGCGGTCGCGCAGCGGTGAAGTAAGCGAGCCGGCGCGTGTCGTCGCGCCAATCAGCGTAAACGGCGGTAAATCGATTTTGATCGAGCGCGCCGCCGGGCCTTCGCCAATCATGATATCGAGCTGGTAATCTTCCATCGCCGGATAGAGCACCTCTTCGACCACGGGCGAGAGACGATGGATTTCATCGATAAACAGAACGTCGTGCGGCTCAAGGTTGGTGAGCATCGCCGCCAGATCGCCCGCCTTTTCCAGCACCGGCCCGGAGGTGGTGCGCAGGTTGACGCCCATTTCGTTGGCGACGATATTGGCGAGCGTGGTTTTCCCAAGCCCCGGCGGGCCGAAAATCAGCAGATGATCGAGCGCATCGCCGCGCAGCTTCGCCGCCTGGATAAAAATCTCCATCTGGGAACGCACCTGCGGCTGGCCGATGTACTCTTCGAGTAATTTGGGGCGAATGGCGCGATCGGCCACCTCTTCTGCCACAACGCTGCCCGGCGCCACCAGGCGGTCTGCTTCAATCATCCTCTACCTCACAATGCCGCGCGCAGCGCTTCGCGAATCAGCGTTTCGCTGCTCGCATCCGCCTGTGCGACTTTACTGACCATACGGCTGGCTTCCTGAGGTTTATAACCCAGCGACACCAGCGCGGCAACGGCTTCCGCCTCAGCGTCATCCACCGCTGGGCTTGCAGGCGACGTCAGCACCAGATCCGCCGCTGGCGTGAAGAGATCACCATGCAGGCCTTTGAAGCGGTCTTTCATCTCCACCACCAGACGTTCGGCGGTTTTCTTGCCGATGCCCGGCAGTTTGACCAGCGCGGCAGGCTCTTCGCGCTCGACCGCGTTCACGAACTGCTGGGCCGACATACCGGAGAGGATCGCCAGCGCCAGCTTCGGGCCGACGCCGTTGACCTTGATCAGCTCGCGAAAAAGCGTGCGCTCTTGTTTGTTATTAAAGCCGAACAGTAACTGCGCGTCTTCACGCACGACAAAATGGGTGAAGACCACCGCCTCTTTGCCGGTTTCCGGCAATTCATAAAAGCAGGTCATCGGCATATGGACTTCATAACCGACGCCGCCCGCCTCCAATAACACCAGCGGGGGCTGTTTTTCCAGTACGATGCCTCTGAGTCTGCCTATCACGTTGCGCTCCTGCGTGGGGCTTAAGAAAGTTGCTGGCTATAATATAAAAAAAGCTGGACAGATATCCAGTCGAGAAATCGCCGTGGCGATGAGAGAACTGACAGTTGCGAGACGTCTCGCAAAGGAACGGTAACGTCAGTTACCGTTAACGAAGCCGCCCGCGCGCCAGGTTCAGGCGCGATTCGCTGACCTGCGTCGCGTTCTGGCTGACGTGACAATGGGTAATAGCGATAGCGAGCGCATCCGCCGCATCCGCCTGCGGGTTGGCGGAGAGTTTCAGCAGCGTGCGCACCATATGCTGCACCTGGCTTTTTTCAGCGCTGCCGATGCCCACCACCGTTTGCTTCACCTGTCGCGCCGCGTACTCAAACACCGGCAGATCGTGATTCACCGCCGCGACAATCGCCGCGCCGCGCGCCTGCCCGAGTTTTAACGCCGAATCGGCGTTTTTTGCCATAAAGACCTGTTCGATGGCGAAATAGTCAGGACGAAACTGCGTGATGATTTCGCTGACGCCCGCGTAGATAAGCTTCAGGCGGGAAGGCAAATCCGTGACGCTGGTGCGGATACAGCCGCTGCCAAGATAGGTCAGCTGACGTCCGGTCTGGCGAATCACGCCGTAACCGGTGACGCGCGACCCCGGGTCGATGCCCAGAATAATACTCATGGCGCGTCTCCTGAGAAAAAGCCTGCGGGAATACAAGAAGATATCAGACTGCGGACGTGGCCGCCCGCAGTCTGAAACATGGCGGGTATCACAGGGTCGCCGCAACCTCGTCGGAGATCTCACCGTTGTGGTAAACCTCCTGCACGTCGTCGCAGTCTTCCAGCATGTCGATAAGACGCAGCAGTTTCGGCGCGGTTTCCGCGTCCATATCCGCTTTGGTGGACGGGATCATAGAGACTTCCGCGTTGTCGGCTTTAAGCCCTGCCGCTTCCAGCGCGTCACGTACCGCGCCCATCTCTTCCCAGGCGGTATAGACGTCGATAGCGCCATCGTCATAGGTCACGACATCTTCAGCGCCTGCTTCCAGCGCGGCTTCCATAATGGTGTCTTCGTCGCCCGCTTCGAAGGAGATAACGCCTTTTTTGCTGAACAGGTACGCCACGGAACCATCGGTGCCGAGGTTGCCGCCGCATTTGCTGAAGGCGTGACGCACTTCGGCAACGGTACGGTTACGGTTATCAGAGAGACATTCCACCATCACCGCGGTGCCGCCAGGGCCGTAACCTTCATAAATGATGGTTTCCATGTTCGCGTCTTCGTCACCGCCAACGCCGCGCGCGATAGCGCGGTTCAGGGTGTCGCGCGTCATGTTATTGGACAGCGCTTTATCGATAGCCGCGCGCAGACGCGGGTTAGAGCCCGGATCGCCGCCGCCCAGACGCGCCGCGGTCACCAGCTCGCGAATAATTTTAGTGAAGATTTTACCGCGTTTGGCATCCTGTGCCGCTTTGCGGTGTTTGGTGTTGGCCCATTTACTATGACCTGCCATAAAAATATCTCCAGAAAGCGCGCCTTTTCAGGCGGCGTTAATAACAAATTCTTCAATCGCCTGCCGGTTGCTCCAGGACTTGGTGAGCGCGGCCGCCTCGGGGGCGTCCACCCAGCGGTAGGTCAGGTGTTCAGTGAACACGATCTCCCGCTCCGTCGGCAGCGCCAGACAGAACCAGGACTCCGTATTACGCATAATCCCCGGCGCATAGCGATGACGTAAATGACTGAAAATTTCAAACTCCACCGTGCGCTGACAGTCCATCAAGGTCAGTTGCTCTGAAGCAACGTCAATGGAGACCTCTTCCTTTACTTCGCGCGCGGCGGCCTGCGGCGCGGTTTCCCCCTCTTCCAGGCTGCCGGTGACCGACTGCCAGAAATCAGGATCGTCGCGCCGCTGCAACATGAGCACCCGTTTCGTATCCTCGGCGTAAATCACCACCAGCACAGAAACAGGGCGCTTATAATGCATATTACTTATTCTCCGGCGACGCTTTTTTCACAACTTCGATGCCCAGCTCAGCCAGCGCCGTCGGGTTCGCGAAGCTCGGCGCTTCGGTCATCAGACAGGCGGCCGCCGTGGTTTTCGGGAAGGCGATGACATCGCGAATGTTATCCGTGCCGGTCAGCAGCATGGTCAGACGGTCAAGGCCGAACGCCAGGCCCGCGTGCGGCGGCGTACCGAATTTCAGCGCGTCCAGCAGGAAGCCGAACTTCTCGCGCTGCTCGTGCTCATTGATGCCCAGAATGCCAAACACAGTCTGCTGCATTTCGCCACGGTGGATACGCACCGAGCCGCCGCCCACTTCATAACCGTTGATAACCATATCGTAGGCGTTCGCCACCGCGTCTTCAGGCGCTGCTTTCAGTTCTTCCGCGGTCATGTCTTTCGGCGCGGTAAACGGATGGTGCATCGCGCTCAGGCCGCCTTCGCCGTCGTCTTCAAACATCGGGAAGTCGATAACCCACAGCGGCGCCCATTTGGCTTCGTCGGTCAGGCTCAGGTCTTTACCGAGCTTCAGGCGCAGCGCGCCCAGCGCGTCGGCGACCACTTTTTTGTTGTCGGCGCCGAAGAAAATCATGTCGCCATCCTGCGCGCCGGTGCGCTCAAGGATAGCTTCAACGATCTCCGCGTTCAGGAATTTAGCGACCGGGCTGTTAATGCCGTCGAGGCCCTTCGCGCGCTCGTTGACTTTGATATACGCAAGCCCTTTAGCCCCGTAAATTTTGACGAAGTTGCCGTAGTCGTCAATCTGCTTGCGGCTGAGCTGGGCACCGCCCGGTACGCGCAGCGCGGCGACGCGGCCTTTCGGATCGTTAGCCGGGCCTGCGAAAACCGCGAACTCTACGGTTTTCAGCAGATCGGCCACGTCCACCAGCTCCATCGGGTTACGCAGATCCGGTTTATCGGAGCCGTAGCGGCGCTCGGCTTCGGCGAAGGTCATGACCGGGAACTCGCCCAGATCCACGCCTTTGACTTCCAGCCACAGTTGACGGATCAGTTTTTCCATCACTTCACGCACCTGCGGCGCGGTCATGAAGGAGGTTTCGACGTCGATCTGGGTGAATTCAGGCTGACGGTCAGCGCGCAGGTCTTCGTCGCGGAAGCATTTAACGATCTGATAGTAGCGATCGAAGCCGGACATCATCAGCAGCTGTTTGAAAAGCTGCGGAGACTGCGGCAGCGCGTAGAACTTGCCTTTATGCACGCGAGACGGCACGAGATAGTCGCGCGCGCCTTCCGGCGTGGCTTTGGTCAGCATCGGGGTTTCGATGTCGAGGAAGCCGTGGTCATCCATAAAGCGGCGCACGAAGCTTGTGATTTTCGCGCGGGTTTTCAGGCGCTGGGCCATTTCCGGGCGACGCAGGTCGAGATAGCGGTATTTCAGACGCGCTTCTTCGCTGTTGACCTGATTGGAGTCGAGCGGCAGCGGCTCGGCGCGGTTGATGATGGTCAGTTCGGTGGCGAACACTTCCACTTCGCCGGTCGCCATATCGCGGTTGACGTTTTTCTCGTCGCGCGCGCGCACGGTCCCGGTGATTTGAATGCAGAACTCATTACGCAGTTCAGAGGCGAGGCTGAAGGCGTCGGCGCGATCCGGGTCGAAAAACACCTGAACGATGCCTTCACGATCGCGCATGTCGATAAAAATCAGACTGCCGAGATCGCGACGACGGTTGACCCAACCACACAGAGTCACTTGCTGTCCGACGTGGGACAGATTGAGCTGCCCGCAATATTCTGTACGCATGAGATATCCCTTAATTTAGCCGCAGGCCGTTTGTCGCCTGCCCTGCAGGCACCACTGTCGCAGCTTTGGCTGAATGTCACTACTGGATGAAAAAAGGGGGCTATTATACTGGAAATTCCGCGCCGCGATAAGCCCGAAGCCGCGCGCCCGCGCGATTGCTATGCGTAAACTAGCGCTTCTCACAAAATTTAACAAAAATAGACAACCGTCCGGCTCACGACGCCAGTAAGGTACTCATCCAAAACCAACAATCAAGGGGAGTATCTATGTTAACGCTTAATCCCGCGACGACCGCGCTGGTGGTCATTGATTTACAGGAAGGGATCCTGCCCTTTGCCGGCGGCCCGCACAGCGCCGACGACGTTGTGGCCCGCGCCGCAAGGCTTGCAGAGAAATGCCGCGCGGTCGGCGCGCCGGTCGTCATGGTGCGTGTCGGCTGGTCGAAAGATTTCAGTGAAGCGTTGAAGCAGCCTGTCGACGCGCCGATTGCCGGGCATACGTTGCCGGACGAGTGGTGGCACTATCCGGTGGCGCTTGGCAAACGCGACACCGACATCGAAGTGACCAAACGCCAGTGGGGCGCCTTCTACGGCACCGATCTGGAGCTACAATTACGTCGTCGCGGCATCACGACGATTATTCTGTGCGGCATCTCCACCAACATCGGCGTGGAATCCACCGCGCGCAACGCCTGGGAGATGGGCTTTGAGCTGGTGGTCGCCGAAGACGCCTGCTCCGCCGCCGACGCCGACCAGCACAACGGCAGCATGACGCATATTTTCCCGCGCCTCGGACGGGTGCGTTCCACTGAGGAGATCCTCGCAGCCCTATGATTTATCTTGGTCTGCCGCAATGGTCGCACCCGAAATGGGTGCGGCTTGGCATTACATCGCTTGAGGATTACGCCCGCCACTTTAACTGTGTCGAAGGCAACACCACGCTGTACGCGCTGCCGAAGGCGGAGATCGTCGAGCGCTGGCACGCGCAGACCCACGATGATTTCCGCTTCTGTTTTAAATTCCCGGCCACCATTTCGCATAACGCCGCGCTGCGCCACTGCGACGATTTAACCGCCGAGTTTTTCGCGCGCATGGCACCGCTGGAAGGCCGTATCGGCCAGTACTGGCTGCAACTGCCCGCGGCGTTCGGCCCGCGCGATCTGCCTGCGTTATGGGCGTTTCTCGACGCTCTGCCGGGCAGCTTTACGTATGGCGTGGAAGTGCGCCACCCCGATTTCTTCGCCAAAGGCGAGGCGGAGTTGTCGCTCAACCGCGGGCTTATCGCGCGCGGCGTTAACCGCGTGATGCTCGACAGCCGTCCGGTACATGCCGCCCTTCCGCACAGCCCGGCGGTCATCGACGCGCAGCGGAAAAAACCCAAAGTGCCGGTGCATGCGCTCGTCACGGCGCAGCATCCAATGGTGCGATTTATCGGCAGCGACGATATGGCGCAAAACGCGGAATTTTTCGTGGTCTGGCTTGCCAAACTCGCGCAGTGGCAGCAGACCACGACGCCTTATCTCTTTCTTCACACGCCGGATATCGAACATGCGCCGGAGCTGGTGCATACGCTCTGGCCCGGGCTTCGCGAGGCGCTGCCGACGCTTGGCGACGCACCCGCCATCCCGCACCAGGACACCCTCTTTTAGGGCAGCGACAACCGGGCCGCGCCACGCTATCATAAAGGCGCCATTAACAGCGTTAAACGGAGTTTCTATGGTAAGCGCGCTTTATGCGGTTCTGGGTGCGTTGTTGTTGATGAAGTTCTCTTTCGATGTGGTTCGTCTGCGCATGCAGTACCGCGTCGCCTATGGCGATGGCGGTTTCAGCGAGCTGCAAAGCGCTATCCGCATTCACGGCAACGCGGTGGAGTATCTGCCCATCGGCCTGTTACTGCTGCTGTTTATGGAGATGAACGGCGCGCAGAACTGGATGCTGCACGTCTGCGGCCTGTTGCTGCTGGTTGGTCGTCTGATGCATTACTACGGCTATCATCATCGCCTGTTGCGCTGGCGGCGTAGCGGCATGAGCGCGACCTATATCGCCCTGCTGATGATGGTGCTGGCCAACATCTGGTATATGCCCTGGGAGTTGGTTTTCTCGTTTCATTAGCGCAAAATACGCCCCTTTCGTTTTCCCCAGGATTTACGCTATGTCAAATCGCGACACGCTGTTCTCCGCGCCCATCGCCCGTCTGGGCGACTGGACTTTCGATGAGCGGGTGGCTGAAGTCTTCCCCGATATGATCCAGCGTTCCGTGCCGGGCTACTCCAATATCATCTCTATGATTGGCATGCTGGCGGAGCGCTTTGTCCAGCCCGCAAGCCAGGTTTACGACCTCGGCTGTTCGCTCGGCGCCGCCACGCTCTCGGTGCGCCGCAACGTGCATCACGACGGCTGCAAAATCATCGCGGTGGATAATTCGCCCGCCATGGTGGAGCGCTGCCGCCGCCATATTGACGCGTTCAAAGCGCAAACGCCGGTCGAGGTGATTGAGGACGATATCCGCAATATCACCATTGAGAACGCCTCTATGGTGGTGCTGAACTTCACGCTTCAGTTCCTGAACCCGGACGACCGCCAGCTGCTGCTCAATAACATCTATCAGGGCCTGAACCCTGGCGGCGCGCTGGTGCTGTCGGAGAAATTCAGCTTTGAAGACAGCGTGCTGGGCGAACTGCTGTTCAATATGCATCACGATTTCAAACGCGCGAACGGCTACAGCGAGCTGGAGATCAGCCAGAAGCGCAGCATGCTGGAAAACGTGATGCTTACCGATTCCGTGGAAACCCACAAAGCGCGCCTGCGTAAGGCCGGGTTTGAACACAGCGAACTGTGGTTCCAGTGCTTTAACTTCGGCTCGCTGGTGGCGGTGAAAGGCGGGAGCGCGGCATGATCGATTTCGGCAAATTTTATCAGCAGATCGCCTGCGGGCCGCTTGCCCACTGGCTGGAAACGCTGCCCGCTCAGGTCGCCGCCTGGCAGCGCGACGCCCTGCACGGCCAGTTTAAGCAGTGGAAAAATTCCCTCGATAATCTGCCTGCGCTGGTGCCGGATCAGCTTGATCTGCTGCACAGCGTCAGCGCGCAGCGTGCTGAGCCGCTCAGCGATGGCCAGCGCAAGCGCATCGAACAGCTGCTGCGCACGCTGATGCCGTGGCGTAAAGGGCCGTTCTCGCTCTACGGTATCGACATCGACACCGAGTGGCGCTCCGATCTCAAATGGGACCGCGTGCTGCCGCATATCACGCCGCTTGCCGGGCGCACCATTCTGGATGTCGGCTGCGGCAGCGGTTATCACCTGTGGCGTATGGTCGGCGCGGGCGCGCAGCTCGCGGTCGGCATCGACCCGACGCAGCTTTTCCTGTGCCAGTTTGAGGCGGTGCGTAAGCTTTTAGGCGGTGACAATCGCGCCCACGTGCTGCCGCTTGGCATTGAGCAGATACCCGCGCTGAACGCGTTCGACACCGTCTTTTCGATGGGCGTGCTTTACCACCGCCGCTCGCCACTGGAGCACCTCTGGCAGCTTAAAGATCAGCTGGTGAAAGACGGCGAACTGGTGCTGGAAACGCTGGTGGTGGAAGGCGATGAAAACACCGTGCTGGTACCGGGCGAGCGCTACGCCCAGATGCGCAACGTCTACTTTATTCCCTCCGCGCCCGCGCTGAAAAACTGGCTGGAGAAGTGCGGTTTTGTGGATGTGAAAATCGCCGATTTCTCGGTCACGACGGTGGAAGAGCAGCGCCGCACCGCCTGGATGGAAACGGAGTCGCTGGCGGATTTCCTCGATCCCCATGACGCCACCAAAACCCGCGAAGGCTACCCCGCCCCGCTGCGCGCCGTGCTGGTTGCACGCAAACCCTGATGTATTCTCCCGCACCTGACGTGCGGGAGACGTTTTTTACTTCGGAATACGCAACACCTGGCCCGGATAGATTTTTTCCGGGCTGGTCAGCATCGGTTTATTGGCTTCAAAGATTTTAGGGTATTGATTCGCATCGCCATAAACTTCTTTCGAGATAGCGCTGAGGGTGTCGCCTTTTTTCACCGTGTAGAACTGGCTTTCCGGTGCCGGGGTCGCCACCGCGACGTTGTCATCGACATGCCCGATGCCCGCGATGTTGCCGACGGCCACCAGGATTTTCTCTTTCGCTTCCTGGCTTAAGCCTTGCCCGGTCACGGTCGCTTTGCCGTCATCCACCTGCACCTGAACTTTATCGGCATCCGGAATACCGGTTTTCTTGAGGTGTTCCTGCACTTTGGCGTTCTGTGCCGCCGCGTCGTTATGCCCGGAAACGCTGTCCCAGATTTTTTCGCCCGCTTCTTTTACAAAATTCAGTAAGCCCATAGTTCCTCCTCAACATAAACAATTACCTGAGAAGTCTGGCAAATAAATCGCAAAATAAGCCAGGCGGCAGCACGCCGGTTGCCTGAAAAGCGAACAGCCCGGCGAGGCCGGGCTATCGCAGCGCAGGTCGTTTTGAGTATCACGCTTGCAACAACGCGCGCACGCCGGTGACGATGGCGAAAAACAGCAGCGCCAGCAGGACAAGCTTCAGACGTCCGCCGCGCAGAGGCGCACGTTTCTGGCGAAACCGCCGCAGCGCGCCGGGATAACGCCAGAGATCGGTCCAGGCCAGCAGCAGCGTCACGACCACGAAAATCCACATCGCCAGCCTGCCGCAGACCAGCGCGATAACGACGCTCACTACGCAAAACGGGATCACATGCGCGAACAGCCGCCAGCGCTTGCGCCGCCGGGAGTAGATAAACCGCGGCAGCAGCCGCTCGCTCAGCGCTGCGTCTCTGTCCAGGAACGGCCGGGCCAGTCCCCGCCATAAAACCAGCGGGAAGATGCCCACCACCATTGCCACCACGGGCGCCACCAGCACACGGAGCACCACGCCCAACGGGGTGATGCTGCCGTCATACACCGCGGGCAGCATCCAGCCAAACGTCGCCATCATCATGCCAACCAGCCAGAGGCTACGCATCATCGGTCCGTGCGCTTCATTAAGTTTGTGGTACGTCTGTTGCCACGCGTGGATATCCGCGCCCGCAAAGCGCGGGATGAGCGCCGGATGGCCAATTTCCAGCTGGTCGGTGAGCCGGCCACAGGCCTGCCAGTCTTCATCGGTGTAATCGAGACCGGCCAGCATACGAGCGTCTTCATCCTGCACGCGCAATACCATCTGCGCCGCCCGGTGCGCCGGGCTGTCCTCTGCCGCGTCGCGCTTTGCCGTAAGCTCAACAAAAAGCGCTTCTTCTTCGTCGCGGGCGATAACCTGCGCCCACAAGTCCGGCAGATCTGGCCGCTCGCCGCGCGTTTCATCCCAGTGAAACAGCCTGCAAAGTGCGGCAAAGCGCTCTGGCGACCACTCAGGCTGCGCATCCAGCAGCGACAGCGCAAGGCGCTGCAACTGGCGCTGTCCGTCATAGCTTTGCAGCCACGGGGAATTCGCCAGCGCGCGCAGGCAGGCCTGATAGCGGGCATCGTTCCCCTCTTCCAGCACCGCGCGCATCTCTTCGGCGTAAGGGGTGAGCAGCACATGGCGTAACCGGTTCTGCTGCGATTCGTCAGTCGCCACGCGCTGGCCCGGCGTCAGCCACTCAAAGCACGCCTGCGCCTGTGCGACGAAGGCGTATTCGTCAGGCGCGAGATGCCACAGACAGCGCGTCAGGACCGCCTCTTCAAATTCGCGCGACTCCCCCATCGCGCGCGCCTCCAGCCAGCGGACGTTGAGATTTTCCTCGTTTAACCCGTCGAGCAACGCCGTCGTGCGTGGCGGCGTGTACAACGGTGCGGGAGGTGCTGGCGCGCTTTCCGCTGGCGCAGGTTCGGGCTCGTTTACAGGCTGCGCCTGTAGCGGGTCATCAATTTGCCTGTACGCGTCTGGCGCGACAGCCGCTATGTCGTTGTCGTCATCGTGCTCATCGTCATCGCCGAATGCGTCGTCATCGCCGTCCGCCACGCCGCGACGCGCCTGTTCCAGCGCCGTTTCGTAGGCATCTCGCAGTTGCTGAAAGCCTTGCGGATCGTCATCCGGGCGACACCCTTTCAGAAGCCTGGCGTAGGCACGTTTGATGGCGCGCTCGTCCGCGCCGGGCTCAAGCCCGAGGATCTCCAGTGCGCGCATCAGAAAAGCCACATCCCGGCTTCGATTGCGTTGCCTGCTGCGTTATTTCCTGACGGGCTTTATCGATGCGCGCGTCGTCCTGGCTCTCCAGCGCCTGCTGGAAGCGCGCCCCGAGATAGCTAATCTCCTCGCGTATCTCGCCAGTGGTCTCCTGATACAGTCGGTCGAGACGCGCCATCAGATGCGTGTTGGGCTGGCGTTCGCGCGGGTGAATTTTCAGCGCGCTCAGTTGCGCCAGCCGTTCGGCAATCTCTTGCGGCGTTAGCATGCCAGGGTTGTTTTCTATAATGAGCTGATGGCGCTCGCCGGTGAGCGGTACCGTGACTTCGGCTTCCAGAATACCGTTGATGTCATAGGTGAACCGCACGTCCAGCGACACCTCGCCCGCCGGTCTCGGCGGCACCGGCACGCGCATTTTGCCAAGCGCAATGTTGTCTTTCACCAGACGGCTTTCGCCCTGGTAAAGCGTAAACTCTACCATCGTCTGATTATCGGCAAGCGTACAGACTGTTTTTACCCGGCTCACCGGCACCACCACGTTGCGCTCAATCACCGGCAGATAGTGACCGTCGTCAAGATGACGGCCAAAGGCTTTGACGGTTTCAATGCCAAGCGTATAAGGGCAGACATCCGTCAGCACCACTTCTTCCAGCGCCGCGTCGCGTTTTTTCAGCGCCGCCTGCACGGCCGCACCAAGCGCGACCGCCTCGTCAGGATTTATCGACACCGACGGGAAGCGGCCAAACAGCCCGGCGGCCAGGCGGCGTACCAGAGGCATACGGCTCGCACCGCCGACCAGCAGGATCTCGTCAAGATCCGCAACGCGAATGCGGGCATCGCGCAGCGCGCGCTCAATGGGCAGGCGCAGGCGGGTAAGGAGCGGCGCGAAAATATCGTTCAGCTCGCCCTGATGAAAGTCCTGGCTCCAGGTCTGGTCTTCAGCACGCAGCGTAAAAGTGGCGACAGGGCGATCGCCAAGCGCATGGCGCACCCGCTCGGCCTCGCGACGCAGGGCATGCGTGTGCGCCGCCGGGTCGGGCAGGCCGCCTGCCACCATCTGGCGCGCCACGAAGGCGTCAATCAGCGCCTGATCGAAATCTTCGCCGCCGAGAAAGTTATCGCCGGCGCTGGCGCGTACTTCCATCACGCCTTCGAACAGCTCCAGCACCGAAACGTCAAACGTGCCGCCGCCGAGATCGAACACCAGAAAGGTGCCCTCTTCTGCGCCGCGATGCAGGCCGTAAGCCAGCGCCGCCGCGGTCGGTTCATTAATCAGTTTTTCAACGTGAAGCCCGGCCAGTTCGCCCGCGACACGCGTGGCTTTACGCTGGGCATCGCTGAAATACGCCGGCACGCTTATCACCGCTTCGGTGACCGTCTCGCCGCAGGCGCGCTCGATATCTTCTTTCAGGCTTTTTAAAACCAGCGCCGAGAGTTCTTCAGCGCGGAACAGTTTGCCCCCGAGCCGGACGGTCCAGGCGGTGCCCATATGCCGTTTGAAAAGTGCGGTGGTGAGATGCGGATGCGTGTGCAGACGCTCGCGGGCGGCTTTGCCGACCAGCACGCGCCCTTCGTCATCAAGGCCGACGACGCTCGGCGTGAGACATTCGCCCAGCGCGTTAGCGATAAGCCGCGGATTGCCCTCCTGCCAGACGGCAGCGAGGCTATTGGTGGTACCGAGATCGATGCCGACGATCATCCTGCTCTCCCTTTACAGGTCTGCGAAAGACGCTGACGATGCGTGGCATCTTCTCTGAGCGGCCCGGTAAAGACAAGACAGTGACCAGATTTGGTAGGAGCGCGTGGGCATAAAAAAAGCCCCGGCAAAAGACCGGGGCCTGGTACGAGCAAGCATCATATTGGGCGACATGATGCGCGGTAAAAACTGAGGGCAAAAATCATTGCACTGACGTAAGCGCCGCCTTCATGGCGGCTACCGCGTCGCCATCCACCTGGTAACGGGAGTATTCGTCAACGCTTGCGTCCGATGACATCGAGACGCCGGTATTGCGATAACGCATGGGAGAGGCTACATGGATGCCCGCCGAGCTGTGAAGCTCGTCTATCCCCTGCGCCAGGAACAGGTTGAGGTTGCTAAGCCGTACCCCTGCACCGGCCATAATGATTGGAGCACGGGATTTCTGCTTTAGTTCCGTAATTAATGAAATTCCTTTTTCCGCGCTCGCCTGCTGGCCCGAAGTGAGGATGCGCGCCACGCCGAGATCGGTTAATTCTTCCAGCGCTTTCAATGGGCTGGCGCACATGTCGAAGGCGCGATGAAATGTCACCGCCATGCCGTCGGCGGCGCGCATTATTTTATGCATTCGGGCCAGATCCACCCCGCCGTCCTCATTCAGCACGCCCGTCACAAGCCCCGGAAAGCCCAGTTCACGGATAAACGCGATATCGTCCAGCATCGCCGCAAACTCGCTCTCGTTGTAGCAAAAATCGCCGCCGCGCGGGCGCACGATAGGATGAACGGGGATCGTTATCTGCGCACGCACGCCTTTGAGCACGCCCGCTGACGGCGTCAGGCCGCCCTCGTTAACCGCCGAACACAGCTCAATGCGGTCAGCGCCCGCCGCCTGTGCGGTCATTGCGCAGGCCTGGCTGTAACAGCAGATTTCCAGTAACGCCATGGGTAACTCCCTGTAAATGAAAGTAGTGGTCAGCTGTGGGCAAACGTCTTAGTCTGAAAACCCCTTAGCCGCAGGACAACGTATCATGGCATTCAATTTCGACGAAGAGATCAACCGCCGTCACAGCGACAGCATTAAGTGGAACGCCCATGACGAATCGGTATTGCCGATGTGGGTGGCCGACACCGATTTTCGCTCGCCCGCCTGTATTACGGATGCGCTGATAGCGCGCGTGCAGCACGGCGTGTTTGGCTACGGCGCGCATCCGCAGGGGCTGGCTGAAGCCTTTATTGAATGGTGCCAGCGTCGCTACCAGTGGCGCGTTGAACCGGAGTGGCTGGTCTTTTTGCCAGGGATTGTGGCGGGGCTTAATCTCTCGGTGCGCGCGTTTACCTCGCCGGAAGAAACCACGGTTGCGCCCACGCCGATTTACCCGCCGTTTCGCAAATCCGCCGCCCTTGCCGGTCGCGCGCAGCGTAACGCGCCGTTGCAGCCGCGCGGCGAACGGCTGGTGCTGGATCTGGAAAGCCTGCGCCCGCAGCTTACCGGGCGCGAAAAGCTCCTGATGCTCTGTAACCCGCAAAATCCTGGCGGCACCGCATACCGCCGTGACGAACTCGAAGCGCAGCTCGCGTTTGCGCAGGAGCATGACCTTATCGTCTGTTCTGATGAAATCCACTGCGATCTGATCCTCACGCCCGGCGTGCAGCATATCCCGTTCGCCTCGCTCAGCGAGGACGCCGCGCGGCGCTCCATCACGCTGATGTCGCCGTCGAAAACGTTTAATATCGCCGGGCTTGGCGCGTCGGTGGCGGTGATCCCGGATGCCGCGCTGCGCCAGCGTTTTTGCGCCGCGCGTGAAGGCATTGTGCCGCATGTGGACGTACTGGCGCTGACGGCCGCCGAAGCGGCATGGCGCGGCGGTGAGCCGTGGCTTACTGAGCAAATTGCGTATCTGCGCCGCAACCGCGACCGGCTATACGCCGCCATTAGCGGGCTGTCGGGGCTTGAGATGGTAGTGCCGGAGGCGACGTATCTGGCGTGGGTGGATGCGTCCGGACTTGGCGTTGAGAACCCGACGCGCTTCTTTAAGCGCCAGGGGCTCGGCTTCTCCCCCGGCGCGGATTTCGGCGCGCCGCAACACGTGCGGATTAACTTCGGCTGCACCGCCGCCACGCTGGAGACGGCCATTGCGCGTCTGACACAGGCGGTCAGTGCGGCGAACGTCAGGGCTTAAACACCGCCCTCACGCAGCCGTCCTCTTTGTTTTTAAACATTTCATAGCCACGCGGCGCGTCTTCCAGCGAGAAACGGTGCGTGGCGAGGAAATCGGTGCGCAGTTCGCCGCGGGAGGCGTGATCCAGCAGGCGTTTCATATAGGCCTGGCCGTGCTGCTGGGCGGTGCGAATGGTTAAGCCTTTATTCATCGCCACGCCGAGCGGGAATTTATCCATCATGCCGTAAACGCCGAGAATGGCGAGCGTGCCGCCTTTTCGGCAGGCGCGGATCGCCTGACGCAGCGCGGCGCCAATATCAGTGTGCATTTTGAGCGCCTGTTTGGTGCGGTCATAGGCATATTCCAGCCCTTCGCCGTGCGCCTCCATCCCAACCGCGTCAATGCAGCTGTCCGGGCCGCGGCCGCCGGTTATCTCAAGCAACGCTTCGTAAATATCCACGTTCGTGTAATCCAGCGGAATAGCACCCACGATGTCGCGCGCCATCGCCAGCCGCTCCGGGAAACGGTCAATGGCAATGACTCTTTCAGCGCCCAGCAGGAACGCGCTCTGGGCCGCCATCAGCCCGACACCGCCGCAGCCCCATACCGCCACCGTGTCGCCGGGGTGAATATTGCAAAAATCCGCGCCCATATAGCCTGTCGGCGCGGCGTCAGAGAGAAACAGTGCCTGCTCGTCAGAGACATTTTCCGGCACGATAAAGCAGTCGTTATCGGCGAACGGCACACGCACATATTCGGCGTGCGACCCGGCATAGCCGCCGAACGCATGGCTGTAGGCGTAAATTCCTGCCGTCGGGTAGCCGAGGATTTTTTCCTGCAGATGCGCGTTCGGGTTGGTGTTATCGCAACACGAAGTCAGGCCGTGATTACAGTACCAGCAGGAGCCGCACGAGATAAACGACGGCACCACGACGCGGTCGCCGCGGCGGATGTTTTTCACCTCCGGGCCCACTTCCACCACTTCGCCCATAAATTCATGGCCGAGGATATCGCCCTCTTCCATGCTCGGAATAAGTCCGTCGATGACGTGTAAATCGGAGCCGCAGGTCGTGGTCAGGCCCACTTTAAGGATCACATCATGCGGATTGACGATAGTCGGATCGCCCACGGTCTCGACGCGCAGATCGTTGACGCCGTTCCAGCAGAGTGCTCGCATCGGTTATTCCTCCACCTTGTCCATACCGCCGTGACGGCCCGCCGGTTGCGGTTTATTGGTCGCGATTTCGCCCGTCTCGGCGAGGCTTTTAAAACGCCGCAGCGCCTGGCTCAGCATCGCCTCCGGCACCAGATCGATTTTTTTCGACAACCACTCGCCAAAAAAGCCGCCGGGAGGATCGAAATGCAGCGAAAGCGTCACTTCCGTGCCGCGCTCCTCGGAGATATGACGAAACGTCAGCCTGCCGGCGTTCGGCACGGTGGCCTTTTTCTCAGACGCCCAGCTGATGTAATGGCCGCGCTCTTCATCGGTGATATAGGCATCCCACTCAACGGTTTTGCCAAGCGGCATTCGCACGGCCCAGTGGGACGCGGTGTTGCTGAGAATGGTAATGTGGGCGAAATGTCCCATGATGCGTGGCAGGGTAGACGGCGCGCGCCATAAATCAAACAGCTCCTCGGCGGAGCGATGGATAAGCAGGGAGCGGCGCAGCCCAGGCTCATCACGGTTAATCCAGAGATCGGTACGTTTTACGGTTTGTTGCATGAGTCTCTCCCATCGGGTCGAAAACAGGCGTCGGGTCTCTCCTTACTCTTCATGCGGGGGCGTGCGGGAAATGGTCCCCTGAATACTATAGACAAAAAAAGGGGCCAGACTTTGCGCCAGTCTGGCCCCGTGTGTGACAGCGAACCGTTACTGCTGCTCGCTTGCGACGATCTCTTCGATGGAATACGGATGGAATTTGATGGTGACGATGCGGTCGGTGACGGCGAGCGTCGGGTTCGGCAACCGCTCATGCTCACCTGCAGGTGAACTGGTTTTCACCGAAATATCCGGTGCCATCAGCCCTTCGTCGCCCAGCAGCGCCAGCGCGCGCTGGTTGAGCGATTCCGGCGCGCCGGGCAGCACGATTTCAATATGTTCCCAGCCTTCATGCGGGTAGCGTTTTTCGCCAGGCCACGGCAGTTCGACAATCGTAAAGCGCCACGGCCCGACGCAGACCGGCTCATCAAGGCGAAAAAGGCAGATGGGGCGGCCATTAATGATGTTTTCGCTAAGCAGCGTGCCGCACTGCTCAAACCCTTTACGCCAGCGCTCGGCGGTCGCGTTCTGGTGGCAGCGCAGCGAAATATGATCGGCGTGCAGGCCTTTTATATCGAGCGCGAGACGCCCGGCGAGCGTCTGTAACGCCGCTTCAAAACGCGGCAGATCCGCGCGGATATCCTGGAGTTCTTCTGGTGTGTGCCAGTGGGTCATTGGCTTTTCCCGTACGGTGACAAAGGCGCTAATCTACCCTGTTTGACGCCCGCGCTCCAGCACGTACCACCCTGCCCGCCGGTGCTGACGCCGCCGCCTAAATGCAGTATACTTTTGCCCTCTTTTTTCTTAAGACCGCACGCTGCCGCCTTCGACTGGCAGCGTTATTAACGTAAGGTATCCCGGTGAATATTCAGGCTCTTCTCTCAGAAAAAGTCAGTCAGGCGCTGATTGCCGCAGGTGCGCCTGCGGATTGCGAACCGCAGGTTCGTCAGTCAGCCAAAGCGCAGTTCGGCGACTATCAGGCTAACGGCGTGATGGCTATCGCGAAAAAACTGGGCATGCCGCCGCGACAATTCGCCGAGCAGGCACTGGCCCATCTGGATCTCACCGGGATCGCCGCGAAGACCGAAATCGCAGGCCCTGGCTTTATCAATATTTTCCTCGATCCGGCATTCCTTGCGAAAAACATCGAGGCGGCTGTCGCCTCCGATCGCGCGGGCGTGGAAAAAGTCAGCGCGCCGCAGACCATCGTGGTGGATTACTCCGCACCAAACGTTGCTAAAGAGATGCACGTGGGCCACGTTCGCTCCACCATTATCGGTGATGCGTCCGTTCGTACTCTGGAGTTTCTCGGCCACAAAGTTATTCGCGCCAACCACGTCGGCGACTGGGGCACCCAGTTCGGTATGCTGATTGCTTATCTTGAGAAACAGCAGCAGGAAAATGCCGGCGAGATGGCGCTCTCGGATCTCGAAGGGTTCTATCGCGAAGCCAAAAAGCATTACGACGAAGATGAAGCGTTCGCCGAGCGCGCGCGCAGCTACGTGGTGAAACTGCAGGGCGGCGATGAATATTGCCGCGAGATGTGGCGCAAGCTCGTTGACATCACCATGACGCAGAATCAGATAACCTATCAGCGTCTTAATGTCACCCTGACGCGCGACGACGTGATGGGCGAGAGCCTTTACAACCCGATGCTGCCTGGCATTGTCGCCGATCTGAAAGCCAAAGGTCTGGCGGTGGAGAGCGAAGGCGCTACCGTGGTCTTCCTGGACGAGTTCAAAAATAAAGAAGGCGAGCCGATGGGCGTCATCATCCAGAAAAAGGATGGCGGCTACCTCTACACCACAACCGATATCGCCTGCGCGAAGTACCGCTACGAAACGCTGCATGCCGACCGCGTGCTCTACTACATCGACTCCCGTCAGCACCAGCATCTGATGCAGGCGTGGACCATCGTGCGTAAAGCGGGCTACGTGCCCGAATCTGTCCCGCTGGAGCACCACATGTTCGGCATGATGCTTGGCAAAGATGGCAAACCGTTTAAAACCCGCGCGGGCGGCACCATTAAGCTGTCCGAACTGCTGGACGAAGCGCTGGATCGCGCACGTCGCCTGGTTGCCGGCAAAAACCCAGATATGCCGGCCGACGAACTGGAGAAACTGGCGAACGCCGTCGGCATCGGCGCGGTGAAGTATGCGGATCTCTCGAAGAGCCGCACCACCGATTACATTTTCGACTGGGATAACATGCTGGCCTTCGAAGGCAACACTGCGCCGTATATGCAGTACGCCTATACCCGCGTGCTGTCGGTCTTCCGCAAAGCGGGCGTTAAAGAGAGTGAACTGACGGCACCGGTGGTGATTCAGGACGACCGCGAAGCACAGCTCGCCGCGCGCCTGTTGCAGTTCGAAGAGACGCTGGGCGTGGTGGCTCGTGACGGTACGCCGCACGTTATGTGCGCGTATCTCTACGATCTGGCGGGTCTGTTCTCCGGCTTCTACGAGCACTGCCCTATTCTCACCGCTGAAACCGACGCGCTGCGCCAGAGCCGCCTGAAGCTGGCGCTGCTGACCGCGAAAACGCTGAAGCTCGGTCTGGATACGCTCGGTATCGAAACCGTCGAACGCATGTAAACCCCGTTCTCACGCGTAAAAAAGGCCCGTCACTGACGGGCCTTTTTATTAGCGCTTTGCAGCGGCTTAATATTTTTGCGGGAGCTTGCCGATGGTGATCAAGCGGCCACGCTGGATTTCGATATACCCGCCTTTGCGTAACTCCTGAATGACTTTCATCACATAGCTTTTTGATAAATTGGTGGTACTGGTAATGTACTGGCTTGCGTTTATATTGATGCGCGACTCCAGCGGCATTTCGCCAAGCGTAATGAGTGATTTCCGCACCAGCATATACGAGTCGGCGGCGTAGAAATGGTAATTTTTCCAGAGCAGAACATGATAATAAAACGAGATAACATGACTCAGTTCCTTCCAGAGTTTTTGCTCTTCAATAACAGCAAGAAAATCAGCACGACTGATCCTTTTTACAAGACTGTCTTCTTTTATTATTAATCAAAAATGTTCAAACCGGGCATTATTAGGTTGCAATGAAATACCAAAAATATTCGGTCGATTCGTTTCAAAGAAAATGAGGTTATCCCAATCCCGCGTCAGAGCAAGGCTGCCTGACAACAGAATATTTACAGACTCTTCATTTTGCGCCAGGCACGAGCCGCGCGGATATTCTTTAATCGTACCGTGACAATGAAAGGCGTTAATCAGCGCATTAATCTGAGCGTCCGGCCGTGGGGGTAAAGGATAGTGGTTCATTTATATGATCCATCAGAATTAACGGCTTCGCAGATCGGTGATCCCTGCCGGCAGCACTCCGGAATTCAGGCAGATATGCGAATGCATTATCAATTGTGCAACCGCGTAGCCAGACGAAACCGTACCTTCATGTCTGATTAATACCTTAGAGACATTAAGGCGACAGAACGACATGTCGCGTAATGCATTTATAAAATACATCCGAAATAATACTCTTTGCGCATAGCAAAGAATCACGGCGTCATAGCAGCGACATTGCTGGATTTACCTGGTTATTGTTACTGTAAAAAATAAACCAACAATAATGGCAGTGCGGCTGGCATTTTAAAGACTGACAACAAAGAAACAAGATACAATGAATTACTTTTTTGGAGGAATTTAATATTGAAAATATAATATTAGCTGGATAAGCGCGGTATTAATATTATCAGAGCCATAACAAGAGGCATACTGTATAAATAAGCTAATACTAATAGCTTAAATGCTTTCCGGCTAATACGATAAGCGTGATGAGCGGGACGGTGCGGAATTAAACATTTTAAGCAGTGTAAGAACAATCAAATGTACGCCGCGTGACGGGATTTGGCACGCGGCGCATATCGTTACAGATAAGTGCGCAGGTATTCCGTCAGACACAGAATAGCCATTGCCTGACCATAAGGCATCGACGTAAGCGGGATCTGCCGGTAAAAGTCGAGATCGCTTCCCATGCCGGTGCCGAACGATACCTGCAACAGCTCGCCCTGCGGCGAAACGTTCGCCACTACGCCTTTGATAGCCTTCTCCGCCACCAGGCCGTACTCCTTGCCGATATAGCGCTTGCGCACCGCCTTCAGCAGGCCGCAGGCGAACCCGGCCGTGGCGGACGCCTCCAGGTAGGAACGGGGATCGTCAAGAAGGGTATGCCACAAGCCGCTCTCATCCTGACACTCTGCAAGCGCCGCCGCCTGGCGCGCCAGCACCTGCGTCAGATAGCGGCGCACCGGATGCTGCTCCGGCCAGTCCATCAGCTCAAGAAAATCGGGGATAACAATCGTCACCCAACTATTGCCGCGCGCCCAGCGGGCGTTCGCAAAATTATGGCAACCTTCGTAGTTCCAGCCGTGGAACCACAGTCCGGTTTTCCGGTCCATCAGGTTCTGCACATGCAGCAGGAACTGATAGATCGCCTCATCAACGTACGCCTGACGCCCGAGCAGCTTGCCGATTTTAGCGAGCGGCAGAACCGTCATCATCAGCGTGTCGTCCCACATCTGCTGATGATTCTCTTCAGCGAGCGTGATGTGCTGCATCCCGCCCTGGTCGGTGCGCGGCATTTCATACATGGCCCATTCGGCCCAGGTTTCAAGCCAGGGTAACAGCGCGGGGTCGCGCGTCTCTTCATAGCGGTACGCCAGCGTCAGGAACGGGGCCATCGTGTTGACGTTTTTAGTGGTGGCGCCTTCGGCAAAGCGCGCCGCGAACCAGTCGTCAATCACCGCGCGCATCCGCTCATCACCGGTCTGGCGGTAATATTGATAGATGCCGTACAGCCCTACCCCGTGCGTCCACTCCCAGCCTGCCCAGCCTTTGGTGTCAATCACGCGCCCGTCATCAAGGCGCAGGAGGAACTGCCCGGTTTCATCTTTAATGTTGATCAGGTTGTCGGTAATTTTGTGGATCATCGCCTTGAGTTCATCACGGGCAATGAAGCGCTCCGGCTGACGCAGCAGCGGGCTGTGTTTTACGGGCCAGACAATCATTAACTTAACCTCTGTGTCGTATCAAATTCGGGAGTGACCATTTTCAGCGGGGGTGCAGCTGGCTTATTGCGGTTCAGATAGCCAATGTTGTTATTCCCCCACAGGCTTTCATAAGGCATGCCCGCCAGCATCTCGACCGTCGCGCGGTTCGCGGGGCTGATGCTCTCCGGCATCACACGGCCGCTGGCGCGCATCTTCGCGGTCTCTTCACGCAGAATGCTGTGGGTTTTCAGGTTGAGCTTAAAGCGCAGGGAAATCAGGAAACCGCAGGCCAGCACGGCTATCGTGCCGACGCTTAAAATGGTCAGAATGGTATGGCTCACCGCGGGTGCCTGGGTGCTCTGACCGGAGACAAACCCGGACATCTGCATCACAATTCCCACCAGCATCACCGCGCCCGCCTGCGAGGCTTTACGGGTGAGCGTCATGATCCCCGCAAAAATGCCCTCGCGGCGCTGCCCGGTGACCACTTCATCGACATCGGCGATATAGGTGTAGGTATTCCACGGCACATAGTTAATGCCGCCGCGCCCGAGGCCCGCCAGCGCCGAGACCAGCAACAGCAGCGAGTAAATATCGCTCATGCCGGTGTAATAGAGCAGCGCGTAAGAGAGCGAGCTCAGGCCAAACAGCACCACCACCATGCGGTAAGACGGCGCAGGCCCGAAGCGGATGCAAAGCGGGATCATCGCGATAACGGCGATAAACTGGAAAACCGCCATCGTGCCGAGCAGATTAGAGGCGACAGACGCTTCCTGCATCAGCACAAACACCACGTAGTAAGTAAACACCGCGTTGAAGACGTCCTGGGCGATATAGCCGCCGAGATACATGCCAAGATGCTGGCGGAAAATACGGATACGCAGCGTGGAGGAGAGTTCAACCACCAGACGGCGCAGGCTCTGGCCGAGCGTCAGGTGTTTCTTCTCTTCTTCGGCGCGCAGCGCGGCCTGTGACCACTCTTCGCGCGGGCGCTCCCAGATGAAGATCCACACCAGCGTCAGCATGATCGCGCAGAGCACCGAGAAGACCAGGCTTGCATAGAAGAAGGAGACTGCATTGTCTTTACCGAAGTGCGTCAGCAGCACGCCCGGCAGGAACGACGCCAGAATGGCGGACATCTGGGCCATCGAAATACGCGCGCCGGAGAATTTGGTTTTCTGTTTGAAATCGTCGGTCATTTCCGGCACCAGCGTCTCGTAAGGCACCAGAATCATGGTGTAGACGATATCAAACAGCAGGTAGGTGAGCAGGTAGTACCAGAATCCCATATCCCCCACCCACATCAGCGAGTAGCTAAAGACACAGGGAATACCCAACAGAATAAAGAATTTCCGGCGGCCAAACCGGCGGCCGAGCCAGGTGGTGCCGAAGTTGTCAGTAAGAAAACCCATCAGCGGGCTGACCACCGCATCAGCGACCCTCGCCGCCGCGAAAATGAAGGTCGCCTCAATCGGGCTTAAGCCACAGAAGGTCGTGTAGAAATAGAGAAGCCACGCTGCCGTGAGGGCGGTCGTTCCTGCGCCGAGGAAGTCTCCTGACCCGTAGGCAAGGTAATTTGCCAGTCCTGGTTTACGCGTTTTCATCGCCGTCACCCTGTGTGTTTTTATGTGGAGTCCTGCGGCCAGGCGCAGAGCTATCAGGGCTAAAGTAAAAGTATGGCGGGTGGGAAACCTTTCCTTTTCTGCCACCTGAAACGCAATACTGGCAAAAATACAAAGAGCGCCGCCACCGGCTTCACTGATTTATAAAACAGCGTTTCGAAGTGTTCAAAGCGGGAGTTCAGAACTGCGAGCCAGCCGCCAAAAATCGGACGGCCGGAGAAAGAAAACGCGCGGCGGCGCGTTTTACAGAAGATGGTTAACGGTAATTGACGATGACCTGGCTGCTGCGCACTTCCAGCGCCGGCCACAGCCTGCCGCCGCCCGGCACTTCAAAGATAAAGCGCAGCGGCTCGGCGGCGGAAACGTTGGTAAAGGCGCGCGTGGTGCCGGTCTGGTCGTCCACGTCCACACAGCGGGTCTGCGAGCAGAGCCGCGCCACCATGCCTGCGGGCGTCGGGCCTGCCAGCTCATAGCGCCAGACCACGACCGTCATCACGCCCTGCGGCGGCGGGGAATCCGGTGCCAGCAGCGGTGACGAGGCCGCCATGCCGCGCTGGCTCACAACCGGCCCCATCGCGCTCGCCTGCCAGGCGCCCTCTCCTGCGGCGTTCGCCAGCACAGGCAGCGTCAGCAACGCCATTAACAAGCGCGCGCGCATTATTTACCTCCGATGCTGGACGTCATGCGGATATTGCGGTTATCGGAGAGCTCAAGGTTCGAGAGCACCACCAGCTGCGGCAGATTGCGGCGCAGGAAACGCGCGAGCAGCGGACGCAGCGCGTGGTTCACCAGCAGTACTGGCGGCGCGCCGAGCATCTCCTGGCGCGACAGCGCCTCTTGCGCCTGCTCAAGCAGGCGATCCGCAAGGCCAGGCTCCAGGCCACCGCCGCCCTGCAACGCCTGCAACAGCAGACGCTCAAGCGACGTATCAAGCCCAATCACCTGCACTTCGTCGTTGCCAGGGAACCACTGCTGGGTAATCGCGCGGCCCAGCGCCACGCGCACCACGGCGGTCAGTTCGTTCGGATCGTTCTGAACCGGCGCGTGCTCGGCGAGCGTTTCCAGAATGGTGCGCATATCGCGGATTGGCACTTTCTCGGCAAGCAGGTTTTGCAGCACTTTATGCAGCGTGGTGAGCGTCACGACGCCCGGCACCAGATCTTCGGTCAGTTTCGGCAGCTCTTTGCTCACGCGATCGAGAAGCTGCTGCGCTTCCTGACGGCCAAACAGCTCAGCGGAGTATTGCGCGATCAGATGGTTCAGGTGCGTTGCCACCACGGTGCTGGCCTCAACCACCGTAAAGCCCTGGATTTGCGCCTGCTCTTTCAGCGCGCTTTCAATCCAGATAGCGGCCAGACCAAACGCCGGATCGACCGTCGGCTCGCCCGGCAGAGAGCCTGCGGCGGTGCCGGGGTTAATCGCCAGCCAGCGGCCGGGATAGGCTTCACCGCTGCCGATTTCCACGCCTTTCATCAGAATACGATAACGAGCCGGCGGCAGATCCATGTTGTCGCGAATATGCACCACCGGCGGCAGAAAGCCGAGATCCTGCGCGAATTTCTTACGGATACTGCGGATGCGGCCCAGCAGTTCGCCGTCCTGCTGCATATCCACCATCGGGATCAGGCGGTAGCCCACTTCCATCCCGAGCGAATCTTCCAGCTGCACGTCGTTCCAGGTCGCTTCCACGGCCTGCGGATTATCCTGCTGGATAACCGGCGCGGGCGCGGCTGGCGCCTGCTGTTCGCGGCCACGCATCCACCAGGCGAGCCCCAGCAGCGCGGCGGTAAACAACAGGAACACAAAGTTAGGCATCCCTGGCACCATACCGAGCAGGCCGAGGACGGCGGCGCTCAGCACCATCACGCGCGGGTTATTGAACAGTTGGCCGACCATCTGCTCGCCAACGTCCTGATCGGTGGCGACGCGGGTCACGATAACGCCCGCTGCGGTCGAAATCACCAGCGCCGGGATCTGTGCCACCAGGCCGTCACCGATGGTCAAAAGCGTATAGCTCTCCGCCGCCTGGCCGACCGGCATACCGTGCTGCACCACACCCACCAGCAGGCCGCCGATAATGTTGATAGCCATAATCAGCAGGCCCGCGACGGCGTCACCGCGCACGAACTTACTCGCACCGTCCATCGAGCCGTAAAAGTCGGCTTCCTGGGTCACTTCAGTACGACGTTTTTTCGCTTCCTCTTCACCGATAAGCCCGGCGTTAAGGTCGGCGTCGATAGCCATCTGTTTGCCTGGCATCCCGTCAAGGACAAAGCGCGCGCCCACTTCCGCGATACGCCCCGCACCCTTGGTGATAACCATGAAGTTAATGATGACGAGAATGATGAACACCACGATACCGATGGCGAAGTTGCCGCCGACCAGGAAGTGGCCGAACGCCTCCACCACTTTCCCCGCCGCCGCCGCACCCGTGTGGCCGTCCATCAGAATGATACGCGTGGACGCAATGTTCAGCGCCAGACGCAGCAACGTGGTAAACAGCAGAATGGTCGGGAACGCCGCGAATTCCAGCGTGCGCTGGGTGAACATCGCCACCAGCAGCACCATAATGGAAAGCGCGATGTTAAAGGTGAACAGCAAATCCAGGATGAAGGCCGGTAATGGCAGCACCATCATCGACAGGATCATCAGGATGATAACCGGCCCGGCGAGTATCTGCCATTGGGTCGATTTCAAATTGCCAGGCAGGCGCAGCATTGCCACCAGATTAGCCATCAGTGTCCTTCTCGTTCAAAAAATCCAGCGCCTCAGGCACCGGAAGGTTTTCAGGTTTCTTCGGAATCAAGCCGCCAGCCAGACGCCAGCGCTTGAGTTGCCATACCCATGCCAGCACTTCCGCGACGGCAGCGTAAAGCTGCCCCGGGATCTGCTGACCGATTTCCGCGTGCCGGTATAACGCGCGCGCCAGCGGCGGCGCTTCCAGCATCGGAATTCGATGTTCATTACCAATTTCGCGAATACGCAGCGCCACCAGCCCTGCGCCTTTGGCCACCACTTTCGGGGCGCTCATCTTGTTCTCGTCATACTGCAACGCTACCGAGTAGTGCGTCGGGTTGTTGACGATAACGTCGGCTTTCGGTATGTCCGCCATCATGCGGCGACGGGCGGCTTCGCGCTGCTGCTGGCGAATGCGCCCTTTCACGTGCGGATCGCCTTCCTGGTTCTTGAATTCATCGCGAATATCCTGGCGCGACATGCGTAATTTTTTGGTGTGGCTGACTATCTGCCAGAACACGTCAAAGCCCACCATCGGCACCAGGCCCATCACGATAAGAATGCAGCACAGCGCGACCAGATTCAGGGCGTTGCGCATGGCGGCTATCGGCGATTCGCTGATAAGACGCATAATGTCTGGCCAGTTGTACCAGAGGAAACAGCCCGTCACGATGCCCACCAGGACCGACTTCAGAATGGCTTTCAGCAACTCCGCCAGCGACTGCGATGAAAAAATGCGTTTGATGCCCGGCAACGGGTTCAGTTTTTCTGGCTTAAACGCCACCGCTTTCGGGTTAAACAGCAGGCCACCTAACAGCATCGGGGCAAACAGCGCCACAATCACCACGCCCATAATCAGCGGGACCAGCGCCATCAGCGCCTGCTTTATCAAAAAACTGATCTGCCCGACCACAAGTTTAGGGTCGTTAATAATGCTGTGATCGAAATGGAGGCCGTGAGAGAGCATGGCCGCCAGCTGACGTGCCAGCAGCGAACCACCTACCCAAATCACCGCGACGCCAACCAGCAGCATCAGCATGGAGGTCAGTTCACGGGAACGGGGGATCTGCCCTTCTTCTCGCGCCTTTTCTCGTCGGTGGGGTGTGGGGGCTTCTGTTTTGTCGTCGCTATCGTCTGACACGATTCGATTCTCGCAGCTACTATTACGCAGCTAGCATGCCAGAGGCGGGAAAAGCTAATGGGAAGAGAAAAGCGCAAAACCGGTGGTTGTTTCGCGCTTTACTGCCCTCCCCGAAGGGAGGGTTAGCGGGGATCAGAACCCCAGACTGTCGAGCAGGTCGTCGACCTGATCCTGGCTTGCCACGACGCCTGCGGCGGTGGCGTCCAGCTGCGGGCCGTTGAGCAGGCTGTCGTTCGGGCGCTTGGCGCGCGCGTTCGGCTCCGGCATGTTCTCCAGCAGCACCATCAGAAGCTGGCGCTCAATCTCCTGGATAACATCCATCATGCGCTTGATCACCTGACCGGTCAGATCCTGGAAATCCTGTGCCATCATGATTTCCAGAAGCTGGGCGTTGGTGAAGCTCGTATGGTCCGGAACCTCGGCCAGATACTGGCGGGTGTCGGTCACGAGTTCGCGCGCGTCGCTCAGTTCGATCGGGTTTTCGAACCATTCGTCCCAGCGGCCGCTCAGCGCTTTCGCGTCGCTTTCCAGTTTGTTCTGGTGAGGCTGCGAAGCCTCGACGCAGTTCAGGGCGCGTTCGGCGGCCTGCGCTGTCATCTGCACCACGTAATCCAGACGGTCGCGCGCGTCCGGGATAGCTTCCGCCGCTTCCGCAATCGCCTGATCAAGCCCCAGCTCGCGCAGACTGTCACGCAGCATGCGGGTAAGACTGCCGATACGGACAATAATGTCGCCAGTCGAATGCTCGTCAGTCGGTTTTATCGATGCCGTCATCTGCCTGTCCTCACATGCCGAGTTTTTCGAAAATCTTGCTCAGTTTTTCTTCAAGCGTCGCCGCCGTGAACGGTTTCACCACGTAGCCGCTGGCGCCTGCCTGCGCTGCCGCGATGATGTTCTCTTTCTTGGCTTCCGCCGTCACCATCAGTACCGGCATGGACGCCATAGCACCGTCGGCGCGAATGGTTTTGAGCAGCTCAAGACCATCCATGTTGGGCATGTTCCAGTCGGAAATCACGAAACCGAAACCGCCGGTCTGCAGTTTGTTGAGGGCATCCACACCATCTTCCGCTTCTTCTACGTTGTTAAAACCCAGCTCTTTGAGCAGGTTACGTACAATGCGGCGCATGGTGGAGAAATCATCCACAACCAGAAACTTGAGATCTTTATCCGCCATAAAAACTGTACTCCTCGTTAAATACGTATTGCCTGTCCGGCACTGATTTTCGCCAGCATCTGCTGGCTGACCTGGCTTAGATCGACGACTTCGCTGACGCCACCCATATTGATGGCCTCACGCGGCATGCCGAACACCACACAACTCGCTTCGTTTTGAGCGATGGTCCAGGCGCCCGCCTGGTGCATCGCCAGCATTCCCGCCGCGCCATCGTTGCCCATCCCGGTGAGGATCACGCCCACCGCGTTGCGCCCCGCATGTTTGGCTACGGAGTGAAACAACACATCCACGGCCGGACGGTGCCGGTTAACCGGCGGCCCGTCGTGGATTTTTATCTGGTAGTTAGCGCCGCTGCGCGCGAGCTCCATATGCTTATCGCCTGGCGCGATATAGGCATGGCCCGGCAGCACGCGCTCGCCGTCTTCGGCTTCTTTCACGCTAATCTGGCACAGCTTGTTCAGTCGCTCGGCGAAAGAACGGGTAAATCCAGGCGGCATGTGCTGGGTAATCAGTACTGCCGGGCTTGAGAGCGGCAGCGGCTGGAGCACATGGCGAATCGCTTCGGTGCCGCCCGTGGAGGCACCAATGGCAATCAGTTTTTCCGAACTCAACAGCGGGCCTGCTTTCAGCGTTTTCGGCACCGCGTCCGGCAGGCGGGCGGAAATCCGCGCACGCGAGGCGGTACGCACTTTATCGGCAATCAGTTCGCTGTAAGCCAGCATCCCTTCGCGAATGCCAAGCTGCGGCTTGGTCACGAAATCCACCGCACCCAGCTCCAGCGCGCGCAGCGTCACTTCAGAGCCTTTGCCCGTCAGCGAAGAGACCATGACCACCGGCATCGGACGCAGACGCATCAGTTTTTCCAGGAAATCGAGGCCATCCATGCGCGGCATTTCAACATCCAGCGTTAAGACATCCGGGTTGAACTGCTTAATCAGATCGCGCGCCACCAGCGGGTCCGGCGCCGTCGCCACCATCTCCATATCGCTGTGGCTGTTGATAATTTCGGTCATGATTTGACGCATCAGCGCCGAATCATCTACTGACAACACTCTGATTTTACTCATTCTTTTTCCTTACTCAGGGCATACACCGTCTGACCGCGCAGCGAGAACTCCCGACTGAGGTTACTGAAGTTTTCCGAGTGGCCTGCAAACAGCAGACCGCCTGGCTTCAGCAGCGGAACAAAGCGTTTGAGGATCTCCTGCTGTGTTTCTTTATCGAAATAAATCATCACGTTGCGGCAGAAAATCGCGTCAAATGGCCCCGGTACGTTGTACTGCTTATCAAGCAGGTTCAGCGAGGCGAACTCAATCTGGTTCGCCAGTTCGTTACGCACGCGCACCAGCCCCTGGTGAGGCCCGGTGCCGCGCATAAAATAGCGTTGCATCTGCTGCGGCGAGAGGGTTTTCAGCTCCTCCTGCCGGTAAATTCCGCTCTGTGCTTTTTGCAGCACTTCGGTATCGATATCCGTGCCGTAGACTTTCCAGCGGCCAGGCGCGGTGCCGAGCGTATCGGCAAGCGTAATGGCGATGGAGTAAGGCTCCTCGCCCGTCGACGCCGCGGCGCTCCAGACGCGGTACTCGCCCGAACGCTTACGCGCGTGCTCCGCCAGCACCGGGAAGTGGTGCGCCTCGCGGAAAAACGCCGTCAGGTTGGTGGTCAGCGAGTTGATAAACGCCTGCCACTCGGCGCTGTTGGCATTGGCCTCCAGCATGCTGAGATAGCGTCCGAAATCATCCAGCCCGAGCGTGCGCAGACGACGAACCAGACGGTTGTAAACCATGTCCCGCTTATGTTCGGCCAGCACGATCCCGGCGCGCTGGTATATCAATTGACATATCCGACGGAAGTGGGTGTCGGACAGCGCAAGGCGCTGTGTCATTTGTACTAATAATGACGTTTGCCCAGCAGGCATGGATGATGTCATGTTGCCTTCTTCTTCACAGTCAGAGTGTTACTGGCACCCCTTATGGGGGTGCGGCCATCTTGTTACGCTTACAAAAGCCGTGTTCAAGGTTTAAGACTGAAACGTTTTTCTTCTCGGACGCGCCGTGGATCACGCATCCGACTCTGTTCGTTTGCATGGACGAGCTGTGCAGTACGTCCCATGCTTTCGCGCCGCGCGCTTTTCCCAAAAACCCTTCCGACAGCGTTCCCCTTTGGTACAACATGCCTGCTTCCTTAGCCGGTCATACGCCGGAATCTGTTCAGAATGTTTCCCAGTTATCCTGGCCTGCGACAGCAGGTTTAGCCGGTACGATCGGCGCGTGGTCTGTTCTCGCGGGCACCGTTGCCGGGACGCTGCGCGGGACGCTGGCACGCGATGCCGCGAGACGGAAGGCGGCGACCGCCTGCGACAGGCGGCTTGCCTGGTCTTCCAGCGCGCTCGCGGCAGCGGCGGACTGCTGCACCAGCGAGGCGTTTTGCTGCGTCACGCGATCCATTTCGGAAACCGCCAGCGCCACCTGATCGATGCCGCGGCTCTGTTCATCGGACGCAGAGGCTATCTCGCCCATAATGTCGGTGACGCGCGTAACTGCCCCGACAATCTCCTGCATCGTTTCGCCCGCGCTTTCTACCAGCACGGAGCCGGAATCGACGCGCGAAACGGAATCTTCAATCAGCGCCTTAATCTCTTTGGCCGCCTGAGCGCTGCGGCTCGCGAGGTTGCGCACTTCGCCTGCCACCACCGCGAACCCGCGGCCCTGCTCCCCTGCCCGCGCCGCTTCTACGGCGGCGTTCAGCGCCAGAATGTTGGTCTGGAAGGCGATGCCATCAATGACGCTGGTAATGTCTGAAATCTTTTTCGAGCTGGCGGCGATGTCATGCATGGTGTTAACCACGCCATCCACCACTTTGCCGCCGCGCTGCGCGGTTTCCGACGCGCTCAGTGCCAGCTGCGATGCCTGACGGGCGTTTTCGGCGTTCTGTTTCACCGTCGCGGTCAGCTCTTCCATACTGGCGGCGGTCTGCTCCAGCGCGGACGCCTGCTCTTCGGTACGTGAAGAGAGATCGGTATTGCCCGCGGCGATTTCGCTGGTGCCGCTGTAAATCGCATCGGTGCCTTCACGCACGGTGCTTACCGTCTGGATCAGCGCCTGTTGCATATGCTGAACGCTCGCGGAAAGCTCCGTCATCTCGTTACGCCCGGTAACCGTAATGGTTTCGGTTAGGTTGCCGCCCGCAATCTCGCGAATATGGTGGATAACCCCTGCCAGCGGTTTGAGCAGAACGTGACGGATGCCGTACCACACCAGCGCGATAACCAGCACCACCAGAACCGCCAGAATGCCGGTCTGCCACTGGGCCACACGGAAATCGCTACGGCTCTCGTCCCAGGCCTGCTGTGCCAGACGCACGTTGACGTCGTCATAGCGCATAACGGCTTTTTCCAGCGCGTTCTGTTTGCCCTGCGTCGCCTGCGCGAAGTAGGCGTCCATGTTGCCGGTTTCCAGGTACTGCACCAGTTCGCTCAGTGCCTGGTAGTAATCACGATAGCTCTGCTCGACGTCGCCCGCGGCGGCGTTAATCTCCGCTACATCCACCGTCACGGCTTTAAAGGCGTTAAAGTGGGTATCCGCTTCAGCCAGCACTTTTTTCGCCGTGTTGAGCAGATCGGTTTTCGCGCTGCTCTGCTGGTTGTTCGCATTCATCATCATCCGCGCCGCTGAGCGGCTTAAGTTGATGCGGGTCTGCAGCAGCAGGTTCCACGACTGGTTGAGCTGCGCCTGTTGCAGTCGCAGCTGGTGCGACGCGGCGAAACTTTGCTGGTTTTCATTCAGTGACGAAAAAAACATCCCACCGGAAATGAATTGCAGCAGTGCGAAGACCACCAGCACCATCATCAACAGTGAGACAACGCGGATACGATTCAACATGCGACACCTTCCTTCTGGTTCCTGAAGGGGTTATCGGCATGGCCTGGGGGAACTTTATCGTAGTGTAAAGGAAATTTGCGTTAGTCGGCGGCGGACTCAGAACGCCACGTCCACCACCAGCGTATCGGTGTAACTGCCTGCGGGCGGCGTGTTCTGGGTCGCAAGGATACGCGCCGTGTATTGATAGGATTTCAGCAGGCCATCGCTGCTGACCTCGTGGGCGTGTCGCTGGCCCAGCGTTCGGTGCCGCTGACGCCCCAGCGGTTCGCGGTGCTGCCTTTATAAATCTCATAGCTGAGACGGTTAGTGCCGCTCGCCATATTGCGCACGCTGCCTACGGCATAGTTGCCGTTATTGATGCCAACGGTATAGGTGCTGCCTTTGGTGCAGGTGATGGCGATGGTTTGCGACACCGGCGCGAAGTCTTTCACCAGCGGCGCGCTGGCGAAATTCAGATTCGGCGCGGTGATCGTACTGCAATCGTTGGTGACGGTGAGCGTCACCAGGCTTGTGAAGGTTGACGTGCCGTTCTGCGGCGTCAGGCAGACCGCAATGCCGACCGCGCAGATGCTGTAGTTCACGCTGAAATTGAGCGTCACCTGATAGGCACCCGCCGCGACGTTCTGCCCTTGTAACGTGCGGATATAGATCGGGAAGGTGTAACGTTTACTGGTTAAGAGATTCAGAAGCGACTGCCCGGTCCAGCGGTAGCTGCCGTTAATGGCAAGCTCACTGCCGGACGGGCAGCCGCTCTGGGCGCAAACCTGAACGGGAATGCGGTCGGTGGTATCACCGCTACGCCCGAGCGTGGCGCGGGTGCCGGCGGTTGTGGTAGCGCCGGTCAGCGTCAGGGTCACGAAGTCATTATTGAGCACGTTCAACACCGAGTCGCAGTCCAGCGTCAGCGTCGCCGTTGTGGTCTGGACGGTGCTGTTAATCACAAATGACGTCTGGCTGCCGTAGGCTGCGCCGGTGCCGCTGACGCGACAATCCGCCAGCGCAGGCAGGCTTGCCACAACAAGGAGAATCATCAGCAGCAGACGAATCATGGCGTACCCTCGCGACAAATGAGCGGACCATAGGTTTCCAGACGATGCGAGCGTGACGAGCTCACCGTCAGCGTGACGCGGCAAGTGCTGCCATCGGGTTTTGTGACGCGCAGCGGGTTCACCCCGCCAATATCCTCAAGCCAGGCGATACCGTCGTACCCCACCACCGCAGTGGGGCGATCATCACGAAACACCTGGCTTGATACCGGCAGCGGCTGGTCGTTTTCGTCATGCAAAATCACGCTCGCCACCCGCTCCTGCTCCATCGGGAAGGTCACCAGATAACCGCTGTTACGCCGCAGCGCGATGCGCCGTTCGGTATCACGGATGCGGGTATCGGCAGGCAGATTCAGCGCGTCGATGCTGTAGGTGGCCGGGTAATAGGACGTTACGCCGCTGACCAGCAGATAGCCTTCCTCGTCGGTCTCCCCGACCGGCTGGTTTTCAAAGTTCACCGTTACACCCGGCTGGCCGTCAGTGCTGACCACCGCGAAGGCGTCGTTGATTTGGTTTGCCGCAAACAGTTCACCGTCCATCGTCACCACAGACCCGGTGGCCTCAGCCCAGCGCGTGAGGTTTTTCGTCTGGCCGTAGATCCCGCCCTGCGTCTCAATGTGGTTGTTGCGCCAGCCGAGCGTCGCCTGCTGATAGTTGTCATCGCGCGACTGCCTGGCGTAAGCGAGGTTCCAGCTGAATCCGCCGTCGCTTGGCATCGCCTGGTTGAAGTTAACGCGCTGGGTTGAGCCGCTCTCCGGCGTGGTCTCGGCACTGAGCGCCACCGAGCTCTGCTCGCCGAGCGGGATTTGCAGCGAGAGCGCGAACGTCCAGTCGCGCCCTTCATAATCGTGGCTCGCGGCCAGATAAAGGCTGCTGTTCCACAGCGTTTTATTCCACGAGAGGTTCAGCAACCGGGTGTGGTCGCGGTTAAAGGACTGCACGTCAATCCAGGCCGCGCCGACGCTGCCCGCCGCGCCCATATTAAGCGTCAGCGCATACTGGGCGCTGGAGCGGCTTAAGGTGATGATAGGCTCCTGATACTGATCGTAGCGCACGGGCTGATCGTAGAGCGCCAGGTTGCCGAACCCGCGCGTGCGGCGGGTCTGCTGGGTAGAAATGCTGAAACCCGCCGTGTTGTACTGATAGCCCCAGTTCCACTGCTGGCCGCTGTTATCGCGCATCTTGCTCCAGCTTCCCGCGCCGTTGACCACACCGAAGCGGCCGAGCTTCACCAGCGACCCGACGCCGCCGAGCTTGAGCTTTTCCGCCGCTTCGCCGTGGGTTTCCAGCGTCCAGAAATCCGTCATCCCGTAGCGCCAGGAGCCGCTTGCCGCCGCCGGGCCGTAATCGAAATTTTTCACGCCGTAGTTGCGGCGAAGCGCGCCCGCGCTGAACGAGCCATCGCTTAAGCCCGGTTTCAGCAGCTCGCTTGCCACGTAAAACGGCAGCGTAGTGGAGACCTGGCGGCCCAGGGCGTCGGTGGTAACCAGCACCGCATCACCCGAGCCGTTAATATAAGGCAGATTGGTGAGCGTAAAGGGGCCGGGGGCGAGATCGGTCGAGCCGGAGCGGTAGCCGTTGATAAACACGTCTACCGTGGTGGGCACCGCCGCCTCGCCGGAGAACGCGGGCAGCGGATAGGTAATGAGATCGGGACGCAGCGAGAAATCGCGACCGACCGAAATGCCGCCCATGCGCACGCTGTTGCTCCAGCTCAGGCTGTCGCTGATAACATCGCCCAGCGACCAGCTCCAGGCGCTGTCATCGTTGGTGCTGTTAAACACGGTGTCGTAGCGCATATAGCCTTCATCCTGCCCCGGATAACCGCGGAACACTTCCCGTAACGCCCCGGTCGTGGAAAACGAGGCCGCATTGCCAAACAGACGCATCTCGTGCCAGAGCGACGCCTGACGCAGACCGTGATTGGTGTCGCTGGCGTAAAAATCGTAATTGAGCACCGCCCCGTTGCTGGCGCGCGGGCGCACCCGTCGCTCCTGCTCGCCGAGCGCCACGGTACGCGCGGGCACCCAGTCGGTCGGTACCGTCAGCAACAGCCACTGCCCGGTGCTGTCGTAGCGGCTTTTCACCTGCGGAAGCGCATCAATGTTAACCTCGCCCTGCGGGAGTTTATCGCCCGGCAGCCCGGCGCGCTGCAAATCGGCCGACGAGACCCACATCGCGCCGCCGCGCCGCGTTACCGGCACCACCAGCCCGGTATCGTAATAGTTGACCACCACCGACAGATGAAACACCGCCTGGCGGTCAATGGCCTGCGCGTCCGGCGGCGGCGGCAGCGCGTCGTCGCCTTCCAGCGCATAAACGGCGGGAGAGACGACACACAGCAGGCTGATTATCACCCCCCGACGACTCACCGGGCGGCGGCCTGCCATGTCCCCTCGCGGGCGTTGACGGAGGCGCTAAGCTGCGTCGGCTGCGACACGCCCGCTGGCAGCGGAAAGATGCGCGTCTGGCCTGGCAACACATAACCCAGCAATCCTTCCGCCAGCACGCGGGATTTGCCGCCCTGCTGTACCGTCACTTTGCTGATGCGCGCGTGGATCTGATCCCGGTTGGCAATTTCAATCGCGGGCTGGCCGTTATCTCTGACGACCCGCCAGGAGAGATTTTCCGGCTGTAAATAAGCGTGATGCGTGCCCGCGCGCTCGGTGGCGACGCCCTGGCCGTACGCGAAAAGCGGAATCGAATAGCGCATTTGCAGTTTCAGGCCGAGCTGCGGTTTGCCAGGCTCGGTGGGCTGCGGGATCTCATCCACCACGATACGGTACGCCTGCTCGACGCCCGTCGGGATCTGCGCCTGGCTTATCAGGCGGATGAGCTGCTTTTTACCGCCGTCGATACGTACAATCGGTGGGCTTGCCACCACATCCTGCTGCTGCTGGTAGCGCTCGTTGCCGCCCTCCTGCCGCCAGCGCACAATGCGCACCTGCATGGTCATCGGCGTGGCGCCCTGATTCTGAATCCACAACTCCGCCGCGTTGTCGCCGGGCGCGAGGTAAGGATCGATGGGCCAGATAAGCATATTGCCGGCCGACCAGGCGCTGCCTGTGGTCAGCCAAAACGCGGCGGCCAGTCCGAGCCGCCTGAGAGACGTTGCGCACTGCATCATGTCTGCTCTCCCTGTATCACCATGATAATGTCACCGTCAGCGTGTCGGTATAGCTGCCGGCGGGGCTAAAGCCCGTGAGCTGCGCTGCGCCAAAGAGAGGCAGCGAAATATTATTGCTGTTGCTGTAGGCGATGGAAACTGCCTGGTTGACGCCGATTTCACTCGCCGCATTGAGCGAGCTCGACGTATAGAGACGATACGGCACCCGTTCGGTACCGCCGCCGCGCACCATGTTGCGCACCGATGAGCCGTAGTTCTGGCCGCCGTTGATGCTCATGCTGAGCGCCACGCCTGGCGTACAGGCGAGCAATAACGAGGAAGACGGCACAAAACTGGTACTGACGCGCGTGCTTTCGACGCCGGTATGGGTGCCGAAGTTGAGCGATCCCATGACGCCGCCCGTGCCGGTCGTGACCGAACACCCGGCGGCGACAGTGGCGCTTACCTGAAACGACTGCGTCGTGACGGCCTGCGCGTTGCCGCTCACCGCTAACAGGCCAGCCGTCCCCCACAGAATGCGCCGCACAGCGCTCCCCAGGGGCAACCGCTGCCGGTTGCCCTTCATCCTCATCGCGGCCCTGCTGACGCTTAGTAGGTGACGCTGACGTTAATGGTGTCGGTGTAGGTGCCCGGTACGACGGTCACGCTGTTACCGCCGCCCTGAATACGGCCATAGATGGTGTAGTTACTCACGCCACCGGTCGTCGACGCGGCCGGAATGGAGGCGTTGTTCGCGATCACGTTCTGGAAGGCACTGTCGCTGTAGAGGCTGTACGCCACGCCCTGCGCGGTGTTTGTGGTATTGACCAGATAACGCCCCGGCGTGCCCGGCGTGCCAACAACGGTACCCGGCGCCTGGTTGGTACTGCCGGTTATCTGCACGGTGTATTCCGGCGTGGTGCACTGAATGGAGAAGGTGTTGCCGCCGCCCGCGCCCGTTAACTGGGTGGTCAGCGTGGAGAATGTCGCCGGGCTGGTCCCGAAGTTCAGCGTACCGAAGTTGATCCCGTTCTGGCTTGGGGAGCCGTTGATCAGGCAACCATTAGTCAGCGTTAAGGTTGCGCCGATGGTCCCGCTGCTGGTGACCGCATAACTTGCCGGCGCGCTCAGCATGACACCGGCACCGAAGATAACCGCTAACAGACGTGTTTTCATCGTGGATCCCCTCAAACTCAAAACGGAAGTGACGCGCTGGCAGGCCGGGCAAGTGGCCTTAGCCATAAAGCGCAGCGCGTCAGACGAGACGCTAATCTGAAATTTAGTTTATGTTTCAAAACATCACAAAAGTTGTTAAAAACATCAACGAGGCGTCTGAGGAGAAGGGAAAAACCTTTTATTACAGACAGTTAGGTTTTATTGAACGTTTCAGAATGTAAACGGTAAATGATATATTAATTGGTATGTGATTTACGTCACATTATAAGCCCCCCTGCTTAGCGGGTAGTGCGGCTCTTTTCTCTGTCGGTGCGATGTCGTCAGGCTCCTCCTTCGCCTGTGAACAGGCGAAAAAAAGGGGCGCTTTCGCGCCCCGTGCCACTGCTTTTCTTGTTGTCACGCCACGCGGGCGGTTGCGCTGTCAATCAGCTCCATCTCTTCGCTGTTGAGCAGCTTCTCAATGTGTACCAGAATCAGCATGCGTTCGCCAATAGCGCCGAGGCCTGTCAGGTATTCTGTGGAGAGCGTCACAGCGAATTCCGGTGCCGGGCGGATCTGCTCGGCCGTGAGAGACAGCACGTCAGAGACGCCATCCACCACGATACCGACCACGCGCTGGCCGAAGTTCAGTACGATAACCACGGTGTTTTCATTATATTCCACATCGCCCTGCTCAAACTTCACGCGCAGGTCAACGATAGGCACGATAACACCGCGCAGGTTGGTGACGCCTTTAATGAAAGACGGCGTGTTGGCGATACGGGTTACCTGATCGTAACCGCGGATCTCCTGCACTTTCAGAATATCGATACCATATTCTTCGTCGCCCAGAGTGAATACCAGGAACTCCTGGCCAGACGGCTCGCCGGCCAGTTTAGTGACGTTGCTCATACCGGTCATATTACTTACCTTTTCTACGATAGTGGCTTCAGGCGGCGGTCGGCGCCAGACGTTGCTCACGGTTTAAACTTTGCAGCGCGGATACATCAACAATCAGCGCCACGCTACCATCGCCCAGGATCGTGGCGGCCGAAATACCCGGCACCTTGCGATAGTTACTCTCAAGGTTTTTCACGACGACCTGGTGCTGACCAATCAGCTGATCGACCAGCAGTGCATAACGGCGACCGGCGCTTTGCAGGATAACGACAATGCCCTGCGTCGCTTCGGTTTTCGCCCCTTGCACATCAAAGACTTTCCACAACTCCACCAGCGGCAGATATTCGCCACGCACTTCCAGTACGCGCTCGCCGCCTGCCAGCGGATGCAGATCTTCTTCACGCGGCTGCAGCGACTCCATGACCGCGTTCAACGGCAGAATAAAGACTTCTTCGTTTACCTTAACCGACATGCCATCGAGGATAGCCAGCGTCAGCGGCAGCAGGATACGAATCGTCGTGCCCTGGCCCTGACGGGAGGCGATCTCAACATGGCCGCCCATCTCCTGAATGTTACGTTTCACCACGTCCATGCCGACGCCGCGACCGGAAACATCGGTCACCTGCTCTGCCGTGGAGAAGCCCGGCGCGAAGATGAGCATGCCCACTTCGTCATCGGTCATGCTTTCACTGACGGCCATGCCCTGAGACATCGCTTTCGCAAGGATACGCTCGCGGTTGAGGCCAGCGCCGTCGTCGGTCACTTCAATGCAAATGTTGCCGCCCTGATGTTCTGCGGAGAGGATCAGGTTGCCCACCGGGGATTTACCCGCAGCGGCGCGTTTTTCCGGCGATTCGATACCGTGATCGAGGCTGTTACGCACCAGGTGCGTTAACGGGTCGATAATGCGTTCAATCAGGCTCTTATCGAGTTCGGTGGAGCTGCCCTGCAGGGTCAGTTCAACCTGCTTGCCAAGTTTGCTCGCCAGATCGCGCACCAGACGCGGGAAGCGGCTGAAGACGTATTCCATCGGCATCATACGGATGGACATGACCGATTCCTGCAGATCGCGGGCGTTACGTTGTAACTGACTCATGCTGGTGATCAGGTCGCCGTGGGTGACCGGGTCAAGCTCATTGGAGCGCTGCTGGAGCATCGACTGGGTAATAACCAGCTCGCCCACCAGGTTTATCAGTTGGTCAACTTTCTCCACCGCTACACGAATACTGGTGTTTTCTTTTTCGCGGGCCGGTTTGTTCTGCTCGGCGCGTGGGGCGCTGGCGGCAGGCGCTTTCGCGACCGGTGCGGCCACAGGCGCAGGCGCAGGCGCGGCTTCCACCACCGGCGCGGCCGCGACAGCAGGCGCTTCATCAGCGGCAGGCAGCGGCAGGAACTCAATCTGATCGCCTTCGATGACAAAGCAGAGCACCGCGGTGATGTCATCTGCGCTGGCGCTGGTTTCAAGAGTGGCGATCAGGTGATCGGCGCCCTTTTCAATCTGGCTTAAGGCGCCGAGATTACCGAGCTCTTCCTGCAGGAGTTCGATTTCATTGCCTTTGAGTTTGCCAAGCTTTATGCGCAGCTTGCCGCCATCCGTGGGTGCACTGGCCGCAGGTGCCGCAGTTTCTGTTTCAACAACAGAGAGTTTCGCCGCCGCCGCAGGCGCTTCGCCTTTGGCTTCGAGCGCCAGTTGGCGCAGTGCCTGACAGATGTATTCAAAGCTGGCTGCGTCCGGCTCCGAAGAGCTTTTATAAGCGTCAAGCTGTTCCTGCATAATATCTTTGGTTTCCAAAAACAGGTTGATAATGTCGGTGTTGAGTTGCATTTCACCCCGACGTGCTTCATCCAGCAGGTTTTCCATCAGATGGGTGGTTTCCTGCAGGATGGTGAAGCCAAAGGTTCCCGCGCCACCCTTGATGGAGTGCGCGGCGCGGAATATGGCATTTAGCTGTTCGGCATCGGGTGCTTCGGGCACCAGATCGAGCAAATGCTGCTCCATGTCAGCCAACAGTTCGTCAGCCTCATCGAAAAATGTCTGATAAAAATCGCTAATATCCATACTCACGCTATCACCTCGTAACCGGTTGGGACGGTGTTGGGTTTGAGGCCGGGGGGACGGCGCCCGGTTGTTGTAATACGCTCAGTGACTCATTTTCGCTTTCGGCATTTTCATGCACGATGGCATCTTCCGACTGCTTGTTGAGTACCAGCAAACTTATGCGGCGGTTCAGGGCTTCATTCGCGCCTTTCTCCGCCAGGCGCATCGTGGCGGCCATGCCCACCACGCGCAGAACTTTGCCATCATCAAGCCCGCCGATAACCAGCTCGCGACGCGACGCGTTGGCGCGGTCTGCCGAGAGTTCCCAGTTGCTGTAGCCGCGTTCGCCGTTGGCGTACGGGAAGTCATCGGTGTGGCCTGACAGGCTCACTTTATTCGGTATCCCGTTCAGCACCGGCGCGATGGCGCGCAGGATGTCGCGCATATACGGCTCGACTTCGGCACTGCCGGTTTTAAACATCGGGCGGTTCTGGCTGTCGATAATCTGAATACGCAGCCCTTCCTGCACGAGATCGATGCGCAGATGCGGGCGCAGCGCACGCAGTTTCGGGTCCGCTTCGATAAGCTGATCCAGATCGCCACGCAGTTTTTGCAGGCGGTTACGCTCCATGCGTTTTTTCAGCTCGTCGATATTCGGCTCTTGTTTTTTTACTTCGCCCTGCGACTGCGTGACATCATCTCCACCCCCCGGAATTGGGCTTTCGCTATCGGCGATGCGATGCCCGCCGGTGATGGCGGCCGACAGCGGCGTGCGGAAATATTCCGCAATCTGCGTCAGCTCCTTCGGGCTGGAGATGGAGATAAGCCACATCACCAGGAAGAAGGCCATCATGGCTGTCATAAAGTCGGCGTAAGCGATTTTCCACGAGCCGTGCGAACCGCCGCCGTGGCCTTTATGCTTGCGCTTTTTTACGATAACGACGGGGTGGTTGCTGTTTTTCATGCGTCTTCTGTCACCTGCTGCTGGTTAGGCGATTTCACCGCGCGAACGTGTTCATCCAGCTCAGTGAAGGACGGACGCTCGCTGGAGTAGAGCGTCTTACGACCAAACTCTACGGCGATAGGCGGCGCGTAACCGTTAAGGCTCGACAGCAGCGTCACTTTCACGCACTGCATCATTTTGGTGGTTTCGGCGCTCTTCTGGCGCAGCACGGTCGCAAGCGGCGACACGAAGCCGTAAGCCAGCAGGATGCCGAGGAATGTCCCCACCATCGCGTGAGCGATAAGCGCGCCGAGCTCTGCCGCCGGGCGGTCAGCCGACGCCAGCGCGTGCACCACGCCCATTACCGCCGCCACGATCCCGAACGCCGGGAGCGAGTCGCCCATCAGCGCCAGGCTGTTGGCCGGGACTTCCGCCTCGCTTTCGTGCGTTTCGATCTCTTCGTCCATCAGCGCTTCAATCTCAAAGGTGTTCATGTTGCCGCTGATGATGAGACGCAGATAATCGGTGATGAACTCCAGCATGGTGTTGTCCGCCAGAATGCGCGGGTAGCTGGTGAAGATTTCGCTCTCTTTCGGGTTCTCGATATCACGCTCCAGCGAGAACATGCCCTGCTGGCGCGATTTGGTCATCAGGCGATACAGCAGCGCCATCAGATCCATGTACATACTTTTGGTGTATTTCGAACGGCGAAACAGCAGCGGCAGCGCCTTCAGCGTGCCTTTGATGGCTTTCCCGTTGTTACCGACGATAAACGCACCCACACCCGCCCCGCCGATAATGATTAATTCAGCAGGTTGATAGAGTGCACCAAGCTCTCCTCCGGTAATCATGTAACCACCGAAGACCGTTCCCAGAATGACCAGGTAACCTATTAAAATCAGCACGACATCATCCTTCCGCTGTTGGCTATGGCGAGGATGTTCAGGTGAGCAGAAAACGTTGCCGGTTTCAGTTAGGAAAAAAAAAGCAGCGGCCTTTTGGGCCGCTGCTGGAGTGGTTTTCCACACCTATCCGGTTAAACGGCCTGTTCGACCTGTTCATCCAGCAGTTGTGGAATAATATCGGCAGCATCTCGCGAAAGTTTACGTCTTTTTACGGCGCGAGACGGTGGCTGGCACAGGCTGCATGCGAAGCTGCCAACCGGCTGGTGTGCATGAGTAACAAAATTACCGCCGCAGCTGTTGCAGCGCGATAATTCAAGCATTCCGCTGTCCACGAAACGGACCAGCGTCCAGGCGCGGGTAAGCGCCAGCAGCGGGCCTTCTTCGTTTTCTTGCGGGCATTGCTCCAGGTACAGACGGTACGCTTTGATAACCGCGTCAACGCCTGAACACAACCCGGTGCGTAGCAGATACTGCCAGGCGTTACAGAACATCGATGCGTGGATGTTCTGCTCCCAGGTCATGAACCAGTCCGTGGAAAAGGGCAACATACCTTTTGGCGGCGGGCTGCCCCGCAGCTCTTTATAAAGTTTGATGAGTCTACCGCGGCTAAGTTGCGTTTCACTTTCCAGCATCTGTAAACGTGCGCCAAGGGTAATGAGTTCCATGGCGAGCTGGATATCACGGGCTTCCTGAACAATGCTCTTGTCGGTCATACGTTATGCCCTTTTCTTCCTGGCGACGTCTTCGGTGCCGCTGGCTTCGTTGAGCAGACGCGTAGAGAGCAGAATACCGGTGTGGATCTGTTGCAGATCGTCAACGCGTGATTCTTGTGTTAAACGCGTGATCGACTGATGATCCTGAAAACGGAACTGACAGACAAGCTGGTTCGTTTCAGCCAGTTTCACCATTTGCGGCAGAGTCAGATCGCCCAGTGTGGACGCCATCTCTTCGCTAATTCCCAGGCGAAACATCGCAGACGCTTTATCCTGACTGATCAGACGCTGTGCAAGTAACAGATATGACAGGTTGATGTCGTAGATATGTTTCAGCAACTCGGATGTATGCATTTTTCCCATCCAATAACAAACTATTATTTTAACGCGGCGAAGCCGCACCCCGTGATGTCGCCGGGCAAATCCCGGTAAAAAAATAAATCGTTACGGCCAAAATGCATCGGTGAAACCAGACTTGTCGGTGAACAGTGTTCCCGTCAAATTCGATTGTCCCTGGCAGGCTCCGTGCACGCCTTTCATCATTTCCTTACACTTGCTTAAGATTTTTCCTAAATCGAGCAAATCGTACTCGGCGGACACCGTTCACACAACGTGCTTGTGAAAAGATTTTAGAAAAAGTGTGACGAGTATCACATATTTTCGGAAAAAGTCACTAAAAAACCATCAGGATTGCTTTTCTTTTGTATAAAAATTAACCAAACAGACGCCTGGCAATGCGTAAAATTCCGAATATTTATTCACCCTTAACTACGGTGTAGCAGTCGGCCATACTTTACATTTGCAACTATTTAACATCACGTGATCACGGGTGGTCACTATAAAAGAAACAGTACTATCCGGGGAGTACTTAAATCAACTTACCGATTTAAAACAGTGAGTTACGTCAAATAATAAGAAGCATGCTAATGATGCATTTTTGAACGAAAAGGGGATAAAGCGGTGTCAGGATGCATCCTGCGCTTATGTTACAAGATGTTACAGAACGGAAATAATGGTTAAATTATTCCTTTGATAAGAATAGCTAATGTATTCAAAAGCCGTGTTTCACCGTTATTAAAGCGGCTTCACATTCTTTCGGGGCGTGTACGTCGTACTATTTCATTATGGCTGCTTCCTGCAGTTCTCTCTGGCGAAAGGACATCACTATGAGCTATTCCCATGTACTCGTTGCCGTGGCGGTGACACCAGAAAGCTACCGGCTTATCACCCGCGCGGTCTCTATCGTTAAACCCGTCAACGGCAAAATCTCTCTTATTACTATCGCCACGGATCCGGAACTCTTTAATCAAATGTCAGCGCCAATGCTCGAAAATTTGCGCGACATCATGTTTGAAGAGACGAAAACGTTTCTGGAAGACCTGAAAAGCAAGGCCGGATATCCGATTAATAAAACCATAATCGCTACCGGAGAGCCTGGAGAATATATTCGCGATATATGTGAAAAAGATGACATCGATCTCGTGATCTGCGGCAATCACAATCACAACCTGTTCAGTAAAGCGGTCTGTTTGTCGAAAAAAATTGTCGCCACCAGCAAAACCGATCTTCTGCTGGTGGCGCTCGATTAGGATGACGTTCCCGGGCGAGCGCCCGGGAAGCGCAGACGGCGTATTACGCCAGTTTCGGGAAGGTCGCCACCTTGTTTTGCAGCTCGCGTTCAGGGCTACGTGGCGTTACCTGCTTTAGATCTTTAATAAAGGCCTCCTGCCAGTGATTGATGTCGTTTTTACGGACAATCTCCAGCATCTCGCTGTGGCGCGCGATACGCTCCGCGAGCGGCATTTTCAGCGCCCGGTCAAGGGCGGCCGCCACATCGTCGCGATCGTAAGGGTTAACCAGCAGCGCGGCGGTCAGCTCATTGGCAGCGCCCGCAAACTGTGAAAGCACCAGCACGCCCGGGTTTTTCGGGTCCTGCGCGGCGACATACTCTTTCGCCACCAGGTTCATCCCGTCACGCAGCGGCGTCACCAGGCCCACGTCAGAGTAGCGGAAGACCTTCATCAGCAGCTTACGGTCGAAGTGCTGGTTGAGGTAATAGAGCGGCGTCCAGCCGAGCTGGCCATATTTCCCGTTAATACGCCCTGCCTCCGTTTCCAGCTGATGACGAATATCCTGATAAGCCTGCACATCGCCACGCGACGTCGGCGCTATCTGGGTATAACGAATTTTGCCATGGTGCTCCGGGTATTTCTCCAGCAGCGTCTCGAACGCCTGGAAACGCTCCGGCAGCCCTTTGGAGTAGTCGAGGCGCTCCACAGAGAAGATATTCTTCACGCTGGCAAGCTCAGCCTTAAGCTGCGCCAGTTTCGGCGGCAGCGGGCCTGCGGAGGCCTGCGCAATCTCTTCAGGCTCAATACCAATCGGATAGACTTCCGTGCGGAAGGTTTTACCGTACGCGGTATGCTCCCCGTCGCTGCTGGTAGAAAAATGCGTCTGCATCGCCAGGCAGTCCAGGAACGCGGTGCGGTCGTTTTCCGTCTGGAAGCCCAGCAGATCGTAATCGCACAGCTGCTCCAGAAGTTCAGTGTTGGTCGGCAGCGCGTTGAAGATTTCCGGCGTCGGGAACGGAATATGCAGGAAGAAACCGATGCGGTTATTCACGCCGCGCTTACGCAGTTCGCTTGCGAACGGCAGCAGGTGGTAATCGTGGATCCACAGATTATCGTCTGGCTCAATCAGCGGTTTGAGTTTATCCGCCAGCAGGCTGTTAACGCGCAGATAGCCTTCCCACGCTTCGCGCTGGAAGTTCACCAGATCCAGACGGTAGTGGAACGCGGGCCACAGCACGCCGTTGGAGAACTGGTTGTAATACTGGTCGTGATCCTGCTCGCTTAAATTGAATGACGCCCAGGTGATATTGTCACGAGTGACTTTTTTAAGCGGGGCATCCTCATTGCCGATTTCACCGCTCCAGCCAAACCACAGGCCGCCTGCTGCTTTCAGCGCTCCCAGTATCCCTACCGCGAGGCCCCCGGCGCTGCTTTTTTTATCATCCGGCGGGGCGATACGATTAGATACTACGACTAAGCGACTCATAGCCTTCTCTCCTTTTATTTGACGTTTTTTTTTCTTGTTCTTGAACTAATTGCTCCAGCCACGCGTGGACGGCCGGGACATCGGCGAGTTGCCACTTCGCCTGGGTATCTCCCTGCCCGACCTTGACGCTAATGCCATTGAGCTGGTTTACAGCGTAAAATCCGGCTTCGTCGGTGAGATCGTCACCCACAAAAACCGGTACGCGGCCTGCGAACGGCGCTTCTTTCATGAATGCCTCGATAGCCGCGCCTTTATTAATGCCCAGCGGTTTTAACTCCACTACGCATTTGCCCGGTTGCAGCCCCAGCTGCTTATGCTCGCTGGCGATGCCTTCCGCCAGCGCCAAAATCTGGTCTTCATACTCCGGCGCGCCGCGATAGTGCAGCGCGAATGCCATGCCTTTCGCCTCAAGCTCCGTGCCAGGCATCTGTGCAAGCGCCGCTTCCAGTTGCTGATGCAGATGTGCGACCAGCGATTCCGGCAGCGACACGACATGATTCTGACCACGGATATCACGACGCTCGGCCCCGTGGACCCCGGCCAGCGGAAAGCGATGCGGCGCGGCAAGCTGGTCCAGCTCCGTCATGGAACGTCCTGAAATCAATGCCAGAGCTCCGTCATTCATGTCGGCGAGTTTTTGCAGCAGGCGACGAACATCGGAGGGAATGAACACTTGATCGGGGTGCGGCTTGATGTCGGCAAGCGTGCCGTCAAGGTCGAAAAAAAAGGCCAGATTTTCGCGGGTTACGGGCGGTACAGCTAACACTTCGGCCACCAGTGTTTCCTCCTTCCTTACGGGTTAAACAGCTAACCCTGAGGTTATCTGATAGTTTTAATGACCGTGTAAGTATAGACAGTGTGACGAGTGTCGCCATTCGGCAACGCCTTCCGCCTGTCTGAAAAAACAGGCCGGAAGGCGTTTTTAGAGGGAATTACGCGGGAGAAAATGCGTTACGCAACGCGTTTCGCTTTCTGTTTGTAACGGTCGAAAATCACCGCCGCAAGCAGGATCAGGCCACGCACCACGTACTGTGCGAACGGGGAGATATTCAATAAATTCATCGCGTTTTCAACGGTGCCGAGGATGAGGATACCCGCCACCACATACGAGATTTTTCCTATGCCGCCTTTCAGAGAAACGCCACCCAGCACGCACGCGGAAATCACGATAAGCTCATAACCGATGGAGGTCATCGGCTGGCCGCTGGTCATGCGCGAGGCGAGGATGATACCCGCTGCGGCGGAGACCAGGCCTGAGAGCACAAAGATAATAATTTTGGTGCGCACCACCGGCACACCCGCCAGGCGCGCGGCCTCCTCGTTACCGCCAATCGCCAGTGTGTTACGCCCGAAGGTGGTTTTATTGAGCAGGAAGCCGAACACGATAAGACAGGCGACCGTCAGCCAGATAGGCGCCGGCAGGCCGAGCCAGTTGGCATAACCGAGGGTGAAAAAGCTTTCGTCTTCAATGCCCACCGCTTTACCGTCGGAGATGATATACGCGAGGCCGCGCACAATCTGCATGGTGGCAAGCGTGGTGATCAGCGCGTTAATTTTAAGCTTCGCGATAACAAAGCCGTTGACCAGCCCGCTGACAATGCCGAGCAGCAGACCCGCCGCGACGCCGAGCCACAGGCTTTCGGTCATGTTAATGACCACCGCCGTGGTAACGCCCGCGCAGGCGATGACAGACGCCACCGAGAGGTCGAAATCCCCGGAGGCGAGGCAGAACAACATGCCGCAGGCCACCATCCCGGACATCGAGATAGCCAGCCCCAGGCCTTTCATATTGATAAAGGTGGCGAAGTTCGGCACGAAGATAGCGCAGGCGAGGAACAGCACGGCGAAGACCACCAGCATGCCGTACTGATCCCAGATGCGACCCACGGAGAATGAGGACTTCGGCGCACCGGATGTGGTTAGTGATGACATAATTTCTCCTTACTTAAGCGACAGCCTGGCTGGTTTTGGGCATAGCGAGGCTGAGCGCCGTTGATTCGCTGGCCTCCTCGTGCAGTAATTCACCGGCGATTTCGCCTTCACGCATCACAACAATGCGGTCAGCCACGCCGAGGACTTCCGGCAGATCGCTGGAGGCGAAAAGCACCGCCACCCCCTGCGCCGCCAGCGCGTAAATCACGTTGTAGATTTCATGTTTCGCCCCGACGTCGATTCCGCGGGTCGGCTCATCGAGCAGAATCACTTTCATCTCTTCCGACAGCCAGCGGCCGAGTATCGCCTTCTGCTGGTTGCCGCCGGAGAGATTCATAATCAGCTGTTCCGCGCCTGGGGTTTTGATATTCAGCGAGCGAATATGATGGCGGGCGTTCTCCTGCTCCCAGCCGTTATTGATAAGACAGCCCGCGCTGATGTGCTTGCGCCGCGCGCTGATGTTGATGTTGTCCTGCACCGAATGTACCGGAATAATGCCGTCGGCTTTGCGGTCTTCCGGGCAGAGCATCATGCCCGCGCGGATGGCGTCGCCCGGCGCGCGGATAGCGACCGGCTCGCCGTCGATCAGCACCTGGCCGCTGGTGATGCGCGTGCCGCCGAACAGGCCTTTCATTAATTCGCTGCGCCCGGCGCCCACCAGCCCAAACAGGCCGACGATTTCGCCGCTCTTCACGCTTAAGCTCACCGGCGCGCGCACGCCCGGCGCTTTCACCGCCTCAAGACGCAGCCGCTCGGGGCCATAGCTGCGCGGCTGCCAGCCGTAGATATCATCGAGATCGCGCCCGACCATCGCCTGCACCAGGCTGTCATGGTTCACCTGCTGCATGTCGCTGAAGGTGCGCACATAGCGGCCATCTTTAAACACCGTAATGGCGTCGCTTAACGCGAAGATCTCTTCCATACGGTGCGACACATAAAGAATGACGCGCCCTTCTTTGCGCAGCTCGCGGATCACGCGGAACAGGTGTTCAATCTCACGCGCCGAGAGCGAGCTGGTCGGCTCGTCGAAGGCGATGATTTTGGCGTTGCGCGCCAGCGCTTTGGCGATTTCCACCATCTGCCACTGGCCGATGGAGAGATATTTCAGCGGGGTCTGCGGGTCGATATCGAGCCCCAGATGCTCCAGTTGCAGCTTCGCCTCGTAGTTGAGCAGCGAGCGGTTGACTATCCCGGCCTTGTGAGGGATCTGGCCCAAATAGATGTTTTCCGCCACGCTCATCTCCGGCACCAGATGCAGCTCCTGGTAGATGATAGCGACGCCCGCGTTGAGCGCCGCCGTGGTGTCGCTAAACGTAACGTCTTCGCCTTTGATGGCGATTGTGCCGGTGGTCGGCGCGTAGTTGCCGCTGAGAATTTTTAACAGTGTCGATTTACCGGCGCCGTTTTCGCCCATCAGCGCATGAACCTGGCCTGCGTGGCAGTCAAAGCTGATATCCGAAAGCGCCTTCACACCGGGAAAGGTTTTCCCGATGCCGCGAAACGAAAGATAAGGTGACGATGTCTGCATGTTACCTCCGGGCCACTCAAAAAGCGGGCGCGCAGGCGCGCCCGAACCGCGATAAATCGCCCATTACTTGCCGCCAAGTCCTTTCTTCGCCAGCTCTTCTTTGAAGTTGTCGCGAGTAATCAGCACCACGTCGGTCACTTCGGTGAATTTCGGCGGCTCTGCCCCTTTGGTCACCCAGTTGTAGAGCATTTCGCTGGATTTATAGCCGTGTACGTCCGGGCTTGGGAGCAGCGAGCCGTAGAAACCGGTAGCCTGCGCTTTGGACAGCTCGCTCACCGCATCCACGCCGTTGATGCCGATGCCGATAACGTCAGCCGCTTTAAAGCCCTGCCCTTCGGTGGCGCGCACGCCGCCCAGCACGGTGTTATCATTCATGCCGACCACCAGCCAGTGTTTCACTTCAGGATGCTGAACCAGCATAGAGTTGGCGGCGTCAAACGCGCCGGGGATGTCGTTGGATTTGGTCGGGACTTTATAGATCTGTTTTTCCGGGAAGCCTGCGGCTTTCAGCGCGTCCATGGAGCCGGTGGTGCGGCGGCGCGCGGTGTCGAGCTCGTCGGCGGTAATCGCCATCACAGCCGTTTCTTTCACGTCCCAGCCGCGTTTCTGCATCTCTTTATAGAGTTCCTGGCCCTGGCGCTCGCCGATTTTGGTCGCAGCCATCATCACCAGCGGCACGGTTTCCATCGGTTTGCCTTTGGCGGTCACGAACTGGTCATCCACGGCGATGACTTTCATATCGTAGCCGCGCGCTTTCGCGACAATCGCCGAGCCGAGTTTCGGGTCTGGCGTACAGATAACAAAGCCTTTCGCCCCGCTCGCCGCCAGGCTGTCGATGGCGTTGAGGGTTTTCTCGCCATCCGGCACCGCAATTTTGATGACTTCAAAACCCAGGTCTTTGCCCGCTTTATCAGCGAATTTCCATTCGGTCTGGAACCACGGCTCTTCAGGCTGTTTCACCAGAAAACCGAGCTTCATGGTTTCTGCGATAGCGGATTGTGACATAACGGCGGCGAGCCCGATGGCCGCCAGCGCTTTAGTAAATTTGTGCATGGTTATCTCCAGCTTTAGCTTTCTTTTATGCAGGGTAAAAACCTGAAAGGTTCTTTTAATCGGACAGAAAACAAAGCATTAGCCGTTCCCTCCCGGAAGCGGCGAACGCTGGAGATAGTTTTAGCGGGAAATTAATTCTCCATAGGAGAGCGAAATCACATCATGGAATTACAGTGATTGCGTACATAAATACAGCAATATCGGGCATAAATCTGGCCCGATATGTATGATGATTCAACGAGGATTTAGCAGATATATCCATAAGCCCAGCCAGAGAATCCCTGACCGTTACCAGAGGGTGACAAGACCGCCTTCTGTGCCATAGAGCGGATCGCGCCCGGGCGTTGCCACTTGCGCCACATTTTTACGCGTTTGCGCCAGTTGCGCGGGTTCATCCAGGAATTTATCGGGCGACAGCCCTTCCGGGTACGCGCCCACCGCCATGAAATCGGCGCTGGCGTCGATTTGCTTATGCCCGACACCTGCCGGGATCAGCACCGCGTCGCCGGTGCGAAGCGTGACAACGGGCCCCGCTTCACCGCCTAACTGGATCTGCGCCTCGCCCGCATAGATACCGAGCACTTCATGCGTGTTGGTATGAAAGTGGGTGTAAGTGAAAACCGGGTAGCGCCAGCGTGCCGGCCATTGATGCTGCCCGAAGCGCTGTTCAAACCAGACCGCCGCGTCGTCGGCGTCGTCAGGCAACACATGGCGATAAAGCAACACTGGCAGCACGTTATTCGGCACGCCGCCGTAAGGCTCGGGCAGATACAGCGTTTCACACGCGTTAGTCATACTCTCCTCCTTGTCGCGAACAAAGCGTAAGTATAGCCCGCCGCGCCATGCCGCTTTACCAGGGGAATCGATGTGAGGGGCGTGTTCGCGCGCCGCGGTTCATCGTAATGTTTAGCCACCATAATATATCGACAGGCATAATGCGCTTCCCTCACCCCCTGTCGTCAGCAACAACGCGCTTTTTCATTTCTTTTTGCTTAAACGAGAATAAAACGTATCCGCTGCGTCGGGCGTACCGACAACGAAGGTCGCCCCGGAAGCATTCCAGCGCTGCGTCACGTTTTAAGAAAGAATCGGTTGGACTGGCAAATAGCCACAGTTATACCAGGCTTAATACATCAGGGAGCGATGATGCTTACGTTTTATAACGGCTGACACGTGGCCACCCGCCAGGACCTGACGGGCAAGCGTACACGCGTCGCGGTCAACGACCGTTCCCCTTAACCCTGTCAATAAGGATATTTATATGGCTCCCCTCGGCGTGGTGCAGAAACTCAATGCACAAATGAATCAGGAATTTTACGCATCCAACCTGTGCCTCTATTACAGCGACTGGTGCGCGCAGCAGAGCCTGAACGGCAGCGCGACGGTACTGCGCCAGCAGGCGCAGCACAACGTAACCCAGATGATGCGATTATTCGATTACCTTAAACAGACCGGCGCGAATCCGGTGGTCGGCGCGCTGAAATCGGTGAAACCTGACTGCTCAAGCCTGGAAGCGATTTTCCACCAGATGCAGGATGAGCTTGGCGGACGCCATGCCGCGCTGGCGCGTCTGATGAGCGAAGCGCAGGCGGCGCGTGATGACGCGATGCTCGCCATGCTTGGCGAGTTTGAACAGGAGCTGCGCCAGGACGAAGCGCTGCTCGCGACCATTCTTAACGAACTCACTCAGGCCCGTCAGGCTGGCTTGTGTGCCGAAGAAGCGGACCAGCGTCTGCTTGTCATGATGGAACAGACCCCCTGATTTTGATCCCCGCGCCCTCACCTGAGGGCGCTAATGTTTTCCTTCGTTTTTCCTTCCCTTTCTTTTCGCTCAACGTTATCGCCATGTTAACAATGTATTGTTTTTGTTAGGTTTTTATAAATACGATCTGGCTCCCGTTGATTAACCCTGCATTCTGTAATGCTTCTGCGATTCAACGCATGTTACGTGGCAGGAGCCTTATGATTACTCTCGAATTTATCGTCATTATTTTGTGTTTGCTGGCAGGCACCCGCCTCGGCGGGATGGGGCTTGGCCTCATCAGCGGCATCGGACTGTTTCTCTTAACCTTTATCTTTGGGCTGGAACCGGGCAAGCCGCCGGTGGACGTGATGCTGACCATCCTTGCGGTGATAGGCTGCGCCGCCACGCTGCAAACCGCGGGCGGCCTGAACGTGATGATGCAGTTCGCAGAACGCCTGCTGCGCCGTCACCCACAGCACATCACGCTGCTGGCACCGCTCACCACCTGGACGCTGACGTTTTTATGCGGCACAGGGCATGTGGTCTACACCATGTTCCCGATTATTGCCGACATCGCGCTGAAGAAAGACATACGCCCTGAACGCCCGATGGCCGTGGCGTCCGTCGCCTCACAAATGGCGATCACCGCCTCGCCGGTGTCGGTCGCCGTGGTATCACTGGTGTCGATTCTCGGCGCGCAGCACGGCATCGGCGAGGCATGGAGCATTCTGGAAATTCTCGCGGTTTCCGTACCGGCATCGCTCTTCGGCGTACTGGTCGCCGCGCTCTGGAGCCTGCGGCGCGGTAAAGATTTAAAAGACGACGAGGCGTTCCAGGCGCGTCTGCGCGATCCGAAACAGCGTGAATACCTCTATGGCGGCAGCGAAACGCTGATGAATCAGCGCTTTGACAAACACGCCTGGTGGTCCACCTGGATTTTCTTCGCCGCCATTGCGCTGGTGGTGCTGCTCGGCGCGATCGCCGCGCTGCGTCCGGCATTTGAGGTGAAAGGCAATATCGCCCCGCTCTCCATGAATCTGGTTATTCAGATGATGATGCTGATTGCAGGCGCGGTGATGCTCGTCGTCTGCAAAGTGAACGCGGCGTCCATTTCCAGCGGTGCGGTGTTTAAAGCCGGGATGGTGGCGATTTTCTCGGTGTTTGGTGTGGCGTGGATGAGCGACACCTTTTTCCAGGCGCATTTAAACGAGCTGAAACTGGCGCTGGAAGGCGTGGTGAAAAGCCACCCCTGGACCTACGCGATCGTGCTGTTTCTGGTTTCTAAACTGGTGAACAGCCAGGCGGCGGCGCTGACCGCCGTCGCGCCAATGGGGCTGATGCTGGGCGTCGAGCCGAAAATGCTGGTGGCATTTTTCCCGGCCTCTTACGGCTATTTCGTACTGCCGACCTACCCAAGCGACCTCGCGTGCATCGGTTTTGACCGCTCCGGCACCACGCGCATCGGCAAATTCATCTTAAACCACAGCTTTATCCTGCCGGGGCTGATTGGCGTCAGCTGCGCCTGCGCTGCCAGCTATCTGCTGGTGCAACTCTTCTTCTGATGCGTCTCAAACAGGGCGGTCTGCGGACCGCCTGCACAAATCTTCCAGACTTTTGTTAAAGACTCGTTATGCTAGAGTTTCCTTTCACAGGAGACGCTATGGCTAAAGACTGGATTGAATTACGTCAGCACGCTGACACCGGCATCGAAACCATCCGCGCCCATTTTGAAGGCCACGCTTACGATCCGCACTGGCACGACAGCTATCTGGTGGGCATGACGCTCGCCGGTACCCAGCAGTTTCACTGTCGCCGTGAGCGTCACCAGAGCACGCCGGGTGCGGCGTTTCTGCTGGAGCCCGGAGAAACCCATGACGGCGACGCGCCGCTGGCGGGCGGCTTTACCTATCTCACGTTTTATCTCGATGAACGCTGGCTGCGGGAAACGCTCGGCGGGCTCTACGCCACCGTGCCGGACAGCTACGAGCTACACTTCGCCCGCACCATCGCCCGTGAGCCCGCGCTGGTACAGGCGATTGCCTCGACATTCACCGCGCTGCATCACGATGAAATGCGCATTGTGCAGCAGGGCGTGATGGATAACCTGTTAAGCCAGCTCACGCACCAGTGCCAGTGGCGCAAACGGCTGCCAGGTGAAATTCGCGACGCGCAGATGGCGCTGCGCGCCCGTGATTATCTGTATGCGCATCTCGGTGAGAATATCGGGCTGGCGGAACTGGCACAGGCGCTCGGCACCGACCGCTTTACGCTGTCGCGCACGTTCAAGCACGCCTTTGGTATGGCACCCCACGCCTGGCTGGTGCAACTGCGCCTCGCCCGCGCCAGAGCGATGCTTGCGCGCGGCATGACGCCGGTGGACGTGGCGGCGGCGCTCGGTTTCGCCGATCAAAGCCATCTGGGGCGCTGGTTCCAGCGCGCCTATCGGCTATCGCCCGCCCACTACCGCAAACTCTGCACGAATCTTCCAGACGCCAGCGCCTGAGTCACGCAGGATAAAGGCTCAGACAACGGGAGATGCTATGAGCCTGCTTACACAACAACTGCCCTTTTTATTCTTCGCTTTTGTGGCCTCGATTACGCCGGGGCCGACCAACATTTTGATTCTCTCCAACAGCCAGCGTTACGGCACCCGCGCGACGCTGCCCGCGGTTGTCGGCGCGTGCCTGGCCTCCAGCGCTATTGTGCTGATGTGCGGCGTCGGGCCGGGTGAAGCGCTGCGCCACGCCCCCTGGCTTGCGCGTCTGATGGCACTTGCTGGCGCGCTGTGGCTGACGTGGATGAGCTGGCAGCTGTTCCGTTCACCCGCGGTCTCGCTCTCGGGCGAGGCGAGCAAACCGTTTGGCGCCGGCGCGGCGGCGGCATTACAGCTGATTAACCCGAAAACCTGGATGATGGCGATGGCGGTCGTGACGGTCTTCGCGCCGCACAGCGGCCGCGCGCTCACCATACTTTCGTTTCAGGCGCTGGGCTTTCTTGTGATTTCGCTGCTGTGCCTCGCCGCCTGGGCCTGGCTTGGCAGCGGCGTGCAGCGGGTATTTCGCAGCGACAAAGCGCTGGTGCGCTTTCAGCGGCTGATGGCGCTGTGGCTGTTCGCCTGCGCCTGGATGGGATTTTTTAACTGATAACGGCCCCGTCGGGGCCGTTTTGCTTAGTGCGCTTCGTTCTGCGGGGTGAAGCGCAGCTCAATTAGCGCCACCGCTTTCTGAATGGCGCGCAGCGTCACCGGATCGGCGGAGGGATGGCCGGAGAAATCGATGCTTTTCAGCTGGCTCGCCATTTTGTCGCGCACTTCTACCGGCGCGATGACGTCGATAACGTCCAGGATCTGTTTAATCACCAACTGGCAGGCGACGACGTCGGAAACCAGTTCATCTTCGGCAGTGAGGGATTGGGACATTGCATTCTCCTTAGCGTCAAGGCGCACATAGTAGCGGCAAAGCCCGGCAATTGCGAACCTGGTACACTGGAGGGTTTAAAATGAACCATCATTTCATAAATCAGCACTAAGGGTTTCAGAACGAGGCAATGGCGGGTATAACAAGAAATGCGGACATAAAAAAACCTGCCAGCGGCAGGTTTTTTATCAGAACATCCCGGCTGGCGGAACGTCTTTGAAGGTTTTGCAGTAATTTTCAAACATGCTTTTAAGGATTTTACGCAGTTTCATGGCGTGCTCCGGTTTTATTCATTCTGGTTAGCGTGTTGCTACCCGCCAATAATATGACCCGCATCACAAAAATCAACCATTTTGTGATTAAAATCACGCCACGCTGTTAATGAAAATGAACTGAATGTTAACAAATTGCTTTCATTTCCGGCACTTAACGCTTGTGCAATTTGATTAATTTTTATAAAAAAATTTTAGGGAGCGGGTATGGGGCAGAACATGGCGAAAGCCAGCGCAGGCGGCGTCTCTCCCGCCGCGCTGCTGGTGGCGGGCGCGTTCTTTATGGAGTTCCTCGACGGTACGGTGATAGCGACTGCCCTGCCGACGATGGCGCACACCTTCGGTGTCGAAGCGGTCGCGCTGAATATTGGCATCAGCGCTTATCTGCTGACGCTCGCGGTCTTGATCCCGGCAAGTGGCTGGATTGCCGACCGTTTCGGCGCGCGTAAGGTGTTTACGCTGGCGCTGGGGATTTTTACCGGCGCGTCGGTGCTGTGCGGGCTCGCTAACTCGCTTGAAATGTTTGTGCTGATGCGCGTATTGCAGGGCGCGGGCGGCGCGCTGATGGTGCCGGTCGGCCGTCTCGCGGTGCTGCGCGTCACGCCCAAACACCAGTTGATTACGGCTATCGCCACGCTGACCTGGCCCGCGCTGGTGGCGCCCATTATCGGGCCGCCGCTCGGCGGGTTTATCACCAGTTATGCAAACTGGCGCTGGATTTTCTTTATTAACCTGCCCGCCGGGCTTATCGCGATGGCGCTCGCCTGGCGTCTTATTCCTGATAATCACGATGACGTTCGCCGCCCGTTTGATACGCCCGGTTTTCTCGCCACCGCGCTGGCGATGGTGGCGCTGGTGTGCGCGATGGAGATGCTGGCCGCGCGCGAATCAAACGGCCTGCTTGCAGGCGCGCTGCTGCTGGCGGGGTGCGGGGCGCTGGTCTTCGCGCTGCGCCATTTTCGCCGCGCGCCGTTCCCGATGATCCGCCTTGATGCGATGGCCGTGCCGACCTTTCGCGTCACGATGTATGGCGGTTCGCTGTTTCGTGCGTCGATCAGCGCCGTGCCGTTTCTGTTGCCGCTGCTGTTTCAGGTGGGCTTCGGCATGGACGCGTTTCACTCCGGGCTGCTGGTGCTGGCGGTTTTCGCGGGTAACCTGACGATAAAACCTGCCACAACACCGCTTATCCGCTGGCTCGGGTTTAAAAAACTGCTGCTGATTAACGGCCTGCTGAACGTGCTGGCGCTGCTCGCCTGCGCGCTGCTGACGCCGCAGACCCCGGTGTGGCTGATTCTGCTGATTCTTTTTCTGGGCGGCGTGTTTCGCTCCATTCAGTTTACCGGCATCAGCACGCTGGCGTTTGCGGATGTACCTTCGGGCGAAATGAGTTACGCCAATACGCTGTTCAGCACCGCCACGCAGCTCGCCGTGGGGCTTGGCGTGACGCTGGGCGCTATCGGCATCCGGCTTGGCGAGGTGATAAGTACCTCTTTTTTGAGCGCCAATATTCCGGGCGCGAGTTTCCGGCTGGCGTTCGTAATGATTGCCCTGATAAGCCTGGCGGGGATGTTTGATACGCTGCGCCTCGCTGCGCACGCGGGCCACAGCGTCTCCGGCAAACGGGCGTAAAAAAGCCAGCCCGCGGGCTGGCTGTTTCATCAGGCCTTATCAGCCGAGAATTTCACGCACGAAACCTTCGATCGATTTATCCTGGCAGTTATCAAAGAAGCACTGCTGGAAGCGCTCGCCGGAAACAGCGGTTTTCACCAGCTCAGGATCGATGGCGCGCAGGGTATTGAGATAGTTCTCTTTCACCACCGCAGCTTTCACCTGGTTCAGAATGCCCGCGTTGCGCACCTGCGGCTCTTTACGCTCCGGCGGATAGCCCTCGCCTTTGCGTCCGGTAAACGCTTTTTCAAAGATAAAGCGCACGTTGAGTTCCGCGCCCCAGCCAAAACCTTTCGCGAACGGCAGCGCCAGCGCGTTACCGTTGTTGATTTGCGCGAACAGGAACGCGTCCGCCGGATCGATGCAGTAGCCGCACACTACGCCCGGATGAATATTCAGGGACATCAGCGCGCCCTGCCCGGTGCCGCAGCCAGTCACCACAAAATCCACCGCTCTGGAATTCAGCAGGATGCTCGCCATAATCCCGAGGTGAATGTAGGTGAGATGATGATCGTTCTCATCACTCATGCCGACGTTATACACCGGGAACGCTTTTTCATCCGCCACCGCTTTCAGCTCTTTATAGATGATCGCGTTTTTGGCCGCCTGACTGTTTTCCATCATCAGTGCAATTTTCATTGGGTTCTCTCCTGAAAAGGCTATGAATAGCAAACTGTGAGTCAACCATACTATTCACCAAACAAACTTTCAAATTAAATGAAATATTGTTTTAAAAAATAGAGTGGTGCTCACAGTTTTCTTTCATGCCCGTTTTGTCAGAAGGTTTCCCAGTTGGTTTCTGTGGCTGTTGCCTTTGGCGCGGCGCTGCCAGCCAGCGCGGGCCGCACGAGTGGCGCTGCAGCGGCAGGCGTCGCGCGTGCCGTCTGTCCGCGCAGGCGGAACAGGCCAACCACTTCGGTCAGGTGCGTGGCCTGGCGCTCCAGATCGTTTGACGCCAGCACGGACTGCTGCACCAGTTGTACGTTCTGCTGGGTGACAGCATCCATCTCTTTTACTGCGATGCCCACCTGACTGATACCGTCGCTCTGCTCGCCGGACGCGCTGGCGATTTCACCCATAATATCGTTCACCTGGCGCACGGCAGTCAGAATTTCATCCATCGCCTCGCCCGCTTTTTTCACCTGGCCGGAGCCGGTCTGAATATTGCTGACCGATTCGTTAAGCAGCGTTTCTATCTCTTTCGCCGCCTGCGCGCTGCGGCTCGCGAGATTGCGCACCTCACCCGCGACAACAGCAAAACCACGCCCCTGCTCGCCCGCGCGCGCCGCTTCCACGGCGGCGTTGAGCGCCAGAATATTGGTCTGGAAGGCGATGCTGTTGATCACCGTCGTGATATCGACAATTTTGCTGGAGCTGCTGGAAATGCGCGACATGGTTTCCATCACCTGTTTCACGGAGTCTCCGCCGGCTTGCGCCGTGCGCGTGGCGTTACCAGAAAGCTTGCTGGCATGGCTCGCGTTTTCGGCGTTGAGTTTTACCGTGCTGCTGAGCTGCTGCATGCTGGAGCTGGTTTGCTCCAGCGCCGCCGCCTGCTCTTCCGAACGCGTGGAAAGCTCGGTATTCACGCCCGAGACTTCACCCGAATGGCTGCGAATGGTTTCCGCACTGGTGCGAATGGCGCTGACGGTTTTCTCCCAGTTATCCTGCATGCGCTGGATATAGGGCACCATCAGCCCGACACAGTTGCGGCCGAGATCCTGAAGTTTGACCTCAAGGTTACCGTCTGCCAGCACGTGCAGGTGCCCGCGAATGATCTCAACGGGGCGCACCAGACAGAAGTAGAGGTAGCGCTCCATCAGAATGGTGAGGGTAATACTGCCCACGACGGAGAGACTCAACAGCCATTGCGCGGTGTTGACCCAGCCCGCCTGTTCAGCATTCAGCGTAAGACTATTTTCCAGGTGATGAAGAAACCAGAGCGTCGCTCCGGAAACCCCCACCCAGGCGATTGTGGATAAGAGCAAGCCCCATACCACCATCGCACGGATTTTAACATTGCGAATAAAATTCATATGTTGATTCCTGGTGTGAAGAAGCCATCCCTGCGCAGACATGACGGTACCCATCCCTGCCTTTTCTGCATTTCTTTACGTCACAGATAAAGACTGACCGTATCGTAGTTGTCGGCCTGCGCGCGCAGAACTTAAGCATTGCAACAATAAACTTAAGTGATTATTTAAAGTCACGGTGCGTGAGCGTTTTGCTAAAGCGCGGGATACGGGGTGATCCGGGGGCTTTTCAGGCGATTGCGACAGGCTATGGCGTGGCATGATGTTATGAAGGCAAACTTTGTGAGAACACCGATGCGCAAGGTCATTTTCATTACCGCGCTGCTCGCGCTGAGCGGCTGCACCATTACTAAAACGCCGGAAGTGGTTGGCGGCAGTAAAGTTACCGGCACCGTGAGACTCGGTATCAGCGAACAACCGCTGCAACATGCGAAAGTCGATAACTACGTCGCGCAGTCTATGGCGAACCGCCAGTGCCAGGACTGGGGCTATGCCGTGGCGGAAGCCTACGGTGCGCCGGTCAAAACGTGTTCAGTTATCACCGGCACGCAATGCATGACGGAATCTATCGTGCTGGAGTATCAGTGCCGGGGTTTTACCATCAATAACCGCGCGGTCAGCGGCTGGTAAACCGGCGTTACAGCTGCCGCCGCCTGGCGGTGGCTGTGCGTACGCTTCTCTTTTCTTCCCCCTGTTATTTTCCTTCTTACGTTTATTCTTATCGTCTTATTTATTTCTTTTTTCGCAATAATAATTCTCATTTAATTAATGAATGACTTTAATTCCTATTTGCATTATTAACGCCACGATTTTTTAATTTTATCTTTTGCAAACAGTTTAATAACAAATTATAGTGCGGCGATAATTACCCCTGTTATCGCGGAGAATAATATGCTGAAGCCAGATATGATTGAAAAACTTAATGAGCAGATGAATCTTGAACTCTATTCTTCTCTGCTTTACCAGCAGATGAGCGCCTGGTGCAGCTATCACAGCTTTGAAGGGGCGGCGGCGTTTTTAAGCCGCCACGCGCAGGAAGAGATGACGCATATGCAGCGTCTCTTTAACTATCTGACAGATACCGGCAGTTTCCCGCGCATTAACGCTGTGCCGTCGCCGTTTGCCGAGTATGCGTCTCTTGATGCGCTCTTTCAGGCGACGTACGAACATGAGCAGCTGATCACCCGCCAGATTAATGCACTGGCGCACGTGGCGATGACCACGCAGGATTATCCCACTTTTAATTTCCTGCAATGGTATGTGGCCGAACAGCATGAAGAAGAAAAACTGTTTAAATCCGTGCTGGATAAACTGAGCCTCGCAGGTAAAAGCGGTGAAGGGCTTTATTTCATCGATAAAGAGCTGGCAACGCTCGACGCTCAGCCCTGATATTTTTCCGGTAATGGCACTGTCATTACCGGTTTTTATTCCCGCCTTTTAATTCTCTCCGCCTTTCATTTCCTCTATTTTGTGACGCTGCTAACAGCGGCTGAAGCAGATCTTCCTGCACACCCTTCCGTAAACAAAAAATTACACCCTACGTAACGTCAATTTGACGACGTGAACAGAATTCTTTACCCTGCGCAGCATAAATTTCCAGTTGATGATTGCAGGACAGTACACCGCGTGAAGAACCGCACTTTTGGCAGTATTTTTATCGTCGCCGGTACGACTATCGGCGCAGGGATGCTGGCGATGCCGCTGGCTGCGGCGGGCGTTGGCTTTGGCGTGACCGCACTGCTGCTTTTCTTACTCTGGGGGCTGATGTGCTACACCGCGCTGTTGTTGGTAGAGGTCTATCAGCACCAGCCTGCATCGACCGGGCTCGGTACGCTTGCGTTGCATTATCTTGGTAAACCTGGCCAGTGGTTGGCCGGGTTTAGCATGCTGTTTTTGATGTATGCGCTGACGGCGGCCTATATCAGCGGCGCGGGCGAACTGCTGGCCTCAAGCCTGAGCCAGTGGACGGGCGTAGCCATTACGCCTGCTGCCGGCGTGCTGGCGTTTACGCTTGTGGGCGGGTTTATCGTCAGCATCGGCACGCACAGCGTGGATCTGGTCAATCGTCTGCTGTTTACAGCCAAAACGATTTTTCTGGTCGTGATGCTGGCGATGATGATGCCGCATATTCATCAGGTGAATCTGCTGACGCTGCCGGTGGAAAAAGGCCTGGCGCTCTCCGCGCTGCCGGTCATTTTTACGTCATTTGGCTTTCACGGCAGCGTGCCAAGTATCGTCAGCTATATGAAGGGCGATGTCCGCAAACTTAAGCTGATTTTTATCACCGGCAGCGCTATCCCGCTGGTGGCATATCTGTTCTGGCAGCTCGCCACGCTGGGGGCCATCCCGTCAGACACCTTTATGGGCCTGCTCGCTACTCATGCTGGCCTGAATGGTCTGTTGCAGGCGGTGCGCGATGTCGTCGCCTCGCCGCACGTGGAGCTGGCGGTGCATCTTTTCGCCGATCTGGCGCTCGCCACCTCGTTTCTTGGCGTGTCACTCGGGCTGTTTGATTATCTGGCGGATATGTTTAAACGCTCCCGCACCGTAGCGGGCCGCGCCCAGAGCGGGCTGATGACTTTTGTGCCGCCGCTCGCTTTCTCGCTTTTCTACCCGCAGGGGTTTGCCATGGCGCTCGGCTATGCGGGCGTGGCGCTGGCGGTGCTGGCGCTGCTGCTCCCTTCCCTGCTCGCCTGGCAGAGCCGTAAACGTCACCCGGCAGGCTGGCAGGTCGCGGGGGGCAGTCTCACGCTGGCACTGGTTTTTGCCTGCGGCATCGCCATTGTGGCTATACAGTTTTTGATTAGCGCAGGCGTATTGCGCGAGGTTGGCTGAACAGGTTAAAGCCCCAATGTCGGGGCTTTTACTTTTCGCTCAGGTCTTTGCTGAAGTAAAAACGGGAGTGACCATCGCGATAATCGGGTGCCACGCCGTAGATTTCATACCCCTGTTTGCGGTAAAAATCCGGTGCCTGAAAGCTAAAGGTATCCACAAATACCCGTTTACAACCACGCTTACGCCCTTCTGCTTCGGCCATCGCCATGAGCGACGCGCCGGTGCCCTGCCCGCGCAGGCTTTCATCGACCCACAGAAATTCGATATGCAGGCAGCCCCAGTAGCTACGCCCGGTCAGACCGGCGGTCAGATTGCCCTGCGCGTCGGTGACGCTGATGATCAGCTCCTGCGGATCAGACGTCATATGCTTTGCGTTATAAAGCCCGACCTGTTTTTTTATGCGTGCTTTGAGTTCTTCATCCGCGGTGCCCGTTAACTGATATTCCATCGTCTTTTCCTCGTTATCTTTTACTGACCTTAAGCGTTTCTGGCAGATGACATAATCCCCGAATTTCGGCAGGCGGTATTTCTGGAAAGAGTTTGGTGTGCGGGGAGGGAGGAAAAAGAAGCCAGTCCTCATGGACTGGCTCAGTCTGTTATGGTTTGCGCCGTCCTGGCCCTTATTCTGCAAGGTACGATTTTCCCCCGTGTGAGTCAGCGTCAGAATGGCTCAACCGTGGGGCTGAACGCTGACCTGGAAAACTCATTGCAGCGAGTAGAGAGCACCATGATGGGGTGCTATTAAAACGTAGCAGCAGAATGGAAAAACAGATACATGATATATCGTGATTGATTAATTTATTAGCGAAGTGTGATGGTGTTCAGGATGTGCGCTTAAGTTAAATACATTAAGAATCAGCGTGATGACGCCGTGGCCGCTCAGGAAAAAACGAGAAATGATGTCAGGAAAGATGTCAGGAAACGGCGCGACAAAATAAAAAACCACCCGAAGGTGGTTTGCACGACACTGCTTATTGCTTTGATTATTCTTGTCTTTCCCATGGTGCCCGGGGCGGGACTTGAACCCGCACAGCGCGAACGCCGAGGGATTTTAAATCCCTTGTGTCTACCGATTTCACCACCCGGGCTCGGGAAGAAAGTGGAGGCGCGTTCCGGAGTCGAACCGGACTAGGCGGATTTGCAATCCGCTACATAACCGCTTTGTTAACGCGCCAGAATTGCTTGCCTTTTCAGGCTGACACCAGCAAAGAGGCTGATATCAAAATTTGGAGCGGGAAACGAGACTCGAACTCGCGACCCCGACCTTGGCAAGGTCGTGCTCTACCAACTGAGCTATTCCCGCTTATCGAAGTAACTGAAAGCGAATCGCTTAATCTAATTACTTGATTTACTTACCGTCCGGCGAACCGTGCCGCCGTTCGATGCGTTGCATTCTACTTACCTGACGCAATGAGTCAACGAAATTTTCAGGCAACGCGATTCGTTTGCTGAATTTTACGCCGTATAGATCAACGTTCGAGCAAATCACCGCGCGCGGCGTTCAAATACTGGAACATTGACCAGAACGTCAGCACTGCAGCGACGAAAAAGAGTGCAATCGCGGCGTACTCAACCCACTGATTCGGACGCCACAGCAAACCGACCAGCGCCATCATCTGCGCGGTGGTTTTCACTTTCCCAATCCAGGAGACGGCCACGCTGCTGCGTTTGCCCAGCTCCGCCATCCATTCACGCAGCGCGGAGATAATAATTTCACGCGCGATCATAGTGGCCGCCGGCAGGGTAATCCACCAGCTATGATAGTGCTCGGCGACAAGCACCATCGCGATAGCCACCATCACTTTATCCGCAACCGGGTCGAGGAACGCGCCAAAGCGCGTGCTTTGATTCCAGCGGCGGGCGAGAAAACCGTCAAACCAGTCGGTCACCGCGGCAAAGCAGAAGATCAACGCGCAGACGAAAGGCGCCCAGTGAAAAGGCAGATAGAATGCGAGCACGAAAAACGGGATCAGAATGACTCGAAACAGCGTCAGCAATGTAGGGATATTAAATCGCATAGTGCAGGTAACTATCTGTCATAATTTGAGATTACCGCTATGTTGCTACATAGCCCTTAATGTTTCAACGAGTAGTAGATCTTTTCTGCAAGGGCCTGAGAGATGCCCGGCACTTTCGCAATTTCTTCGACCGACGCGTTCAACAGCGGCTGCAATCCGCCCATATATTTGAGCAACATCTGACGGCGTTTTGGGCCGATGCCTTCAATCGTCTCAAGCGTACTGGTGTTCTTCACTTTGGCGCGTTTTTTACGGTGGCCGGTAATCGCATGGTTATGCGATTCATCGCGAATATGCTGAATCACATGCAGCGCCGGAGAGTCCGGCGGCAAGGCGAAGCCCTCCCCTTCCGGCTCCAGAAACAACGTTTCCAGCCCGGCTTTGCGATCGCTGCCTTTGGCCACGCCAAGCAGCAGCGGATGGTGTTTATCCCACGGCACGTCCAGTTCGGCAAAAACGGATTTCGCCTGACCAAGCTGCCCTTTGCCGCCGTCGATAAGAATAATATCCGGCACTTTGCTCTCTTCGATGGCCTTACCGTAGCGACGGCGCAACACCTGATTCATCGCCGCATAATCATCGCCCGGTGTGATGCCGGTAATATTATAGCGTCGATACTCCGCGCGCAGCGGGCCGTTCGCGTCAAACACCACGCAGGACGTCACGGTCTGCTCGCCCATCGTATGGCTGATGTCGAAACACTCCATACGCTTTATTTCCGGCAGATGCAGCGCCTGCGCCAGCGCGGTAAGACGCTGGCTGATGGTGGACTGCTGAGAAAGCCGCGTGGTCAGCGCCGTCGCCGCGTTGGTGCGCGCAAGTTTCAGGTAGCGGGCGCGATCGCCACGCGGGCGCGTCTGCACATTCACACGTCGCCCGGCGATTTCTGTCAGCGTCTCGGCCAGCAGTTCCGGCGTGGTGAGCGGGAAATCGAGCAAAATCTCGCCCGGTAACGTGCGCATCTGGCTGCCCTGCAGATAGAACTGCCCGACAAAGGTTTCCACCACTTCCGCAAGCTCGGTGCCATTCGGCACTTTCGGGTAGTAGCTGCGGCTGCCGAGCACTTTCCCCTGACGGATAAACAGCACGTGCAGGCACGCCATACCGGATTCAAACGCCACGCCTATCACATCCAGGTCATCGCCGTTATTGGAGACAAACTGTTTTTCCGTGACGCGGCGCACCGCCTGAATCTGGTCACGCAGGCGCGCGGCCTCTTCAAACGCCAGATTCTGGCTCGCCTGCTCCATGCGTGAGACCAGCTGGTTAATCACCTGGTCATCTTTACCGGCGAGGAACAGCCGCACATATTCCACCTGTTGCGCGTAATCTTCTTCACTTACCAGCCCCTCGACGCATGGCCCGAGGCAGCGGCCAATCTGATATTGCAGACAAGGACGCGAGCGGTTGCGATAGACGCTGTTCTCGCACTGGCGAATCGGGAAAATCTTTTGCAGCAGCGCGAGCGTTTCCCGCACCGCGTAGCCGTTCGGGAACGGGCCGAAATACTCGCCTTTGGCGTGTTTCGCGCCGCGATGGATAGCCAGCCGGGGATGCGTATCGCCGCTCAGGAAGATATACGGATAAGATTTGTCATCGCGCAGCAGCACGTTATAGCGCGGCTGGTAGAGCTTGATGTAGTTGTGCTCCAGCAGCAGCGCTTCGGTCTCGGTGTGAGTCACCGTCACGTCGATATTCTGGATTTGCGCCACCAGCGCTTCGGTTTTACGGCTGGCGAGGTTGCTTCGGAAATAGCTGGAAAGGCGCTTTTTGAGATCTTTGGCCTTGCCGACGTAGATAACCGTGCCGCTGGCGTCATACATACGGTAGACGCCAGGCTGGCTGGTGACGGTTTTCAGGAACGATTTGGAATCAAAAACTTCACTCACTGACTTGATAAGGTCTCCGCGTTACACAGGCCATGGCGGATGGCCAGATGCGTCAACTCAACATCGCCATGAATGTTTAGCTTACTAAACATACGATAGCGGTAGCTGTTGACGGTTTTAGGGCTGAGATTAAGCTGCTCAGAGATTTCATTGACCTTCTGACCTTTGGTAATCATCAGCATAATCTGCAATTCCCTTTCCGACAAACTTGCGAAGGGGGATTCGCTGCGGTCGGGCTCTATCTGACTGAGCGCCATTTGCTGTGCAATGTCGGAAGCGATGTAGCGCCGTCCGGCGTGAACCGAACGGATAGCGCTCACCACTTCGGCGGGAGCCGCACCTTTACTCAGATACCCCGCTGCACCGGCCTGCATCACTTTAGCCGGAAGCGGATTTTCCGTATGTACGGTAAGCATGATCACTTTAATGTCTGAAGAATAACGGGCGATTTTGCGAGTCGCCTCCAGGCCGCCAATGCCCGGCATGTTCATGTCCATCAGCACCACATCCACCGGGTGAATGCGACACCATTTGATGGCGTCCTCGCCGCAGCAGGCTTCGCCTGCCACCTTAATGCCCTTCATATCTTCAAGTATGCGTCGTATCCCTGCGCGCACCAGTTCGTGGTCATCAACAAGAAGAACGTTGATCAAAGGAAAACACTCCTCAAAAAGGGATAACGCTGCTGGTAACTTATTCGCCCCATATTAGCGTTTTTTAAGTCAACTTTGAAACGCAAAAAATGCACTTCTGTAAGCAATGGGCGGGTTAAATCCAGTTAAAACGCGTTTTTGAGCCTGCGATAGCGGCACCAATACTTAAAAAACGTCCAGAAATCAAGGTTCAGCATTTCTGGATATATCATATTACTTTCTGACAATTTAAAAGCGCTGATGGGCAACTTTTAAATTTACAACGGAGAAACTTATTGGAAACATATATTTTCACCGCTACGTCAGCGAACCCTGAGAAATCCCGTTTATCGGTGAAAAGCTTATTATAATAAGCCAGACGCCTCACAAAACGCTCAAAAAAACGGCGCTAATTACTTTTTAGGACCTTGTGGTATACTCCGCCGCCTTAAAACATCAACAGGCGTGCCCGCTGCACGTCGTTACACTGACAGAGGATAAACCATGAGCACTCCCGATATTTCCACCGCAGAGAACAACCAGGAACTGGCTACCGAGGTGTCATGCCTGAAATCCCTGTTGACCCTGATGCTGCAGGCAATGGGTCAGGCTGATGCGGGCCGGGTTATCATTAAAATGGAAAAACAGATAGCTGAAATGGAAGATGCGGAGCAAGCGGCGGTTTACACCAATACCGTTAAGCAAATTAAACAGGCTTACCGCCGTTAATAAAAAAACCGGCTGGAGAACGTTTATTCTTCCAGCCGGTTCGAGTGTCTGGCACGCAGAACAAATGACCCGCTCAAATCAGTCCAATTGCAGCAGCATAACAGGCAATTTGCGTTTTGTTTGGAGCATTAAACTTCTTCTGTATATTTTTCTGGTGAAAATTAACGGTATTTTCCGAGATAGATAATATTATCGCAATTTCCGCCGACGTTTTACCTTCCGCCGTCCACTGCAATATCTCTTTTTCTCGTTTACTCAGTTTCATTTCCAGCACCGTTGCCGCCGGATCTTCCAGGCGCATCATGGTAACTAGGCTTTGTTCCACCAAATGCTGAAGTCGCAACGCCAGTTCGTCATCCGCCATGGAGTGTCCACGCGGGCTGGTTCCAGAGACGGATAAAAATCCCTGGGCGCGGTTAGGCGCAATGACGCACTGCGTTACGCCCTTGACCAGACCGTGGTCGCGCGCGGCATTCCAGAGCTCTTCTGCGGCGCCAGCGAACAGCGCGTCGTTCCAGGAGAGCGGACCCACCAGATAATTTGCAGGCTTCAGCACCGGATCTATCACGTAATAATTTTCCGCCTGGTAATGCTCAAGCCAGGCTTCAGGATAGGTGGTGTGCAGCGTCAGTTTTGGGCGCGTGAAAGGCACAGGATGGCGAACGCACAGCGCGAAATAATCATATTCCATGTTCTGCGTTTCGGTTTTCAGGAGCGAATAAATGTCGCTTGAATCCTGAATTTCCTGAAAGCGGGTCGTCATTTCCCGACGCCAGTTAAAAAAGTCACTTTCCTTCATGCTGTGGGGCGAAACTCCTGTCGTGCTGTAAGCATTATTTTTTTGTGATATGACAAAATAACACATTCTTCATAATTATTAATATCAATAATCCGCATTCCGCACGCGACATTGCGCCAGACACAGGCTTTAAGCCAAATTAAAACGCTAACGAACTGTATATGCTGATTAATTAGTCAGACACTTTTTAAGGCTTATTTTTTGCAGGGAGTTTGCGAAGGCACCCGGTGCTAAAACGCACCGGGTAAGGGGTCAGGCATTGAGAAATTTGTCTAAAAACTGGCGGGTGCGCGGCTGTGTCGGGTTAGCGAACAGGGCTTTCGCCTCGCCCTGCTCGACGATTTTGCCCTGATCCATAAAGATCGCGCGATCGGCCACATCGCGCGCGAAACTCATCTCATGGGTAACGATAACCATGGTGCGCTTCTCCTGGGCGAGCTGACGGATAGTGTTCAGCACTTCGCCCACCAGTTCAGGGTCCAGCGCGGAGGTCGGCTCATCGAACAGAATCACCTCCGGGCGCATCGCCAGCGCACGGGCAATCGCCACACGCTGCTGCTGACCGCCGGAAAGCCGCTTCGGATAGCTGTTTTCCTTGCCAGAAAGGCCGACTTTCGCCAGTAGTTCGCGGGCGCGCGCTGTCGCCTCCGCTTTCGGCTCGCCTTTCACAATAACCGGCCCTTCGATAATGTTTTCCAGCACGGTACGGTGCGGGAACAGGTTAAAGCTCTGGAACACAAAACCGACCTGCTGGCGCAGCTCCCGCACCAGGCCGCGCTGTTCGCGGGCCGATTTGGCGGTATCAATGGTGATATCGCCCACGCGCACGGTGCCGCTTTCAGGCTGTTCCAGCAGGTTAATACTACGCAAAAGCGTGGTTTTACCGGAGCCGCTCGGGCCGATAATCGCGACCACTTCTCCGGTCTGCACTTCCAGATCGATGCCATGCAGCACCGTCTGCCCGTGAAATTTCTTCACCAGGTTTTTGACCTCAATGGCACTCATTTCGGATCGCGCTCCTGTCGGTTTAGCTGGTTTTCAAAATGGTTTTGCAAGGCAGAAAGCACCGTCGCCATCACCCAGTAGATGAGCGACGCGGCCAGATACATCGTAAATACCTCCAGCGTGCGCGAGGTAATAAGCTGCGCCTGGCGGAAAAGTTCCGGCACCTGAATGGTGGCGGCGAGCGACGTATCTTTCACGAGGCTGATAAAACTGTTGCCGAGCGGCGGCAGCGCCACGCGGGCGGCCTGCGGCAGAATGGCGCGGCGCAGCGTCTGCCACGGCGTCATGCCAATACTCGCCGCCGCTTCCCACTGCCCTTTATCAATCGACGAAATCGCCGCGCGCAGCGTCTCAGAGGTATACGCTGCGGTGTTGAGCGAAAGGCCAATCATCGCCGCCGGGATCGGGTCCAGCTCGATGCCAAACTGCGGCAGACCGTAGTAGATCATAAAGAGCTGGGCGATAAGGGGCGTACCGCGAAAAATCGAGATATAAAACCGCGCCAGCCACGAGACAGGCCAGAAAGGCGACAGCCGCATCATGGCCAGCAAAAAGCCTAACACCAGGCCGAAAAACATGCCGCCGATGCTGAGCTGTAGCGTAAAAACGGCCCCTTTCAGGAGAAAGGGTGCCGAATCGATAACCAGTTGGATACTTTCCTGCATTATAGTGGTTTCACCCTGCGTTTTCAGACATGCGGATGGTACGCGAACAGCGCCGGAGCGCCGCCGGTGTGAATAAAGAGAATCGGGCCGTTATCTTTAAAACGGTTCTGTGCGATGCCGTCAATGAGCCCCGCCATCGCTTTGCCGGTATAAACCGGGTCAAGCAAAATGCCTTCGAGACGCGCCAGCAGCTTCACCGCTTCCATGCCCTCGTCGTTCGGCACGCCGTAACCCGGCGCGAAATAGTCATCCCACAGTAAAATATCGGCGCGCGCTTCCAGCTCCAGCGCTTTTGCAACGCCCTGCTGCAGCGCGACGACTTTCGGCTTCTGCGCGGCGACGCTTCGCGAGACCGTCACGCCGATAAGTTCAGCTTCAGGCATCCCCTGCTCCAGCCCGACGGCGAGCCCCGCGTGTGTTCCGGCGCTGCCGGAGGCGACCACTACGGATGACGGGCGCACAACGCCTTCGCACTGCTGTACGATCTCAAGCGTGCTTTCGACATAGCCGAGCGCGCCCAGCACGTTCGAGCCGCCAACCGGAATGACATAAGGCCGGAAGCCCTGCGCTTCAAGGCGCACCGCCAGCTCGTCAAGCTGCTGGTCTGGCGCGTCCAGCGCGTCACACATCTCAACCTGCACATTAAAGAGATCCAGCAGCAGCCGGTTGCCGTTAGTGAGGTAATTCTCTTTGCGCGTGGCAATCGGGTTTTCCAGCAGCGCCACGCAGTGCAGGCCGAGGCGCGCGGCCACCGCCGCCGTCTGGCGCACATGGTTCGACTGGATAGCACCCGCCGTCACCAGCGTGTCGGCCCCTTCGCGCAGCGCCTGGGCTGCGAGAAACTCCAGCTTGCGCAGCTTATTGCCGCCCATCGCCACTGGCATCGCGTCATCGCGCTTGATGAAAATTTCGCGGCCCAGGTAGTCAGACAGGCGCGGCAGAAACTCCAGCGGCGTGGGCGCGCCGATAAGCTCAAGGCGCGCATAGCGGGTAAGATTTTGCATGGTAAACCTCATGCCAGTTCAGCGGTTAAACCGTCATTATGCAGCAATTTTTCGCAGGCATAAAAAAAGGCGCTGATATCAGCACCTTTTTTGCGCAGCAAAGCCGTTATTTAGTCACGTCCGCGCCAAACCACTTCTCAGAGATTTTCTTGAGCGTGCCATCTTTCTGCATCTCGGCGATGGCGTTATCAACGGCCTTGACGAAATCGTCGTTGCCTTTGCGGATAGCCACGCCCGCTTCCTGACGAGAGAACGGTTCACCGGCCGCGGCCAGCGTGTTGTTGGTCTTCTTCACCAGATCCAGCGCCGCCAGGCGGTCCACCAGAATGGCGTCGATACGGCCTACGCGCAGATCCTGATATTTGGTCGGGTCGTCGTCATAGGTGCGGATATCCACGCCCTGCACGTTCTGGCGCAGCCACTCTTCGTAGTTGGTGCCAAGACCAACGCCCACTTTTTTACCCTTGAGATCGGCCGCGGTTTTAATGCTGTCGGCGTTCTCTTTCTTCACCAGCGCCTGAATACCGGAAACGGTATACGGCGTTGAGAAATCATATTTTTTCTTGCGCTCATCGGAGATGGTGACCTGGTTAATCACCACGTCGATACGCTTAGAGTCCAGCGACGCCAGCATCCCGTCCCATTTGGTCGGTTTAAGCGAGGCTTTCACGCCCAGGTGCTTCGCGAGCGCCTCGGCGAACTCCACTTCAAAGCCGGTCAGCTTACCGTCATCGCCCTGGAAGCTAAACGGCGGATAAGTGCCTTCAAGCCCCACCAGCAGCGTGCCGCGTTCTTTAACTTTATTCAGCAAATTTTCCGCAGCATAGGTTTTCACGCTCATGCCCGCGACCAGCGCGACCGCCATAACGCCCATCAGCGCCTGACGACCCAAAAGTGCAAGTTTCATAAGTACCCCGAATTAACGAAATTAAGTGCTAGTGTAAGTAGTTACGCAAAGAAATCAAAACCACTGTGCTACAACTTATGCTTTTTTAATATATATCAGAAGTTGCCGTTGAGTCGGTTTTCTCTGTCGGCAATGACGAGAGCTGCTGATACTGGGCATACTTACGAAGCGCAATACGATAATTGTTGGTACTGGTGAGCGGCAGCCACGCCTCAAGATGCTCGTCAAGATTATCCTGACGGGCAAGCGAGAGCGGCACCTGGCGTTGGGTGAGATGCGCGCCGAGACGGCGCAGGCGCACCACATATTCGCGGATTGTGCCGTGGCTCATATCGGTTTGCTCGAAGAGATATTGCTTAAAGCCGATGATATCGAAGTAGTTGCTCTGCTCTTTACAATGCAGATCGCCACAGAAGCGGCAAAGCGCCACCCAGTCCTGCTTTTCCTGCTCCCAGGTGGCCTCGTCAAGCAGCGTGTCGAGCGCAGCGATCGCTATCTTGTTCACAATTTCGCCGCGATGAACCAGCGTAATGCGGTCCAGCAGCTTGTGACAATGCGCACAATGCGTCTGTGAGTGCTTGAAATCTTTAAGGTAGCGGCTCAGGGGCCGCCTTTTAGGTTGCTGCGCCGTCATGATAACTCCTGGTTGTCGTTCCTGTGTGCGGCATTACCAGGATGATGACGAATCAACAACCTATAGCTTACCCAGCTTGGTACGCAGACGTTTGATGGACTGGCTATGCAACTGGCTCACCCTTGACTCGCCCACTTCCAGTACCGCGCCAATCTCTTTGAGATTCAGCTCTTCCTGGTAGTACAGCGTCAGCACCATCTGCTCGCGCTCCGGCAGCGATTCAATCGCTTCCATAACACGCTCGCGCAAATTGCTTTCCAGCAGTTGATGCAGCGGGTTTTCGTTCTGGTTATCTTCCGTCACCAGTTCGATGCTATCGCCATGCTCTTCACGCCATTCGTCATACGAGAACAGCTGACTGTTGTTCGTGTCGAGCAACATCTGACGATATTCTTCAAGCGGGATACTCAGTCGCTCTGCGACCTCCAGTTCCGTCGCGTTACGTCCCAGTTCCTGCTCCAGTTGGCCTATTGCCTGCGCCACCTCGCGCGCGTTGCGTCGGACACTGCGCGGCACCCAGTCACGGCTGCGCAGCTCGTCCAGCATCGCGCCACGTATACGCTGCACTGCGTAAGTGGTAAATGCCGTTCCTTGCAGGGCGTCGTAGCGTTCTACAGCATTCAGCAAGCCGATGCCGCCCGCCTGTAACAAATCGTCCAGTTCGACGCTCGCCGGCAAACGCACCTGCAGGCGCAACGCTTCGTGACGCACCAGCGGGACATAACGCTGCCAGAGCGAGTGTTTATCCATTACACCATCAGCGGTATAGAGAGAATTCACGATAAACAGCCCTGCGTTAGTTGAGTTATCGGCGTGATTATCTAATTCTACAGCGCTTTTTAATCGGGAGAATAATGGTCTAAATAAGGGGTTATTTTCAGGTTATGCGCTAAATCACTGAAAATAAGTTGATTAATAAGAAATTAAAGTTAAACGGCGGGTCAGCATATCGGCCAGCGGATACCCGTCCCACAGCAAAGAAAACTGCATACTCTGCCCCAGAGGCACCACGCGATCGACGCCGCGCGGTTTCGCGACCGCCAGAAAGCGTTGAAATTCCTCAGGATCGACACCAAACGTGACGATCGTCTGGCACTTCTCCCCGCACAGCGGCGCGATGTCCAGCAGATCCTGCGCCACATATTCAATAAACACGCCGCTCTGGTGATGATCCGCCAGCAACGCGCCATCCGGCACGTCAGTTTGCGCCAGGAAAACACGATTATCCGGCTGCGCGATGCGCCTGAGCGTCGGGTCGTTGACAGTCTGGGCGCAAAACCACGCCAGATTGCTCACGGCCGTCGCAGGCAGCGGCGCGTAGCGCTCGCCGCACCAGTCGCGAAACGCGGGCCAGAACTGCGCGCGGGCTTCATCGGTACGCTCGCCGGTCCACACCACCATTTTCGCGGCCGTACACGCCTGCTGCGCGGTCAGTAACGTATCGTTATAAAATGCTTCCAGCAGGCGCGCTTTATCCGGTGCCGCAAGCCACGCGTCGGCGTCGATCACCGCAAAGGAGTAACGATCCGCAAAGGCGATATCCACCGCGCGCGGGCGCAGCGCCGAGTGGCGCACCTCGCTGATCGTGCGATCGCCGCCCCAGATAAGCCGCGCGTCACAGAGCGCGGAGAAATAATCCGTCAGCGCCGCGTCGTGCGGGTACTGCACAAGACAGAGGCTCGCCGCCATCGACGGCACCTGTGCCAGTGCCCCTTTCAGCGCGTCGCAAATCAGCGCGGTCTGGGGGAACGGTTTTGAGGAGAGCCTGACGATATTGGCGTTGCCGGTGAGCAACCCCGCCGCCAGCGAAAACGCGAAGTTCACCGCCACGTTGGACGGCGCGATATGAAACGCCACGCCGCGGCCTTGGGTAATGCCCTGCGGCATAAATTCCTGGCGCAATTTCTCAAGCGACGCCGGACGACACCAGAACGCGAGGCTCACCACATCGCTGTAGGCGCGCACGCGCGGATCGGCCAGTAGCTTCCGGGAAAATTCGCTTAAAAACGTAAGCGCCTTGCCTTAGGTCAGCATGTCGCCACCATCTTCAATAACAGACACCGCAACACGCTGCATGTGAGGTGGTTGCCGGAAAGGTGTATCTGCCAGCCAGACGGCGGCAATCTCCAATTGCGTTTATAGGCTACGCAAAGCTGCGTCGTTCAGAAACTATTTAAATACTTTGCCCTCTATATTCTGACGCATCATTTTTGCTGGGGTACCTGCAACAATAGTGGTATCTGCCACGTCATTGACTACTGCCGCTCCCATGCCAACGATAGCGTCGTTACCGATGTGGATTTGCTCTTTCACACAGCTATTCATACCGAGAAAAGCACGTTCGCCTATCTTCACATACCCCCCAAGTGCCACTAATCCTGCTACTACACTGTGCGCGCCAATAGCGCAGTCATGACTGATGTATGCTCGAGGCAGAATTAATGCGTTTTCACCAATCGCAACGCCGCAAGAAATAAATACTCCCTCAAAAATGATCGCGCCTGCGCGGATCTCGCTTTGCGACGGGACATCGACATTCGGGTGAATCAGTGTCGCAAGCGGCGCGTTGCCTGCGAGCTTTTGCGCCAGACGCTGGCGCAGCGCAGGTTCGCCAATGGCGATAGCCACTTCGCACTCAGCAGGACGCGCGTCAAAACGCACCACCGCCGCGCCGTAGACCTCCTGCGCGTCGGTTACGTCGTCAATAAAGAAAATCTCGCTCCAGCGCGACGTACACTGGTTAATGGCGCGCGCCAGCATCAGCACCTCGCGCCCTAACCCGCCCGCGCCGTAAATGCCAAGCTTCATGCCACTTTCTCCGCAAGGCCGAGCGCGGCCTGCGCGCGGATAGCATCCACCACGCGGCGCTGATCCTCTTCGGTCAGATCCGGGAAAATCGGCAGACACAAAATACGCTCGGCGATACCCGTCGCTATCGGCAGATGTTGCGGCTGCGCCGACGGCAGATGTCGGTACATCGAGAACGCGCTGATAAGCGGGTAGAAGTAGCGGCGCGAGTAAATATTTTCGGCTTTCAGCGCTTCATAGAGCGCGTCGCGGCTGACCGGGAAATCGTCGTTCACGCGGATCGGGAAGTAAGAGTGGTTCCACTCAACATCATCCGGCGCGCTGAAGGTTTCGATGCCAGGGATATCGGCGAGCCACTCGCAGTAGCGGTCGTGGATAGCCGCGCGGTTCGCCAGCGCGTTATCGATATGTCCAAGCTGCACCAGGCCGAATGCCGCCTGCACTTCGTTCATTTTGGCGTTGATACCCGGCGCCACAACGGTCGTTTCTCCGGCAAAGCCGAAGTTTTTCAGGTAGTCGATGCGCTGTTTCATGCGCGCGTCCGGGCAAATAATTGCCCCGCCTTCAAAGGTGTTGAAAACTTTGGTGGCGTGGAAGCTCAGGATCGACAGATCTCCGCAGTTCAGGATGCTCTGGTGGTTTTTCTTCACGCCAAACGCATGCGCGGCGTCGTAAATCACCTTCAGGCCCCAGGCGTCGGCGATGGACTGAATTTTGTCGACGTCACACGGCAGGCCGTAGCAGTGGACCGGCAGGATAGCCGAGGTCGCTGGCGTGATCAGCTGTTCGATTTTGTTCGGATCGATGTTGCAGGTGACCGGGTCGATATCGGCGAAAACCGGCGTCAGGCCGTTCCACAGCAGCGAGTGGGAGGTGGCGACGAACGAATACGGGGTAGTAATCACTTCACCCGTAATGCGCAGCGCCTGCAGCGCGGTCAGGAGCGCCAGCGTGCCGTTGGAAAACAGGCAGAGGTGTTCCACGCCGAGATACTCCGCGAGCCGGGTCTCCAGCTCCTGATGAAACGGACCGCCGTTGGTCAGGTATTTGTTTTCCCAGATCTGCTCAAGATACGGGATAAACTCTTCCAGCGGCGGCAGCAGCGGGCTGGTGACAAATAGATTTTGCATGATACACCTCGGTGTTTTACACCAAACGTTGCCGGCCCCGGCCGGTATGGGTAATGCCGTAGCGACGCGTTATTCCTCAACGAAGAACGAACGCGGCGCTTCTCCGTTACAGTAAATTTTCCACGCCTCGCGCAGCCCTTTTTCAAAGGTGTCAGCCACCCGGAACCCACCGGCGTTATCAGTCGGAATACGGCTGCGCATGGAGAGGCGAATCGCGTTCAGCTCTTCAAAACGGCCCTGCCAGGAGAGCGCTTTTTCGACGTAGTCCGCTTTATCATTCGCAACAAATTCCGCCAGTCCATAGCTATTCATATTTTCTACGCCCTGACGCCCCGCCATCGTCTCGCCGCAGAGGGTGAGCGTCGGCACGCCCATCCACGCGCCGTGGTTGGTGGTAGTGCCGCCGGTATACGGGAAGGCGTCGAGCAAAATATCGATGTGATGGTGGTATTCGAGATACTCGATAAGCCCGGTGCGCGTTCTGAAAATGAGCTGTTCGGGGCGCGCGCCGAAATGCGTCAGACGGCGCGTCATCATCGCTATCATTTCGTCATCGGCCATAAAGCCCATCAGCAGCTTCGCGCTCGGTGCGCGCACCAGAATTTGCGCCCAGAGTTCGAGCACCTCATCGTTAATCTTTTTCGGGCGGTTGAAGCTCGCAAACGTCAGATGGCCGTTACGCAGCGCCGGCAGAGGATTCACATCCGGGCTTTGCGGGTGCGGCTCGAAAATTTTGCGCATCGGCACCCAGAGGATCTGCTCGGTAAACTGTTCAGCAAGACCGGGGGGGCTGGCGAGCGTCGACGAGATAACACGGTAATCCATTGCTGGTACGCCGGTGGTGCCGGGGTAGCCAATCCAGGTCATTTGCAGCGGCGCCGGGCGCAGCGCGAACATCGGCAGCCGCGTCCAGGTCGTGTGCCCGGAGAGATCGATAAGAATGTCCACGCCATCGTCATTGATCTGACGCGCCAGCTCGCGATCGCTTAACTGATAGACGTCGCGCCATAGCACGGCGCCTGCGCTCAGGTGATCGGTGACCTCGTCTGCCATCGGCGCGGCGTTATAGCCCACCAGCTCAAACTGCGTGCGGTCAAACGAATCCCAGAACGGTAACAAGAAGTTACTAACAGGATGATCGCGTAGATCGCCTGAGACAAACCCGACGCGCAGCTTGCGGTTGGGGTCTTTAACGTTGTTCAGCGGCAGTTCGAGCGCGCTGCGCGCGGCGGCGGCCGTGACGCGCTCGCCATAGTCGCGGTGCTTCGCCAGCAGTTCCTGCGTGCTGACGCGGTTATCGTGCGTCATCACAAACAGCAGGCTGGTGAAGCAGTCAAAATCCTCTGGCGCTATCTCCAGTGATTTTTCCAGGAAGTAACGCGCTTCATCGAGCTTCTGGTTGTCGCTCAGCACCACGCCCATCATTCCCAGATAGCGCGGGTTGCGCGGCTGGAAGCGGAACGCCTCGCGGGCGCATTTTTCAGCAAGCGTCACCTCACCACTGGCATGGTAGATAGCTCCAAGCGAATTCCAGAACCCGGCGTTTTTCTCATCCAGGCGCAGCAGGCCACGCACTACTTTGCGGGCGTTGAAATGGTCAAATGTTTTTTGCAGAGCGGTCGCCAGATCGTAATAGATATCAAGGCTTGAGAAGTAATGGCCCATCAGGCGGCAGAGCGCGTCCAGCGCTTCGTCCCACGCGCTAGTCAGCACGCAGGTGCGCGAGTAGCAGCGCAGGATGTGCATATTCTGCGGATCGTCTTCCAGCAGCGCGCGGGTGTAGTCGCGCGCCTCTTTCGCCATGCCTTTGCCAATCAGCCGGTTCGCCTCTTCATACACAGCATCCATGTGGATGCTGTCGGTCTGGCTGTCAGCGTCCAGATTGGTTTCGCTATACAGCAGGCCGCCGCGCTTCTCGCTGACGCTTAACAGCAGCAGCGTATTAATACATTGCTTCAGCCACGCCACCTTGCCAGTGCGCAGGAAGGGCTGGATGGCGTTTTTCCACGCCAGCGGCGAGCCTTTCAGCACGCCGCGAAGACGCAGCGCGGTAAAGATCGCCCAAGCGTCTTCATCGGTGGCGCGCATACCGTCGCGCAGCCAGCGCGCCTGCGCGGGCGTGACGGTCACCGCCTCGCCCCACAGGTTCATGATGCGGGTGTCTTTATCGGTTTGCGCAAGCGGCGCAATCGGCATTAAGACATCGTTATCTGCCAGGTTATACGGCCCCGGCGCGGCGCTCCAGTAGAGCCCGTCGAGATTGTTCAAAAAGAGATCGCGCAGCGATTCCAGCACCAGCTTGCGGGTGTCATCGCCCGGTCGCTCCGGCAAACGGCAGTTAAAAATCAGTTGATCGACGCTCAGGCTCATCGGCCAGGCACCGCCCAGCAGGTCGAAAATTTGCAGCGTCACCGGGTTTTCGGTATGAACAAGCACGCCGGACTGCGAAATATGACCGCGAATCGGTTGTTCGTTAATAGTAAATACACGGGTAAAATTACCCGCCCAGTGCAGCGATTCCAGTACAGCCAGATCCGGCACGAAGGCAGGCTGCGCCGTGCCCGTCGCGCAGAGCAGCGTGAAACGTTCGCGGCGGTTGACCGCGAAATCGAGATACTGACGGGCGCTGTGGCGATCGCTCTGCCCGGCAATCATCGCGTGCAGCTGCTGCTGACGTTCGCCGTAAGACGCGGCAAGGTCGGTCTGCGCCAGCGCGTCGCCGATACAATCCAGATCCAGCGCCTGCATCGCGTCGGCGAAATCGGTATAGTCGCCCGCCGCCGCGTCGCCAGTCAGGTAACGCCGGCGGAGAGAGAGATCATCCAGCGCCTCGGCGTCCGTCACCTGGGTTTTCAGCGCGCCATCCGGCAGCGTCATCGCCAGATAGCCGAGCATGGCGCGCGCAGAGGAAAGCTGTTCCGCCTCGCTTGCGGCACGCGCACTGTGGAACGCCAGCGCGTTGCGCAACGTCGTCTTATCATCGTTGTCCGACAGCACAACCGCGTGATACGCAATAATGCCCTGCGCGGACAGGTGCTGACGGCACCAGCGCAGCAGCGCGTCGCGCGTGTCGTCGTCGGTGTGAGAAAAACGCCCGTGAATGATGATGTAATCAAACTCGCCCGGCGACACCGCCAGCAGATCGCCAAGACCCGCGGCGAACAGCTCAATATTGGTCAGCCCGCTTGCCTGGATCTGTTGCTGCCCTTCACCGATACGCGCTTCATCAAGATCGATCCCAAGCGCGATGCTGTTCGGCCAGGCGCGGGCGTGGGCGATGAGCGCCTCGCCTGCCCCGCAGCCAATCTCCAGCACGCGTGAGAACGCAGGCAGCGTCGCCGCCACATGGTTGAGCGCGGCGCTGGCGTGCAGCGCGGCAGGGCTAATGCGGTGTTCCGGGTAGAGTATCTTCACATCATTCATCCGTTGTAAAAAGTCCAGAGCTTACGCGGCGAGGTATTTCGCCATCAGGCTGGTTTTGTAGTCGCTAAATACACCAGTGCCGTTTTTAACAGTCGTGACCATCCAGGCGAAGGCATCCGGCGTATGGTTGAGACTCACCAGACGGGAAGCGTCTTCACGACGGATTTGCATCTGCTCAACAGCAGGCAGCACATCAAGTGCAAAAGAGAGCGCCACTTGGTCCAGGAACCACTCGTTGTTTTGTGCCGCCAGGTTGCGATCAATAAAGCGGGCGACGATGTCCAGGTAGCGAAAGCTCACATCAGTCGGATGGAAATACAGAAAAGCTCCTAATACGCGCTCCCAGAGCGGCGCGCCGTCGCTGCAGGTGAGGATCAGGTCAGCATTATCCAGGCGCGTATGCACATCGGCCCAGGGTTTGCGCACCAGGCAGTCGGCATCCAGCAGAATGACCGGCGTGTCGAACTGCTCCAGCGCATGGCGCAGGAAGACAAAACGGCGTGAAGCGTAATGCACGTTAATGCCGCGCACTGGTTCGATGACTTCACTGCTAAGAGAAAGATTCAGGCCAGGGAACGCCGCCTGCATTTCGCGCACGCGAGCTTCGCAGCGCGCATCGCAGTTATAAATGTGCAGATGCACGTCAAGCGCGATGTGGTTGGTGTCATAGACTGACGCCACCAGCGCCTGGGCGTGATCGAAGAAATATTGCGGATCGCAGGAGACCAGCACCGTGGTATTGCCGGTCGCGGCTTTCGCGATGTGCCAGCGGTAACGGCTGTAATCCGGCAGCGGCAGCGGTTCGTTAAGCGGGCGGAAATCGATAAAGGAATCCGGGCAGCCGCCAAGCTTATAAATGCCGCAAACGATCATCAGCAGCACCAGTGACTCTTCCTCTATTAAGGAAGAGTCCGCCGTCAGCGCCTGAATCACCACCTGCGCCTGGTTGTAGTCTTCTTCCATCAGGCAGATGAGCAGCAGAATTTTCAGGACCGGCGCGCTGTTGCTGAGCCGCGAGAGATGATTCGAGATTAAAAAGACCGCGCCGTCGATTTCGCCCACCCGAAACAGGAGCTGAATGGCGGCGACCACGAGATTGACCGCGTCGTCGCGCTTAAGCGCTTCCACCACGTGCGCGGTCACTCGATCGCCGAAACCTTCCACGGCGGCAATCTGATGCCCCTGCTTTTTACTGTCGAATGCCTGGTTGGCGAGCGTCGCGGCGCACAGCAGGTGTTTCACCGCCAGCGCTTTTTCTTCTTCCAGGCTGGTTTGCGCCGCCATGATGGCAGGCTCCAGCGCGGCGTAATCGGTGCTCCAGAAGTGCAGCACTTCCGCCACCAGGTGCGACGGCATCACATCCGCTTCAGGGAGATAAATAGTGCGGGTGAAGATGTCACGGTAATACTGATGCATTGCACGACACTGGGCAAACTGATTCATCGGTTTTAACTCATCATTAATTGCAACACGCGACGGCGGTATGCCAATCAATCCGGCTATATCTGTCGCAACCTTGGGGGTAAATTCCCTTCGCGGCATACAAAAAGGAAGCTTTCCTGAAAGGGTAACACCGGGGGCGCGGGCATAATGGAGTGAAAAACCCCGCGAATAGCGGCTTATTTTGGAGATTGCATTTAAGGTAAATGCCGATAACTGACAGGCAAAAAAAAAGGTTGCTGTTTCCAGCAACCTTTTTGAAAGCTTGAGCGTCTATTAACGCAGCAGGGACAGCATGGACTGCGGAACCTGGTTTGCCTGAGACAGTACAGAAGTACCAGCCTGTTGCAGGATCTGAGCGCGAGACATGTTAGAAACTTCGGTCGCGTAGTCAGCGTCCTGAATACGGGACTGTGCCGCAGACAGGTTGTTGATAGAGTTGTTCAGGTTGTTGATGGTAGATTCAAAACGGTTCTGAATCGCACCCATGTTAGAACGAGCACCATCAATTTTAGCGATAGCAGCGTCAGCAGCAGAAATTACTGATTTAGCAGAGGCGTTATCAGAGATAGTAGTCTTCAGGTTAGTATCCAGGCTACCAGAAGTCGCGTTGATCAGGGCATTGCTGCCGATACCGATAGTATCGTTAGCAGAAACACCTGCACCAACCTGAATGTTCAGAGAAGAAGTAACAGAGCCATCCAGCAGTTTTTTACCGTTGAAGTTAGCACCACCAGCGATACGGTCGATTTCTGCCAGACGCTGAGTGATTTCAGTGTTTACAGAAGTCAGGTCGCTGGAACCGTTGGTGTCGTTTGCAGCCTGAACAGCCAGCTCACGGATACGCTGTAAGTTGGTGTTGATTTCGTTCAGGTTACCTTCAGCGGTCTGAACCAGGGAGATGCCGTCGTTTGCGTTACGAGCAGCCTGGGTCATACCTTTAACCTGAGAGGTCATACGGTTAGCAATCGCCTGGCCAGCAGCGTCATCTTTCGCGCTGTTGATACGCAGACCAGAGGACAGACGCTCGATAGCAGTGCCCAGAGCAGACTGAGATTTGTTCAGGTTGTTCTGAGTGGTCAGGGACAAAAGGTTAGTATTGATAACTGACATAATTTAATTCCTTCAAAAATTGGGTTTAGGTTCGGTGCCTAACACTCACGGCGTCTCTCACCGTCATCAAGGTTATCGACGCTTCTTAAAAAGACTTTAGAAACAAACTCAAAAAATTTACATGTGATTGTTTTTAAAATAATTGTTTTATTTAATGTCTTTTTATAAGTCTCAGAACTAAGATTTTTCTTATGTATTGTATAAATAAATTCTGGCTGCCATTCCCTTATTATTAATGCGGGTTGGTCATTTTTTTCTGACTCTTTTGCAGACATATAAAGAAGGGGAATATTTCACTTAAGGCAGGCTATCGGCTCAATAGCCTGCGTCTGCATCATCTATTCCAGGGATTATTTTTTTGCCGCCGGGAGTAAACTTTTGCTTTGCGTCGCCGATAAGAGACTGAAACGACCATCGACTTCAAGGAAATCACGCATGGCTACAATCAGTAATCTCGGGGTAGGCTCGAATCTTGGGCTTGCCGATCTGTATGACAAGCTGGAAGCGGCAGAACAAACCAAACTGACGGTTATTACCAAACAGCAGTCGACGTATAACACGCAGTTGAGCGCCTACAGCAAGCTGCAAAGTTCTCTGCAGAGCCTGCAGACCGCGACGGCTGCGCTCGGTAAAACCGCAACATGGAACTCAACCTCGGTCAGTAGCACCAATACCGCGTTTGCGGCGACCACCACCAGCGATGCGATGACCGGTGATTACACCGTCAACGTAAAACAGATGGCGAAAGCGCAGGTACTGACTTCTGGCTCTATCGCCAGCAGCACCACGCAGTTGGGCGCCACCACGGGCACCACCCGTACCGTCACCATCAGCCAGCTGGGCACGTCCAAACCGCTGACCGTTTCTCTGGCTGATGGCGATACCTCGCTGAACGGCATCGCAAAAGCGATTAACAAAGCGGGCGGCAATGTTTCCGCAAGCGTGATTAAGGCGTCTGACGGCGATTTCCGCCTGATGCTGACCTCCAAAACCACCGGTACCAGCAATGACATGACCGTCACGGTCACCGGCGACGATACCCTGCAGGGGATTATCGGCTTCGATTCCAGCACCAAAACCGGTGCGCTCTCCATCCAGACGGCCTCTCAGAACGCCAAAGTGGTGGTGAACGATATCGAAATCGAACGTTCCACCAACGTGATTTCTGACGCGCTGCCGGGCACCACGCTGACGCTGAAAGCGCAGAGCACCGCTAACGAAACGCTCTCCGTGACCCGTGCGACCGACGCCAACAAAAAGGCCGTGACCGACTGGGTCACTGCGTATAACGCGCTGCAGTCCACCATTGCTTCTGTGACCAAGTACGTCAAAGTAGATAAAGGCGATACTCAGTCTTCAAGCAACGGCGCGCTGATCGGCGACAGTAACGTACGTTCCATCCAGTCTCAGCTGCGCAGCACGCTGACCCAGGTGCAGAGCGGCAGTATCGCTATCATGGCACAGCTCGGCATCACACAGGACCCGGTTCTGGCTGCCGACGGCGCCGCTGGCGTGCTGAAAGTTGACGATGCGAAACTGACTAAAGCGCTGACCGAAAACCCGGACGCCGTTCAGGCGTACTTCGTGGGCGACGGTAAAGCGACCGGTATGGCCATGCAGATGAATAACACCCTGACCTCCATGCTGAGCACCACCACCGGCAAAGAAGGCGTTATTCAGAATGCGAAAGACAGTATTAACGACACGCTGAAATCGCTGGATAAGCGCTATACCGCGATGGAAGCTTCTATTGAAGCCACCATGGCGCGTTATAAGTCACAGTTTAGCAACCTGGATTCCCTGGTAAACAAACTGAACAGCACCTCAACGTACCTGACTAAACAGTTCTCCTCTTCAAGCAGTTAAGGAACGGATATGTACAATAGCTCTGGTGTTCAGGCCTATCAGCAGGTGGGCCTGGAAAGTGCGGTAATGAGCGCAAGCCCACACCAGCTGGTCGTAATGTTATTTGACGGGGCACTCAGTGCCCTTGTCCGCGCGCGCCTGTTTATTGAACAGGGCGACACGGTGGCAAAAGGTCAGGCGCTGACTAAAGCCATTAACATTATCGATAACGGACTTAAAGCTGGCCTGAATATGGATATTGGCGGCGATTTGCCGCGTAACCTGGCCTCGCTTTATGAATACATGGTGCGACGTTTACTGCATGCGAACCTGCGTAACGATGTTGATGCCATCAATGAAGTTGAAACCCTGATGACCAATATTGCTGACGCCTGGAAGCAGATTGGTCCCGGCACCACTCTCGCGCAGGAAACGTTCTGATGAATGATTTCATCTCATCCCTAAACAACTGGCAGGCGCTGTACGCGCTTAGTAATACCATGCTCAGCCTGGCGAACTCAGGACAGTGGGATGAGCTGATTGAACAGGAAGTAAAGTACGTTACCCTGGTGGAAGCGATTGCCCGCAACCCAATCGAGCCGGATAACAGCGTGTTTCAGGAAAAAGCACGTGAGCTGCTGACGAAGGTGCTGGCCAACGAAGCGGCGCTGAAAATCAAGCTTCAGGCGCGGATGGAAGAATTACGCTTACTGATTGAGCAGAACGGCAATCAGAAATCGCTGGTATCCGCCTACGGTAAGCTTTCTGGCAATGTGTTAATGCCAAACGATTTCAATCAATAATTTCCTGTCATTCAGGGCCGTGGTGTTAACGCCGCGGCCCTGCGCTTTTCTCCCGTCCGGGAATATGAATATTTCAGTGTGATGTGGGAAGCAGGGTGTGCGGCCTGGTGGTGGGGGTTTGGCCTTTGGCGGGGTTTGGCCTGGTGGTGGGTGCGCTACGCTTACCCACCCTACAAAAGACATTCCGGCCCGTAGGGCGGGTAAGCGTAGCGCACCCGCCATTTATAAATCCAGACCCAACCCTGACGTAGGGCGGGTAAGCGAAGCGCACCCGCCGCCAGACGCCCATAAAAAAGCCTGGCGCACTAATACGCGCCAGGCTCACTTTCACTGCCAACGCACGGTTACGGCAGCGGCGTATCCAGCGGATTTTTGGTAAGGAAATCCGCGCACTCGGTCGTCGGACGGTCCACGCGCTCAAGCGTCATCCCGGCGTAATCCAGCGTATCGCCCTCGCGCGACAACTTATAAACCTCAAGCTTATTGGTCACGTTATAAAGGGTATCATCGCGACGCATCAGCTTCCCTGGCAGCGCAATCACCCGCTGCCACTGACGGCAGTCAAGCGTATCGCCTGCAGGCGTCACCACCAGGCTCGCGATCGCCTCCGGGCTTACCAGCTCGCTTTGCGGCCCTTTCGACTGCCAGTACCCCGCCATCCCCGCAGGCGGCGGCGTTTTCACCACCTCGTTATAATTCTCCACCTGAACGCATCCGCTCAGCCCCAGCATCATCAATCCCAGCGCGATTTTTTTCATCGTTTGTCCTGCCCGTGAAGAAAAAAAGATTGTGGCATTAAAGCGTTAACGCTTCCACCCCAACGCGGCGGCGCGGGAATTGATCCAGATTCACTTTTGCCGAATTTTTGCTGTGCGAAAACCGCCAGCGGCGTAAGATGCGGGCTTCTTTTGGCGCGCTCGCAGCGCCTTTTAGTTCCGTCTGAGTTCAGAGGCTAAAATTCATGTCATGGCACGACTTTAAACAGCAATATCTTGTTCGTTTCTGGGCCCCGCTGCCCGCCGTAATCGCCGCAGGCATCCTCTCCACTTACTATTTCGGCATCACCGGCACCTTCTGGGCCGTTACCGGCGAATTCACCCGCTGGGGCGGACAACTCTTACAGCTCTTCGGCGTTCACGCTGAAAACTGGGGCTACTACAAGCTGATTCATCTCGAAGGCACCCCGCTGACCCGCATCGACGGGATGATGATTATCGGGATGTTCGGCGGCTGCTTCGCGGCGGCGCTGTGGGCCAACAATGTGAAGTTGCGTATGCCACAGCATCGCATCCGCATTATTCAGGCGGTCGCGGGCGGCATCATCGCGGGCTTCGGCGCGCGTCTGGCGATGGGCTGCAACCTGGCGGCGTTTTTTACCGGCATTCCGCAGTTCTCGTTGCACGCCTGGTTTTTCGCGCTGGCGACAGCCATCGGCTCGTGGTTCGGCGCGCGTTTTACCCTGCTGCCGCTGTTTCGTATTCCGGTAAAAATGCAGAAAGTGAGCGCCGCCGCGCCGCTGACGCAAAAGCCTGACCAGGCGAAGCGCCGTTTTCGCATCGGGATGCTGGTGTTTGCGGGCATGATTGGCTGGGCACTGCTCACGGCCATGAACGCGCCGAAACTGGGCCTCGCGATGCTGTTCGGCGTCGGTTTCGGCCTGCTTATCGAACGCGCGCAGATCTGCTTTACCTCCGCGTTTCGCGATATGTGGATAACCGGCCGCACCCATATGGCTAAAGCGATTATTTTTGGGATGGCGGTGAGCGCCATCGGCATCTTCAGCTATGTCCAGTTGGGTGCCGAGCCGAAAATCATGTGGGCTGGCCCGAACGCGGTGCTCGGCGGGCTGCTGTTCGGCTTCGGTATTGTGCTGGCCGGCGGCTGTGAAACCGGCTGGATGTATCGCGCCGTGGAAGGCCAGGTGCACTACTGGTGGGTGGGGCTTGGCAACGTGATTGGCTCCACCGTGCTGGCGTATTTCTGGGATGACCTTGCGCCGTCGCTTGCGACCAGCTGGGACAAAATCAATCTGCTGAATACATTCGGGCCACTCGGCGGACTGCTGGTGACGTATCTGCTGCTTTTCGCCGCGCTGATGCTGGTCATCGCGCAGGAGAAACGCTTTTTCCGCCGTCAGAAACCTGCCGCCACCGCTGCGGCTATTAAGGAGGGCGCATGAACGCCATTACCCCTGATTATCGCCTGGATATGTCCGGCGAGCCCTGCCCTTACCCGGCGGTCGCCACGCTCGAAGCGCTGCCGCAGCTGAAAAAGGGCGAGATCCTGGAAGTCATCAGCGACTGCCCGCAGTCGATTAATAACATTCCGCTGGATGCCCGCAACCACGGCTATACAGTGCTGGATATCCAGCAGGATGGCCCCACCATCCGTTATCTCATTCAGAAATAACCCTCAGCGCCCTCCCCGCCGGGAGGGCGCGCGGTTCCTGCCCTATACTTCGGTAAAAGCCTGTTAACCGGAGCCTGCTATGTGCGGCAGATTTGTCCAGACCTTAAGCCGTGAAGCGTACCTCGCGGCGCTTGATGAAACGACGGAGCGCGATATCGCTTTCGACCCGGAGCCGCTGGCGCGCTATAACGTCGCGCCCGGCACCCGCGTGCTGTTACTGAGCCAGCGCGATGATGTGTTGCATCTCGACCCTGTTCACTGGGGCTATGCGCCAGCGTGGTGGCATAAAACGCCGCTGATTAACGCGCGCGTGGAAACCGCCGCCACCAGCCGGATGTTTAAGCCGCTGTGGCAACACGGGCGCGCGATTGTCTTTGCCGACGGCTGGTATGAATGGAAACGCGAAGGCGATAAAAAGCAGCCTTATTTCATTCACCGCGCTGATGGCGAGCCGCTGTTTTTCGCCGCCATCGGCAAAGCGCCGTTTGAGCATGGCGACGACCGGGAAGGGTTTGTGATTGTCACCGCGGCGGCGGACAAAGGGCTTGTCGACATCCACGACCGCCGTCCGGTGGCGCTGACGGCGGAGGCCGCGCTTGCCTGGCTTAGCCCGGAGACCTCAGACAAGCGCGCAGAAACGCTCGCGCACGACGGCGCGCTCGGGCCTGACGCGTTTATCTGGCACCCGGTGGATCGCGCGGTAGGGAATATCAGAAACCAGAGCCCGGACCTGCTCGCCCCTGTTGATAACCCTGTCGTGTGACGCTGTTATTAGATAATCTTTCGTATTACGGGCATGATGTTAAGAAAGAACTTAATCAGAGAACGTATACGATGCGCAAAACAACGATGATTTTAGTGATAGTGGCAGTTGTCGTCTGGTGCGCCGATTATATGGGCTGGCTGTAATGCCGGATAATATGGCCCGTCGAGACGGGCCGCGGCGTCAATAAGCTCAGCGCGCTTGCGCCAGCCAGACGGTGCGTCCCCCGCTCGCCGCGTCATTCGGGCGAAACGTGAGAACGTCAAAGCCATGCGCATTCAGCAATTGCGTGTATTCCTCCGGCGACAGGCTCGCGTGATATAACGCCTCACCCAGAAATTCTCCCACCGCTTCGCCATTTTCCGGCCCGCTGTTGAAAAGTAATTTTGCGCTCGGCTTCGCGTGCTGCTGAAAAATAGCAAACATGGCGCGCTGATCTTCACGCGTGAGATGAAAAAAGCTGTCCCAGGCAATCAGAGCATCAAAACGCGCGCTAAGCGACAGCGTTCTCATATCACCGGTTAACCAGCGGTGGCGCGGCAGCCGTTCCCGACAAAGGGCAACCAGCGCAGGCGTTACGTCAATGCCGGTGATATCAAACCCTTTGCTGTCGATATACGTACCTACCGGGCTTCCTGACCCGCAGCCGATATCGAGCACGGTACCGCCCTCCTGCAGCCCCTCCAGTACGGCATCGAGCCACGGCTGCTCAACAAATCGCGTCTGTCTTATCTCGTCCCACTGCAGGGCATGGTGGCGGTAAAAATGCGCGACGGTCTTTGAGGAAGGATGAGTCATAAGGCGTATCCTGGATGAAATTGAAAGACTGAGTATACGCACACGGGCGAGCGCCTGGAGCCGCCGATTCCAGGTGGGTGGCGTTAAGTTTTTTACGTGACCGCGTAAATAAGCAGCCCGCTCCCCGCTTTCTGCGGGAGCCGTGAACGTCGGGCAGGCAAACCTTGCTGGCCATCAGTTACTCTTTACCGAAAAATACTCGTCCGTTTTTCGGTTGTGAACGTGTTGCCAGGTGCAATAGATTCACCGGACACCTCATCACCGGAGAGCCACATGAATTTCACCGATCTTGACAGCCTGAACGCCCCTTTACTGATCGCTAACGTCTGAGGCAGCAAAGAGGCATAAAACCTGTCAGGGCGCATCCCACGGCGCATCCCGCCAGCGTTCCAGCAGAAAATCACTGAACACCGTCAACCGGCGAGCAATGGGTTCTCGCCGCGCCCGCACGATGCTGATCCTGGAAGGGGTCGCTTCCCACTCCGGCAAAACGCGTACTAACCGCCCGTCACGCAGTTCTTCATGTATATCCCAGGTCTCTCGCAGCGAGATGCCCATCCCGGCAAGGCACCAGGCGTGAAGCACGTCGCCGCTGTCGCTGCACAGCGTGCCGCCCACCGCGACAGCTTTTTCCATGCGGCCTTTGCGCAGCGGCCAGATGCTTTGCTGCAGGCCCGGATAGGCGAACACCAGGCAGTTATGCTGCGCCAGATCTTGCGGATGAGCAGGCTGCCCGTGCGCTTTCAGATAATCAGGAGATGCCGCCAGGATACGGCGGTTGTCGGCCACACGCAGCGCGACCAGCCGCGAATCGGCCAGCTCACCCATACGGATAGCCAGGTCCAGATCGTCGCTATACAGATCCTGCATCTGGTCGGAGAGCCGCAGGTCGAAAGTGACACCAGGATGCAGGCGGCAGAAATCCTGGATGGCCGGTGCCACGTACTTACGCCCAAACGGCATGGGCGCGGTCAGGCGGATAATGCCGCGCAGATCGCGGCTGGCACCCGTCGCCACTTCCTGCATTTCTTCCAGTACGCCCAGCGCGACCTTCGCCCGCTCGGCAATAGCGCGCCCTTCATGGGTGATGCGCAGGTTGCGCGTGTTTCGCTCAAACAGAGTCGCGCCCAGCGCCTGCTCCAGCCGGGCTATCTGCTTGCTCACGGTCTTGGGTGCCAGGTGCAGGGCGCGCGCCGCCGCAGAAAAGCTCCGGCACTCAACGACGTGCACAAATACCGCCAGGTCATCAAGATTGCGTAAAGTCATTTGGTACGATTCAGGGAAAGTGTTTGTCGATTATGGTCATTTATATGGTAGATCGGCATCACTAGAATGGCGATCAAAACCTGGCGTGTCGCAGTAAGTATTGGTCTTTGGCGACGCGCCGCTTTCCCCCGAAGATCGTCATCTCCAGCCCCTGCTTCACCCTTTTCATGGGGGTGCTGGCTGATGAGAATCGCCCGTGGCCCGGCGCGTCATCGTGTCCGTCACATCGGCGAAGGCGGTCTTCGGTTTTGCAATACAGGAGCCCCAAACCATGCCACACCCTTTGTTCGTCCTGATCCACCATAAACGTAAAAAAACGGCTGAGGAAGCCGACAGCGCGCCCGGCGGTCCCGCGACCGTGACGAAATTCCCGCTGGAGCTAAACCACCGGCAGCAGGAGGTTACGGTATGAGTGAACGTATGCCTTTCGTCATCTATGTCTTCGCGCTTTGCGCCTTTGCGCTGGGCTTTACTGAGTTCGTTACTATCGGGCTGGTGTCAACCATCTCTGCCGATTTGCATACCACTGTCAGCCAGGTTGGCATGGCGGTCACAGCCTACGCTCTGGGCGCGGTGATCGGCGCGCCTGTTTTGACCGCGCTGGCAACCCGCTGGCCGCGCAAGCGGCTACTGCTGGTGGCGATGGCAATGTTCACGCTGGGCAACGCGGTGGTAAGTATGTCCGATGCGTTGACGTCCATGCTGGTCGCTCGTTTTGCTTCAGGCCTGGGGCATGGTGTTTTTCTCGCTGTGGCGTCCAGCGTGGCAACGCAGCTTGCCGGGCAGCATCGCGCTGGTGCGGCCGTCGCGGTAGTTTTCGGCGGGCTGACGCTGGCACTGGCGATTGGCGTGCCAGTCGGCACCTATTTGGGCAGTTTGTTAAGCTGGCAGGTTATCTTTATGGGAGTGGCAGGCAGTGGCGCCATTGGCTTTCTGGGCTTACTGACGCTGATGCCAGCGGAACGTGACGATACCTTAACGCAGGCTAATGCGATGAACGGACTTCGGGCCATATTCAATCCGCGTTTACTGGCAGGCGCCAGTATCACCGTACTGGCCTATGCAGGATCGTTCGCGCTATATACCTATATTTCACCCGTTTTACAGCAAGTGACGAAGGTTAGCTCAGGCACTGCCAGCCTGTTGATGCTGGGTTATGGCATCATGGCAGCCATTGGCAACGTATGGGGTGGGCGACTCACCGATCGTAAGGGGTCCGATGCGGCCGTGATGACGGTGCTTGTCGGCCTCGCCGTCGTGTTGTTGGCTATCTGGCTATCAGCGTCGTCATTGCCACTGATGGTGCTGCTCACAGGCTTGCTGGGAGCACTGACTTACGCGGCTGTACCGGCCTTGCAGGCACGTGTTATCAGATTGTCCCATAGCCATGCGCCGCACGCTCCCGCCGTTGCCGCTGGATTAAACATTGCTGGCTTCAACGGTGGCATTGCACTGGGTTCACTGTTCGGAGGGGCGAGTCTGGAAGTTATGGGACTGACCAGCACCGCCTGGGTTGGTGCTATCGTTGTGGGCCTGGGAGTTATCTGGATGCTGTGGCAAATGCGGCGCCCCGCTTTTCTTATCACAACGCTTCACGGCCAGATGAACGACACGAACACAATGTGAATGGGTGTCCGTACCGATTAAAAAAACCAACCTGTTGCGGTTGGTTTTTTTTGCCTGCGATATGGTGAAAATAACGTCCCTGTTATTCATCTATTGATCGCAACAATAACGCCACTTCTGGCGTGGCGCGATTTTTTGTCCTGAGCACAAGTATTCCGGTTTACCGAACCCCGTGCTCACACATTGACCCGATTATTTACCTGAATGTTTCGACATCTGCTCGGCAGACTTCAGGTGTTCCTCAACAACCGGCGTATGCGCGTCGGCCAGCGCCTTCACATCTGCATCCTTAATTTTTTTGGCGTCGCTCTGCAGTTTTGAGAGCACCATTTTGTGGTCTTTAGTACCGGCGTTCTCCATATACTGCTTGTCAAAGGCGTCGCCACTCTCTTTTTCAAGCTTAGCGGCCATGGCCTTGTGCTTCGCGTCGGGCTCGGTCGGCAGCGTCACGCCTTTCTGCTGGGCAACCGCCTGCACTTTGCTGAGGGCAGCGCTATGGTCATCGACCATCTTCTGTGCAAAGGCTTTGACGTCGCTGTTCTGTGCTTTTTCCAGCGCAATCTTCGCGGCTGCGACTTCATTGATGTCGGCCTGCGCCATGTCCTTCAGTGCTTTTTCATCGCCCGCGCTGAGTTTCGCACCCGGTGTGGTCTGGCCTGCGGCCTCATTTTGCGTGGTGCTTTTCGGCGTCTCGGCCTGCACGCCTGCGGTGCTGAACATCGCGGCGACTGCTGAGGCAACCAGCAGCCCTTTCAGGGTTTTCGTCTTTTGCATGTTGTTCTCCTGATGACCATAGGTAAGGCGGGTATCGGTTCATTTACCGTACGCCACCTCAGAGGAAAGTTACGACTACACTGGTCAGTATAGGCTTAACATTCCGGGAGGGTTGCTTAAGTCAGATAAATCAGCAAGAAAACACCCGCGCTTGCGCGTCATAAAACTGCGCTCAGCGGATCGCTGGCCTGCGGTGATAAAAACAAAAAAGCAGGCAGCGAATTTCTGACAGCCTGTCGCTACTTGCCCATAAAACCGTGCCTGATCCGGCATAACGCCCGTCTTCTGGTACCGATGGTCGTCACGCCATACGGCATCCAGACGTCGCGTCGTCCCTGACAGTACGAAAATCAGAGACACGTGTATGGTGTTAATAACATCTGCTCTGTGCCAGGAGCGGATGTATCGGCGGCGCCGTAATAACAGGCTTTGCCTATAGATGTAAGTTTTAACCGCTACCCGGCGCTGGGTCTAAGGCTTGCCTGAGAAACTCATGCTGCGCATATCATCAATAAGCCCTGGTCCTTTGGGCTGCCAGTCGAGCTGCTGGCGTGTCCATGCACCGCTGGCACGCATATCCATCATTGTGAAAGCGGCGAACCAGCCAAAATGCTCTGCGGCCTGTTCTGATTTCAACGAAACAGCAGGGATATCCAGGCCTGTCGCCACGGTTTGCGCAATCAGCCATGAGGCAATGCTTTCCTCCGCTACCGCATGATAACGTTTGCCGCGTTCGCCTTGCTCAAGCACTTTTACGTACAGCCCGGCCACGTCATCAACGTGTGCCGCACACCAGGCGTTTTTACCTTCGCCAATGTAAGCTGCTGCGCCTTTTTCTCTGGCAAGGGAGATGTAATAGCTGATTAACCCCTGGCGTTCGGTGTTGTGAACCTGAGGCAAACGCACCACGCGCACATCAATCCCTGATTCCAGTAGCTGAGAGCCTTCCAGCTCAGAGGCTACACGTGGGTTAGGATGTGCCGGGTTGAAATTCTGCTCCAGAGCGGGCTGGCCGCTGCCGTCATCACCCATCCCGGTGCCGGAGGTGATAAGCAGCGGGCGCTGGCTGCCCTGCAACACAGAGCCAATAGCGCCAATAACCCGGCGATCTTTTTCGCAATTTTCCACAAAACGGGTGAAATCATGATCGAAGGCGGTGTGGATCACTGCATCGCACTGGTCGATGCCTGCAACCCACGACAGGGGATCTTCCAGCGTTCCGCGCTGGGCAGTAACGCCCTTATCGACTAAATGCCGGGCTGCTTCTTCTGAACGCACAAGCCCAGTCACCTGATGGCCGCGTGCAAGAAGGGCTGATACTACACGTGAGCCAATAAAACCCGTCGCACCCGTTACAAAAATACGCATGGTCTTTCTCCTGAGTAATTTACTGCAACAGCGTAAGCACGGATCTTTTACTATTAAAGTAGTGACGTTATCAGTGTATAAACATTAACAGGCTAATTTATGACGCTGCTTTCTGAAAATCCTCTGGGTGATTTTTTAAGAGCCCGCCGTCTGGGACTTGACCCGGCTTCGTTTGGTTTTTTGCCCGGCCGCCGCCGTACGCCGGGCCTGCGCCGCGAAGAGGTGGCTCAGCTCGCGAATATCAGCCCGACCTGGTATACCTGGCTTGAGCAGGGCCGAGGGGGAGCCCCCTCACGCGAGGTGCTGAACCGGATTGCTGCCGGGCTGCGGCTTACATCTCCCGAACGCGATCATCTGTTTATACTTGCCTTTGGCCATCCGCCGGAAAGCCGGGTAAGTCCGTCCGGCAGCATAACCCCACGGCTGCAACGCGTGCTGGAAAGCCTGACGATTCCGGCGATTATCAAAACCGTCATCTGGGATGTAGTGGCATGGAATTACCCGGCGACGGTTGTGCTGAAGGACTACGCGCTGCTGCCGCCCGCGCGGCGAAATATTCTGCGCCTGCTGTTTACCGACCCGGAGGCGCTGGAGATGCAGCACGACCGGGAGGGCGTGGCCCGGCTCATCGTCAATGCCTTTCGGGCGGATGCCGCGCGCCTTGGTGCGTCAGAGGAAATCGCTCGGCTGGTTGAGGAGCTATCCGCTCAAAGCGCTGACTTTGCCCGTCTGTGGCGTAACAACGATGTTGCCGGGCATGGGGAAGGGTTAAAGATGCTACATCACCCGCAAATCGGGACAATTGCGCTGGAGTTTTGCACCTTTTCTGTCGAAGGGAGGCCGGATCTGTCAATGATGCTCTTCAATCCAGCAACCGAAGAAAGCAGGATGAAAATAGAGCGTTGGATAACCCAAAACCGGGCCCAGCGCGAAGGCTGAGTCAGACTTTCTTCAGTTTGCCATAATTAAACGTCCGCGCCTCGCTCAAAGCGGATGTTATCTTGCATTGAATGCCCGGAGACCATCACTTTAACCATGCCCGCGCGGTCTGTACATCAGCGAGCCATGTCGTGCAGCAAGGCGAAAGCCTCTCCCGCTTCATCTGACACGCCTGCTGTATACCCTGCCCCAAAACAGATCGTTCCCCCAGCCCTGCTGGTTGAGTTTGTCCATCAGTGATATCAGCGCCTCGCTGTTCGCGCGAGCGCATTCTCACCAAACAGGTTCAGCTGCGCCACGCCCTGGCTGAAAAAGTCACCCAGTATCCCGCGCTTTCTGGTACCGGTGGTCGCCATGCCATACGACTTCTAAAATTCGTGCCGTTCTTGACCGTGCGGGATATTTAAGAGAATTCTATAGTGTTATTACTATCTGCTATATGCCAGAACAGACGCGATGTTAAATTTGCGGTAAGTTAGAAAGCTATCTAACGTAATGCACAAGGAAAGGAGAGTAATTTGAATGGCAATCTTAGTAACAATACAGGCCGAGCTCGTAGTTGGTGAAGCACAGGTGATAAAGAGCCTGGCTCCTGAGGGGATGCTGGCGGCAGTTTTTGAGGACGATGGTGAGACCGGATATTTCTACGCTCTCGATGAGTCTGTCGACGGAAATCCGATTCAGGACGCGTTGCATATCTACAACGCCGAAGATATTTCTGACGGCCACGTCCCTTCTGATGTAAAAATTGGCTGGTCTGAAGATAGTCAAAAGTGCGTGCTACTGATTAACGGATACCCGCATGGAGCTTTTGATTTCGTCGGGAAAAATGGGTACTGCAGAAGTGGTTTTCCTCCACCAATAAACAAAATATGGTCGAAGTCAGGCCATGAGTGGAGCGATGCGGTAGACGATTTTTTTCGATGAGATTCGGCAGGCCTGGCACCTGCCATAACTATGTCCGCACATCGGGAGTTAATAGCTTCGCTATTATTTCAATCAGACTGGTGATGAAGGCATTACTAACATCGTGGTGTGTGAATCAACAGAGAGCAGGTCAAAAGAGAAAGTCATATAGACATATTTTATATCATTACACGGCAACAGAACTAACGTTCAGGTTCAGCCGATTAACTAAACATCACAGGTAAAAACTCATATCTGAGAATACATGTCCGCCCCGCTTTTACAGCTGTCTTTATGGATGGCAAATTTTCCGGAATGATAGTTCCTGTCAACAGAATTGGTTCCCGGCTGGAATGGTAAAGAGAGTTACAAAGCAGGCGCTGAGCAAAGGAGGCCAGAGAGCGTCCGCGAAAGGCAGGAACGATAACCTCTTCAGAAATTCGATAGCCACGTAAAAAAGCGACGTCTCCTCTTTCGCAAATTATCAGTCCTACACGGATTCCCTCTTCGTAAACAATATGCGCATCACCTTCTGAAATATGATTACTGAGCTCTTCCTCATCGACAGGGCACAGATTGCCTCTTAAGGCTGGGATAGCTAACAACGAATACTGATAGGCATCCATCAGAGCCCGTCGGCACCATTCAAAATCGACGTACTCAGCCAATCTCAGGGTTACTGTGTCATCCGGATATTCTGAAGCACCAGACAGCCAGGATGCATAGATTAATTGGTCTGTTATACCCTGATTTTTTTCGTGGCAGGGCGTGAGAATTCGAATGTACTGTGGCTTTAACTGCTCCCACTCCTGGCAGACAGATTTGAGTACAGAGCAATCTATGTTGGAGTCTGAAGCGACAATATCAATGAAAGGGTTATTGATATCGCCCCCGCGATAACGCGGACCAGTAAGAAACTGATGACCATCAATATTGAGTTTACGTTGTAAAAAATACTCTTGTGGTAAGCCAGTTTCTTTCCATGGAAAACGTGCTGAAAAGGTGGTATCCACACAGTATTTTTCCTGCTCATAAATCCATTTTTCAAGCCAGCTATGAAGGATGTCCTGTGGTATGGGCAGTTGAGCATACTGAGAGAGCATAAATTTTAGCATCATATTCATCTGATATAGCTCCAGGTATCAGGTCAATCTGCTAAGATTGCCCTGTTTTCTACTCAAACAGCAAGTAACTTTCCGAACGGTTTAGTCTATTTCTAATGAGAGCGACTTGCGAGGCAATAGCCCTGTCAGCTTTGTGCCAGTAGCGGGCGTTGTTAATGGCATAATGTATGAACCCATGGAGAGCCGATCATCTATACTTCTGTTAATCTATACTGGAAATATTGTTATCACCAGATCTTCAACGGAAACGTTAGCTATATATGTTCTAACGCTCCCATTGAGCCAATATGTTTGTTGAGGCGCCTTGCAGTTTAAAAAGACATTAGAGGGTTACTCAGCTAAATAACCGCCATCGATTGGATAAACTCCTCCGGTACAGAACGCTGCATTGTCTGAAAGCAAAAACAATATGAAGTCTGCTATTTCTTGCATTTTTGCCATTCTTTTCATAGGGTGGCTATTTGCGAAACTACGTATAATCTTTTCAGGAAATTCACTCATTCGTGGAGTTTGGACATAGCCCGGAGCTACGGCATTGATTCGAATGCCCTGGCTTGCGAACTCTAATGCTGCGGTTTGGGTCAACCCAATTATGCCATGTTTAGCCACGGTGTAGGGTGCCAGTCCTGGAATGCCAACCAGACCATTTACTGCAGATAAATTAACTATAGAACCACCAAATTTTATCATCTCAGGTATTTCATATTTTAGGCAGTAAAAAACGCCGCTCAATGAGGTGGCAATAACCTTATTCCAGTTTTCAGCTGTCTGCTCTGTTATGTTTTTACCATGCTCACCAGTTATGCCTGCATTATTTACAGCATAATCAAGCCTGCCGAAATGTCTGATAACCTCATCTATCATTTTCTTTACTTGTTCGGGTTGTGACACATCACATCCGATCCCCAGCGCTTGTTGTCCCTGTGAGGATAATCGTTTTGCTTTTTGGTTAGCCTGCTCTGACGACCGGGATACAATCACGACCTTAGCACCATGTTTGTGTAATTGATCTGCGACTGCCTCACCTATACCTGCAGTACTTCCTGTTATGACAGTAACTTTATTCTGGAAATTCATAACTCCCCCTATGAAGTAGAATTGAGTATTTCACCTGGGAGAGTATACAAATTAGGGTGATGCTGCCAACTTACTGATTTAGTGTATGATGGTGTTTTTGAGGTGCTCCAGTGGCTTCTGTTTCTATCAGCTGTCCCTCCTGTTCAGCTACTGACGGGGTGGTGCGTAACGGCAAAAGCACCGCCGGACATCAGCGCTATCTCTGCTCTCACTGCCGTAAAACATGGCAACTGCAGTTCACTTACACCGCTTCTCAACCCGGTACGCACCAGAAAATCATTGATATGGCCATGAATGGCGTTGGATGCCGGGCAACCGCCCGCATTATGGGCGTTGGCCTCAACACGATTTTCCGCCATTTAAAAAACTCAGGCCGCAGTCGGTAACCTCGCGCATACAGCCGGGCAGTGACGTCATCGTCTGCGCGGAAATGGACGAACAGTGGGGATACGTCGGGGCTAAATCGCGCCAGCGCTGGCTGTTTTACGCGTATGACAGGCTCCGGAAGACGGTTGTTGCGCACGTATTCGGTGAACGCACTATGGCGACGCTGGGGCGTCTTATGAGCCTGCTGTCACCCTTTGACGTGGTGATATGGATGACGGATGGCTGGCCGCTGTATGAATCCCGCCTGAAGGGAAAGCTGCACGTAATCAGCAAGCGATATACGCAGCGAATTGAGCGGCATAACCTGAATCTGAGGCAGCACCTGGCACGGCTGGGACGGAAGTCGCTGTCGTTCTCAAAATCGGTGGAGCTGCATGACAAAGTCATCGGGCATTATCTGAACATAAAACACTATCAATAAGTTGGAGTCATTACCCAAATTAGCTGTGACAGTTTTTGTCAGTACTCTTTCTCCTCGCACATCCCTTCTTTTATCCTCCATTTTTTCAATAAAACTGTCCTGCTTTCTTTATACAGGGAGTCCAGTTGTACCATCTCTGCAATTTTGTCAGTTCTAAAATGACGAAAATCATTTCTCATCTCACACCATGCAACCAAAAGCCAACATGACTCCATATAAGCCAACCCGATAGGCCATATAACTCGAGAAGAGTAATTATCCTTCTTATCACAATACTTTATTTTGATTCTCTTTCGCTTTTTTATAGCATTGCGAATGTCTTCAAAAAATATCTCATTATTTCCTGAAGGACCGATCAAATAGGATTGACTTTCAATAAGGACTTTTAATTCATCAGGAATAACAGCATGTATTTTGGCAAGTGCACTCCTTGCTGTATTTTTGAAATCATAATCCGTATTATGAGATACCCAATTTAGCCCAAGTGTAATAGCATTGATTTCTTCATCCGAAAGGTTTAAGGGTGGCAAATGAAAATCAGACTTAACGATATAACCAATTCCAGCCTCACCTTCAATGCGTACCCCTTGATGCTGTAACGTTTTAATATCCCTATAAAGCGAGCGCACGCTTATTCCTAATCTTTCTGAGAGAGTAGATGCAGTGATCGGATATCGTTGCGCCCTGAGTATCTGGAGTAGTTCGAGAAGCCTTTCTGTTCTGGTCATGTTGATAAATCCATCTTTAACCTGCAACAAAATCTTAAAACATCTGTTGGATAAGCATTTTAGTACAAAGTAGCGTACATGAACTGCCCCATTGATTAATACATCGCTATATTCGTAATACGTCCGTCGGCAGTGATAATGCGCAGAAGGTCCACTCTTCGCTCAAAGCGCCCCTATTTTGCATTAATTCCTTATCAGATCACTTTTACAACCAGGGCATGCCCATTTTTATGCCAGCCGCGTTGGCTTCGCGGCTGCGCGCTATCACGCAGCCATCGTTATTCGAAAGCGCGACAATGGGCTGACTGGCCAGATCAGGACGGAATGCCGTCTCGTAACTCGTGTAGAACGAGTTCATAACAACCAGCGCGAACATTGCGGTGCAGAGTGTGTATTACGCAAATGACAACGCCGACGATGTCGAGGTCGTCGGCGTCATAAACAGTGATAGGCGGGTAAGCCGGGTTCTCGGCGCGCAGCTACGCCACCGGGTACGTCACCAGCCTTTTAATGGTGAACTCGCCGCCAATACTGGCGACCATGATGTCGTTATGCTTCGCGTGCAGACTGAAGTCCACCAGCAAAAGCGAGACGCCAGGGATGCCAGATTTTTCAATCTTATCAGCGAGTCAGACCTGTTAAACCTGCATATTCATAATATCCTGGTACGCCGCAACCAGCTTGTTGCGCACCTGGATGCCCATCTGCAGCGAGATAGACGATTTTTGCAGGTCGACCATCACATCGTTCAGCGCCACGCCCGGCGTGCCGATTGCGAATTTTTCCGCCTGAGTGCGGGCGGCGTTTTGCGTATCGCTGATACGTCCAAGCGCGGCCTGTAACTCTCCGGCGAAACTCACGGAGGGCGGGGTCTCGACAGCATTATTGCGCGCCACCTGCATGGTGGCCTGCATCTGCTGGAGTACCCCTTCAATACCCTGAATAGCCATCTTTTACCCCTGGATGATTTTTCAACGGGGTGCAGAGTAACACTTTGTCAATGGGATAAAGGCTCTAAATAACGATAAAAAACCAACCTATTTGACCCATAGAAAAACGCGCGACAGCCAATAATGACCCTCGCCATCCAAGTGGAACTTTAGTCGTGCTTGCCGACCCGGGAGTCCGTTTTGCTTCATAACACGCATTATTCTGTCAACGCTGAGTCAAGAGGGGCGCAATGACTGCCGCAGCTTCAACTCAAACGCCACAAAATAAAACCGTAGAGTGGCTCAACCGCTTACGCGCAAACCCGAAGATCCCCTTAATGGTGGCCGGGGCCGCCGCGGTGGCTATTATTGTGGCTCTGGTGCTCTGGGCAAAACAGCCGGAGTACCGCGTGCTTTACAGCAATCTGAGCGATCAGGACGGCGGCGCTATCGTCACCCAACTGACTCAGATGAATATTCCTTACAACTTTGCGGATAACGGTGCCTCTATCATGGTGCCTGCCGAGAAGGTGTACGATCTGCGTCTGCGTCTCGCCCAGCAGGGGCTGCCGAAAGGCGGTGCCGTGGGCTTTGAGCTGATGGATCAGGAAAAATTCGGCATCAGCCAGTTCAGCGAGCAGGTTAACTACCAGCGCGCGCTGGAAGGCGAGCTGGCGCGCACCATTGAGACGTTAGGTCCGGTGAAGAATGCGCGTGTTCACCTTGCCATGCCGAAACCCTCTTTATTTGTTCGCGAGCAGAAATCCCCTTCCGCGTCGGTCACCCTGAACCTGCAGCCGGGCCGCGCGCTCGATGATGGCCAGGTCGCCGCCATCGTGCACATGGTGTCCAGCGCCGTTGCGGGCCTGCCGCCGGGCAACGTAACGCTTGTGGATCAAACCGGTCGCCTGCTGACGCAGTCCGGCACCGGCGCTCGTGATCTTAACGACGCGCAGCTCAAATACGCCTCCGATGTTGAAGGCCGTATTCAGCGCCGTATCGAATCTATCCTTGCGCCTATCGTCGGCACCGGCAACGTCCATGCCCAGGTCACCGCGCAGATCGACTTCTCTAATAAAGAACAGACCGAAGAGCAGTACCGTCCGAACAGCGACCCGTCGCAGATGGCCGTCCGCTCTCGTCAGCTGAACACCAACGACCAGGTGGGCGGTGCCTATCCGGGCGGCGTACCGGGCGCGCTCTCTAACCAGCCTGCACCGGCCAACAGCGCACCGATTGACGCGCCTGCCGGCCAGAACAATGGCCAGAACGCCAACGGTCAGAATGCGAATGGTCAGAACGCGCAGCGTACTCAGAGCACCAGCACGGCAGGCGCCAGCAGCGGCCCGCACAGCAGCCAGCGTGATGAAACCACGAACTACGAAGTGGATCGCACCATTCGCCACACCAAAATGAACGTGGGCGACGTGCAGCGTCTCTCCGTCGCGGTGGTGGTGAACTACCGTCAGCTGGGCAATGGCAAGCCGCTCGCGCTGACTGCCGAGCAGCTGAAACAGATTGAAGACCTGACCCGCGAAGCGATGGGCTACTCCGACAAGCGCGGCGATACCCTGAACGTCGTTAACTCGCAGTTTACCGCGAGCGATGAATCCGGTGGCGAACTGCCGTTCTGGAAGCAACAAGCGTTCATCGATCAGCTTCTGTCCGCAGGCCGCTGGCTGGTGGTGCTGATTGTCGCCTGGCTGCTGTGGCGTAAAGCGGTCCGTCCGCAGCTGCAGCGCCGTGCTGAAGAAGTGAAGCGCGTCCAGGAAATGCAGCAGCAGCGTAAAGAAGTGGAAGAGTCCGTGGAAGTTCGCCTGAGCAAAGACGAACAGACGCAGCAGCGCCGCGCTAACCAGCGCCTGAGCGCCGAAGTAATGAGCCAGCGTATCCGCGAAATGTCAGACAACGATCCGCGCGTGGTCGCGCTGGTCATCCGCCAGTGGATGAGTAACGAGCTATGAGTAACGCTAATTCCAACGCTAATGCCAATGGCCTGTCGGGTACCGATAAAAGCGCCATTCTGCTGATGACCATCGGTGAAGACCGCGCGGCGGAGGTGTTCAAACACCTCTCGCCTCGCGAGGTGCAGCACCTCAGCGCCGCGATGGCGAGCGTGCGTCAGATCTCTAACAAACAGCTGACTGACGTGTTGGCGGAGTTTGAACAGGAAGCGGAACAGTTCGCGGCGCTGAGCATCAACACCAACGACTACCTGCGTTCGGTGCTGGTCAAAGCGCTGGGCGAAGAGCGCGCCTCCAGCCTGCTCGAAGATATTCTCGATTCCAAAGAGACCACTTCGGGTATGGAAACGCTCAACTTTATGGAGCCGCAGAGCGCCGCCGACCTTATTCGCGACGAACACCCGCAGATTATCGCCACCATTCTTGTGCACCTCAAACGTGCCCAGGCGGCGGATATCCTGGCGCTGTTCGACGAGCGTCTGCGTCACGACGTCATGCTGCGTATCGCCACCTTCGGCGGCGTCCAGCCGGCGGCGCTGGCGGAGCTGACCGAAGTGCTGAACAACCTGCTCGACGGCCAGAACCTCAAGCGCAGCAAAATGGGCGGCGTGAGAACGGCGGCGGAAATTATCAACCTGATGAAAACGCAGCAGGAAGAAGCCGTTATTACGGCAGTGCGCGAATTCGACGGCGATCTGGCGCAGAAAATCATCGACGAAATGTTCCTGTTCGAAAACCTGGTGGAAGTCGACGACCGCTCCATCCAGCGCCTGCTGCAGGAAGTGGAGTCCGAATCTCTGCTTATCGCCCTCAAAGGTGCCGAGCAGCCGCTGCGCGAGAAATTCCTGCGCAACATGTCGCAGCGTGCGGCCGATATCCTGCGCGACGACCTGGCCAACCGCGGGCCGGTGCGTCTGTCTCAGGTGGAAAACGAACAGAAAGCTATCCTGCTCATCGTCCGTCGTCTGGCGGAAACCGGCGAGATGGTAATTGGCAGCGGCGAGGATACCTATGTCTAATAAGCTTCCCTGGCAGCGCTGGATGCCGGATGACCTCTCCCCGCCTGTAATGCCGGAATTCACGGCATTCGACGAGACGGTCAGCGGCGAAAGCGAAGAAGTCGACGAAGAGCAGTTACGCCTGCAGCAACAGCAGCAGGCGCTGGTGATGATGCAAACCCAGGCGCATGAGCAAGGCTTTAACGCCGGGCTCGCCGAAGGGCGTCAGCAGGGCTTCGAGCAGGGCCGCCAGGAAGGCCATTCCAAAGGATTCGAACAGGGGCTCGCCGAAGCGCGCGCCCAGCAGGGGCCAATACACGCGCGAATGCAGCAGCTGGTGAGCGAGTTCCAGTACACCCTGGACGCGCTCGACAGCGTCATCGCCTCGCGCCTGATGCAGATGGCGCTGGAAGCCGCGCGCCAGGTGATCGGCCACGTTCAGGTGGATAACAACCACCTGATTAAGCAGATCCAGACGCTGTTGCAGCAGGAGCCGCTGTTTAGCGGCAAACCGCAGCTGCGCGTGCATCCGGACGATTTACAGCGCGTCGAAGAGATGCTCGGCGCGACCTTAAGCCTGCACGGCTGGCGTCTGCGCGGCGACCCGACCCTCCATCCGGGCGGCTGCAAAGTCTCCGCCGATGAAGGCGATCTCGATGCGAGCGTGGCGACGCGCTGGCAGGAACTGTGCCGCCTGGCCGCACCAGGAGTGGTGTAATGACCGCCCGTCTGACCCGCTGGCTCAATACGCTCGATAACTTCGAGACCAAAATGGCGCAACTGCCGTCGGTGCGCCGCTACGGCCGCCTGACACGCGCCACCGGCCTGGTGCTGGAAGCGACCGGGCTGCAACTGCCGCTCGGCGCGACCTGTATTATCGAACGTCAGGAAGGCACGCAGCTCCAGGAAGTGGAAAGCGAAGTGGTCGGCTTTAACGGCCAGAAACTGTTTTTAATGCCGCTCGAAGAAGTCGAAGGCATTCTGCCGGGCGCGCGCGTCTATGCCCGTTCGGGGGGTGGCGAAGGGTTACAGAGCAGCAAACAGCTGCCGCTCGGCCCGCAACTGCTTGGCCGCGTGCTGGACGGCGCGGGCAAGCCGCTTGATGGTCTGCCCTCCCCTGACACCGAAACCACCGGCGCGCTTATCACCCCGCCGTTTAACCCACTGCAACGTACCGCCATTGAAGATGTGCTGGACGTGGGCGTGCGCCCGATTAACGCCCTGCTGACCGTCGGTCGCGGCCAGCGTATGGGCCTGTTCGCGGGCTCCGGCGTCGGTAAATCGGTACTGCTCGGCATGATGGCGCGCTACACCCAGGCGGATGTCATCGTGGTGGGGCTTATCGGCGAGCGTGGCCGTGAAGTCAAAGACTTTATCGAGAACATCCTCGGCGCCGAAGGGCGCGCCCGCTCGGTGGTGATTGCCGCCCCGGCGGATGTCTCTCCTTTATTACGTATGCAGGGTGCCGCCTACGCCACCCGCATCGCTGAAGATTTCCGCGACCGCGGTCAGCACGTCCTGCTGATCATGGATTCGCTGACCCGTTACGCGATGGCGCAGCGTGAAATCGCGCTGGCTATCGGCGAGCCGCCCGCGACCAAAGGCTATCCGCCTTCGGTCTTCGCCAAACTGCCCGCGCTGGTCGAGCGCGCCGGTAACGGCATCAGCGGCGGCGGCTCGATTACCGCGTTTTATACCGTACTGACCGAAGGCGACGACCAGCAGGACCCGATCGCCGACTCCGCGCGCGCCATTCTCGACGGCCACATCGTGCTGTCGCGTCGCCTCGCGGAAGCCGGTCACTATCCGGCGATTGATATCGAAGCGTCCATCAGCCGCGTGATGACAGCCATCATCAGCGAAGAGCATTACGCGCGCGTGCGGACCTTCAAACAGCTGCTTTCAAGTTTCCAGCGCAACCGCGACCTGGTGAGCGTTGGGGCTTATGCCAAAGGCAGCGATCCGATGCTGGATCGCGCCATTACGCTGTGGCCGCAACTGGAAGCGTTTCTGCAGCAGGGTATTTACGAACGTTCCGGTGTAGAGGATGCGTTGCAGGCACTGGAACTTATCTTCCCGTCAGTTTGATGAGGTATGAGGGAGGTAGCCATGAAACAAAATGGCGCGCTGAACACGCTTAAAGATATGGCTGAGAAAGAAGTCGACGATGCCGCGTTGCGGCTTGGCGAAATGCGTCGCGGCTGTCAGCAGGCGGAAGAACAGTTGTCGATGCTGATGAATTATCAGCAGGAATATCGCAATAACCTGAATCAGACCATGACCCAGGGGATTGCCAGTAACCGCTGGGTGAATTACCAGCAGTTTATCCAGACGCTGGAGAAAGCGATTGAACAGCATCGCCTCCAGCTTACGCAGTGGAATACCAAAGTCGATCAGGCGCTCTCGTTCTGGAAAGAGAAAAAGCAGCGTCTTCAGGCCTGGCAAACGCTCCAGGACCGGCACGCCAGCGCGGCGCTGCTGGCGGAAAACCGGCTCGATCAAAAAAGAATGGATGAATTTGCCCAGCGGGCATCAATGAGGAAAGGCGAATGATTACGTTGCCCAATGTTGTGCTTACCAGTGACGTCGATGCGACTGGCACCGGTGCCGGGCTGAAAGGCGTCGATGCGAAAAGCGGCGACGCGGCGCAGGATTTTCTGGCGCTGTTAGGCCAGCATTTCTCAGGCAAGCTGCCGTTTGCCGACGGCAAAACGCTGTCGCTCGCGCAGTTGCAGGGTGCCGGTAAAGAGACGCTGGCGGGTAAAACGCTGGCCGATGCTACGGCGGGCCAGCAAGGCGTGCAGAACGATCTCGCGCGTCTGCTGGATCAACTGACCAACGGCGAGATCACGCCGGCCGATCTGACGCTTGCTGCCGGCGACGCGCAGGCGGTGACGCCAGGCACTGCGAAGCCCGCGCTGAAAACCGCCGGTCTTGACGACGATAAAAAACTCAGCGACGAAGATATGGCCGCGTTAAGCGCCCTCTTCGCGATGCTGCCGCAGACCCAGCAGCCGAACGCGGCAGCTGACGCACCAATGCAAACCCAGGCGCAGGGCGTTGCCGCACTGAGCGCTAATGGTTTTAGCCCGGCGGCAAGCCTGACCCAGACGCTCGGCAACGCCAAAAGCGATGCCAAAACCAGCGCGAAAAGCGATGACGCCGCCACCCCGCTGACGGCCGCCGCTGCGACTGCGCCGGTCACCGGCCAGGCCGCTTCGGATGTTGTCGCGCCGGTCTCGACGGTCGATAAAACCGCCGCGGATGTGAGCAGCACGCAGGTGCCGCATAACCTGAACCTGCACGCGCTGGCCTCCACGACCACGCAAGGCACCCAGAACACCACGCCGTCCATGACGATGCCGACCCCGCAGGTCACCGCGCCGCTCGGCACCCCGGACTGGCAGAACTCGGTGAGCCAGCACATCACGCTGTTTACCCGCAACGGCCAGCAGAGCGCCGAGCTGCGCCTGCACCCGGAAGAGCTGGGCGCAGTGCAGATCAGCCTGAAGATTGACGACAACATGGCGCAGGTTCAGATGGTGTCGCCGCACAGTCATGTGCGTGCAGCGCTGGAAGCCGCCCTGCCGACGCTGCGCGCGCAGCTTGCGGAAAACGGCATTCAGCTCGGTCAGAGCAGCATCAGCAGCGAAAACTTTAGCGGTCAGCAGCAGCAAAACAACCCGCAACAGTCTGCCGCATCCCGTTCCGGCGGCGCTTTTAGCCTGAATGGTGAAGAAGAAGCGATTGCCGCTCCGGCAAGCCTTCAGGCAGCCGCTCGCGGCAATGGCGCGGTCGATATCTTTGCCTAACGCCAGAGGTAACGTGATTATTCCCGTTTTTTCCAGGCTTTGACTGCGCGCAGAGACGGGATAATCACTCTATCGCAGTACTGATACAGGAAACCCGAGTCTGATGACTGACAGCGCAATCACCAAAGGTAAAGGCCGTAAACGCTCCATCTGGATCCCGTTACTGGTCATTATAACTCTCGCTGCCTGTGCGACGGCAGGTTACAGCTACTGGCGTATGCAGCAGCATGGCACCACCGCGGCTAAAGCGGCGCCAGAACCGCCGCCAGCGCCGGTCTTTTTCGCACTGGACACCTTCACCGTGAACCTGGGTGATGCCGACCGTGTGCTGTATGTCGGCATTACGCTGCGGCTGAAGGACGAGGCGACCCGCCAGCGTCTTAGCGACTATCTGCCGGAAGTGCGCAGCCGTCTGCTGCTGCTCTTCTCCCGTCAGGATGCCTCACAGCTCGCGACCGATGAAGGCAAACAGAAGCTGGTGGAAGCGATTAAACAGACGCTTTCCGCGCCGCTGGTGGCAGGACAACCGAAGCAGGTAGTGACTGACGTCCTCTACACTGCCTTTATTCTGCGGTAAAGCCATGGGCGACAGCATTCTTTCTCAGGCCGAAATCGATGCGCTGTTAAACGGCGACAGCGAGCAGAGCGCGGAACAGCAAGCGACAGGCGGCGATGGCGACATTCGCCCCTACGATCCCAATACCCAGCGTCGCGTGGTGCGCGAGCGCCTCCAGGCGCTGGAGATTATCAACGAACGCTTCGCGCGCCAGTTCCGTATGGGGTTGTTTAACCTGTTGCGCCGCAGCCCGGACATCACCGTGGGGGCGATTCGTATTCAGCCCTACCACGAGTTTGCCCGCAACCTGCCGGTGCCGACCAACCTTAACCTGATTCATTTAAAACCGCTGCGCGGTACCGGGCTGTTTGTGTTTTCGCCAAGCCTGGTGTTTATCGCGGTGGACAACCTGTTCGGCGGTGATGGCCGCTTCCCGACTAAAGTGGAAGGCCGCGAATTTACCCACACCGAACAGCGCGTCATCAACCGTATGCTCAAGCTGGCGCTTGAAGCCTACAGCGACGCGTGGAAAGCGATTAACCCGCTGGACGTGGAGTATGTGCGTTCAGAGATGCAGGTGAAATTCACCAATATCACCACCTCGCCGAACGATATCGTGGTTAACACCCCGTTTCACGTCGAGATTGGTAACCTGACCGGCGAGTTTAATATCTGTCTGCCGTTCAGCATGATTGAGCCGCTGCGCGAACTGCTGGTTAACCCGCCGCTGGAAAACTCCCGTCAGGAAGATCAGAACTGGCGCGACACTCTGGTACGGCAGGTGCAGCACTCGGAGCTGGAGTTAATTGCTAACTTCGCCGAGATCCCGCTGCGACTCTCGAAGATTTTGAAGCTGAAGCCAGGCGACGTGCTGCCCATTGATAAGCCGGATCGCATTCTGGTGCATGTGGATGGCGTACCGGTTCTCACCAGCCAGTACGGCACCGTAAACGGGCAATACGCCCTGCGCGTTGAACATTTGATCAACCCAATTTTGAATTCGCTGAATGAGGAACAGCCCAATGAGTGACATTAACAAACCGTCCGATGAAAATGCTGGTGAAATGGACGATCTGTGGGCTGATGCACTGAAAGAACAAAAAAGCACCGGCGACTCCGCAGACGATCTGTGGGCCGATGCGCTGAGCGAGCAGAAAACCGCGGGCAAGAGCTCGGCGGACAGCGTGTTCCGCGCGCTGGAAGGCGGCGACATGGTCGGCGCGCTCCAGGATATCAACCTGATTATGGATATCCCGGTGAAACTCACCGTGGAACTGGGCCGCACCCGCATGACCATTAAAGAGCTGCTGCGTCTGACGCAGGGTTCCGTGGTCGCGCTGGACGGTCTCGCTGGCGAGCCGCTGGATATCCTTATCAACGGTTACCTGATTGCTCAGGGTGAAGTCGTGGTCGTCGCCGATAAATATGGCGTGCGCATCACCGACATCATCACCCCGTCAGAACGTATGCGTCGCCTGAGTCGTTAAATGAAAAATCAGACCACGGTTGCACAGCCGGCAATGCCCGACGCCGGCTCATCCTTAATCCAGGTAAGCGGCGCGCTGACGCTGATTATCCTCTTTATTCTGCTGTTTGCCTGGATGGCAAAGCGTTTTGGCTTCGCGGCTAAAAGCACCGGGATGCGTGGTCTGAAGCTCAACAGCAGCCTGAGCCTTGGGGCTCGCGAAAAGATTGTGATTGTCGAAGTGGAAGACGCCCGCCTGGTGCTGGGCGTGACCGCCACCTCTATCACGCCCCTGCACACCCTGCCGCCTGCGCCCCCCGCGCAGGAGCCGGAAACCGTGCCTGGCGCTGACTTCCAGAACCTGATGAAAAATCTGCTTAAGCGTAGCGGGAGAAAGTAATGCGTCGTTGGTTAAATCTTTCTTTCCTCGCGCTCGGCCTGCTGGCGGCGCCTGCGATGGCACAACTGCCGGGTCTTGTCAGCCAACCGATATCGGGCGGCGGTCAGAGCTGGTCGCTGCCGGTACAGACGCTGGTGTTTATCACCTCGCTGACGTTCCTGCCCGCCATTCTGTTAATGATGACCAGCTTTACGCGCATCATTATCGTTTTCGGTCTGCTGCGTAACGCGCTCGGCACCCCGTCCGCGCCGCCAAACCAGGTGCTGCTGGGCCTCGCGCTGTTCCTGACCTTTTTTATCATGTCGCCGGTTATCGATAAGATCTATTCCGACGCCTATCAGCCGTTCACCGAAAACAAAATTTCGATGGAAGTGGCGCTCGACCGCGGCGCGCAACCGCTGCGCGAATTTATGCTGCGTCAGACCCGCGAGGCGGATCTGGCACTGTTTGCGAAACTTGCCAATACGCAGCCGATTCAGGGGCCGGAAGCGGTGCCGATGCGCATCCTGCTGCCCGCGTATGTCACCAGCGAGCTGAAAACCGCGTTCCAGATTGGCTTTACCGTGTTTATCCCCTTCCTGATCATCGATCTGGTGGTGGCGAGCGTGCTGATGGCGCTCGGGATGATGATGGTGCCGCCTGCGTCTATCGCCCTGCCCTTCAAGCTGATGCTGTTTGTGCTGGTTGATGGCTGGCAGCTCCTTGTCGGTTCGCTTGCCCAAAGCTTTTACAGTTAACGAGGTGCATGATGACGCCAGAATCGGTCATGATGATGGGCACGGAAGCCATGAAAGTCGCGCTCGCGCTTGCCGCGCCCCTGCTGCTGGTGGCGCTGGTGACCGGCCTGTTTATCAGTATTTTGCAGGCGGCCACCCAGATTAACGAAATGACGCTCTCGTTCATTCCGAAAATTCTGGCGGTGTTTGTGGTTATCGTGGCGGCGGGCCCGTGGATGCTCAACCTGCTGCTTGACTATATGCGCACGCTGTTTTCTAACCTGCCGTATATCATCGGCTGACGGCCGCGCCCATGCTGCAATTTACCAGCGACCAGTATCTTCACTGGCTGACTCTGTACTTCTGGCCGCTGCTGCGCGTGCTGGCTCTTATCAGCACCGCGCCTATCTTAAGCGAGCGTTCCATTAGCATCCGCGTCAAGATTGGTCTGGCGCTGCTGATTACCATCGCGCTCGCGCCCAATATTCCCGGCAGTAACGTGCCGATTTTCTCGCTCGAAGGGCTGTGGCTGGGGTTGCAGCAGATCCTTATCGGCGTTGCTATCGGCTTTACGATGCAATTTGCCTTCGCGGCGGTGCGCACCGCAGGCGAGCTTATCGGCCTGCAAATGGGGCTCTCATTCGCCACGTTTTTCGATCCGGGCAGCCGTCTGAATATGCCGGTGCTGGCGCGCTTTATCGATATGCTGGCGATGCTGCTGTTTCTCACGGTTAACGGTCATCTGTGGCTTATCTCCATTCTTGCCGACACGTTTCACACTCTGCCCATTGGCGGCGAAGCAATTAACAGCAACGCTTTCATGGCGCTGACTCGCGCGGGCGGTCTGATTTTTATTAATGGCGTCATGCTGGCGCTGCCGATGATTACCCTTTTGCTGTCATTAAACCTGGCGCTTGGCCTGTTAAACCGTATGGCCCCGCAGTTGACCGTATTCGCCATTGGCTTTCCGCTGACGCTGAGTATCGGGATAATCGTCCTCGCTGCGTTAATGCCCTTAATAGCACCGTTCTGTGAACATTTATTCGCAGAAATATTTCACTTGTTGACTGATATCGTTAGCGAAATTCCTGCAAAGGGTTAACCCCTCTTTTTAAATGGTCATCCTAAGGATATTCCTAATATGGAAAATATATTCTCTGGCTGACCATACATCCCAGGCGGAATTAATGATTTTACGCCTCTCACAGAACCGGATCGCCTCTTTACTTTAAGAACTTTCCTGGCAAATTATACGTAACTTTACGGGATAGTTGGGGTCGCCTGAATGACTTCGATACCCGGCTGATACGATTCACGCTATCGGTCTGCGGTACGCCGTTTGACGCTTTATTATCCCGTAAATGCTGGTCTTGGCAGAACGGCGGTCGTTCTCAGGCTGGTGGAGCAATCGTTGTGCTTTAACGGATAACGCGTTTAGTGAGGGTAGGCTATGTCAACGATTATTATGGATCTCTGCAGCTATACCAGGCTCGGGCTAACCGGTTATTTATCGACAAGAGGAGTCAGAAAACGTCAGATATTTCATGCTGATAGTGTTGAAACTCTGGAAGAAGCCTGTCAGCTGCGTAAGCCCCATGTGGTGTTTATTAATGAAGACTGTTTTATTCACGATCCCGAAAGCAGTCAGCATATAAAGCACATCATTAATCAGCATCCCGGTACGTTATTTATCGTTTTTATGGCGATTGCCAATATTCACTTCGATGAATATTTACGGGTGCGTAAGAATCTGTTAATTAGCTCTAAATCGATTAAACCAGAGTCGCTGGATGCTATTCTGGGAGATTATTTAACCAAAGATATGCAGTGTATTGGGAAAATCAGTTTGCCTACACTCTCTTTAAGCCGTACTGAATCCAGTATGCTGAGAATGTGGATGTCGGGCCAGGATACGATTCAGATTTCCGATCAGATGAATATTAAGGCCAAGACAGTTTCGTCTCACAAAGGGAATATAAAACGTAAAATCAAGACCCATAATAAGCAAGTGATCTATCATGTTGTGCGGTTGACCGATAACGTCACCAACGGCATTTTTGTGAATATGCGCTAACGCAGCACGTTAATTTACCCTGTACCCTACACGATTCGTCTCTGACGCTCGTCGGAACGATTACATGACTCATCATCATATCGCTCAGGCGAGGATGAACCCTGTCTTAAAAATAACGCCGCCCCGAATTAACGGAGCGGCGTAACAATAAGTAAAAAATATGACGTATTATTCTACCTTTTCGACAAATATCCCGTCCGGGTGATCTTTCTCATTAAAGAACCATATTCCCAGCGGATACTCCTCCAGTGAAACCAGATACATCGTACCTTCATTAAAAGGCTCAACGGCCAGCACCACGCCTGGACGACGCGGCCCGCCATCCGTTTTAACGGTAACCCGATCGTTAACGTTCATAACTGCTCCTCTTATCACTATTGTGCCAGTGTAGAACAAAACCGCTTTGCTGGCACCGGGCTGAGTGGCGCCTGCCAGCGGACAGCTATAATTAGTGTGATGGGGTCGTCTGAGGTGAATGCCATGAAACCGGAAAACCCAACGCCAGAAACGCCACAGGCTGATATCGACGCGCTGCTGGGCGCGATTGAGGTGATTAGCGAAGACGAGCGGCACACGCCAGAATGCGTCTCCCCGACGCTGGCGGATGCGCGCAGAAAGGATACGTGTCGGGAGCTTGGCGAGGAGTTTGAACTGGATATCCGCGATGCGGGGCCGAGCGAAGTGAACCATTGAGCATAAAAATATCCCGGCCTGGGGAGCCGGGATAAGCTTGCGAAAGCAAGAAGCACTTAAAATTCGTTACACCAGGGAAACTGATGTCGATGAACAACATACCGCAAAATTTTTGCCGCACAAGGATATATTTTCTTGGTGAATAATACATTGCTAATATTATGGAACCATATATTCACTGCAAGCCAACAACCGCGCGCCTTTCGTGGCAACGATCTCAAAATAACCCTGCAAAAAAGGCCGATTAATTGAGATTATTCCTGGTTAGCCAGGCAAATGGCTGCGCGTAAAAAGGAGCCACTATGGCGCATCTGCATGACGATTTGCTGGTGATTACCGACCTGGACGGCACGCTGCTTGATCCGAATACGCATGAATGGGAACCGGCGCAGGCGTGGCTTACTCGCCTTATTGACCATCAGGTGCCGGTGATTCTCTCCAGCACCAAAACGGCGGCGGAAATTATCGCCATCCAGGATGCGCTTGGTCTCTCCGGGCAGCCTTTTATCGCCGAGAACGGCGCGATTATTCAGCTTGACGCCGCCTGGGAGGATAGCCCTGACTTCCCTCGCCTGCTAAATGGCGTTCCCCATGACGACATCCTCGCCGTGATTAACCGCCTGCGCGACGAGCACGGCTATAAGCTTTTCTGCTTCAGCGATGTGGATGAGAAAACCATTGCCGAATGGACCGGGCTTAGCCCGAAACTTGCCGCGATGGCGACGCTGCTGGAAGCCTCCGAGACGGTTATCTGGCGCGACAGCGACGAAAACCTGGCGCGCTTTACCGCAAGCCTTGAAGCGCTCGGCCTGATGATGATTGAGGGTGGCCGTTTCTGGCATGTGCTGGATGCACGCGGCGGTAAAGGCCAGGCGGTGAACTGGCTGAAAGAGCAGTACCGCAAGCGTGAAGGCACACTGCGCACCACAATCGGGCTTGGCGACGGGCCGGATGATGCCTCGCTGCTTGATAACGTCGACCTGGCGGTGGTGGTGAAAGGCTTAAACCGCCAGGGCGTGATGCTTAAAAATGACGATCCCACCCGCGTCTACCGTACGACCGAGCGCGGCCCGGCGGGCTTTCGCGAAGGGCTCGATCACTTTCTGGATAAGGCATAAGCCTTACCCCTCGTCACATACCTGGTTGCGCCCGCGCTGTTTGGCCAGATAAAGCCGGTGATCGGCTATCGACTGCAGATGCTCGAAATCGTAATCGCCGTCGCGTCGTGCTTCGCTCACGCCTACCGACACGCTGATACGAATGGTCGTATCCGGGCGCACCAGAATCTCCTGGCTGTTGATGCGCTGGCGTATCCGCTCTGCCACCTGCCGCGCCCCGTCAGCGGTCGTACCCGGCAGAATCACGCAAAACTCCTCCCCACCGACGCGCCCCGCCACATCCTGGGCGCGCAGCGAACGGCTTAACATGCCCGCCGCCCACGTCAGTACCTTATCGCCCGCCTGATGACCATAGCGGTCATTGATGCTTTTAAAGTGACGAGATCGAGCTGGATAACCGAAAACGGCTCACTTTGCGCAAAACACGTTTTCGCCGCCATACGCGCGCGCTCAAAGAACGCGCCACGGTTGTACAGGCGCGTCAGCGTGTCATACCAGGCGCGCCATTTCAGCGAGCGCTGCATGGTCAGCATATTGCGCACCATGCCCACGATCACCCGCCAGGAGAGAAACAGCATGGCGGTAAAGAGCAGCCACAGCAGGCCAAGCACCATCGCCACTTTGCCGAATTTCCCTTCCGCGCTTTGCGACACCGTGGTGACTTTCACCAGCACACCGTCGAAATAATCGAGCTTCGCCCAGGTGATGAAGCGGGTATCCATCCGCGCGTCGCCCTCGTTGCCAAGCTCCATCTGGCGGGCCAGCATCGCTTTATCCTGCGCCGTGAAATGCAGCGCGGTGTCGCTGCCGGAAGCCGTCGTCGCTATCGGGCTTAGCTGGCTGTCGAAAAGCAGAATTTCGCCGCCGCTGTCGTCGTCATTCAGTGCGTTTTTCAGGAAATCGCGCATCGCGCCGATGGGGAAATCCATCGCCAGCACACCGAACCAGCGGCCTTTATCATCGAGCGGGATGCTGGCGGTGACGCGCTGCCCCGTGGGCATGCTGAGATCGCGCCCGTGCAGCCAGCGCACGCCACGCCCAGGATTGCGCCGCCGCGACTGATCGAGAAACCAGCGGCTACTGACTTGCTGGTAGTAGAGTTCCGGTATGCTGCCGTGACCGTAAAACGGCAAATTAGTGAGGTAAAAACCGGCGCGCGACACATAAAAAGTGCGTACTTCCGGGCGCTCAGCGCGGGCATCGGCGATGCTCAGCATGTGGCCGAGCGCCAGCGTCGCATTCAGCTCGCTATAGAGTAGCGCGTCGTCGCGCTCAAGCAGCGTGCTCTGACCAATAAACGCGTCAGATACGCCCTGAATTTCCGGTGCCAGATCGCGCCCGGTCGGCAGCGTCCATTCAGGTTTATCGCGCTCCGCCTTAAACCCGGCGATGAGAGCGTCGGTCTGCGGGCCTTCTAACAGGTTATGCATGGCATAACGCATACCCGCGCGATAAAACAGCAGTTTATCGACGCTGTATTGCAAATTACGGTCCATCGCCGTGGCGATGCTGTCGAGCTGATTGCGCTGCGAGGAGATAAAAGCGTCCTGCAGAATAACTCCTTCACGCCAGGTCAGCAGCGTGGAGAAGATAAAGACGGCGCAGAAGCAGAAGTTGACGACCCGAATAGGGTTTTTGGTCCGCCAGCGGCTGATGAGTAACTTGTCAGGCACGTCAGACTCCCTGTACTGATAAAGGCTCGACTGGATGAAGCAGAGTGAAGGTCAGGCGGCTCAGATAATACCAGGCGGCGCGGATATTAAAAGTGTGGCCGTTTTTTTACGGATTGTCGCCTGGAAAGTAAAAGGATGTCATTGATCTGTTGCAGGATGGAGGGGGGAAAGAAAACGCCCGGCAGTGTAACCGGGCGTTCTTTCAACGACGTTCTTCGCGAGATTTCCTTTCGCCGGGCAGCAGTTCGTCTTCACGAAACGCTTCCCGCTGCACGCCGTAACCGTCATACCAGCGGCATTCCACCATGCCGCTTGAATAACCGGTCACGACCATGCGTTGACCGCTGTTTTTGCGCCGGACTTCATCGCTGACTAAAAAGACCATGCCTGCCTCCTTTATCAGTGTGAAAACATCCAGAAGATAGTCAACGCACGCGATTTTCGCCTGTCAGACGTGCAGTTTCAGGAATATTCTCAATGCGCCGCTTTACCGCGCAGCCGTCCGATAAGCGAAACAACGGCCAGCACGACAGCGCCGAGGATAAAACCGAGCACCAGGTTTAGTACCGTGGGCATCACCGCCGCGCCCACGCCGCCCAAGCTCTGCGCCCAGTGTTCAATCCCGTGATGCAGCGGCGCGATGCCGTGTACCACAATGCCGCCGCCCACCAGAAACATCGCGATAGTGCCGAGGACAGAGAGCGCCTTCATCAGCCACGGCGCCGTCACCAGCAGCCCTTTACCAACGCCGCGCGCCAGCGCCGAGCGTTTATCCGCAAGCCAGTAGCCCATATCGTCAAGCTTCACAATGACGCCCACGATGCCATAGACACCGAGCGTCACAAGAACAGCGATACCGCTTAATATCAGCACCTGGTTTAAGAGCGGGGCTTCGGCCACGATGCCAAGCGTAATGGCGACGATTTCCGCCGAGAGAATAAAATCGGTGCGCACCGCGCCTTTCACTTTATCGCGCTCGTAGAGTTTCGGGTCCTGCTTTGCTATCTCATTCAGACGCTGCTGTTTCTGCTCCGGTGTCTCTTTGTGTTTACGCGCGTGGATACTGTGCATCACCTTTTCCACGCCTTCAAAGCACAGAAACGCGCCGCCCACCATCAGGAGCGGGGTAATGGCCCACGGCGCGAAGGCGCTGATGATAAGCGCGAGCGGCACCAGAATCAGTTTATTGAGCAGCGATCCTTTCGCCACCGCCCAGACCACCGGCAGTTCGCGATTCGCGCGCACGCCAGTCACCTGCTGTGCGTTAAGCGAAAGATCGTCGCCCAGCACCCCGGCGGTCTTTTTTGCCGCGAGTTTTCCCATCATTGAGATATCGTCCAGCAACGTGGCGATATCATCCAGCAGCGTTAATAAACTACTTCCGGCCAAAATTTCATTCCTTCGTGTTGTGATTCTGAAGTGTTAAGTATGGAGTAAAAGGCGCTACCCCGAAACTACCACCTTCTGTCAACGCAAAATTAACCTAAGCGAAACAATTAAAAATCTCGCCTCGGCAATAATTTTAGCGTTCACTATAAGCGTTCTTTATTTCACGTCGTGAGGGAGTATGCGTTTCGGTCGAGTATTACCGCTGCTTGGCGCACTGTTCGCGCTGTATATCATCTGGGGTTCCACCTATTTTGCGATTGCCGTCGGCGTGAAAAGCTGGCCGCCGTTTATGATGGCGGGCGTGCGCTTTCTCTGTGCGGGCGTTCTGCTGCTGACATATCTGCTGGCGACCGGTCACAAACTCCCGGCGCGTCGCCCGATGTTAAACGCGGCGCTGATTGGCGTGCTGCTGCTGGCCGTCGGTAACGGCTTTGTGACGGTGGCGGAGCATCAGCATGTGCCGTCGGGCATCGCCGCCGTGATGGTCGCGACCGTCCCGCTCTTCTCGCTGATTTTCAGCCGTTTCTTTGGCATCCAGACCCGTAAGCTGGAGTGGCTCGGCGTGGCGATTGGCCTGGCGGGCATTGTGCTGTTAAACAGCGGCGGCAACCTGAACGGCAATCCGTGGGGCGCGCTGTTAATTCTGATTGGCTCGCTAAGCTGGGCGTTCGGTTCGGTCTACGGCTCGCGTATTGAATTGCCGACGGGAATGATGGCGGGCGCGATTGAGATGCTGGCGGCGGGCCTGGTGCTGATGGTGGCGTCGCTGCTCACCGGCGAGCGGATGACCGCGCTGCCCGATCTCTCGGGCTTTCTGGCGGTGGGCTATCTGGCGCTGTTCGGCTCGGTGATTGCCATCAACGCTTATATGTATCTTATCCGCAACGTCTCGCCTGCGGTCGCCACCAGCTATGCGTATGTCAACCCGGTGGTGGCGGTGCTGCTCGGCACCGGCTTTGGCGGCGAAAGCCTGTCACAGATTGAGTGGATTGCGCTTGGCGTGATCATTGTGGCGGTGTTGCTGGTGACGCTCGGCAAATATCTGCTGCCGGCCAAACCGGTCGTTGAGCCCTGTGACGTTCAGAAGTAAGCCTTAACCGGCGGATGGCGCAGGCCGCTCGCCCTCAAGGGCGTGAATGCCCTGGATGTCTATTTCGGCATGCGCCCCGCCGCTGCAAATCCACTCTTCCAGCCGCTCGGCGAGCGCCGCGTCAGAGAGTTTCTCACGACCGCGTAACGCACACTCCCAGACTAACAGCACGCGCCAGCCTTCACTGAGCAGCGTGGCCACATCGCGCTTATCGCGCGCCACATTTTTGCCGATTTTATCAAGCCAGAAATCGGTGCGGGTGGCAGGCACTTTAAAGAGATAGCAGTCGTGATGATGCCAGAAACAGCCGTGGGTGAAGATAACGCAGCGGTAGTCGTCGAGCACGAAATCTGGGCGACCGGCAAGTGCGGCGTCCTGCACGCGAAAGGTAAACCCCTGCTCTGTGAGCAGCGCGCCGAGCCGCTTTTCAATGGCGGTATCGCGCGTGGCGATGGCGCGCATATTTTTACTGCGAACGGCCTTGCTATGAACGTCCGCCATCGCGATTCTCCAGCCGCAGCCGCACCGCCTGCGCGATACGCGGACGCAGTAGCTTTGCGACCGCCGCAAAAGCAGGCACCACCACCGAGTTGCCGAACTGGCGATAGGCCTGGGTATCGGAAACCGGAATGCGAAACGCGCTGCCCTGCGGCGCTTCAAAGCCCATCAGGCGCGCGCATTCGCGCGGCGTCAGGCGGCGCGGGCGGCGCTGCTGGTTGGCGGCATCGTCGAAATCCCGCTCGCCAAGCGCTTTATCCCAGCCGCGATCGATTAAGATTTCCGCGCCGTCTTTGTAATAACGTGCCGAGAGCGTGCGCGCCACGCTTGCGGGATTTTGCGGGTCCACCAGACCATAACCAAAGCCGTTGCCCTTCGCCTGATGCTTCTGGGCGTAGCGGTAGAGATATTTCCACAGCGTCGGCGTCAGCACGTAGCGGGCATCGACGGTCGGATCGAGCAGTTCACCAAACGCCGGGCGACGCGCGGGGTAAAACTCAGGCAGCGCGCGCAGCGTAAACCCGTCGTGCAGATTGAGCGAGCGGCGAAAGCCCACCAGCACGATGCGCTCGCGGTGCTGCGGCAGGAAATGTTTGCCGTCGATGATTTTCGGATCGTCCGGACCCATTTCCGCGGCGTCCGCCACTTCATAGCCCAGCTCATCCAGCGTCTGCATGATGATGCGAAAAGTATTGCCCTTGTCGTGGCTTTTAAGGTTTTTGACGTTTTCCAGCACGAAAATCGCAGGCTGGCGCGCGGCGATAATACGCACCACGTCGAAAAACAGCGTGCCCTGAGTTTCGCAGGCAAAACCGTGCGCGCGGCCCAGCGCGTTTTTCTTCGACACGCCCGCGAGCGAAAACGGCTGACACGGAAAGCCCGCCAGCAGAACGTCATGCTGCGGAATACACGCGCGGATATGCTCGGCGGCGGCCTCGTCGCTGATTTCAGGCTTATGGCTTAGCGTGACATCCCGGATATCTTCATTGAACTGATGCAGTTGCGGATCGCAATACCAGTTGGCTTTATAGGTGCGCACCGCGTGTTTATTCCACTCACTGGTAAACACGCACTGGCCGCCTGCGGCTTCAAACCCGCTGCGAATACCGCCGATACCGGCGAAGAGATCGATAAAGCGAAACGCGTAGTTCGGATGATGGCGCGGTGGCGTGGGCAGTAACGCCAGCAGGCGGCGATACTCTTGCGGGCCAAGACGCGCGCCATCCGCGTTGAGCTGCTGGCGCTTAAGCCTGGCGCGGCTCCAGCGCTTTTCGCCTGCCTCATTTAACAGCGCCACCACCGTTTTGGTGTCGTAAATCTCCAGCACTTTTTGCAGCAGCGCGTGTGCGCTCAGCGCAGGAGCGGCGTTGAACTCCGCGCCTGCCAGTCCGTCTTCAGTAACAGCGTGATTGTCGAGCATTACCTTCGCCATACAAAACCGATATAGGACAGAGTAACACACTTTCGCGCGGGGCTGCGGTTAAGGCGTAACCTGAATAAAGCGACGCAGTACCTCTTCATCAAGCTCACAAAAATCGCCCTTCAGCTCGGCGCAGAGCTTGGCCATGTAATGCACGAGAAAATCAGCGTTATGGCGCGCCAGCGCCCTGCCCGCCTCGGTTTGCATGGTGGAAGGCAGCGTCAGCAATTTTTTCTGGAAGTGATCGAGCGCCCAGGCGGTGTCGTCGAGTTCACGGTGTGCGGCAAGCGGATCGTCACTGTCGAACAGGGCGCGGCCAAGCGCGCCGGAGACATAAAAGACACGCGCAAGACCAATAGCCCCGAGCGACTCCAGCCGGTCGGCGTCCTGCACAATTTTGGCCTCAAGCGTCGTCGGCGCAATACCGGCGCTGAAGCTGTGCGCACGCACCGCATGGGCCACGTCGTCATACATTTCTCGTGGGAAATCGGGAAAGTGAGTGTCCAGAATCCGCAACGTCTCCTGAGCGGCCAGCGTCGAGGCCAGATGGCGCTGCGGATGGTTTTTCGGCAAATTGACGATGTCGTGGAAATAGCAGGCGGTCAGCACCACCAGACGGTTGGCCTCACTGCCTGCCATGATCTGCTGCGCGGTTTTCCAGACGCGGCGAAAATGCGCGATATCATGCGCTTTGTCATCCTGATTCCAGCTTTGATGCAGCCAGTCTTCAAAACGCTGCTGCCAGTGGGTGAGCGACATAGCGTCTCCTTCTACGCGGGTCAGTCCGGTTTTTTCTGTAATGCAGATCACAAAATTAGCATGCTTTATGCGCTTTTGCGCGGACGGCTTTCTGCAGGCGTAACAAATCGCTAAGTAAAAAGCACGTGCCGGGTAGCAGGGATAATGATTGATATCGGGTCCTAAAAGTCGCTCCTTAAAAAAGGAAGCATTCATCATTTATCTGATTTTTATTTTCACACACCGGAACCGGACTTTTTTCAGCGCTGACAGACCCGCTTCGTACCGTTCTTTTTTCTGAAAATTAATTATCCGAATAATAATTCAACAGGCAATTATCTTTTATTGCTGATGCCTTTAACGCTTATTTATTTGATAGCGCGCACATCCAGAAAAACCAGCCACCATGCCCTCTGGACCTGTACTTCAGCCAGAACAACCCTTTATAAATAATTTCAACGCCCTACCAAGAACATTGATGAAAATAATGAAAGAAAAAATAAAATAACCAACACAAATATATTAATTTTCACCAGAATTCGCCCTGGGAAATAATTTTTGTGGCGTTTTTACATTCTGCTAATATGCGTGCCGCGGACGATGCTCCGTTACGTCATTCAATTAAACCATTCATTTATTTTATTTATGACGATAAGGAAATTAATAATGAAAAGAAAAGTACTGGCTCTTGTAGTACCCGCTTTATTAATGGCAGGCGCTGCGAATGCGGCAGAGATTTATAATAAAGACGGCAATAAACTCGATTTGTTTGGTAAAGTCGACGCGCGTCATACCTTTTCCGATAACCCGGGTGACGACGGCGACGGCACCTATCTGGAATTCGGCTTTAAAGGCGAAACCCAAATCAGTTCAGAGCTGACCGGCTATGGCATGTGGAACTACAAAATCATGGCCAACAGCACCGAGGACAGCAACACCTCTTACAACAAACTCGCGTTCGCGGGCCTGAAATATGGCGATTACGGCTCTTTTGATTATGGCCGTAACTACGGCGTGATTTATGACGTTGAAGCCTGGACCGATATGCTGCCGGTATTCGGTGGTGACTCTTACACCTACAGCGATAACTACATGGTGGGCCGCGGCAACGGGATGGCGACGTACCGCAACACCGATTTCTTCGGCATGGTTGACGGGCTTAACTTCGCGCTGCAATACCAGGGCAATAACGAAGACGACGGCAACGGCAACGAAGGCACCAACAACGGTCACGGCATCCAGACCCAGAACGGCGACGGTTTTGGTCTCTCCACGACCTATGATTTCGGTATGGGCTTTAGCGCATCCGCGGCCTATTCATCCTCTGACCGTACGTCAAAACAGGTTAATGAGGGCCGTGGCGATTCTATCGTCGCAGGCGGCGAACGCGCGGATGCGTGGGCGACTGGCCTGAAGTATGACGCCAACAATATCTATCTTGCCGCCACCTATGCTGAAACCCGCAACATGACGCCGTATGGCGACGGCGACGGCATTGCCAACAAAACGCAGAACATCGAAATCGTGGCGCAGTACCAGTTTGATTTCGGCCTGCGTCCGTCACTGGCCTACCTGCAATCCCGCGGTAAAGATCTGTGGTATGCCGGTAAGTACCAGGACAACGATCTGGTTAAATACGCGGATGTCGGTGCCAGCTGGTATCTCAACAAGAACTTCCTGACCTACGTTGATTACAAAATCAACCTGCTGGATAGCGACGACGACTTCTATAAAGACAACGGCATCGCAACCGACGACATCGTCGGCATTGGTATGGTGTATCAGTTCTAAGCGTTTTACTCATCCTTTTCAGGCCCGCCGCGTGTGGGCCTTTTTTATTTTCCACGCTTCTTCACGCGCGCCTTCACTCTCCTCTTTACCGGATGCCGGACGGGCGCTATAGTGTGCCAGGACTGTATATATATCCATACTGTGGAGTTTTCCATGTTTGTTGAACTGGTTTATGACAAACGCAATGTCGCAGGCTTGCCCGGCGCGCGTGAGATTATCCTGGCCGAGCTGACCCGCCGCGTACACCGCATTTTTCCGGATGCTGACGTGCGCGTTAAGCCGATGCAGACAAACGGTCTCAATTCCGACGCCAATAAAAACGATCGCGAAAAGCTGAACCGGATGCTGGAAGAGATGTTCGACGAAGCCGATATGTGGCTGGTTAACGAATAAGCGACAGTAAAAAACCCGCCAGCGCGGGTTTTTTATTATTCAGATTCACCCGGCGTCACGCCCGGCCAGCCCTTTTCTCCTGCTATGCCTCTGATTACAGAATAGAGCGGTACGTACCGCCTTCCACGCGCACCGCCGCGCCGTTTGACGCCGCGCCCAGCGGGCTTGCCAGCAGCGCCACCATTGAGGCTATCTCCGTGGCATCAATCATGCGCGCAAGCAGCGAACTCGGGCGATACGTCGCAAAGAAATTCGCTTCAATCTGGGCGTCGGTCATGCCCGGTTGCGGCGCGGTCTGGCGCAAATATTCCATAATGCCTTCTGAACGCGTGGCCGAAGGCAATACGCTGTTTACCGTCACGCCGGTGCCTTTGGTTAATTCCGCCATGCCGCGCGCCACCGCGCGCCACCGCAAGCTGCGCCGATTTGCTCATCCCGTAGTGCACCATATCCGGCGGCGTAAACGCACCCACTTCGCTGGAGATAAAAATGACGCGTCCCCAGTTTTTCGTCAGCATTTGCGGGAAATAGTGACGGGAGAGCCGCACGCCGGACATCACGTTAACTTCAAACATCCGCAGCCACGCCTCGTCGGTGATTTCCGCAAACGGCGTCGCCTCATAAAAGCCGAGATTGTTAATCAGAATATCGGTTTCCGGCTGTTGCGCCGTCAGCGCCGCGACGCCTTCCACGGTGCTGACGTCCGCCAGCACGCCGGTCACGGAGGCACCTTTCGCCTCCGCCTCAATGGTCGCGACCGCCGCCGCCAGTTTTTTATGGTCGCGGCCGGTGATGGTGACCGCCACGCCTTCCTGCGCCAGCGTCCGGGCGATCGCAAGGCCAATGCCTGCCGTCGCCGCCGTCACTATCGCCGTTTTAGTGTTCAGTTGCAGATCCATGTTAGTTCCTCAGTGCAGTGCGTCAGAGATTAATGGAGACGTTCCAGCAGCGCCTGCGCCACCGCCGTTGCCGAAGCCGGGTTCTGCCCGGTGATGAGTTCCCTGTCCGTCACGACATGCGAGGTGAACGGTTCGGTATTGCTGCTGTATTGGCCACCCGCCTGCTCGAGCGCGGTTTGCGGATAGAATTTCATCGCCCCGCCTTTCGGCAGCAGGCCTTTGGCAATCTCCTCTTCCGCATTGCTGATAACCGTCATCCGGTAACCCGCGTAAATCCAGCCGGGCTGCGCCGCGGCATGGCCGGTTTCCGCCAGCTGGCGGGTGAATGCCGGCGCATCCGGCAGCGTGGAGAGCAGCGCGATGGGGCCGTGGCAGACCAGCGCCGTTGGCTTACCGGCGGCATGAAACGCGGCCAGCGCCTTGCCGAGCGCCGGGCTGGTCAGCAGATCCTGCATCGGCGCATGGCCACCCGGAATGTAAATCGCGTCAAACTCGCCGTAGCCACGCTGCGCGGCACGCGCCAGGCTAATAACCGGCGAAGACGAAGGCGACGTCAGTTTCAGTTTATCGAGCAACGCGCGATGCGTGCGCCACGCGTTCACGTCATTGTTGAAATACATTTTGTCATCAGAGGATTTATCGAGCGTCGGCGCCTGTCCATTCGGCGTGGCGAACGTGACCTGATGCCCGGCGTCCAGCAGACGTTTTACCGGCTGCATCAGTTCATTGAGATAAAAGCCTGTCTGAAACACTTTGCCGTCTTTCAGATCCAGATGGTCAGAATCCGACAGCACTACCAGCACGCTGGCGGCCTGCGCACTCAGGGCAGAAAGACCAAGCGCTGCGGCGAGCGCGAGATGACGTACCATTTTCACCATGTACTCCTGTTGATGTCTTTAGATTTGCAAGCCTTGCCTGCAACTGGCGCACACTGTAGTGTTTCCTCAAAAGTGGATAAACCACCGCTAAAGACATTCATTTGTTCTTCAGGAGACATAATGAGCCGACGTTTCGCCCATCTCAGCGATGTGGAAATCTTCGTGACGATCATTGAGAAAGGCTCGATCACCGCGGCGGCGGTGGCGCTAGGCACCACGGCATCCGTACTGAGCCGGGCGCTAACAAGGCTTGAGACGCGGCTTGGCGTACAGCTGGTGAGACGCACCACGCGCCAGCTCAGCCTGACGCAGGCCGGGCGGCACTATTACGAGCAGGCGTGCAGCGCTTTTAGTGTGTTTGAGCGCGCCGAGCGGGATATTCAGGGACGCGGCGCACAGACGGTCGGCCATATCCGGCTTAGCGCGCCGACCACCTACGGGCACTACCGGCTTCCGGCGCTGTTGCAGCGTTTCGCCGCGCACTATCCGGGGATTACCGTTGAGCTGAATATCACTAACCGAAACGTGGATCTGGTGGCCGAAGGCTACGATCTCGCTATCCGTCTGGGCACGCTGCCGGACAGCCGGCTGGTCGCGCGTAAGCTTGAAGAGGCACCGCTGTGCCTGGTCGCAGCACCCGCTTATTTGCGCCAGCACGGCGAGCCGCACGAATTAGCCGCGCTTGAAAACCACCGATGCCTGCCGTTTATCATGCCAAGCAGCGGGCGTATCGCGCAGTGGAGCCTGTGCGAGGAAGGAGCCCCCATTGAGTGGACGCCGAAGGGGCAGATTCAGGTCTCGGATGACATTCTGGGCGTTATCTCGCTTGCCGTCAGCGGCGCGGGGATCTGTCAGACTTACGATTTTATCGCGCGCCCGCTCATGGAAAACGGCCTGCTGACGGAGATCCTCCCGCAAACCCGCGGCCGCACGCGCCCCTTTTCGCTTATTTACGCGCCGCACAAAGGGCTGTCATCCGCCAGTGAAGCGTTTATTCGCTTCATACAGCAGGCAACAGGCTAGTGGGGCTTATGACAACAGGACGGCACGGTTACGCCCGGTGCTTTTCGCCTGATAGAGCGCCTCGTCCGCCCCTTTGATAAGCTCGGTCAGACACGCCATTCTGCCGTCAGATGTCATGCTGTAACAGCCCGCGCTGATGGTCACCACGCCATCGGGCAGTTCGGTGTCGGGGTGTGGCAGCGCCTGCTCCCGCACCATGCTGACCACCTTTTCCGCGACGCGCAGGGCGTCGGCGGACGAAGCCTCAGAGAGTATGATTGCGAACTCTTCGCCACCGTAACGCGCCACCAGATCGCCATGGCTAAAAGAAGCCTGCTGGAGCACACCGCCGATACGACGCAGGCAGGCGTCACCGGCCACGTGACCGCGATTGTCGTTATAACGTTTGAAAAAATCGACATCGATAAGAATGAGTGAGACGGGGTTCCCGGTGACAGCGGTGTCGGCCAGCGCCTGCTCAAGAAAGGCGTCAAAGCGCCGCCGGTTAGCAAGCCCCGTCAGACCATCGACCATCGCCATGGAATGCAGCGTGTGGTTGATTTTCACCAGCTCGTCACGCAGCGTCGCCAGCTCGTTGCGATCGCGGATATTCACTCTCACCTGTCTGAACAGCACCATGCCCATCAGGATAATGGCGGTCAACAGCGCACCGTTGATAAGCAAATCGGGAATACTGTTTTTAAGCCAGGTCGCGCGCAGATTGTCTTTGTCATACCCGGCCACCACGACAATCGGGTAACGCGTCGAGCGCGCAAAGCCGTAGATTCTGACGACCTGATCAAGCGCTGACAGCCAGGTGGCGCTGCCCTGGCGCGCTCGCAGCAGCACCTGCGTAAAAAGCGGGCTGTCAGAGAGATCTTTATTCAGCACGCTTTCATCAAAGGGGCGAATGTACAGCGGCTTGCCATCGACCAGCAGCAGCGCCAGGATGTCATTATTCGTCAGTTCAAAGTAGCTGTAAAACTGGCGGAAATAGTCCATTTTGACGGTGGCCATTACCACGCCCGCAAAGCCGCCGGTGATGTCATTGAGGCGTAGCGAAACCGGTATCACCAGCTGGCCGCTGATGTTACTGCGCACCACATGGCCTATATGTATTCCCATCCAGCCATGATCTTTGTGGTAGAGAAAATCATCGCGGTCCGCAATGTTGTCCTCAGCAGGTTCCTGCCCAAAAGAACTGTTGCGCCATGCGCCGTGCGCATCGTAAATAAACAGCCCATCAAGCTGCGGCAGCCGCTGTTCCAGCTCGGCAAGCGATGCGTTGAGTTCATGATTGGGAAGATAGCCATAAGCCAGATTGCGGCGGATCTCCTGCAGGGTCAGCTCTGTCTGGAGAAAAGTGTCATCCGCCTGGCGCACCTGCGAAAGCGACAGGTTAATCGCCTTGCTCTCGGCATCTTCAACCGTGCGCTCCCAGGAGAGATACAGCGTTACCGCATTGGCCGCGATGCTTCCTGCCAGCAGAATAAACAGAAAGGACGCCAGACTGCGCCCGAGCGGCGTATCCAGCGCCAGAATGCGGATAAACTGTTTTTTCTCAGGCACGACGGCCACCTCCTGCGTATCCTGCCCGCGTTGCATTAATTTTACTGAAGTTTATCGGAAGCCGCGTCAGGCTCGTTTTTAACTCACTTTGAAAGCCCCCGAACGACAAGCCAGAGAATTCCGCGAGTTAACATCAATATGCATCAGATAAGAATAGACCCGATTGCGTCACAGGCGGCAGTTTTCAGTGGTAATCGTTAAGGGTTAGTTTGGGTGACTGACGCGCGTTGTCGCGTTTAAAAGAGAGGCTACCAGTAACATGAAAGCGGGTGAAAACTGCAAAGAAAGGTAAAAAGCTTCCAGGCGAGAAGCGAAGCCGGGCACAATTCACGGCGCGATTAGTCTCAAACTTTTCTCAACGGGATTTTTATCACTGAAAAACGAGGCGGTAAGTGCTTGAATAGTGGCGGAGAGAGGGGGATTTGAACCCCCGGTAGAGTTGCCCCTACTCCGGTTTTCGAGACCGGTCCGTTCAGCCGCTCCGGCATCTCTCCGTACTTGAGGTTGCCATGATGCCAGGATCTTTGGCATTTTAACAGTCCCTGCCTCTTCGATTTTGTTCAAGTGACGAGTTTGCGAGCAATAAGATGATTAAGTGGCCCTGGAAAGCAAATCACACCGCCGCGCTGGCACCTCTTCCCTGGGAAGCGGCGCTCGCCATTCCGTTACTGGCGGGCCTGAGCGACGAACAGCAGCAGAAGCTGGTGCGCTTAAGCGAGCGTTTTTTACAGCAAAAGCGGCTGGTGCCCTTACAGGGTTTTGAGCTGGATGAGCTGAAGAGCGCCCGCATTGCCCTGCTCTTCTGCCTGCCGGTGCTGGAGCTCGGTTTAGAGTGGCTCGACGGCTTTCACGAAGTGCTGATTTACCCCGCGCCGTTCGTGGTGGATGACGAATGGGAAGACGACATCGGTCTGGTGCATAACCAGCGCGTGGTGCAGTCCGGTCAGAGCTGGCAGCAGGGGCCGATTATCCTTAACTGGCTCGATATTCAGGATTCGTTCGACGCCTCCGGCTTTAACCTTATCATTCATGAAGTGGCACATAAGCTCGATATGCGTAACGGCGATCGCGCAAGCGGCATTCCGCTTATCGCGCTGCGTGAAGTCGCAGGCTGGGAGCACGACCTGCACGCGGCGATGGAAAATATTCAGGATGAGATAGATCTGGTGGGTGAAAGCGCCGCCAGCATTGATGCCTATGCCGCCACCGATCCGGCGGAGTGCTTCGCGGTGCTCTCCGAATATTTCTTCAGTGCGCCGGAGCTTTTCGCGCCGCGCTTCCCGTCGCTGTGGCAGCGTTTTTGTCACTTTTACGGTCAGGATCCGCTGCTGCGCTTACGCCTGCGTGAAACGCCCGCCCTTTCCGACGGCGGTCAGGTACATTAAAAGCGCAATCTGACGCAGAATTAAGCGTTTGAATACATAGCGTAATTTTTTGCGTTGACACTGATGCGGGGCATGATTATTATGCGCCCCGTTCACACGATTCCTCTGTAGTTCAGTCGGTAGAACGGCGGACTGTTAATCCGTATGTCACTGGTTCGAGTCCAGTCAGAGGAGCCAGATTCAAAAAAGCCCGCTTTTTAGCGGGCTTTTTGCTTTTCTGCTTCCGTTATTCTCTCCCTCTTTACCGCATATTCCTCTGCCCACACGGCATCTCTGAGTTAATTGGTCCTTAAACGTCCGTCACGGCGCAAAACGGTTTTCACCCGGCGGCTGGCGCTGTAGTCTCAGTAACGGCTTTTTTTGGCTGCGTACGATGTGAGTAACCTTCAATCTGCTTTGATAACAATAACAATACAGAATGTTGACGAATGGACAGGACAACGATGGATTCCACAATCACAACTCCCCGCCCTGATGAGGCGCTCCCTGCCTGCAATCGCGCGCGCCGCGCGGCCTGGGGCAGCTTTGCCGGCGCGGTCGTAGACTGGTTTGATTTCTTACTCTATGGCATTACCGCGGCGCTGGTGTTTAACACCGAGTTTTTCCCGCAGATCTCACCGGCCATGGGCACGCTTGCCGCCTTCGCCACCTTCGGCGTCGGCTTTTTATTCCGCCCGCTCGGCGGAATTGTCTTTGGCCACTTCGGCGATCGCCTGGGCCGCAAGCGGATGCTGATGATGACCGTCTGGATGATGGGCATCGCCACCGCCTGCATCGGCATTCTGCCGTCGTTCGCTACCATTGGCTGGTGGGCGCCGGTGCTGCTGGTGACGCTGCGCGCCATTCAGGGGTTTGCCGTGGGCGGCGAATGGGGCGGCGCGGCGCTGCTTGCGGTGGAAAGCGCCCCCGCCGGGAAAAAAGCGTTTTACAGTAGCGGCGTTCAGGTGGGATATGGCGTAGGCCTGCTGCTCGCCACCGGGCTGGTGTCGCTTATCAGCTATCTGACGACCGATGCGCAGTTCCTGAGCTGGGGCTGGCGCTTGCCGTTCCTGTTCAGCATTGTGCTGGTGCTGGCGGCGCTGTGGGTGCGTAACGGTATGGCGGAGTCCGCGGAATTTGAGCGCGCGCAGGCGGCAAAGCCCGCGCAGGCGAAAAAGCGACCGCCGGTCTTTGAGGCGCTGGTACGCCACCCTGGCGCATTCCTGAAAATCATCGCCCTGCGCCTGTGCGAACTGCTGACGATGTATATCGTTACCGCCTTCGCCCTTAACTATTCCACGCAGAATCTGGGCATGCCGCGCGAGCTGTTTCTTAATATCGGCCTGCTGGTGGGCGGCGTGAGCTGCCTGACCATTCCGCTGTTCGCGTGGATGGCCGATCGCTACGGACGGCGCCGCATTTATATCACCGGCGCGCTGCTCGGCGCGCTGAGCGCTTTCCCTTTCTTTATGGCGCTGGAAGCCCGTTCGATTGTCGGCGTGGTGATTTTCTCGCTGATGCTCGCGAACATCGCGCACGATATGGTGGTCTGCGTGCAGCAGCCGATGTTTACTGAGATGTTCGGCGCGGGGTATCGCTACAGCGGCGCGGGCGTCGGATATCAGGTGGCTAGCGTGGTGGGTGGCGGCTTTACGCCCTTTATCGCCGCCGCCCTGCTGACTTTCTCCGGCGGCGCATGGCATACGGTCGCGATTTACCTGATGGCGGGCTGTCTGCTGTCGGCGCTGACCGCGCTTTTTATTAAAACGCCACAGGCGCAGTAATCGTCACGCTCCGCCAGCCCTGCGCTGGCGGGGCGTTTACCGCTAAATCTGATAATCGATCACCACGTCACTTGCAGGCTCAAGCGCCTGCTGTTTAATTTCGTCAACCGACAGCCCGGCGTTGCACAGCTCAATAAAGCGCCAGACGTAATTGCGCTGAAGCTGCCCGCGTTTCAGGCCCAGCCAGACGGTGTTAGCGTCGAACAGATGCCGCGTGTCGAGCCGCGTGAGCAGGCTCTCTTCATGGGGTTCGCTCGCCTGCTCTGCCACCAGCCCAATGCCAAGCCCCAGCTCGACATACGTTTTGATAACGTCGGAATCCTGCGCGCTCAGGACGATATCCGGCGTCAGCCCTTTTCGGCTGAAGGCCTCATCGATGCGCGAACGGCCCGTGATGCCCTGCCGGTAGGTAATAAGCGGCCAGCGGCTAATCTCTTCAAGCGTCAGGGGGTTGGCCTGCGTGAGGGGGTGATCCTTCGGCACCAGCAGGCTGTGATGCCAGCGAAACCACGGATAAGCCACCAGGCCCGGATCGGCGCTTAAGCGTTCACTGGCGATACCGATATCCGCCGTGCCGCTTTGCAGCAGCGATTCTATCTCCTGCGGCGTGCCCTGAATCAGCTCGAGACGCACCTCGGGAAAGAGCGAGCGAAAGGTTTTAATCACCGACGGCAGGCTGTAGCGGGCCTGGGTGTGCGTCGTGGCGATAGTCAGCACGCCGCTGGCGTCGTTGGTAAAGAGATCGGCCAGGCGGCGCACGTTGCTGGCCTCGTTAAGAATGCGCTCGGCAATCACCAGCAGCGCTTTGCCAGGCTCCGTCATGCCCAGCAGCCGTTTGCCGCGGCGAATGAAAATCTCAATGCCGAGCTCTTCTTCAAGTTCGCGAATATGGCGGCTGACGCCAGATTGCGAGGTATAAAGCATATTGGCCACTTCGGTGAGATTGAAATCCCGCCTTGCCGCCTCACGAATAATTTTCAGTTGCTGGAAATTCACAGCGCCCCCGGGAGCGATTCAACATGACGCTATTGTTAAAGTCCCCCGGAGGGCATCACAAATAATAAAAAGCTGTCTGTTATTCCTTTGGGGAATATCTGTCAGCTCACCAGCAGCAGTTCGCGGTTTTCCAGCGCCGGGCGCGCCACCAGTGACAGCAGAATATCTTTCACGGCCTGCGCCTGCGGCGTTAACGGCACGCGGGAGGAGACATTGAGCGAGAGCGGCAGCGTCATCGACGGGCTGGTGATACGCGCGAGCCAGCCGTTGGTTGAACCGGCAAGCGAGCGCGCGGCGGATTCCGGCAGCACCGTCACGCCCATGCCGCTGGCGATGGCCGCGCTCAGCGTGGACACCGACTCGATTTCGCCGATGATTTTTGCCGTCAGGCGGCGCAGCGAGAAAGCTTCATCGACGCGCTTGCGCACGGCGCTGTAATCACGCGGCAGGAAAAGATTCATCTGGGCGACGCTCGCCAGATCCACGCTCTGCCCCGGACAATCGCGCGTGCCGACCAGGAACAGATCTTCTTTGATAAGCGGCTGGCTGGTGAGCCCGGCCACCGGCGCGCGGTCATACAGCACCGCCATATCGAGCTGGCCGCTTAGCAGTTTATCGTTCAGCGTCGCACCGCTGTCTTCATGCAGGTAAACCAGCACGTCCGGGAGTTCGGCGCGCACGGCCTGCAGCAGCGGCATGGTTACTGAAGAGGCGGCGGTACCAGGCGCGAGGCCAATAGAGACCTGGCCCTGTAGCGTCTGGCCGACATTATGTACGGCGAGCTGCGCCTGTTCGCACTGGCGCAAAATGGTGCGGGCATGCGCATAAAGAATTTTCCCGGCTTCCGTTGGCGTGACGCCCCGTTTGGTGCGAATCAACAGTTGCTGATCCATCTCCCCTTCCAGAGTCGCAACCTGCTGGCTTAACGCGGGCTGCGCGATATGCAGCACTTCCGCAGCCTGCGTCAGGCTACCGATATCGACGATTTTCACAAAGTATTTCAGTCGTCTTAAGTTCATTTTGCCTCCTGTACGGAATGCCAGAGCCAATGCCGGCAATGATGTCGTAACAGGTTTTGCAAGATGCTTGCCAGTTTTTGAAAAGCGGGAGCGGCTAATATAACTGCTTAAATTATAAGAGAAAGCGATAACTTATCGGTTTACAACGTTGAAACACTGTTTTGCTTATGCCCCATAAGAGGTACGTTTGCACCAGAAGAGTGCAAAGGCGGAAGGTTTCGGCTGGTTGACGCTTTTCTCAGCAAACGAATTTTCTGGTGCGTTCAGGGCTTTACAACGCCAGGCGACCTCGGTACTATGCGCCCCGTTCACACGATTCCTCTGTAGTTCAGTCGGTAGAACGGCGGACTGTTAATCCGTATGTCACTGGTTCGAGTCCAGTCAGAGGAGCCAAATTCAAAAAAGCCCGCTTTTTAGCGGGCTTTTTGCTTTTCTGCACTCACCTTTCTGTCTTAGGATGTGAAGGTCACCACTGTTTTCATTTACGCTTTTTCTGTTGGGTCTGAAATGCTCCTTGCTCAGATGCCAAATCAGACGCTAAGTTTTCACAATAAAAAACCTTCTGACATAGCGCCGCCATTGGGACTTGATAATTCAGTTCATGCAGAATGAGGAGCCATTTCAAGTTCGCCTATTATGTTTCCACTATTATTACTCATAATAATACTGGGCTGAATGATTAAGTCTGTCGGCTTAGTAGTTTAACGCCCTGCATGAAATCTTATGAAGGTTGCTAATCCTGAGTGGCATCCAAGGTGATAACCAACAGAAACAATAAACATATGGGCTTATTCCTGCCGTCGAAATCACCCATTGATAAGAAACCACCTTGATCTAAGTAACGTCTCAATAGATTTCGGAAACAGGCATCTATAACAAGACGTCCAGGCGTAGTGCCGTGAAAGGCCAAAATCTTTTCCTGATAAAAGATATCGATACGCACTTACTATTTCAGGTAGTATGTGTAATTCTCCTGTAACTCAAAATATATGTTCTGATGAATTTAAACTGATTGGCAGGATAAGATAATCTTCAATTGTGTTATTCTATGGTTATGAATGTCAGGGAGATAATCAGATTAAGGCTCTGTTAGTATGATGAAAAACTCGTCCAGAGATATTCTTTCAGCGTGGCGTGACTATATAAAACTCAGCGGCGCGGAAAAAAGTAAAATACCGGCCAGCCAGGTACATGAGCATCAGCAACTCATGCTTGATGAAGAGAACTGTGAAGAAAATCAGAATGGCATAGTCATCAATGTTAAGCCTGAAATTAGCGAAAACTGGCGCAAGCGTTTTGTTAAGTATGGCGAAAAGGGTGAGATCACCTATATTGAACCAGTCAATCTGCTTTTTCCTGTGCTCCGCTGTATAAAAAATGAGCGCAGAAAATCCCATGTAAAATACTTACCGCTTTTCTCTTTCCCGCTTCCAAAGTCATTTTTTGAACAGGGAGGAACCACGCTGCGGGTTCCCGTTAAGGATGACCAACTTGTTAGCGCATTCCCCTTCGCTTTTCGTGAAATGTTTGGCATCCGGCTGAATGAGCTTGGTGAAAACCGTCATATGATGAGTGTAGTCAGCGCCCTCACCGGATGTAAATATGACACCTTCTTTGAAGCATTTGAGGCTCTTCAGACAAGGATCGCTCAGCAACCAAACCGTAAACATAGTCTGGAAAATGCATTTAATGCCCTGTTGGCTCCGCTGCATAATGAAGATTATAACCTCAAACGAGATGCGGAAGATTTTACCTGGCTGTGTGATAGTTCGACTGGTGACTTCCCTCTGCTGGAGCAGCATCTCAACCATATCCATAATGCTGAAAATGCCTGGCAACCAGATGAAGTGGTCACCTGTGGCTTGTTTGAAACACAATATCCACTGGGTCATGGACAGATGGCGGCAATTCAGGCCATTAATCAGGATGAGCGTCTGATTGCAGTGCAAGGCGCGCCAGCGCACGGGTAAGACTACTCTGTTCAAGTCACTCATCGCCCAACAACTGGTCGCCAGAGCGCTGGCAATTGCTGATAGTAAGGATCAGAACTTCGGCATGCTGGTAACCTCCACGGCAATAAAAGCAGTGGAAAATATCATTGATGATCTGCGCAGCGATCCTGCAATTCAAGAGCTTGACTGGTTGTGGTTTCATAGCGGCTCAAACGAACAGGTACAGCATGAACTTACCCGACTTGTTTACAGCCCGGTAATTTTTCATCCTCTTGATAATCCGAATTTTCAAAACGATGCACCAAACATGCTGAATGTTGTGGTTTCACGCGCAAAACAGCAGTTTATCGTGGTAGGTAACCACCACCGGTTGCGACAGGCGGGTGGATACCTGAAAGTTCTCGCGGACACTGTTGCTGAAGATTTCCTTCTGGAACAAGGCAGCCAGCATCCGAATTTCGACAGCCTGAGCCAGACACCGCGCCTACAACGTTATTACCGTGACTGTGAACATATCGCCGCATTCAGTGCGCTGGCGAGCCAGTGCGAATAGGAGCTGGTTATCATCACTCCGTGGATCCGTCGGGGCGGTAAACAATATCAAAGGCCGGAGCCGGAACTGGCACAACTGGTGGCAACACAGCGGCGTGGAATCAGGGTTAAAGTCTATTACGGCTACTATCATCAACGTCTGGACCGTGCAGGGGACAATGATGAAACTCTGATTGCTGAGTACCGCGAACAGCTGGGAAAAGACAATGTTATCCGCCTGACCGAAGGTACTCATGAAAAGGTGCTGATGATCGATGGCCGCTACATTGTTCTCGGGAGCTGGAACTGGCTGTCACATGGTTATCATGATGGTTGTGAGCGTAGCGAGCCATTCAGTAACGCTATTCGTCATGAGATTAGCGCGGAGCTGGATGATGTTTCGCTGGTGAAGGAACTTAGGGAGAGATTGAGGCTGGAATAGCGTTTCGGTTTCAAATCAAGAGAATGCTACTAACAGTAGCAAAAACTCAACCAAGACGTTGGCTTTCATATTTATACTGGTTAATCAGTACAAACCAACATTTTTTGATGTAACGATAGATAAACAACATGAATGAGTTCGGCAAACATATAGTACCAAATAGATCTATTTTCGCCAGCGATCCCTTCGGGTACAGTGCATTAGCTCGCCAAATGTTAGGAATGGCTACCACTAGTGCAGGATTTCCTGTTGATATAACAAAACCAGCGACAGGTGATGAGTTAAAGAACCCAATTCTTTGGCTATCACAGGCTCATGCACTTTCTGAAGCTGCGATTGCTGTTTTAAGAAAAAACCAAGACTTTGAAAGCATGCCTGTATTGATTCGCGGAGTTTGTGACAGCCAATACTGCGCTGTGGGGTTAATGCTTGTTGGCTATAGCTGGTAATGACTCCAACTTATTGATAGTGTTTTATGTTCAGATAATGCCCGATGACTTTGTCATGCAGCTCCACCGATTTTGAGAACGACAGCGACTTCCGTCCCAGCCGTGCCAGGTGCTGCCTCAGATTCAGGTTATGCCGCTCAATTCGCTGCGTATATCGCTTGCTGATTACGTGCAGCTTTCCCTTCAGGCGGGATTCATACAGCGGCCAGCCATCCGTCATCCATATCACCACGTCAAAGGGTGACAGCAGGCTCATAAGACGCCCCAGCGTCGCCATAGTGCGTTCACCGAATACGTGCGCAACAACCGTCTTCCGGAGCCTGTCATACGCGTAAAACAGCCAGCGCTGGCGCGATTTAGCCCCGACGTATCCCCACTGTTCGTCCATTTCCGCGCAGACGATGACGTCACTGCCCGGCTGTATGCGCGAGGTTACCGACTGCGGCCTGAGTTTTTTAAATGGCGGAAAATCGTGTTGAGGCCAACGCCCATAATGCGGGCGGTTGCCCGGCATCCAACGCCATTCATGGCCATATCAATGATTTTCTGGTGCGTACCGGGTTGAGAAGCGGTGTAAGTGAACTGCAGTTGCCATGTTTTACGGCAGTGAGAGCAGAGATAGCGCTGATGTCCGGCGGTGCTTTTGCCGTTACGCACCACCCCGTCAGTAGCTGAACAGGAGGGACAGCTGATAGAAACAGAAGCCACTGGAGCACCTCAAAAACACCATCATACACTAAATCAGTAAGTTGGCAGCATCACCAAGAAAGAGTTGCTTACGTCCGAGCATATGCTCTTCAGGCAAACCTGATGGGTTCTCAATTAGCACTTAGCGATTTAGCCTCCGCTGAGGTTAAAAAAGAACTAATTGCTGAAAAACGGCATAGCGAATCTGATGACCTGCGTCAGTTGAAGCAGTACAGTGGGGTATTAATCCCCTGGTATAATTTACGGGCCAAAGTAATTCTTGGTAAAACAGGGAAAGCAGACTTAGAAAGTGAGCTAAGTGATACTCAAAAAGAATCGGCGGCTATTAAGGGTTATTCTTACTCTGAGCATTCATTATCATCAAATGAGATCGCAAATGCATGGTTTGATATTCTGATTGAAGCAGGTAATGCTTCAAAAGACGATGTGGAAAGCATCATCAAATGGAGTCAGCATAAAGGGAACAGAGTATTCACACCAACGTTTCACCGTTTCAGTTCTGTATGTGCAAAGATTTCAGGGCTTGAAGGGCTTTCATATCACTTCGCCGAACTCGCCTTATCCTTATGGAGAGATGAGCACTCTGATGCTCAGGTCAAAGCTGATGGCTATATAGACCTTTCCCGTTCACTCATTTCACTTGATGAGCCAGAAGCTAAAGAATACTTTAACAAAGCGATTGAAGTTACAAATAAGCTGGGTGATGAAAATTTAAGTCGATGGGAAGCGATACTTGATCTTGCTGAATATGTTGCTGGAAAAACGCAAGTTCCACCTGAAATTGTCTATAAACTAGCCCGGTGTGCTGAGCTAACCAGAGAATATGTTGATCGGGATAAACATTTTGCGTGGAGTGATACTGTTGAGATTTTGGCTGAGTTATGTCCATCTTCAGCCATGTCAATAATAAGTCGTTGGCGTGACCGTACATTTGGTAATCACAGAAGCATACTGGCATGGACCATTGAGCATCTTGTAAAGAAAAATAAAATTAATGCACTCGATGCACTGCCTTTAATTACATTTGAGAACGGGGTAATGACTCCAACTTATTGATAGTGTTTTATGTTCAGATAATGCCCGATGACTTTGTCATGCAGCTCCACCGATTTTGAGAACGACAGCGACTTCCGTCCCAGCCGTGCCAGGTGCTGCCTCAGATTCAGGTTATGCCGCTCAATTCGCTGCGTATATCGCTTGCTGATTACGTGCAGCTTTCCCTTCAGGCGGGATTCATACAGCGGCCAGCCATCCGTCATCCATATCACCACGTCAAAGGGTGACAGCAGGCTCATAAGACGCCCCAGCGTCGCCATAGTGCGTTCACCGAATACGTGCGCAACAACCGTCTTCCGGAGCCTGTCATACGCGTAAAACAGCCAGCGCTGGCGCGATTTAGCCCCGACGTATCCCCACTGTTCGTCCATTTCCGCGCAGACGATGACGTCACTGCCCGGCTGTATGCGCGAGGTTACCGACTGCGGCCTGAGTTTTTTAAATGGCGGAAAATCGTGTTGAGGCCAACGCCCATAATGCGGGCGGTTGCCCGGCATCCAACGCCATTCATGGCCATATCAATGATTTTCTGGTGCGTACCGGGTTGAGAAGCGGTGTAAGTGAACTGCAGTTGCCATGTTTTACGGCAGTGAGAGCAGAGATAGCGCTGATGTCCGGCGGTGCTTTTGCCGTTACGCACCACCCCGTCAGTAGCTGAACAGGAGGGACAGCTGATAGAAACAGAAGCCACTGGAGCACCTCAAAAACACCATCATACACTAAATCAGTAAGTTGGCAGCATCACCTGAGAACGGTTGGCATAAATGCAACTTGCTTGACTCAGTTTTATCCTCGTGTACTGATGACGAAGATAAGATTGCGGTATTCGAAGTGGTTTACCACTATACGAAATTTGACGTACAAAATATCCAAAGTCTTAAAAAGCTGGATGCTATTGCTACATCATTAACTATTGAACACTCAGAACTGAAAGAAACAATCGCACATCTACAACGTACTGAGGCGGTTTCAACAAAATCCAGTTGCTCATCATGTGATAGTCAGCAAGATCACGCCCAAGAATGGGAGTCCGTTTTAAAGGATTGTGATTTATCGTCTATTGATGGTATTAGTACAGCATACGAAAAATTTCGTAGTGTTCCTGAGCTCTATTCCAAAGAAACCTTCATCAAAAAAGCAATAAGCCGAGTTAAGACGGGGAAAGAATGTAATTTTATCGCTGCTGTTAGTACCATGTCTCACTGGGGGCTTTATGATTTCAAATATATTTTTGAATCTATACCTGATGAATGGGCATCGCGTTTAAGCATTAAAACTGCCCTGGCAGGTTTAATAAAAGAGTATTGCCAACGTTTCTGTATGCGGATAGGGAGAAGTCGTTTTTACGAGATTTTTCCCTTCGGTCTGGCCAGCAGGCTTTCTGATATAAGTGAAAAAGAGATTTTCGGTATTATCCTGGAAGCCATTGCAGAATCACCAGATCCTGCAAATGCTGATCGTTTGTTTAGCCTTCCAGGCCTTCTTGTTAGTAAACTGGAGCATAACGAAGCGTTAAATGTATTATCTTATGCCCTGGATTTATTCGATGGTGTGCTAAAAGATGAGGATGGTGACGGCCCATGGAGCGAGAAATTATCTCCGCCAACTCATGTAGAAGATTCACTTGCAGGATATATTTGGGCACGGTTGGGTTCTCCAGAAGCAGAAATGCGCTGGCAGGCAGCGCATGCGGTTCTGGCACTATGTCGAATGAATCGTACAAGCGTTATACAAGGAATTTTTCAGCACGCGATAAATGCTACCACTTTACCTTTTTGTGATCGCAATCTGCCCTTTTATACCCTTCATGCTCAATTGTGGCTAATGATCGCTGCTGCAAGGGTTGCGCTGGATGATGGAAAATCGCTGATTCCCAATATTGGTTATTTCTACCGCTATGCTACTACTGATCAGCCACATGTATTAATCCGTCTTTTTGCTGCCAGAACTTTACTTACGCTGCATGATAGCGGCCTGATCTCTATCCCTGCACAAGAAGAGGATAAACTCCGAAATATAAACCAGTCTACGACTCTCCCTGTGCTAGATGAAGTTGAAGAGCATAGAGGTGAAGATTCATATACTTTTGGTATCGACTTCGGCCCATACTGGTTAGAACCTCTGGGCCGTTGTTTCGGCGTATCTCAAAAACAGTTAGAACCTGAAATGCTTCGCATTATTCGCGATGATCTTGGTTATAAAGGCAGCCGCAACTGGAACGAAGATGAGCGTAATAAACGACGCTATTATCACGACAGAGATAACCATCACAGCCATGGTTCCTATCCACGTGTCGATGATTACCATTTTTACTTGTCATACCATGCAATGTTTATGACAGCCGGTAAGCTACTAGCAACAAAACCTCAAGTAACCAGTCGCTACGATGAGGTTGAGGATGTTTTCCAAGACTGGTTAAGAAGGCATGATATTTCTCGGAACGATAATCGCTGGCTCGCAGATCGGAGAGATATACAGCCCAAAGAGCGCTCCAGTTGGCTCAATAGCAGCGCTGAAAATAGGGATGAATGGCTGGCATCAATGTCTGAAAATGTATTTAACGAAACACTATGCCCCAGCCCCGGAATATTAACGCTATGGGGACGTTGGTCTGACGTTTGTTCAGATCGAAAAGAATCTATTGTTGTCCATTCTGCGTTAGTATCGCCGGAGCGATCTTTATCGCTCCTCAGAGCATTACAAACAACTAAAAACATATATGACTACAAAATCCCTGATGCTGGAGATAGTCTTGAAATAAATCACGCACACTATCAGCTAAAAGGATGGATTAAAGATATTGCTGAATACTGTGGAATTGATGAGTTTGATCCTTGGGCGGGTAATGTAAGGTTTCCAATCCCAGAACCAGCCTCATTTATTATTGATGCGATGAAATTAACTACTGATAAAGATCATCGGGTATGGTATTCACCTTCTAGTGTTGAACCGGCGATGGTTTCCAGTATCTGGGGCTATCTATCAGGTAAAAATGAGGAGGAAAAATCACATGGTTATAGGCTATGTGCTTCAATACACTTCATAAAATCAGCATTAGAAACATTCAACATGGATCTCATTTTAGAGGTTGATGTTGATCGCTATTCACGAAACAGCAGATATGAACGGAATAATGAAAATGAGCTCGACAATATCCCTTCAAGCACTCGACTCTTCCTCTTCCGACATGACGGAACCATCCACACGCTATACGGCAATTATCGAATTGGGGAAGAAGTTAGTTGATGAGCTTAAACTGAATGACTCTGTTGATACGTTGGGCCGGTGGATGGCCCACTATATTGCAGAACTCCTTTACGATGCGAAACATAGCCCGGATGAAATTATTCGTGCAACTAAACATGCGGAGCTCAGGGACTCTATTTGGGCATTCTGGGTTAATCGCTACGAATTGCCAATTGGCAATAAATCTTTTCAGGAAGCTGAACCTATTCTGAGAGCCTTACAAAGCCTTGATCCTGAAAACGAGCAGCGAAGATATTTTTCCCCCGCACAAGAACTGATAGATACCGAAAAAGAACCAGACGAAGTTAAAAAATGGCTCTCAATCGCTGGTGATGCTGCCAACTTACTGATTTAGTGTATGATGGTGTTTTTGAGGTGCTCCAGTGGCTTCTGTTTCTATCAGCTGTCCCTCCTGTTCAGCTACTGACGGGGTGGTGCGTAACGGCAAAAGCACCGCCGGACATCAGCGCTATCTCTGCTCTCACTGCCGTAAAACATGGCAACTGCAGTTCACTTACACCGCTTCTCAACCCGGTACGCACCAGAAAATCATTGATATGGCCATGAATGGCGTTGGATGCCGGGCAACCGCCCGCATTATGGGCGTTGGCCTCAACACGATTTTCCGCCATTTAAAAAACTCAGGCCGCAGTCGGTAACCTCGCGCATACAGCCGGGCAGTGACGTCATCGTCTGCGCGGAAATGGACGAACAGTGGGGATACGTCGGGGCTAAATCGCGCCAGCGCTGGCTGTTTTACGCGTATGACAGGCTCCGGAAGACGGTTGTTGCGCACGTATTCGGTGAACGCACTATGGCGACGCTGGGGCGTCTTATGAGCCTGCTGTCACCCTTTGACGTGGTGATATGGATGACGGATGGCTGGCCGCTGTATGAATCCCGCCTGAAGGGAAAGCTGCACGTAATCAGCAAGCGATATACGCAGCGAATTGAGCGGCATAACCTGAATCTGAGGCAGCACCTGGCACGGCTGGGACGGAAGTCGCTGTCGTTCTCAAAATCGGTGGAGCTGCATGACAAAGTCATCGGGCATTATCTGAACATAAAACACTATCAATAAGTTGGAGTCATTACCCAATCGCTAATCATATTGATTCTACGGCGAAAATGCTGATTGATTACTGCCTCTCTTTAGCTGCAGAAAATGCTATTGATAAATCTAAAGAATGGGTTGAATTGGCGCAACAGGCCGGACTTAACGAAGACATCGATATGATTGAATTGCGGATTTTTCGATTTCTGGATAATCCTGTCAATAAAGATGATCCGACGGTTGTACAAAGAAGAGTACTGGAGAAACGGCAGAAAAAACTCGCCGCGTTTCTCTCGTTAGCTTCTCAGTTAGATGAACAACTCAAATCAGAACTTGAAGCTTTGCCAGCATCTGAGAACGGGCCAACAGGGGATGATACTGGTGTTTGATATGACTCAGTTTAGCCATAGCTATCTGGCCCAAGCGTTTTCTATTAATTCTTAAGGTTTAGTAACAGGAGTTTTCATGCCAAATCTCAGATTTTTGATCGAAAATATCGGTTCGAATCAAGACAATATAAAAGCCGCTTTCAGTAAAGCTTACCATCTATGCAAAGATGCTGGGCTTCAAAAAATCACGTTGGTGTTCCCTGCAAAAGGAATGTTTTTGCACTCTGATATTGCAACATTTCTCGGCGCACAAACTGCAAAAGCATTGGGAAAAGGCAAAACCGTCGATCTGGGAGATAATATCCGACTAGACTTTAAGATCCCTAAGAGTTTCTTACCATATGATAACTATGACGTAATACTGGCAACGTATCTTCTGAGCAAAGACATGGATATTGTTGATAGTGCGCAAAATATCAACAGCATCGTCTTCTTACCCTGGTCAGAGGAAGAAGGTAAACGCTGGTTATCTACATGGGATCCTGAAATAGTCGGTCAGTCTCACTGGAAAGTACAAAAGCCACAATTGCCAACCTATGTAGGCGATGAGATTTTGCGACTAGGTCGATGCATCAACATGGCAACAGGGCTCAGCCATCCATGTGATAAAGACATGGCAAAGCGAATTTTTTCTGACCTAAAAAAGCAAGGATTCAGAGCAACTGAAGAGGCAATCAGACAGTTTGCAGTCAATAATGGCTGGGAACCTGCCAAGGCGAAAGAATTGGCAAATTTTGCTAAGAAATATATGGAATAGTTGAATCTACAAGGCTTACTCATTGTGTGTTCGGTGTTGGCTAAATAGGTGGTCATTCTGGTGGTCTTGACAACCCCAATTTTTAGGTTTAGCTTACCAATCAGCCAGTTAATGGCAAAGGCGATCCCAGTCAGAGGAGCCAAATTCTAAAAAGCCCGCTTTTAAACGGGCTTTTTGCTTTTCTGCGCCTGGCTAGTCACGCCATCCCATGGCCGGGGCGATGTGGCGCAGTACCGATTCAATCACATGTACGTTGTACTCCACGCCCAGCTGATTCGGCACCGTCAACAGCAGGGTATCCGCTTCGGCAATCGCGTCGTCCTGCTTAAGCTGTTCGATGAGCTTCTCCGGTTCAGCCGCGTAGCTGCGCCCGAAGATGGCGCGCGTTTTCTCATCCAGAAAACCGACCTTATCGCTGTCGTCACGGCTGTTGCCAAACCAGGCGCGATCCCGGCTGTCCATGAGCGGAAAAATGCTGCGGCTCACCGACACACGGGGCGTGCGCGTATGCCCGGCCTCTGCCCAGGCGGCGCGGTAGGCGCGGATCTGCTGCGCCTGCTGAATGTGGAACGGCTCGCCGGTTTCATCGTCTTTCAGGGTGGAGCTTTGCAGGTTCATTCCGAGCTTCGCCGCCCAGACTGCGGTGGCGTTGGAGCCTGCGCCCCACCAGATGCGCTCGCGAAGTCCCTCAGACCACGGCTCAAGCCTCAGAAGGCCTGGCGGGTTAGCAAACATCGGTTGCGGATTGGGTTTGGCGAAGCCTTCCCCGCGCAGCACTTCCAGCAGCGTCTCGGTGTGACGGCGCGCCATGTCGGATTCATTTTCACCGGCGGCAGGCTCATAGCCAAAATAGCGCCAGCCATCGATCACCTGTTCCGGCGATCCGCGGCTGATACCCAGCTGCAGGCGACCGCCTGAAATAAGATCCGCCGCCCCTGCGCTTTCCGCCATATAGAGCGGGTTCTCATAGCGCATGTCGATAACGCCGGTACCGATCTCAATATTGCGTGTTCTGGCCCCGATGGCGGCCAGCAGCGGAAATGGCGAGGCGAGCTGGCGCGCAAAGTGGTGCACGCGGAAATACGCGCCATCCGCGCCCAGCTCTTCGGCTGCGACGGCCAGATCGATGGATTGCAGTAGCGCATCTGCGGCGGTGCGCGTGGCGGACTGCGGCGACGGCGTCCAGTGGCCAAATGACAAAAAGCCTATTTTTTTCATGTTGATCCCGTTTTCAGGGCGAGCATATATGGCGCAACCGATATCAATCACGCCATGCCCGCCGCGTTGTCTGGTTCAGATACCCTACTCTGTGCTGATAACGGGAAAGAATAAATGCCCTTTGTTTAACATAATGGTTCAAATTTCTTGAAGAATGGGCTGGCGCGAAAGCTGAAATGGCATGACGGGTTGGCAGAATAAGGCTGACGACAGTTTCCGATGCCAGCCTTCGTGAGCTTGCTTATCTGGCCGTTGGCCAGCTTACCGACGGGGCGCGGTTGAGTAATGGCTTTGCAAACAGATACCCCTGGAAATAGCGAATGCCCGCCGCTTCCAGCCAGCACCACTCTTCCACTTTTTCGACGCCTTCAGCGACCACCGTTATCTCAAGCTCGGCGCAGCAGCGCACGATGCCGTGCACGATGGCCTGCTTCGGGCCGTGCAGGTGAATATCGGCGACGATGCAGCGATCGATTTTAATGCGGCCTGGCTGGAAGCGGGTCAGCAATGACAGACCGGCAAACCCGGCGCCAAAATCGTCTATCGCCAGGTTAATGCCCGCGGCACGCAGCTGGCGAATGACGCACTCAAATTCATCAAAGCGCGAGATAACCTCGCTCTCGGTGACCTCAACAATCACTTGCTGTGGTAACAGCCCCTGGCGCGCAATTTGCGCCAGCAGGATCTCCACCGCGCCCGGCATCTGCACCAGCGTTCCGGGTAGCAGGTTAACCGAGATCATCTGGCTGCCGATATTGAACGCTTTCGCCAGTGCAAACGCGATTTCTTTGGAATGCAGATCGAGTTCATACAGCGCTTTGCTGGAGAGTGATGCAAACAACGCGGCGGGCGAGCCCCCCTCAGGGGAGCGGATCAGCGCCTCATACGCTTTAATTTTGCAGGTCGTCGGCTCAACAATCGGCTGCAGGGCAAACTGGCAGGCGATATCCGTCACCACGGGCGCGACAGACGCCAGCGGTGGCGGCGAGGTGGGCTCCATCCGCCAGGCACCAGGCTGAAACTGACGGGAAAGCTGCAGGCTGTCCGGCCGACGCAAAAAAGAGCGGATAAACTGATACACCCGCGCTTCGCGGGCGAGATTAAACGGCACCACGCTTGATTTAACCACCGCTTTCAGCACCGCGTGGGCTTTGACGTTGCGCAGATCAAAGAGCGCCATGCCAACATTTTCAAAATGCCGGCGAGGGGCGTAGTCGCGCATCAGCTCCACGACGAAATCGTGCCGTTCGTCCCGGCTGATACGACCAAAAAGGGCTTCTACCGCATGCAGCGGCCCTTCCAGCACCTGAAGAAACTGATGACCATCAAAGACCAGAATACCGCTGACCTGCATCTGCGCATTCCGCGTCTGTGCCTGCCTTACAATCGCCTGCAGGCTCGCCTGGTCGATATCGCCTTTCAGCCGACTGCGGTAAATCAGGGTAGATAGCATCGTTTTCCTGCATGTTCAGGTCATATAAAAAATCAGTATACCCTGTCGCTTTTCACCGCAAGCGGCGAATTTGCCCGCAAAAAGTCGCTCACTATGGGCTATTGCGACTTTAATTAATAAAAACAGATGTATAACCAGTGAAAATATTTACTCATAACGCGAATACGTTAAGACGTGAGTCGGCCAGGCCCATTGCGCACAATCTCAGCAAGTAAACACTTTACAGATTTATGCCATTGCGCCATTCCTTTATGTTTCATAAACCTGTGAAATAATTATCAGAGACAGCCCATCTCCCCGCCGAGCTATGTGGGATCAGGAGAACCGATGAATACTACTGCAACACCACTGACGCCCGACGAGGCGCTCGACAAGCTGGAAGCGTTATATGATGACGCGGTTAACGCGCTGCGCGAGGCAATCGCCGCCTATATTAACGAAGGCCGCCTCCCCGATGAGACAGCGCGCGCGCAGGGTTTATTTGTCTATCCGCAGTTGCGGGTATGCTGGGATGGTGACGGCAGCAAAGCGCAGAAGACGCGCGCTTACGGGCGTTTCACCCATCCGGGGTGTTACACCACCACCGTTACGCGTCCTGGGTTATTTCGCAGTTATCTGCGCGAACAGCTGATTCTGTTGTATGAAGACTACGGCGCGACGATTGAAGTCGGCCCTTCACAGCATGAGATCCCCTACCCGTATGTGATTGACGGCTCGGCGCTGACGCTGGATCGTTCGATGAGCGCCGGTCTGACCCGCCACTTCCCGACCACCGAGCTGGCGCAGATTGGCGATGAGACCGCCGACGGGATTTTCCACCCGACCGAATTCTACCCGCTGTCGCACTTCGACGCCCGCCGCGTCGATTTCTCGCTGGCGCGTCTGCGCCACTACACCGGCACGCCGGTCGAGCATTTCCAGCCCTTCGTGCTCTTTACTAACTACACGCGCTATGTCGATGAGTTTGTGCGCTGGGGATGCAGCCAGATCCTTGATCCGGACAGCCCGTACGTGGCGCTCTCGTGCGCGGGCGGCACCTGGATCACCGCCGATACCGAAGCGCCGGAAGCGGCGATTTCCGATCTCGCGTGGAAAAAACACCAGATGCCCGCCTGGCATTTAATTACCGCTGACGGGCAGGGCATTACGCTGGTGAATATCGGCGTCGGCCCGTCCAACGCCAAAACGATTTGCGATCATCTCGCGGTGCTGCGCCCGGATGTCTGGCTGATGATTGGCCACTGCGGCGGCCTGCGTGAAAGCCAGTCGATTGGCGACTACGTGCTGGCGCACGCGTATCTGCGTGACGATCACGTGCTGGACGCCGTGCTGCCGCCGGATATTCCGGTGCCGAGTATCGCCGAAGTGCAGCGCGCGCTCTATGACGCCACGAAGCTTGTGAGCAATATGCCGGGTGAGGAAGTGAAACAGCGTCTGCGTACCGGCACCGTGGTGACAACCGACGACCGCAACTGGGAACTGCGCTATTCGGCCTCGGCGCTGCGCTTTAACCTGAGCCGCGCGGTGGCTATTGATATGGAAAGCGCGACTATCGCCGCCCAGGGTTATCGCTTCCGTGTGCCTTACGGCACGCTGTTGTGTGTGTCCGATAAACCGCTGCATGGCGAAATCAAGCTGCCGGGCCAGGCGAACCGCTTCTATGAGGGCGCGATTTCCGAACACCTGCAGATTGGCATTCGCGCAATCGATTTGCTGCGCGCGGAAGGCGAACGCCTGCATTCGCGCAAACTGCGCACCTTTAACGAGCCGCCCTTCCGCTGATTAACGCAACCCCGGCGTAGCGCTGGCTGCGCCGGGGTTTGTGGAATTATTCAGCAAACGGTTCAGCATTTCACATTCAGGCTTTGACAACCCGAAACGCTGCCGTTACTATGCGCCCCGTTCTCGCAATTCCTCTGTAGTTCAGTCGGTAGAACGGCGGACTGTTAATCCGTATGTCACTGGTTCGAGTCCAGTCAGAGGAGCCAGATTTTAATCCTGTGATGTGCCAGTCAATCCTGGGATGCTAAAAACAAATTAACCCGGCGCTTCTGCTAAAGATCGCCGGGTTTTTTGTATCGTAAATTTACGCGCTGGCCTCACGGCTCGCGGGATCTCTCTGCTTCGGCTTTATCCAGTTGAGCGCTGGCTTCGTCAAAGCGGGCAAACCAGGCCATGGACGACGCTTTTTCAAACTGTAAGTTTTCATAGCCTGAAAAAAAGTGCAGGCCATTATGCCCGTCATACCGCACCGGGCGAATAAGCTGGTTTACCTTAATCAGGAGTGGCGATAACCCTTCCGTTTTCATGTCACCCAACGGCGGAGGAAGCTCTCCGGCCTTAAGAATCACACCGTTGCTGTAGGGCAACAGCCTGATTTCCGGCGTTTTAGCCAGGCGATGCGTTAACTGTTCTGTACCGCCCAGCTTTTCCAGCCACGGGGTGCCGAGAATGGTGTACCAGCAGGCGCCTTTTATACTATTCACTGCAACTCTGCCTTCAAGCGTACCAATAGAATCCACCATCACACCGAAGAAACGCTGCGCCAGGGCGTACTCATACGGGAACATTCGTTCACGCGAATAAGGAAGAATAAATGACAACCCGGCATAGCCGCTTTCCACGGCAAAGGTGTTACACAGCCACAGCAGCCAGCCTTCATATTGTGCTTTACCGTCAGGCTCTTTCAGCAGCGAGAGCGGAAATGTCAGTTTAATGACGGAGCGATCAGTATCTTTATGGAAGATACGTTTGCCCATAATTAATATACTGTAGTCAGGCGCTAAGAAGTCTTTCTCTGCGCTGCCCATATACCAGGAAAAGATCTCTTCAGGTGTTGAATCGATAATCTCCTGTCGCTTTCTGGCGTAATTTTTCTCAGTAATTCCAACCCAGTTTTGGGTGAGATGCTTTTTCAGATACGGCTTAAATTCCGTATAAAAGCGATCGACACACTCCACCATCCTGCGGCGCACGTCATGCGTATGCCCGTCCTTAAAAAATACCGTGATAATCAGACCAAGATTAACTGCCGGGCTGCCGTCTTTATATTTCACTGACGCTTCCGGCAGCCACTTCTCAAGGTAGTTCAGCTCAACATCCCGTAATACCATATCTGCTCCTTTTAACCGGCACCCAGTGCCGCTGCGCCTGCGCCACCGCCGAGAATTGTTACAAGGGTTTCCCAGGCGGTTATCGCCAGACGAATAATCAGAAGAAATGCGCTAATAATGGCCTCCGGAATACCCAGCGTCACTACCAGCGCGCCGACGCAAATAGTAATTACGGGCGATTTCATCCGCGCGGATAAGTCCGCTCATCATGAGCTGTTTAAGGTTCATCTGGTACGTTTTTCCACCTACTTTGATAATGCCTTTTACGCAATCTCCATACGGGCCAGCCGTTCTGACTTCCCATGAAAATGTCAGCCATCAATCGCGGGTAATAAAATTATTTTCTGTAAGTGAGGGTCTAATGACGGCCATTAATGAGGCTCCATCCATCTGATGCAAAAGAATTCGTTGGTAATACTATCGCCATTCCGTAGCGTCTGAACGTCATGCACAAACCATGAGTAAATTTCAGAAGGTGCGCGATCCCATTTCGGCGGAGCAGGTTCCCCTCGATAACCAAAGCCACCACAGTCGATAAAATATTGCGCTCTGATACAAGCGGGTTCGTAAACATTCTCGTAATAAACTGGCGGAAGATCCTGGTCATCCCTTAATTGCTGGTATGCCGCATCACGAACCTCATCAAGCCAACCCCAGTGCTTTTTAAGGATGGCAATATCCTCAACAATATCATCCGCTGCGCTTTTCGCCTGAGATGAAATGCCCAGCAGCCCGTTGGCGGCTTCATACGATCTGTAAATAGCGCTATGTTGCGCCTCAAGCAGTCGTAATCTTTTTCTGTATAGATAATACTGCGCACCCAGCCATTCAAAATAGCTATCAAGATGTCGATTCAATGCCTGATATGTCACACGTTTTGGCGGCACTGCACGCTGGTAACGCGCAGTCCATTCAGAGGCTGTTAACCCGTTAACGGTATCGCTCATCGCAAAATATGACCACACCATTGCGTCCGTCTGGTACAGAGAACTTAAATCGGGGAAAGGCACACCTGCTTTCATCGCTTCACGATACATCCGGTTAAGAGCTACACGGCTCAGTTCCGCGCTGGGTTTCTGCTCATCGGGTTTCAGCCCACCTCCGATATCTTCACTACATCCCGGCATCAGCTCTTCGCAATGACGATCATTTTGTCCTGTTCGGTAAAGACAGCGCCACGGTCTGCGTTCATGGGCTGCAACCAAATGCAGAGACTTTTTAACCTGCTCTGGTAGAGGGGACATATGATCAATATATTTACGTCCCAACATAGAACATATCGTAGCCGCTACTTTCGCAATACCTCCAGGAATAAACGCAGCGGCGGTACCGGCATATTCCATACCATTATTGCTACTTGCAGGCGTATCTCTTGAGCAATCAAATAATCCGGTAAAAACAATATCAATAGGCACCGACTCATAGATATACTGCTCGCCATTTTTCTTACATATTTAGGTCAATAACATATCAATAAACTGACGCGCTAACGTTGCGCCAAGATCATATCCGAAGAGTGAAATAGAAATGAGCTTAACAGGAATTTCTCCCGTGCTGACAGCCTCCTTAAAGGAAGAGGCAAAGCGTGCTTTCGCGCTTTCCAAGCGACTATCAACACCTGTCGCAAAGTTATAAGCCATGATGCGAGAGTCGCGTAGCCAGGGAGTCGCTTCCGTAACAATTTTCTTAAGGTTTCCCATATAAGATTGTTTAAGTGAATCAAGGCGCCCGACAGGAGACAGAAGTTTATTTCTCATTTCAGTCAACGTCTCTTTCGGGCTTTTACCCGATAGCGCGTCTTTGGCAAAATCTTCTGCCGCGTCTTTCGGGTCCGTGGGCAAACCGCCCTGATAATCATCGCGCGCCTTATTCATTTGAGACTGCAAAAACTCTGCGGGGTCGTCGTTAAAGGGCGTGCCTAAGCCGGAGATATAGTGTTTCTTATAATGAATAAAAGCATAATCAGTATTGTCTTTATCATCAGGGAAGGCTCGAAATAAACGCGCAATATTGCTTAACCGTTCATTAGGCGCATCCTGTTCAACATTATGCCCCACTCCATCAAAGAAAAAGCCAATATGCAAAACCCGGGAGCAACTCCCTAAGTTATACTGAATTGACTGGTTTGCACGGCTTGCCGTTGCAATTATTGCATCCATATCCATATGAGTTATTCCTTATCATCACCGGATAAATCAAAATTAGGATTATTTTTATCATAAGGCGACCAGGCATTATCGCTCCAGCCCAGCAACACTTTATCCCCCGGTAAAAAGTGCACATGAAGATCGTTTTCACCGCGCTTTCTCTCGGGCAGCGGAAGCACCACCCGGTGTTTTTCTGGCCGCATACCCGCTTCATATTGCGGACCGGTAACACTCAGCGTCCAGATAACCTCTGCTGAGGGCCCCTGAATTGAACCACAGCACGTTGTCGCACCTTCTCCGTAAGCGGAAGCATTACCTCCGGCTACACCATTTACACTGAACCCGAGAACAGGTCTATCCAGCCTGCTGTGAATTATTAGCGTCACCCCGCCCGCTGTCTCCCCCCAGTTTGCCACCCAAAACGTCCAGGCAAACATCAGGATAAAAGGGGTAAGTAAAAACCCCCATAGCCAGCGCTTACGCCGGGCGTAGAGTTGCGTTAGCTCGCTATCAGCACGCTTCTTCAGAAGGTTATATAACTCCATATGTTTTCCTTGAATTCATTAGCGCCAAAATCCCTTTTATCGAATCATCACGATTCAGACGCCCGGGATAACACGTTTGCCAGAGACTCCTTCCCGTTCACAACTCCGGGCAATAACGTGCGAACCGTCTCTGACTCCAGTATTTTCTTCCCGCCATTGAGATAACAAAGCGCATACAGTTGCTGGTCGGCGGGCGCATCCAGCCCGAAGCTTTTCGCCTTGTCCAGTGCCCTGATAACCATTCGTCGCTGCGTACATGCCGGGAAAGCGTGACTGGACGCCATTTTCCGCCATTCGCTCAGCACACTCTTCACCAGTGGATTATCCGCGATCTGCTGCCAGGTGGTTTCATCAAGCCGAATAATCGGGTCGTCGGCCCTTTCTGCTTGTGATGGTGCAATGTGAAGAGGTTGCCACTGCGTTTCTCCCGGTAACCACCACTGCGTGATGCCATCAAATAAACACGCATGCCAGCCATAATCTGCGCAGGTGGCAAGTACGGTAATGACATGATTTGCATAGAAGCGCACCAGCGTAGTGGCTCCTCCTGGCTGGACGATGGTGCAGGCGCGGGACAACTGAATTGCCAGAAAGGGGCGGTTGAGTGTGGAGACAATGACGGCCACACTGCCCGGCAGCGTGTTCATGTCGCTCTGTAGTTGCTCCGTACCATCGACTTCAAGCAGCCATGGTCCGTAATTCTGGAGTGCCGTAAGTTGCGGGTGAATATAGAGCGAGTGTAGTCTTTTATCGTTTTTATCCCTGAATGTCAGAAAATCGGCTTCCGGTTGCGCTCCTGCTTCAAAAATCAGGCTGATCTTTTCTTCCCTGGTCACACTCAGTGCCGTGAATAGCGCAGTATTGTTCATCGTTATAATCCCTCAATAATGGCATCATTCGCCTGAATCGCTTTAAGCAGACATGGAATGCAGATAGTGCTCTGTATCACCGGATGAATTTCGGGGAACGTCAGGGGCTGAGAGGCTGAACCACCAACAAACGTCCGCTCCACCTTGCGTAAATACGTGGCCGTCGTTCCGTACTCTATTTTCCCCTGCTCTATTTTCAGGTAGCTGCCGCCGCCAATCAGCGTCACCTTCTTTTTGCCGGCAAACAGCATATCGCCTGTCGAAACCAGACTTATTTTTTGCTGCGCGCTCAAAGACATCGTGCCGTTCTGTGCCTGAAACTGCACCGGGCCTTCACCGGAGATAACATTCAGTTTTCCCGTTCGGGCAAACAGGCCGATTTTTTCACCGGCGTTCAGGGTCATGTTTCCCATCGCGCCCATACTCAAAGAGCCTCCGGCATTCATTACCACATTCTTGCTGGCCGTCATCTGTAGATGTTCGCCGCTGGTGAACGCCGTTCCCTGCGGGCCGTGGAAATGCACCATCTGGTTTAACGGCTTTAACCGCGCATTAAACATCGCCATCTGGCTGGCAATATCTGCTTCCAGCGCCTGTGCCTGCGCTGCGGCGTCAGCTAACTGTTGGATCTGGTTAAGGCAAATTTCTATTTCTCTCTGCACCACCTCCCTCTCCAGCACCTCGCCTGCGGCTTTCGTCTGGCCTTCGGCGGTGACAAACAACCCTTTTGCCACGCGGATAACGCCATATTCATCCGTTCTGAGTTCAAAACCCGCGCCACGCTGTTGACTCTGTTCATTCGTGATGTGGCCCTGATTCAAAGAAGATGCACCGTATGGAGTGGTGAGCGCGACGTGCTCCTGCCCGCGCAGATCCTCCATCCGCAGTTCATTGCGCGCCGCTGTGCGCAGAATGTTCTGGCTGCGGTTGTCGCGCGTGACGATGTCGGCATGTTCAGCGTCGTGAAACGCATGGGCGATATAAGGGCGGTCGATATTGCCGTCGTCAAACGCAATGCTAACTTCGGTGCCGTCCAGAAGCGGCGTGTGCCAGCCAAAGGCATCACCCGCATACGGCTTTGCCTGACGAACCCACAGGTAGTGATAGCCAGGCTCAGCATCTTCACGGCTGAAATCCAGCTTCACCCGGTAGCGGCCTGTATCGTCCAGCCAGGCGTAGGTGTCATGCGGCTCACGGCTTTCAATACGGGCGGGCAGCGTACCGTGAATTTCCGGGCGGATAATCTCCACCGGGCGATAATTCACCCGCTCGGAATAAGGAATGCCCCACAGCGAGACATGCAGGCGCGTATCCCGCGCGGCGCGGTATGTTGCGAGCGTAATCAGCATCCCCTCTTTCAGCGCGGCTACCGGGCTTTCTGGCGTTTCCAGCACCTGCCCAGGCGTGAGATGCGAGGCGTTGCTCAAAAGATGCAGACGCGTAGCACTGTTCAGTTCGCGCTCATGGTGGATGCGCGCATAAAACGCGCCGCTCTCCGTTTCCGGCTCTGACGTCGCGTCGTCGCCCGCTTCAAGAAACGGCGCGCCATACCGGTAATGCTCGCCGGTGGTGATAGCCTCGCTCCTTACCGTCACGGCAGAATCCATCGGGGTATCAGCGGTGCGATAGTTGTAATCCCGGGTGCGTACCACGCCGGTGACTGTGTTCTGCCAGCACCGTACATCCCACACGGCGTCTTGCGCGCCGTCATACAGGCCGGATGGCTCCCGGTATGGCACGCTGACGCCGAACACACAGTTAAGCTGGCTGTCGCCAACGATGAGAGTTTCCAGTTGCGTCACCGCGTTCATTTCTGTGCGAAACCACACACCCACTTCGGAGAGAATGCGCTGAATAAATTCCAGATCGGTTTCCCGCCACTGGGTGATGAGTTCCCGCTGCGGATACGACCGCTCAAGGCGGAAATCAAAATCCGGCCCTTCCAGGCCGTGCGCGCGCAGTATCCGCTCCAGCAATTCAGGCACTGAGAGATTCTGGTAGACCGCGCAGCGGCGGGTCAGGCTCAGTAACGCCAGCCGCGAAGCGAGCGTCACCGCGTAGTGCGTCTGGTCTGCTGACGTTCCCAGCCATTCAAAACGGGTTATGACGCCATATACCACGCGGCCAGAAAGCATCTTCAGAGTGGCGTATTTCAAAAGAACGTCATCAGGCGCCAGGTCGCTCTGCGGAGCGGTGAATTCAATGCGCCATTGGTATGGCTCGCTAAGGGCTTCGCGCCCGTGAAAATTAAGTACGTCAGGCCTCACCCGGCTGTGGGCGATTTCAAGCGTATAACGGGAAGAAACACTGAATCCTTTACCGGAAATATCCATCCTTCATTCCTTTGAAAAACATTGCCGCGTCCGGCAATCGTCCGATCAGTTTTAATAACGAAAAAAAATAACAGGATAAGCCGCAAAAAATTCGGGTCAATCCGGAAAAAGGTAATAAATCATTTTTAGCCCGGTATATTTCGATGCGAATACTTGCTATAGCCATCACGCAGAAAAAACAATGCTTAATATTTATTTTTGACTACCAGAACATATAGCCAATAATATTTATCACGTGAATTAATTTATTAAATGAATAATGAAACTGAATGGATATATAAACAAAACTTTTCGGGGAGTAAGAAATACCGTTTCGCTGATAAGTAGCTTTCAGATGACGCATAACGAGTATAAAAAAGCCCGCTTTATAGCGGGCTTTTTGGCTTCAGGCTTACATCGCCTTCGGTTGCCCCGGCGGTGCGGGGGTGTCCAGTACCACGGGCCGCTTCGGCGGGCGTGGATATTTTTGCAGCCACTTGCCACTCACCATGCGCCAGTAGAAGAAGACGCCGCGCACGGCCCAGTCGAGGAACATGCCGAGCCACACGCCCACAACGCCCATACCGAGCACAATCCCGAGCGTATAGCCTGCCACGACGCGACAGCCCCACATGCCGAGCATCGACACCCACATCGCAAAGCGTGCGTCGCGCGCGCCTTTAAGCCCCGCCGGGAGCACCCACGAGGCCGCCCAGATCGGCATAAACGCCGCGTTGAGCCACAGCAGGACTTTTACAACCTCTTTCACATCGTCTTCATGGGTGTAAAACGAGGCAAACAGCCCGGCGAACGGCGCGCTCACCCAGGCGATGGCCGTCAGCATGATTGTCGAAAGCCAGAAGACGTGGCGCAGTTCGCGTTCCGCCTGGCCAATCTGGCCTTTGCCGAGACGTTTACCGGTGATAATAGTGGAAGCCGAGCCGAGCGCGTTCCCCGGCAGGTTAATCAGGGCGGCGACCGAGAACGCGATAAAGTTACCGGCAATCACGTTGGTTCCCATGCCCGCCACAAACATCTGCGTCAGCAGTTTGCCGCCGTTAAACAGCACCGATTCAATGCTCGCAGGCAGCCCGATGCCGAGCACTTCCCAGAGAATATTGAGCTTAAGCGGCGAGAAATAGCTTTTGAGCGAGATGCGCAGCGCCGGGTTAAAGCCGATCATCAGCACATAAAGAATGGCGATAGCGCCGATATAGCGCGAAATAGTCAGCCCCAGCCCGGCGCCGATAAAACCGAGGCCGTGCCAGGAAAACAGCCCGTAAATCAAAAAGCCGCTGATCACGATATTCAGGATGTTCATCCCGCCGTTAATCAGCAGCGGGATTTTGGTATTCCCCGCCCCGCGCAGCGCGCCGCTGCCGATAAGCGCGATGGCCGCCGCCGGGTAGCTCCAGGCAGTCAGTTGCAGGTAAATGAGCGCGAGTTCTTTGACCTGCGCCGTCGCCTCGCCCGCCACCACGTCAATGATGTATTCACCGGTCACATGCACCAGCGCCGCCAGCAGAATCGAGACGATAGTCATCAGCACCAGCGACTGCCTGGCCGCCGCCCTCGCCCGCTTGCGATCGCGCTTGCCAAGGCTGAACGCCACCACAACGGTCGTCCCTAAATCGACCGCAGCGAAAAAGGAGAGCACCACCATATTGAAGCTGTCGGCGAGGCCCACGCCCGCCATCGCTTCTTTGCCGAGCCAGCTTACAAGGAACGTGCTCAGCACGCCCATCAGCAGCACGCAGGTGTTTTCCAGCAAAATAGGCACAGCCAGCGGCGTGATTTCGCGCCAGAACAGAACCCGATAGCTTTTTCTTTTCTTGTACCAGGGCGTACGAGCGATAGCCTGGCGAACGGTGGTGGTTACACTCAAAATGAACCTGCGCGTGAAAGTTGAAACCTCATTTCAAATAATGAGTTAGAACCCGCATTCCTGCAAAGGCTTTCCAGAGATATTGTTGGAAAATAGCGCGTAATGTTCAGAGAATGTCCGAACACGCAGGCCGAAGGAAAATGGCATTTGACAATTGGCGCGGGGCCGCTATGATTAGCCTCCACACGATTCCTCTGTAGTTCAGTCGGTAGAACGGCGGACTGTTAATCCGTATGTCACTGGTTCGAGTCCAGTCAGAGGAGCCAGATTCAAAAAAGCCCGCTTTTTAGCGGGCTTTTTGCTTTTCTTGAGCGTACTGTCGCCAAACCTCCTCCCTCTATATTGTGACCTCACTGCTCCATAGATTCCGCGCATGATGCATTTTTTATAACGTAAACCCACATGTCATAAAAAACACTTAAAAATAAATCTCTGTGACGTCAGTAACTATCTGCATTGCATCGGGTACAACTCGCGGTTTGATAACGCCAGCATCACTCCGACACCGGAGAGATGTGCCCAAGCCAATGACATCGGCCGTAAGATTCAACGGCACACACCGGAGCATTGTCTGATCAATATTCCATTATTTTTTAAAGTTTAATATCCCCAAACGAAAGCAAGGCAGGCAGGGAATAAAAATGGGATTTTATCGTCGGCTCGAAAAAATAGATGCGGCAGTTAACCGGGGATATGCCCGCTGGGGAAAATGGGTCTGGTTTGGGTTATCACTCCCGGTGATGATTTACGCCGCCTGGCTGGTATGGGCAAGCATCTGGGGACCGCCAACCGGGGCGGTAACGCTGATAATTCATAGCGATCTTGATCGTCCGGTTCTGGGTTTTAGTGTTAATGGTGTGGCGGGTTCCAATGCATCGACCCATGGCGGTGGTGGTGCTACATGTTGCGGCAGCATTGAAGGTAAGACGGCAGAGGTTATCTGGACGTTGAGTACCACTCGCGCTCAGTATGATGCCGGAATGCGTAAAGAAACTCGCCGTGTCGTTATACCACTCCCGAAGCGTGAATGGGGCGAGGATAATTTACATGTCCATTTCTTACCGGGTGATAAAGTGCTACTGGGCTGGAGTAAGGATGCCTGGTCACCCTATGAGAAGCGCCCCGATAATATTAAACAACCAAAGAGTTAAAAGGGAAAACAATGGATATGGATATAGAAAGTCTGATACCGGCGGCGGCGTCTGATTAACATTTAATAATCATATAAACTACCTTAAAAATAAACGTCACACTGACAAGGAATAAAAATGGGATTATATAGTCGGCTCGAAAAAATAGATGCGGCAGTTAACCGGGGATATACCCGCTGGGGCAAATGGGTCTGGTTTGGGTTATCACTCCCGGTGATGATATACGCCATCTGGCTGGTACGGGCAAGCATCTGGGGGCCAACAACCGGGGCGGTAACGCTGATAATTCATAGCGAACTGGATCGCCCTATTAGAGGATTTAGTGTTAATGGCGTAGCGGGTTCTAATGCATCGGCCCATGGCGGTGGTGGAGCTACCTGTTGTGGCAGTATTGAGGGAGATACAGCAGAGGTTATTTGGACAGTAGATTACACCCTAGCGCAATATAACGCTGGAGTTCGAACTGAAGTGCATAAGATAAAAATACCACTGCCGAAGCGTGAATGGGGTGAAGATAATTTACATGTCCATTTCTTACCGGGTGATAAAGTGCTGCTGGGCTGGAGTAAGGATGCCTGGTCACCCTATGAAAAGCATCCGGAAAGTGTTAACCGCCAGAAAACCGAAGGGAGAAAATAATGGATATAGAAAGTCTGATAGCTGCTGCAAGCCGCGCCCAGCAGGACAGTGAGCATAACCTGGGAACTTGTTCATGTATCTGGCATATGGGTTTCTTTTTTGATGGCGTAGGCCGTAATCTCGAGCAGGATGCGCAGAATCGTCGTTTGAGTAATATTGCACGTTTATTTCGGGCATACCCTGATGAGAAACAGAACTCTTCTTTTAGTACCTATTCCAAGTTGTATTTTTCAGGTCTCGGCACCCCCTTCCATGAAGATCTAACCACAAAACTTCACACCCTTATGGATAGCGTGCAAGACACTACGCTGGATGATTTAAAAGATCAGCCCAAAGAGATGGCAAAAGACGCTGGTAAAGAAATACTGAAGGGTAATAACTGGTATGAGGTTCTAAAAGAGAGCGGTAAGAAACTGCTTAACCCTACCGAATGGCGCAATCTGGTGACGGGTACTGGTACTGATATCGTAAAGAAAGTCGGTATTGAAGCAACACCCTGTATACGTGATAACCCGCTGGTGGCTGATATTCTGGTTACGGGAGTAGATACACGGATAACGTCTGCCAAGGTGCGTTTTAAAGAATATTTTGAAAGAGCCAAAGCCAGTAGCGAAGTTCCCATCAAACTTATCTCCGTCTCCCTGTTTGGTTTCGATCTGGGCGCCACGCTGTTGCGGAAATTTATTGATGAATTTCTGAGCGAGATGTGCCAGAAGCAAGGCGACAGCTACACCTGGCAGGGTATTCCGGTAGATATTATTTTTACCGGGCTGTTTGACTGTTCGCGGGATACTGCCGCCAGCAGCAATAATGGCCTGGACTACTTTATTAGCGCCGCTGGCGGGCCATTACGCTCGCTCAGCGTGATGTTTGGCAGAAAATATATCGACCACTTTTCGGTATTACCGGAGGCGGTAAAAAATGCGCTGCACCTGGTAGCGGCGCATGAGCGGCGAGTATGGCGGTGCCTGTACCGGCTTGGCAGTAACCATCCCAGGCATCGGGAAGAGCTAATGCCGGGCTGTAGCGAAGATATCGGCGGTGGGCTGAAACCCGGCGAGCAGAAACCCAGTGCAGAGTTATGCCGGGTCGCGCTGCAGCGTATGTACCGGGAAGCGACGATGGCTGGCGTGCCGTTTCCTGATTTCCGGACATTACGACAAGACAACCCGGTCATCGCAGAATATTTCATCATGCAGGATAACGTTAACAACGCGTCCGTAGAGCAGTGGGTGCAGCGTTATCAAAAAGCTGTGCGGTACAAAGCCGTCAGCCCTTCCACGCAAAACCTGCATCTTGACAGCTATTTTGAGTGGCTGGGGCTGCAATATTATCAGTACCGCTGTGAGCGCCAGCAGCTGGAGAAGCATCAGGCAGAAATCACGCTGGCGGCGGGCAGTAGCGCCGGGCTGCTGGGAATAACTCCGCAGGGCAAGGAGCAGGCGATGAATGTCCAAGATAAAATAGAAGTCCTGGACCGCCACTGGGGCTGGTTAAATGAAATTAATGATGCCGCTCACGCATTGATTAACACGATTGAAAACCCCGGCCCGCGCGACACACAGATGCGGCTTTTCCCGGATGTTTACGAGCCAGCCTACCAGCGGGCGAAGTGGTTTCACCAGTGCAGGATTAACGCCTATCTCGGAGAAGCGCCACCGCAGCCGTGGTTTACTGCGACGCCGGAAATATTCGCTTATTTTGTCCATGACCTCATCACGGTTGACAGAGGGGCAAGCATTTCGCGGGATTTTCTGGTGGTACGCGCATCGGAAATTCCTCAGGCTGAGTAAGCGGAAAAGACAATACGGCGTTTAGCTTATCAGGCTATTCATGGCAAAAGCGCACCCGCTAAAAAAGATTCAAAAAAGCCCGCTTTTTAGCGGGCTTTTTGCTTTTGGATGCTCGCTCGGCAATCGAGACATCCGCCATACCGCAGAAATAAAAAAACCGCCGAAGCGGTTTTTTTTACTTATTCTTCGCCTTTCGGCTCGTGCACTTTCAGCTCGCCCATCGCTTTGAGCTTTTTAGAAATCTCGCGGCGCTCTTTGGAGATCTCGGCGTTTTTGATGATGTAGTCATCAACACGGTCTTCGTAGTCGCTCTTCATGCTGGCGATAATGCCCTGAATGGCTTCCACGCTCATGCCCGGTTTGATGTAATCGCTCAGGTTGTCGAGCAGCAGTACGCGCTTCTGGTTGTCACGAATTTTCTTCTCGACGTCCTGAATTTCACGCTGCAGCTTGTTCTTACGGCGGAACAGACGCACGAACTCAAGAACGTCCTGGAATGAAGGTTTGCTGTTTTCCATTTTTACACCCCTACTGAATTTAAGACTCGGATTCGTTTAAACAACCGCATGGCGTAAACCTTACTGTCAGCGGCGGTTGATGACAATGGTTTTATCCCGTTCAGGATGCCTGTGGTTATCATAGCCTGAAACGGTGCTGAATCGAAACAAGCGCCGGTCGTCTGCGGATTATTTGCGCAGCGCCCGGCAAATCAGCTGTGAAAGGCGCTCCAGCTGCTGCGCCAGTTCCATGCTCAACCATACATAGCCGTGAATCGGCGTTTCCACCAGTGCCCCCTGCTGCCCTTCGCTCATCAGCGCGCGCAGCTCCTGGGCTATCTCCGCGAGTTTCTCGCGGTTGGCCATCACCGGCGACGGGTTCCCTTCGCGCAGCGCCTGTGCAATCGCCGCCAGCGTGTTCTCGGTCATCTGCTGCGAATCGCGCAGGGTACGGGCGTTAATCATCAGGAAGTGACTTTCGCGCGAGGCCCACCAGGCGTTGATCTGCATCTCAAGCGTACAGACCATATTGCGGCTGGTGGTCTGGATAGCCTCGAAAATGGCGCGCTGAATGTGCGTTTCCTTGCTGGCGGGCGTGATAAACGCACGCAGCTTCACGACGCTGCCGAGGATATTCTGGAGCGGCTTATCGAGCCGCGGGCGCTCCACCAGGTTTGGCGACAGCCCGGCGTGATAAATCTTCGCGAAATCGCCGACAAAATTCGCCATCTGGATACGCCAGTGAATAAACGCCCGCTGCGGCCAGAGACTCGTAAAGAGCATCGCCAGCAGCGAGCCGAAAATCACGTCGCCGCCGCGCCAGAGCGCGACCAGCATGTCGCCCTGCGGCGCGCCGACCACCACAGAAAGCGTGATGCCAATCAGCAGCGCCTGATAAGGCCGCTTGCCGAGCGCCAGAAAGCCGCACAGAAACATCGCCAGCGCGCACCACAACAGCATCAATGGCAGCGACCAGCTTTCAAGTTGCAGCGCCACCAGCCCCAGCGCCGCGCCGAGAATAGTGCCGCCAATGCGCTCAAAGGCGCGCGGAACCACGTTGCCCCAGAATGAGATTGGCCCCATCACCACCACCAGCGTGATGAGCGGCCAGGTGCCTTCCGGCACGTTCAGCATCCGCACCAGTAAAAACGTCAGGATAAACGCCAGCGCAATGCGCACGCCGTGCACGATGCGGTAATGCTGGTAGAGACGGATTTCAAAAGAGGAGAGCGATTTATCGGCACGCACGCTGACTTTCCCGTTAACAGCCTTGATGAAACGTCGCTTCAGGCGAAACGCCTGAAAATAAGGGGCGCTATTTTCTGACAAAAATCGGGGAAAAGCTGTAACTTTTCAGAGAAGTCGTACGAATTATCGAAGAATTAACGTTATTTTGCCATTTACTTAACAAAAAGCGCGCCCGCCGCCATCGCGGGGGCGCGACTGCGTTATTCGCCGGAGGTCTGAACCGGGATATACATGTCGATGTCCCAGTAGCCGTCGCGCTTGCCATCGTTGAGGTAAATCTCAAAACACGGGCGCGCGGCCATCTGGTAGCGCACGTCCTGATGCAGACGCGTAAAGAACGCGAGCCACGGCGTGCCGAAATCGTTGTTCTCAACACGGGCGCGCGCCACCGCGTACTGGCCGCCCGGCAGGTCCGTCAGGATCACGCCGACGCTGTTTTCCGGCAGGGTGAAATCCGCCGGCACTTCAACCACCGTATCGGCGCGCAGTTTCTCCGGGGCGACCTGCTGCGGATTATCGTAATAAACCGCCAGCCACGCCTGCGGCTGGATATGAAAGTTATCCACCCACAAAGAGAGCTGTTCAAACCCCTGCGGCACCGTTTTCTCCCACGGGCCGACCAGATGAAAACCGGCGATTTTACGCGTTAAGACATGCTCGATGGTGTAATCCATGTTCACTCCTCGCTGTTCAAAATAGCGAGTATAGTGTGCGGCGCTCACGCGGGTGTCTGTGAGCGCCTTCGCGTTGGGAAAAAACGCTTACAGGGTCAGATGCAGCCAGTCGCCAAAGCGCGAGAAGACGCCGCCCTTTTTCACCTTCTCAAGCGCCACCAGCGGCATACGCGCAATAATCGTATCGCCATTGTAGAGTTCTATCTCGCCCACTCTTTCATTCGCGTCCAGCGGCGCGTCGAGGCGCTCGCGATCGAGCAGATATTTCGCCTTCACGTTCGCGAGCTGCGCCTTCGGCAGCGTCAGCCAGAAGTCGCGATCGGTGCCGACGGCTACCTGTTCGTTTTTGCCGTACCAGACGCGCTCGGTGCCCACTTTCTTGCCCTTTTGCAGGATCTCCACGGTATCGAAAGTCTGCTGGCCCCAGTGCAGCAGTTTACGCGCCTGATCTTCGCGCCCTTTCGGGCTGTCAGCGCCCATAATCACCGCGATCAGGCGGCGCTTACCGTCAACGCTGGAGGCTATCAGGTTAAAGCCCGCGCCGGAGGTGTGGCCGGTTTTCAGTCCGTCAACATTGAGCGTTTTATCCCACAGCAGGCCGTTGCGGTTCTGCTGGGTGATGCCATTCCAGGTGAGGCTCTTTTCGCTATACATATGGTAAAACGCCGGCTCGCCGTGGATGATGGCGCGCGATAATACCGCCAGATCGTAAGCGGAGCTGTGCTGCCCCGGCGCGTCCAGCCCGTGCACGGTTTCAAAATGCGTATCTTTCAGGCCGAGCTTCTGAACGTAGTCATTCATCATCGCAACGAACTGCGGCTGGCCGCCCGCCACGTAATCGGCCAGCGCCACACAGGCGTCATTGCCGGAATCGACAATCAGGCCGCGGCTGAGGTCCCGCACCGTGACGCGATCGCCCGCCTTCAGGAACATCAGCGATGAGCCCTCAAACACCGGGTTATCTTTCGCCCAGGCGTCCTTCCCGACCGTCACCACGTCATCTGGCGTGATGCGATGGCTGTCGATGGCGCGATCCACCACATAGCCGGTCATTAATTTGGTGAGACTTGCCGGGTTACGCTGTTGATGCTCGTTATTCGCCGCCAGTATTTGTCCGGTCGTATAGTCCATCAACACATAGCTGCCCGCCATAATGGCTGGCGGTTGCGGCATGGAAAGCGCGGCGGCGTTCGCCTGCGCGGTAATACCGGCCAGCATGATGCAGGAAACGGCAATCATTGGTCTAAATTTCAACAGCATATCCTCTGTAACTTCGCGATGGGGCGCCTTTTTTACGGCAGTTTTTATTTCCTTGCTCCGCTAAATTGCAAGGAAATATGAATAAGACGCGTCTTAACTAAAACTTCCACCGTTTCGTTTACCTGCCGATAACATGCTGCGGAAAATCTGATAATAAACATTTCACGTACTGTTCCGATTGTTATAAAGGCCGACTCTTTTTAGCCTGGTGACTTTTAAAAGGCTGAGGAGAAGGGTATGGCGCAGGGTAAAAGCTGGTCGCCGGAGCTTGAGGGGTTACGCGGTCTCGCGTCGCTGTGGGTGCTGCTGGGGCATATTTGTCTGCTGGTGCAGTGCCGCATTCCCCTGTTATACGATCCGGGTATGGGCGTCGATCTGTTTATTTTGCTGTCGGGCTTTCTGATGGCGAAGAATTATATGGAGCGTCGGGACATTGAGCCGTGGACCAGTGGCCATACTATGCGTAATTTCTGGCTGCGCCGTTTTTTCCGTATCGCGCCGCTCTATTATTTCCTTCTGCTGTTAGCGCTTATTTTCGGCGCGGCGTTCGGCGAATGGCGCGATGTGATAGCTCAGGCCTGGCCATCAACGCAGACCGAAAGCCAGCGCTATGCCGATACGTCCGCGGGCAATATTCTCGCGCATATTTCGTTTGTCTTCGGCGCTATCCCTTATTATTCGTTCCGCACGGTCTTGCCGGACTGGAGCATCGGGCTCGAAATGCAGTTCTACGTGCTGTTCCCGTTCATTATGCTGCTGGTGATGCGCTGGGGATTCTTTGCCGCCGCCTTCGCGGTAATGGTGGCCTGCTTTGCGGCGCGCTGGGCATTTCCGGGGTATTTTGAGGCGTTCCCGATGCCTTCGATGATCCTGATTAAGCTGCCGCTGTTTGTCGCAGGCATGCTGATAGCCGCCGCCGTGCGCGAGAGCCGCCGCCTGTTGCTGCTGCTGGCGTTCCTGGCGCCGGTACTCGCCTGGCAGATGCATATCGCGGTGACGCCGGTTCGCCTCATCGCCCAGTGCGTGATGATTGCCGGGCTCGGCGCGCTGCTGTGGCAGGCGCAAGCGGGCTCGCTGCTGCATCAGGCGATGCGGCTGCCGCGCTGGCTGTTGACGCGCCGTATCAGCCAGTTCCTTGGCGATGTCTCCTATTCGGTCTATCTGCTGCATCTGATGATTGTGATTCCGGTCATCGGCCTGCTGGTGGAGCACAGCGCGTTTGAGGAGTACGCCTCGCCGGTGCGCCTGCTCATCGCCGCCGCCATCAGCCTGCCGGTGACGTACGCGCTGGCGACGGTTCTTTTCCATCGCGTGGAGAAACCGGGCATTGCGCTCGGCAAACGGCTGATTACCCGCAAACCGGTGCAGCCGGAGCAGGTCATGCCTTGAGGCCGCTGCCACTTCTTCCTGAGAGGGCTATGGTTTACCATAGCCCTGTTTTTTTTACTTACTCTGGATGGTGACCTGGTGTCTGATTCTGCCGCGCAACCGACTTTTCTGTTCCACGATTACGAAACCTTCGGCAAAAGCCCCTCGCTGGATCGCCCGGCGCAGTTCGCTGCCCTGCGCACCGATGAGAATTTCACGGTTATCGGCGAGCCGGACGTCTTTTACTGCAAGCCCGCCGACGATTATCTCCCTCAACCAGAAGCGGTACTGATAACCGGTATTACGCCGCAGGTGGCGCGCGCGCGCGGCGAAAACGAAGCGGAATTCGCAAGACGCATCCACGCGCTGTTCACCGTGCCAAAAACCTGCGTGGTCGGCTATAACAACGTGCGCTTCGATGACGAAGTGACGCGCAATATTTTCTATCGCAACTTCTACGACCCTTACGCCTGGAGCTGGCAGAACGATAACTCGCGCTGGGATCTGCTGGATGTGATGCGCGCCTGCTACGCGCTGCGCCCGGAAGGCATCGTCTGGCCGGAGAACAGCGACGGGCTGCCGAGCTTTCGCCTTGAGCATTTAACCGTCGCCAACGGGATTGAACACGCCAACGCGCACGACGCGATGGCGGATGTGTACGCCACCATCGCCATGGCGCAGCTGGTGAAAACCCGCCAGCCGCGGATGTTCGATTATCTCTACACCTACCGCAGTAAGCAGAAGCTGGCGACGCTGATTGATACCGTTCAGATGAAGCCGCTGGTGCACGTTTCCGGCATGTTTGGTGCATGGCGCGGCAATACGAGCTGGATAGCGCCCGTCGCCTGGCACCCGGACAACCGTAACGCGGTAATTGTGGTGGATCTGGCAGGCGATATCAGCCCGCTGCTTGAGCTGAACGCCGACGATCTGCGCGAGCGGCTCTACACGCCGAAAGCGGCGCTCGGCGACGCGAGCGCGGTGCCAGTGAAGCTGGTGCAGCTTAATAAATGCCCGGTGCTGGCGCAGGCCAATACGCTGCGCCCGGAAGATGCCGAGCGTCTTGGCATCGACCGTCAGCACTGCCTGAATAATCTCAAGGTGCTTCGCGATTCGCCGCAGGTGCGCGAAAAACTGGTGGCGCTGTTTGCCGACGCGCCGCCGTTCCCACCTACCGATAATGTGGATGCGCAGCTCTACGACGGCTTTTTCAGCGACGCCGATCGCGCCGCCATGCGTATTGTGCTGGAGACGCCGCCGCAGAATCTGCCGGCGCTCGATATTACATTCGTGGATAAGCGAATCGAGAAGCTGCTGTTTAATTACCGGGCGCGTAATTTCCCCGGCACGCTCAGCGAGCAGGAACAAGCGCGCTGGCTGGCGCATCGCCGTGACGTGTTTACGCCGGAATTCCTGCAGGCCTACGCCCAGGAGTTAGAGATGCTCTACAACCAGTACGAGAGCGACAAAGAGAAGACGGCGCTGCTGAAAGCGTTGTATCAGTACGCGCAGGAGATTGTCGGGTAAGCGCGGGGGATACCGGCGTGACGGGATATGGCGGGTGCGCTTCGCTTACCCGCCCTACCTATTCCCAACCGAAACGCTCACTCGTAGGGCGGGTAAGCGAAGCGCACCCGCCGCCCCGACCCATCGAAATCCCAATCCACCGCCCCGGCCCATCGACATCCCAACCCGCCGCCCCAAAAACTAACGGCAATAAAAAAGGCTCCCTTCGTGGAGCCTTTCCGTTATGCGTGTATCGCGGTAATTACGCGATATCTTCACGATACTGCGGTACCGGGTTACGGAAGCTGCGGGTCACGCACGCCAGATAAACCACACCGATACCGGCCCAGATCAGGCCCAGCACCATGGAGCTTTCTTCCAGGTTCAGCCACAGGGCACCTACGGTCAGCGCGCCGCACACCGGCAGCAGCAGGTAGGTGAAGTGGTCTTTCAGCGTCTTGTTGCGGCCTTCGCGGATCCAGAACTGTGAAATCACAGACAGGTTCACGAAGGTAAACGCCACCAGCGCACCAAAGTTAATCAGCGCGGTCGCCATTACCAGGTCGAAGTTAATCGCCATCAGCGCAATCGCGCCCACCAGCACCACGTTCAGCGCCGGGGTACGCCATTTCGGATGCACGTAACCGAAGAAGCGGTTCGGGAACACGCCGTCACGGCCCATCACATACATCAGACGCGCAACGCCTGCGTGCGCCGCCATACCGGACGCCAGTACGGTCACGGTAGAGAAAATCAGCGCGCCGACCTGGAAGGCTTTACCTGCCACGTAGAGCATGATTTCCGGCTGGGACGCATCCGGATCTTTAAAGCGCGAGATATCCGGGAAGTAGAGCTGGATAAAGTAAGTCGCGAAGATAAAGATCAGGCCGCCGATCAGCGCGGTCAGGAAGATAGCGCGCGGAATCACACGTTCAGCGTCTTTGGTCTCTTCCGACAGGTTGCTGATGCCATCAAAGCCGGTAAACGAGAAGCACAGAATGGTCGCCCCGGTGATCATCGGGATGACGTGCGCATTCTCAGACCAGAACGGACGTGAACTGGTCAGCGTACCCGCGCCTTCGCCGTGCGCAACACCGTAAATCACCATGCCCAGAATCACGGCGATCAGCACCACCTGCAGCACCACGATAATGGTGTTGAAGTTCGCCACGCCTTTAAGCGTACGCATGTTGAAAACGGTCATGAACGCGACCAGCAGCACCACGAAAATCCATGACGGGATTTCCGGCACCAGCGCTTCAAAGTAAATTTTCGCGAGCAGAATGTTGATCATCGGCGCGAAGAGGTAATCGAGCAGCGACGACCAGCCCACCATGAAGCCCACGGTCGGGTTAATCGCTTTCTGCGCGTAGGTGTACGCCGAGCCCGCAGACGGGAAGCGTTTCACCAGTTTACCGTAGCTCAGCGCGGTAAAGAGGATAGCGACCAGCGCGAAGGCATAGGCGGTCGGCACGTGACCGTCCGTCAGGCCAGATACAATACCGAACGTATCGAACAGCGTCATAGGTTGCATATAGGCGAGGCCCATCATCACAACCGGAATTAGCGTAAGTGTTTTACGTAACTCCACGCGAGGGGTGTTACCTTGAGTGACGTTATGCGACATGGTTATTTCCCCCTACGGCGAAAGCCGTCGCAAAAGCAAAAAATTGCCCCATCTTCTGTTTTTCCTCAGCGACACGACTGTCGATTTTTAAGTAAGTATCTATCCGGTACGAAGCCCGGCCTCTTCATTTAATAAGGATGACTCTGAATGCAAAAAAATAACCGACGCGTTGACGTCGGTTAATATCTTATTTTGCAGGGCGCGTATTTTGCACCACTTTAAGGCAGGATGACAAGACGTTGAGACCTTCTGTCACAATTTCTTTCTCAGCGGTGAGCGGGATAAGGAAACGGATGACGTTCGCACGCACGCCGCAGGTCAGTAAAATCAGCCCGTGACGCCCTGCCTCCTGCACCAGTTGCTGGGTCAATTCTTTGTCCGGGCGATGGCTGTCGCGCTCATGCACCAGCTCCATCGCCACCATCGCGCCGACGCCGCGCACATCGCCGATACAATCATACTCCTGCGCCAGCTCTCGCAGACCGCTCATCAGCAGTTCGCCCTGGGCGATGGCGCGCGCGTTTAATTGCTCCTGCTCAATGAGATCGATCACCGCCAGCGCCGCCGCGATACTTACCGGCGAGCCTGCGTAAGTGCCGCCAAGCCCGCCCGGCAGCGCTTTATCAAATAGCGCCTTTTTCCCCACCAGCGCCGAGAGCGGGAATCCGCCCGCCAGGCTTTTCGCCATGGTAATGAGATCCGGCTCGACGCCTGAATGTTCGATGGCAAACGTTTTGCCGGTCCGGCAAAAGCCGCTCTGGATCTCATCAACAATCAGCACAATGCCGTGTTTATCGCACAACGCGCGCAGCTGCTGCATAAACTCGGCAGAGGCGGCGTAAAACCCGCCCTCGCCCTGTACCGGCTCGATAATAATCGCCGCCACCTCTTCCGGTGCCACGTCCGCGGCGAAAATCCCCGCCAGCGACGCCAGCGCCTGGGTGTCGCTCACGCCGAGATATGCCGCCGGGTAAGGCGCGTGATAAATGCCCGCCGGGAATGGACCATAGCCTTTTTTATACGGCTGCACTTTGCCGGTGAGCGCCATGCCAAGCAGCGTGCGGCCATGAAACGCGCCGCGAAACGCAATCACCGCCGAGCGCCCGGTGGCGATACGCGCCACCTTGATGGCGTTCTCCACCGCCTCAGCGCCGGTTGAGAGAAACAGCGTCTGGCACGGCTCGCTGATGGGAGCCAGCCTGTTCAGGCGTTCCGCAAGCTCAATGTAATTGCCATAAGGCGTTACCTGAAAACAAGGGTGCGTAAAATTATCGAGCTGCGCCTTAACGGCCTCGATAACCGCCGGGTGGTTGTGCCCGGTATTGAGCACCGCAATGCCGGAGGCGAAATCGATATAGCGCTTCCCCTCCACGTCCCAGATCTCCGCGTTCTTAGCCCGCGCCACAAATACCGGCAGCGCGTTACCCACGCCCTGCGGCACCGCTTCCTCGCGTCGCGCCTGCCACTGCTGATTGCTTTGCATCATTGACTCCTGTGCGCAAAAAGCCTCCGCCCAAAAAGACGGAGGCAACATTATTTTCATCGCTATATCGGGGGGCGTTAACGTCTGGAAAAAGCGTTACGGCAGTTATTACATCGCGAAAAAGCGTGGCGAAAACCGCTTAAATAACGCCCGTTATCAAAACATAGCTCAAGGCGGAGGTTCTGCCAGAGCGGGCGCGTGGAAAGTTGACCCGCTGCGAATGCTCAACTACAGGATCTGTATCCCAGCGAAACAGGCGAGCCAGCATGACCGTAAACACACCGCCGCTCATCGGCGTATTGATGTGTCAGAGTAATCAGGACGAGCAGTTAATCTTAACGGTGGAAAATCTTTATCTGGCACCGCTTTATCACTCTGGTGCTGTGGCCATTCCCCTGCCCCACCATCTGGCGGACGATCCGCTCTATCTGGCGGCAGCGCTGAAATCGTTGAGCGGGATTTTTCTCCCTGGCAGCCCGTGCAACATTGAGCCGCACCACTACGGCGAAGAGGCGCAGGAGACCAGCAACGATCCGGGGCGCGACAAACTGGCGCTGATGCTGGTGCGCCATGCGCTGAATACCGGCCTGCCGCTGCTTGGTTCATGCCGCGGCGTGCATGAGATGGTGGTCGCCACCGGCGGCAAGCTCTGGCGACAACTGCATAATGTCGAAGGGCTGCGCGAGCATGAAGTGAACCCGAACGGCAGTCCGGAGGCGAAATTCGCGCCGGTGCACGGGCTTGAGATTACGCCCGGCGGCTGGCTCGACAGCTGGGTCGCGCCCGGTGAAACCGTGCGGGTGAATACGCTGCATCAGCAAGGAATACGCGAAGTGGGGCCCGGCGTGTTTATCGAGGCGCGCGCCGACGACGGGCTGATTGAGGCTATCAGTATTCCGGAGCACCCGTTCGCCTTCGGGGTACAGTGGCACCCGGAATGGGGCGCGCTGCACGACGAGCCGCTTTCAAAACAGATCTTCGATGCCTTTGTGGCCGCCTGCCGCGTCTGGCAGGCTGACCATCAGGCGCTTACTCCATTGGCATAACGAGCGGGTCCGGGTAGAGATACTCGAACCCCAGTTCATGGCAGATCCGGTTGCCGTCAATCAGCTTGCCTTTGGTGCCCGCCGGGCTTTCGCTAAAGCGCGGCGGCTCAAGACCAAGCTGGCGCGCCATCACCGGATAAAATTCCGCGCGCGTCGGGTGTTGCGGGGCGCACAGGTTATAAATATGCCCGCCTTTGGGCGACTGCAACAGGAGGGTAATGGCACCGATCACGTCCTCAAGATGCACGAGATTGACGCCATGTCCGCCGTTCGGGCCCGTTTTACCCGCAAAGAAACGCCCCGGATGACGCCCCGGGCCGACAAGCCCCGCCAGGCGCAAAATATCCACTGACGTACCCGGTAAATTATGCAGCCATTGCTCAAGCTCTCTTAACACGCGCCCGCTTTCGGTCACCGGATTTGCGGGCGTCGTTTCTTTGCAGATGCCTTCCGCCTCGCCGTAGACCGAGGTGGAGCTGGTAAAAATGATCCGTGGGATCTGGTGCGCCAGCGCGCTGTCTACCACCTGCTGCACCGCCTGTAAGTAATATTCGCCGTTGCCGCCGGTACGCCGCGCGGGCAGCGTCACCACCAGCGCGTCGGCGTTAAACAGCGCCTCCAGATCGTCGCTGTCGCACACCATTTCCGGCAACAGCTCCAGCTGATAGCTTTCGATACCGCACATACGTGCGGCTTCCACGCCGTCAGCCGTGGTTTTGCTGCCAGCGACCTGCCAGCCACGGGCGTTAAGCGCGAGCGCCAGCGGCATACCCAACCACCCTAATCCGACAATCGCGACCTTTTTCATTGCGTTCTCCTGCTCCGTCTTTGCGTCTGCCTCTTTTCAGGCTACGCCAGCCGCCGCAGGCTGACAATTGATGTAGTGAATATGAAAGGTTTTAATGATGAAAAAAAGCCCTTGCCTTCTCTGCCCGGTATGGTTTACGGTTAAGACAGGTTTTGAATAAGCATTCAACAAGAGAATTTTATGACACGCGTTCAGTTTAACAACCACCACCATCACCATCATCCTGATTAGTCTTTCAGGCGATGTGTGCTGGAAGACGATCGGATCTTCCAGTGGTGCATGAACGCTAAGAGAGCCCCCGGAAGATCATCTTCCGGGGGCTTTTTTATTGGGCGTTGGCAGACGAATTTAACGAGATCAACAAGGATAAGGCGAGATGACAGACAACAACCGTTTACGCATAGCTATTCAGAAATCCGGCCGTTTAAGCGATGATTCGCGCGAACTGCTGGCCCGCTGCGGCATAAAAATTAATCTGCACACCCAGCGTCTGATTGCGCTGGCGGAGAATATGCCTATCGACATCCTGCGCGTGCGCGATGACGATATTCCGGGCCTGGTGATGGATGGCGTGGTCGATCTCGGCATCATCGGCGAAAACGTGCTGGAGGAAGAGCTGCTGACCCGCCGCGCCCAGGGCGACGACCCGCGCTACTACACGCTGCGTCGCCTCGATTTCGGCGGCTGCCGCCTCTCGCTCGCCACGCCGGTCGATGATGTCTGGGAAGGCCCGGAAAGCCTGAATAACAAGCGTATCGCCACCTCTTACCCGCACCTGCTTAAACGTTATCTCGATCAAAAAGGCGTGCAGTTTAAATCCTGCCTGCTGAACGGCTCGGTGGAAGTCGCCCCGCGCGCCGGGCTTGCCGACGCCATCTGCGATTTAGTCTCCACCGGCGCGACCCTTGAGGCCAACGGCCTGCGCGAAGTGGAAGTGATTTACCGCTCGAAAGCCTGTCTTATCCAGCGCGACGGCGAGATGCCGGCCGTGAAGCAGCAGCTTATCGACAAACTGCTGACCCGTATTCAGGGCGTTATCCAGGCGCGCGAATCGAAATACATCATGCTGCACGCGCCGACCGAGCGCCTCGATGAAGTCATCGCCCTGCTGCCGGGTGCCGAGCGCCCGACTATTCTGCCGCTGGCAGGCGATCAGCAGCGCGTGGCGATGCACATGGTGAGCAGCGAAACCCTGTTCTGGGAAACCATGGAAAAACTGAAAGCGCTGGGCGCCAGCTCCATTCTGGTGCTGCCGATTGAGAAGATGATGGAGTGACCGCCATGACCTTTACGACGATCGTTGACTGGAACGCCTGTAGCGCACAGCAGCAGCGTGAACTGCTGATGCGCCCGGCTATCTCGGCTTCAGAAAGTATTACCCGTACCGTGGCGGAGATCCTTGATAACGTCAAAGCCCGCGGCGACGCGGCGCTGCGTGAATACAGCGCGAAGTTTGATAAAACCGACGTCGCGGCGCTAAAAGTCACCGCTGAAGCGATCGACGCCGCCGCCGCGCGTCTTGACGATAATGTCAAACAGGCGATGGCCGTTGCCGTCGCGAATATCGAGAAATTCCACCGCGCGCAACAGCTCGCGCCTGTGGATATCGAAACCCTGCCCGGCGTACGCTGCCAGCAGGTGACGCGCCCGGTGGCGTCGGTCGGGCTTTATATTCCGGGCGGCTCCGCGCCGCTCTTCTCGACGGTGCTGATGCTCGCGACGCCCGCGCGCATCGCGGGCTGCAAACGCGTGGTGCTCTGCTCTCCGCCGCCCATCGCCGATGAAATTCTCTATGCCGCGAAGCTCTGCGGCGTGCAGGAAGTCTTTCAGGCAGGCGGCGCGCAGGCGATTGCCGCGCTCGCCTTCGGGACGGAAAGCGTGCCGAAAGTGGATAAAATTTTCGGGCCGGGTAACGCCTTTGTGACCGAAGCCAAACGCCAGGTCAGCCAGCGTCTCGACGGCGCGGCGATCGACATGCCTGCCGGGCCTTCCGAAGTGCTGGTGATTGCCGACAGCGGCGCGACGCCGGATTTCGTCGCTTCCGATTTACTCTCGCAGGCCGAGCACGGCCCGGATTCGCAGGTGATTCTGCTCACGCCGGACGCGGCGATGGCGCAGGCCGTGGCCGACGCCACCGCCCGCCAGCTTGAGGCGCTGCCGCGCGCGGAAACCGCCCGCCAGGCGCTCTCGGCAAGCCGCATCATCGTGGCGCGCGATCTCGCGCAGTGCGTGGCTATCTCTAACCAGTACGGCCCGGAGCACTTAATCATCCAGACCCGCAACGCACGCGAGCTGGTCGATGACATCACCAGCGCAGGCTCCGTCTTTTTAGGCGACTGGTCACCGGAATCAGCGGGCGACTACGCCTCCGGCACCAACCATGTGCTGCCGACATACGGCTACACCGCCACCAGCTCAAGCCTCGGTCTGGCGGATTTCCAGAAGCGTATGACGGTGCAGGAATTAACGCCCGCGGGCTTTTCCGCGCTGGCTGAAACCATCGAAACCCTGGCGGCAGCAGAACAGCTCACCGCCCACAAAAACGCCGTGACGCTGCGCGTGGCAGCCCTGAAGGAGCAAGCATGAGCATTGAAGAACTCGCGCGCGAGAACGTGCGCACTCTGACGCCCTACCAGTCTGCGCGCCGTCTTGGCGGCAATGGCGATGTGTGGCTGAACGCGAATGAATATCCGCTGCCCGTCGAGTTTCAGCTGACCGCGCAGACGCTCAACCGCTACCCGGAGTGCCAGCCGAAACGCGTCATCGAACGTTACGCGCAATACGCCGGTGTGACACCTGAGCAGGTGCTGGTCAGCCGCGGCGCGGATGAAGGCATTGAGCTGCTGATCCGCGCCTTCTGCGAGCCGGGGCGTGACGCCGTGCTCTACTGCCCGCCGACCTACGGCATGTACAGCGTCAGCGCCGAAACCAGTGGCGTGGAGTGCCGCACCGTGCAGGCGACGGACGGCTGGCAGCTTGATCTGCCTGCGATTGCGGAACAGCTTGACGGCGTTAAAGTCATTTTCGTCTGCAGCCCCAATAACCCGACCGGCCAGCTGATTAACCCGCAGGATCTGCGCACGTTGCTGGAGATGGCGCGCGGCAAAGCCATCGTGGTGGCGGATGAAGCCTATATTGAGTTCTGCCCGCAGGCGACGCTCGCGGGCTGGCTTGGCGAATACCCGCACCTCGTCGTGCTGCGCACGCTCTCTAAAGCCTTTGCGCTCGCCGGGCTGCGCTGCGGCTTTACGCTCGCGAATGAAGAGGTCATTAACCTGCTGCTGAAGGTCATTGCACCCTACCCGCTCTCGACGCCAGTGGCGGATATCGCCGCCCAGGCATTAAGCCCGGAAGGCATCACCGCGATGCGCGAGCGCGTGGCGCAGGTGCTGGCTAACCGCGATGCCCTGATAGCGGGCCTGCGCGAGACGCCGTGCGTCGAGGCGGTTTTCGACAGTGAAACCAACTATGTGCTGGCGCGCATTACCGCCTCCAGCGCGGTATTTAAATCGCTGTGGGATCAGGGCATTATCTTAAGAGACCAGAACAGACAACCGACACTCAGCGGCTGCCTGCGCATTACCGTCGGCACCCGCGAAGAGTGCCAGCGCGTGATTGATGCCCTGCGTGACCAACCCGGCCTTGCGGCCACGGAGCGAGTATGAGCCAGAAGTATCTCTTTATTGACCGCGACGGCACGCTGATTGCCGAGCCGCCGGAAGATTTCCAGGTCGATCGTTTTGACAAGCTGGCCTTTGAGCCGGACGCTGTCCCGGTACTGCTGCAACTGCAAAAAGCGGGCTTTAAGCTGGTGATGATAACCAATCAGGACGGTCTTGGCACCGCCAGCCTGCCGCAGGCGGATTTCGACGGCCCGCATAACCTGATGATGCAAATTTTTACCTCTCAGGGTGTGCTCTTTGAGGACGTGCTGATCTGCCCGCACTTCCCGACGGACAACTGCGACTGCCGCAAGCCTAAAACAAAGCTGGTCGAGCGTTATCTCGAACCGGGCGTGATGGACGCGGCGAACAGCTATGTGATTGGCGATCGCGCGACCGACGTGGAGCTTGCGGAAAACATGGGCATTACGGGCCTGCGTTACAACCGTGCCGACCTGAACTGGGCGGCCATCGGCGAGCACCTGACGAAGCGCGATCGCTATGCACACGTTGAGCGCAGCACCCGTGAAACCCAGATTGACGTTAAAGTATGGCTGGACCGCGAAGGCGGCAGCAAAATCAACACCGGCGTCGGCTTCTTCGACCATATGCTGGACCAGATAGCCACCCACGGCGGCTTTCGCATGGAAATCGGCGTCAAAGGCGATCTCTATATCGACGATCACCACACCGTGGAAGATACCGGCCTGGCGCTCGGCGAAGCCCTGAAGCTGGCGCTTGGCGACAAGCGCGGCATCAACCGCTTCGGCTTTGTGCTGCCGATGGATGAGTGTCTCGCGCGCTGCGCGCTCGATATCTCCGGGCGTCCGCACCTCGAATATAAAGCCGAGTTCAATTATCAGCGCGTGGGCGATCTCAGCACCGAGATGGTGGAACACTTCTTCCGCTCGCTCTCCTACACTATGGGCGTCACGCTGCACCTGAAAACCAAAGGCAAAAACGACCATCACCGCGTCGAAAGCCTGTTTAAAGCGTTTGGCCGCACGCTGCGCCAGGCGATTCGCGTTGAAGGCGAAACGCTGCCCTCTTCAAAAGGAGTGCTGTGATGAACGTGGTGATTCTGGATACCGGCTGCGCCAACCTGCACTCGGTACAATCGGCGGTGCGCCGCCACGGCTATGAGCCCGTGGTGAGCCGCGACCCGGATCTGGTATTGCGCGCCGATAAACTCTTTCTGCCGGGCGTCGGCACCGCCGAGGCGGCGATGCAGCAAATTATCGAGCGCGATCTGGTGGATTTAATCAAAGCCTGTACCCAGCCGGTACTGGGGATCTGTCTCGGTATGCAGCTGCTCGGCAGCCGCAGCGAAGAGAGTAAAGGTGTGGATCTGCTGGGCATTATCGATCAGCCGGTGCCGAAAATGACCGACCACGGCCTGCCGCTGCCGCATATGGGCTGGAACCGCGTGTATGCCAAAGCGGGCGACCGGCTGTTTCGCGGTATTGAGGATGGCGCCTGGTTTTACTTCGTGCACAGCTACGCGATGCCGGTGAACGCCAACACGATAGCACAGTGCACCTATGGCGAGGCATTCACCGCCGCGGTGCAGAAAGATAACTTCTGGGGGGTGCAGTTCCACCCGGAGCGTTCAGGAGCCGCGGGCGCGCAGTTGCTGAAAAACTTCCTGGAGATGTAAATGATTATTCCGGCTCTCGATTTAATTGACGGCGCGGTGGTGCGCCTGCATCAGGGCGATTACGGTAAGCAACGTGATTATGGCCGCGACCCGCTGCCGCGCCTGCAGGATTACGAAGCACAGGGCGCGAAGCTCCTGCATCTGGTGGATTTAACCGGCGCGAAAGATCCGGCGAAGCGCCAGATTGCGCTGATTCAAAAGCTGGTGGCGGGCGTCAACGTGCCGGTACAGGTCGGCGGCGGCGTGCGCAGCGAAGATGACGTGGCGGCGCTGCTGGACGCAGGCGTGGCGCGCGTGGTGGTCGGCTCGACGGCGGTAAAAGCGCCGCAGGACGTGCAGCGCTGGTTTCAGCGTTTCGGCACCGACGCGCTGGTACTGGCGCTGGATGTGCGTATCGACGACGCCGGCAACAAACAGGTGGCGGTCAGCGGCTGGCAGGAAAATTCCGGCGTGACGCTGGAAACGCTGGTGGAGAGCTATCTCCCCGCAGGGCTTAAGCATGTGCTGTGCACGGATATCTCCCGCGACGGGACGCTGTCTGGCTCGAACGTGGCGCTGTATGAAGAAGTCTGCGCGCGCTATCCGCAGGTGGCGTTCCAGTCCTCCGGCGGCATCGGCGAACTGTCAGACATTCGCGCGCTGTGCGGCAGCGGTGTCTGCGGCGTGATTGTCGGCCGCGCGCTGCTGGAAGGCAAATTTAACGTAACGGAGGCGATCCAATGCTGGCAAAACGGATAATCCCTTGCCTTGACGTACGCGATGGGCAAGTCGTCAAAGGCGTGCAGTTTCGCAACCATGAAATCATCGGCGACATCGTGCCGCTCGCGAAACGCTACGCCGAAGAAGGCGCCGATGAGCTGGTCTTTTACGATATCACCGCCTCAAGCGATGGCCGCGTGGTGGATAAAAGCTGGGTCACACGCGTGGCGGAAGTCATCGATATCCCCTTCTGCGTGGCGGGCGGGATCAAAACCCTGGAAGACGCGGCGCAAATTCTCTCTTTCGGCGCGGACAAAATTTCCGTCAATTCCCCGGCGCTGGCCGATCCAACGCTTATCACAAGGCTTGCAGATCGCTTCGGCGTGCAGTGCATCGTGGTGGGCATTGATACCTGGTTTGATGAGCAGACTGGTAAATATCACGTCAACCAGTACACCGGCGACGAAAGCCGCACCCGCGTGACCCAGTGGGAAACGCTGGACTGGGTGCGGGAAGTGCAGCAGCGCGGCGCGGGTGAAATTGTGCTGAACATGATGAACCAGGACGGCGTGCGTAACGGCTATGATCTGGTGCAGCTGAAAAAAGTGCGTGAGGCGTGCCGCGTGCCGCTTATCGCCTCCGGCGGTGCCGGGACGATGGAACACTTTCTGGACGCCTTTCGTGAGGCGAACGTCGACGGGGCGCTGGCCGCGTCAGTGTTCCACAAACAGATTATTAATATTGGCGAGCTGAAAGCGTTTCTGGCTCAGCAAGGCGTGGAGATACGGGTGTGTTAACAGAACAACAGCGGGCCCAACTGGACTGGGCAAAAACCGACGGGCTGCTGCCGGTCGTGGTGCAGCATGCGGTTTCCGGCGAGGTGCTGATGCTGGGTTACATGAATCAGGAGGCGCTGCGCGAAACCGAGCAGAGCGGCAAGGTCACGTTTTTCTCGCGCACGAAGGGGCGTCTGTGGACCAAAGGCGAAACCTCCGGCCATTTTCTCAATGTGGTGAGCATTACGCCGGACTGCGATAACGATACGCTGCTGGTGCTGGCTAACCCGATTGGGCCAACCTGCCATCTCGGCACCTCGAGCTGTTTTGGCGAAGCGCATCACCAGTGGCACTTCCTTTATCAGCTTGAAGAACTGCTGGCCGCGCGTAAAACCGCGTCGCCGGAAAGCTCTTACACTGCGAAGCTCTACGCCAGCGGCACCAAGCGTATCGCGCAAAAAGTGGGTGAAGAAGGCGTGGAGACGGCGCTTGCTGCAACCGTACACGACCGCGAAGAGCTGGTGAACGAAGCCTCTGACCTAGTGTATCACCTGCTGGTGCTGCTTCAGGATCAGGAGCTCGATCTCAGCGCGGTGATTGAAAACCTGCGCGGACGGCACAAATAATCCTTCGGGCATGACGCATAAAAAAGGCCGCATCACGCGGCCTTTTTTAATGCTGAAAGATTAGCGCACTCTGTTGGCGCTGTGTTCGCGAATCGCGTTGCGACACAGCACAATACCGCAGCCGATTAACCCGCCGAGAAGGACGGAAAGCACCAGCACCAGCGCGCGTTTCGGGCTGTCACGGCGCAGGGGTTCGGTCGGCTTCATTACATAGCGATACGCATGCAGTGAAGATTCGTCGATTTTAAGCTTCGAGATATCCAGCAGGTTTTGTTTAGTCTGGTAATACGCATCACTAAAGACCAGCGGACGCGTCGATTCGTTTTTAATCATCGATGAGAGCGCCTCGCTGCCCAACAGGAACAGCGTATCCTGTGTGACTTCCTGCGCCTGCGGCATCTGTGGCGAAGTGACATTCGATTCCTGCGCGAATTTAAGCGCTTCGGCGATCTGCTTGATACGCAGTTCTTTCTGCTCCTGCGCCACTTTCTCCTGCGTCGCAAGCGATTCCTGCAGCTCTTGCTGACGGGCAGTCACGTTATCGGTAAGGTCTTTATTCAGCTCTTTGGCGATTTGCTCATCCACCTGCTGAATATATTCCGCCAGTTTTTTCTGCGCTGACTGTGCGGTTGCTCCCTGATAAGTCACTTTCAGCGGCAGCGGCTGACCTTTTACTGCCGTATCGATGGTCAACTGTTCTGGCTCTTGCTGGTTTTGCAGCGTTTCAGACAGCGCGGAAAACGCAGAGCTGAAACGCCCCACTACGCGCTGCTGCACGTCGGTGACGTTGGGCGCAGCGTTGCCATACAGGATATTCATGGCGTTGTTGTAACTGGCAATCTGACCGGCATCCGGCATGGTCACGATAGCTGTCGATGTCCATTTTTCTTTAGCGACGAAAAGATAAAGTACGGCAAGCACGATCATCACGATGATCGTGGTAATGATAGTGACCTTCCCCCGCCAAAGCTGCGCCAGAAGGTCGAATAAATCGATTTGTTCCTGGTTACTATTGCTGCGGTGAAAAGCGTCACCCTGAAATTCTTTGCTCATAGAGTCCTTAATTGTCATCTAGTTATTATGAGTAAGCCACACCAGTCTTGAGTGTAGATGCAAGGCATTATAATTGCATAGCCAGGCGCAAAAGAGAGCTGGGAAAATACTGAAAAACAATGCACTTACTGGTTACTTTTAAGGCAGTGCACGGCTCCCGGGGCTGTCATCAGACGTAAAAAAAGCCCGGCGAAACCACCGGGCTTGTCATTTGAATCAGTAAAACCTTATTCCATCCACTCGGTGTGGAATACGCCTTCTTTATCGGTGCGCTTGTAGGTATGCGCGCCAAAGTAGTCACGCTGTGCCTGAATCAGGTTCGCTGGCAGCACCGCAGAACGATAGCTGTCGTAGTAAGCGATAGCGGCGGAGAAGGTCGGAGTCGGGATACCGTTCTGTACGGCATACGCCACAACATCGCGCAGCGCCTGCTGATAGTCATCAGCGGCTTTCTTGAAGTACGGCGCCAGCAGCAGGTTCGCGATGGACGGATTCTCTGCGTAGGCGTCAGTAATTTTCTGCAGGAACTGAGCACGAATGATGCAGCCCGCGCGGAAGATCTTCGCGATTTGGCCGTAGTTCAGATCCCAGTTGTACTCTTCAGACGCAGCGCGCAGCTGAGAGAAGCCCTGCGCGTAAGAGACGATTTTACCGAGGTACAGCGCGCGGCGGACTTTCTCGATAAATTCGCCTTTATCGCCTGCGAACGGTTTCGCCTGCGGGCCGCTCAGCACTTTGGATGCCGCGACGCGCTGCTCTTTCAGAGAGGAGATATAACGCGCGAATACCGATTCAGTAATCAGGGACAGCGGTTCGCCGAGATCCAGCGAGCTCTGGCTGGTCCACTTACCAGTACCTTTGTTGGCGGCTTCGTCCAGAATGACGTCAACCAGGTAGTTACCGTCTTCATCTTTTTTGGTGAAGATATCTTTGGTGATATCAATAAGGTAGCTGCTGAGCTCGCCTTCGTTCCACTCAGCGAAGGTTTTCGCCAGATCTTCGTTAGACAGGTTCAGACCGTGCTTCAGCAGGGAATAGGCTTCTGCAATAAGCTGCATATCGCCGTATTCGATACCGTTGTGCACCATTTTCACGTAGTGACCCGCGCCGTCTGGCCCGATATAAGTCACGCACGGTTCACCTTCCGCTACGGCCGCGATCTCTTTGAGGATCGGCGCAACCAGCTCATAAGCTTCTTTCTGGCCGCCAGGCATGATGGACGGGCCTTTCAGGGCGCCCTCTTCGCCACCGGAGACGCCGGTGCCGATAAAGTTAAAGCCTTCTTCGGAGAGTTCACGGTTACGACGGATGGTGTCCTGGAAGAAGGTGTTACCGCCATCAATAATGATGTCGCCTTTTTCCAGATAAGGCTTCAGGGAGTCGATAGCCGCATCAGTACCGGCACCTGCTTTCACCATCAGCAGGATACGGCGCGGGGTTTCCAGCGACTCGACAAACTCCTGAACGGTATAATAAGGAACCAGTTTTTTGCCCGGATTTTCGGCAATAACTTCTTCAGTTTTGTCACGAGAGCGGTTGAATACGGAGACGGTATAACCACGGCTTTCAATGTTGAGCGCCAGGTTGCGCCCCATGACTGCCATACCGACGACGCCGATCTGTTGCTTGGACATTACATACTCCTGTCAGGTGTGGTCACCGCGACTTGTGCGCGGGTGTTATGTAACTACGATGTTAACTCATAGATAGCGAATTTGAATAGAAATTGATAACAGCAAAGTTATAACTGAGCGAAGAATGCTCATTGGTAAACCTTATCGTTCCAGGGCATTCCGAATAGGATTTCAAAGTTAATAAAGTCAAAACATTTATAATTAAAAAGTGCTTTAGCTACTTTTATTGACGCCATGTTTTTTTACTGCTCGAACAACATAGAATGAAAAATACCATGCTGACTTTATAGAATTAAATTTAAGGTAAGTTCTGTAAAACGACCATTGTGATGAAAGAATTTTTATCTTATTTGAAGAAAGACTTTCATGTCCCTCTCTATAAAACGCAAGTTCTTCTGGTAAACACCAGGCATAATCAATTTTTTCTAGTATTTTTAGCCATAAAGCCATATCCTGGCGTTTGCGAATTTCAGGCATATAAACCTTACCAAGCTTTTGAGCATCATATATCGCAGTTAGGCATCCTATAACATTGGATTTTAAAAGCTCAGAATAGTTAACTCGTGCTGGAGGATTGATATGGCCTATTACGTTACCTTTCTGATTGATTTTTTTATATGCAGTGTAAGTCAATGCATAGTTGTTGTTAAGCATGAAGGCTACTTGTCTGGACAGTTTTTCCGGATGCCACATATCATCACTATCCAAAAAAGCAATAAAGCGCCCTTTTGCATTTTTAATACAATTATTACGGGATATACCAGCGCCTGAATTCTTATCGTTGAAAAATAGTTTTATTCGTGGTTCTTTATTAGCAAACTCTTTTAACAAACGGATAGTGCCATCACTCGAACAATCATCAGTTATGATTAATTCCCAGTTGGTATAGGTTTGCCTAATGATTGAATTTATACTATCAGCGATAGTTAACTCAGAATTCCAGCTAGGCATAATAATTGATACAAGATTACTCATCATTTCTTTTATAATTGCCTCTAAAAGAATTCGAATCAAGATTAAAATAATTCATAGCGTTTAAAAATTGTTGCGTATTCTGATCATTTAGTACGTTTATCTTCTCGAGGCCTTTTGTGAAGCCAGTGATAATCGGTGTAAAATGCGTACTGTCATCATTGATCAAAATAGCGTTATATCCGCGAGCTGTAGTTAGCGCTTTATACCAAATGTCATCGGCATAGGGACACAGTTTATTTATCGCCTCGTAATCGGCTACACGTGCGTCGAGCGAATCTCTAGGATAACACACGCCTGATACACCTGTGGGAAGTAACTCATTGCCTGTTATTTCTTTTCTTCGCGCAAGCGGCCAGACTGGATAAGCGACGAGACTACCTGCATCGTTAAACAGAATAGCACGGCCTCTGTAACAGTAAACAGCATCAGGATTATCACTTATATTAGATTTAAAACCATCGATCCAATTTGTTGGGTAAAATACGTCGTCGTCAGCGGTAATATAGAAATCGTAATCAGGATAATAACCAGGTACAAAAGAAAGTTTTTTATAAGATCTAACATCATTATCTACAAAAAATATTTCCAGCCCTCGCTTTTGCTGTCGGGATAAAATCCATCTCGCTATTCCCTGAGGTTTATCCTTTTTATGTAACCACATTACTATTTTTGCAGGGCGAACGTGTTGATGCAAGATACTCTCAATTGTCAAGAAAACAAAATTCTTACGTAAACCATAGCTAGTTAGCGTTACTAAAAATGTCGAATTTTTGTCAACCCCAGATGATTGAGAAAAAATCGCTCTGAAAAAGTAATATATGCTTTTTTTTATTGACTTGCATAACAGTATAATTTTTTTATCGAGTCTCATCGTAACTTTCCCCAGAGAATAAAGTTATATTTCTGAACTTTATTTTCCTTTCAAAGATAGTATAGAAAATAAAAATTAAAACAGTAACTTCAAACGGCATTAACAGGTAGTAGTAGTAATCAAACCAACTAAAAAAAAGAAACGACGTAATAAACGTATATATAATTAAAAAACATTGACTACGCTTCGCAAACCACAGCAATAAATATATGCAAAAAAACATGAAGAAATAGAAAACATATGCATAATACCCTCCGGCCAGCAACAGAGTACCCCATAGCGTTGGAACATTTCCAGTCGTACCAGTAATTTTATTGATTACGACAAAATACTTTGGGAGCGTTAGGTTTATCAAGTTGTCATTTAGTATTACATTGATTATATTGACCGGACCGGAAAAAAGCCCAAGAATGTCGCTTGGTATAAATGCATTATATAAACCATCAGAAATGTATACAGAAAATGTTAGAAGTCCCGAATAAAGATAGCCAAAGAAATGAATCATTATTTCTATTAATACAGTATTATAATCAACGTTTTCAGAACCTTCTCTAAAAAAAACCTTCATAAAATAGACTGAGAAAAATAAAGAAACGAGTAAAAATGCCAAAACCAGCGAAATAAACAAGAACTTTCTAATAGAGAGCTTTATATATCCAGCAACTATAGAGTACCAAAACATCCATACAAGCGGGATCATTACCCAATATTTAACTTGCTTCATAAATAAAAGCACAAGCACAAAAACTAACAGTAAGAAAACGGATTTGGTTCTTTTAGAGTAATATGCTTTTAGCAAAAATGGTATTAAAGCAACCAGGATAGCAAAAAAATGACCCGCGATGCCATAAGTGAGAGTCCCCTCAAAATCATCGCTTACAAAAGATCCAACCTCACTCCATCCTTTATAAATAAAAAAACAACATATAAGAGAAACCACTACTGTTATATTTATTATATTTTTCCGAATTTTAAGTCCGTAATATTTATCTGTCACACGAGTATTAAGAACAATGCCTTTGCTGAGAAATGACATCCCAAATGCACAGCTTAGACTTGCAAAAAGCCCGACAACATAAAATGTTGTTATAAAAAAGTAAACATTTGACTCTACAGGTAAAAAACCAAGAGACTCGCCTATGGCAGCATGTATAAACAATATTACATATATACCGATAACAGAAATCATTGAAGGCGTAATTTTTCGCCATATATAATAATCAAGACACGAACCGAAAAACAAAGACACAACAAATAAATAAAACATATTTACACCAATTTTTATAAAAGTAGATGCAATATAATTTAGATTGCATCTTTTTTAGTAAAGTTAATGATATGTCGCCTAATCTTCCGAACAATATAAACAGGTCTTAAGCTTAAATGTATGACATCCAGCGATCTCGACAAAAAGCTGACTTTATTCTTGGTTAACTTTGCAATTAACTTTTTTCCATATAATAATGTTAGAGCATCCAGTTTTAGCGCTTTATAATAAATACCTTCGATATCGTTAATTTTAAACATCTTGTCGATATTAATCAGATCGTTCAAAAAGTTATAGTTAACATAACGGTGAGAATGTTTCGATGCAGAATTTGCCACACGGTAGTACACAGTAATCGCTTTCAAAAAATACAGTTTGTAGCCCTTTTTAGTGAAGCGAAGCCATAATGGTAAGTCTTCAATCGTACTGAAACTTTCGTCAGCATAACCAACATCAATTAGAGCTGAACGACGTATAAATGATGCAGGTGCAATATTGAAGCTTTTAAATCTTAAATAATTATATTGTTGTTCAGCATCCAGGCTAAAAAAAGGCATATTATATGGCTCAGGAGTTATTTTTTTTATCCGTCCGAACCATTTCATCTGACTAAATACAATACTACACCCGGAATTATTCTGAATATATTCCATGTTTTTATCAATGCAATCAGGACTTAGAAGATCATCTGCGCCTATTGTTTTTATCCATTCAGATGTGCAGGATTGCCAGCCAATGTTACAATTTTTAGAAACGCCCTGATTGATAATATTTTTTTTGAAAACAACCTTTGAAAATTTTGATGCGTTTTTAGTAATCCAGTTTTCAACAACGATTGACGTGTCATCAGTAGAAGCATCATCTGATATGATAAGCTCTATATTAGCAGGCCCATAACTTTGATTTAAAATACTATCTAAAGTTTCTACTATAGTTTTCGCTGAGTTATAAGTAACAATTACTACTGAAACAACATCTTTCATTATTGCCTATCCTGGTTAATTATTCTTTTTAAATTACCATATACAAAGATAAAGTATAAAATGTAATTCAATAAGTATCCCCAATTTGCACCATTAACTCCCAGATGCGAAATCATAATCCAACTTATTAACACGAATGTTGTGGAAAAAAATATTTCAGAAAACACGAACCAGCGAGTAGCGCCTCTGGCTAACATCGGAAAAGCATATAGCCACGCCAGGATTTTGATGACGTCCCCCACAAGTTGAACGCTGAATAAGTCTCTCGCAGGTTGAAAATCGCTTGTAAAAAGTAAAAATATAGCGACATCGCGAAGCAAATAAACTAACAACGCTAAAATAATAACCACAGGAAGAATAACTCTTGCTGTTTTATTTATTTCCCACCGTATCTCAACACCACTCTTCAAGCTTGCAAGTTGAGGCAAATAATATGTACTCAATGCCATAGTAATAATGGCAAGATAAACTTCAGAGATTTTCCATACTGCTTGCCATTGTCCTGTCGCACTCCAACCCACTTCGGAAATTAATATATTTCTTATCAGAATCAATGCAATCGGAGTAGTGATGGCGGATGTAACTGCCATCACTACATAGCCTCCAATTTCTTTTCTATAAGACGAAGATGAGCGGCCAAGCCATAATTTAACTTTAAACCAAGGCTCCTTTATACAAGCAAAAAAAACGACTAGTCCGGCAATCGATGTATTAAGTGATGCAGCAACAAAAGCACCTTTAATATGATAAAAATAAATCATCATAACCATTAATACAGTCGATATGGTTACGGAAATAAACCCTAGCGAGACATATTTTTTATAGTGTTTCTGTCCGTTAATAACAGAAACAAACGCCGTATTTATTATTGACAATGGAAGAACTAAACAACCTAATAGTACAACCCAATAATAATCAATAGTATTGAATAGAAATTGAGAAATAGGTTTGCTAAATAATAATACGGTGCTCAGCACTAGCAAAAATATAGAAAATGCCCACTGTAAGGACGCCTGCCACCATCCTGAACATCTTTTATAACCTTCAGTATGCTTTTCAGCCGTATAGCGAACCACCCCATTCCCTACGGGTGCAGTCACAACACCATTAAGCCCAGCAATCACACTTTGTACCTGCCCAAGCATAGCCATTCCAGTAGGCCCCGTATATATAGCAACGACCTTAGCTATCGCAAAACCACTTAACATTTTGAAGAATGTCAGTAAGGCTGTAAAAGCAGTAACAGAGATGATTTTACTCATGCCTTATACTCATTCATGCACTGAATAACATAATCCACCTCGTACTGAGACATATTTGGATCCATTGGCAAAGAAAGTACTTCACGATGGATTTTTTCTGTAACAGGAAGATTAAGACTATTATATTCACTGTAAGCCTTCTGCTTATGAGGGGGAACAGGATAATGTATTAGCGTATCAATATTTTTCTTATGTAAGTATTCTTTCAATGCATCTCTTTGCGCACAGCGAACGACAAATAGATGCCAGACATGATTCACACTTTCATTTACAGTGGGAAGTATTATTTCTTTATTATTTATGCCTAAAAGATATTGGGAGGCAATTCTTCTGCGAGCATCTATTTCGCTATCTAAATGAGGTAATTTAACTCGAAGCATTGCAGCCTGAATTTCATCTAGTCGGCTATTGCATCCCTGATAAATATTTTCATATTTTTTGTGAGATCCATAATTCCTGAGTGCCACTAATGCTTCTTTTAGTTCATCGTTGTCAGTCGTGATGATCCCACCATCGCCTAAAGCACCTAAATTTTTACCGGGATAAAAACTAAAGGCTGATGCATGACCCCAGGCACCAGCTTTTTTATCTCCAAGCATTGCCCCATGCGCTTGCGCTGAATCTTCTAAAACCAATATTCCTTTTTTATTTGCGAATCTACAGATCTCATCCATTGGGTTGATGCATCCATAGAGATGTACAGGAATGATTAATTTTACATCCTGCGTATAACTTCTTTCGATTTGATCTAGCGTTAAATTAAAAGTGTAAGGATCTGGCTCTGTAAGAACAGGCGTTAAATTATTTTCGGTGATCGCTAATACTGAAGCTATATAGGTATTTGCAGGGACAATAACTTTGTCACCGTCCTTAAGTTTTCCTAATAGCTTCCATGCCTTTATAGTAAGGACTAATGCATCCAGTCCATTTGCAACCCCGATGGCATGTTTTGTACCACAATAGGTAGCAAATTCATTTTCAAAATTAGCTACCTGTTGGCCATTGATATACCAACCAGAATCGATCACGTTTTCCAATGCCTGCATCAATTCGGTTTTATATTTTTCGTTTATTTTTTTTAAATTTAAAAAGTTAATCATAATAACTCCATTTCATAAAAATCATGTACAACCGCTCTGGCGCCGAAACCTTCTTTTTGAGCGATTAATCCAGTATTGAGATATTGTCCTGCGTTTTCAGTTGATATACCAAAACTTAGATATTTTTTATCAGCATAAATGTCATTGATTAACGTAAATAATATATAATCTAGTGCGCCTATTTGCCGACCTTGCTGTGTATTGGCCATATATTGTGTATGAATAATATGTCCGTAATCGTAGACCAGAACCCCAGCGAGCCACTGCTCATCCTGCATGGCGGCATAGAGTTTAATATTATGCGGAAATGAGTTTTTTAATTGTTCAAGTTCTGTGATGCTATGTACAGGGCATGCACCAAATTTTGCCAGAACCTCTGAAAGTATTTGATGGAATTTTTTCAAGTCAGACGATTCACAGATCTCCACATTATTTTTTTGTGCTTTAACAATGGTATTCTTACGCGAATCTGAAAGCTTAGGTCTGTTAAAGAGATCAATTACGCTTGAAACGTCTCTGCGGATTAATTTTGCAGAATTTATGAATAATGCGTATAAATCTTCCTGGGCAGGATACTTTGTAAAAGGATGAGGTATAGCTTTATAAACAACCTTTTTAATACCTTTGTTTTTATAATGTTTATTTATAAGTTCAAATATTTCTAAAACATCCGCTGCATGTAATTCTGGCAGCATAATCAAACCGCCAAAAGTTAATCCTTGGTGGCTATAAATGGTGTCATTCACACGGTTAGCAGGGAAAAGTGCGACAGCTTTACTTTTTTTATATATCATTAAAGAACTATCTTCAAATCGCGCTTCATGATATTTAAAATAATCTATCTCAAAAAGGAAAAGGCCGTTTTTAGCATTTTCGACCACTTGATTCCAATCATTATATTTACTTTTTTCAAGTTCACATATCGAAAACATCTAAATTACCTTTTCCATAAAAATCACATTACTTTCAGATTTACTAATTATAAAACCAGATTTATGGTAAGCTTTGATAGCTCTGAGATTTAATTCACTAACTTTCAAGTATAGCTTTTTTATCCCACATTTATTGGCAATACATTCGATTTCTTCTATAACAATTTTGCCAATTCCTTTACCCCATAAATCCTTCTCGCCTATATAGCCCCAGTATTCTGCGATATCGTTTTTGATGTTTTTTAACCCGGCAACACCAATTTTTCTCGTCCCTAATTGAATACCAAATATCAAATAATCTTTTCTTTCCTTTAGGGAATGAAAAAATTGTAATTGCTGCTCACGAGTAAAATCACTGGTTAAAGTTAATTTTTTTATTTCCGGATCCTGCAGCCATATCCAGCTAAGATCTAAAAACTCACGGTCATAACTTGTTAAAGTTATTCTATCCATTGGTTACCATTTTTTTAAATAGTGAATAATCCCGAATATAGTCAGATTCATCATAATGACTATCAGCAAGTATAAGTAGAACGCAATCAGGAGAAAAATCTGACATTTCTCGCCACATAAAAGAATCAATGTAAAGACCTTGAGAAGGCGAATCCAGAACGATTTCTACTCGTTCTTTACCATCATCAAGTTTAAATCGACACGATCCTTTTATTGCAATAGCCACTTGCTTTAACCTTTGGTGCGCATGGAATCCGCGGCTTACGTTTTCTTTAGTATTAAATAAATAATAAACACGTTTTATTGCAAAAGGGATGTTCTTTTCATCTTCAAGCGATACCAAACTGCCTCGTTCATCACCATGCGTCTGAAGTGGAATTAGTTTAATATCCATATTATTCTCCTTTTTTTAATAGTTGTAGTAGGTAATGGCCATAGTCATTTTTACATAAACGTTGCCCAATATCTTCTAACTCAATATTACTCAGCCATCCATTTCGCCAGGCTATTTCCTCAGGACAAGCAACCATCATTCCCTGACGCTTCTGTACCGTCTCAACAAAACTTCCAGCTTCGATGAGACTATCGTGTGTTCCAGTATCAAGCCAGGCGAAACCACGCCCTAAGAGCTCTACACTAAGGCTCTGCTTATTTAAATAAACTTCATTGACTGAGGTAATTTCTAATTCACCTCGCTCGGAAGGGCGAATAGATTTAGCAATCTCCAAAACGTCATTATCATAAAAATAAAGGCCAGTGACCGCCCAGTTAGACTTAGGATTCTTTGGTTTTTCTTCGATAGAGATCGCTTTAAATTGCTCATCAAATTCAACAACACCAAAGCGCTCTGCGTCTTTTACCTGGTAAGCAAAAATCGTCGCACCACTTTTTTGAGCAGCCGCTGACTTGAGTTTAGGGCTAAAACCTTGCCCAAAGAAAATATTATCGCCAAGAACCAAACAAACCGAGTCGTTACCAACGAAATGACGACCTATTATAAAAGCCTGTGCAAGCCCATCGGGAGATGGTTGAACAGCATATTGAATATTGATCCCAAACTGGCTGCCATCTCCAAGTAAACGCTGGAAACTCGCGTTATCATCACTAGTAGTGATTATTAAAATATCCTTAATACCGGCCAGCATGAGGACTGATAGAGGATAATAAATCATAGGTTTATCGTATACAGGAAGTAACTGTTTAGAGATACCTATAGTAATTGGATAAAGACGTGTTCCGGACCCACCTGCCAGGATAATTCCTTTCATTTTTCACTCAACCCTAAATGCTTACATTGATAGGTTCGGTTCTTAATGCTGTTCACCCACTCTTCATTATTAAGATACCAGTGCACCGTTTTACGGATGCCAGACTCGAAGGTTTCCTGCGGTCGCCAGCCTAATTCCCGGCTGATTTTATCTGCATCAATGGCATAACGACGGTCGTGCCCTGGTCTGTCGGCAACATAGGTGATCTGTTCACGATAAGACGTCGCTTTAGGTTTAATCTCATCCAGCAGGTCACAAATAGTCAGTACGACATCAAGATTCTTTTTCTCGTTATGTCCGCCGATATTATAGGTTTCGCCGATCTGCCCCTGCGTGACTACGGTATAGAGCGCACGCGCATGGTCTTCAACATATAACCAGTCGCGAATTTGGTCGCCTTTGCCATATATCGGCAACGGTTTACCTTCCAGCGCGTTAAGGATAACCAGCGGAATCAATTTTTCGGGGAAGTGATACGGGCCATAGTTGTTAGAGCAGTTGGTTACCATCGTCGGCAAACCATAGGTGCGTAACCACGCGCGCACCAGATGATCGCTTGAGGCTTTTGAGGCGGAATACGGGCTGCTTGGCGCATAGGCAGTTGTTTCAGTAAAGAGCGGCAGCGCCGCGCTCTCATGCCATTCATCAGGATGTGGCAGGTCGCCATAAACCTCATCGGTAGAGATATGGTGAAAGCGGAAAGCTGCCTTGCGCTCCTCATCCAGTGATGACCAGTAAGCGCGCGCCGCTTCGAGAAGGGTATACGTGCCGACGATGTTCGTTTCGATGAAATCTGCCGGACCGCTGATTGAGCGATCAACATGACTTTCTGCAGCCAGGTGCATGACCGCGTCAGGCTGGTGCTCTTTAAATACACGATCGAGCGCAGCGCGGTCACAGATATCGACCTGCTCAAATGCATAGCGTTCACTGTTTGCCACAGAAGCAACAGATTCAGGATTGCCTGCGTAGGTAAGCTTATCAAGATTAACTACCCTGTCCTGGGTATGGTTAATAATATGGCGTACTACAGCGGAGCCAATAAATCCGGCACCGCCGGTCACTAATATCTTCACAGTGAGTTATCTCTTATATGTGGATATTTTGAGAGGAATGATAATTAACACATTGTCGCTGTGAGCATGACGTTATCGAGGTTTTAACGCTCTATATGGATAAATATTAAGCATTTTTTCGGCAGCCTGTTCAACAATGCTACCGCCCCTGGCTCAACAGCTACCAGTGCACTACTTTATACAAAACTTTTGAAATCAGCTAATTAGCTTTTTTGACGGGATAGTCGATCTCGGTAACTATTTCGGATTATGGCCCCGTCACAGCGCTTGCACCAAAAAACAAAACGGCAGCGAGTCCGTCGAGTATAAATGCTTATCAACCCGAATGCTCAACTGCCGTTTTATCAAAGGCTATCCTGCCTGTATAGCGTTCTGCAGAGAACGGCTGGCTTATGCCAGCAGTTTCTTAATGCTCTCGCGGAACTTCTGCCCTTCTTTCAGGTTACGCAGGCCGTAATTGACGAACGCTTTCATGTAACCCATTTTCTTACCGCAATCGTAGCTTTCGCCGGTCATCAGCATCGCTTCAACAGGCTGATTCTCGTTCAGACGAGCGATAGCATCGGTCAGCTGGATACGTCCCCAGGCGCCCGGTTCGGTTTTCGCAAGCTCTTCCCAGACATCGGCAGAGAGCACATAGCGCCCGACCGCCATCAGATCAGAATTCAGCGTCTGCGGCTGGTCCGGTTTCTCGATGAAATCAACGATACGGCTGATTTTGCCTTCAGTATCCAGCGGATCCTGAGTAGTTATCACTGAATATTCAGAGAGATCGCCTGCCATACGCTTCGCCAGCACCTGGCTGCGGCCATTTTCCTGGAACCGCGCAATCATAGCGGCCAGGTTATAACGCAGTGGGTCAGCAGAAGCGGCATCAATAATAACATCCGGCAGCACGACAACAAACGGGTTATCGCCGATAATCGGACGCGCACACAGAATAGAGTGACCAAGGCCCAGCGGCTGCGCCTGACGCACATTCATGATGGTCACGCCCGGCGGGCAGATAGACTGCACTTCCGCAAGAAGCTGGCGCTTCACACGCTGTTCAAGCAGCGCTTCGAGTTCGTAAGAGGTGTCGAAGTGGTTCTCAACCGCGTTCTTGGAGGAGTGGGTAACCAGCACAATTTCCTTGATCCCTGCCGCTACGATTTCGTCGACAATGTATTGAATCATCGGTTTGTCGACAATCGGCAGCATCTCCTTTGGAATCGCCTTGGTGGCAGGCAGCATATGCATGCCGAGCCCTGCGACGGGAATAACTGCTTTCAAATTAACCATCTCTTTCCACCTCTAAATGTTTGTTATCTTGAATTTGGTCAATCACAGCCGTGTGACCTAAATGCGTATTTCACGGCTGTCATTCTGTGATTTTCAGATACCTGATAACATAAGAACTGACTTAACTCTTAATTGGGCTCAGAGAATTCGGAAAACAGCCAAAACGATTTTCAGAGCGTCCCTTACACACAAATAAAATGCAGATTTTACGTTCGTCACTGAGCGCTTTTTACTCAGAAACAAACGTAATATCGTCCTGTTTCACAGCAACAAACTCATATTGTAATGTGCGATCGAGCCCTTCTGAGAGCGTGTAGGGCGCGATGAAACCTGACTGATGCACTTTAGTCGCGTCAAACTGGGTAGTTGCACAGAACTTTTTAACACGGACGGCACTGACAGCATACTTCTTACCAGTGATTTTGCTAAGGATATCAAAGCAATAACCACCTAACATACCGAGCGGATAAGGAAGATGTACTGAAGGGATCTTTTTATCGAGACTCTTCTCTACCTCTGCAACTAGCTGATTCATATTGAGATCAGGCTTATCGACATAATTGTAAACCTGATAGCCGGGCATGACATTTTTCAGTTTCCAGGTAATAAACTCAACGATATTCCCTACATAAGCCATTGATTTGTAATTATTACCTGCGCCAACCATAGCAAAGCGACCACTGGCTATCTGTTTGAGTAAATTATAGACGTTGCCACGGTTACGCTCGCCGAAAATGACGGTCGGACGAATTATCGTTAAAGAACGGGTATCCGGCGCGCGGTTAAACCATTCACGCAAGACTTCTTCAGCCTGCCATTTGCTTTTGCCGTAATGATTGAAAGGGTCAACCGGGTGGTTTTCATCCGGGTTCTTTTTATTGAGGCCATACACCGCTACAGAACTGGTGAAAATGATATTTTTGATGTTGTGCTTATCCATCGCGTCAAGCACGTTACGGGTGCCTTCAACATTAACGTCATAGTACAGCGAGGTAGGACTGACATCATCACGATGCTCTGCGGCCAGCAACACAACGGTCGAACACTCGCTAAGCTGCTTCTCCAGAGAAGCTTTATCACGCACATCACCTGCTACCGTGATATCGGGATAGAAGTGGCTGTTTTGCTTATCAAAATTCGTAATATCGAAGTCAGACAGTGCCCTTTCAATCAGTCTGGTGCCGACAAACCCAGACGCGCCGATAAAAATCACCTTCTCTTTCATAACCTGCCCGATGCGTTAGTGACTGCTTCAATAAAAAACTGAAAGCGCCATCCTCTTATCTCAGGAAGCGTCTTTCAGTTAATGAGATTCCCTTATTAATTTGAGGAAGTATAAGCTTTTGCAGCCGGATCGCCAGTATCAAATCGCGTGACTTTGCACAGAAAATACGCATCTGGCATCGTACGATCGGCACTTTATTATATTCGGCATGCGGTTTAGCGTGTCCTTTGCGGCAGCGCAAAATTCAGCATTTGCGTATTCACGTGCTGATGATCCACGCGGTCAATATCGACCGAACTCTGCCCTTTCTCGTTCACCGCCTGAATGTTGGCAAGCGACAGCAGCGTGTCGTCTTTGGCCATAAAACGGCCGCGCACGTCTTTGCGCAGATCAAATTGCATCTTCAGCGCGGGGCCGACGGACGACTCCTGCATCACTTTGACGTTACGCACAAACAGGTGTTGCGGCTTGTTATGCAGCTCAAGCGTCGCGCGCTTCATATCCACGTTCGTGATAGCGACAAACGAGGTCGCGTTACCGGATGAGATCTGAATCCCGCGCAGCTTATAAGGCAGGTTACGGTTATCCATATGGATATTGTTCAGCTTGAAGTTCTGCGGAATCGACAGGTAATTCCCTTTGATAACGCCGTAGCCGATCAGCATCCCGGCGCTGTTCACCATCGTCACGTCATCGATAAGAAAGTTATCGCAGCCATAAATCGCGACCGTCGCGTTATCGATGCCTGCGGTCTTACTGAAGTCTGGCGTGATGTTTTTCGCTTTCACATTACGAATGACGAAATGCTTGCCGTTCTCCACGTGCACCAGCTGGCGGCAGTTGCTGCCGGTGATATTCGCCACCACGAAGTTCTTCACCGCCTGGCTTTCCGGGTAGGCGTTATCGTAGGTGCTGCCCGCAAGGCCAATGCCGATACCCCAGTTGATTTTGCCGTTGGTGCAGTTGATCTGGTCAAGGACGTGGTCGGAGATGAGAAGCTCCGAATCATTAATCGCCACGTTCCATTCGATGGCATCGCCCTGGAGACGTTCAAAGCGTCCGTTAGTGATACGCACGTTGCGCAGTTCGTTATGAAAACCCTGGCGCAGAATGCCGTAGTTGGCGTCGTGGATGTAGATATCGTCGATCACGAGATCCTGCATCTTCTGCGGTTTTTTGCCGCCGATGTAAATCTGCATGACCGGGCCAAAACCGCTCATCTCGATGCCTTTAATCGCCACCTGCGAGCCGCGCACGTCGAGAATGATGTTATGCAGACGCCCTTTTTTCTCACCCACAATCTGGCAGCCGTCCTGCAAAATGAAACGGCCTTTGCCGTTGCCTTTGAGTGCGCCGAGCACCCGCAGGGTTTTCCCGGCTGGCATAAAGACCGGGCTGTTAATGTTGTCGCAGGTGAGGCTTTCGGGCACTTCCACGGTCTGCGCTTCACTAAAAGCAAGCTTGAACGCCTGCGGCCAGTTGTCCTTGTAGAAGTCAGCAACATTGACGGTCTTGCCGCCCGTGACGGCCTGGGCGGCGCGGCTGTGCAACAGCGGCATCAGCGCCGCAGCGGCGCTGGCCTGCACGAAAGTCCGGCGGGAAAGACGCCCGGACGACATGATTTTACGCATAAAACCTCGGGTTACAGGGTTTGCAGCAGGCCCGCGAGTTCGCGGTAGATGCGCTGCTGGTTAAACTCGGTTTCCACTTTTTCACGGGCGCGGGTCAGCATCGGGCGCAGCGTCTGCTCGTCGATTTCAGCGAAGGCCTGAAGCTTATCCGCCAGCGCGTGCGCGTCGTTTTCCGGCACCAGCCAGCCCGATTTTTCGGCATCAATAAGCTCCGGAATGCCGCTGTGCAGCGTGGAGATAACCGGAATGCCCACGGCCATCGCCTCCATCAGCGCCACCGGAATCCCTTCCATATCGCCATCGACGCCGGTGACGGAAGGCAGCAGGAACAGATCGGCTCCGTCGAGCATCGCTTTCACTTCATGACTCGGCTTAAAGCCCGGCATAAAGACGCAATCTTCCAGGCCATACTGCTCAATCAGCGTATGCAGGCGGCGCTCCCACGGCCCGGTGCCCAGAATGTTGTAACGAAAGTCCACGCCGCGGCCTTTCAGCAGGCGGCAGGCCTCGATCGCCACATGCAGCCCCTTTTTCTCGGTCAGGCGCGCTACGGAGATAATCTCCAGCGGCGTGCCTGGCTGCTTCAGCGGGCGCAGCGAGAATTTCTCCATGTCCACGCCCATGCGCGAGACGGCGATTTTCTCCTGCGGGCAGCCCATCGCTTTCAGGCGTTCGGCCCACAGTTCGCTAATCGGCAGCATCAAATCGCCGCGGCGGAAAAGCTGCTGGTACTCCGGCGTGTAGCGCGTCAGCACTTCACGGTGCGACACATCGATGCCATGGAACACGGTCGCGATTTTGCCGTCCAGCACGCCCAGCTCGCGAAGCTTGGCGGCGGTCACGCCCGCCGGGCCAAAGTGCGCGATAAACACATCCGCTTTCAGCGTGCCGGGCACGCGTCCGCAAATGGCCGAGAGGATCAGGTTGCGCGCCTCGTCGCCGTAGCGCGCCATGTTGAGCGCCCGCCAGGTGCGGGCGTTAAACAGCCCACGGGCGGTATGGCTGGCGCGATATTTAAGCTTCGCGGCTTTGCCTTCCGGCTCTTCCAGCAGAAAACGGGTTTTCTGCGCCAGGTTGTATTCGGTGTACGCGGCATGGGTGTTCTTCAGATCGCCCTTCTGCAGCGAGACGATCTCCACCTCATACCCCATGTTGATAAAGCCGACGATCTGGTTCAGGACGAACGTTTCGGAAGCGACCGGGAATTTCAGCAGAAAGAAGCTGACTTTCATCGGGCTCCTCCCGCGCGCATCAGTACGGATTTCACCATCTGATGGCCTTTTTCGCGCTCGGCGGCGACCGCCGTGGCGAGGCGTTCGTTAATCGCCGGCAGCTGGCCGAGCGTGTCGCCCACCATCGCCTGCAACGAGCCGTCCAGCAGGTGGCGGATCTCAATCGCCATCTCCGGCATGCCGAGCTGCTGCATGATGCCTGCCGATTTGTGTTCGTAGTTAATGGCAATCGCCGGCGTCCCGAAGTTCATCGAGATAATCGCCGAGTGCAAACGGGTGCCGACGGTCAGTTCGCATGCGCCGAGAATTTTGCCCATTTCGAGATCGTTCAGTTCATCCATCACCACGTGGAAGCGCGACGGATCTTTCACTAGCTTGCTGAGATTCAGCGCCACCATACGGTCATCTTTGTTGTAGCTGTCGATACCGGTACAAGTAGAGAGCGCCAGCACCTGATAGCCTTCGTCGATAATGCGGTTCACCACATTGGCGAAAGCCTGTTCGTAGGCCTGTTGGGTGGTGCCGAGACGTTTGTCGAACGGCGCCAGCTCGCGTAGCGTAATCGCCACGGTCTTGTCGCGCGCCGCCACGTCCAGCCAGTGCTGCACCGCGTAGCTCGCGACGAAATCGTCATTGTGATGCTCAACCAGCCAGGCGGTATCGACGCCCAGTTCCACTTTCGAGGTGTCAATCTGACCTTTTTTCATCAGATCCAGGCTCACGGTTTCGCGGAGGATCAGCGCGTCGCAATGGCCGAACACATAATTGGCGAGCTGATTAAACTGCGGCTCCTGGAACGGGCCGACGCTGTGGCCCACCATAAACAGCGGTTTTTTCGCCATAAAGGCGCACAGCGCGTGTTCAAACTGCGGGGTGCCGTAGAGATCGACGAAGAACGAACCGCCAACCTGGATAATCGCGTCGTAACCGCTAAGCAGGCCGACAAAATCGGTAAAGCCCTGCGGCAGAGAGATATTGCGCAGCTTGCCGTTGCCGGTCACTTTGGCGAGCAACACCTGGTGCTGGTAGCGGCGGCGCAGCACTTTCTTCACGCGGCCCATCACGCCCGCCGCGTTGTTAAACTGCTTCATCTGTTTGTAGAGCGGGTCAGGCATGACCTCTCTGTCCAGCAGCCAGGCGGAGCTCACCGGGTAGCGGCTCATCACGTCCACTTCCGCTGAAGGGTCCTGCAGCGCTATCGCATCGATAAGACCGCGCAGGATGGCGCTGTCGCCACGGTTTCCGCAGGTGTGGTTGCCAAGAATGAGTAACTTCATGTTGACCTCTGAAATATACGCTCTCGCTACCCGCTGCACGCTGTCAGCGGGGCTCGCGCATCAATAATTTTTAACGGGATCAGCCTGCACGGAGCAGCATTTTCATTTTATCGTTGCGGCAAAACTGGCGTTTCAGCTCTACCACCAGCGCATTGCGCGACAGCACAATCGTCACGGCGAAGGCCAGTACGCCCGCGGCAATCTGCACCGCCAGCAGCGGCGCAAGCGCCAGATGGCCTTTCAACGCCACGCCAAGCGCGTAGCTGACCACAAGCGTAGGCAGCGAGAGCCAGAATGGCAGCAGAATGCTCTGGATATACTCGCGGTAGCTGGAGCCCAGCACTGGTTTAATCATGATGAAATAGCTCAGCACGGTGTTGATAATCTGCACCAGCAGGAAGCCGAGCGTCACGCCGAGCGCGCCACCAAGATGCCCGCCCGCGACAATCGCCGGAATAAACAGGAAGGTTTTAAACACGTTGAATTTAAAGCTGATATCCACGCGCGCTTTCGCCATCAGCAGCGAGCCAATCGGGTTGCCGATAGAGCGCAGGAGACCAACAACGCACAGCAGTTGCAGAATCGGCACAATGCTTACCCACTTCTCGCCAAACACCAGCGGCACGAAGTTGTTCGATACCACCATCAGGCCGAGCAGCGCCGGGAAGTTAATGATCCCGACCACCGAGAGCAGCTTGTAGAAATTCACACGCAGCTTATCGATGTCATCCTGGATTTTGGCGAACGCCGGGAACAGCACGCGGGTGATAATCGGGTTGAGCTTCATCGGCGGCACCACCGCCACGTTGTACGCGAGGTTATAGCCGCCCGCGACCGCCGCGCCGAGGATGCGCGCCAGCACCAGCGTCGAGAGATTGGTGTTGACGTAGTTCACCAGGCTGTCAGCCGTCAGCCACGCGCCAAACTTCAGGTTCGAGGAGACTGACGAGAGCGAGAAATGCAGGCCAGGACGGTAAATCTTACGCCCGAAGAACCCGAACAGCGCGGTGCGCACCGCCGTGTTAACCAGATAACCGAGGATCGCGGTCATCGCCACCGGCCAGTACTGGGCGGATACCACCGTAAAGGTGAAGCCCGCCAGCACCGAGAAAGTTTCGATGGCGCCAATCTTGTTAAACTCCAGCTCCTTTTGCATCAGCGCGCGGAACTGCTGGCCGTGCGGGATAACCACGAAGGCGAACGCCAGCGTTCTGATAAGCGGTGCCAGATCCGGGTTGTGCAGCACGCCCGCGATAAGATCGCTTAACAGAAACACCACGGCGCAGACCACAATCCCCAGCCCCACGTTCAGCCAGTAGAGCGTGGTGAGCTCCAGGTTGCTGATGGATTTGCGCTGAATAATCGAGTTCGCAATCCCGAAATCGGAAAGCGTATCGGCCAGCGCGATAATCACCAGGCTAATGGTCAGCAGGCCGAACTGATGGCCATCCATCAGCCGCGCCAGGATGGTCATCTGCACCAGCCCAAGGCTGATGATAATCACCGTCGAAATGGCGGACCACTTGGCACCGCTAATGGTTTTGTCGCGAAGGCTCATGACCCACTACCCTTAATAAGCCGCTTTGTTAACAAAGCCTTTGAACACGGTCAGGAAAACGATTTTGATATCGAGCCATACGCTCCATTCGCGGATGTACTCCAGATCGAACTCGATGCGTTTTTCCATCTTCTCCAGGGTATCGGTCTCGCCGCGCCAGCCGTTGATCTGCGCCCAGCCGGTAATGCCCGGTTTCACTTTATGGCGCAGCATGTAGCCCTGAATCAGCGCGCGATACTGCTCGTTATGCGCCACCGCGTGCGGACGTGGGCCGACAATCGACATCTCGCCGGTCAGCACGTTGATAAACTGCGGCAGTTCATCAAGCGAAGTGCGGCGCAGGAAGTTGCCCACTTTGGTGACGCGCGGGTCGTTCTGGGTCGCCTGCTTCACCACTTTGTCGTTTTCCATCACGCGCATGGAGCGGAATTTCCACACCATAATCGGCTTGCCGTCCATACCGTAGCGGGTCTGGCGGAAGATAATCGGGCCCGGCGAGCTGAGCTTCACGGCAACCGCGATACAGCACAGCACCGGCGAAATCAGCAGCAGGATCAGAGACGCCAGCACGATATCTTCCAGGCGTTTCAGCACGCGGTTGATGCCGGAGAGCGGCGTGTCATACAGCGGCACTACCGGCACGCCGTTCACATCGTCAAGACGCGAGTGCAGGATGTTGAACGTGAACACATCCGGGATCAGCATCACTGAGCAGGTGGTGTCAGAAAGCTCGCGCACGAGTTTCTTCATCTGCGCCTCTTCGCTCATGGACATCGCGATATAGACGTTATGGATTTTGCCCGTGCGGGCGTCTTCCACCAGCTGCTCAAGGTTACCTGCCCAGCCGGTCGGTACGCCGCCCGGTTCCGGATCGTGGTAAATGCCGACGACCTCAAACCCAAGCCAGGGCTCATTGCGAAAGCTGTCGGCGAGCTGCTGGCCTACCGGCTGCGCGCCCGCAATCGCCACGCGACGGGTGTTGTAACCGCGATTACGCAGCCAGCCCGCGCCGAAGCGAATCGCCGAACGGCACATCACCATACCTGCGCCGGTCAGAAGGTACCAGGCCAGATAAACACGGAACGGGCTTTCGAAATCGGGGTTAAAGGCCATCAGACCGGCGCTGAACACCAGGCTCATGGTCCAGTTCTGCAACAGCAGCAGCAGTTCGGTGGAGATTTTTACGCCGCGCCAGGAGCGGTAAAAATCGGTGATCCCGCCAATCATCTGGAACACAACGAGGGTGGTCAGGGCCATCAGCAGATGCATGTAGAAAAACGGCAGCTCATTGATCCTGCACACCACCCACAGTCCGACGAACATAATGGTTATGTCGGAGAATCGTTGCACCAGAGAGATTAACGATGCATTCGTTTTGGCTCGTTCGCGCTTTTTTAGATTTGTCATCGTCGTACCTTCAGGCGCCGTAAGGCGCAGTTAAGCGGCTGCCCTGCCCGGCAGGCCGAAGCCTGCGGGGCGTAAGCGTCGCGGTGTGCGGCGACGCCGGGCGGCCGCGCCGTTTTACTGATTCAGCAGCGCAAGGATTTCCTGGGTTTTCGCCTGCATCAGCTCCGTATCCGCGCGCGACTCCACATTCAGGCGCACCACCGGCTCGGTGTTGGACGAGCGCAGGTTAAAGCGCCACTCGCCGAAATCCATGCTGATACCGTCGGTGCGGTCGATCCCTTTCGCCTGCGGCGCGAAATGGTCTTCCACACGTTTAATGGCAACCGCCGGCTGCGCCAGTTTGCTGTTGATTTCGCCGCTCGCCGGGAACGCCGCCATGCGGTCGCGCACCAGCTCGCCAAGCGACTGACCTTTCAGGCACAGCAGTTCGGTCACCAGCAGCCACGGGATCATGCCGCTGTCGCAGTAGGCGAAATCGCGGAAGTAGTGATGCGCGCTCATTTCGCCGCCGTAAATGGCGTCTTCCTGGCGCATACGCTCTTTGATAAACGCATGACCGGTTTTCGACATCACCGGCGTGCCGCCCGCACCCTCGACCACGTCCACGGTGTTCCAGGACAGACGCGGATCGTGAATGATTTTCGCGCCGGGGTGCTTTTCGAGGAACGCTTCGGCCAGCAGACCGACAATGTAGTAGCCCTCGATAAACTGCCCAGTTTCATCGAACAGGAAGCAGCGGTCGAAATCGCCGTCAAACGCGATACCCATATCCGCGCCATGTTCGATAACCGCGTTGCGGGTGTCGTCGCGGCACTCCGGCAGCAGCGGGTTAGGAATACCGTTCGGGAAGTTGCCGTCCGGGTTGTTGTGAACCTTGATGAACTGCACTGGAACGTTCAGCGCTTTGAAGCGCGCTTCGATGGCGTCCACCACCGGGCCGGCTGCGCCGTTACCGGAGTTAATAACCAGCTTCAGCGGCGTGAGGTTTTTCACGTCGATGTAACCAAGCAGGTGATCGATATAGGCGTCACGCAGGTCGATTTTTTTGTAGCTGCCGCGGGCGGATTCATTCACCGGCGGGAAGTCGTTCGCTTCGGCAAGACGCTGCACGTCGCGCAGGCCGGTATCGCCGCTAATCGGGCACGCGCCTTCGCGAACCAGCTTCATGCCGTTGTAGTCCATCGGGTTGTGGCTCGCGGTCACTTCGATGCCGCCGTCCACGCCCAGGTGGAACGTCGCGAAGTAAATCTCCTCGGTGCCGGACAGGCCGATATCCAGCACGTCGACGCCCGCGTCCTGCAGGCCTTTCGCCAGCGCCAGCTTCAGCGCTTCGCTGGTCAGACGCACATCGCCGCCGAGCACGATGGTTTTCGGTTTCAGGAACTCGCCATACGCGCGGCCGATGCGCCACGCGATATCTTCATTTAACTCTTCGCCCAGACGCCCACGAATGTCGTAGGCTTTAAAACAGGTTAACTTTTCCATTTGTTATCTCTTGGGTTCTCTTTTTTGTCGGAAAAATGCGCAGGATGCCTGCGCCTCACACCCGGCCGTAACGGTCGGCGAAGCGGATCACATCGTCCTCTTCCAGATAAGTGCCGGAGCGCACTTCAATCAGGTCGAGCGGGATCTTGCCGGGGTTTTCCAGGCAGTGCGTGGCACCGAGCGGGATGTAAACCGATTCGTTTTCCCCCACCAGTTTCACCTCGTCGTTAATGGTCACCTTCGCGGTGCCCGCCACCACAATCCAGTGCTCGGCGCGGTGATGGTGCATCTGCAACGACAGCCCTTCGCCCGGCTTCACGGTGATGCGTTTCACCTGGTAGCGCTCGCCCTGATCGATGGAGTCATATTTGCCCCACGGGCGGTAAACTTCGCGATGGATGTGATGTTCATGGCGGCCGTCGGCTTTGATTTTCTCGACCACTTTTTTCACGTCCTGGACGTGGTTACGGTCGGCAATCAGCACGGCGTCTTTGGTCTGTACCACCACAAGGTCTTTCACGCCGACAGTGGTCACAAGACCAGACTCGGCATAGACGTAGCTATTTTCGGTGTTGTGCGAAATCACGTCGCCGTGATGCACGTTGCCTTCCGGCGAATGGTTGGAAATTTCCCACAGCGACGACCAGGAGCCCACATCGCTCCAGCCTGCGTCCATCGGCACTACCACTGCGTCGGCGGTTTTTTCCATCACCGCGTAGTCGATAGACTCTTCCGGGCAGGCCAGGAACGCTTCTTCATCAACGCGGATAAAATCGAGATCCGGGTCAACGGTGCTCATGGCTTTCTCGCAGGCGTCCAGGATATCCGGGCGGAATTTCGCGAGTTCTTCCAGGTAACGACCGGCGCGGAACAGGAACATGCCGCTGTTCCAGTAGTATTCGCCGCTGTTGACGTAGGACTGCGCGGTCTCCAGATCCGGTTTTTCGACGAACTGGGCGACGCTGAAGGCAACGGCGTCCACCGCCACGTCCGGGTTAGAGACTTCGCCACGGCGAATGTAGCCATAGCCGGTTTCCGGCAGGTTCGGCACGATGCCGAAGGTGACCAGCTTGCCGCTTTCGGCAAACGGCATCGCGGCGCGCACGGCGTTGCGAAACGCGTCTTCGTCCTGAATGACATGGTCAGCGGCCAGCACCAGCATCAGCGGATCGGTGTCCGGGCTGTTGCGTTTCGCCGCGAGCGCCGCCAGCGCGATAGCCGGCGCGGTGTTGCGCCCGGCAGGCTCCAGAATGATGTTTTCGGTCAGCTTGTTGAGCTGGCGCAGTTGCTCGGCGACGATAAAGCGATGCTGTTCGTTACAGATAACCACCGGGCTTTCGCACTGCACGCCGTTTAAGCGGCAGACGGTGGTCTGAAGCATTGTCAGATCCCCTTTCAGGCAGAGGAACTGTTTTGGGTAAAGCACGCGGGAAAGCGGCCACAGACGGCTGCCGGAGCCGCCTGCCATAATTACCGGAAAGAGTTTTGACTGACTCATGGCTTAACCCCGAATATCAGCGATAAATTGGCTTAACACGTTCTCTTTTTCGAGCGTGCGTTCGGCATATTCACGTGCCACCGTGTTGTCTTTGGGCAGCGCCAGCGCGCTGACGATGCCTTCTGCCAGCGCATCCACCGACTCTGGCTCTACGCAGACGGCGATGCCCGGCTCTTCAATACAGAGCTGTCCAAGTTCGGTGTCGGCCTCGGCGGTGATCACCGCGTTGCCGCCGACCGCCAGAATATTGGTGAGCTTGGAGGGCAGCACCGCGTCGGCCGCGCCGCGCTTCTGAATCACCAGATGGCAATCCGCCATCTTCAGCAGCGCCGGGAGCGCTTCATAAGGTTGCAGCGGGAAGAACTTCACGTTGGTCAGCCCCCGCTCTGCGACCATCTTCTCAAGGCGTGCTTTGCCACCGCCCTGACCGACAATCGCGAAAATCCACGGCTCGTTGGTGAACCGCGCCGCCACGTCGATGGCGTTCTCCAGCCCCTGTTTCTCCCCGATGTTGCCGGAATAGAGGATGATTTTTTTATCCGCCGGCAGGCCTAGCTGGCTGCGCAGCGCCTCAACCTCTTCGGCTTTCACCTCCCGGAACCGCGCCACTTCGGACCAGTTCGGGAAAAAGATCACGCGCTCAGGGGGAACCCCTTTTTCTTTGGCTTTGTTCATCATCGAGCGCGAAATGGTCGAGACGTTGTCGACGTTATGCAGACCGCTACGTTCAAAGCGGCTGGCGAGACGGGCGATTTTGCCCCCCTTGCCGCGGCCCGCCATGCCAAGGCCGAGCATGGCGTCCACTTCGTAATCCTGAATGTGCAACACGGTTTTGGCACCGGAGAGCTTCGCCAGCAGGCGCATGCCCGGCGTGCAAAACAGGGTTGGCACAACGCCGATGATGCGATCCGGCTTCCAGCGACGCTGGGCCAGCAGCGGGAAAAACGAACTCGCCGCAAAGCTGCCGAGATGGATCAGGCGTTTTAACGTAGAAGGCTGTTTCGGGACATAAAGCGGGCAGCGCCACACCGTGGCGGCACCCTGCTCTTTGCGCCAGCGCCAGGCGGAGTAGTTCTCTCCCACTTTCCAGGCCGGATAGTAAGGCGGTGCGGTAATCACCCGCACCTCATGGCCCTGACGGGCCATCCATTCCACCATCTCGCCGGTGTACTTACCGATACCGGTCAGCTCCGGCGAGTAGTTAATGCCGTAAACCAGGATTTTCATAAGCCCGGCACTCCGGCAAAACGTTCAGCCATGAAATAGGCGCGGCTGTTGTCGTGCACATCTTCACTGGCCACAATCGAGGCGGGCGACTGCCAGCGATAAGCTTCGTGCTGCTCTTTGGGCAGGTTGAGCTCATCCGCGTTTACGCGCAGGCGGAACCCCAGCACGATATAGTGGGTGGTGAAGTCGGTCCCGGAGAAGTTGTCGTCATAGAAGTGCTGCCAGACGCCGTAAAACTCTCCCTCCGGCATCGTAAAGCGTTTGCCAAGCTCCGCCTGCGTCAGACGTTCAAACGCCTGCGCCAGCGGCTCATCTTTCTGAACCCGACCGCCTGGCACGAACCAGAAGCCCTGCGCCGGACGATTGGTGCGATGACCGAGCAGGAACTCCCCCTGCTCGTTCTCGACAATCAGATCGATGGAGATAAGCGGCGTGGAGCGCACCACGGTGGCAAAATCTTCCTGACTTAAAAACATCCTTACCCCCGGAAACGATGCTGGTTTTCAAGGAACCACTGGTAAGTGCTGGCAAGGCCCGCCTCCAGTGAAATCTCGTGATACCAGCCCAGTGAGTGCAGACGAGTCACGTCGAGCAGTTTGCGCGGCGTACCGTCCGGTTTAGACGCGTCAAACACCACGCGGCCTTTGTAGCCCACCACTTTGGCGATGGTCTGCGCCAGCTCGCGGATAGTGCAATCCACGCCGGTGCCGACGTTGATGTGCGACAGCATCGGCTCGGTGTTCTCCTGCCACACCTCGCGATCCAGCTCCATCACGTGAATGCTGGCAGCGGCCATGTCATCCACATGCAGGAATTCACGCATCGGCGTACCGCTGCCCCACACCACCACGTCTGCGGCGTTTTCCTGGGTCGCTTCGTGGAAGCGGCGCAGCAGCGCCGGGATCACGTGCGAGTTGCTCGGGTGGAAGTTGTCGTTCGGCCCGTACAGGTTGGTTGGCATCACCGAGCGGTAATCGCGGTTGTGCTGGCGGTTGTAAGACTCGCACAGCTTAATGCCCGCGATTTTGGCGATGGCGTACGGCTCGTTGGTGGGCTCCAGCGTGCCCTGCAGCAGTTCGCTTTCCGCAATCGGCTGGTTCGCCAGCTTCGGATAGATACAGGACGATCCGAGGAACAACAGCTTGTTCACGTTGTTCAAATGAGCCGCGTGAATGATGTTGCTCTCAATCATCATATTTTCGTAGATGAAGTCCGCCGGGTAGGTGTTGTTGGCGACAATGCCGCCCACCTTCGCCGCCGCCAGGTAAACCTGATCCAGCGCGGCGTCCGCGAAGAACGCGTTCACCGCCGCGCTGTCCAGCAGGTTCAGCTCGTCACGCCCTTTGAGCACCAGCTCGACGTCGTCGCGCTGCTCAAGCTGGCGAACGATGGCCGACCCCACCATCCCGCGGTGGCCGGCCACAAAAATACGTTGCTTTTTCATGCTCAGGACTCCAGCGCGATGGCAACCTCGTAACCGTGAGATTTCAGCAGCGAGTGTTTCTTCGCGGCTTCGAGATCTTTCGCGACCATTTCAGAGACCATTTCCTGCAGAGTGATTTCCGGTTTCCAGCCCAGTTTTTCGTGTGCTTTGGTCGGGTCGCCCAGCAGGGTTTCCACTTCAGCAGGACGGAAGTAACGCGGATCAACCTGAACGATCACATCGCCCGGTTTCACACCCGGTGCGTCATGGCCGGTCACGGAAACCACGATGCCTTTCTCTTCCACGCCTTTGCCTTCAAAGCGCAGTTTGATACCCAGCTGTGCGGCCGCCATTTCAACGAACTGACGCACGGAGTACTGCACGCCGGTCGCGATAACGAAATCTTCCGGCTGTTCCTGCTGCAGCATCATCCACTGCATTTTCACGTAGTCTTTGGCATGGCCCCAGTCACGCAGGGAGTCCATGTTGCCCAGATGCAGGCAGGATTCCAGGCCCTGTGCGATGTTGGCGATAGCGCGGGTGATTTTGCGGGTCACGAAGGTTTCGCCGCGGCGCGGGGATTCGTGGTTGAACAGAATGCCGTTGCACGCGTACATGCCGTAGGATTCACGGTAGTTTACGGTGATCCAGTAAGCGTACAGTTTCGCGACCGCATACGGAGAGCGCGGGTAGAACGGGGTGGTTTCTTTCTGCGGGATTTCCTGCACCAGACCATACAGCTCAGAGGTGGATGCCTGATAGAAACGGGTTTTCTTCTCCAGACCTAGGAAGCGGATGGCTTCCAGCAGGCGCAGGGTGCCCATGGCGTCCACGTCTGCGGTGTATTCCGGGGATTCGAAGGAGACCGCTACGTGGCTCATCGCGCCCAGGTTGTACACTTCGTCCGGCTGCACTTCCTGCAGGATACGGGTCAGGTTGGAGGTATCGGTCAGGTCGCCATAGTGCAGGTGGAATTTCGGGTTGCTGCTGTGCGGATCCTGGTAGATATGGTCAACGCGCTCGGTATTGAAGGAAGACGCGCGGCGTTTGATACCGTGGACTTCATAACCTTTCTCAAGCAGAAACTCAGCCAGATAGGAGCCATCTTGTCCGGTTACGCCGGTAATGAGAGCAACTTTACTCATAATTTGTTTTTCCTCTGTTTAAATCGGACTTTGCCTGGCTCACCAGGCCGTTTATTAATTCAGGGATCAGTGTCCTGCTCCCCTTTCCCAAACCCTCTCGGCTTGAGAGGGGAAATCGGTGTGGCGTGAAGGGTTACTCCCCTTCCACCCGGTCGCGAACGATCTGCGCCGGATTGCCACGACAAATCTTGTTCGGCGGCAGCGTCTTAAACACGCTGCTGCGCGCGCCGACCACCGTGCCTGCGCCGATAGTGACGCCCGGTGCGACAAACACATCCGTCGCAAGCCAGGCCTTTTCGCCAATCACAATCGGCTCGGCGGTAATATCAAAATGCTTACTCATGTAGTCGTGGCTGCCGGTGCACAGGTAGCATTTCTGCGACACCACGGCGTTGGCGCCGATGGTGATATCCCCGAGCGTGTACAGCACCGCGTCATCCCCGACCCAGGCGTAATCGCCAATGGTTAATTTCCACGGGTAGGTAATTTGCACCGAAGGGCGAATTACCACGCCTTTGCCAATTCGCGCGCCAAATAACCGTAATAAAAAAGCTCGCCAGCGATATAATATTTGCGGAGACCAGGCAAACAGCGTCGCCTGAACCGCCCACCACAGTTGAACCTTAATAGGGTGCCCACCCCGGAAGCCTTTCGGCACCGAGAATCCGCTTAAATCCTGCATATGCTTTCCTTATGGCAAGGCTTTATGCTTTGTTATACAGCGCCTTAGCTTTTCCGGTCGTACGCATGCGTAATAAATAAGAAAGTTCTGTTAATATTCCAGGAACCCGTAATATGTTGCGCTGAACTTTTTTAGCGTCCTGACATAATTCCAGATTATTCGAGGTTGACACGCCGCCCATTGAAAATTCTGATACCAGTCCTTTCAGCTTTTTAAAGCCGTAGCCTGATTTATACATTTTGGCGGTTAACGCGTAATCGGATGAGACTTTATATTGCAGATCGTAGGGGTACTTTTTAAGCCCGGAAACCGGGAAGAAAATGGCCTGATGGCTGGCCGGCAGGCTGTGGTAAATATACCAGCCGCTTTTCGCGCTGCGGCGAATTTTATTGCCATCGCCGAAATCAAGCAGCGCGTCGCCAATATACATGGCGTTTTCATTTGCCGGTGCGGCAGCCAGCTGGCGCGCCACGTCAGCGACGCCCGGGTGAAATACGTCGCCGGAATTCAGAAAAATCGCAAAGCGACCGTGGGCCATTTCAATGCCTTTATTCATTGCATCATAAATGCCGTTATCTTTTTCGCTGACGAAGCGCAGGTTGTACTGACCGTTGAGATCTTCCAGGAACTGCGCGGTGCCGTCGTTAGAGCCGCCGTCCACGACAATCCATTCAAACTCGATCTCACGAGCCTGCGCCAGGTGGGCCAGGGACTGCCAGGTCTTCACCACCCCTTCGTAATTGCGCCAGGCGACAGTAATTACACTTAAAAGCATCCGGGCCTACCTCATCAGGAATCTGTAATGTTTAACGCTTTACGCAGAATAAACGGACAAACAATTAAGAACGCATATTCCGGGCTAAAAATCGAACCGGTAAAAAACAGGGATACAGGTGTAAATAACCACAGCTGTACACGAAAATTCTGATTATTACCAAATGCGTTAATCATCATTTTCCCGACCCTGAACATATACCAGCCGGTGAGTAACACTGCGAACCATGAAAAATAAATGATTAGCAGGTAGAGCCCATTGTCTATTGTTTTTCCGACGTCCGCACCGTTAAAAATTCCGAATGATGCGACATATTCGTAAAGCGAACCAAAACGCACTACACCATCGATATTCGTCAGCGAATATCCCACCATCACCAGCGGGCCGATGATGCGATAATAGGATGACGAACCCTCTGTGCCTAAATCACCGATACGCTCCGCGATATACGGGAAGGCGAACACCACGCCCACGATAAAGACAGCCAGGGAAATAATTGCCAGCGGCAACTTTTTACGAATCGCGTTTTTATTAAGATACTGAAACGCCCACTCAAGCAAATAAAACAGGATAAATGTCATCACGCCCGAAAACGAACCCGATAAGACTATCCCTAAAAGAATCATACCATCGGTTTTTGGGGTTTTGATACCAAACTGTTTGATGCTGAGCCAAATTGAGATTAATGCCAGAGCGAAGAACGCTGGCTCGAAATACATCGCCGTGGTGCGCTTGCCGCCAAACTTAATGAAATTGAGTACATAGCTGTTGCTGTAGATGAGGAACTTCGAGATGTTCTCCATCAGACTACTGCCGCCGGTCAGGATAATCTGCGCCATTTCCAGCGCCGCCAGCGTGACGATAAAGCCCACCACCAGGTAGAACAGCCGCAGAATTTTGCGGTAGTTACGCGGCGAGATGGTCTTGAAGCGAATGCTCCATGTCATCCCGATGATGATAACGATGTAGAGAAACAGCATCGTCGAGGTGACATATTTACTGGCGTCGAGCGACTTACCAAACACGTAGTTAAAGAGCGTCAGGCCAGCGCCGATCCCGAGCGCGATCATCAGCTTCTTCAGGTTGATTTTGTCGACGAACAGCAGCAGCAGCACCGGCAAAAACGTCACAATCGTAATCGGGAAACTCTCGCCGAGCTGCGCCAGTTTGACGTTCACCACCAGATAGATAAACGGCAGCAGCAGATAGCTACAGATTCTGATAGAACGAGACATATTCCTCCAGCATCTGTTGGCCGCTGTACGCTTCCCGGCTACGTGCCCGGAAGGCCTCAAGCGTGGTGCCGAAAACCGCCTCGGCGATCTGCGCTTTACCGCGCTGCGCCAGCTGCAGCGCTTCACTTTCATCGACCGTTTTACCGCCCGATTTATTGAGCACTTCCTGCGCCGCCTCGCTGTGCGTGGCGATGACCGGCACACCGATGGAGAGCGCTTCGCACAAAATCAGCGGGTAGTTATCAACGCGCGACGTAAAGAGCAGCGCGTCCATCTGATTCAGCTCATTCATCAACTTGCGTTTGTCGGTCAGAAAGCCGTGGTTAACCACATTGGCGCCTTCAAACGGCGAGAACTTGCCGAAGGTGTGGACTTCCACTTTATCACCAAGCGCTACCAGATCGCGCACCAGGCGCTGATTGGTTTTGCCGTCGTAACGCAGATCGTGCGCCACCACCGCGATTTTCGGCGCGCCGGTGCCCGGCGGCATCAGCGGCAGTTCGGCGAGAATGGCTTCTGTCGCCACATCGATGCCGTTATTGATAATTTTGCAGCGCCCTGCCCCGTAGAGGCTGTTAAAGGCGTCGGCCACATGCTGGCTTGGCGAAATAAAGTGGCAGCCGAGCGCCAGCATGTCGCGAAAACGCTGGCGTTTGTTATCGACCAGGCTGTGTGCGCGGTCGATTTTCACCGGCGGATAGTTATCGAGCGTCGGGCACTTCTGGCAGCCGGTTTTCCAGCCTTCGCACCCGTCGAGAAACGCGCAGCGGCCGGTGACGCTCCAGTGATCGTGCAGCGTCCAGACGAAAGTGACATCGCGCTTATGCGCTTTCAGCTTCTGGCAGAACGCCACGACCTTATCGAGATTCAGCCAGTAGCTATGTAATACATGAAAGTGCAGCACCACCGGCCCGTCGGTGCGGGTAATGCGGCGATAAAGGCTGTCGAGCGAGCCAAAGAGATCCTGGTTGACGAAACGGAACAGCGCGATATTGGCGATCGAGGTCAGTCGCGGCGTATGTTTTTCCACTTCCGGGAAGTTGTCGTGACTGACGCTCTTTTTGCCGCCCTTGCCGTAGCCGTAAATAAAACGGGAGCGCATCCCTTTTTGCAGGGCGCGCTGGTGAAGATCCAGCGCCACGCCTGCCGCGCCGCCTTCTGCGAGGCGGACATTAAATTGTAATATGTTCATTTAATTACCTTCACCCGCGCTTTTTCGCCGACCACCAGCGCATTGTCCGGAATGCTGTCCAGCACCACGCTGCCTGCGCCTACCGTGACGTTATTGCCGATGGTGATATCGCCAATGATCACTACGTTCGCCCCAAGCTCCACGCCGTTACCGATAACCGGGCAGGCGAGATTGTCCGCGCCGCGGTTGCCGATGGTGACGCCGTGACGAATGGTGAAATCATCGCCCGCCACCACGTTTTTATTGATAACGACGGCGTAGCCGTGGTGAATAGTGAAGCGGCGGCCAATGGTGGCGGCGGCCTGAATTTCATACCCGAAGAGACACTCGGTAAAAAAGCGGTAGAGCAGCAGCACGGGCGCTGCCCACAGGTTGTTAAGCACGTTTTTTTTGCGCCACACCGAGCAGAAGTGCGCGATGCGATAGGCGACCACCATGCAGCAGGGGCGCAGGTTCCATGAATTCGCGCGCAGATCCTCAAGCAGCATTATTTCCCCCGCAGGCTGTCAGCCAGACGTTTGGTATTACGCACCGACAAAAGCGTCAGCAGCGTGCGCCAGTTCATGCGTTTATTACGGATCTGATAGAGCGTAAAGAGCTGATACTTTTTGCTGGCGCGGTCGAATTTATCTTTATGTTTGCGGTAGAAGTGGAAATACCCGGCAAACTTCTTCGCCGATTTGGTTATCTGCATTTCGCCGTGGTTGATATGCAGAATTTGCGTCGCGTCTTCCACTTTCCACGGCTCGCCGTAGGTCACGACCATACGCAGAAACATGTCGTAGTCCTGCGCGGCGGCGAGCTCGTTATCAAACAGCGACTCTTTGAAACGCCATGCCCAGGTGAACACCTGATTGCCGACGATGTTGCGCTTAAAGAACAGCTTCAGCGACCACGGCGATTTCGGGTAGAGCGGCAGGCTGGTCGGCTGAGAGTAGACCTGGCCTTCGCACAGATAGTCGTTGGCGTAGAGAAACGCGTGCTGATTGAGCTTCTCTTTATGCGCCAGGAAAACGGACAGACGGTTCGGCATCCATTCGTCGTCATCGTCGATGCCGGTAATGAAATCGCCCTTCGCCTGCAAAATGGCCTGGTTGCGCACCGCGCACGCGCCGGAGTTAAAGTCGTTACGCGTGTAGCTGACGCGCGGATCGTTAAGCGCCAGAACAAAGTTTTGCAGCTGCTCCCAGTTGCTGGAACAGTCATCGACAATGATAAGTTCCCAGTTGTCGTAGTCCTGGCGCAGCACGGAATTGATCGCCCGGATAGCCAGTTGCTGGCGATTCCACGTCGGCATGTAAACAGAGACTAAGGGGCGCGCGGTGCTGGTCATTGTGGTTTCTCCGAATGCTTAATGGATGTTATGCACGTTGCCGCAAGGGCGTAGCCGCATAAGGCTGCGCCGTGTTCGTTGCCCTCACCCCCGCCCTCCTCCGCTTTAAAGAGGAAGAAAATAAGCCTGCCGTTTGGGGTTGCTTACCCTCCCGCAGGAAGCGGGAGGGCGGAGTGAGGCGTGACGCCGCTACTTGTGGTCCGATTTGTACTCGTACTCGTAGTAGCCGTAGTCCTGATAGCCGGAAGCGCGACGGAAGATGGAGTTGAGGATAACGCCCTTCACCTGGATGCCGTTCTGCTCGAAGCGGCTCAGGCTGGTCTGCACTTCTTTCAGGGTGTTGACCGCATAGCGCGCGACCATCAGCGTGGTGCCTGCGTGGCGGCCTACCACGGCGGCATCGGTCACGGCCAGAATCGGCGGCGTATCGATAAGCACCATGTCGTAGTTGGCACTCGCCCATTTCACAAGTTCCGCAAAACGTTCGCTCATCAGCAGTTCCGACGGGTTCGGCGGCACCTGACCACGCGGCACGAGATCGAAGCCCGGCACAGAGGTTTTCTGCGCGCAGCGGCTGATATCGCCCTGGCCTGCCAGTACATCAGAGAGCCCGTTCACATTGGTGGTGCCGAGCAGCTCATGGGTGTAGCCCTTACGCATATCGCAGTTGATAAGCAACACGCGCTTGTGCGTCTGGCTGATGACCGCCGCCAGGTTGGCGCAGACAAACGTTTTACCGATTGACGGGCTCACACCGGTCAGCATCAGCACATTGTTTGGTGCCTGCATCATGGCGAAGTGCAGACTGGTGCGCAGGCTGCGAATCGCCTCGATGGCGAGGTCGGTCGGGTTACCCACCGCCAGCAGCTGACTCTGTTTAAAGCGTTTCACGCCTTTAACGGTTTTCACGCTGTCGCGCGATTTCTGCCACTCAGAAAGCGGGATGCTGGCGTACACGTTGATACCGGCTTCTTCCAGCGCCAGCGGGCTTTCGATACCGCGGTTAAACAGCGAGCGCAGCAGCACAATTACGATGGAGAGCAGCAGGCCGAGAATAATGCTGCCAAGCACGATCAGCGCTTTCTTCGGCTTCACCACGCCCGGTTGCGTAATCGCCGGGTCGACGATGCGCACATCGCCCACGGTGCTCGCCTCGGTGATTTTCAGCTCCTGCTGTTTGTTCAGCAGTTGCATATACACCTGCTGGCCCGATTCCACATCACGGGTCAGACGGACGATTTCCTGCTGGGTTTTCGGCATCGCGGTGACGCGGTTATTCAGCTTCGCTTTTTCATCTTCCAGCGCTTTACGTTTTTCGAGCAGCGTGCGGTACGCCGGGTGCGCCTTGGTATAGAGCTTGGAGATTTCCGCCTCTTTGAACGTCAGCTCATTAAGCTGGGCGTCAATGTTCACCATAGAATCCAGCACCGCTTTGGCCTCCAGCGGCAGGTCTACCGAATCCTGCTGCTGGCGATACGCGTTGAGCTTGTTCTCAGCGACGTCCAGATTCGCGCGCACTTCCGGAAGCTGTTTCGCGAGGAACGCCAGGCTTTTGGCCGCTTCTTCCGATTTACGCTCGATATTCTGCTCAAGGTAGTTGCGGGTGATGCTGTTAAGAATATCGCGGATCTGATCGCGATCTTCGCCCATATAAGTGAGGCTCAGCACGCCGGTGTCTTTCCCCGTTTCGGTGACCGTCAGGTTGTTTTGCAACTGATTGATCATGCCGAGCGTGGAGTATTTGGTGACGGTAAACTCGCTGCCTTCCTGCGCGTGGATCTCGCTCACCACCATTTTCACGCCGTCTTTGCTCAGCGGTTTACCCACTTTACCGCGGGCGCTAAAGCCGCCGCTGCTGGTGAGCTGATACTGTTTCGGGCCTGTTACCTCGACCGTGAACTCATCATTCGCCATGCCTTTTGGCAGGTCGAACGTGGTCACTTTAAGCGTCTCGTCGGCGCGTCCCATCAGACGCTCCCAGCCTGCGCCAAACAGCGGGAAAGTCTTTTTCTGAACGGCGATATCGAGATCAAGATCGTCCACGGTTTTGCCGAGCACCAGACGAGACTGGATCAGCTGAATTTCCGCATCCGATGCGGGTGGTTTGTTTTGCAGCGCCGTGCTGATGTCTTGCACCAGCGAGTTGCCCTGATTCTGCTCTATCTGCACCAGCGCGTCGGCGCTGTAGATGGGAGTGGCGAACATGACATAAATCAGCGCGCCCAGCGCAAACAGCGCCGTAATGCCAAGCACCCACCAGCGCGCTTCCACTACGGTGCCGACCAGGCGTCCGATATCTATCTCGTCACCGCCCTCCACCGGGGCGGCAGAATGTCTCACTTTTTCAGTCATCGTTATCCCTGCTGCGTTTTCAGTGCCTGCGCCCACTGGCGGGCAGAGTGATCCAGAAGTCCGTAAACCGCTTCAAAGGCGTCCCGGCTCTTACGATACGGGTCGGGAATATCGCGCTGGTCGTCCCAGTGACCGAACAGCATCACTTTGCCGCGCATCTCCGGCGCCATTTCGCAAATCGAGGCGACATGGCGCTTTTCCATCGCGAGGATTAAGTCATAGTCGCGGCACATGGCGCTGGTTATCTGGCGGGCCTCATGGCCCTCCAGTGAGAGGTCATGTGCGGCCGCCACGCTGACTGCGCTGGCGTCCGCGCCCTTCCCGACCAGCGCGCCAAGCCCGGCGGACGCGACCGTCACGTCCGGCAGGTAGCGCTTAAGCAGCCGCTCCGCCGTGGGGGAACGGCAGATGTTCCCCACGCAAACCACAAGTATTTTGTTGAACATAGGCATTACCACTTGTGAATGTCGTTAGCCGTATCCGTCATATAACGGACGCCACTGATGGTCGGCAGCAACTGGTTGATAAGACGGTTCCAGCGCGCCACCGGTGCGGTGGTGACATAGACCACGTCATACGGTTGCAGACGGAATTCCGTCGCCATAATGAGCGACGTCGCGTCAGACATATCAAGCTGGTAAATGTTGGCAATCTTGCCGCCGCGCTGGTTGTCGCCGCGCAGAGGACGGATAACGAAGATGCCGCTCGCGTTAGACGTCGTCAGATCGATGCCTTCGGCCTGGCCGAGCGCTTCGGTCAGCGTCATACCGCTGAAGTCCATTTTGAGCGTGCTCTGTTTCTTCACTTCGCCCATCACGAAGACTTTCAGATCGTCGTTACGTGGGACGAATAAGATGTCGCCCGGATAGAGCAGATGGTTCTGGCTCAAATCGCCGTTCTGCATCAGCGCCTGCAGGGAGATGCGGCGCTCCTGACCATTATGGGTCAGCACGACGTTGCGCCAGTCGGCGGCGTCTGTCAGGCCGCCCGCGGCGTTGATGGCGTCCAGCACAGTCAGCGGCACGTTGGTAATGGCCTGCTGGCCCGATTTCGCCACCTGGCCTGAGATATAGGCTTTCTGCGAGCGGAATGCGGCGATATTAACGTCCACCTGCGGGTCAGCGATGTACTGCGCTAAACGGCCGGTAATATCGCTGCGGATTTCAGCGAGCGTTTTGCCTGCCACGTGGACTTTACCAATGTAGGGATAGAACATGGTGCCGTCCGGCTGGACCCAGTTACCGGTGTCGCTTGAACTACGGTACTGGCCCGCAGGCGTGGTGAGTTCCGGGTGATCCCAGACGGTGACGTTCAGTACGTCGCCCGGCCCTACGCGATACTGGTAGTTGGCAATCTCCTGGTCGAGAGACATATTCGGCTGGGCCACATTCGGACGAGGACGTAATTGTTCTACCAGTCGCGGCGTCAGCGGATATACGTTCACCATCCGGTCAAGATCAAAGTCTGCATCCTGTTGCTTGATCACGTCCTTTCCCATCGTTGACATATTGCTGCCGGGAAAAACAGTGCAACCGCTCATCAAGGTTACAGACACCAATAAAGGCATCAATTTCAGTCTGGATTTCATCATTGAATTTTTATCACTTTGGCAGAGTAATTATTCTGACCCTTTAAATAAGCCACCGTACCGCTTGTTCCTGCATCAAGAATGCGGCGTCAGGCGCCAGAATATAACTGGAATCATTCCTAAAAGTCGCTTATTTACCCATATACTATTGACAGAATAATTGAGGCTAATTGACAGACTTCAGGCACGCTACCGCCCTTGGCTTTCAGTTACCAATCTACTGCAAAAACAGACGGTTATATTGACACACCCCTGTGAAGCCTCTTCCAATTGGATTTATCTTATTGAAAGAGACGGTTCATTACGCTGGCGCACTGCTCATCCAGAACGCACAAAGATAAATCCTTGTGTGCCGGTGGGAATAAGAAATGCTGAATGGATTGTTGCAGCTAAAGTTTTACCAGGCAAGTTAACGCACCGTTGCAGTGCTGTTTTTAAGAATAATATGAACGCCCCATTTTATTACTTTTAGGATTTTCTTCATGTTGACAGGCAGGGGCAGTTAAACTACGCAGACATTATAATTAAGAAATATCCGGGTAATATTATTATTTCATTCTTTTTCATTATGACCAGAATATGGCATCTGGCTATTAATTAGCATTTATTTGCCATTTTTGGTTAATTTCCCGCCACACTACATCGTTAAGATAATTCTGCCTCGCGTTGCATTTTAAGCGCGACTTATCCAGGATCATCAGACTGCTATTTATCTTAAAAGGTAACTGACCTCATATGGAATGGATTGCCGACCCCTCTATCTGGGCAGGTCTGGCCACGCTGATTGTGCTGGAGCTTGTGCTCGGAATCGACAACCTGGTGTTTATCGCCATCCTTGCTGAAAAACTGCCCCCCGCCCAGCGCGACCGCGCGCGCGTCACCGGTCTGATACTGGCGATGATAATGCGACTCGGCCTGCTGGCCTCGGTGTCGTGGCTGGTAACGCTCACTACGCCGCTGCTGACAATAAAAAGCTTCAGCTTCAGCGCACGCGATTTAATTATGCTGCTGGGCGGCCTGTTCCTACTGTTTAAGGCGACCGTCGAACTTAACGAGCGGCTTGAAGGCAAAGATACCGAAAACCCGACGCAGCGGCGCGGTGCCCGCTTCTGGGCGGTGGTGGCGCAGATTGTCATCCTTGATGCCGTATTCTCGCTCGATTCGGTGATTACCGCCGTCGGCATGGTGGATCACCTGGCGGTGATGATGGCGGCGGTGATTATCGCCGTCTCCCTGATGCTGCTGGCGAGCAAGGCGCTGACGCGCTTTGTGAACAATCACCCGACGATTGTGATTCTCTGTCTCAGCTTCCTGCTGATGATTGGCTTTAGCCTGATAGCCGACGGCTTCGGCTTTCATATTCCGAAAGGCTATCTCTACGCGGCGATTGGCTTTTCCATCATTATTGAAGCGCTCAACCAGCTCGCGATTTTCAACCGCCGTCGTTTTCTCTCCACCGCCAACCAGACGCTGCGCCAGCGCACCACGGAAGCGGTGATGCGCCTTATCAGCGGCAAGAAAGAAGACGCCGATCTCGACCCGCAGACGGCGTCACTGATTGCCGATTACGACAACCATCCGCTGTTTAACCGTCAGGAACAGCTGATGATTGAGCGCGTACTGAACCTTAACCAGCGTACCGTCAGCAGTATTATGACCTCCCGCCATGACGTCGAGCATATCCACATCAACGCCCCCGAGGCGCAGGTGCGCGCGCTGCTGGAGCGTAATCAGCACACCCGCGTGGTGATCCGCAGCGACGAGGATGAAGACGATCTGCTTGGCGTGGTGCACATCATCGACCTGCTGCAACAGTCGCTGCGCGGCGAGCCGCTGGATCTGCGCGTGCTGGTGCGCCAGCCGCTGGTCTTCCCGGAAGGGCTGCCGCTTTTAAAAGCACTGGAGCAGTTCCGCAACGCCCGTACTCACTTCGCGTTTGTGGTCGATGAATTTGGCTCGGTGGAAGGCGTGGTGACGTTAAGCGACGTGATGGAAACCATCGCCGGTAATCTGCCGAACGAAGTGGAAGAGATTGACGCGCGCCACGACATCCAGAAAAACGCCGACGGCAGCTGGACCGCCAACGGCCATATGCCGCTGGAGGATCTGGTTCAGTATGTGCCGCTGCCGCTGGATGAGAAGCGCGAATACCATACGCTCGCGGGGCTGATGATGGAGTATCTGCAACACATTCCGGGCGTGGGCGAGACGCTTCAGGTGGGACATTACCAGTTAAAAACGCTGGAAGTGGAACACCACCGCATCCAGAAGGTGCAGATAACCTCGCAGACCGCGCCGCAGGAACTGTCGCCCGGCGCGGCGTAACGCCATAAAAAAAGCGGCCATCAGGGCCGCTTTTTTGTGTGAGTTATTGTGTGATAGCTCTTAGAGCTTATCGAGCAGTTTTTTCACATCCTTCGCGTCACTGCTGTCTTTGTGACGCTCGCTCCAGTCACTCAGACGGCGCTTCGCTTCATTCTGCAGATGTTTACGCAGTAACTGGTCAACCTGAAGATTGTAGTTAAGCGCGTTCCACGGGCCGTAAACCCGCAGCGGCACCGGCGTGGTTTTCAGCCACTGCACCAGTTTGTCGTCGCCTTTCCAGCCGTCCGTCACCTGAACCTTAAAGCGTGTGTCGCACTGTTCACGCACCAGATCGAGCGAGCCCTCGCCGCTTAAGGCCAGCAGCGACGATTGCCCCTGCATCTCATCAAGCGTGAGCTCGCCGTGATCCAGCGTCGCGTGCGTGGTGAAGCTGTCGAGCGTGGTGGCGTTGTCGAAATCTTCACGCGCGCTCACGCCGCCGCCGCTGCGCTCCACCGCCTGCTGGATGAGCTGCTGGAAGTTTAGCCCTTCCATGCGGCTGCCCTTGAGCGCGAGCGTCGCCTCGCCTTCCCAGTTTTCACGAAACGCCTGGGCGTCGATGCGGTCACCCTGAAACTTACCGTCAACGCTCATTTTACCGGTCAGCGCGATAGGATAGTTAAAGGCGTGCAGGATATCGCCCACCTCAATCTCTTTCGCGTTAACCGTAAAACGCGCTTGCGGCACATCGTCACGCGCATCCAGCGTTCCCGGCAGCGACAGCTCGCCCGTGCCAAGCTTACCGCTGAGCGCAGAGAGCGTCAGCAGCCCCGCCTGGTTGCGCATCTGCGCGTTCACGTCGCTGAAGGTCAGCCCGCGCCAGCGTACGCTGTCGGCTTTAATCGTGGCGCTGGCGTTGAAACCGCGCAGCCCCGTATAAGGCGCCTCTTCCACTTCATTGGCAATCACCGGGCGCGGGCGCGCATTCTGCTGGCCCTGCTGGGCGACGGCGGTGGTCGTGGCGGCGTCCGGCGCAAGCAGTTTTTCCAGATCGAGCGCGCTGAAATGCAAATCGAGATCCCAGCCCGGCGTGTCGCCAAGCGTCACGCTCCCCTGCCCGGCGAGCTGGCTGTCGTTGGCCTTAAGGTTGAGCGCGCTGAATTCCAGCCGTTTGTCACCCTCAAGCCAGCGGGCCTGGAGCGTGCCGTTGCCCACAATGCCATCGCGCGGCAGATCCGCGCCGCGCAGTTCCCAGGAGAGCTGAGAAACGGTGGCGCTCAGCGTCTGCGGATAGTCGGCTGCATTGAGCGCAGCGCTCAAGGAGAGCGTTAAATCGCGCTGGTCGCGGCTCACTTTGCCGCTCAGCTCAAGCTGCGCGTCTTGATGCTCGTTCTGCTCCATTTGCAGATTGATGTTGCGAACGGTGATCTGTTCATCATCTTTATGCTGGAACACCAGCACGCTGTCCGCGACTTTAAGACGGGCGATATCAAACGACCAGCCGTGGGAATCTTCCACCGGCGGCGCGCTGTTTTTCGGCCCGACTGGCGCGCCGGGTTCATGCCGCGCTTCGCTCTGGGGCGTGAGCTGAACCACCGCGCCTTTCAGCATGACCTGACGTACCGAGAGCTGATGCGAGAGCAGCGGAAACAGCGCTACGTCGAGGCGCATGTTATCGGCGCTGACCAGCGGCTGGCTGGCCCCCGGCGCGGTGAGACTCATCCGGCCTGAGAGAATACTGAGCTGCGGCCAGACGTGCCAGCGCAGCGGGCCGTCCAGCCTGAGCTGATAGCCGCTGCGCCGTTCCACCTGGCTTATCATGTAACTGCGAAAATCGTTGGGATTTACCAGCATCACCAGCGCGGAGAGACCGGCGAAAAACACCACCAGTAAGATCATCAGCGTGGTCAGAACTCGTCTCATGGCATCCTCTGCAGACCGGCCCGCGGGCGCTTAGTCTTTGTCTATACGGCTGGCGACAGCACCCTGCTGATCGCGGTATTTCGCATCCTGGCGACGGTTGTAAGGCCGCGCCGCCGGGCCGGAAAGCGGCTCGAAACTGAGCGCGCCTATCAACATGCCTGGGCGCAACGCCAGGGGCAACTTACCTGAATTATAGAACTCCAGCACGATACAGCCCTGCCAGCCTGGATCGATACGGTGCGCGGTCACGTGCACCATCAATCCAAGCCGCGCCAGTGACGAACGACCATCGAGCCAGCCGACCAGATCCGCCGGCAGCGTGACGGACTCATAGGTCACCGCCAGCGCCAGTTCGCCCGGATGCAGGAAAAACGCCTCGCCGTCGTTAAGCACGATTTCATCGCTCATCACGCGATCGAGCGCCGCGCTCACTTCATCTTTCGGGCCACTTAAATCGATATACGCAGCGGTATGGCCGCGGAAGGTGCGGAATTTATTGCCAAGACGCACATCCACCGTGGCGCCGTTAATGCGCTCCACCGGCGGACGCGGGGTTATCGCCAGTCGGCCTTCATCCAGCCAGGCTTCAATATCTCGGTCACAAAGACGCATTACACTCTCCTGATGTGTTCAGGCTTCCGGCATATGCCGAAAGCCTGAGGGTAACTTCTGGAACGGTACACGCAAAACGCAGCTTATTCAAAGAACTGGCTGATTTTCGCCTTGAGAATATCGATAGCGATGCGGTTTTTACCTCCGCGCGGCACGATGATATCGGCGTACTGCTTGGAAGGATCGATAAATTGCAGGAACATCGGGCGCACCGTTTTCTGATACTGCGTCATCACAGAGTCCATAGAACGGCCGCGCTCGTTGACGTCACGCTTAATGCGGCGCATCAGGCAGATATCGAGCGGGGTATCGACGAAAATCGAGAAATTCATCTCTTCACGCAGACGCGCGTCGGTGAGCAGCAGGATCCCTTCCAGAATAATCACCTTTTTCGGTTCGATATGTACCGTCTGCGCGGTACGGGTGTGCTCCACGTAGCTGTAAACCGGCAGCTCAATGGGTTTACCTGCTTTGAGCATTTGCAGGTGTTGAAACAGCAGGTTGTGATCCATCGCGTTCGGATGGTCGTAGTTGGTTTTAACCCGCTCCTCCATGGACAGATGGCTTTGATCCTTGTAATAGCTGTCTTCTGGAATAACACCAATGTGTTCATCACCGACCTGCTCACGCAGCTCCCGATAGAGGGTACTTGCGATAAGGCTTTTACCTGAAGCCGATGCGCCGGCGATGCCGATGATGACGCATTGATGGGACTTGTCAGTCATAAATTAGCGACCTGGTTTACATAATAAAGAGAAAAGGAAGGGTGACGCCGTCGCGTCAGACGCGGCAATTATAGGGATTTCACGAAATTGATACCAGTCGATGCTGCAATCGTGAGAATAAGTGCGCAAATTCTGTCGCGCATGGCAGGTGAAAAGCCCTGTTTTTGGCTATGCAAACAGGGATTAAGCGAGGCGCAAACGGAGCGGTGCGCTTTTTATTATTCACCACAGTTAATTTATGAGCAGACGCCATAGGAATTGTAAATTGTTTGTACTAGCATAACCGAAACATTTTTCCTGATGCGTTCGGGTATTGCACCTGACGGCAATGCCTATGCGGATTATGTGGTAATGATTAAAAAAAAGAACAAGCAGGAGCTGGCGGCCACGCCGCATCCTTTGCTGCGCTTAGTCAGTCTTGGCTTGCTGACTTATATTTTTACGCTCTTCTCGCTTGAGCTGACGCTATTCGACACGCTGCTGGCCCCGCTGTGGTTCCCGACCTCCATTATGATGGTTGCGTTCTTTCGCCACGCCCTGCGCCTGTGGGTGCCGATCGCGCTGGTCTGCGGCGCAGGCACGGTGCTCGCGACGCTGACGCTGTTCCCGCCTGGGCACCTTGAGCTTTCGTATACCGCGATAAACATCGTCGAAGCGCTGGTGGGCGCCATACTGCTGCGCAAACTGCTGCCCTGGTATAACCCGCTTAAAAACTTAAATAACTGGCTGCGGCTGGCATTCGCCAGCGCCGTGGTGCCGCCTCTGGTGGGCGGCTTATTGCTGGCGGCTATCAGCGAGGGTCACGTGACGCTGCGCCTGGCGCTGGTGTGGATCTTATCGGAAACCATCGGCGCGCTGGCGCTGGTGCCGCTCGGCCTGCTGTTTAAAGCGCGCTATCTGTTGCGCCACCGCAGCCCCCGCCTGCTGGCCGAAAGCCTGGCGACACTGTGCGTTACGCTGCTGTGCAGCTGGCTCGCGCTCCACTATATGCCGTGGCCGTTTACTTTTGTGATTGTGCTGCTGATGTGGAGCGCCATCCGCCTGCCGCGCCTGGAGGCGTTTACCGTCTTTCTCGCCACCGTCATGATGGTTTCTTTCGTTATTGCCACTAACCCCGCGCTGCTGGATTTGCCCCATCAGGGCATGGTGGTCAACGCGCCGTGGCTGCCGTTTTTGATGATTCTGCTGCCCGCGAACGTCATGACCATGGTGATGTACGCCTCGCGCGAAGAGCGCAAGCTGATTACCGAGAGCGAAACGCGCTTTCGCAACGCGATGGAGTATTCCGCCATCGGCATGGCGCTGGTCTCCACAGAAGGCGGCTTTTTGCAGGTCAACAAGGCGCTCTGTAACTTTCTCGGTTATACGCCTGAGCAACTCGCGCACATGAGCTTCCAGCAGCTCACCTACCCTGAAGATCTGCATGCCGATATGGAACAGGTGGAGAAGCTGCTAAACGGCGAAACAAACAATTACTCGCTCGAAAAACGCTACTACACCCGCGCGGGCGATGTGGTGTGGGCACTGCTGGCGGTCTCTATCGTGCGCCAGCGCGACGGCTCACCGCTCTATTTTATCGCCCAGGTTGAAGATATTACCGAACTCAAGCGCACCGAATGGGTGAACAAGCGCCTGATGGAGCGCATCACGCTTGCCAACGAAGCGGGCGGCATCGGCATCTGGGAGTGGGAGCTTGGCACCGACGTGCTCGCCTGGGATCAGCGCATGTTTGAGCTTTACGAAGTGCCGCCGCATACGCGCCCCACTTACCAGCTGTGGAAATCGCGGCTGCTGAAAGAAGATGTCGCCCACGCGGAAGCCACGATTCAGGAGGCGCTACGCGCGCGCATGCCGTTTAAACTTGAGTTTCGCATTCAGGTGAAAAACGGCGTTCGCCACATTCGCGCGCTGGCCAACCGCGTGCTCAATAAGCAGGGCGAAGTGGAGCGTCTGCTCGGTGTGAATATGGACATGACCGAGGTGAAACAGCTCAACGAGGCGCTGTTCCAGGAGAAAGAGCGCCTGCATATCACGCTCGATTCCATCGGCGAAGCGGTGATCTGTACCGATATCGATATGAACGTCACCTTTATGAACCCGGTCGCCGAGAAGATGAGCGGCTGGCGTCAGGAAGAGGCGATTGGTCAGTCAATCTTGACGATTTTGCGCATCACTTTTGGCGATAACGGCCCGCTGCTGGACGATATTCACAACGGCGAAGCCACGCACGCCGGGACCGGCATTGAACAGGACGTGGTGCTGCACTGCCGCAGCGGCGGTAATTACGATATCCACTACACCATCACGCCGCTCAGCACGCTGGAAGGGGAAAATATCGGCTCGGTGCTGGTTATCCATGACGTGACCGAGTCGCGCAAAATGCTCCGCCAGCTGAGCTACAGCGCCTCGCATGACGCCCTCACCCATCTCGCCAACCGCGTCAGTTTTGAGACGCACCTCAAGCGGTTACTGCAAAGCGTCAGCGACACCCATCAGCGCCACGCGCTGGTCTATATCGATCTCGACCGTTTTAAAGCGGTGAACGACTCGGCCGGACATGCGGCGGGCGACGCCCTGCTGCGTGAACTGGCCTCGCTGATGCTCGGAATGCTGCGCACCACCGACGTGCTGGCGCGTCTCGGCGGCGATGAATTCGGCCTGCTGCTGCCGGATTGCAGCCTGGAGAACGCCCGCACCATCTGCGAGCGCATCGTGGCGGCCATCAACGAATACCCGTTTGTCTGGGAGAGCCGCCTGCACCGCATCGGCGCCAGCGCCGGGATCACGATTATCGACGCCTCGAATAATCAGGCGCAGGACGTAATGTCGCAGGCGGATATCGCCTGTTATACCTCGAAAAACGCCGGGCGCGGCGTGGTGACGGTCTACGAGCCGCACCAGCAACAACTCCACAGCGGCCGCGGCACGCTGACTCCCCAGGAGCAGCAACGCATGATCAACGAGCATCATCATGTCCTGATGGTGCGCCCCGTCGCCTCACCGCGTGTGCCGGAAAGCGCCAGCTTCTGGCTGCTGTCGCTGCGTCTGTGGACCAGCGAAGGCGAAATGATAGAAGAACACAGCTTCCGCGCGGGGCTTAACGACCCAGAGCTGATGCAGGCGCTGGATACGCGCATGATGACCGATTTCTTCCGGGATCACGCCGCCAGCGTGGCGCAAAAAGGCGTCGGCGTGGCGCTCACGCTTTCTGGCGCGACGCTGTTAAACGCGCAGCGTCTCGATGCGCTGCTGGCGCAGCTCGCCGCGAGCCCGCTGCCGCCGCGCCTGCTGCATCTGGTTATCGATAGCGACGTGCTGATGCAGGATGCCACGCAGGCGCGCCGTCAGCTGGCGCGCCTGCGTGAAGCGGGCTGTCGGGTTGTACTGAGCCATATCGGTCGCGAGCTGGAGGTTTTTGAACATCTCTCCGCCTCGTGTGCCGACTACATTATGGTGGCAAGCGATCTGGTGGCCGACGCCCATGCCAGCCTGATGGACGAAATGCTGCTGACGATTGTGATGGGTAACGCGCGCCGCCTCGGCCTGCAAACTATCGCCGGGCCTGCCGACCAGCAGTCGTTGCTGGAAACGCTCGCGAATGTCGGCATCGATCTGGTGTTTGGCGAAACGGTGGCCCAGACGCAGGCGCTGAGCGCGCGTCTTGCCACCAGCTATTTCGCTATTCACTGACTGGCGTCTGCCACGCCGTGGCGTACCAGACGTGCAGGAGCGCGTAGGTGCGCCACGGCTGCCAGCGCGCGGCATAGCGGCGAATTTGCGCAGGCGTCATCGGCGCGAAACGCTGCTTAATCAGATAGTCGTCCGGCAGAAAAATATCCGGTGCCTGCCAGCCTCGCATCGCGAAATAATTTGCTGTCCAGGGGCCGATGCCCGGCAGTTGCGTCAGCGCTTTCACGCCCGCGGCGACATCGGACGGACAGGTGAGCGGAAACCGCCCGGCCAGATGTTCATGGGCGAGCTGGATAAGCGCCCCGGCGCGCATCAGCGGCATGCCGAGCGCTTTCAGCGTCGCAGGCTCGGCGCGCGCCATCTCCTCAGGCGTCGGAAACCGCCAGCCGGTGCCATCTTCAAGCGGCATCCCCACCGCCTGCACCACTTTGCCGGTCAGCTTCGCCGCCATCGCCACGCTCACCAGTTGCCCGAGAATCGCGCGCACGCCCTGCTCAAACACATCCACCGACCCCGGCAGCCGCAAGCCTGGTTTGTCGGCGGCGAGCGGCCCGAGCGTCTCCAGCATGGGCATCGGGTCGAAACGCAGATCGAACAGCCGCATCACGCGCAACTGCACCTCTTCCGCCACCGGCAGCAGGCCATCGCTCATCTCAAGCGTCACCATTGCGTGCGCCGGGTGCGGGGTGACGCTAAACCAGCCCTGATACCCGCCGATAGCCAGCGTGCGCCGGTAGTGGTTTTCGCTCACCTCTTCAATGCCCGCCACGGCACGATCGCCCAGAAAGCGTAACATCCACGGCCAGTCGTAAGGCGGCTGATAGCGAAGCGTAAACATAGCGTCTCCTTTGTTTTTGATTTCTAAAGCTTAATCGCTACGCCCTTTTTTTGCCTTGCGCAGTTATTCCATTTGCCGCCGACGCGACATTTCGCTAAAGTCGCCCCCCTTCTTCACGGCATGGGGAATATGTGAATGTTTATCGGTTTTGACTACGGCACCGCCAACTGTTCTGTCGCGATGATGCGTGACGGCGTGCCGCAAATGCTGCCGCTTGAGCAGGGCTCGACGCTGCTGCCATCCATGATTGGCGCGCCGGTGCGCGAGGCGGTAAGCGAATGGCTGTATCGCCATCAGAATGTCGAGGCGAGCGGCGCGGAAACGCAGGCGCTGCTGCGCCGCGCGATGAGCTATAACCGCGAAGAGAGCATCGACGTGACGCCGGGCAGCGTGCAGTTCGGCCTGAGCGCGCTGCGCCAGTATATGGACGACCCGGAAGAGGTCTGGTTCGTGAAATCGCCGAAGTCGTTTCTCGGTGCCAGCGGGCTGAAGCCGCAACAGGTCGCGCTGTTTGAAGATCTGGTCTGCGCGATGATGGTCCACATTCGCCAGGCGGCGCAGCAGCAGGCGGACGCGGAGATAGACCAGGCGGTCATTGGCCGTCCGATCAACTTCCAGGGGCTCGGCGGCGATGACGCCAACCGTCAGGCGCAGGGGATCCTCGAGCGCGCGGCGCGCCGCGCCGGTTTTCGCGACGTGGTGTTTCAGTATGAGCCGGTCGCGGCTGGTCTCGATTTTGAAGCCACATTGAGCGAAGAGCAGCGCGTGCTGGTCGTGGATATCGGCGGCGGCACCACCGACTGTTCGCTGCTGCTGATGGGCCCGCAGTGGCGCGCGCGCCGCGACCGCGATCAAAGCCTTCTCGGTCACAGCGGTTGCCGCGTGGGCGGTAACGATCTGGATATCGCGCTGGCGTTTAAACAGCTGATGCCGCTGCTCGGCATGGGCGGCGAAACCGAAAAAGGCACTGCGCTGCCGGTGCTCCCATGGTGGAACGCCTGCGCGATTAACGACGTGCCAGCGCAGAGCGAGTTCTACAGCGCCGCCTGCGGACGCCTGCTGGCGGATTTAGCCCGCGACGCCCGCGAGCCGCAAAAAGTGGCGCTACTGCAAAAAGTGTGGCGGCAACGCCTGAGCTACCGTCTGGTGCGCGCGGCGGAAGAGAGCAAAATCGCGCTCTCGCAGTCCCCGCTCTGCCAGACCGCGCTGCCGTTTATTGAGCCGCAACTGAGCCAGGAAATTACACAGCAGGCGCTCGCGCTGGCGCTCAACCCGCCGCTACAGCGTATCCTTGAGCAGGTGACGCTGGCGCTTGAGGCAAGCAACGAGCGCCCCGATGTTATTTATCTCACCGGCGGCAGCGCGCGTTCACCGCTCATCCGCGAGGCGCTGCAGGCGCAACTGCCAGGCATCCCGGTACAGGGCGGCGATGATTTCGGCTCCGTCACCGCGGGCCTTGCGCGCTGGGCGCAGGTGGTGTTTCAGTAACCGGCGCGGTCAGACGGGGATCACTTTGCTGCCTTCGGGCAGCTCTATCAGTAAAGAGAGCTTGCCGCCCAGCGCTTCAACGTAGCGCTTGAGCGTCAGCAGTTTGATCTCCTTCCCGCGCTGCTCAATGGCGGCGATAGCGGGCTGCGTCACGCCCATTATCTCCGCCAGTTGCTGCTGCGAAAACGCCCGCGCTTCGCGAATGAGCGGCAGGCCGTGCTCCAGCGCGATTTCGTCTGCCATGCGCAGGATTTCTGCCTGCCGTTCCGGGGAAAAGCCCGCCATTACGTCATCAAGAGTTTTCATTTCGTCTCTCCATCGCTTGCACATGCAGGAAGAATTCTTCTTCAGCCTGCCTGATTAAGGCGTCATAAAAATGTTTCTGGCTTCGTTTATTGCCTGCGCAGAGCACAACGGCCTGACGTTCAGCGTCAAACGCAAAAAAAATGCGCCAGGGCTCACCGCCATATTGCACACGTAGCTCTTTCAGGTTGGGATAACGCGAACCTTTCACCGTATCGACCAGCGGGCGTCCGACAAGCGGGCCGGAATAACGTAAGTTCCATAAGAGCGCGGCGATACGATCCTGTAATCCTTCGGGCTGCTGCTGATACCAGTCGTTAAAACGATCGGTAAAAATCACCGTCCATGCCATACCCATCCCTCATAAACTATAGTTTATATCCACAGATAAAACCATACTTTAAAAGCGGTTTTATGACCCCACCAGAGAGAGATACAAGCGCTGCGAGACGTCTCGTAAAACCTGAGCGATTCAGACAGTTCTAAACGGTGTTTCATATTTCCTCCATCTTTCTGCGGTCAGGGCTGACTAAACTTGTATCATTACGCCTAATCGTTTCAGGAAAAGAAGACGTACTGCTTATGAAAAGCACGGTTAAAAAGCGCGGGTGGGTCATCGCCGGCATCGTGGTCGTGGCGATTGCCGCGCTCCTCTACTGGCGTAACGCCGCCACGGATGCGCCATCAGGTAAAACGACACACGCAGGCGGTCGCGCCGCGATGCGCATGGGCGGCGCACAAGCCCCAGTACAGGCCGCCACCGCGCGCAGCGAGGCGGTGCCGCGCTATCTCACAGGGCTTGGGACTATCACTGCCGCGAACACCGTCACGGTGCGTAGCCGCGTGGACGGTCAGCTAATGGCGATTCACTTTAAAGAGGGCCAGCAGGTAAAAGCGGGCGATCTGCTTGCGGAGATTGACCCGAGCCAGTTTAAAGTGGCACTCGCGCAGGCCCAGGGGCAGCTCGCCAAAGACCGCGCGACGCTTGCCAACGCCCGTCGCGATCTGGCGCGCTATCAGCAGCTTGGTAAAACGAACCTGGTTTCACGCCAGGAGCTCGATGCCCAGCAGGCGCTGGTCAGCGAAACCGAAGGCACGCTGAAAGCCGACGAAGCCGCCGTCGCCAGCGCGCAGTTACAGCTCGACTGGAGCCGCATCACCGCGCCGATTGACGGGCGTGTCGGCTTAAAACAGGTCGATATCGGCAACCAGATCTCCAGCGGCGACACCACCGGCATTGTGGTGCTGACCCAGACGCACCCGATTGATCTGGCCTTTACCCTGCCGGAGAGCGATATCGCCGCCGTGATGCAGGCGCAAAAGGCGGGGAAAGCCCTGACGGTGGAAGCCTGGGATCGCACTAACAGCACAAAGCTCAGCACCGGTGAGCTGTTAAGCCTGGATAACCAGATAGACGCCACCACCGGCACGATTAAGCTCAAGGCGCGCTTCGCCAATGAGGATGACGCGCTGTTCCCGAACCAGTTCGTTAACGCCCGCATGTTGATTGATACGCAGCAGAACGCGGTCGTGATCCCGACCGCCGCGTTGCAGATGGGCAACGAAGGCCACTTTGTCTGGGTGCTGAACGACGACAACAAAGTGAGTAAGCACACCGTCACGACCGGCATTCAGAACAGCGAAACCGTAGTGATCACTGCAGGCCTTTCCGCAGGCGATCGCGTGGTGACGGACGGCATCGACCGCCTGACCGAAGGCGCGAAGGTGGACGTGGTGGAAGCACAAACGGCCACCGATAACGCGAAGCCTGAACGCGGCGAGCGCAGCCCAACCGACAGCGCCCGCGCAGCCAAAGGAGCGCGTTCCTGATGCAGGTGTTACCTCCGAGCGCCACTGGCGGGCCGTCCCGCCTGTTTATTCTGCGCCCCGTGGCCACTACGCTGCTGATGGTGGCTATTCTGCTTGCAGGCATCATCGGCTATCGCTTTCTGCCGGTTTCCGCTCTGCCGGAAGTGGACTATCCGACGATTCAGGTCGTCACGCTCTACCCTGGCGCCAGCCCGGATGTCGTGACGTCGGCTATCACCGCGCCGCTGGAGCGCCAGTTCGGCCAGATGTCAGGCTTAAAGCAGATGGCTTCGCAAAGCGCGGGCGGCGCGTCGGTGGTGACGTTACAGTTCCAGCTCACGCTGCCGCTGGATGTTGCCGAGCAGGAGGTGCAGGCCGCCATTAACGCCGCCACCAACCTGCTGCCGGACGATCTCCCTAACCCGCCGGTCTACAGCAAAGTGAACCCGGCGGACCCGCCAATCATGACGCTTGCGGTCACCTCATCGGCGCTGCCGATTACCCAGGTGGAAGATATGGTGGAAACCCGTGTCGCGCAGCGTATCTCGCAGGTGACGGGCGTCGGCCTCGTGACCCTCTCCGGCGGTCAGCGTCCGGCGGTGCGGGTAAAACTGAATGCGCAGGCGCTGGCGTCGCTGGGCATTGACAGCGAAACCGTGCGCACCGCCATCACCAGCGCAAACGTCAACTCGGCGAAAGGCAGTTTCGACGGCCCGGAGCGCGCGGTGACGCTCTCCGCCAACGATCAGATGAAATCCGCCGACGAATACCGCAACCTGATCATCGCCTATAAAAACGGCGCGCCGGTGCGGCTTGGCGACGTCGCGACGGTGGAGCAAGGCGCGGAGAACGCCTGGCTTGGTGCCTGGGCCAATAAACAGCCCGCGATTGTGATGAACGTCCAGCGCCAGCCGGGCGCTAACATCATCACCACCGCCGAAACCATTCAGAAACTGCTGCCGCAGCTTACGGAAAGCCTGCCGAAATCGGTGCAGGTGAAAGTGCTGACCGACCGGACCACCAATATCAGCGCGTCGGTCAACGACACGCAGTTTGAACTGATGCTGGCGATAGCGCTGGTGGTGATGATCATCTACCTGTTCCTGCGCAACATTCCGGCGACCATTATCCCGGCGGTGGCGGTACCACTGTCGCTGGTCGGCACCTTTGCGGTGATGGTGTTTCTCGATTTCTCCATCAACAACCTGACGCTGATGGCGCTGACCATCGCCACCGGGTTCGTGGTGGATGACGCCATCGTGGTGATTGAAAACATCTCGCGCTATATCGAGAAAGGCGAAAAGCCGCTGGCCGCCGCGCTCAAGGGCGCAGGCGAAATCGGCTTTACCATTATCTCGCTGACGTTCTCGCTGATAGCCGTGCTGATCCCGCTGCTGTTTATGGGGGATATCGTGGGCCGTCTGTTCCGCGAGTTCGCAGTGACGCTGGCGGTGGCGATTTTGATCTCCGCTGTCGTCTCGCTGACGCTGACGCCGATGATGTGCGCGCGCATGTTAAGCCATGAATCGCTGCGCAAGCAGAACCGCTTCTCGCGCGCCTCAGAACGCGTGATCAACCGGGTGATCGCCCGCTACGGCCAGCTTCTGAAGCGCGTGCTGAATCACCCGTGGCTGACGCTCGGCGTCGCGCTTGGCACCCTGGCGCTGACGGTGCTTTTGTGGATTTTCATCCCGAAAGGCTTCTTCCCGGTGCAGGACAACGGCATCATCCAGGGCACATTGCAGGCACCGCAGTCGGTGTCGTTCGCCAGCATGGCCGAACGCCAGCGCGCGGTGGCGGATGTCATTCTGAAAGATCCGGCGGTGGAGAGCCTCACCTCGTTTGTCGGCGTCGATGGCACGAATCCGTCGCTCAACAGTGCACGGCTGCAAATCAACTTAAAACCGCTCGATGACCGTGACGACCGCGTGCAGACGGTGATTGCGCGCCTTCAGGAGGCCGCGAGCCGCGTGCCGGGTGCCACGCTCTACCTGCAACCGATTCAGGATCTCACCATCGACACCCAGGTGAGCCGCACGCAGTATCAGTTCACGCTCCAGGCCAATTCGCTGGAGGCGCTCAGCACCTGGGTGCCGAAGCTTATCGCCCGGCTGCAAACGCTGCCGCAGCTCGCGGATGTCAGCAGCGACTGGCAGGACAACGGCCTTGTGGCTTACGTGAATGTGGATCGCGCGAGCGCCAGCCGTCTTGGCATCAGCATGAGCGATGTCGATAACGCGCTCTATAACGCCTTTGGCCAGCGCCTCATCTCGACCATTTATACCCAGGCGAACCAGTACCGCGTGGTGCTTGAGCATAACACCACCGCCACGCCGGGCCTGGCGGCGCTTGACAGTATTCGTCTTGCCAGCAGCGATGGCGGCATGGTGCCGCTCAGCGCGATTGCGAAGGTCGAGCAGCGCTTCGGGCCGCTTACGATTAACCATCTCGATCAGTTCCCGTCGACGACCATTTCGTTTAACGTGCCGGACGGCTATTCGCTTGGCGACGCGGTAGACGCCATCACTCAGGCGGAAGCCGATCTGGCGTTCCCGGCTGAGATAACGACCCAATTCCAGGGCAGCACCCTCGCCTTCCAGGCGGCGCTTGGCAGCACGCTCTGGCTGATTCTGGCGTCGGTGGTGGCGATGTACATCGTGCTCGGCGTGCTGTATGAGAGCTTTATCCACCCGATTACCATTCTCTCGACGCTCCCCACCGCGGGCGTCGGCGCGCTGCTGGCGCTGCTTATCGCCGGTGCCGAGCTGGATGTCATCGCCATCATCGGCATTATTCTGCTGATAGGCATCGTCAAGAAAAACGCCATTATGATGATCGACTTTGCGCTGGCCGCCGAGCGTGAACAGGGCATGACGCCGCGCGAGGCCATTTACCAGGCGTGTCTGCTGCGTTTTCGACCCATCCTGATGACCACGCTCGCCGCCCTGCTCGGCGCGCTGCCGCTGATGCTCAGCACCGGTGTTGGCGCGGAGCTGCGCCGTCCGCTCGGCATCGGCATGGTCGGCGGCCTGCTGGTAAGCCAGGTGCTGACGCTCTTTACCACGCCGGTAATTTATCTGCTGTTCGACCGCCTCGGCCACGCCGTGCGCCGCCGTCTGCCCGCGCGTGAAGAGGAGGCGTAAGTGAAGTTTTACGCGCTCTTTATCTACCGCCCGGTAGCGACGATTTTGCTCTCCATCGCCGTGACGCTCTGCGGCGTGCTTGGCTTCCGACTGCTGCCGGTGGCCCCGCTGCCGCAGGTCGATTTCCCGGTCATTATGGTGAGCGCGTCGCTGCCGGGCGCGTCTCCGGAGACGATGGCGTCGTCGGTCGCGACACCGCTTGAACGCTCGCTCGGGCGCATCGCGGGCGTCAACGAGATGACCTCCACCAGCTCGCTTGGCAGCACGCGCATTATTCTGGAGTTCAATTTTGACCGCGATATCAACGGCGCGGCGCGCGACGTGCAGGCGGCGATCAACGCCGCGCAAAGCCTGTTGCCGAGCGGAATGCCCTTGCGCCCGACGTACCGCAAAGCGAACCCGTCCGATGCGCCGATCATGATCCTCACGCTCACTTCGGACACCTTCTCCCAGGGCGAGCTTTATGATTACGCCTCGACACAGCTTGCCCAGACCATCGCCCAGATTGACGGCGTGGGGGATGTCGACGTGGGCGGCAGCTCGCTGCCCGCCGTCAGGGTGGAGCTCAACCCGCAGGCGCTTTTTAACCAGGGCGTCTCGCTGGATACGGTGCGCAGCGCCATCAGCAACGCCAACGTGCGCCGTCCGCAGGGGGCGATAGAAGACGCGCAGCGCCGCTGGCAGTTGCAGACCAATGATGAGCTCAAAACCGCTGCCGAGTATGAGCCGCTGATCGTTCACTATAACAACGGCGCGGCAGTGCATCTGCGCGACGTGGCGACCGTGACCGATTCGGTGCAGGATGTGCGCAACGCGGGCATGACCAATGCCAAACCGGCCATTTTGCTGATGATCCGCAAACTGCCTGAAGCCAATATTATTGAGACGGTAGACCGCATCCGCGCCGCGTTGCCGGAGCTGCGCGACACCATCCCCGCCGCCATCGATATGCAAATCGCGCAGGATCGCTCGCCGACCATTCGCGCGTCGCTGGCGGAAGTGGAGCAGTCGCTGGCGATTTCGGTCGGCCTGGTAATTCTGGTGGTGTTCCTGTTTCTGCGCTCCGGGCGCGCGACGCTGATTCCTGCCGTCGCGGTACCGGTATCGCTTATCGGCACCTTCGCCGCCATGTATCTGTGCGGTTTTAGCCTGAATAACCTCTCGTTAATGGCGCTCACCATCGCTACTGGCTTTGTGGTGGATGACGCCATCGTGGTGCTGGAGAATATCTCGCGTCACCTTGAGGCGGGCGTCAAACCGCTTCAGGCAGCGTTACAGGGCGTGCGCGAAGTGGGCTTTACGGTGCTCTCCATGAGCCTGTCGCTGGTGGCGGTTTTTCTGCCGCTGCTACTGATGGGCGGGCTGCCGGGGCGGCTGTTCCGGGAGTTTGCCGTGACGCTCTCGGTCGCCATCGGCATTTCACTGGTGGTGTCGCTGACGCTCACGCCGATGATGTGCGGCTGGCTGCTCAAGGCCAAACCGCGTGAAGAGACCCGCAGTCGCGTCGGCATCAATCGCCTGTTGCTGGCGCTGCAGGGCGGATACGCCCGCTCGCTCGGCTGGGTGCTGAACCACGCCCGGCTGGTCGGGCTGGTGCTGCTCGCCACCATCGCGCTGAACGTCTGGCTCTATATTTCCATTCCGAAAACCTTTTTCCCGGAGCAAGACACCGGGCGGCTGATGGGCGGCATTCAGGCCGACCAGAGCATCTCGTTCCAGGCAATGCGAGGCAAACTGCAGGATTTCATGAAAATCATCCGCGAAGATCCGGCCGTGGATAACGTTACGGGCTTTACCGGCGGCTCGCGGGTGAACAGCGGCATGATGTTTATCTCCCTCAAGCCGCTCGGCGAGCGTACCGAAAGCGCCCAGCAGGTGATTGACCGGCTGCGTAAAAAGCTTGCGCGCGAGCCGGGTGCCAGCCTGTTTCTGATGGCGGTGCAGGATATCCGCGTCGGCGGGCGGCAGTCGAACGCCAGCTACCAGTACACCTTACTGTCTGACGATCTGGCGGCACTGCGCGAATGGGAGCCGAAAATTCGCCAGGCGCTCGCGAAACTGCCGCAGCTTGCCGACGTGAACTCCGATCAGCAGGACAACGGCGCGGAGATGAGCCTGGTCTATGACCGCGAATCGATGGCGCGGCTTGGCATCAGCGTGCAGGACGCCAACAGCCTGCTGAATAACGCCTTCGGCCAGCGCCAGATTTCGACCATCTACCAGCCCCTTAACCAGTACAAAGTGGTGATGGAAGTTGACCCGCGTTACACCCAGGATATCAGCGCGCTCGATCAGATGTTCGTGATGAACAGCGAAGGCAAGCCGATTCCGCTCTCGTGGTTTGCGAAATGGCAGCCCGCCAACGCGCCGCTGTCGGTTAACCATCAGGGGTTGTCGGCGGCGTCGACCATCGCGTTTAACCTGCCAACCGGCGTGTCGCTCTCGCAGGCCAGTGACGCCATCACCCGTACGATGACCTCGCTTGGCGTGCCGTCGTCGGTGCGCGGCAGCTTCGCCGGTACGGCTCAGGTGTTCCAGGAGACGATGAATTCGCAGGTGATCTTAATCCTCGCGGCCATCGCCACGGTCTATATCGTGCTGGGGATGCTGTATGAGAGTTACGTGCATCCGCTCACCATTCTCTCCACGCTGCCGTCGGCGGGCGTCGGCGCGCTGCTGGCGCTGGAGGCGTTCGATGCCCCGTTTAGCCTCATCGCGCTTATCGGTATTATGCTATTGATTGGTATCGTGAAGAAGAACGCGATAATGATGGTGGATTTCGCGCTGGAGGCTCAGCGCAGCGGCCAGCTCAGCGCCCGCGACGCCATTTTTCAGGCCTGCCTGCTGCGTTTTCGCCCGATCATGATGACGACGCTTGCGGCACTGTTCGGCGCGCTGCCGCTGATGATAGCAAGCGGCGACGGCGCGGAGCTGCGCCAGCCGCTCGGCATTACGATTGTCGGCGGTCTGGTGATGAGCCAGTTGCTGACGCTCTATACCACGCCGGTGGTCTATCTCTTCTTCGACCGACTGCGCCTGCGTTTTACGCGCCGGGCGAAACCTGAGGACACCCTGACCGCGAGCGAATAATTTATGACCGACCTGCCCCAGAACGTGCGCTGGCAATTGTGGATCGTCGCCTTCGGCTTTTTTATGCAGGCGCTGGATACCACTATCGTCAATACCGCCCTCCCCTCAATGGCCGCGAGCCTCGGGGAGAGCCCGCTGCGGATGCACATGGTTATCGTCTCGTATGTGCTGACGGTGGCGGTGATGCTGCCCGCGAGCGGCTGGCTGGCGGATCGCGTCGGGGTGCGCAACATCTTCTTCACCGCGATTGTGCTGTTCACGCTCGGCTCGCTGTTTTGCGCGCAGTCCTCGACGCTTAATGAGCTGGTGGCAGCGCGCGTGTTACAGGGCGTCGGCGGCGCGATGATGGTGCCGGTCGGCAGGCTGACGGTGATGAAAATCGTCCCGCGCGATCAGTATATGGCCGCGATGACATTTGTGACGCTCCCCGGCCAGGTGGGGCCGCTGCTCGGGCCTGCGCTCGGCGGGCTGCTGGTGGAGTACGCCTCCTGGCACTGGATCTTTTTAATCAACCTGCCGGTGGGCATTGCCGGTGCCGCCGCGACGCTCTGGCTGATGCCGAATTACACCATGCAAACGCGGCGCTTCGATTTCTCCGGCTTTCTGCTGCTCGCCTTCGGCATGGCGGCGCTGACGATTGCGCTCGACGGCTACCGCAGCACTGGTCTTTCCCCTGCCGGGCTTGGCGCGCTGGTGGCGGGCGGCAGCGCGGCCACGCTGCTTTACCTGTGGCATGCGCGCGGCAACGAGCGGGCGCTGTTCAGCCTGCGGCTTTTCCATACCCGTACCTTTTCACTGGGGCTGTTCGGCAGCTTATGCGGGCGCATCGGCAGCGGGATGCTGCCGTTTATGACGCCGGTTTTTTTACAGATTGGCCTCGGCTTCTCCCCTTTTCACGCCGGGCTGATGATGATGCCGATGGTGCTTGGCAGTATGGGGATCAAACGCATTGTGGTGCAGGTGGTAAACCGCTTTGGCTACCGCCGTGTGCTGGTGGCCTCGACGCTTGCGCTTGCGCTCGTGACCCTGCTGTTTATGGGCGTGGCGCTGGCGGGCTGGTACTGGCTGCTGCCGGTAGTCATGCTTTTTCAGGGGATGGTGAACTCGGTGCGTTTCTCGACGATGAACACGCTGACGCTTCGCGACCTGCCCGATGAGATGGCGAGCAGCGGCAACAGTCTGCTGTCGATGGTGATGCAGCTCTCGATGAGCCTTGGGGTGAGCATCGCGGGCCTGCTGCTTGGCGCGTTCGGGCATAACCAGCTTGCCGCGGACAGCGGCGACGCTCACGGCATCTTTTTCTGGACCTATTTGTGCATGGCGCTAATTATCGCCCTGCCGGCACTGGTCTTCGCCCGCGTCCCTGACGATATCAGTAAAAACGCCGTCATCGCGCGGCGCAAAAGGAGTGCTTCATGAGGTTCTGGCGGCCCGGCATTACGGGCAAGCTGTTTTTGGCCATTTTCGCCACCTGTATTCTGCTGTTGATTACGATGCACTGGGCGGTGCGCTTTAGCTTCGAGCGCGGCTTTATCGACTATATCAAACACGGTAACGAACAACGTCTGGCCCTGTTAAGCGACGCGCTGAGCGAGCAGTACCAGCAGCACGGCGACTGGGGATTTCTGCGCCATAACGATCGCATGATATTCCAGATTTTACGCTCTTTTGAACGGGAGAACGCCCATGACGGCCCGCCGCCGCCAGACCGAGGGCCGCCGCCCCACATGCCGCCGCACGGCTGGCGAACGCAGTTCTGGGTGGTGGACGCCGAACAAAATGTGCTGGTCGGCCCGCGCTCGCCGGTGCCGCAGGATGGCGCGCGCCGCGCGATTGTCGTTGACGGCAAACGCGTCGGCTGGGTGATCGCCTCGCCGGTGGAGCGGCTGACGCGCAGTACCGATATCAATTTCGATAAACAGCAGCGGCGCACCAGCTGGCTTATCGTCGCGCTCTCGACGCTGCTCGCGGCAGCCGCCACCTTGCTGCTGGCACGCGGCCTGCTGGCCCCGGTAAAACGACTGGTGGAAGGCACACACCGTCTGGCGGCGGGCGATTTTACTACCCGCGTCGTCGCCACCGGGCAGGATGAGCTGGGCCGACTGGCGCAGGATTTCAACCAGCTCGCCAGCACGCTTGAGAAAAACCAGCAGATGCGCCAGGCATTTATGGCGGATATCTCCCATGAGCTGCGCACGCCGCTGGCGGTGCTGCGCGGCGAGCTGGAGGCGATTCAGGACGGCGTGCGCCAGTTTACGCCGGAGTCGGTCGCCTCGTTGCAGGCCGAAGTGGGCACGCTGACCAAACTGGTGGATGACCTGCACCAACTGTCGCTCTCTGACGAAGGCGCGCTCGCCTACCAGAAAAAGCCGCTGGAGATCGTGACGTTGATAGAAGTGGCTGCGGGCGCGTTCCGCGAGCGCTTTGCCGCGCGCGGGCTGACGCTGAATCTGTCGATGCCGGAAAACGTGACGCTCTTTGGCGATCGCGACCGGCTGATGCAGCTTTTTAATAATCTGCTGGAAAACAGCCTGCGCTACACGGACGCGGGCGGCGGGCTGCTGATTCAGGGCGAGCGCCAGGCGCAGCGTTTCGTGCTGCGGTTTATCGACAGCGCGCCGGGCGTGAGCGATGAGCAGCTGTCAAAATTGTTTGAGCGCTTCTACCGCGCGGAAGGCTCGCGCAACCGCGCCAGCGGCGGCTCGGGCCTCGGCCTTGCCATCTGCGCCAATATCGTGGCGGCGCATGGCGGGACGATTAATGCCGATCATTCATCATCAGGCGGTGTCAGCATCACCGTATCCTTACCGCTTGATGCCGTACTTCCGGGAGACGTATGACAGAGTTACCGATTAACGATAAAACCTCGCGCATTCTGGTTGTCGAGGATGAGCCAAAACTCGGCGCGCTGCTGGTAGATTACCTGCGGGCGGCCAGCTACGCGCCGACGCTGATCAACCACGGCGATCAGGTGTTGCCCTATGTGCGCCAGACGCCGCCGGATTTGATCCTGCTGGATCTGATGCTGCCCGGCACCGACGGGCTGACGCTGTGCCGCGAAATTCGCCGCTTCTCGGAAGTGCCGATTGTGATGGTGACCGCCAGAATCGAAGAGATAGACCGCCTGCTGGGGCTTGAGATCGGCGCCGATGATTACATCTGCAAGCCGTTTAGCCCGCGTGAGGTGGTGGCGCGCGTGAAAACCATTTTGCGCCGCTGCAAGCCGCAGCGCGATCTGCAGGCGCAGGATGCCCAAAGCCCGCTGATTATCGATGAAGGGCGTTTTCAGGCGAGCTGGCGGCAGAAGCCGCTCGACCTGACGCCTGCCGAATTCCGCCTGCTGAAGACGCTCTCCAGCGAGCCCGGCAAAGTGTTTTCGCGCGAGCAGTTGCTGAATCATCTGTATGACGATTACCGCGTGGTGACCGACCGCACGATAGACAGCCATATCAAAAACCTGCGCCGCAAGCTGGAAGCGCTGGACGACGAGCAGTCCTTTATCCGCGCCGTGTACGGCGTGGGTTACCGCTGGGAAGCCGACGCGGGCCGGGTGGTGTAGAGATTACCTGCACGGGTGAAACGCAGGCCCAGGAATATGCACGACCGGTGACCCGTTCCGTTCGCCACCACGCTGATTCTCTCTTTCATGTTTACTCACGCGAACGTGTTAAGGGGGCTCGCCGCCGCCCCCTTAACAATCCCGGCTCGCGGCAAAAGGGCAGCCGCAAGAGAAAACACACGGCATCGGCGGTGGCTTTTCATTTTCCAGTGGTGGGTGCGCTACGCTTACCCACCCTACGCAGAATGCGAATCGGGTTTTTGTAGGGCGGGTAAGCGTAAGCGCACCCGCCATCACACCGCACGTGACTGGTTTTCGTAGGGCGGGTAAGCGCAGCGCACCCGCCTCACGTCCATAAGCCCTCATAACGGTTTGCACGCCCAGGCCGCGGGCGCTACAATTCCCGCCCTTAACGTGGGGGTAAACGTGCCCCCAACCGCTTCGCCGTTGAAGCGGGTCTGACCTGTCATCAGAACGAGTTCAACATGTTTAAACCAGAATTACTGTCGCCTGCGGGAACGCTGAAAAATATGCGTTACGCCTTCGCCTATGGCGCCGACGCCGTATACGCCGGCCAGCCGCGCTACTCGCTGCGCGTGCGCAATAACGAATTCAACCACGAGAATTTGCAGCTCGGCATTAATGAAGCCCACGCGCTTGGCAAAAAATTCTACGTCGTGGTTAACATCGCGCCGCACAACGCCAAGCTGAAAACCTTTATCCGCGATCTCAAACCCGTGGTGGAGATGGGCCCGGATGCGCTGATCATGTCCGATCCGGGGCTTATCATGCTGGTGCGCGAGCACTTCCCGCAGATGGATATTCACCTTTCGGTACAGGCCAACGCGGTGAACTGGGCGACGGTAAAATTCTGGCAGCAGATGGGCCTGACGCGCGTCATTCTCTCCCGCGAACTGTCGCTGGAAGAGATTGCGGAAATTCGCGAGCAGGTGCCGGAGATGGAGCTGGAGATTTTCGTTCACGGCGCGCTCTGCATGGCCTATTCCGGTCGCTGCCTGCTTTCCGGCTACATCAACAAGCGCGACCCGAACCAGGGCACCTGCACCAACGCCTGCCGCTGGGAATATAAAGTGCAGGAAGGCAAAGAAGACAGCATCGGCAATATCGTGCATATCCATGAGCCTATCCCGGTGCAGACCGTCGAGCCGACGCTCGGCATCGGCGCGCCGACCGATAAAGTCTTTATGATTGAAGAGGCGCAGCGCCCCGGCGAATACATGACCGCGTTCGAAGATGAACACGGCACTTACATCATGAACTCCAAAGATTTGCGCGCCATTCAGCACGTCGAGCGCCTCACGAAAATGGGCGTTCATTCACTGAAAATCGAAGGCCGCACCAAATCGTTCTACTACTGCGCGCGTACCGCTCAGGTCTATCGTCGCGCCATTGACGACGCCGCCGCCGGTAAACCGTTCGATCCGAGCCTCCTTGAGACGCTCGAAGGCCTGGCGCACCGCGGCTATACCGAAGGTTTTCTGCGTCGTCACACCCACGACGATTATCAGAACTATGACTATGGCTACTCGGTATCAGACCGCCAGCAGTTTGTCGGCGAATTTACCGGCGAGCGCAACGGCGCGCTGGCTGCGGTGGCGGTGAAAAACAAATTCTCTCTCGGCGACAGCCTGGAATTGATGACGCCGCAGGGCAACGTCAGCTTTACGCTTGAGCATATGGAAAACGCGAAAGGCGAGAAGATGGAGGTGGCACCGGGAGACGGATACACCATCTGGATGCCGGTTCCAGAGGATTTAGCACTGGACTATGCGCTGTTAATGCGTAATTTCTCTGGCCAGACCACCAGAAATCCACATGGTAAATGATTTATAAGGGTTATTTTTACCGCGCGAATGTTTCTTCGAATGGGATCACAAACCGTTATGTTTAAAGCGGTTATTATCCACGGCGCTGAAAAACATAATCCATAAATGCCCGTTGTACCAGGAACCACCTCCTTCAGCCTGCGTAATCTCCCTTACGCAGGCTTATTTTTTTATCCTTTCAGTCAGTTCTTAAGCGACTCGCCAGACTCTGCGATAAACTCTGTGAATCCGTATTCACAGGAGTGTATTCATGTCCCGTTTCCCCGGCTCGTTTCTGATTTTAAATGGTAAAAGCGCTGATAATGAGATCCTGCGCGGCAGCGTGAAGCTGCTACGCGACCAGGGCCACCCGATAGAGGTGCGCGTGACCTGGGAGAAAGGCGATGCGGCGCGCTATGTCAGTGAGGCGGCAGATCAGGGCGCGCAGACGGTCATTGCGGCAGGCGGCGACGGCACCATCAATGAAGTGGCGGCGGCGCTGGCTTGTGTCACGCAGGAAAAACGCCCGGCGCTCGGCCTGTTGCCGCTCGGCACCGCGAACGATTTCGCAACCAGCGCCGCCGTGCCGGACGATATCGAACTGGCGCTGAAGCTGGCCATTGAAGGCCGCGCGGTGCCGATTGATATTGCGCACGTGAATGATAAAACCTGGTTTATCAATATGGCGACGGGCGGTTTCGGTACGCGCATCACCACTGAAACGCCGGAGCGGTTAAAAGCCGCGCTCGGCGGGGTGTCGTATCTGATCCACGGGCTGATGCGTATGGACGCCCTGAAAGCGGATCGCTGTGAAATTCGCGGCGAGAATTTTCACTGGCAGGGCGACGCGCTGGTTATCGGCATCGGTAACGGACGGCAGGCGGGCGGCGGTCAGGAGCTGTGCCCGGAGGCGCTGATTAACGACGGGCTGCTGCATTTGCGGATTTTTACCGGCGAAGAGTTGCTGCCTGCGCTGTTTACCACGCTGACGCAGCCGGAAGAGAGCCCGAATATTATCGATGGTGCCTCGCCCTGGTTTGAGATAACCGCGCCGCATGAGATTACCTTTAACCTCGACGGCGAGCCGCTGAGCGGACAGCATTTCCGCATTGAGGTTGAGCCCGGCGCGCTGCAGTGCCGCCTGCCGCCGGATTGTCCGCTGCTTAAATAAAGGAATGTGTGGCATCGCGATTTTCGGGACGGCGGGTGCGCTACGCTTACCCGCCCTACCAGAGATGCAGCGGTATGAAACGTTCCAGGGTGGGTAAGCGCAGCGCACCCACCATCAGCACCGCCGTCAAATGAAAGGCATTGCCTGTTCAATACGGGTGAACCGTGGAACCCGGGAATATGTACGCCTGGTGACCTGTTCCGTTCGCCACAACGCGGATTCTCTCTGTCACGTTTACTCACGCGAACGTGTTAAGGGGGCTCGCCGTCGCCCCCTGAACAATCCCGGCTCGCGGCCAAAGGGCAGCCGCAAGGGAAAACGCACGGCATCGGCGGTGGCTTTTGTGGTTTCGTAGGGCGGGTAAGCGCAGCGCACCCACCATTTACCCCACCCACAAAAAAACGCGCCCGCAGGCGCGTTTATGCTGCGTAACCACAACCGCCATCAGGCGATCGTCACTTTCTTATCCAGATACACATCCTGTACCGCGTTTATCAGCTTCACGCCGTCGGCCATGGTTTTCTTAAACGCCTTGCGTCCCAGAATCAACCCCATGCCGCCTGCGCGCTTGTTGATCACCGCCGTGCGCACCGCATCGGTGAGATCCGCCTCGCCGCCGGACGCGCCGCCGGAGTTAATCAGCCCCGCGCGGCCCATATAGCAGTTGGCAAGCTGATAACGCACCAGGTCAATCGGGTTGTCGCTCGTCAGCTTGCTATACACGCGCTCGTCGGTATAGCCGAACTTCAGCGCGGTATAGCCGCCGTTATTCTCGGCCATCTTCTGCTTCACGATATCCGCGCCAATGGTGGCGGCCAGATGGTTAGCCTGACCGGTCAAATCGGCGCTGGAGTGGTAATCGACGCCATCTTTCTTGAAGTGACTGTTACGCAGATACGCCCACAGCACTGTCACCATGCCAAGCTCATGCGCGCGCTCAAACGCGGCGGAGATCTCTTCAATCTGGCGGCGCGACTCTTCAGAGCCGAAATAGATAGTCGCCCCGACCGCCACCGCGCCCATATTGAATGCCTGCTCGACACTCGCGTACAGCGTCTGGTCATATTGCGTGGGGTAACTGAGCGTTTCGTTATGGTTGAGTTTCACCAGGAACGGAATACGGTGCGCGTAGCGGCGCGAGACTGACGCCAGTACGCCATACGTTGACGCCACGCAGTTACAGCCCGCCTCAATCGCCAGCTCGACGATATTTTTCGGGTCGAAATACATCGGATTGGCGGCGAACGACGCGCCCGCCGAATGCTCGACGCCCTGGTCCACCGGCAGAATAGACAGATAGCCGGTGCCGGCAAGGCGTCCGGTGTTATAAAGAGTCTGCATATTTCGCAGCACCGCGGGCGGACGGTTGTTATCGATCATCACGCGATCGACATAATCCGGCCCTGGCAGGTAGAGCTGGTCGGAGGAAATGGTCGTACAGCGGTGCTGTAACAGGCTATCGGCATCGTTGCCGAGCAACTGCGCAATATCAGTCATCATACGCTCCCGTTATGGTCGGCAGGTGGTGACCTGCCGGACGATAAGATTCCTTACCCACGCCTTAGCTGGGCCCTCTTAGCCTGGACTTGATTAGCACAGATTGCCAGACCTGAGCGCATTTTCAGCTAATTCTGCTGGCACGGTTCACCACCATGCATGAAAATGATGGACGGGCCCGATGCCCTCCCCTACTTCCAGACTATCCGCCTGTTGCAGCGCTTTCGTGAGCCACGCCTTCGCCGCCGTCACCGTTTCAACCCAGTCAGCATACTGCGGACGCAGCGCCGCAAGCGCGCTGGAGAGCGTGCAGCCGGTGCCGTGGGTGTTTTTCGTCATGACGCGCGGAGCGGTAAAGCGCGTCGCCCCTTCGCGGGTAAAGAGCCAGTCGGGGCTTTCGACGTCATCCAGATGCCCGCCTTTCATCAGCACTGCGCCACAGCCGAGCGCCAGCAACGCCTCGCCCTGCTGGCGCATCTCCGCTTCGCTGCGGGCGTGGGTGGTTTCCATCAGCGCCGCCGCCTCTGGCAAATTCGGCGTGATGATCGCCACCTGCGGCAATAACTTTTCGCGCAGCGTGCGCACGGCAGACGGGCTCAGCAGCGGATCGCCGCTTTTCGCGAGCATGACCGTATCCAGCACAATATTGCGCACCCGGTAACGTGATAGCCGCTCCGCCACGGCCTCGACGATATCCGTTTCTGCCAGCATGCCGATTTTCGTCGTGTCGATGCGCACATCGCTTAACACTGAATCAAGCTGGGCGGCGACAAACGACGGTTCGATGCGATAGACCGACTGCACGCCGCGGGTGTTCTGCGCCACCAGCGCCGTGACGACGGACGTGCCGTAAGCACCGAGCGCCGAGAAGGTTTTGAGATCGGCCTGAATCCCCGCCCCGCCGCTCGGGTCGGTACCGGCGATGGTGAGCGCGTTAATGCGTTTCATAAGCACCTCCGAACGCCTGCGCATGCAGATTATCCAGCAACGCGCTGGCGAAACTGCCGGGGCCACGGGAGACGGTCAACGCCTCTTCGCCCGCCCGCTTCATCAGCCAGCAGGCCGTTGCGACATTCTCCAGGCGATCGCCCGGCAGCGCGCAGCAGGCGGCGACGACCGCCGAGAGTGCGCAGCCGGTGCCCACCACGCGGGTCAGCATCGCGGTGCCACCATCAACTGCGACCATGCGTTCGCCATCGGTGATGTAATCGACCTCACCGGTCACGGCGACAACTGCGCCGCTGCGACGCGCCAGTAAGCGGGCCGCCTCACGTGCATGGTGCGCGCTTTCGGTTGCGTCAACGCCGCGCCCGCCGCCGCTTTCGCCTGCCAGCGCGCGGATTTCCGAGGCGTTAGCGCGAATGGCGGCGGGACGACGCGCCAGAATCTCCTGCGCAAATTCCGTGCGCAGCGTGAGCGCGCCGACGGCGACCGGGTCAAGCGTCCACGGCTTGCCCGCCGCGCAGGCGCTGTCGATAGCCGCCCGCATCGCCTGCTGCTGCGGGCGTGTGAGGGTACCGAGGTTTATGAGTAAGGCATCGGCGATGGCCGCGAACTGCGCGGCTTCGTCAGTATCCACGACCATCGCGGGCGAGGCGCCGAGCGCGAGCAGGACATTGGCAGTGAAATTTTGCACCACATCGTTGGTAATGCAGTGTACCAGCGGCGCGTGACGGCGAAGTTGGGTGACAACAGGCGCGGCGTGCGAGCCGCAAAGCAGGTCAGAAGACATGATTCTCTCCTGCCAGGCGCGAAGACGGGATACCGGACAGGCATCTGACTTCCCTACGCTGGCATTATCCAGATCAGGTAATACGGGTATTTCTCAGCCTTCACAAAGAAGGGCACCCCGAGTCATTTACTGCAAAATCAAAACGTTGCGATTAACGCTACATTACTCTCTGTTGTGGATCATGCCAGCGGCAAGCCAAAGACTCAACCCTAAAAAATAGGCTGCGTCCCGGTTTGGGCCACATCAGAAAACGTTACGATCCTGAACAACAGGCCGCCATCTTCATTTGCTGGCGATTTCATTGGTTCTGATAAATTGATGCGGTGCTGAAGTGTGATTTTTGGAGAAAGAGCCATTACCATTGGTTTTAAGATTAATAAAGAAATAGGCATCAGAGTTTCATTAAAAATGACTCCTGACCTTACGGCTAAGACGCCTGTCAGTTGGTCGTCCCCTGGCTAATAACAACCCCCTGAACTTTATCATCTTTCAGATAGTACATGATGCTGTTACTTTGCGTGTATTCACCTGATTTTGCGACATCCTTGTAGTACATAACGATATCTTTCTTAGGCTTATGATTAAAATATTTTTCTGTTTCTTCTTTAGTCGTTAACACAGGCGCCTTAACGGATACTTGTAATACTCCCTTGTAAGGTGTACAAGGCGATCCATCTTTCGCTATTGCCACCGCGGTTAAATCCCCCGCTCCCATCTCATTATCAGAAATAAACCAATAATTGATGCCCCCTGATTTTAGGCAAATCCAGGAAGCCAGGTTATCTTTATTTACCTTTACACCGGCATTCTTAGCGATAGCTGCAAGCGTGTTAACCTCAAACTTGTATTCGGTGGTTCCTATAGCAATAACGGGCACCAGATCTTTATCGGTTTCATGATTATCAGAATAAACATCGGTAATATCATCGTAATACCTTGCGCCAAATCCCGTCATTTGGGTTGCTCCGCACGTACCCGTAATCAGACACAATAATATCAAACTATATCTCATATCAGTCTTCCACGACCAGGACCTTGTCACTGCTATCATTAATCGTTATACGATCTTGCAGCGTCACGATCTAACAGAACCCGCAGAGTCACTTAAAATGACTTCCGATAATGGGTGATGCTGCCAACTTACTGATTTAGTGTATGATGGTGTTTTTGAGGTGCTCCAGTGGCTTCTGTTTCTATCAGCTGTCCCTCCTGTTCAGCTACTGACGGGGTGGTGCGTAACGGCAAAAGCACCGCCGGACATCAGCGCTATCTCTGCTCTCACTGCCGTAAAACATGGCAACTGCAGTTCACTTACACCGCTTCTCAACCCGGTACGCACCAGAAAATCATTGATATGGCCATGAATGGCGTTGGATGCCGGGCAACCGCCCGCATTATGGGCGTTGGCCTCAACACGATTTTCCGCCATTTAAAAAACTCAGGCCGCAGTCGGTAACCTCGCGCATACAGCCGGGCAGTGACGTCATCGTCTGCGCGGAAATGGACGAACAGTGGGGATACGTCGGGGCTAAATCGCGCCAGCGCTGGCTGTTTTACGCGTATGACAGGCTCCGGAAGACGGTTGTTGCGCACGTATTCGGTGAACGCACTATGGCGACGCTGGGGCGTCTTATGAGCCTGCTGTCACCCTTTGACGTGGTGATATGGATGACGGATGGCTGGCCGCTGTATGAATCCCGCCTGAAGGGAAAGCTGCACGTAATCAGCAAGCGATATACGCAGCGAATTGAGCGGCATAACCTGAATCTGAGGCAGCACCTGGCACGGCTGGGACGGAAGTCGCTGTCGTTCTCAAAATCGGTGGAGCTGCATGACAAAGTCATCGGGCATTATCTGAACATAAAACACTATCAATAAGTTGGAGTCATTACCCGATAATGCCATTACAACCTCAGGTGTTCAATGCGCTAATCATCAATCCAGCGCCCCGCCTTTGCCGAGGCAATCAGCATTTTCACGGTAAGCGGCGCAGGTTGATGCTTATCGCTTTTTAAATAGTCGGGAAGAATCGCATTGGGCAGGAAAAATATCCCTTCTTGCGGAAAATATTTACGGAAGTCGAAGGAAGAATAATTCATATTGAACACAGCAAAGTATTCCCCGAAGAAGGCGTGCGCATCTTCTGGCAGGACGGAATATTGTCCGGTACTTAACGAATCTTCATCCGCCATCTCCCAGAAATGCTTTTTTATTAACGCCCGAACGCCGTCTTCTGTACTCATCATAAATAATCCGATGGATGATAATCTCATTATCCCTGCAATCATGACATAAGTATAACCCACCACTTCTGGCAGCCCATAAGCACGCCCCACCAAATCAGCCCCGCGCCGATTGCTATCGGCTTCATTTTTTTATACATAATTAGCCTTGCCCGGCCGGGAATGGCGCAGGAAGATAGCGGCCTGACGGTAACAAATCAACGGGGCGCAGCGCCCTGACATGTGGAGAAGGTATGTTGAAAACCAGAATGATCGTAGCGGGTGTGCTGTTGATGTCGGTGGCCTCTGCATTCGCCGCAGATGTGGTAAAACCCAAATCTATCGATAGCTATGAAGTGAAAGAGTTTCACTCCGATTCCAAAAAATACACCATTGGCGACATCGTGCCGGACCTCTACCGCACCGAGCAGTACAACATCAAACAGTGGCAGATCCGCAACCTGCCCGCCCCGGAAGCCGGCACCCACTGGACTTACATGGGCGGCTACTACGTGCTTATCACCGACGCCGAAGGTAAAGTCGTGCGCGCCATGAACGGCGATATTTTCTATCACCGCTAATCTTTTCAGCGCCTGAAGCAGGCCCGACGCTCAGGCGCATCTTATATCTTCCCTTTCCAAAACGTTTTTTCGCTCACACCCCTTAATACGCGTAGTGGTGCTTAAACGCGCCGCCCGCTACACTCGCTCTACCCATCAACCTGATGAATATAAAAGGAGGACTCTTATGCTGTGCTGTGAATTGTTTGACTATTCACATCATTTTGGCGATCGCCAGAGCTCAGGCATTACCGGTATCGTGCTGCGATAACTGGACCCTGAGCGAAGATCCCATCACATCACCCTTCTCCAGGGCTTACCAGATTATCGTCAGCGATGTTTGACGAGGCATTGTTATGCCTGAAAATTCTGAGTAAGCGATGAGCACATTACTGACGGCGCACTCTCTGCGCATTGATTCCCCGTTTGGCCCGGAGCTGAACGCCCTTTCCTTTACCCTGAAAAAAGGCGACCGCATTGGCCTTATCGGTCATAACGGCTGCGGCAAAAGCACGCTTCTGAAAGCGCTGGACGGCACCCTTGCGCCTGCCGAAGGCGTTGTGACGCGCGCGGCGCGCTGTCTGCTGGCGCGCGTGGAGCAGCATCTGCCCGACGAACTGCATCAGCAGACGCTGCTGGACGCGCTGCTGGCCAGGCTGCCTGAGGCCGAGCGTGAAAGCAGCGCCTGGCGGGCGCAGGCGTTGCTCGCGAATATGGGCTTTGCCGAGGCCGCCTGGTCGCTGACGGCGGGCTCGCTTAGCGGCGGCCAGCACACACGCTTATTGCTGGCGCGGGCGCTGATTATCTCGCCCGATCTGCTGTTGCTCGACGAGCCAGGCAACCATCTGGATCTCCCGACGATGTTGTGGCTGGAGCAGTTTCTGGCCCGCTGGAACGGCAGCTTTATTCTGGTCTCCCACGACAGCGCGCTGCTGGACAGCGTAACCAACCGCACCTGGATATTGCGCGACGGTCAGCTTCAGGCGTTCGATCTCCCCTGTACGCAGGCACGCGCGGCGCTGGCGGCGCGGGATGAGAGCGACGCCCTGCGCCATAAAGCGGAGCAAAAAGAGATTGACCGCGTGACGGCGAGTGCAAAACGGCTCGCCACGTGGGGACAGGTTTATGACAACGAAGATCTGGCGCGCAAAGCCAAACAGATGGAAAAACAGGTGGCGCGGCTCAAAGAGGAGCAAACCGAACTGGCGCAGGGCAGCCGCTGGCGACTGACGCTTTCCGGCGACGCGCTGGCGGCGGATCGCCTGCTTGAGCTGGAAAATCTGGCCGTCAGCGCGGCTCCTGATACGCCGACGCTCTTTACCCTGCCGCTGGCGCGGCTCAAAAGCGGGGATCGCGTGGCGCTGCTTGGGCATAACGGCTGCGGGAAGTCGTCGCTGCTGCGCCTGCTGTGGCGACAGTGGCAAACAGGGGAAACGGTTCCCGGCGTCACCTTCCATCCGCGCGTGTCGCTCGGCTATTACGATCAGTCGCTGCATCAGTTACCGGATAACGCCACGCTGCTGGAGGCGCTGGAGCCGTTCGCGCCTGAGTTGCAACAGCGTAAGCTTGCGCTTATCAGCGCCGGTTTCCCGTGGGCGCGGCACGGGCAGCGGGTCGACACGCTGAGCGGCGGCGAGCGCTCGCGCCTGCTGTTTGTCGGCCTGTCGCTCGCGCGCTATTCGCTGCTGATGCTCGACGAGCCGACCAACCATCTCGATATGGAAGGCAAAGAGGCGCTGGCGCAAACGCTGCAAACGTTCGAAGGCGGGCTGTTGCTGGTGACGCACGACAGAACGCTGATGGAGGCAAGCTGTAACCGCTTCTGGCTCGTGGAAGATGGCGGTTTAAGCGAATGGCACAACATGGAAGCGCTGCTGGCGCGTCTGCGCGCAGCGCCGACGCAGGAGGCAGAGAATGAGGCACCTGCGGCACTCGCCGCACCGCCTGATGAGCACAGTGACGCACACCTGCTGGAGCGGCTGATTGAGCTGGAGATGCGGCTCAACGCCGATCTCGAACGCAAACCGCGCCACCAGAAACCCGCCCTGCAGGCCGAGTGGCGTAAGGAGATAGCACATCTCAGCGCCGCGCTGGGGCTGGAATAAACCAAAAAGCCGCCCTCACAGGCGGCTTTTTTATGACAACGACAACGAATATCAGGCCGAGAGGCGGAATTTCTGCACGGTGCTTTGCAGTTCTTCGGTCTGGCGCTCCAGTGCGGCGGCGGCGGCGGACACCTGCTCCACCAGCGAGGCGTTCTGCTGGGTGACAGTATCCATCTGAGTGATGGCGACGCCCACCTGCGAGATGCCCTTGCTCTGCTCTTCAGACGCCGAGGCTATCTGTTTGATGATCGTGCTGACGTTGGAAACGCCGCGGTAGATTTCCGCCATCGAATCGCCCGCCGCGTTAACCAGCTCAGAGCCTTTCTCGATACGCTCGACCGATTCGGTGATGAGCGTTTCGATTTCACGCGCGGCTTCGGCGCTGCGACTCGCGAGGTTGCGCACTTCACCTGCGACCACCGCGAAGCCGCGGCCCTGTTCGCCTGCACGCGCCGCTTCTACGGCGGCGTTGAGCGCCAGAATATTGGTCTGGAACGCAATGCTGTTAATTACGCTGGTAATATCGGCGATTTTCTTCGAGCTGCCGGAAATGCCCTGCATGGTCTCGATAACATTTTGCGCCAGCTGGCCGCCTTTACCGGCGTTTTCTGACGCGGCATGCGCCAGCTCGCTCGCCTGACGGGCGTTTTCGGCGTTAAGGCGCACGGTGGAGGTCAGCTCTTCCATGCTGGCGGCGGTCTGCTCAAGCGCTGCGGCCTGCTCTTCGGTACGGGATGAAAGATCATTATTACCCGCCGAAATTTCCGACGCACCGCGCCAGATATTCTCACTGCCGTGGCGAATGGCGCTCACCGCTTCGCGCAGTTGATCCTGCATCGCGGTCAGGAGCGGCACCAGTTTACCAACGCAGTTGCGGCCAAACGGCTCCACCGGCTGGCTGAGATCGCCACCGGCAATCAGCGTGAAATGGTTGCGGATCTTCTCAAGCGGCTTCACCAGCATCGCCACCAGATAGCGGTCGGTCAGCAGCAGAAGCAGCAGGCCAATAATCACCGCGATAATAATCACCGTTTTGGTGGTGACGGTCATGCTGTCGACGCGCTCGCGGGTGGCATCAAGCTTGGCGCCCGCCGCGGCGTTGAATTTCTCGGCGCTCGCGCCAAACGCGCGGCTGAATACCGGCGTCACTTTGCCGGCATGGGCGCGGTACGCGTCCGGCGTGCCTTCACGCGCCAGTTTCATCTGCGGGATCACGCCGTCATCCAGCAGCTTCTGCCAGTCGGCGATCACCTGTTGTGATACCGCCGGGTCGAGCGGGCCGGGAGAAAGCTGTTTAAACGCGTCGAGCTGGCGCGACATAGTGTCGAGCGCCTGCTGCGCGGATTCGAGCGATTTGGCGTCCGGCGTGCCGTTTTCCATGGCGCGGGTCAGACGGGTGACGAAGCGGAAATACTGATCGTTGCCTTTGCTGAGCACGGTCATCTGCGACACCAGCTGGCGGTCGACGCGGTTACCATCGGCCATCGCCGAGAGCGAATAGACGCTGTAGACGCCCACGGCCGCCCATAACACACAGAGTACGCCGAGCACCGTCAGCATCACTGCGCGGATAGAAAAGTCTTTAAGCAGGCCCATCAAAAAGTCCTCATTTATGCCTGATACGGATATATCCTCCCGTTATCGGCAAGCGAGGAAAAAGATGTACGGGGCGGTAACATTTATTTTACCGCCGCGATAATTGCGGATTATCCGCGTAGCCCGAGCGCCTCTTTCAGGGTTTTGAGGTAACGACGGCTGACCGGCACCGTCTGGCCGTGGCGCAGCAGCAACTCCGCCTGGCCATTCTCCTCCAGCCGGATCTCCTTCAGGTGCGCCATATTGACCAGATACTGCCGGTGACAGCGCATCAGCGGCGTACGGCTCTCCAGCGTGCGCAGCGTCAGCTCGGTGAAGCCCTCCTGCCCCTGGCTACTGGTGACATAAACGCCGCTCAGGCGGCTCGCGACAAACGCCACGTCCTCCATTTGCAGCAGCCAGATACGGCTGTGCCCGGTGCAGGGAATAAACTTCAGCGCTTCCTGGCGCTCGGTGATGGGCGTCATATCCTGCTCGCGGCGTTCATTACGCATCCGCGCGAGCGTCTTTTGCAGGCGCGCGGTCTCAATGGGCTTGAGCAGATAATCAAACGCGTGCTCTTCAAACGCCTTCACGGCGTATTCATCAAACGCGGTCAGAAAAACAATCCACGGGCGGGTGTCGGGGTCGAGCATGCCGACCATTTCAAGGCCGGAGATGCGCGGCATCTGGATATCGAGAAAGACCACATCCGGGCGCAGGCGGTGTACCGCGCCGATGGCTTCGACGGCGTTGGCGCATTCGCCCACCACCTCAATATCCGCCTCCTCTTTCAGCAGCAGGCGCAAATTTTCCCGCGCCAGCGGCTCGTCATCGACAATCAGCACGCTAATCATGTCGTTCCCTCCAGCGGTAAACGTAAGGTAATCCGGGTAAAGCGGTCCTGCTCACAGGCGACCGAAATGCCGCACTCGTCGCCAAAGCGCGCGCGCAGTCGTTTATCCACCAGGCTCATTCCAAGGCCGTTGCTGGCGGCGTTGGGCTGATAGAGCCCGGCGTTGTCTTCAATTTCCAGCACCAGATGATCGTCGTCGCGGCTGGCGCGCAGGGCGATTTCGCCAGGGCCCAAGAGCTGCGACGTGCCGTGCTTAATGGCGTTCTCAACGATCGGTTGCAACGTAAACGCGGGCAGCCGGATATGGCGCAGCTCATCGGGCAGGTTCATGCTCACCTGCAAATGCGACTGAAACCGCGCCTGTTCAATTTGCAGATAGGCGTTTACATGGTCGATTTCATCGGCGAGCGACACCACATCCGTCGGACGCTTGAGGTTTTTGCGAAAAAACGTTGAGAGATATTGCACCAGCTGGCAGGCCTGATCGCTGTCGCGGCGGATCACCGCCATCAGCGTGTTCAGCGCGTTAAAGAGAAAATGCGGGTTCACCTGGGCGTGCAGCAGTTTGATCTCCGACTGGGTGAGTAGCTGTTTCTGACGTTCATACTGGCCCGCCAGGATCTGCGCGGAAAGCAGCTGCGCGATCCCTTCTCCCAGCGTGCGGTTAATCGAGCTGAACAGACGGTGCTTCGGCTCATACAGCTTAATGGTGCCGACCACCTTGCGGTTCTCGCCGCGCAGCGGAATGACCAGCGTCGAGCCGAGCTTACAGTTCGGGTGCAGCGAACAGCGGTACGGCACTTCGTTACCGTCGGCGTAGACCACTTCGCCGGACTCAATCGCCCGCAGCGTCCAGGGGGATGAAATCGGGCTACCGGGCAGATGGTGATCCATACCGATGCCGGTAAACGCCAGCAGTTGTTCGCGATCGGTAATGGCGACCGCGCCTATCTCCAGCTCCTGGCGAATCACCTGCGCCACCTTCATGCTGTTTTCGACGTTAAACCCCTGGCGCAGAATGCCCTCTGTTGCGGAGGCAACCTTGAGCGCGGTGGCCGAAAACGCCGTGGTGTATTTCTCAAACATGGCGCGCTTGTCGAGCAGAATACGCATGAACATCGCGGCCCCGATGGTATTGGTAACGACCATAGGCGCGGCGATATTTTGCACCAGATGCAGCGCGTCGCCGAACGGGCGCGCGATCAGCAGAATAATGCCCATCTGCACCAGCTCCGCCACCAGCGTAATTGCGCCTGCGGTAAAAGGGTTGAAGATTTTATCGGTGCGCCCGCGGCGAATCAGCCAGCTATGAACGATGCCCCCGAGCAGCCCCTCGACAATCGTTGACACCATGCAGCTCAGCGCGGTCATGCCGCCGAGCGAATAGCGATGCAGACCGCCGGTAAGCCCCACCAGCCCGCCCACCAGCGGCCCGCCGAGCAGGCCGCCCATGACGGCGCCGATGGCGCGGGTATTGGCAATGGAATCCTGAATATGCAGCCCGAAATAGGTGCCCATAATGCAAAAACAGGAGAACGTGACGTAGCACAACAGCTTATGCGGCAGGCGAATCGAGACCTGAATCAGCGGGATAAACAACCGCGTTTTACTCATCACCCAGGCGATCACCAGAAACACGCACATCTGCTGGAGCAGCAATAACACCAGATTGAACTCGTACACGCCCACGCTCCGCGCTGATAATTAAGAGCGCGTAAAATACGCTGCTGTGCCATAACTTTCTATGAAGAAACCCAAAAAACGGTAAGTGAGTGTCGTTAATGAAGAAAAACGCAGTGGAGATCAGGCCCTGGGAAGAGAGCGATCGTCCGTTTTTACGCACGATCTATTTACACGCCCGGCGCGAAGGCTGGCCGTGGCTTGATGGCAGCGAATGGCAACTGGAGGATTTTGACGCCGACACGCTTGGCGAAACGATTCTGGTGGCGCAGGCGGACGGTCACCGGCTCGGGTTTGCGTCCATCGCCGAAAACGACAATTTTCTACATCACCTGTTTGTCGCCCCGGACGCTCAGGGGCGCGGCGTCGGCGCGGCGCTGCTTGAGGCCGTGCAGGCGCGGTTTACCGGCACCGGCGCGCTTAAGTGTCTTGAAAAAAACGAACGCGTGCTGCGCTTTTATGCCCGTCACGGCTGGGTGCAGGAGGGGCACGGCGACGCCCCAGAGGGCGCTTACCTGCTCCTGCATTTTCGTAAATCCTGACCATAAAAAACGCCTCCCGGAGGAGGCGTCTGTCATGGCGCGAAACGCTCCCGGCGTTACACCGCGCGAAACGCGATATCGCCCGGGATCACTTCGCCCTGCCAGTAGAGCTGCGCCGCCACTCGGCCCGCCAGCTGGCGGTAAAGCGTGGTGAATTCGCTCTCCGGGCGGGAGATAACGGTCGGCTGGCCGCGGTCGAGATCTTCACGCAGCGAGATATGCAGCGGCATCTGGCCCAGCAGCTGAGTATGATAAGTTTCCGCCAGCTTCTGCGCGCCGCCGGTGCCGAAAATCGGCTCGTGATGACCGCAATTGCTGCAAATGTGCATACTCATGTTTTCGACAATGCCGAGTACCGGCACTTCCACTTTCTCGAACATCACGATGCCTTTTTTGGCGTCGATAAGCGCGATGTCCTGCGGTGTGGTCACCACCACCGCGCCGGTCACCGGAATGTTCTGGGCGAGCGTCAGCTGGATGTCGCCGGTGCCCGGCGGCATATCCAGCACCAGATAGTCGAGATCCGGCCACATGGTTTCCTGCAGCAGTTGCAGCAGCGCTTTGCTCGCCATCGGGCCGCGCCATACCATGGCGTTATCGTCGGTCACCAGATAACCAATGGAGTTAGTGGTAAGACCGTGAGAGATAATCGGCGCCATATGGGTGCCGTCCGGCGAGGTCGGGCGTTCGCCTTCCGCGCCGAGCATCGTCGGCACTGATGGGCCGTAGATATCGGCATCGAGAATGCCCACTTTCGCGCCTTCCGCCGCGAGCGCCAGCGCCAGGTTGACGGCGGTGGAGGACTTCCCTACCCCGCCCTTACCGGAACTTATCGCGATAATGTTTTTCACACCGTTCACGCCCGGCTGGTTTTTCACGCGTTTTAAGGTGGCGATACTGTGCGACAGTTTCCAGTCGATGGCGCTGGCACCGGTTAAACGCAGTAGCTCGGCGCTCACCTGCTCTTTCAGCTCCTCGAAACCGCTGCGCCAGGCAAACGGCATCTGTAACTCGACGTGGATGGTGTCATCAAGCCAGGCGACGTGATGCAGCGCTTTCAGCGCCGTGAGGTTGTGCTTCAGGGTGGGGTGCTGGAAATTGGCTAACGTCCCGGCGACCAGCGCACGCAGCGCCTCGGGGGATTTGGCCTGGGATTGCGAATTCATCCCGACTCCTTTGTTGTTCTGATGTTAATAAATTGCAGTCATAGAATCATAACAGAGTCGCGGGGAGTAAGACGACATTAAACGCCCACAGGGGTTAGCCTGATGTGCGCTAAAGCAGGCATGTGGGCGTCTGGCTTCAGGGCGAGGTAAACGATACGGCGTATTTTTGCAGTTCACCGCCGGGCTTCATCAGCACATACTCTGCCACCCACGCTTCACCCTTCTGGTAAGCGCCGTTTGGCAGACAGGTCTGATACGCAGGTAAAAGCACCGCGTGGCGCTTCGGGTTTGGGTCATCGATGGAATAAACCGCATACTGCGTAAAGACATCCCCCGGCCCGGCCTGCGCGGTATAAATACAAACCTCGCCATTGATAATGCGCATGTCTCCGGCGCGATTAAACGTCGCCTGGTCAGCCACGCAGCCGGTTAAATTAACCAGCGACATTAGGAAAATAGCCGATAACGTTTTCATATCTGGCGATAAGTCTTTTGTCGGTGTTCCCATCGTCTTCCTTACCAAAAGTGTTATCTATGGTGTTAAATCAGCCTTTGAAGATAAGAAAACCATGAAGCGAGCAGGCAAAAGGGATTTTCCCTGGTCACCTATTATTTTTGGTGGCTAAAGTAAATGGATTCTCTGCCGTTACTCCAGACTTAGGGTTATTTTGCAAATGTTGGAAGCAAAAGCACCTTAAGGGCTCAGAACGGTATACTCAGTTCTGTGTAAAAATGGAATTTTATATGGAAAAACAATGAGAAAAAATCTTGTTTATTTATCTTTAGCACTGGCTGCATGTGCTGCTTCTCTGCCTGCAATGGCAGCGACGGGATCCATTACAAAGACAGTAGTGCCATCTTCAATCCGTCTTTACTCCGCTGGCACAGCGCCTGTTACGTCAACCTTGTTTACATTCCAGGTTGCTGACTTCCAAAAAGGCTCTGCAAACCCAACCAAAACATTGACTCTGATTCGCTTTGATTAGGCCGCATATCCCGCTGCTTATACGCACACGACGGAATTATGCATATATCAACCTTATCAGTCAGGCCCAACACGTTGTATTCCGGTAAGCAGCGGTTCTTCATCATCAACCACGGCGTTGAATGATGTACGTTTCGATGCTGGCAGTCGGATTTCTCTGCGCCATACTGTTACAGGCGCACCATCAGAGACGTTACAGCCATCACGTAACGAAAGCGTCACCGTCGAGTTTTCTTACTAAGTATCAATAGATGTAATTAACTAACCACAGGCGAGAGGGATATCAATCATGATGATCAATCAATCATATGTAACATACAAACAGATGCAGGATACGTCAGGCACCCGTTTGAAAACCATTTCCTCTCAGCCTTTTAAATTAAACAGAACACAAGAAAATACAGAGTCAGCGATTGCGAACATTAGCTTTAGTGGTAAAGAGATAATGATGTCTCGCCTTTTTGGTGACAGTGATTCTACCCCTCCTGTTCAAACACAGCTAAATGTTAATAACATGAATATGTCTTCTGTTAATTTTTTAACTACTCAAGATCAGAGTATATTATCTGACTTATACGAGCAGGCTCAAAATGAGGGTGCTGACTTGAGATATGTTGACGACTTAGCGCATGACCTGGGAACGTATCGAATGTTTAACGGTGTAATGGCAAACGTCAATGATGGAACCATGTTTGATATGGAAGGACATCAGCAAACCTTCATATTTACTGAAGCTGATACTGCTACTGCAACAAGAATTAAAAGTAGTAAAGGCTATTCCGGCTCCGTTCTTGACACAGGCTTTTTGAACTATGAATTAGACGCAGGCTATTCATTTTCGCACAAAGCCAATTTCGATTTCCTTGAAGCAGTGGTAAATGGTCAAAATTTGGGTGCTAAATTCGCTACTTACGAGGGTAAAGGACAAAAAAATTATATTATTGAAACTGCCAGTGAAGTGACATTAAAAACGGAAGAACCAGACTGGCGTAACGTCAATGGCGTATTCACTGTCACGGAGAAAGGACTGAAAAATGGCTTCAGTTTGGTTGATGGGAAATTGCTCCATGATCCCCAGAGCTTCCTTACCACTTCTTTCCCGGAAAACAAAACACTATTAGACGCATTTATTTCTCAGAAATGAAGTTGAGATGAAAAGATAAAATCACGAATAATGACAGAGGTTCAATACAATAAAGATATAATTTGCCTGAGAAATATTTCTCATTCATATCTTAAAGACCTTTCCCGGCAGGTTATATTAAATAACATTTCATTGTCAATTCCCCATGGTCAAAGTTGCGCTATTGTTGGCGCTTCAGGATCAGGGAAAAGCACGTTGCTCAACATCATTGGCCTTTTAGATAAACCTAATGTTGGAAGTGTATTTATCAATGGCACTGAAATGTCACAAGCTAATAGTGAAATAAGAGCAATAGCCAGAAACCAAATCATTGGCTTTGTCTTTCAAAGCTATAATCTTTTACCACGCCTTACAATATTAGATAACGTCGCATTACCGCTTTTCTATCGCGGCGTATCTAAATCAAATGCCTATAAGGCAGCGAAGATACAGCTGAATCGTGTTGGGCTAAGCGACAAAATCCAGTATAAACCCGCCGATCTCTCAGGTGGGCAGCGCCAGCGTGTGGCTATCGCACGATCATTAATAGGCGAACCCATATTGTTGTTGGCCGATGAGCCTACCGGTAATCTCGATAGCAAAAATGCCGAAGGCATTATTAATTTATTAATGTCACTAAATCAAACAGAAAAAACAACACTTCTGTTAGTGACGCACGATAAAAGCCTTGCTGGCTGTATGTCTCGTTGTATAGAAGTACATGATGGTACTATCAGTGAAAGATCTCATGCCAACGGCTAAACGCAATACATTCATATACTCAGAATTAAAACTCGTCTATGGTCCATCTTGCTTACACATTTTACGAGAATCTCTGGAAAACTTAAGGCTCCTCGGTCGTCGTGCATTTCTGGCTCTCATTGGAATCGCTATAGGTTGTATGGCCGTCGTTGCGTTACTAAATATTGGTCACAATGCGCAATTACAGGCAATGAGCGTCTTCAAAGGGATGGGTACCGATATGATTGCAGCGACTATTCAACTGCCTGTTGGTAATCGAAACGAGACAATTTCGGTTAATACAACCTTAAATACCAGTGATTTAAACACACTGATTCCTGAAACAATTGCAGTAGCCCCTTTAGTCTCAGCAAATATAGATGCTCTTTTCAAAGGACAAGTATTGAACGTAACAACGATAGGGAGCACTGATAAATTATCAGATGTTTTGGGCCTGCATCTCAAAGTGGGACGATTTCTTAGCATATATGATACGGGGAATACTTATGCAGTTCTGGGAGGAAATATCGCTAATCAAATGGAAAATGCAGGGAAAGACATCAAGCCGGGGGATCATATTCAGCTTGCCGGGTACCTTTTCGAGGTAATAGGGATAATCAAAAGTGATGAACAAAACCCATTGGTACCTTTTTCCGTTAATGATTCCATTTTTGTGCCCATAGACAGTATGCGTCGTATATTTCCTAACCCATACATTACAAGTGTTCTTATTCGTAATCATGATTATGAGCACGTCGTTCAAAATGCCCATATTTTACGCAACTGGCTAGCAAAAAAAAATTCCGGTTTTGAAATAAGCGTACAATTCCCTCAACAATTACTTAAAGGTATGGAAAAACAGTCACGTCTGTTTTCCTGGTTCCTTTCTGGTCTTGGAGGAATAGCGCTTTTGGTTGGTGGAGTCGGTGTTATGAATGTTATGGTGATGAACGTTGCTGAAAGGCGTCGTGAAATTGGCGTCCGTATAGCGTTAGGAGCCAGACCTAAAGATATCGCATTACTTTTCTTAATTGAATCCACCGTTCTTACTGGTCTGGGAGCACTTACCGGCGCACTTATGGGCCTTATTACAGCCTGGTTATTTGTCTATTACTCTGGCTGGGGAACTTTCTCATTATATCCCTCAGGTTTTATGCTGGGTGTTGGCGGCGCGGCAATTACAGGGCTTTTATTTGGGCTATCGCCAGCAGTCTCTGCGGCGCGTTTATCTCCTGTCCAGGCATTACGTGATGATTAAAATTTTAATAGCAATATCAATACTATTTGTGCCTGTCAGTGTAGATGCTTATTCGTTTTCAAATGAACAGGCTGTTTCTGCCGGGCAAGAAAAAAATTTAACTTTTAACTCCCCAGACATCTCATTGCATGCACAGAAAATTGAAATGACATTGGGAGATGCTATTTATTTGGGACTCCGAAACAATCGTGCTATACGTAGCGCTTATTTGAACCGTATTTCTCAGAAATTTGATCTTACAGTGTCTCAAGACAGATTCAACCCGAAATTGACGCTTAGCGGCAATTATCTTGCCACATATAACCAGGATGACCGTTATCGTCAGGGGGCTGTGTCACCAAAAACCACTATCCTGACACCTTATGGTTCAAGAGTAAGCCTTGGATGGAACTATATTAATACAAAAGCGAATATGGCTGGCTTTTCCACAAACGATGGTGCCAGCATCACTGTCATTCAACCTTTACTGCGTGGTGCCGGTAAAAATATTGCAACAGCACCTGTTCGCTTGGCACAACTGAGTGAGCAAATTAACCGGCTTAATTTAAAATCAATAATTTCACAAACTGTCACCGGGATCATTACTTCTTACAGAGCATTATTGCAGGCACAAGAGCAGCTAAAAATTGCTCGCGAATCTCTTAATCGATCACATAAATTAGTTGATGTTAACCGGGCAATGATTGCTGCAGGAAGAATGGCTGAATTTGAGATTGTACAGGCAGAAGCTGAGGTTGCCTCTCAGGAACTAAATTTTGAACAAGCCCGTAATGACCTTGACGCAAAGCGTCTGGAGTTATTGCAATTACTCTCTCTCGATTTAAACACGCCAATAGAAGCAACCGAATCACTTCAGGCACATGATACAAAAGTTGATGTTGTACAGGCTATAAAGCAAGCAGAATACTCCCAGCCGCAATGGCTCATAAAGCTTATTGAAAATGAGCAGGCAAATATTGACCTGGCAGTAGCTCACAATAATAGCCAATGGGATGTATCCCTTGTTGGTGGAGCCAATCAAGTGCGCAGACGAGATAATCAGTCTGGGGTATCCAGGACATGGGAGAACTACGTAGGCATACAGGTCGAAATACCGGTCAATGACATGAGTATCCACCAGGCAGAAGTACAGGCCAGGGTAAATGTACGTAACAGTGGAATCCAGCTTGCCGAAGCTCACCAGCAACTGGAGCGAGAGGTAACGAACGCAGTGCGAGATATTAACGCTCGCTGGCGGCAATATGAAATCTCGCAACGTGCCCGGGATCTATCCCTTCGTAAGCTGGAGATCGAACGTGAGAAACTTACCGTAGGACGTTCAAGTAACTTCCAGGTATTGAGTTATGAAAATGATCTTCGCAATGCTGAAAATGCGCGTCTGAATACGCTAATAAATTATCTTAATGCCCAGGCTGAACTGGATCAGCAACTGGGTACTACCCTGCAAAGTTGGGACATAACAATTAATGATTAATTTTCCTTTAGCATCTAAATATTTAACAACAGCGCGCCTGAAGCCTTTTTTACTATTTTTTTAGTTATAGCATTTATTACTGGCTTGGGGCTAATATTACAAAAGGAAGATGAGCAAAAAGTTCAAGTCGTTGATAAAAATTGGCTTCAGATAAGACCAGAAAGGCTGGAGCAAAATATTGGACTGGTTGGGCGTATTGAGGCAGTACGTCAGCAAACTCTTTCAGCTCCGTTTGAAGGTGTCATTAAAGAAATAATGGTACAGGAAGGTCAACGTGTTGCGGCTAATCAGATACTGGCTCACATTAATCCTGAGCAAATTCAAATCCAGTTACGTCAGGCACAGGGAGATTTGTTAAAGGCACAGCGAGAACTGCATCAATTAAAAAACTGGAGCAACAGCCCAGACGTTGTCCGGGCCAGGAGAGCCTTAAAGGCCTCACAGGATAGCTTGAATGCAACATATGCAAATTTGCGGGAAACGCAATTATTATTCAAACGCGGCATCGTTGCCCGTATGGAGGTTGATTCGCTTGAAGCGCAATTACGTTCTCAACAACAAGATTTATCCGCCTCTCAGGATGAACTCAATGTTATTGAACTGAAAGGCCAGGGTGAAGAGTATGAACTTGCCAGGTTAAATCTGGTTAATGCACAAGCGCGATTTCAAATGTTGCTCGCCCAATCTCAACGCCAAATTATCACAGCGCCTTTTGCAGGGGTTATAGTTCGACAGTCACCGATGGAAAATAGTAAAAAAATCGTTATTCAGCCAGGAATGACGGTAAACCAGGGAACACCCCTTTTAACACTTGTCAGTCTCGATCATTTGCAGGTCGTGACAAAAGTCGAAGAGTCAGACATACATAGAATACATGAAGGCATGCCAGTAAAAATAACCGGAGATGGATTTGTCGGAGAAGAGTTGGAGGGTCATGTCAGCGCTATTGCCGTTCAGAGTGATGCAGCAGATGCTTCAGGAATGTCGGTCTATTACGATGTCATCATTTCAGTAGATACGCCATCAAAAGGAGCCAGAATAGGTATGAGTGCACATCTGGCGATAATACTTTATATGAATGAGAAGGGAATTGCCGTTCCCCCGGAGGCGCTGCATCAGGATATCAACGGGGTTACATGGGTAAACTATCGTGCTGCAGAGGAAGGCCCCATAAAAAAAATTGAAGTTAAAACCGGTAAATCGGTTGTACAAGGTATTGAGGTAAAAGGACTGGAAGCAGGCTATATTGAGGTTCCCTTAAAATAAGCTAACGCATTCTGTCTGTTCATTATGTATAGCGAGCGTAGAACAGGAGCGTTTATCGTCATTTTTGCGCGCTTTTACCGCCGCGCGGTACTCAACGCGGGTGGATTCGGGTACTATGACTGCCCCATTTGCCACAGAAGACGTAATACTCACTATGACTCAAGTCGCGAAAAAAATTCTGGTAACGTGCGCGCTGCCGTACGCCAACGGCTCCATCCACCTCGGCCATATGCTGGAGCACATCCAGGCTGATGTCTGGGTCCGTTACCAGCGAATGCGCGGCCACGAGGTTAATTTCATCTGCGCCGACGACGCCCACGGCACGCCTATCATGCTCAAGGCCCAGCAGCTTGGCATTACGCCGGAGCAGATGATTGCCGAGATGAGCAAAGAGCATCAGACCGATTTTGCGGGCTTTAACATCAGCTATGACAACTATCACTCTACGCACAGCGACGAAAACCGCGTGCTGTCGGAGCTGATTTATACTCGCCTCAAAGAAAACGGCTTTATTAAAAACCGTACCATTTCGCAGCTCTACGACCCGGAAAAAGGCATGTTCCTGCCGGACCGTTTTGTAAAAGGCACCTGCCCGAAATGTAAATCCCCGGATCAGTACGGCGATAACTGCGAAGTCTGCGGCGCGACCTACAGCCCGACGGAGCTTATCGAGCCGAAATCGGTCGTTTCCGGCGCCACGCCGGTGATGCGTGATTCTGAACACTTCTTCTTCGATCTGCCGTCGTTCAGCGAAATGCTGCAGGCGTGGACCCGCTCCGGCGCGCTCCAGGAGCAGGTGGCGAACAAAATGCAGGAGTGGTTTGAATCCGGCCTGCAGCAGTGGGATATCTCCCGCGACGCGCCCTACTTCGGTTTTGAAATCCCGAACGCGCCGGGCAAATATTTTTACGTCTGGCTGGATGCGCCTATCGGCTACATGGGCTCGTTCAAAAATCTGTGCGACAAGCGCGGCGATACCGTGAGCTTTGACGAGTACTGGAAAAAGGATTCTGACGCCGAGCTGTATCACTTTATCGGTAAAGATATCGTCTACTTCCACAGCCTGTTCTGGCCTGCAATGCTCGAAGGCAGCGGTTTCCGTAAACCGACCAACCTGTTTGTCCACGGCTACGTGACGGTCAACGGCGCGAAAATGTCTAAATCGCGCGGCACGTTCATCAAGGCCAGCACCTGGCTGAACCATTTCGACGCCGACAGCCTGCGCTACTACTACGCGGCGAAGCTCTCCTCCCGCATCGACGATATCGACCTGAATCTGGAAGATTTCGTGCAGCGCGTGAACGCCGACATCGTCAACAAAGTGGTCAACCTGGCGTCGCGCAACGCGGGCTTTATCGCCAAACGTTTTGACGGTGAATTAGCCGCTGAACTGGCTGATCCGGCGCTCTACCAGACCTTCACCGACGCGGCTGCCGTGATTGGCGAGGCGTGGGAGAGCCGTGAGTTTGGTAAGGCTATCCGCGAAATCATGGCGCTTGCTGACCTCGCGAACCGCTACGTGGATGAGCAGGCACCGTGGGTAGTTGCCAAACAGGAAGGCCGCGACGCCGATCTGCAGGCGATTTGCTCTATGGGTATCAACCTGTTCCGCGTGCTGATGACCTACCTGAAGCCGGTACTGCCGGAGCTGTGCGCCCGTGCCGAAGCGTTCCTGAATGTCGAGCTGACCTGGGATGGCGTTAACGCCCCGCTGCTCGGCCATAAAGTGAACAGCTTTAAAGCACTCTATAACCGTATTGAGATGAAACAAGTGGAGGCGTTAGTGGAAGCATCCAAAGAAGAAGTGAAAGCGGCGGCGGCACCTGCGACTGGCGAGCTGGCGGACAACCCGATCCAGGAAACCATCACGTTTGACGATTTCGCGAAAATCGACCTGCGCGTGGCGCTGATTGAAAACGCGGAATTTGTGGACGGCTCTGACAAACTGCTGCGCCTGACGCTGGATCTGGACGGCGAAAAACGTAACGTCTTCTCCGGCATCCGCTCCGCCTACCCGGACCCGCAAGCGCTGATTGGCCGCCTGACCGTTATGGTGGCGAACCTCGCGCCGCGTAAAATGCGTTTCGGTATCTCAGAAGGCATGGTGATGGCCGCGGGCCCTGGCGGGAAAGATATCTTCCTGTTAAGCCCGGACAGCGGCGCGAAGCCGGGCCAGCAGGTGAAATAACCTGACGCCCAGCGCGCCAGCAGCGCCATAAAACGAAGGGGAGATGCTTATCTCCCCTTTTTTCGTCCAGCGTCGTGGTTATCGCCTTTTTGCCTGCGGGATACAGGATACAAACTCTTTTTCCCGGTTCGTGCATCACCTACTACATTTAACGGGTACCATTCCCCGAAGAGAACCAGTATGGCGTTATATACGATTGGCGAAGTGGTCGATCTCTGTGAAGTTAACCCCGTGACGCTGCGCGCGTGGCAGCGCCGTTACGGACTGCTTAAACCCGTGCGCACCGACGGCGGCCACCGTTTGTTCAGCGAGGCGGATATCGACCGTATCCGCGAAATCAAACACTGGATTGAGCAAGGCGTTCAGGTCAGTAAAGTCAAAACCCTGTTAAGCCAGGACAGCGCCGATGAGCCGGAAGGCTGGCGCGAGCGCCAGGAGATGCTGCTTGCGAAACTGCGCAGCGGCAACCCGGGCCAGGTGCGGCACTGGGTAAGCGAATTAGGACGCGACTACCCGGCCCAGATGCTGGTGCGCCATCTCTACACCCCGCTGCGCCGCAGGATGCAGCTACAGCACGCCACGCTGCATGCGCTCTTAAGCCTGCTCGACGGCATTCTGATTAACTACATCGCGCTTTGTCTGCAATCCGCATGGAAAAAGCCGGGCAACGACGCGCTGGTGGTCGGCTGGAATCATCAGGATGCGACGCAGATCTGGCTCGCGGCCTGGGTGGCGGTGCAAAAAGGCTGGCGGGTGGATGTGCTGGCGCAACCGCTGGTTCAACTGCGCCCTGAACTCTTTCCTGGCAGAACGCTGCTGGTGTGGTGCGGCGAACCGCCCGCGGCGCGTCAGCTTGAGCAAATTGCCGCCTGGCATGCGCAGGGCCACGCCATTTTCTCGCTCCATGAACCGGAAACCATTTAAAGGTTCATTAACAGGCGCGCTTCACCGTATACTTACGCGGTTAACATAAGGAGCAACGCATGAAATTTGTCAGAATCGGGCTTATCACCGGCATGGTCCTGATGGCCATCGGCGGTATCGGCGGCGTTATGCTGGCCGGCTACACCGTTATCCTGCATTCCGGTTCATAACCCGCGCCAGACGCTCAAAGAGCCGGTCCACCAGAACCGCCGCCAGCGCCACCAGCACCGCACCCTGAATCACATACGCCGTGTTAAACCCACTCAGGCCGATGATAATCGGGGTGCCGAGCGTGCTGGCTCCCACGGTGGAGGCGATGGTGGCAGTGCCGATATTAATAATCACCGACGTGCGTATCCCCGCCAGCATCACGCCAGACGCCAGCGGCAACTCGACTTTGCGTAAGATCTGAGCGCGGCTCATGCCGACGCCCCGCGCCACCTCTTTCACGTCCTCCGGCACCGCGCTTAAGCCCGCAAGCGTGCCCTGCAACACCGGCAACAGGCCGTAAAGAATGAGCGCGACAATCGCAGGCTCGCGCCCGAAGCCCATTACCGGCACCGCAATCGCCAGCACCGCCACTGGCGGGAACGTCTGACCGGCGGCGGCGAGCGTTTCGGCGAGCGCGCGAAACTCACGCCCCCACGGGCGCGTCACCGCAATCCCCACCGCGACGCCGCAGGCGACCGACACCGCGCCTGCCGCCGCCACCAGCCCGAGATGCGAAAGCGTGAGCGCGACAAAGCTTTCCTGAAGATAGACCGGGCGCGCCAGCCCCGGAAACAGCCAGTGGAACAGCCCTTCGCTGTGCGGCATCGCCAGCAGCAGCGCGACAAACAGCAGCGCCAGCCAGAGCAGCGGATCGCGCAGTCTATTCACCCCGCGCCTCCCGCTGATTCACCAGATGGCGAAAGCGCAGCACGCCGCGGTGCGCGCCGTTTGCATCCACCACAGACAGCGCTTCGCACTGGCGTTCGACAAACACTGACATCGCCTCGCGCAGCGTTAAGGTTTCCGCCACCGGCGCGCCGTCGACCATGCCAGGCTCAATGAAATCCTTCACCTGTTTGAGCGACAACAGCCGCACGCCAAGCTCGCTGCGCCCGAAAAAGTCACGCACGAAGTCATTGCGCGGCGCGGTGAGCAGCGCCAGCGGCGTGCCCTGCTGCACCACTTCGCCGTTATCCATCAGCACCAGATGCTCGGCAAGCCCCAGCGCCTCGTCGATGTCATGCGTCACCAGCACAATCGTGCGGCCGAGCAACTGATGTATGCGGCGCATCTCCTGTTGCAGCGCGCTGCGCGTGACCGGATCGAGCGCGCCGAACGGCTCGTCCATCAGTAATACTTCCGGGTCAGCCGCCAGCGCGCGCGCCACGCCGACGCGCTGCTGCTGGCCACCTGAGAGCTGATGCGGGTAGCGATCGCGAAATGCGTCAGGCGTGAGCCCAAGCAGCGCGAGCAGTTCATCCACCCGCGCCTGAATGCGCGCCTTCGGCCACTTCAGCAGCTGCGGCACCGTCGCGACGTTTTGCGCCACCGTCCAGTGCGGAAACAGCCCGACCGACTGGATCGCATACCCCATGCGCCGGCGTAGCGCTTCGGGCGAAAACTGGCGGATCTCCTCGCCCGCGAAGCGGATTTCGCCCGCGTCGTGCTCCACCAGCCGGTTAATCATCTTGAGCGTGGTAGACTTACCGGAGCCGGAGGTGCCAATCAGCACCGAGAATGCGCCTTCGGCGAACGTCAGGCTTAAGTCTTTCACCGCCGTGCCGCCGTTGTAAAACTTGCTGACCTGCTTAAATTCAATCATTTCTTTTTGTCTCCAGCGCGCCGATGGCGAGCGTAAACAGCGCGTCCAGCACCACCGCCAGCGCCACGACCGGGATAACGCCAAGCAGCACCAGATCGAGCGCGCTGCTAAGCAACCCCTGAAAAACCAGCGCGCCGAAGCCGCCTGCGCCAATCAGCGCGGCCACCACCGCCATACCGACCGTCTGCACCGCCACCACACGCAGGCTGCGCAGCCAGACGGGCAGCGCCAGCGGTACGTCGACATGCCATAAGCGCTGCCAGGCGGACATTCCCACCCCGCGGGCGCTCTCACGCACCGCGTCGGGCACCTGCCCGAGCCCGGCCACTACGCCGCGCACCAGCGGCAGCAGCGCATAGAGCGTGAGCGCAATCAGCGCAGGTGCAAGCCCGGTGCCGGAGACGCCCAACGCGCCGAGCGCCGGAAACGCCTGCGCCAGCCCCGCAAGCGGGGCCATCAACAGGCCAAAGAGCGCCACAGACGGCACCGTCTGAATAATATTGAGCGCAGCGAACAGTCCCGGCTGCCAGCGCGGGCGTCGGTGACACAAAATGCCGAGCGGCAGCCCGATAACGATAGCGGGTGCCAGCGTGCCGAAAAGCAGCGTCAGGTGGCGCGCGGTGGCGTCATCAAACACCGTCTGGCGGTTGGCGTATTCTTTAAGCAGCGACAGCGCATCAAAATGACCGCTCAGCAGAAGCCAGAGCGGCGCAATCCAGATCTGCGCCTGTAACAGCCAGCGCCCGAGCGGCTGGCGCGTCAGCCTGCCGATAGCGTCGCTTGCGGCAAGCAGCGAGACCGCGAGCATCAGCCACAGGCCGCTGCCGGGCGAGGTACGCGCCAGACGGCTACCGGTTTCGGCAAGCCGCGTCGCCTCTTCGCCGGTCACAAAAAGCAGCGTGATAAAAAGCGCCTGCGCCGCAACCAGAATCAGCAGCGCGCCCGGTTTTCCGGGGACAAAGGCGAGTAAACAGAGCAAGACCGGCAGCGCCCATAATGCGGGCACGGCGGCAGGGAAAAGCCCGGAGAGACCGAGCGGCGCGCCGGAGACCAGCCGGTTCGGCGCGTAATTTAAAAAGGGCAACAGGGCGGCGGCGGCCAGCAGGACCGCCAGCAGCACCAGCACCCGGTTATGGCATCTGATTGACAAAACGTATCCCGAGGCAAACGCCGGTGGCGTTATTTCACCAGTCCTTTTTCTTTGAGCCACTGCGACGCCACTTTACCGGCATCCAGCCCTTCTACCGCGATCTGCGCGTTCAGCTCCTGAAGCGTTTTCTCATCCAGCGCCTTAAAGACCGGCTCAAACCACTGCGGCATATCCGGGTACGCTTTCAGCACCGCTTCGCGCACGACCGGCGCGGGCGCGTAAACCGGCTGCACGCCTTTCGGATCGGTGAGCGTTTGCAGGCCGAGCGCCGCCACCGGGCCATCGGTGCCATAAGCCATCGCGGCGTTAACGCCGGAGGTCTGCTGGGCCGCCGCTTTGATAGTCACCGCGGTATCACCACCCGCGAGCGACAGCATCTGGTCCTGGTTAAGCTTAAACTGGTAGGCTTTTTCAAAGGCCGGCAGCGCGTCCGGGCGCTCGATAAACTCCGCCGACGCGGCGAGTTTGAACGTCCCGCCCTCTTTCAGATAGCGGCTAAGGTCGGCAAGCGAGGTTAGCTTGTTTTTCTGCGCCAGATCCTGACGCACCGCGATGGTCCAGGTGTTGTTCGCCGCCGCTGGCGTCAGCCAGATAAGCTTGTTCTGTTCGGCGTCGAGCTTTTTGACTTTCTCATAGCCCTGCTGCGCGTTTTTCCACGCAGGAGAGTTCTCCTGCTTAAAGAAAAACGCCCCGTTGCCGGTGTATTCCGGGTAGATATCCAGCTCACCGGAGGTGATCGCCCCGCGCACGACCGGCGTGGTGCCCAGCTGGATTTTGTTGACCGTTTTCACGCCGTGGCTTTCCAGCACCTGCAAAATCACGTTGCCAAGCAGCGCGCCTTCGGTGTCGATTTTCGAGCCCACTTTCACCGGCTCGGCCGCCTGCGCGCCTGCCGCCAGCAGTACCAGGCCTGCCGCGCTCCAGAGTTTTAGCCTCATGATTTTCCTCTTTTATCCGCTTCGCTAAGGGCTTAAGAGAAAAGCGTAGTTGATAAATCTCAGGGGGAAAGGGAAAAGACGGGAAATGGCATTTTTTAACGGGCAATGGCCATAAAAAAGGGCCGGTCTCCCGGCCCTCTGACGATCGACACCCGCTTACAGCAGTTCAAATTCGCCCTGCTTCACGCGGACGGAATCCAGCCCGATGAAGACGTTGAATTTGCCAGGCTCCGCGTCATATTTCATACGCTGGTTCCAGAATTTCAGCGCGTCGATATCGATCGGGAAGCTGACGGTCTGGCTTTCGCCCGGTTTCAGCGTGATTTTCTCAAAGCCGCGCAGCTGTTTTACCGGACGGCTCATAGAGGCCGTGACGTCCTGGAGATACATCTGCACTGCAGTCGCGCCTTCGCGTTTGCCGGTGTTGGTCACCGTTACGCTGGCGGTCACTTTGCCGTCACGCTTCATGGTCGGCGCGGAGAGCTTCACGTCGGAAACGCTGAACGTGGTGTAGCTCAGGCCGTAGCCGAACGGATAGAGCGGGCCGTTGGCTTCGTCAAAGTAGCGCGAGGTGTATTTGTTCGGTTTTTCCGGGTTGTACGGACGGCCCGTGTTGAGGTGGCTGTAGTACACCGGGATCTGCCCGACCGAGCGCGGGAAGGAAATCGGCAGCTTGCCTGACGGGTTGTAGTCGCCAAACAGCACGTCGGCGATGGCGTTACCGCCTTCGGTTCCGGCAAACCAGGTTTCCAGAATCGCATCGGCCTGCTGATCTTCTTTCACCAGCGCCAGCGGACGACCGTTCATCAGCACCAGCACCAGCGGTTTGCCGGTCGCTTTCAGCGCGCTGATAAGGTCACGCTGGCTCTGCGGAATGGTGAGATCGGTACGGCTGGATGCCTCATGCGCCATGCCCTGCGCTTCGCCCACGACCGCCACGACCACGTCAGACTGCTTCGCGACGTTTACCGCCTCGTCGATCATCGCTTTCGGCGTGCGTTTATCCACCACCACTGCCGGCTCGTAGAGATTCAGGAAGTCAACGATGCCCTTATCGTCAGTGACATTAGCGCCTTTGGCGTAGAGGATTTTGGCCTTATCGCCCGCGACGTTTTTCATGCCCTGCAGCAGCGTGACGGACTGATCGGCCACACCTGCGGCAGACCAGCTGCCCATCATGTCGCGCTTGCTGTCAGCGAGCGGCCCCACCACCGCGATGGTGCCGGATTTTTTCAGCGGCAGCGTCTCCAGGCGGTTTTTCAGCAGCACCAGGCTTTCGCGCGCCACTTTACGCGCGTCGTCGCGGTGCAGGCGGCTTTCAGCGTTGGTGTCTTTCGGATCGGAGTCTTTCGGTCCCAGATGGCTGTACGGATCGTTAAACAGCCCCATGTCATATTTGACGTTCAGCACGTGACGCGTAGCGTCGTCGAGCTCTGCCATGGTGACTTTGCCGCTTTTGATAAGATTCGGCAGGTATTTGCTGTAGTACTCATCCGCCATACTCATATCGACGCCGGATTTAATCGCCACGCGCACCGCGTCTTCCGGATCGGACGCCGTACCGTGTTTAATCAGCTCTTTAATCGCGCCGTGGTCAGAAATGGTGATGCCTTTAAAGCCCCAGTCGCCGCGCAGCAAGTCTTTCAGCAGCCAGCCGTCGGATGCCGCTGGCGTGCCGTTCAGGGAGTTGAGCGCAATCATCACGCCGCCGCTGCCTGCGTCGAGCGCCTCTTTGTAAGGCGGCATGTAGTCGTTGAAGAGACGCTGAGAGCTCATATCGACGGTGTTGTACTCTTTACCGCCCTCCACCGCGCCGTAAGCGGCGAAGTGTTTCACGCTGGTCATCACCGAATAGCGGTCCGCCGGGCTTTTGCCCTGCATCGACTCGACCATCGTTTTGCCCATCATGCTGGTGAGATAGGTATCTTCACCGAACCCTTCCGAGCCGCGGCCCCAGCGCGGGTCGCGCGTGACGTCGACCATCGGCGCCCAGGTCATGTTAAGACCGTCGTCAGCGGCTTCATACGCCGACACGCGGCCCACGGTTTTTACCGCGTCGAGGTTAAACGAGGAGGCAAGCCCGAGGCTGTTCGGGAAAATGGTGCGCTGGCCATGCAGCACGTCGTAGGCGAAAAACAGCGGAATTTTCAGGCGGCTTAACTGCATCACCTGATCCTGCATCGCGCGGATATCCGGGCGGGTAACGGTGTTGAAAATCGCGCCGACCTGACCTTCTTTGATCATGTCCCGAATCGCTTCTTTCGGGTTATCCGGCCCGACGCTAATCAGACGCAGCTGGCCGATTTTCTCATCGACAGTCATTTTTTTGAGTAAATCGGTGACAAACGCATCCCGCGCTTCGGGCGTCAGAGGATGCTCGCCAAATGGTTCAGACGCCAGGGCCGGTTGCAGCGCAAGGCTCACGGCCATACCCACAGAACAAAGCCATTTCATAGGATTAACTCTCTTTTAGACGCAGCCGCAACGTTGCCGCCACAAAGAATAAGGTGTGCAGTGTGCCATAAGCCTTAGCAGGGAAGAAGCCAAACGCAAGTTTATACGCTGATTTTTCAACCTTTTCGGACTCGTCGCGAAATTCGCGGCTATGCTTAGAGACGTGCGTTTTCTCTGCCACAAGGAGTGGAACATGATCCTGACACCAACCTCCGGTAACCATGAGGTTATCGCGGAGCTGACCCGCATTATCGGCGCCAGCCATCTTCTCACCGACCCGGCCAAAACCGCCCGTTACCGCAAAGGCTTTCGCTCAGGCCAGGGCGAAGCGCTGGCCGTCGTTTTTCCCGGCACGCTGCTGGAATTATGGCGCGTACTGGAAGTTTGTGTCGCCGCCGACAAAATCATTCTGATGCAGGCGGCTAACACCGGCCTGACGGAAGGCTCGACGCCGAATGGCAACGACTACGATCGCGACATTATCATCATCAGCACGCTGCGCCTCGATAAGCTGCACCTGCTGGATAACGGCGAGCAGATCCTCGCATACCCCGGCACCACGCTCTGGCAGCTGGAGCGCGCGCTCAAGCCGCTTGGCCGCGAGCCGCACTCGGTGATTGGCTCCTCCTGCATCGGCGCGTCGGTGATGGGCGGCATCTGTAATAACTCCGGCGGCGCGCTGGTGCATCGCGGCCCCGCCTATACCGAAATGGCGCTGTTCGCGCAGATAGACGACACCGGGCGGCTGCGTCTGGTGAACCATCTGGGCATCGATCTCGGCCAGACGCCGGAGCAGATCCTGGGCCGCCTTGACGATGACCGCATTGATCCGACCGCCGTGCGCCACGACGAACGCCAGGCCTCCGACCGTCATTATATTGAGCGCGTGCGCGACATCGAGGCCGACAGCCCGGCGCGCTACAACGCCAACCCGGAGCGGCTCTTTGAAGCCTCCGGCTGCGCCGGTAAGCTCGCGGTGTTCGCGGTGCGTCTTGATACCTTCGAAGCCGAAAAACGCCAGGAGGTGTTTTATATCGGCACCAATCAGCCTGACGTACTGACCCACATCCGCCGCCATATTCTTGCAAATTTTCAAAGCCTGCCGGTCGCCGGTGAATATATGCACCGCGATATCTACGATATCGCCGAGCGCTACGGGAAAGATACGTTCCTGATGATCAACAAGCTCGGCACCGACAAAATGCCGTTCTTCTTCACGGCGAAAGGCCGCACCGACGCCTGGCTTGAGAAAGTGCCGTTTGTTAAACCGCACTTTACTGACCGCGTGATGCAAAAACTGGGCGGGTTATTCCCCGGTCATTTGCCGCCGCGCATGAAAAGCTGGCGCGATAAATATGAGCACCATCTGCTGCTGAAAATGGCGGGCGACGGCATTGAAGAAGCGCGCAGCTGGCTGACGAGCTTCTTTAAAGAGGCCGAAGGCGACTTCTTCGCCTGTACGGCGGAAGAAGGCAGCAAAGCGTTTCTGCACCGCTTTGCGGCGGCGGGCGCGGCGGTGCGTTATCACGCGGTTCACGCTGACGAGGTGGAAGATATTCTGGCGCTGGATATCGCCCTGCGGCGCAACGACACCGAGTGGTTCGAGCGTCTGCCGCCGGAAATTGACAGCAAGCTGGTGCACAAGCTCTATTACGGCCACTTCTTCTGCCATGTGTTCCATCAGGATTACATCGTTAAAAAAGGCGTGGATGTGCATGCGCTGAAAGAAGAGATGCTGGCGCTGCTGCGCGAGCGCGGCGCGCAATACCCGGCGGAGCATAACGTCGGCCATCTCTACGAAGCGCCGGAGAGCTTAAAACAATTTTATAAGGCCAATGACCCGACCAACAGCATGAACCCCGGTATTGGTAAAACCTCAAAGCAGAAATACTGGGGTGAACCGGATGGGATCGCACAAACGCCAGGGGAGCAGACCGCCCGCTGATTCTGGCAGGCTGTTTTCTTTTTAAGCACAGGCATAATATATCCTCCATGCCGCCGGAGCCCTCCGGCGGCATGTCTTTTGAGGATACAGGTATGGCTGTTGTGGAAAATCTCACGGCATCAAAAGCCGCGATTCGTGACGTTACGCCGGGGGATATCGACGCCATTCGCGCCATTTATGGCTGGCATGTCGAACACGGCCGCGCCTCCTTTGAAGAAACGCCCCCGACGCTTGATGAGATGACCGCGCGCGTTAATGCCGTCACCGCGCAGGGCTTACCCTGGCTTGTGGCGGAGATGGACGGCATTGTGGTCGGCTACTGTTACGCCTCGCCCTGGCGTGCGCGCCCTGCGTATCGCTATACCCTCGAAGAATCGATTTATATCGACGCCAGCATGGTCGGGCGCGGTATCGGCAGCCGTCTGTTACAGGCGCTTATCGAGCGCTGCGAGCAAGGCCCGTGGCGTCAGCTGATGGCGGTGATTGGCGATGGCGAGAATAATCGCGGCTCGACGCGTCTGCACCGGCTGCTGGGGTTTGAAGTGGTGGGAAGTTTGCGCAGCGTCGGGTTTAAATTCGGCGGCTGGCGCGACACGCTGATTATGCAGCGTCCGCTCAACCAGGGAGACTGGACGCTGCCGGAATAGCTTACTCGACGCTGTTGTTCGCCATTTGCGCCGCTTTCTGGCGCTTATAGCTCAACGCCGCCTCAGGCACCGGTTGTACCTTACCGGTTTCAAGCCAGGTGCGCAGGCGGCTGGCGTCGGCAAAGTGGGTATATTTGCCGAAGGCGTCCATCACCACCAGCGTCACCGGACGGTTTTTAATCAGCGTGCGCATCATCAGGCAGTGCCCCGCCGCGTTAGTAAAGCCGGTTTTGGTCAACTGGATATTCCAGTTATCGCGGTAAACCAGATGGTTGGTATTACGGAACGGCAGCGTGTACGTCGGGTTCGAAAACGTCGCCATCTCTTCACGCGTGGTGCTGAGCTGGCCAATCAGCGGATACTGTTTGGTCGCGATTAACAGCTTCGTGAGATCGCGAGCGGTCGAGACGTTGTGGATGGAAAGCCCTGTCGGCTCCACAAAATGCGTATTGCGCATGCCGAGCGCTTTCGCTTTGGCGTTCATGGCGCGGATAAACGCGTCGTAGCCGCCCGGATAGTGATGCGCAAGACTTGCCGCCGCGCGGTTTTCCGACGACATCAGCGCCAGCAGCAGCATATTTTTACGGCTGATCTGGCTGTTTAAACGCACCCGCGAATAGATCCCTTTCATCTCCGGCGTATGACTGATATCCACCGTCAGCATCTCATCCAGCGGCAGGCTGGCGTCGAGCACCACCATCGCGGTCATCACTTTGGTAATTGACGCTATCGGACGCACCAGATCCGGGTGGCTTGAGAACAGCACTTCATTGGTGCGCAGATCGACTATCATGGCGCTGCCTGAGGCAATTTGCGGCTCAGCGGCGGCAAGCGGCGATGCGGCAGCTTTCGCGGCGGCCAGCGCCGGAGTGGAAAGCGGCGCGGCCAGCAGCAGCGCGAGACTTAACAGGGAAAGACGAATTTTTGTCGGCATGGCGAAAGTTCGGAAAAGAATTCACGCGCGTAATTAAACGCACCGCCACCAACGGTGAAAGCTATTGGTGGCTGGCGCGGGCATGATACTCCGGCCTTCGCGTTTCCCGCTACAGAAGATTCAGCGCCGGGCGCGGCACCGCCGGTTTTTACACCGGCGGCATACGTCAGAAGAGACGATAACCGTAACCCCACAGCAGCACGGTCAGCGCCAGCAACACCTCCAGCAGCAGCACGCCGATGGCGAGCGTCGAGCCGGAAAAGCGCAGCCCTTCTTCCTGATTAATATTGAGAAACGCCGGAATGCCGACATACAGCAGATAACCGGTGTAGAGCAGCGCGAGCGTCCCCACCAGCGCGCAGAGCCACACCAGCGGATAGAGCGCCACCACGCCGCTTAAAAAGAGCGGCGTCGCCACATAGCCCGCGAACACCATACAACCGGCGAGCGACGGACGACGCGGATAATCACGCGCCATCCACCAGATAACCCGCCCCATCACCGCGACGCCTGCCAGCATCAGCGCATAAAACAGTACCGCCAGATAAAAACCGGTAAAGAGCGACAGCTTCACGACGTTGCCGTCGCCGAAATCCCAGCCAATCTGGGTGGTGCCGATAAACGCGCACAGCACGGGAATGGCCGCCATGATGAGTACGTGGTGGGTATAGTGATGCGTCACGGTTTCGTTTTCGTGGCGAATCACCTGCATTTCACGGAAAGGATGGGACAAAAGCCCCCAGACATGGTTCATAACGCCCCCTGACTCAGACCGCCCGGAACGGGTACTGTAAGTATAATTCAGGCCTGTAGATTAAAAAGTAAACAGCACAAAAACAGGTAGTCCGTTGAACGCGCAGGGCGCGGCGGGCGCGTTATACTTTCGGTTTCGCGCGTGGCGCGAAGAAAGCCTGACAAACGGGAGTAGTGGAATTCATGGATATCAATAACCTGATTGAGCAGTACGGTTATGTGACATTGCTGGTGGGCAGCCTTGCCGAAGGGGAAACCGTCACGCTGCTGGGCGGCGTGGCCGCACATGAAGGGCTGCTGCGCTTTCCGCTGGTGGTGCTGGTGGTGGCACTCGGCGGCATGATTGGCGACCAGGCGCTGTATCTGGTGGGCCGCCGGTTCGGCACCCGGGCGCTGGCGCGGTTTTCCGGCAAGCAGAAGCAGATAGCCCGCGCGCAGGCGCTTATCCAGCGCCATCCGGCGTGGTTTGTGATTGGCACCCGCTTTATGTACGGTTTTCGCATCATCGGCCCGCTGCTCATCGGCGCGAGTCATGTCCCGCCAAAGCTCTTTGTGCCGCTGAATATTCTCGGGGCGCTGGCCTGGGCGACGCTCTTTACCACGCTTGGTTACGTGGGCGGCCAGGTGATAGAGCCGTGGCTGCATCGCCTCGATCATCATCTGAAACAGCTGGTGTGGGTCGTACTGGCGGTGGGTATTGTGCTGCTGCTGCGCTGGCTGTGGCGCAAACGCAGCAGCAGAGAGGATTAAGCCTTCGGCTTAAACTGCGGGTTAGCGAGCGTAAACCCGCCGTCGATGATAAACGACTGACCGGTGGTATAGGTGGCCCCCTCCGAGCAGAGCCACGCGACGATGCTGGCTATCTCATCGGTTTCGCCGGGGCGTGCCATCGGGATATTCGGCATCGAGCCGGGTTTCGCATCGCCCTCGTCCATGTCGTTCATCGGCGTGGCGATAGCGCCAGGCGCGACGGCGTTCACCAGAATGTTATGCTCCACCAGCTCCAGCGCCATCGATTTGGTCAGCCCGCCGAGCGCGTGTTTGGCCGCGGTGTAGGCGCTCGCCTCCGGCAGCGGCGTGTGTTCATGCACCGAGGTGATATTCACAATGCGCCCGCCCTGCCCCTGTTTCACCATCGCTTTGGCCGCGATTTGCGAGCAGAGAAACGCGCCGTCCACATCCACCGTCTGAATGCTGCGCCACTCGTCGAACGTCATCTCCAGAAACGGCTTTTTGATCATCGCGCCCGCGTTATTCACCAGCGCGTCGATACGCCCGAAGCGGTCGATAAGCGCCTGAATGGCGTTCGCGCCCTCCGGCAGATGGCTGAGGTTAAGCTGGATAAGTTCAGCGCGCCGTCCCAGGCTTTCCACTTCCTGCGCGGTCTCCTTCGCGCCTTTATCGTCACTGTGCCAGGTAATGCCGATATCGAACCCTTGCCTTGCGAGAAATACCGCACACTTCTTGCCGATGCCTGAATCTGACGCGGTGACGATCGCCACTTTGGTTGCAGAACTCATGGTGCCTCCGGGAGTTGCGTTAAAGTGTTAAGTATAGCGAGGCCTGAAAAATCAGCGCCCGGCGGGCGAAAACGCTCCCCTCACTTTTTTCTGCCGCCTTCGCAGGAGCTTCTATACTGGTAATTACCTTCATGGATCAACGAGATCCCGCAAAGACAATAAGGAGTAAGTGATGAAAATCATTCTGTGGGCGGTACTGATTATTTTTCTGATTGGGCTGTTAGTGGTGACGGGCGTATTTAAAATGATCTTCTGATCTACCGGGCGCCGCCTGTCCGCGGCGCCCTTTACCTTACTTCGCGCCGTGGCTGCTGTAGTTGACCGGCACCCAGCGATACCCGTCTCCCTGCGCTTTTATCTTGCCGATACCCGGAAACGCGATATGCGCCGAGGCCACCCAGGCGTTGCTCTGCGCCGCCATTTTCAGCGTTTTCTCCCGCATGGCCACCGCCTCGTCCTGATTGACATCAAAATGAATCGCCACTTTCGGCTGCGGCATCTGCACCGCTTTCACATGGATAATATCGCCCCACAGTAAAAGCGTTTCACCGCCGCGGGTCACTTTGTAAATCACACTGCCGGGCGTGTGGCCGGGCGCGGGCAGTGCTTCAATGTCGGGCATGATTTGCGCGGGCGCGTGGAACGCCTTCATCTTTCCGGCGCTGATGACCGGGCGCAGCGACTGCTCCGATTCCGCAAACGTATGGCGCTGGCTGGCTTCGACTTCCTTTTCATGCGCCGGGTTGAGCCAGAAATCGAGGTCGCGCTGATCCACCCGCACGGTGGCGTTCGGGAAGACCGGTTTACCGTCGCGCTGCACGCCGCCGGAGTGATCGGCGTGAATGTGCGTCAGCAGGACCGTGTCGATTTGCGACGGGTCGATACCGGCGGCACGCAGATTTTCCGGCAGATGACCGCCATTATTGCCCAGCAGCGCGCCCGCGCCGCTGTCCACCAGGATGAGTTTATCACCAGTGTTAATGACGTAGGCATTAATGGAGGTTTCGACCTGCGGCGTCAGCGCGTCATCGGCGAGGCGCGTTTTGAGAGCGTCAGGCGTGATGCGGGTCAGGAGTTTGTCGGCGGGAATGGTCACGGTGCCGTCAGAGACAGCCGTTATCTGCCAGTCGCCGAGCATCATGCGGTAATAGCCGGGCGCCTGCGCGCTGTTAACAGGCAATGGCGCAGCGCCAAGCGGCGCGGCCAGCGCGAAAGTGAAAAGCGCCAGTAAGGTTGCGGCAGTTTTCATCATCGTCCTCCAGTTGATTTGACTTGCTGAAGTATCCACGCCGCACTAGTATCACTCCAATTGATTGGAGCCATAATGACTATCAAAGAAAACGATTTCCGCAAAATCGATCTCAACCTGCTCATCGCGTTTGCGGTGCTGTTTCGCGAGCAGAGCGTGTCGCTCGCGGCCGATAAACTGCATCTCGGGCAGCCCGCGGTCAGCGGCGCGCTCGCGCGCCTGCGCGATATGTTCGATGACCCGCTGTTTATTCGCAGCGGCCACCGGATGCAGCCGACCGCGCGCGCCGTCGCTCTGCATGGCGAGCTGATGCCGCTGCTGGAGCAGCTTCAGTCAGCGCTGTTCCAGCAGGCTGAATTTCACCCGCAGCAGGCGAGCGCCACCATTACGCTTGGCATGACCGACTGGGTGGAGATGTGGCTGATGCCGCAACTGATCCCGGCGCTGCGCGAAGCCGCGCCCGGCGTGCGGCTTAACGTGGTGGCAAGCTCGCCGTTTAGCGATCCGCGCCGTCTGGAGGAAGGCGAGCTGGATATGGCGATAAGCGTGGCGCAGGCCGGGCCGCGCTGGCAGGAGCGCGAGGTGTTAGTGAGCATGCCGTTTGTGACGCTCTGGCACCCGTCGCAGCTCAGCCTCACCGCCCCGCTGACGCTTGAGGATTACGTGCGAGAACCGCACCTGATGGTGACCTACCGCGAAGCGACTAGCAGCCTGATTGATACGCTACTGGCACGCCAGGGAGCGCGCCGCAGCGTTTGCTACACCACGCCGCACTTCGCGGGCCTGCCGGGACTTCTGATGCAGATGCCCGCGCTCGCGACCGTGCCCGCGGGGCTGTGTGATATGTGGCAAACGGCCTGGGGGCTTTCGGCAAGCCCGGTGCCGCTCGACGTGCCGCCGTTTGAAGTGGCGCTGCTGTGGCATCAGCGCCATAACAGCGATCCGGCGTTGATGTGGTTACGCGGATTTATTCAGCGGCTGATAGCGAACGGCGAATAACCTCAGTGGCGGTTGATGGCGTCAGCGATGGCCGCCGAAGTGGTTAACGCGCGGATTTCGCTGAAGAGTTCCGTCGCCTCGGCGTACTCTTTACGCAAATAACCGAGCCACTGCTTGATACGCGCCACGTGGTACATGCCCGTATCGCCCTGTTTCTCAAGCCGGGTGTACTGTTGCAGCAGTTGCACCACGTCCGGCCAGGGCATACGCGGCTCGTTATATTTAATCACGCGGCTTAAATTCGGCACGTTGAGCGCGCCGCGGCCAATCATCACCGCGTCGCAGCCCGTTTCCGCCATGCACGCCTGCGCGCTGGCGTAATCCCAGATTTCACCGTTGGCGATAACCGGAATCGTCAACCGCTCGCGAATTTCGCCAATCGCCGCCCAGTTAATGCGCTCCGCTTTATAGCCATCTTCTTTGGTGCGCCCGTGTACCACCAGCTCCGTCGCGCCCGCCTGCTGGACGGCATCGGCGATCTCGAAACGCCGCGCGCCGCTGTCCCAGCCGAGACGAATTTTCACCGTGACCGGCAGATGCGCAGGTACGGCTTCGCGCATCGCTTTCGCGCCGCGATAGATAAGATCAGGGTCTTTGAGCAGCGTGGCACCGCCGCCGCTGCCGTTCACAAGCTTCGACGGGCAGCCGCAGTTGAGATCAACGCCCCAGGAGCCCAGCTCCACCGCGCGGGCGGCGTTTTCGGCAAGCCATTGCGGGTGCTGACCGAGCAGTTGCACACGCACCCGCGTGCCGGACGGCGTGCGGCTCTCGTGGTGGAGTTCCGGGCAAAGTTTATAGAACGATTTTACCGGCAGGAGGCTGTCCACCACGCGCAGAAATTCGGTGATGCAGAGATCGTAATCATTTACCCCGGTGAGCAGTTCGCGCACCAGAGAGTCAAGCACGCCTTCCATCGGCGCCAGTAAAACACGCATAACGCTACCCGCTAAAAAAAGAGGCGCTATGGTAGCGCCTAGCCGCCGTGAAAGGAATGCGCGAGCGCTGGCTCAGAGCGTAAAACCGAAACGCTGGCCGTCCGGCAGCTCGACATCCAGCCGCACCGTGCCGCCCAGGGCTTCGACATAGCGCTTAAGCGTTGAGATTTTCATCTCGTTGCCGCGCTGTTCGATAGCCGCGACTGACGGCTGGGCGATACCCATCTGGCGCGCCATCTCGGTTTGCGACACGCTGAGCGCCTCGCGCAGCGCATACAGGTGGGTTTCCAGCAGCAGCTGCGCCGTTTTCTCTTCGATGCGTGCGCGGGCCTCCGGGGTCTGCGCCGCCAGCACTTCATCAAACGTCTTCATCTATACCTCCCGGTGGTTCAGATAGTGGCTAAACAGTTTGTCAGCGACGCGCAGCATGACCCGGTAAAACCGCTTTTCATCGCCCTTTTTCTGTGCCGCGCACAGCACAATCGCATAGCGGTGCGGATCAAAAGCGTAAAAGGCGCGTATGGGCCGCCCGGCGTGCTGAACCCGTAATTCCTTCATACCCGCGTGACGCGAGCCTTTGAGCGTATCGGCATACGGACGCCCGAGGTGCGGACCTTTGATTTTTAAAAGCCCCAGCGCGGCCAGCACATCTTCCTGCAACGGCTGCGGCTGTCTCGCGAGCCAGCATTCAAACTCGTGAGTAAGGTAAATAGTCCACATGGCGCTCCTCCCTGTTCGTTAGCGACTACCGTGAACGGCAAGGAGCGTTTTATAGATTGTAATCTATAGCTTCAACAGGATCATTACTGGTTTGCGTAACGGTGCGCAAAAAATTTTTGCGGCCATGAAAGGCGCGTTGTGAACCTGAGCGGCGGCTCGAAAGTTTAGGTATGCTGAGTTGGCTCCTGTGATCGGTAGCACAGTTTTCATTTTAATTGTATGATGAATGCGTTCGGTTTAAAGGTGACCCCTATGAGCACAATGCTGACTTCTCTCTGGCAACTGGTACGCGCGTTTGTTTTGATTTACGCCTGCCTTTACGCAGGCATCGCGATTGCCGCGCTGCTGCCGATTACGATACCTGGCAGCATCATCGGCATGCTGATTCTTTTTGTGCTGCTGGCGTTTCAGATCCTGCCCGCGAAATGGGTACAGCCCGCCTGTAATCTGCTGATCCGCTATATGGCGCTGCTGTTCGTGCCGGTGGGTATTGGCGTGATGCAATATTTCGACGTGTTGCAGGCGCAGTTTGGCCCGGTGGTCGTCTCCTGTTTTATCAGCACGCTGGTGGTATTTATGGTGGTGAGCTGGAGCGCGCATCTGGCGCACGGCGAGCGCAAAGTGGTAGGCCAGGAAAGGAGCCATGAGAAATGATTCAGAATATCTGGTGGTCGCTGCCGCTGACGCTGCTGGTGTTCTTCGCCGCCCGCAAGCTTGCTGCGCGGCTAAAAAGTCCACTGCTTAATCCGCTGCTGGTCTGCATGGTGGTGCTGATCCCGTTTCTGATGCTGAGCCACATTCCTTATGAGCGCTATTTTCAGGGCAGCCGCATTCTGAATGATTTGCTGCAACCCGCCGTGGTGGCGCTGGCGTTCCCGCTCTATGAACAGCTGCACCAGATCCGCGCGCGCTGGAAGTCGATTATCACGATTTGCTTTGCAGGCAGCGTGGTGGCGATGGTCACCGGCACTTCTGTTGCGCTGCTGATGGGCGCAAGCCCGGAAATCGCGGCGTCCGTCCTGCCGAAATCGGTCACCACGCCGATCGCCATGGCCGTGGGCGGAAGCCTCGGCGGCATTCCGGCTATCAGCGCCGTATGCGTGATTTTCGTCGGGATTCTCGGTGCGGTGTTTGGCCATACGCTGCTGAATATGATGCGGATAAAAACCAAATCCGCGCGCGGGCTCGCGATGGGCACGGCTTCGCACGCCCTCGGGACGGCGCGCTGTGCGGAGCTGGACTATCAGGAAGGCGCGTTCAGTTCGCTGGCGCTGGTGATTTGCGGGATTATTACGTCGCTGGTCGCCCCGTTCCTGTTCCCGCTTATTCTCGCGATATGGCGCTAAAACTTGCGATACGTCGCGCATTTTCATTCTAAATTTCATTTGTTGCATAGCCAGCGAGATCTAAATCACATATAAAGCCTCAGGAGCGCCGTAAACTATTTTTCCTGTTACTTCTTTTGAGGCTTTGCCATGCACCCACGTTTTGAAACTGCCTTTGCACAGCTGCCGGCGGCACTGCAAGCCGCTCTGGCTCCATGGATTGCTGATGTTCATTTTCCGGCGATGCTGAGCGCCGAACAGGTCGCTGACGTTCGCCGTCAGAGCGGGCTGGACGATGACGCGCTGGCGTTTGCGCTGCTGCCGTTAGCCGCCGCCTGCGCGCAAACGGAGATCTCGCACTTTAATGTGGGCGCGGTGGCCCGTGGCCTTAGCGGCAATCTCTATTTCGGCGGCAATATGGAGTTTCGCGGCGCGGCGATGCAGCAGACGATTCACGCCGAGCAGAGCGCCATCACCCACGCCTGGATGCGCGGCGAAACCGGCCTTGCGGCGATTACCGTTAACTACACGCCGTGCGGCCACTGCCGTCAGTTTATGAATGAGCTTAACAGCGGGCTGACGCTTCGCATTAACCTGCCTGGACGCGCGCCTTCACAGCTTGGCGATTACCTGCCGGACGCGTTCGGCCCGCGCGATCTCGATATCAAAACGCTGATTTTCGATACGGAAAATCATGGCTATGCGCTGAAAGGCGACGCGCTGACGCAGGCCGCGATTGCGGCAGCCAACCGCAGCCATGCGCCGTACAGCCAGTCCCCTTCCGGATTGGCCATTGAAACCCGCGATGGTGAAATCTTTACCGGCAGTTATGCCGAGAACGCGGCGTTCAACCCTTCCCTCCCGCCGCTGCAGGCCGCGCTGAATCTGATGAGCCTGAACGGTTACGCGTGGGCGGATATTAAGCGCGTCGCGCTTGCCGAACGTGACGACGCGACGATTGTTCAGCGGGACGCCACCGCCGCGACGCTGAAGGCGCTTGGCTTCACGAATCTCGAACTCGTTACGCTTGCCTGAAATAACGCTGCGGGCGTTCTGCCCGCAGCGGCGAAAAATGCTTCAACCGGTCGTTCGATTCTTGCTCTTGCCCGGCGGGTAAAGTAGCCTTGAATCTCTTTTCTGATTGCTTCGAGCTGCCTGAATGTTAAAGCGTTTGTTATACAGCCTGCTGGCCCTGATTGGCGTACTGCTGTTAACGGCGCTGCTCCTTGACCGCTGGATCAGCTGGAAAACCGCGCCTTACGTCTATGACGAGCTACAGGATTTACCGTGGCGTCAGGTGGGCGTGGTGCTCGGCACCGCCAAATATTATCGCACCGGCGTGATTAACCAGTATTACCGCTACCGCATTCAGGGCGCGCTGAACGCGTATAACAGCGGCAAGGTGAATTACCTGCTGTTGAGCGGCGATAATGCCCAGCAGAGCTATAACGAGCCGATGACGATGCGCAAGGATTTGATTGCCGCAGGCGTCGATCCGGCGGATATCGTGCTGGATTACGCGGGTTTCCGCACGCTCGACTCTATCGTGCGCACCCGCCGTGTGTTCGATACCAACGATTTCATCATTATCACCCAGCGTTTCCATTGCGAGCGCGCGCTGTTTATCGCGCTGCATATGGGCATCCAGGCGCAGTGTTACGCCGTGCCGTCGCCAAAAAATATGTTGTCGGTGCGCGTGCGTGAGTTTGGCGCGCGTTTAGGGGCGCTGGCGGATCTTTATATTTTTAAGCGTGAACCGCGTTTCCTCGGCCCGCTGGTGCCCATCCCCGCCCTTAGCGAAGTGCCTGACGACGCGCAGGGTTACCCTGCCGTGACGCCCGAGCAGATGCTGGAATTGCAGAAAAAGAAGTAAGCGTCGCGATGGCAGGTGCGGTGGGTGCGCGATGCTTACCCACCCTACAAATTCCTTTCATCTTGGTACCCGGTGGGTGCGCTGGCGCTTACTCACCCTACAAATTCCTTTCATCACCGTAGGGCGGGTAAGCGCAGCGCACCCGCCATCCAGTTTTTAATATATCAGGTCGGTGAATTCGTTACGTTCGCCACAATGTCATCCTGATATATGCGCTTCCCTCACGCGAACGTGCAAAGGGGGCTCGCCGCCGCCCCCTTTGCAATCCCGGCTCCCGGCGGAAAATCGCCCCTGCGGGGAAGCCTCGCCTTATTCCCTCCGGCCATGGGTCGGGCAAGACAATACCTCCCTGTATTGTCATGCCCTCGCACCGGGTCCCTCCGGTGCGCCCCGGCCTGCGGCGAAACAGCGAGGCCGATTTTTTTAAGCCGGAGCAAAACCATCATCCTCAACGCTCACTCTGAGTGTAAGGCGGGTAAGCGCAGCGCACCCGCCATCATTCACACTCACCGCCTATAAAAAAAGCCCCCGCAAGCGGAGGCTTTTTGGCGTAACCGCGCTTATTTCTTACGCGCGTATTTCAGGGAATCCAGGGCGACCGCGAAAATGATAATCGCGCCCTTGATGATGTACTGCCAGTAAGGGTTGATGCCAATATAGGTCAGGCCGTAGTTGATAACGGTGAAGATAATCACACCGGTCACCACGCCAAGCACCGTACCCACGCCGCCACTGAAGGAGACGCCGCCCACCACACACGCCGCGATGGCGTCAAGCTCATACATAAAGCCCAGGTTGTTGGTTGCAGAACCGATACGGCCCGCTTCCAGCATCCCACCGAAGGCGTAGAACACGCCGGAGAGCGCATAAATCATCAGCAGATTCAGCGCCACGTTCACGCCAGAGACTTTCGCCGCTTCCGGGTTACCGCCGATAGCGAAAATGTTTTTACCAAAGCGGGTTTTATTCCACAGGATCCAGACGAACGCCACGGCAATCAGCGCGTAAAACGTAATGTAGGAAAGCCTGAAACCGCCGAGCGCGACAAACCCCTGCGTAAACGTCGAGAAGCCGGAATCGAAGCCGGAAATCGGCGACGCGCCCACGAAGTCGTAATACAGCGAGTTGATACCGTAAACGATGATCATCGTGCCAAGCGTGGTAATAAACGGCGTCACGTTCAGGTACGCGATGATAATGCCGTTCACCAGACCAATCACAGCACCGATAGCGCAGACAATCAGGATCACCAGCGCAATCGGCATGGTCGCCATTTCCGGGAACACTTTGTTGGCGTTTTCCATCGACTGCAGCAGCGTTGCCGCGACCACCGCGGCGAGGCCAACCTGACGCCCTGCGGAAAGGTCAGTCCCCTGGGTGACAATCAACCCTGCCACGCCAAGCGCGATAATAATACGCACCGATGACTGGGTGAGAATATTACTTAAGTTCAACAGGCTTAAAAACGTCGGGTCCTGGAAAATAATAATGGCCAGCAACACTAAAAGAACGACGTAAATACCGCCCTCTTTCAGATAAGTGAGAAAACTCTTCTTATTTAACGCACTCATGAGGAGCCCCTGATATTAAAGGTGCAAAGACGCAAGACGCAGAATTTCATTTTGCGTCGTCGTTTTGGTGTCAACAATTCCGGAGACGAGGCCATTGCTCATAACCAGAATACGGTCAGTTATCCCTAACAGCTCAGGCATTTCTGAGGAGATAATAATGATCCCCTTACCCTTTTTCGCCAGTTCAGCAATAAGCTGGTAGATTTCAAATTTCGCGCCTACGTCGATGCCGCGCGTCGGCTCATCAAGCATTAATATTTCCGGCTGGGTGAGCAGCCAGCGCCCGATAATCACTTTTTGCTGGTTACCGCCGGAAAGCGAACCAATCTGTGTGCGATGACCCGGCGTTTTAACACGCATTGAGTCAATCACCCACTGGGTATCGCTTTTCATGCGGGAGTTATCCAGCAAGCCGATTTTGCTTTTATAGTTGCGAATATTGGAAATCAGGGAGTTAAAACCGATATCCAGATAAGCGTAGATCCCCGTTGAGCGGCGCTCCTCGGTCACCAGCGCAAAGCCGTTATTAATGGCTTCATTGGCGCTATGGTTATTGATCTTTTTACCGTGCAGACTAATGGTACCGCCGGATTTCTCGCGAATACCAAATAACGTTTCCACAATATCCGTGCGCTTCGCGCCCACCAGACCGGCAATGCCCAGGATCTCGCCTTTATGCAGATCAAACGAGACATCACGGATTGAGGGCTGGCGCAGCGAAGTCAGGTTGCGCACTTCCAGGATCACTTCACCGGGTTTGTTTTCACGATCCGGGAAGCGCTGGTTGAGAGAACGCCCTACCATCATGGCGATGATCTTATCCATATCCAGCCCTTCCAGCGACTGGGTGGCGATCCACTGGCCATCGCGCAGGATAGTGATTTCATCGCACAGCTGGAAGATCTCTTCCATTTTGTGGGAAATATAAACAATACCGCAGCCGCGTTCTTTCAGCTTACGGATAATCTTAAAGAGATGATTAACTTCTTTCTCCGTCAGAGATGACGTTGGTTCATCCATAATGACGATTTTCGCGTCGTAGGAGAACGCTTTGGCGATTTCAATCATCTGCATCTGCGATACAGAAAGCGTACCCACGCGAGCTTTAGGGTCGATATCAATATCGAGCTCGTCGAAAATCGCTTTGGTATCAAGATACATTTTTTCCTGGTCAACAAACATGCCTTTGGTCGGATAACGGCCAAGCCACATGTTGTCCATGACGGAACGTTGTAATACCAGGTTTAATTCCTGATGCACCATCGATATTCCATTCTCCAGCGCCTCTTTGGCCGAATGGAAATCAATTTCTTTCCCCTGGAAAAGAATACTGCCGGAATCTTTTTGATAGATCCCGAAAAGACATTTTAATAACGTTGATTTGCCCGCGCCATTCTCACCCATCAGAGCATGAATAGAATGAGGACGAACTTTTAAATTAACGTTATCGAGTGCCTTAACGCCCGGAAAACTCTTGTTGATATTCGTCATTTCCAACAAGTATTCGCCTGACGACTGCGTATTATTGCTGACCATATTTATACCTGGCTGCGAGTGTGTTGGCTGAGCATGGCACGCTAAAGGGGGCGCAAAATGCGCCCCGTAAATACATTGCAATTATTTTTTGCTGGTGATTTCCGCCAGGTTGTCTTTATCAACGCCGACATAAGGAATACGCACCACTTTGTTTTCAATTTTCCAGTCAGTGCCGTCTGCCGCGCCTTTACCTGCAGCCAGATTTTTAGCAAGGTCAAAGGTCGCTTTCGCCTGGTTGTTGGCATCGTTCAGCACGGTACCGGCCAGCGCGCCAGATTTCACCAGCGCCAGCGCTTCCGGCAGGGCATCCACACCGAAGACAGGAATAGATGATTTGTTGTGCGCTTTCAGCGCTTCTACCGCACCCATCGCCATAGCGTCGTTGTTCGCGATAACCACTTCGATTTTGTTAGCGTTCGGGCCAGAGAGCCAGGCATCCATTTTATCTTTCGCCTGAGCGGTGTCCCACATGGCGGTATCCAGCTGCAGCTGTTCGGTTTTAATGCCTTTATCGTTCAGCTCTTTGATAACGTAAGTGGTACGCGCTTCAGCATCCGGGTGGCCCGGCTCGCCCTTCAGCAGGACGTACTGGATCTGGCCATCTTTGTTCAGATCCCAGCCCGCGTTGGCTTTCCAGTGCTTGGCAATCAGATCGCCCTGGATAATGCCGGATTCTTTGGAGTCGGTGCCCACGTAATAGGCTTTGTCATAGCTGTCCAGCGCTTTGCGGGACGGCTCTTTGTTAAAGAACACGATGGGGATGTTCTGACCGCGCGCTTTTTCGATAACAGTGCCTGCGGCCGCCGGGTCAACCAGGTTGATCGCCAGAGATTTCACGCCTTTTGCCAGCAGCACATCAATCTGATCGTTCTGCTTGGACTGGTCGTTCTGGGAGTCGTTCATCAGCAGTTGAACGTCAGGAGAAGTGGAAGCGTCTTTTTCAATTGCCTTGCGCACGACGGACATAAAGTTGTCGTCGTATTTATAAATGGTTACGCCAATACGGTCGGCTGCCTGAGCCGCGGTGCCAAAAAGCATGCAGGACATAACGGCAGAGAGGGTCAACACCTTCTTATTCATGGTATCTCCGGTTTTTATGCAGGGTAGCAATCGTGAAAAACGGGCGGCAGGACGGTAAGGAGAAAAACCTTACTGAATGCCGAAGTTCACTAATAAAAAACACTTCCTTGCTCGGTAATGCTTCCAGTAAAGCTTTTTTATCGTTCAGGGGCGGCAGATAACGTCAGTGTTAAATCGCCGTTACATAAAGTTTCAGGCCCATGAGACGCCGTCATCATAGTCAGCGCAATGTTAATATACTGTGAATTTTCTCACAGATTGAAAGCGGTTACATCACGCGCATTTATAAACTAGTGATCGGCTCCACATTTTGCCGCGCCGCGACGGAATGACGACGCACCAGCGTAGGCATAAAACAGTGGGTAGCCGTCGGATCCAGCGCTCCTGCGGCCCCCTGCAATGCCAGTTCAGTGGCGAGACGCGCCATGGAGACCACCGGATAACGCACGGTGGTCAGTTGCGGGTCGGTGTAACGGGCAATCGGAATATCATCGAAACCAATGACTGACAGATGCTGCGGCACCAGAATGCCGTTATCTTTCAGCGCCGTCAGCGCGCCTGCCGCCATGCTGTCGTTGTAAGCAAACACGGCGGTGAGATGCAGATTGCGGCCTAAGAGTTCCACCATCGCCGCCTCGCCGCCCTGCATATCCGGGCTACCGGTGCCGACCCAGGCCTCCGGCGGCTGAACGCCTTCATCGGCCAGCGCCCGCTGCCACCCTTCGCGGCGTTTGTCGTTATCATCAATCTGGTGGCTGGAGGCGAGATAGCCGATGCGCTGATGGCCGCTGCTTTGCAGCATGCGCGTCGCCATCATCGCGCCAGTGACATTATCTAGCCCGACGCAGCGATGCGCGTAACCCGGCACGATGCGGTTAATCAACACCATGCCCGGCACCTGTTCAAGAAAAGCGGCAAGCTCCTCGTCGCAAAGCGATTTGGCGTGCACGATAAGCGCGCTGCAACGCTGGCGGATCAACACTTCAATGGCGTGGCGCTCTTTTTCCGCCTCGTGATAGCTGTTGCCGATAAGCACATATTTGCCGTGCTGCTGCGCCACGACATCGACGGCTTTCACCAGCGCGCCGAAGAACGGATCGGAGACGTCCATCACCACAACGCCTATCGTATCGCTGACCTGGGTGGCCAGCGCCTGGGCGTTCGCGTTCGGGCGGTAGCCAAGCTGCGTGACCGCCTGCATGACGGTTTCACGCGTTTCCGGGCTGACCAGCGCGCTGTTATTGAGAACGCGGGAGACCGTCGCAACAGAGACCCCTGCCAGACGGGCAACGTCACGAATGGTGATCATGGCGACCACCCTGAAGAGCTGAAATGCGTCTCACAGAAACCCCCTGTGTTAAGTCAGGTGGCTATTCTGGCAGTGCGCCTGAATGCGCTGCGTGAAGCGCATCACAGCGCTGGAAACGGTTACATACGATTTGTTAACGATTGTGATCCAGATCGTTATCTGGATGATACAGATTGCGGTGCGCCTGCGGCGAGACGCGTCAGACGCCGCCATAGCCACTCCAGCGCCCCCTGGCGGAAATAACGCAGCCACAGCACAGAGAACGCGAGGTTAACGGCCCACACCGCCGGGACAAACGCCAGCAGCGAGAGCCGGTCAAACTGCATAAACAGGCCGAAGCGGTTGAAGAGCGTCGTGCAGAGAAGGCTTTGCAGCAGATAGTTAGTGAGCGCCATACGCCCGACGCAGATCACGGCGGTCATCATTTTCAGGCGCGCCAGGCACGGCCAGTAGCCGAAAACCAGCGCCGTATAGCCGAGCGCCTGCAGCGGCGCGCCCAGTTCGCGCGGTGCCTGAAGCAGAAACGCGCACCAGCGGTAATCCCAGCCGAGATGCCACTGCACGACTATCGCGGGCAGGTTAATCAGCACGCCCAGCGCCACCAGCCCGAAACCGGTGCGCCGGTAGTGGCGCAGGCTGAATTCGCCGCGCAACCAGCCGCTGCGCATCAGCGCCGCGCCGGTCAGCATCATGCCCGCGAGCTGCCAGCCATACTGCGCGCCGAGCGCCAGCAGCATGGAAGAGAGCAGATCGAGACGGCTGCGCACGGCCTCCATGCCCCCTTCCAGACGCCAGAATTTTTCATAGAAGAGATCGGCCGCCTGCGGCGTCCAGGAGCGGCTCATGTGCTCACCGGATATCATGCCGAGCAGCAACAGCACCGCAATCCCGATGAGATAAAGCACCACGCCGGTTTTAAACAGCGATTTAACGCTCGGGGCATCGCGCACCATGCGCCAGCAGATGAGCCCTACCAGCCCGTACGCCAGCAGAATATCGCCATCCCAGATGAAAATGGCGTGTACAAAACCGAGCAGCGCCAGCAGCGTAAGCCTTGCCTGGATCCAGCGTTTACCGCGCGGCAGCAGCATTTGCAGACCAGCCCCGAACAGCAGCGCGAACAGCGTGAGGAATTTGACCTGGGCAAAGAGATCGAGCAGCGCCCATGTCCAGGCGTCGCGGGAGGTGATATCGCCATACCAGGCGGGGTTGAGATAGGCCGCCTTCGGGAGCCCAAAGGCGGTAATGTTGAGCAGAAGGATGCCGAGGATCGCCAGACCGCGTACCGCGTCGAGGGTGATATTTCTCGTCATCCTGGGTTTTAGCCGTTGTGGTGACGCACGGCGCGCAGAAATTCCTGGCGCGTGTTCTGGCTGGATTTAAACAGCCCGCCGAGCGAGGTCGTCGTGGTCGCGCTGGTGGCGTCGCGGATGCCGCGCGCTTTCACGCAGTAGTGCACCGCGTCGATGGAGACCGCCACATTATTCGTGCCAAGCAGCGTTTGCAGTGCCACCAGTACCTGCTGCGTCAGTCGCTCCTGCACCTGCGGGCGCTGGGCGAAGAACTGCACGATGCGGTTGATTTTTGAAAGGCCGATCACCGCGTCTTTCGGGATATACGCGACGGTCGCTTTACCGTCGATGGTCACAAAGTGGTGTTCACAGGTGCTGGTCAGGGTGATGTCGCGCACCGTGACCATTTCATCCACCTTCATTTTGTTCTCAATAACGGTAATCTTCGGGAAATTGGCGTAATCGAGGCCGGAGAAAATCTCATCCACATACATCTTGGCGATGCGATGCGGCGTTTCCATCAGGCTGTCATCGCTCAGATCCAGGTTAAGCAGCTGCATGATTTCGGTCATATGACCGGCGATAAGGCGCTTGCGGGTTTCGTTATCCAGCTCGTTGACCGGCGGACGCAGTGGCGTCTCCAGACCGCGCGCGACCAGCGCTTCATGAACCAGGGCCGCTTCTTTACTGAGTGATGGCATCGTTATTTTCTCCTGCAGGTGTAACCAGACTCTGCCCGGCCGGGGCTGAGCGTGGGCTCATTGTGCGTGAGCTAACGCACATAATCCAGTGGCCGGGGCGAAATTGTTGAAATCGTCGCGGCCTTTCAGGCACGCCGGAAGACCAGCGCGCCGCCGATAAACAGCGCCACGCCCGCGAGCCACAACGCGGGCTCAAGCTGGCCGGTAAAGTGGCTTGAGAGCGCTGAGGTGACCGGCCCGACAAGCTGTCCTATCGCATAACCGGTAGTCAACAGGCCTGCGAGATAGCGGGTGTGCGACGGTGCCAGCTCGCGCCCGCACTGCAAAGAAAGCTGCACCGCGCACAGGAAACCGCCGCCCACGAGAAGTGAGCCGATCACAAGCCCTGATAATCCCGGCAGCAGCGCCGCCGCCAGTACGCCGAGGCCCTGGAGCCAGAGGACAATCGCGAGGCGCTGTGAGGCCGTACCGCGCGTTCGCCAGAGAATACTGAGCGCAATGCCCACAACCGACGCCGCGCCGAACACCGGCCAGACGAACTGCGCGAACAGGCTGCCGGGAAAGCGCGCCGCCGCCATCTGCGATAAAAACGTGGCGGGCAGAATATAGCCGTAGCCTGCGAGACTATAGCTCCAGACCAGTCTTTTGAGCGCGGGCGTCAGTTCCAGCGGCGCAGGCGGCGTATCCGCCCGGTGCAGCTCGCCTTTGCGGGGTAAATAACGGGCGATAAGCGCAATCAGCGCGAACGCCAGCGTGCCGTAAATCACCCAGCCCTGTGCGGCGCTGAGCGCCGCGCCGTGGATCCAGACCGCCAGCAGGCCGCTGATAGTGATACCAACGCCAGGGCCTGCGAAGACCGCCGCGCTCAAACCCGGCCTGCCGTGGTGGGCGAGCTGTTCGTTAGTCCAGCCTGCGGCCATCACCAGCGCCCAGCCGCTCATGCAGCCAATCACGAAGCGCACCACGCCGTGCGACCACGGGCCGTCTGCCAGCGCGGAAACGAGCGTCAGCAGCACCGCGCCCCAGACGCCCATATGCAGTCGGTATTCCACATGACGGTGAGCGCGCATGGCATCCCACGCGCCCACCAGATAGCCAAGATAGTTGGCGGCGGCCACAAGCCCCGCGGTGGTCAGCGTCAGTTCGCCCTCGCCCACCATCAGCGGCACCTGGGGCGTGAACGCGAACCGCCCTATTCCCATTGCCACCACCAGTGCCAGAAAGCCGGTTAATGCGATACGCAGCGCCACGCCGCCTCCATTTGTTAAAATAAAGTTATCAATATGATGCGCTATGATCCCGGCCTGGTGAAGTGAAACTTGCTCACCTGACGGTTAGACTGCACTATCCGGGTTTGAACAAAAGGAGCCCCTATGGAACTGCTCGAAGAACACCGCTGTTTTGGCGGTTTACAACAGCGCTGGCGTCACGACTCCCGCGTGCTTAACTGCCCGATGACCTTCAGCATCTATCTTCCGCCCGACGCGCAGACTCCGCCGCCGGTGGTGTGGTGGCTGTCCGGGCTGACCTGCAGCGATGAGAATTTCACTACCAAAGCGGGCGCGCAGCGGGTCGCCGCTGAGCTGGGACTGGTGCTGGTGATGCCGGATACCAGTCCGCGCGGCGACGCGGTGGCGGATGACGCTGGTTACGATCTTGGGAAAGGCGCGGGCTTTTACCTTAACGCCACCGAGACGCCGTGGGCCGCGCATTACCGGATGTTTGATTATCTGAGCGAGGAGTTACCGCAGGTGCTGGCGGAGAACTTTACGCTGGCGCCGAAAGCGGCGATTAGCGGACATTCGATGGGCGGCCACGGCGCGCTTATCATGGTGCTGAAAAATCCGGGGCGTTTTAGCTCGGTGTCGGCGTTTGCGCCTATTGTGAACCCGGCCGGGGTGCCGTGGGGCAAAAAAGCGTTCGCGGCGTATCTGGGTGATGACGAAAATCTGTGGCGCGCGTGGGACAGCTGCGCGCTGATGGAGCAGGCGTCTGCGGAAAACGCGATCCCGACGCTTATCGATCAGGGCGACAATGATCCGTTTTTCGGCGAGCAGCTTCAGCCGGAGCGGCTTGACGAAGCCGCGCGCAAGGCGGGCTGGCCGCTAACGTTGCGTATGCAGCCGGGTTACGACCACAGCTACTATTTTATCGCCACGTTTATTGAAGAGCATTTGCGTTTCCACGCGCAGCATCTGCGTTAACAGGGCGTGGTGGGTGTGATTCAAAGGTCGTAATGCGGTACGTAGTGGGTGCGCTGCGCTTACCCACCCTACTGTATAAAAGGGCAATGGGGGATGGCATAAAAGAGCAATGGCGGGTGCGCTTTGCTTACCCCCCCTACGATAAAGGTGCGACAGGTATGTAGGGCGGGTAAGCGCAGCGCACCCGCCGTCCCCCAGAAAAACCCCATAAAAAAGGGCGCTTTACGCGCCCTTTTCTTTATTTCTTCAGATGTTCAGGGAATTCCATATCGCGGTAACGCACGAAACGGGAGCCCTTCACCAGCTTGTAACCAAACCAGATAATCAGGAACAGCGGAATGCCAATATAGGTGGCCGCAACGGCTGCCCAGTCAATGGTGTCCGCAAGGAACGCCTGATAGTTCTGGCCGAGCGTAATAATCAGGCACAGCACAAAGGCGAAAATCGGGCCCAGCGGGAAGAAGCCGGAACGATACGGCAGATCGTTAATGTCATTGCCCTGCAACACATAGCCGCGACGGAAACGGTAATGGCTGATGGCGATACCCAGCCAGGCGATAAAGCCCGTCATGCCGGAGGTGTTCAACAGCCACAGATAGACCGTCTGGTTGCCGAACATCGAGGTCAGGAAACACAGACCAGCGATAACCGTCGTCGCATACAGCGCGTTGCGCGGCACGCCGCCTTTCGACAGCTTCGCGAAAATGCGCGGCGCTTTGCCGTCGCAGGCGAGCGTATAGAGCATACGCGTGGAAGCATACATCCCGGAGTTACCCGCAGACAGCACCGCCGTCAGGATCACCGCGTTCATAATCGCCGCCGCGCCCAGCAGACCGGCGTGCTGGAACACCAGCGTAAACGGACTGACGCTGATATCTTTCACGTCGTTACGCAAAAGGCTCGGATCGGTGTACGGAATAATCAGGCTGATTATCAGAATTGCGAACACATAGAACAGCAGGATACGCCAGAACACCTGACGCACCGCGCGCGGAATGTTTTTCTCCGGCTCCTCTGATTCACCCGCCGCGATACCGATAAGCTCGGTGCCCTGGAAGGAGAAGCCGACAATCATCGCCACGCCTATCATCGCCGAGAAACCGCCCGCGAACGGCGCGTCGCCGATAGCCCAGTTGCTCCAGCCGGCCGGCGCTGCCCCTTTGAAAATCCCGACGATCATCGCGACGCCCACCAGGATAAAAATAATCACGGTGGCGACTTTGATTAACGAGAACCAATATTCCGCTTCGCCGAAGCCTTTCACGGAGATGACGTTCAGCAGGAACATGATGCCGAGGAACAGCGCGCTCCAGATCCAGCCGGGCGTGTCCGGGAACCAGTAGCTCATCACCAGCTGTGATGCCACCAGGTCAACCGCGATGGTCACCGCCCAGTTGTACCAGTAGTTCCAGCCGAGCGCGAAGCCGAAGCCTTCTTCGACATATTTCTGGCCGTAAGTGGAAAACGAGCCGGAGACCGGCATATAGGCTGCCAGCTCGCCGAGGCTCGTCATCAGGAAATAGACCATCAGACCGATGAGAATATAGGACAACAGCGCGCCACCCGGGCCCGCCTGAGAAATGGTCGCACCGGAAGCGACAAAAAGCCCTGTGCCGATGGAGCCGCCAATGGCGATCATGGTCAGGTGGCGCGCCTTCAGTTCGCGACGCAGCCCAGGCGCTTGTGTGGTTTTAGATTCGGAAACCATATAAAAATAATGCCCATCCATCAAAAGAGGCGCGATTGTAGCAGAGTTGCCGCTAAGCGCCTGGTGGAAATACGCGGTTATAAGAGAGCTTCATGATCGCTCGAGGATTATAAGTAAAGCAGCGAATCGGGGCGTTGAGAGGAAAAAAACTGATGATGAGCGCGCCGTGTGACGCGCTCCGCGAAATCAGAGTTCGCAATAGCGCAAAAAACGCGCCAGCGCGCTGGAGAGATGTTTTTGTCGGTGATGAATGCGGTAAAGCGTGCGCACCAGCGGCGGCAGCGGCACTTTCACTTCTACCAGCGAGCCGGTTTCCAGCTGCTCGGCGATCACCCGTCGCGACAGGCAGCTCACGCCAAGCCCGTGGCGCACCGCGTGTTTAATCGCTTCCGAGTTGCCAAGCTCCATGCTGAGGCGAAACTGCGGCAAATGTGACAGCAGCAGATAATCGACAATTTCGCGCGTGCCGGAGCCTTTCTCGCGCAAAATCCACGGCATGGCGGCGAGCCGTTCCAGCGTCACTTCGCCTTCCAGCAAGGGGCTTGCGGGCGAGGCGAACACCACCAGTTCATCCTCAAGCCACGGCTGCGCCACGATTTCTGCCATATGGCACGGCCCTTCGATAAGCCCGATATCCACGCGAAAATCGCACACCGCCTGCACCACGTCGAGACTGTTGCCGACGCTCATCTCCAGCGGCAGATCCGGAAAGTCGCGGCGATAGCGGGCAATGATTTCCGGCAGAATATAGTTGCCGATGGTGCTACTGGCGTAAACGCGGATAGCGCCATTGTCGTTGCGAAACAGCCGCTCGATTTCGCCCGCCTGCTCCAGCAGCGCCACGGTGCGCGGATATAACAGCCGCCCGTGTTCATTGACAACCAGCCGCTTGCCGACGCGGTCAAAAAGCTGCACGCCGAGCTGGCCTTCCAGATCGGTGAGCGCCGCGCTGACGGCGGACTGAGAGAGGGACAACATCTGAGAGGCCTGGGTCGTCGAACCACTTTTCAGGACTTCGGCGAACACTTCCAGCTGGCGTAAGGTGATGTGCATGATGACCTCGTGCGAACGCAACCGTGCTTACCACTTATTAAGATTAATTATAAATATATAATCAATTTTAATTTTATACCAGAACGGCATAAGCTTATTCCATAACAGGAGGACGCGATGACCACACTGACTTATTCCGAACGCCATCATGGGCTTATGCATTTCTTGCCGGGTCTGGCGCTGACCGGTTTACTCACCGCCGCCGCTATCTGGATCGGCGCGATTCCGGCCGTAGGTAACGCCGGTTTCAGCGCGCTGACCGTGGCCATTCTCGGCGGGATGATTATCGGCAATACGCTGTACCCGAAAATCCATACCCACTGCGACGGCGGCGTGCTGTTCGCCAAACAGCATTTGCTGCGCCTGGGCATTATTCTGTACGGGTTTCGTCTTACCTTCTGGCAGATAGCCGATGTGGGGGCGAGCGGCATTCTTGTTGATATCCTGACGCTCGCCAGCACCTTTACTCTCGCCTGCTGGCTCGGGCAGAAAGTGTTTAAGCTTGACCGTGAAACCAGCTGGCTGATTGGCGCGGGCAGTAGCATCTGCGGTGCCGCGGCGGTGCTGGCGACCGAGCCGGTGGTGAAAGCGCAGGCGAGCAAAGTCACCGTGGCGGTGGCGACGGTCGTGATTTTCGGTACGCTCGCGATTTTTGTCTACCCGCTGCTGTGGCCGTGGCTTTCGCCGTGGTTTAGCGAACAGACGTTTGGCGTGTATATCGGCTCAACGGTGCATGAAGTGGCACAGGTGGTCGCGGCAGGCCATGCGGTCAGCTCGGACACCGAAAACGCGGCGGTGATTGCCAAAATGCTCCGCGTGATGATGCTGGCCCCGTTCCTTCTGCTGCTGGCAGGCCGGGTAAAACAGCTCTCTCCACGCAATGGCGAGAAAGCGGGCAAGATTACCATTCCGTGGTTCGCCCTGCTGTTTATTGTGGTCGCGGCGTTTAACTCCCTGCATCTGCTGCCGCAGGCGGTCGTGCAGACGCTGGTGACGCTCGACACCATTCTGCTCGCGATGGCGATGGCGGCGCTCGGCCTTACGACGCACGTCAGCGCGCTGAAAAATGCCGGTGTGCGTCCGCTGCTGATGGCGCTGGTGCTCTTCGTCTGGCTGATTGTGGGCGGTGGCGCGATTAATCTCGCGGTCACGCATCTGCTGGCATAAAGCGGCACGCCTTTCCCTGCTCTGTCCGCTATGATAAAACGTTCCCCCTTTTGCGGGTATGACAGGAGAAAATGATGAAGTTTATAGGCGCGCACGTCAGCGCATCGGGCGGGGTGGCGAATGCCCCGGCCCGCGCGGCGGAAATTGGCGCGACAGCCTTTGCGCTGTTTACCAAAAACCAGCGCCAGTGGCGCGCGGCGGCGCTGACGCCTGCCGTCATCGACGAGTTCAAAGCCGCCTGCCGCAAGCATGGCTACGGCCCCGGTCAGATCCTGCCGCACGACAGTTTTCTGATTAACTTAGGCCACCCGGAGCCGGAAGCGCTGGAGAAATCCCGCGCGGCGTTTATCGACGAGCTGGCGCGCTGCGCGCAGCTCGGCCTGACGCTGCTGAACTTCCACCCCGGCAGCCACCTTCAGCAGTTAAGCGAAGAAGCGTGTTTGTCGCGCATCGCCGAGTCGGTAAATATCGCGCTCGATAAAACCGAAGGCGTGACGGCAGTGATTGAAAACACCGCAGGCCAGGGCAGCAACCTCGGTTTCCGCTTTGAGCATCTGGCGGCGATTATCGATCAGGTGGAAGACAAATCCCGCGTCGGCGTGTGCATTGATACCTGCCACGCCTTCGCCGCGGGTTACGATCTGCGCACCGAAGAAGACTGCGAGAAAACCTTCGCCGAGTTCGACCGCATCGTCGGCTTTCAGTATCTGCGCGGGATGCACCTCAATGACGCCAAAAGTACTTTCGCAAGCCGCGTCGACCGTCACCACAGCCTGGGCGAAGGTAATATCGGCTTTACGCCGTTTCGCTGGATCATGCAGCAGTCGCATTTCGACAACATTCCGCTGATTCTGGAAACCATTAATCCCGATATCTGGAATGAAGAAATCGCCTGGCTGAAGGCCCAGCAAACGGGCGGCGCGCAGGCGTAATTACACCTCTCCCTCGCGGCGCGGCGCGTTAAGCTGCGCCGCAAGCCAGTCTAGCGAGGCCAACCCGGCGCGGGCGCTCTCTTCGGCGGGTGCCTGCTGCCACGCATCGCTGAACACCTCAAGCGACCACGGCCCCTGATATCCGCTCGCCATTAATGTGCGCGCGAAATCCACCACCGGCAGGCTACCTTCGCCCGGATACGCGCGAAAGTGGCGGCTCCAGGCCTCCAGCGATAAATCCTTATGCGGAGCATCGGCGCACTGCGTAAAGAAGATTTTCTCAGGCGCAATGTCCTTAAGCGCCAGCGTATCTCCGCGCGCCAGCACGTGAAAGCTGTCTAACACCAGGCCGAGCGCCGGATGATCCACGGCTCTCACCCGCTCCCAGGCCTGCGTGTAGCGGTTCACATGGCGGCCCCAGGCGAGCGCCTCATACCCCACCCGCGCGTCAAACTCGGCCGCGATCTCCGCGAGGCGCGCTAAATCCTCCGTCTGCCGCGCCGGATCGGCGCTGCTGTCCGCCTCCAGATTGCTGCATACCAGTAGACTGCGGCAGCCCATTTCGCGCATCGTCTCAAACGTGCGGTACGCGCGCTCGCGCGTTTGCGGCCACGCCTCCTGCGGCACGCCGTCAACGTTACGCAGCGGCTGATAAAGAAAAATGGTTAAGCCCAGCTCGCGGCACAGCGTAGCCAGCCGCGCCGGGCTTTCGCCCCACTCCGTGAAATCGGGTTCAAATATCTCGACGCCGTCGAAACCGGCCTGCGCGATGGCGCGCAGCTTTTCCGGCAGGGTTCCGGCGACACACAGCGTGGCGATTGAGCGCAGCACAGCGTCCTCCTTTAAGCGATACAAAGAGTTAAGTGTTGACGCAAATGGCGCAGAGGGCAAAAAAGACGTGTAACGGGGAATACAGAGGGGGATAAAAAACTCCCTGCCGGAGCAGGGAGTTATCAGCATCAGGCCGCTTTCGCCGCCAGTTCGCTTTCCGGACGTTTCAGGAAGGCATACACCAGACCCGCCAGCAGCGAACCTGCCACAATGGCGAGCAGGTAGCCCAGCACCGGGCTGATAGCGCCTGGGATCAGCAGGACGAACAGACCGCCGTGCGGTGCCATTAGTTTCGCACCAATCGCCATGGAGATAGCGCCAGTCAGCGCACCGCCCACGATACAGCACGGGATCACACGCATCGGGTCACGCGCCGCGAACGGGATAGCGCCTTCGGAGATAAAGCACAGGCCCAGCACCAGCGCCGCTTTGCCGCCCTCCTGCTGGCCTTTGTCGAATTTACGACGCGCCACCAGGGTAGCGATACCCATCGCCAGCGGCGGAACCATACCGGCCGCCATGATCGCCGCCATCGGCGCATAGACCTGGGAACTCAGCAGCCCCACGCCAAACGCATACGCCGCTTTGTTCACCGGGCCGCCCATATCGGTACACATCATGGCACCGAGGATAGCGCCCAGCAGGACGGCGTTCGCCGTACCCATGCCCTGCAGCCATGCGGTCAGGCCCGCCAGGATTTTAGCCACCGGCGTACCGATCACGTAAATCATCGCCAGACCCACAATCAGGCTGGAGAACAGCGGAATGATAAGGATTGGCTTCAGCGCCTCCATACTCTGCGGCAGCTTCACTTTGCCGCTGATGGCTTTCGCCACGTAACCGGCCAGGAAACCCGCGATGATGCCGCCGATAAAGCCGGAACCGGTGCTGACCGCCAGCATACCGCCGATAAGACCCGGCGTGAGGCCCGGACGGTCGGCGATGGAGAACGCGATATAACCGGCCAGTACCGGCACCATCAGGGCAAACGCGGAGCCGCCGCCGATTTTCATCAGCGCCGCCGCCAGCGTTCCTTCCTGTTTAAAGGCTTCGATGCCGAACACAAACGAGAGCGCAATCAGCAGACCGCCCGCCACCACCATTGGCAGCATATAGGAGACGCCGGTCAACAGATGACGGTACGGACCCGCGCCGCTCTGCTCTTTTTTATCGGTCGCCACGGTGCCTGCGCCTGCTGGCTGATACGGTTTGGCTTCCGCCACCGCTTTGTCGAATTCCTGCGCGGTTTTCTTCAGCGCCAGACCCGTTGAGGTGCGATACATCGGCTTCCCGGCGAATTTCGCCAGATCCACTTCGATATCCGCCGCCACGATGACCAGATCCGCCTGCGCCACTTCTTCCGGCGTAATCGCGTTACCCGCGCCGACAGAGCCGCGCGTTTCCACTTTCACCCACCAGCCGCGTTTTTTGGCTTCGGTTTCAATTGCTTCCGCCGCCATAAAGGTGTGCGCCACGCCGGTCGGGCAGGCCGTGACCGCCACAATGCGTTTCGGGCCGCTGGCGTTTACGCTTGCCGCAGGCGCGGCGACGACAGGCGCGGTATACGTCTTCGCATTCGATTTCGCTTCGCTTAAAAACAGCTCCGGGTGCGCCACGGCGCGATTAATATCGCCGAGATAAACCTTTTTGCCATTCAGGGATGCGTCTGCCGGTACGGCACTGCCGATAACAATCGCCAGTTCCGCATCGTTCGGGTTATCGGTTAATTCCAGCTGTGCTTTTTGCGCGGCGGCGCCAAGCAGCGTTTTCGCCATATAAGCGCGGGCCTGTCCACACCCGGGCTCGATAATCAGCAGCGTTTTCATTATGCCTCTCCTGCTGTTAGTGGAAGGGTTTTAAGTCGACACGCGCCATCATTGCGGCCAACTGTGTCCTGTCGGTGATGCCGACGTTGCTCTGGCTGACCGCCAGCGCCGCCACCGCCGTTGCAAGACGTAGGGTATGTTCACTGGATTCACGCATCAGCAAGCCGTAAATCAGGCCGCCAACCATGGAATCCCCTGCCCCGACCGTACTGACGACGTCACAGGACGGCGGTTTGGCGATCCATTCACCCGACGCGTTCACCCACAGCGCCCCTTCCGCGCCCAGAGAGATCACCACATGGGCGATCCCCTGTTCGCGAAGCGCGTGAGCCGCCTCGATAACATCTTTGAGTTCCGGCAGCTTGCGGCCAGCCCAGATCTCCAGCTCGCGGCGATTCGGTTTCACCAGCCACGGCGCGGCTTTCAGCCCCGCGACCAGCGCCTCGCGGCTGCTGTCGAAGATAATGCACGGACACTGGCTGCGCAGACGGGTCATCCAGTCGGTGAACGCTTCCGGAGAAACGCCCGATGGCAGGCTGCCGCTGACGCACACCATGTCGAACTGGCCAAGCCAGGTTAAGGAGTCATTAACGAAACGCTCCCAGTCGGCAGGCGTCACTTCAAAACCGGAGAAGTTAAGGTCGGTCACTTCCCCGTCTTTTTCCGTCAGTTTGACGTTAATGCGGGTGCGGCCCTGCACCACCTGGAAACGGTTGGCGATACCAAGTTCGCTGAACAGCTGCTGAAAGCCGTCCTGGTTATCTTTACCCAGAAAACCGCCCACGGTGACGTCGATACCTAAATCTTTGAGCACTTTGGCGACGTTAATGCCTTTACCCGCAGCGTGCAGGCCGGTGGTCCGCACGAGGTTAACTTCGCCGCGCTCAATCTCTGCGCAGTAACCTACCAGGTCATATGCCGGGTTGAGAGTAATAGTGGCGACACGTCTGCTCATGCTGCGCCCTCCCCGAGACCCGCGTTGATGGCTTCGCCGATGGCGTCCAGCGCCGCCTGCGCATCGTCGCCCTGTGCGGTAAAGCGCAGGCGATGGCCTTTCTTAACGCCGAGCGCCACGACTTTCATCAGGCTGCGGCCATTCGCCGGTTTACCGGTGCCGTCAAGGTTGGTGACGGTGACATCGCTGTTAAACTGTTTGATGGTGTTCACCAGCACCGTGCCAGGACGGGCGTGCAGGCCGTGCTCGTTACGCACGGTGAATTCGGCGCTCAGCACATCTTCGCCTGGCGCGTCATCGCTGGTCAGCAGCGTCAGCAGCGTGGCGGCGTCGGCGTTCAGCAGACGGTCAGCTTTATTCGCGATCAGCAGTTCGCTGACGCGGCCCAGTACCTGCAGCGGCTGATCGTCAGCGACCGCGACCGTCAGCAGCAGGCCGACGTTTTCGCCATCCTGCGTGAACGGCAGCGCCGGACGGCTCACCGCGACCGCGCTGGCGAGATTGCCCTGCGCGCTGTCAGCAAGCCAGACGCCCTGGCCGAGGTTCAGCGGTTTAGCGTTAATCACGTGGCTTACGAACTCCGCATCCACCGCGCCCGCTTCGCTGAGACGACCGGCGTTCAGCGCCTGTAACGTCACAAGGCTCGTGGCCGCAACGTCAAGCGTGAGGGTGTCGTTGTCCAGTTTCATGCCCGCGCTTTGCTTCTCGCCCATGAGCAGCGCACGCAGCTCTTCGGCGGTAGTCGCGGTTTTCAGCTGTTCAGCAATCGCATCGTCGCTCAGCACATGGGTGAGCTGACGCAGCAGGCCTAAGTGTTCATCGGAGCTGGCCGCGATGCCGATAGCGACGTACGCTACCTGATCGTCGCCCCAGGCGACGCCCTGCGGGAACTGAAACACCTGGACGCCGGTTTTCAGCACCTGATCGCGCGTGTCCGTCGTCCCGTGGGGAATGGCGATGCCGTTGCCTAAGAAGGTGGAGGTTTGCTTCTCGCGGGCCAGCATGCCGTCAACATAACCGGCGCTGACGTTGCCCGCTTTCACCAGCGCGTCAGCAACCTGACGAATCGCGGCTTCTTTATCTCCGGCATGAGCGCCGGGATGGATATCCTGAACAGATAACTGGAACATGGTCTCCTCGCTTGCTGAACCCGAATCGTTTCAGCCGTTGTGAGAAAAAGAGCGTTGTCACGCCAAATGAGCAAAACGAGACAACGCTGAAACGTTTCAAGAAAGTCTGCATTCTCCGTGCTCTGTGCGCAAGAAAAGCCGTTATTCACGTGTTGAATATTAGAGATCCCGCACATTTCACCCTTTAGTGAAACGCGGCGGGTGCCAGGTTCAGCTTTTTTCAGGGATGGTTCAGCTCGCTTCAGCAAAGCGGCAAAATGATTATGAAATGCTATTTTGATTTTTTGTGGCGTCGTGGCGTCGGGTCGCTGTTCAAATAATGACAAGAGGCGTAAACTCCGCCCCTTCTTTACCGATACTGCTTACGCTATGCAAAACGACTCCCTCGCGGCCCCGCGGCGTCCGCTCGATTTCACATCAGCCTCGTTTCTGATTGTTGCTTTTCTCACCGGTATTGCGGGCGCGCTGCAAACCCCGACGCTGAGCCTGTTTCTGACGGAAGAGGTACACGCGCGTCCGGCGATGGTCGGCTTCTTTTTTACCGGTAGTGCGATTATCGGTATTTTCGTCAGCCAGTTTCTGGCCGGGCGCTCGGATCGTAAGGGCGACCGTAAATCCCTGATTTTCGCCTGCTGCCTGCTGGGCGCGCTGGCGTGCCTGTTGTTTGCCTGGAACCGCAACTATTTCATTTTGCTGTTTGTCGGTGTGTTCCTGAGCAGTTTTGGTTCGACCGCCAACCCGCAGATGTTCGCGCTGGCGCGCGAGCATGCCGATCGCACCGGGCGCGAGGCGGTGATGTTCAGCTCGGTGCTGCGCGCGCAGGTATCGCTCGCCTGGGTGGTGGGGCCGCCGCTGGCGTACGCGCTGGCGATGGGGTTCGGCTTTCAGGTGATGTATATCAGCGCGGCGGCGGCGTTTGTGCTTTGCGCGCTGATGGTCTGGTGCTTTTTGCCCTCCATGCGTAAAGAGCCGCTCGCCACCGCCGCGCCGCTGGAAGCGCCGCGCCGTAACCGGCGCGACGCGCTGTTGCTCTTTTCGGTGTGTACGCTGATGTGGGGCACCAACAGTCTCTACATCATTAATATGCCGCTGTATCTGATTAACGAGCTGCGCCTGCCGGAAAAACTGGCGGGCGTGATGATGGGCGCTGCCGCCGGGCTTGAGATCCCGGTGATGCTGATTGCAGGCTTCTACGCCCGTAAATTCGGTAAACGCTTTCTGATGCGGGTCGCGGTGGCGGCAGGCGTGCTGTTTTATCTCGGCATGCTGACGCTGCACAGCCCGGCGCTGCTGCTGGCTTTACAGCTGCTGAACGCCATTTATATCGGCATTCTGGCCGGTATCGGCATGCTCTATTTTCAGGATCTAATGCCAGGCCAGGCGGGTGCGGCGACCACGCTGTACACCAACACCACCCGCGTGGGCTGGATCATCGCCGGATCGCTTGCGGGCGTGATTGCGGAGCTTCTCAACTACCACGCGGTGTTTTATGTGGCGCTGGCGATGACCGCAGGCGCGGTCTGGTGTTTGTGGCGCATTAAGGACGTTTAAGGCGCGGTCAGCGCCTCAAGGTGAATAAGAAAGGTCATCGCCTCGTGGCGGCTTTCGCCGCACATCTCTTTCGAAGGCTGAAGGCCGCCGCAGACTTTCGGGCGCAGCGGCGAGCCAAAGAGCTTACAGCGCAGGCGTTCGTCGAGCTGGACGCAGGGCGTATTGGCCGGTTTGCCGTCGGGCATGCCCGGGATCGGGCTTGAGATAGACGGTGCGGTGCAGCAGGCACCGCAGTCGGGGCGACATTCCATACATTCTCCGTGACGACGCTCAGGCGTCGGTCAGTGATTTTTCAAGCAGCAGCCGGTAATCAGCCACCTCGCCCTTCTTTTCCAGCCCGATAACCTGGTAACCGTTGCGGAAAAGCAGCATAAGCATGGCGCCGATTCATAGCCGAGCGTAAAGCCCACCGGCTCTGCACCGTCATACGCCACCAGCGCGCAGGCGACGCGCTCGCCGATACGCTGGCGGATAGCCTGCGCAGCATGCAGGCCGGCGAACTTCGGGATCAGACGATAAACGGTAGCCGTTTCTTCAGGCAGGACGAGACAGATGGAAATCGGCATTGCGGCTCCTCGCGTGAAAGCCGGGCATTGTAGCGTTTTGCCTCGCCGGGTACAGCACTGATGTCGAAAAACTCACCGCGCGCGACTTTTTCGGTACGTCTCGCAATGTACGTAATTCCGCTTGCCTGGCGCGTGCCTCGCGAGTAACTTGTCGCGATATTTTGCATATTCCAGCTTAACAGGACACGTCGATGCCAAGAGCGAATGAAATTAAAAAAGGTATGGTGCTGAATTACAACGGCAAACTGCTGATTGTGAAAGATATCGATATTCAGTCGCCGAGCGCGCGCGGCGCGGCTACGCTGTACAAAATGCGCTTCTCTGATGTCCGTACCGGGCAGAAAGTGGAAGAGCGTTTTAAAGGCGACGATATTCTGGACACCATTACGCTGACGCGTCGTTTTGTCGATTTCTCCTACGTCGACGGCAACGAGTATGTCTTTATGGATAAAGAAGATTATACGCCGTATACCTTTACCAAAGACCAGATTGAAGAAGAGCTGCTGTTTATGCCGGAAGGCGGCATGCCGGACATGCAGGTGCTGACCTGGGACGGCCAGCTGCTGGCGCTCGAACTGCCGCAGACGGTGGATCTGGAAATTGTGGAAACCGCGCCCGGCATCAAAGGTGCCTCCGCGAGCGCCCGCTCCAAGCCTGCCACGCTCTCAACGGGCGTTGTCATTCAGGTGCCGGAATACCTGAGCGCCGGTGAAAAAATCCGCGTGCATATCGCCGAGCGCCGCTACATGGGCCGCGCCGAGTAATCGCCGCCCTGAGAAAAGACAAAGCCCCGCCAGTGCGGGGCTTTTTTTATGGCGGTGCTGACGGTTACAGCAAATCCGGGAACAGCACTTTTTTCAGCGCCAGCTCCACACCGCGCACTTCCGCAAGCCCTTTCAGGCGGCCAATCGCCGAATAGCCGGGGTTGGTTTTCTTGCGCAGATCGTCAAGCATCTGGTGGCCATGATCCGGACGGAACGGGATCGGGCGCAGATCGCCTGCTTTTTTACGGCGTTGCTCTTCGGTCAGAATCGCTTTTACCACCGCGACCATATCGACGTCGCCATACAGATGCGCGGCTTCATGGAAGGTTTTTGGGTTCGCCTCGCGGCAGGTGGAGCGCAGATGCGTGAAGTGAATGCGATCGGCGAAGGTTTCCACCATCCGCACCAGGTCGTTATCCGCACGCACGCCGTATGAGCCGGTACACATGGTGAAACCGTTATAGAGGCTGTCGACGGTCTCTTTCAGCCACTGCATATCTTCAATGGTGGAGACAATGCGCGGCAGGCCGAGGATCGGGCGCGGCGGATCGTCCGGGTGAACTGCCAGACGCACGCCCGCTTCTTCGGCCACCGGGACAATCGCTTTCAGAAAATACGCCATGTTGTCGCGCAGCGCGGCCTTATCGATATGGTCATATTCGCTCAGGCGGGCGCGGAACTGATCCAGCGTATAGCCCTCTTCCGCGCCCGGCAGGCCGGCGATGATATTGCGCGTCAGCGTCTCAATTTGCGCCTCGCTCATGGCGCTGAAATAGTCCTGCGCCTGGCGCTGTTCATCGTCGGTGTAATCATGACGCGCGCCGTCGCGTTTTAAGATATGCAGTTCAAAGGCCGCGAAGGCGATGTGATCGAAACGCAGCGCTTTTGAGCCATCCGGCAGCGTGTATTCCAGATCGGTACGCGTCCAGTCAAGGATGGGCATGAAGTTGTAGCAGACGGTATCGATGCCGCAGGCCGCCAGATTGCGGATGCTCTGCTGATAGCTTGCGATGTAACGATCGTACTGGCCGGTATGGGTTTTGATATCTTCGTGCACCGGAATGCTTTCGACCACCGACCAGGTCAGGCCTTTCTGCGCCAGCTCCGCCTGACGTTTTTTGATCTCCTCCACCGGCCAGACTTCGCCGTTGGGAATATGGTGCAGCGCAGTGACGATGCCGGTCGCTCCGGCCTGTCTGATGTCGTCCAGCGAAACCGGATCGTTCGGCCCATACCAACGCCAGGTTTGTTCCATCTCCCTCTCCTTAAAAAGTTGTTATACCAATATTACTAACCTCTATGATGACTACCATACATGTTTACCTAAAGCCGTCAAACCACATGCTGTCCGCTATTGATCCAGCTCACAAACCCCGGATATTTACGGCACACCAATTCAATTTGTTGTCATATAACTTTACACTGATTTTGTTAAATAATGGTTATCAGGATATGTGAGAAATGAATAATATCGCTTCCGCCACGCTGCCTGCTTCGGTCCAACGCCCCACTTATGACCGCCGCGCCCTGCAAACCCGCATCGTGCATTTTGGCTTCGGCGCGTTCCACCGCGCGCATCAGGCGCTGCTGACCGACCGGGTGCTTAACCTGAACGGCGGCGACTGGGGTATCTGCGAGATAAGCCTTTTCAGTGGTGATGAATTGATGAGCGCGCTGCGCGCCCAGGATCATCTTTATACCGTGCTGGAAAAAGGCGCTGACGGTAATCAAGCTATTATTATTGGCGCGGTAAATGAATGCCTCAACGCGAAGCTCGACGGGATGGACGCGATTATTGAGAAATTCTGCGAGCCGCAGGTCGCTATCGTCTCATTAACCATTACCGAAAAAGGCTACTGCATCGATCCGGCGACCGGTCAGCTTGATACGCAAAACAGCCGCATCGCGCACGATCTTGAAAACCCGCACCAGCCGCAATCTGCCCCTGGTCTGCTGGTTGAGGCGCTGCATCGCCGCCGCGAGCGCGGCCACGCGCCGTTTACCGTGCTCTCCTGCGATAACATTCCTGATAACGGCCATGTGGTGCGCGAAGCGGTGCTCGGCATGGCGCATCAGCGTGACCCTGCCCTTGCGCAGTGGATAGCCGACCACGTGACGTTTCCCGGCACGATGGTGGATCGCATCGTGCCCGCCGCGACGCCGGAATCGCTGGCGGAAATTGCCGACGCTCTCGGCGTTGCCGATCCGTGCGCCATCAGCTGTGAGCCATTCATTCAGTGGGTGATTGAAGATAATTTCGTCGCGGGCCGCCCCGCCTGGGAAGACGCGGGCGTCCAGATGGTGGATGACGTGCTGCCGTGGGAGCAGATGAAGTTAAGAATGCTGAACGGCAGCCACTCTTTTCTCGCGTATCTCGGTTATCTGGCGGGCTATGCGCACATCAGCGACTGCATGAACGATACACACTTTCGCGACGCGGCGCGCCAGCTGATGCTGCGCGAACAGGCACCGACGCTGCGCATTACTGGCGTTGACCTTACCGGCTATGCCGACAGCCTGATTACGCGTTTTGCCAACCCGGCGCTGAAGCACCGCACCTGGCAAATTGCCATGGACGGTAGCCAGAAATTGCCCCAGCGTATGCTCGATTCGGTGCGCTGGCATTTGCAGCACGGGGGCGAATGGTCGCTGCTGGCGCTTGGCGTGGCGGGCTGGATGCGCTACGTCAGCGGCGTGGATGACCGCGGCCAGCCTGTCGACGTGCGCGACCCGCTCGCTGAAAAAATCGCGGCGCTGGTGCAATCAAGCAGCGAAGATGAACGCGTCGGCGCGCTGCTGACGCTCAAAGAAGTCTTCGGTGAAGATCTGCCGCAGCATCCGCTGTTTATTCATACGCTGAATGCCGCCTGGCAGTCGCTGTGCCGTCTGGGCGCGAAAGAGGCGGTTGCCCGGCTCGCACGCCGCTGATTTTTAACCCTGAATGCTTTTAACGCGGACGCGCGCCTGCCCGTCCGCGTTTTCTCTTCTCATGCCCATTATTTTTATCCAGAATGTCGCCTGATGATTTATTCCCGTCAGATATTTATCAGGAGCGCACGTGACCCGTACCAGTCTCATAACCGGTTTTCTTGGCAGCGGAAAAACCACCACGATCCGTCATCTGCTGGCCCATAAAGATCCTGCGGAAAAGTGGGCCGTCCTAGTCAATGAATTTGGCGAAGTCGGCATCGACGGCGCGCTGATGGCTGACAGCGGCGCGCTGTTAAAAGAGATCCCCGGCGGCTGCATGTGCTGCGTTAACGGCCTGCCGATGCAGGTTGGATTGAATACCCTGCTGCGCCAGGGAAAACCCGATCGCCTGCTGATTGAACCGACCGGACTTGGCCATCCGAAGCAGATCCTCGATATGCTGACCTCAGCGGTCTATGAACCCTACATTGATCTGCGCGCCACGCTTTGCCTGCTCGACCCGCGTCAGTTGCTGGATGAAAAATATGTCGCCAATGACAATTTCCGCGACCAGCTGGCGGCGGCAGATATTATCGTTGCCAATAAACAGGATCGCAGCGATGCGGCAAGCCTTGCGGCGCTGAACGCCTGGCGCGACGAATACGCCGCCGACCGGGAACTGGTGTTCGCGACCCAGGGTGAAATCGACCCGGCGTTGCTTGATAAGCCGCGTCTTAACCTGCGCGAGCTGCCCGCCAGCGCGCATCATGCACATTCACATGCCACACGCAGCGGACTGGCCGCGCTGAGCCTGCCGGGCAATCAGCGCTGGCGTCGTAGTCTTAACAGCGGTCAGGGGCATCACGCCTGCGGCTGGATTTTCGATGCCGATACGGTGTTCGATACTATCGGCATACTGGAGTGGGCGCGGCTGGCACCGGCTGAGCGCGTAAAAGGCGTGCTGCGCATTCCTGAAGGGCTGGTGCGTATTAACCGCCAGGGGCAGGATTTTCATATCGAAACCCAGAGCGCGCCGCCGCCGGACAGCCGCATTGAGCTGATTACCGCTTCGGAAACGGACTGGAACGCGCTTCAGTCCGCTCTGTTGAAGCTTCGTTTAGACACCTCGCTTTAACGTTACCCTTTTGTGAAACTTCAGACGCCCATGATGACTTCCCGTTTCCCCGCGATCCTGCTGCTTAATCTGGCAGGTGCCGTCCTTTTTCTTTCCTGGTATCCGCCGGCGCAGACCGGATTCTGGTTTACCCTTGATGCCGGGATTTTCCACTTTTTCAATCACCTGGCCGCCACCAGCCACAGCTTTTTATGGTTTCTGGCGATAACGAATAATCGCGCCTTTGACGGCTGCTCGCTGCTGGCGATGGGCCTGCTGCTGCTCTGGTACTGGCGCAAGGCCACCCCGCCTGGCCGCCGCCACATCATTATTATGGGCATTGTGATGCTGCTTTCTGCGGTGGTGCTGAACCAGCTTGGGCATCTGCTGCCGGTGTCGCGCCCGAGCCCGACGCTGACTTTTGAAGACAGCCTGCGCGTGGGCAAAATGGTGGGGATCTCCACCAAAGACGCCTCGACCGACAGTTTTCCGGGCGATCACGGCATGATGCTTTTAATATTTGCGGGTTTTATGTGGCGTTATTTCGGCGCTAAAGCTTTCGGGCTTGGCCTGCTGATATTCTGCGTTTTCGCGCTCCCGCGCATGATGATTGGCGCGCACTGGTTTACCGATATCGCCGTTGGCTCTTTGTCAATCGTTTTTATTGGTCTTCCGTGGATTTTATTGACGCCGCTTAGCGATAAAATAATTACCTGGCTTAATAATCATCTGCCTGGTAAAAAAACAACAAATTCATAACAATTAATAAATACTTTAAAAGTATGTTCAACAGGGATCGTTAAGGGTCCCTGTTTATTTTATAGACACACCTTCCCGAACGCCTTTCGCAAGACTTTCATATATTCGTCATAAAAATGAATAGGTTGTCTATTTTTACGACAAATCGTGAGTCCTTATCCTTTCTTTGCCACTGGTATACCGGGCATTACAATTTCTTATAAAAAAATAAATAAAACCACTCGCCATATGGGGTTTGTTCAGGTAATCTCGGGAGCGTTTTGCGGTTTAAGGGCATTTATTGGTAATGCAAATAAAAAGTGTGGCCTACCACACAATTTAGCTCACCAGGAATTGTCTTACCCCCCAGAGCTCATTAGTCTCGGCACGTTTAGCATTTTTTATAACGATTTTTATCGTTAAGGACTTCAAGGGAAAACAAACATAATGGTCAAATCTCAACCAATCCTGAGATATATCATGCGGGCCATTCCCGCAGTCGCTGTGGCAGTTTTGCTTTCAGCATGTAGCTCCACCAATACCGCAAAAAACATGCATTCTGAGACGCATGCAGTAGGTGAAAACGACGGGCTGTTACTGCAAGCCTCTCAGGATGAATTCGAACAGATGGTCCGTACGCTGGATGTGAAATCCCGCATTATGGATCAATACGCTGACTGGAAAGGCGTGCGCTATCGCCTCGGCGGCAGCACTAAAACCGGCATCGATTGTTCCGGCTTTGTGCAGCGTACTTTCCGTGAACAGTTTGGTTTAGAACTCCCGCGCTCTACATATGAGCAGCAGGAAATGGGCAAACCGGTCGATCGTACCCGGTTGCGCTCCGGCGATCTGGTGCTGTTCCGCGCTGGATCTACCGGCCGCCATGTCGGCATTTACATCGGCAACAATCAGTTTGTGCATGCGTCCACGCGCAGTGGTGTCATGATTTCCAATATGGACGAACCGTACTGGAAGAAGCGCTATAACGAAGCGCGCCGCGTACTGAGCCGTAGTTAATCCGGTATGACGATTTCCCTTGATCGTCCTTGCTGAATAAAAAAACGCTGCTGATGCAGCGTTTTTTTCGTCTGTGCCTCTGTTCTTGCCGCTTCTGTAACCCCTCACCTCAGGCGGGATTTCTGTTAAGCTGGTTTCACGCCAGTTGCTCGCACAGGAACTAAAAAGGATGTTATCCAGTCCGCCTTTTGCATCAACACTGTCCACGCCCCGTAAAATTATTCTGGTCGGTATTGCGACAGGCCTGGCCCTGGCGTTGATTATCACGATCGCTGCCCGCGGCTGGCTGCATCAGCAGCGTGAGAATCAGTACGATATGCTGGCGCGGGATATTCATCACTATCTCAATACGTATTTTGCCCAGCTGAAATCCTCCGCCGACGCGCTGCAACCGCTCACCCTTGCGGAATGCGGCACCGTGTCGTCTGAGCTTACTTCGCGTGCGGCGTTTAACCTCAACGTGCGCGCTTTTTTACTGGTCAGAGACGGCGCGGCCTATTGCTCTTCCGCCACCGGCAAGCTTCACCTGCCGCTTCGCAATCTCGCTCCGGATATCGACACTCATAAAACGGTTGATATCAGCATTATTCCGGGCACGCCAATGATGCCCGATAAACCGTCCATTGTGATGTGGTTCGGCAATCCGTTGATGGAAGGTCGCGGGATCGTTACTACGCTTAACGTGAATCTCACGCCGTATCTGGTCTACACCGCGCGCCAGAACGATCTCAACGGGCTGGCTCTGGTAGCGAAAGACAGGGCGCTGACCACATTTTCCGGCAAGGTCATGACGCCAGATGAACTGCCCGCCTCACCGCTGCGTAGTGAAAGCGTGCAGGGTTATCCGCTGAAGCTTTATCTCTATGGCGACACCATGCCCGCCGAAGACCGCCATCTGGCACTGCTGCTCGGTTTATTAATTGGCCTGCTGGGTGGCACACTGACGGTGATCCTGCTGGCGCTGCGCGCACGATCGGGCCGAGAGATCGTCAGCGCCATCAAGCGCAATCAGTTTTTCGTGGTTTACCAGCCGGTGGTGGACGCCGCCACGCGTCAGATCCGCGGCGTCGAGGCGCTGATGCGCTGGGAACACCCGAGCGCGGGCATGATACCGCCGGACGCGTTTATTAATTTCGCCGAGGCCCAGGGACTTATCGTTCCCTTAACCCGCCACCTGTTCAGGCTCATCGCCCAGGATGTACCGCGCCTGCAACAGACGCTACCGCCTGGTGCCAAGCTCGGTATTAATATTGCGCCCGGTCATCTTCATTCCGAGCAATTCAAAATGGATATTCAGAAGTTGCGCGCCTCGCTGCCGCCGGATTATTTCCAGCTGGTATTTGAGATAACCGAGCGCGACATGATCCGCGAGGAAGAAGCGCTGGATCTTTTTCAGTGGCTGCATGAGCAAGGCTATGAAATCGCGGTCGATGACTTTGGCACGGGCCACAGCGCGCTTATCTACCTTGAGCGCTTCACGCTGGATTACCTGAAGATCGATCGGGGGTTTGTGAATGCGATCGGCACCGAAACGATCACCTCGCCGGTACTGGATGCCGTCATCAGCCTTGCGAAACGCCTGAATATGGCGACAGTTGCCGAGGGCGTGGAGACGCAGGAGCAGGCGAAATGGCTGACCGTGCGTGGTGTGAACTTCTTACAGGGCTACTATTTCAGTCGCCCGATGCGTGCCGCCGATCTGCCTGCCAGCATGAAAGAAGCCGACGCATAACGCGGGGCTATTTCACAATCGCGCGCGGCTCCCTTATTATGCAGCCATGCTGTTACCGCGCCCGTTCAGGCCCCGGAGAAGGACATACCACCTCAATGATTGCACGCGCGTTCGTTTTGCTCGTTCTGATGTTCAGCGCTGTTTGTCAGGCGCAGACCATTCATGAAAGTTACTCCCTGGCGGTGCTCGGGGAACCGAAATATGTCGTTAACTTTAACCATTTCGATTACGTCAACCCGGCGGCCCCGAAAGGCGGCAGCATCACGCTTGCCGCCATCGGCACGTTTGATAACTTCAACCGCTACGCGCTGCGCGGCAACCCCGGCGTTCGCACCGAAGCGCTCTACGATTCACTGTTTACCAGTTCCGACGACGAGCCGGGCAGCTACTACCCGCTGATTGCCGAGATGATCCGCTACCCGGACGACTTTTCCTGGGCAGAGGTGACGATAAACCCGCAGGCGCGCAACCACGACGGCTCGCCGATTACCGCAAAAGATGTCGCCTACACCTTTCAGAAATTTATGACCGAAGGCGTGCCGCAGTTCCGGCTTTACTACAAAGGCACGACGATAAAGGCCATCGCACCACTGACCGTGCGAATCGAGCTCGGGCAGCCTGGTAAAGAAAATATGCTCGGTCTGCTGACGCTGCCGGTGATGCCGGAGAAGTTCTGGCGCGACCATAAGCTTAGCGATCCGCTCTCTGCGCCGCCGCTCGCGAACGGCCCTTATCGCGCTACCCAGTGGCGTATGGGGCAATACATCGTCTACTCTCGCGTGAAGGATTACTGGGCCGCTAACCTGCCCGTGAACCGCGGCCGCTGGAATTTCGACACCATCCGTTACGACTACTATCTCGATGACAACGTCGCTTTTGAGGCGTTTAAAGCGGGCGCGTATGACTTCCGCCCGGAAAGCAGCCCGAAAAACTGGGCGACGCGCTATACCGGCAGTAATTTTGACCGCGGCTATATCGTCAAGGACGAGTTTGAAAAAACCACCGCGCAGGACGCACGCTGGCTGGCGTTCAATATTCAGCGTCCTTTCTTCGCCGACCGGCGCGTGCGCGAGGCGATTTCGCTCGCCTTCGATTTCGAGTGGATGAATAAGGTGTTGTTCTATAAAGCCTGGCGACGCCCGAACAGCTATTTTCTGAATACCGAATACGCCGCGCGCCACTATCCTGACGCCGACGAGCTCACCCTGCTGGCACCGCTTAAAAAAGAGGTGCCGCCTGAAGTCTTTACCCGCATCTACGAGCCCCCGGTGTCGCGCGGCGACGGCTTTGACAGAGAGAATCTCCTCAAAGCGCTGGCGCTGCTGAAAGACGCGGGCTGGGAGCTTAAAAATAACAAGCTGGTGAACCGCGAAACCGGCAAACCGTTTACGTTTGAACTGCTGCTGGGCTCGGAGGGCAATAACCAGTGGGTGTTACCCTTCCAGCATAGTCTGACGCGGCTGGGCATTACGATGACCATTCGTCAGGTGGATAATTCGCAGCTTACCAACCGACTGCGCAAACGCGATTTCGACATGATGCCGACGCTCTATCGCGCGTCGCCCTGGCCCGATACCGGATTGCAGATAAGCTGGGCGTCAGACTATATCGATTCTTCATGGAACACTCCCGGCGTGCAGAACCCGGCGGTGGATAAACTGATAGCGCAGATTATCGCCAACCAGGGCAATCAGCAGAAGCTGCTGCCGCTCGGCCGTGCGCTCGACCGTGTGCTGACCTGGAACTATTACATGATCCCGATGTGGTATGCCGCCGCGGATCGCGTGGCGATGTGGAACAAATTCTCGCGCCCCGCCACCAGCCCGCTCTACACGATTGGCTTTGATACGTGGTGGTATGACGTCAATAAAGCCGCCACGCTGCCAGAAGCACGGCGCTGAGGAGAATTATGGGCGCTTACCTGCTTCGCCGCTTACTGCTGCTGATCCCGACACTCTGGGCCATCATCACGCTTAACTTTTTCATCGTCCAGATAGCGCCCGGCGGCCCGGTGGATCAGGCGCTCGCCGCTATCCAGTTTGGCAGCGCCAGCGGCATCCCCGGCGTTCAGAACGGTGGGATGCAGAGCAGCCGCCCGCAAAACGGCGTGATGAACGTTAACGAGAGCCACTACCGCGGCGCCCGCGGGCTCGACCCGGAAGTGGTCGCCGAAATCACCCACCGTTACGGGTTCGACAAACCGCTACATGAGCGCTACCTGAAAATGCTGTGGGATTACGCGCGTTTCGATTTTGGCGACAGCCTGTTTCGCAGCGCGTCGGTCATCGATTTGATAAAAAACAGCCTGCCGGTCTCGGTCACGCTCGGCCTGTGGAGCACGCTGATAATCTATCTGGTGTCGATTCCCCTCGGCATTCGCAAGGCGGTGAACAGCGGCAGCCGCTTCGATGTCTGGAGCAGCGTGGCGATTATCACCGGCTACGCCGTGCCTGCCTTTTTGTTCGCCATTTTATTAATTGTCGTTTTCGCCGGCGGCACCTGGTTCGATCTCTTTCCGCTGCGCGGACTGGTCTCGGCTAATTTCGACACGCTGCCGTGGTATCAGAAAATTACCGACTATCTCTGGCACATTACGCTGCCGGTGCTGGCGACGGTGATTGGCGGTTTCGCGACGCTCACCATTCTTACCCGCAACGCGTTTCTCGATGAGATCCGCAAGCAGTATGTGGTAACGGCCCGCGCCAAAGGGCTTGGCGAGCAGCAGATCCTCTGGCGTCACGTGTTTCGCAACGCCATGCTGCTGGTGATTGCGGGCTTCCCGGCCACGTTTATCAGCATGTTTTTCACCGGTTCAGTGCTGATTGAAGTGATTTTCTCGCTCAATGGCCTCGGGCTGCTGGGCTATGAAGCCACCGTATCGCGCGATTATCCGGTAATGTTTGGCACGCTCTATATTTTCACCCTGGTCGGCCTGCTGCTGAATATCCTGAGCGATATCACTTATACGCTTGTCGACCCACGCATTGATTTCGAGAGGCGCGGATGAGAAGACTCAATCCGGTCAATCAGGCGCGCTGGGCGCGGTTTCGTCATAACCGGCGCGGCTACTGGTCGCTGTGGATTTTCGCGATAATTTTTGCCTTAAGCCTCTGTGCCGAGCTTATCGCCAACGATAAACCGCTGGCGGTGCATTATCAGGACCGCTGGTATTTCCCGTTTATCCATAACTACAGCGAAAGCGATTTTGGCGGGCCGCTCGCCACGCCTGCCGATTATCAGGACCCATGGCTGCAACAGCGGCTGGAAGATAAAGGCTGGGTGCTGTGGGCACCGGTGCGTTTTAGCGGCACTGCGATTAATTTCGCGTCGGATCACCCCTTCCCTGCCCCGCCGTCGGCACAAAACTGGTTGGGCACCGACGCCAACGGCGGCGATGTGCTGGCGCGCATTCTGTATGGCACGCGCATCTCCTTGCTGTTCGGGATAATGCTGACGCTCTGCGCCAGCGCCATCGGCATTACGGTTGGTGCAATCCAGGGCTACTACGGCGGCAGAATCGATCTGTTCGGCCAGCGCTTTATCGAGATCTGGTCCGGCATGCCGACGCTGTTTCTGATCATTATTCTTTCAAGCGTGGTGCAACCGGGCTTCTGGTGGCTGCTTTTGATAACCGTGCTGTTCGGCTGGATGACGCTGGTGGGTGTGGTGCGCGCCGAGTTTCTGCGTACCCGCAATTTTGACTATATCCGCGCCGCCCAGGCGCTTGGCGTCAGCGACCGCGCGATTATCTGGCGTCATATGCTGCCAAATGCGATGGTGGCGACGCTGACATTTCTGCCGTTTATTCTGTGCGGTTCGATTACCGTGCTGACGGAGCTCGATTTCCTGGGCTTCGGGCTGCCGCTCGGCTCGCCGTCGCTTGGCGAGCTGCTGTTGCAGGGCAAGAATAACCTCGAAGCTCCCTGGCTTGGCCTCACCGCCTTTTTCTCGCTGGCGATTTTACTGTCGTTACTCATTTTTATCGGCGAAGCGGTTCGCGACGCCTTCGATCCCGGTAAGGCGGTCTGATATGACGCACCCTCTGCTTTCCATCGACAATCTTTCCATCGCGTTTCGCCAGCAGGGCGTTGAGCGTCAGGTGGTGGATTCGCTGTCGCTGGCTATTGAGCCGGGCGAAACGCTGGCGCTGGTGGGCGAATCGGGCTCCGGAAAAAGCGTCACGGCCCTTTCCGTGCTGCGTCTGCTCCCGTCGCCGCCGGTGGTTTATCCGCAGGGCGATATCCGCTTTCAGGGGCAGTCGCTGCTGCACGCCAGCGAACGCGAACTGCGCGCGGTGCGCGGCAACCAGATAGCGATGATTTTTCAGGAGCCAATGGTTTCCTTAAACCCGCTGCATACCGTGGAAAAACAGCTCTATGAAGTGCTGGCGCTGCACCGTGGCATGCGTCGCGAGCCCGCGCGCGCCGAGATCCTCACCTGTCTTGAGCGCGTCGGTATTCGCAACGCATCGCAGCGGATGAACGATTTCCCGCACCAGCTTTCCGGCGGCGAACGCCAGCGCGTGATGATCGCGATGGCGCTGTTGACCCGCCCGGCGCTGCTCATCGCCGATGAACCGACCACCGCGCTGGACGTCACGGTGCAGGCGCAAATCCTGCAACTGCTGGCGGAGCTGAAGCGCGAACTCAACATGGGGCTGCTGTTCATCACCCATAACCTGAATATCGTCAAACGGCTCGCGGATAACGTGGCGGTGATGCAGAACGGGCGCTGCGTGGAGCAAAACTGCGCCGCGGCGCTGTTCGCCACGCCCGCGCATGACTACACCCGGCGCCTGATTAACGCCGAGCCGGACGGCTCTCCGGTGCCGCTTCCTGAGCCTGCCGTGCCTTTACTCACTGTGCGTGGGCTGAGCGTGGCGTTTGAGAAGCGTCGCGGGCTGCTGCGGCGCGTCGCGGGCTATCATCATGCGCTCAAAAATTTAAGCTTTACGCTGCATGCGGGCGAAAGCCTGGGGCTGGTGGGCGAATCGGGGTCGGGCAAGAGTACGTCAGGGCTTGCGCTGCTGCGCCTTATCGCCTCAAAAGGCGAGATTGTTTTCGACGGGCATCCGCTGCACGCACTCAACCGCCACGCGCTACTGCCGCTGCGCCGCCGGATTCAGGTGGTGTTTCAGGATCCGAACTCATCGCTTAACCCGCGTCTTGACGTACAAAGCATTATCGCCGAAGGGCTGCGCGTCCATCAGCCAGCGCTGACCCCGGCTGAGCGCGAGGCGCAGGTGATTGATGTGATGCGCGAAGTGGGGCTCGATCCCGAAACGCGCCACCGTTACCCGAGCGAATTTTCCGGCGGCCAGCGCCAGCGCATCGCCATCGCGCGGGCGCTGATCTTAAAACCCGAGTTGCTTATCCTGGATGAACCGACGTCGTCGCTCGATCGCACCGTACAGGCGCAGATCCTTTCGCTGCTGAAAAAGCTACAGCAAGAGCATCAGCTCGCTTACCTGTTTATCAGCCATGATTTGCAGGTGGTGCGCTCGCTGTGTCATCAGGTGGTGGTGTTGCGTCAGGGAGAGGTGATTGAGCAGGGCGACTGTCAGACGGTTTTCGCCGCCCCGCGTGAGGCCTATACGCGCGAGCTGTTAACGCTGCGCTAAGGCTCAGAAAGGATTCTGGCCGGAAAACGGCTCGGCAATTGCCACGCCGAAATTCTTCAGCCGACAGGTGGCCGCGAACTCATCCTGATGGCTCACGAACAGACACGGCTCGCCTTCGCACTCCAGCACGGAGCAATCCACCGAGATATCATTCAACGCCTGGCTGAGCTTCTGCATCACCGGCCAGGCTTTTTCGCCGTCCGGGCTTAACAGGCGCAGGCCAACCAGACAGTTGTCGCAATCCGGGCCCTGTTGCGGAATCGGTTCAACTTTTGAACCGGCGAAACCCGCCCGCCACCGATAGCTCTGCGGCAAGCGATGAACGATAGAGAGTTGTAGCGTATTCAAGATAGTGTCCCCGGAAACATAAATTTTACAAGTCATTCACATAAAGATTAACACATGTTGACAAAAAGTGATCGTATCAACAAAGAAAACGGTTTCATTGCCACCGCATCCTCCGGTTATTTCCTCACCAGCGAGGCGGTTATTTTGTGCGTTGGCTCGCATTTTGGCGCTATATGTACCCCGTTACGCGCCCCGACACAACCTTTTTTAATACAAGGCCGTGACTTTTTACGCGATATATTTTTACATTCAGGAAACGAAAATGACTCAAGAAAGCGCGCCAGAGGGACTTAATGCGTGACTAAAAGGCGGGAGTGATACTCCCGCGAGAAGATCAGACAGCGCGTCGGCGAGGACGGCTGGCGTAGAGATAGAAAAGAATGGAACAGGTAGCGCAGAAGAAGATGGAAAGCAGCATCGGCCAGGCGGAGTTGAACGTCGCCATAGAGAGCAGCGCGCCCATAATCGCCCCGATCCCGAAGCGGAACGTGCCTGCGAGCGACGAGGCCGTTCCCGCCATATGCGGAAACTCATCCAGGATAACCGCCATCGCGTTGGACGCCACCAGCGACACACAGCCGACAAACGCCGCCACGCCCAGCACCAGCGACCAGAAGCCGACATCAAACTGCGCGCTAATCACCAGCCACACGGCCATCGCAAACTGAATAAACAGCCCGGCGCGGAACATTTTCAGCGCGCCCACGCGGCGCACAAAGCGGCTGTTAATGATGGTCATCACGAACAGAAACACGATATTCAGCGCGAAGTAATAACCGAAGTGCTGCGGCGAAACGTGATTCAGTTCGATATAGACAAACGGCCCGGCGCTTAAAAACGAAAACATGCCGGCAAAGCTGAAGCCGCTCGCCAGCATATAGCTCAGGACGCGCTTATGGCGAAACAGCGTGGCGAAGTTGCCAAGCGTGGTGCGAAAGTGAAACTTCTGGCGACGCTCCACCGGCAGCGTTTCGCGGATAAGAAAGAAAATCATGGCGCAGGCGAGCAGCGCCAGCACCGCGAGGATCCAGAAAATCACGTGCCAGTTAAACCAGACCAGCACCGCCCCGCCCGCCATCGGTGCCAGCAGCGGCGCGATGGTCGTCACCAGCATCACAAAGGACATCATGCGCGAGAACTCTTCCTTCGGGTAGATATCGCGCATCAGGGCGTTAATCACCACGCTTGCCGCCGCCGCGGAAAGCCCGTGCAGAAAACGCATATAAATGAGCTGGTCGATGCTCTGGGCCAGCGCGCAGGCGATGGCGGCCGCCGCGAATATCAGCGTGCCGCCAAGAATAACCGGCTTGCGTCCCAGACTGTCGGCCATCGGCCCATAAAAAAGCTGGCCGATAGCAAAGCCCAGAATATAGGTGCTGAGCGTCATCTGGGCGCTGCCCGCCTCGACGCCAAACTCGCTGGCGATAACCGGCAGCGCCGGGAGATACATATCGATAGAGAGCGGCATCAGCATGGCCAGCAGGCCAAGAATAAACACAATACCCAGCGACGAATTCTGCCTGGTGGTCACAGTTGACTCCTGAAATTAGCGTGACGGCATGCCAACGCTGGTAATTTCGTCTTCGGTTAACGGGCGGTATTCGCCAGGCGCAAGCTCAGGATCGAGTTCAATCGCCCCGATGCGCTCGCGATGCAGACCGACAACGTGATTACCCACCGCCGCAAACATACGCTTCACCTGATGATAGCGCCCTTCGCTGATGGTGAGACGCACTTCGGTCGGGGTGATCACTTCAAGCTGCGCCGGTTTGGTGAGATCTTTTTCGTTGTTGAGCTGTACGCCTTTGGCAAACAGCGCCGCGGTGTCATCCGCCACCGGCGATTCCAGCGTCACCAGATAGGTTTTCTCACAATGATGGCGCGGCGAGGTGATGCGATGCGACCACTGGCCGTCGTCAGTCATCAGCACCAGCCCGGTGGTGTCGATATCCAGTCGCCCTGCGGCGTGCAGCTTATGCGCGACCGGCTCGTCCAGAAAGTAGAGCACCGTCGGATGATCCGGATCGTCGGTGGAGCAGACGTAGCCCTGCGGTTTATTCAGCATAAAATAGCGCGGGCCGTTCTGCTGGATGAGCGGATTGCCGTCATATTCGACGTCGTGATCCGCCAGCAGTTTAAAAGCGCTGTCTTTTACAATCTCGCCATCCACCGTGACCCGGCTGGCGCGAATTTCACGGCCAGCAATAGCGCGGCTGACGCCAAGCTGCTGGGCGATAAATTTATCAAGTCGCATTACGTTTATAAGCCTGTTGTTGATGCAGTTCCGACGCGGGGGCGGGCAAAGCGCCCGTCAATATGCTTGAAGCGGAATCAGAGCCGTCAGTATAACGGGCAATGGCCCGCTCACAAGATGAAAATGATTCGTGGCATAATATTAGCGTGATCCCTATTTCTGCAGGCCCCATGTCCTTTACTTTACGTCCCTACCAGCGCGAAGCGGTGGATGCCACCCTTAACCATTTTCGCCGCCACGACGCGCCAGCGGCGATCGTTCTGCCGACCGGCGCAGGCAAAAGCCTGGTGATCGCCGAACTGGCGCGGCTCGCACGCGGCCGTGTGCTGGTGCTCGCCCACGTGAAAGAGCTGGTGGCGCAAAACCATGCGAAATATCTGGCGCTCGGGCTTGAGGCCGATATTTACGCGGCCGGTCTCGCACGCAAAGAGAGCCACGGCAAGGTCGTGTTCGGCAGCGTGCAGTCGGTGGCGCGCTACCTCGACCATTTTCAGGGAGAATTCTCGCTGGTGATTGTCGATGAGTGCCATCGCATTAGCGATGACGACGACAGTCAGTATCAGCAAATTCTCACGCACCTGCGTAAGCAGAACCCGCGCCTGCGCTTACTGGGGCTGACCGCGACACCGTTTCGCCTCGGCAAGGGCTGGATTTACCAGTTCCATTATCACGGCATGGTGCGCGGCGATGAAAAAGCGCTGTTTCGCGACTGCATCTACGAGCTGCCGCTGCGCTACATGATTAAACACGGCTACCTGACGCCGCCGGAGCGGCTCGATATGCCGGTGGTACAATATGATTTCAGCCGTCTGCAGGCCCAGAGCAACGGGCTGTTCAGCGAGGCTGACCTTAACCGCGAGCTGAAACAGCAGCAGCGCATCACGCCGCATATCGTGAGCCAGATAGTTGAATTCGCCGCTGACCGGCGCGGCGCGATGATTTTCGCCGCAACCGTCGAGCACGCGCGTGAAATCACCGGCCTGCTGCCTGCGGGCGAAGCGGCGCTTATCACCGGCGAAACGCCAGGACGCGAACGCGACGCGATTATTGAGGCGTTTAAAGCTCAGCAACTGCGTTTTCTCGTCAACGTGGCGGTACTCACCACCGGCTTTGACGCGCCGCATGTGGATCTCATCGCTATTCTGCGCCCGACCGAATCGGTCAGCCTCTATCAGCAGATTGTCGGGCGCGGGCTACGGCTGTCGCCGGGCAAAAAAGATTGCCTGATCCTTGATTACGCGGGTAACCCGCACGATCTCTACGCGCCGGAAGTGGGCGCGCCGAAGGGTAAAAGCGACAATGTGCCGGTGCAGGTCTTCTGCCCCGCCTGCGGTTTCGCCAATACCTTCTGGGGCAAAACCACGGCGGATGGCACGCTTATCGAGCATTTCGGCCGCCGCTGCCAGGGCTGGTTCGAAGATGACGATGGCCACCGTGAACAGTGCGACTACCGCTTCCGCTTTAAAAATTGTCCGCACTGCAACGCGGAAAACGACATCGCCGCGCGGCGCTGCCGCGAATGCGACAAGGTGCTGGTAGACCCGGACGACATGCTGAAAGCGGCGCTGAAGCTTAAAGACGCGCTGGTGCTGCGTTGCGGCGGGATGCAACTCCAGCCGGGCGCCGATGAGAAAGGCGAATGGCTGAAAGTGACCTATTACGATGAGGACGGCGCGGACGTCAGCGAACGCTTCCGCCTGCACACGCCCGCGCAGCGCACCGCCTTTGAACAGCTTTTTATTCGCCCGCACACCCGCACGCCGGGCGTGCCGCTGCGCTGGATAACCGTCAACGATATCGTCGCCCAGCAGGCGCTGTTGCGTCATCCCGATTTTGTGGTGGCCAGGCTCAAAGGCCAGTACTGGCAGGTGCGTGAAAAGGTGTTCGATTATAACGGGCGGTTCCGCCGCGCCAATGAATTACGCGGTTAGCGGCGGTTTTCGTTGCCCCTGCGCGCTCGAATAGCTATAATGCCGCCCGCTTTTGCATCCGCAAAGCCAGTCATTTGCCTGTTGCTGGGTCGCCTGTAACAGGTTTCTTTATTAAGAGAGATGTCAATGTTTACTATCAACGCTGAAGTACGTAAAGAGCAGGGTAAGGGTGCGAGCCGCCGCCTGCGTCACGCCAACAAGTTCCCGGCTATCGTTTACGGTGGCACCGAGGCTCCGGTTGCAATCGAACTGGACCACGACAAAGTGATGAACATGCAGGCTAAACCGGAGTTTTACAGCGAAGTGCTGACTCTGGCTATCGATGGCAAAGAAGTTAAAGTAAAAGTTCAGGCTGTACAGCGTCACCCGTACAAACCGAAACTGCACCACATCGACTTCGTTCGCGCGTAAGTGCAATGAAGAAAAAACGCCGCGCTATGCGGCGTTTTTTTTTGCCTGTGATTCAGGCGCAAAAATTAAGGGCGGAAATTCCGCCCTTTTTCATTTCACGTTTATTTGCCTGACGTCCGGCGCTGTAGCTGATCGCGCAGGTTCGGCGGCGTGCCTTTAATGGTCAGCGTGTCGGTCGCCGGGTCCCAGAAAATACGCTCGCCAAGCAGCATGGCGTCGAAGTTAATCGTAAGCCCGCCGCCGCTGCCGGCGTATTTGGTCAGCTGACGCAGCGTGCTGCGATCCGCCGGGAAGGTCTCTTCCAGCTCATAGCCCTGCTCCGCCGTAAACTCCTGGAAGCTTTTCTCGCCAAAACTCGGCAGCTCTTTGGAAAGCTCAGACAGCGCAATTTCTTCGCCCGCCTGCAACTGCTCGTTACAGTAGCTGTAGACCTGCGCGCGCACGTTCTGGCGCTCGGCTTTATCGAGCTGCGCCTCGGCAGTGAAATCATCCAGCGCCTGCAACAGCCCGCGGTTCTGCGCTTTGGTATCAAGCCCCACGCTCGCGCCCAGGAAATCCATAAAGAAATCGGCGACCTTGCGCCCTACCCGGCCTTTCAGGAAGGTTAAGTAGCGGGTCGATTCCGGGTTGGTTTCCCATTCGGTCAGATCAATGCGCGCGACGATATCGGCGTGGTTGATATCCAGATAGTGCGTGGTGCTGATGTCCAGCTGTTCGTTAACGCGCATGCTGCTTAAATTGTTCAGCACCGCCACCAGCAGGTATTCGACCGCGAGATAACGATAGTGACAAAACAGCACGATGCCGCCATCCGCGAACGGGTATTTCGCCAGCTCGTCACGCAGACGGCCAGTGGCCGCGCGGCTGAACGCCAGGAAATCTTCATCGCCGCGACGGCACTGACGCAGCGCCTCGGCAAGCTCGCTCTCTTCGTTAAAAAGACCGTAGGCTTTGCTTTTCGCGCTGTAGACGCGATGCAGCTCGGCCATCATTTCCGTGACCGTATTGCCAGGTTCAAGCAGCGAGTCGCGCAGGATAAGCTCCAGGTTCTGCTCATCGCGCTTAATTAACTGATGTAAGGCAATCTGGTTGATATCCAGACTCATGATAAACTCTCCTGTTGGGCAGGGGCGTATTCAACCACTGCCTGCCGTCCTGCGCAACCGCTGATAAAAAAGCGGAAATAAAGCCACTGCTACGGTAAGATATTGGACTTTCCTGAACAAACTGATGTTGATTTATGCCACAACTATCCCGCTATAGTGACGAACGCGTTGAAGAATTACTGACTGAACTGGCGAGCGTGCTGTCAAAGCACAAGGCGCCGACCGACCTTTCCCTGATGGTACTTGGGAATATGGTCACCAATGTTATCAATAACAGCGTGGCTCCCGCGCAGCGCAAGACGCTGGCGCGCTCCTTCGCGGAGGCGTTGCAGTCCTCCATTCGCGACGATAACGCGCATTAAGGAAGAACGTTAAAAAGCTATGGTGACTAACCGTCAGCGCTACCGCGAAAAAGTCTCCCAGATGATCAGCTGGGGGCACTGGTTCGCCCTGTTCAATATTCTCTTCTCCATTGTCCTCGGTAGCCGCTATCTGTTTATCGCCGACTGGCCCACGACCCTGACGGGCCGGGTTTACTCCTACGTGAGTCTGGTGGGCCACTTTAGCTTTCTGGTGTTTGCCACGTATCTGCTGATCCTGTTCCCGCTCACGTTTATCGTGATGTCGCAACGGCTGATGCGGTTCCTGTCGGCGATTCTCGCGACCATCGGCATGACGCTGCTGCTGGTCGACAGCGAAGTCTTTACCCGCTTCCACCTGCATATCAATCCGGTGGTCTGGCAGGTGGTGATTAACCCCGATCAAAGCGAAATGGCCCGCGACTGGCAGCTGATGTTTATTGCGGTGCCGGTGATTTTGCTTATCGAGATGCTGTTCGCCACCTGGAGCTGGCAGAAGCTGCGCAGCCTGACGCGCCGCCGCCGGTACGCGCGCCCCGTGGCCGCGCTCTTTTTCGCCTCGTTTGTGACTACGCACGTGATGTATATCTGGGCCGATGCCAATTTCTACCGTCCGGTCACGATGCAGCGCGCGAACCTCCCGCTCTCCTACCCGATGACGGCGCGCCGTTTTCTGGAAAAACATGGCCTGCTGGATGCGCAGGAGTATCAGCGCCGTCTGGTGGAGCAAGGCGATCCGGAGGCGGTCAGCGTGCAATATCCGCTGAGCGATCTGCGCTACGGCGATATGGGCTCCGGGCATAACGTGCTGTTGATTACGGTCGATGGCCTGAACTACTCGCGCTTTGAAAAACAGATGCCGTCGCTTGCGCAGTTTGCGCACGACAACATCAATTTCACCCAGCATTTCAGCTCCGGGAATCTGACCGATAGCGGCATTTTTGGTCTGTTCTACGGAATTTCGCCGGGTTACATGGATGGCGTGCTGGCCGCACGTATTCCGGCGGCGCTGATCACCGCGCTGAATCAGCAGGGGTATCAGCTCGGCCTGTTCGCGTCAGATGGTTTCAGCAGTTCGCTGTACCGCCAGGCGCTGCTGTCGGACTTCTCACTCCCGACGACACAGCCGCAGGGCGACGATCAAACCGCGTCGCAGTGGATTAGCTGGCTCAACAAATACGCGTCAGAAGATAACCGCTGGTTCTCATGGGTCTCCTTCAATGGCACCAACATTGATGAAGATACTCAGCAGGCGGCCTTTACGCGCCGCTACGCCCGCGCGGCGGGGAATGTGGATACGCAGATTGATCGCGTGCTGGCGTCGCTTAAAGCGAGCGGTAAGCTGGATAATACCGTTGTGATTATCACGGCGGGCCGCGGCGTTCCGTTAGGCAAGCAGCAGGAGAGCTTCGGCTGGGATCGCTCGCGCATTCAGGTGCCGCTGGTTATCCACTGGCCGGGCACGCCTGCGCAGCGCGTGACGAAACTGACCGATCATCAGGACGTGATGACGACCCTGATGCAGCGTCTGTTGCATGTGCGCACACCGGCTTATGAATATTCGCAGGGCGAAGATCTCTTCTCCCCTGCCCGCCGCAATAACTGGGTGGTGAGCGCGGATAACAATACGCTGGCGGTGACGACGCCGCAGATGACGCTGGTGCTGGACAACAACGGCAACTACCGGATGTATGACCTGCGCGGCGAACGAATGAAGGACGATAAACCGCAGCTCAGCCTGCTGCTGCAGGTGCTGACGGATGAAAAACGCTTCATTGCTAACTGATTGATTATTTATAAATCACTCGGCCTGGCGCGGCTTGCAATCAGCGTGAAAACGGGTAGTATAAGCCTCCACGTCGGCACGTAGCGCAGCCTGGTAGCGCACTGTCATGGGGTGTCAGGGGTCGGAGGTTCAAATCCTCTCGTGCCGACCAAAATTTAAATGCGTCAGTCCGCAGCAATGTGAGTGGCACATTACCCCGGAAAAGAGCAAGTCGAGAGACTTGCTCTTTTTATATCTGTCGTATCCTGACCGATGCGTTTATCATTCCCGTCCCTGTCAATACCCCCTCTCTTTAGGCAAAAAATAGCCAGTCGCACACTGACGCATACCTGTGATTTCATGTCTGCTCGCCTGAAACATTACAGGCAGTCAGAAAGAGATGTCCGCGGTTGATTTTACTGCTCTCCTGCTACAGACCGGCTATTATCTGTACCTGCTAATAGCGAATATCAAATAAAAAATTACACGCACAACATCATCATGTTCTGGTATGCCACCCTAAAATTTGCCTGGTAAAATAATGACGGAATCAGCATGAGCCGCTCATTGCTTATTACCATCCAGAAATGTGCGATTAATGCGCATTCTGTCAGCCATTTTTGAGCCAAGGATAATAGCTAATCGCGTATCTTACCTGTGAGAGACCTGCACAGGAGCACGGACAGACAGCTACTACATATGAGGGATCTGGAAGGTATTATTTTCCCATCAATCATCTTCAAATATGTTGTTGAAGAAGGAAACTTTTGAACGGGGGTAATGATGAACTTGTTAATATCAAAAAAATTAAAATACTTTATTGTTTGTTTTGAAGCGAAATGCATCAACAGTGCGGCAGAGCAACTGTGTGTAACACGCTCACCTCTCGCCCGCGTAATCTACGAAATGGAAGAAAAAATGGGAGGGAAATTATTTATCAGAAAATATAATTACCTTGAACCAACAGAATTAGCGATTACGCTTTATGAGAAAATCAAACCTGTTTACGACCTCGGTAATGACTCCAACTTATTGATAGTGTTTTATGTTCAGATAATGCCCGATGACTTTGTCATGCAGCTCCACCGATTTTGAGAACGACAGCGACTTCCGTCCCAGCCGTGCCAGGTGCTGCCTCAGATTCAGGTTATGCCGCTCAATTCGCTGCGTATATCGCTTGCTGATTACGTGCAGCTTTCCCTTCAGGCGGGATTCATACAGCGGCCAGCCATCCGTCATCCATATCACCACGTCAAAGGGTGACAGCAGGCTCATAAGACGCCCCAGCGTCGCCATAGTGCGTTCACCGAATACGTGCGCAACAACCGTCTTCCGGAGCCTGTCATACGCGTAAAACAGCCAGCGCTGGCGCGATTTAGCCCCGACGTATCCCCACTGTTCGTCCATTTCCGCGCAGACGATGACGTCACTGCCCGGCTGTATGCGCGAGGTTACCGACTGCGGCCTGAGTTTTTTAAATGGCGGAAAATCGTGTTGAGGCCAACGCCCATAATGCGGGCGGTTGCCCGGCATCCAACGCCATTCATGGCCATATCAATGATTTTCTGGTGCGTACCGGGTTGAGAAGCGGTGTAAGTGAACTGCAGTTGCCATGTTTTACGGCAGTGAGAGCAGAGATAGCGCTGATGTCCGGCGGTGCTTTTGCCGTTACGCACCACCCCGTCAGTAGCTGAACAGGAGGGACAGCTGATAGAAACAGAAGCCACTGGAGCACCTCAAAAACACCATCATACACTAAATCAGTAAGTTGGCAGCATCACCTACGACCTCCTCTATTCGATAGAAAACGACTTCAGTATCTCAGCCAAATGCTCCCGATTTGAGTTACTTTGCGACATTAGTGTCCCATTGGTCATTTATCAGCATATTTTATCCTGGCTAAAAAAAACGAACCAGCCTGTGTGTTGCAGGCGCGTCTCTGTTTCCTGCGCCGATATCCAGTCTCTTCACACTAACCCCGACGCAGGCATCTTGTCCTTCAGAGAAATAGCTTACACTGATAATCTTATTTTTCATAAAGCCAGTGATGAATCCATTTTCCTTCTTATGCCTGAAACACTTCACGTCACAGCGCTAAAAAACTTTAACAGCATCCGTAATGTAAGCCTGCTTATCAGAAAGGATGTTTTCTCCAATGAGTTAAAAGGAATTATCTCAAATAGCATCAAAAGCTTTATACCGCATGTGGATATTATAGAAACAGACAGAGATACGGCCTCTATTCTCATTTCAGTAAGTTCGGGAGAAGGAATGATGTTATTACCCGAATGTCTCACTTCGTTTTTTTCGCCACCGGGTGTAAAGAAGATAAAAATACCAGACATCAGAATTCAGAGCGGGCTTTATATCAATAAAAAACATAAAAGCACAGCCATTTTTTCTGACATTATGCAAGTATTAGCTGCCATTACAAAACAAGCACAGTAATTCCTTTCCTGCTTATTAAGACCGACATGCCATAAAATCATCTCTGATGTATTGGTGTCAATCATATACATCAGAGATTTTAATACCATGCTTTACAATACAGTCTTTGCGATGTGTTATTTTTTCTTTTCGAGCACTTTATCAATATCAAATCCTGTCCTTTTCTTAATGATATAAACCAGAATACGGTTAATACCCTTTGAACCCACCAGCGCGATGCAGATGGCAATAGTTCGTGAAGATATCCGCATGCCGAAGATGGATGACATGCTAATGATATGCGGCCTGATAAGAGCAAAGAGCAGGATACTGATAATCAGATCGCCTGTTCTTTCACGCAGCCGACCGCCGCCACATAACCATCTGCCCACCTCACCCAGGGTCAGTATGATCAAAATTCTGATCATTTCTATCGGGTCGGAAATGAGTGTCATGATTATCTCTCCCAATGCTATCTTACTGCTCATCATCAATATACTCCTCAGAACATACTCACCACCTCTAACGTGTTATGTGAACCTGTAACGCACTTCATTTATAAAAGCCCCTCTCATTCTTCTCAAACCGGTACAGCCCGTTTCCGCGCACTCATCGTGTAATGAGCGTACGGACAAAGCCGCCAGACTATTTTTTCTTCCGGTAAATTGTTCGTATACAGATATTTCAGCAATAATCTTTACTCCCGTAAGCCATTCTCAAACAGCGATAAACAAAATTAATCCACGTGTAGCAGAGACCCTATTATTATCTATTTTATATAGCTTTAAACTGGCCTTTTTTTGCAAAAAAGTGAGCATAAAAATACACTTTATATATCACTCTGTTTATTAGCACGCTTAACTCCCCTTATCATCACTGGAATATTCTTATTAATCCTATTATAGTAATTTCCGCTTTCAGACTCGGCGTTAGCCAGTTAATAATGTCAGCGTTAATAACATTTACTTACATGTTCAACAAAAGGTATTGCAAAGGGTCATCATTTTTTATGCTCTCGTTGACTTTTAGCAGGAGAAACCATCGATACATTTAATCCTTATTGAAGGCGCTTTGCTGTAATTATTTAAATTCAGCAACTTACTCTTTTACATACTCATCCTGTTATTCCAGGAGCATTAATGCTGTCTGGTCTGGCATCGATATTTATATGGGAAATTAAGGCATAGGTTAATACTGCATTTTTCAGGATATTAAGATGCATTTGGCATCATTAAGGATACCTGTAGCACGGGTGTTGATTGAGAATTTATGCATGAGCAATCCATAATGGAAAAGAATACGTTAAAAATTAGCCTGTTAAAAAAGATTATTATCTGGGCGCAAATCCTCCTACAAATAGCGTTCCCTTTATTAGTATTACCCGCGCACGCCTCATCCGGGCCTGGCGCGACTGAAACAGATATGTCTGATGCGTCAACGCTTAGCGCGTCGCTTGCCAGCAGTGCGGCACAAAATGGCGCTGATGCAATGAAAAACACCGCAACACATCTCGCAACAACTCATGCGGCCTCAACGGTTGAAGAATGGTTAAGCCATTTCGGTACTGCGCAGGTCACGCTTGACGTCGATGATAACGGAAACTGGGATAATAGCGCTTTTGATTTCCTGGCTCCGTTCTATGACAATAAGAAATCCGTGCTTTTCACCCAGCTAGGCATTCGCGCACCTGATGGCCGCACGACCGGCAACATTGGCGTAGGGGTACGCACATTCTATGTCCGCGACTGGATGTTCGGCGGTAACGTCTTTTTTGATGATGATTTTACGGGTGAAAATCGCCGGATCGGATTTGGCGCTGAAGCCTGGACAAATTATCTCAAACTTTCCGCCAATACGTATATTGGAACCAGTCAATGGCACAACTCAGGCGATTTTGATAATTACAATGAAAAGCCTGCTGACGGTTATGACGTGCGCGCAGAAGGTTATCTTCCTTCGTTTCCACAGCTAGGCGCGAAATTAATGTACGAACAATATTACGGTGATAACGTGGCGTTGTTCGATAAAGATCATTTGCAGAGTAACCCCTCCGCAGTGACGGTCGGTTTAAATTATACGCCCGTGCCCCTGATTACTGCTGGCATCGATTATAAGCGTGGCCAGGATTCCATGGACGAAATGAAGTTCAGCCTGAACTTTCACTACGCGCTTGATAGCTCATGGCAGTCGCAAATCTCCCCCGAGCAAGTGGCCACACGACGGAGTCTGGCTGGCAGCCGTTACGATCTCGTTGATCGCAACAATGAAATTATCCTGCAATACAAGAAAAAAGCGACGTCAAAAGCGGTGGCGGATATGACGCTTGCAACAATAAAAAATAACAGTCCGGCGGATGGCACCTCTGCCGACACCGTTACGCTTCATGCTGTCACCGCTGATGGCAAGCCTGCCGCCCATGCCGCCATCGTCTGGACGGTGAGTGGCAACGCGGCTCTGAGCAATACGAACAGCGTGACGGATGCAAATGGCAATACGTCCGTTAACCTGACGAATACGACTGCGGGTCAGGTGATCGTGACCGCCACCTCCGGTTCTGTCGTACGCACGACATCTGCGGCATTCAATCTCTTAGTCGCAAATCTGGATCTCGTCGTCACTAAAGATAACAGTATTGCCGACGGCACCGATCAAAACGCCGCCCAGGTACAGGTGAAAGATGCCAGCGGTAAAGGACTCTCCGGCGTTGCGATATCCTGGAAAGTGGGCAATGGTGCCACAATTGTCAGCAGCGACAAGGCCACGAACAGCAGCGGTGTGGCAACGATTCATCTTTCCTCCACGACCCCGGGCGCTATAAAGCTGAGCGCCAGCGCCGGGAATAAGACGGATTCGGTAAACTCAACCTTCGTGAGCCAGACTGTCGCCGCTGTCGCAGTGACCATGACCACCAACAATTCCCCTGCGGACGGCAGCACGGCCAACGTCGCGCAGGCGCTGGTTACCACCGCATCCGGCCAGCCGATGCCGGGGGTCAGCGTCACCTGGAACGTGGGAACGGCCACCGCCACCACGCCGCTCACCGTCACCACCAACGCCAGCGGGATCGCCACGGTCAGCCTCACCGACACCACGGCGGAAACCGTCACCGTCAGCGCCAGTGCGGGCGGCAAATCCGGCAGCGCCTCTGCGGTCTTTACCGCGGTGCCGGTGAATGATGTCGCAGTGACCATGACCACCAACAATTCCCCTGCGGACGGCAGCACGGTCAACGTCGCGCAGGCGCTGGTTACCAGCGCATCCGGCCAGCCAATGCCGGGGGTCAGCGTCACCTGGAACGTGGGAACGGCCACCGCCACCACGCCGCTCACCGTCACCACCAACGCCATCGGGATCGCCACGGTCAGCCTCACCGACACCACGGCGGAAGCTATCACCGTCAGCGCCACTGCGGGCGGCAAAACCGGCAGCGCGATCGCTGTCTTTAGCGTTGTGCCGGTAAGTAGTGTCGCAGTGACCATCACCACTAACAATTCGCCTGCGGATGGCAGCACAGCTAACGTCGCGCAGGCGCTGGTTACCAGCGCGTCCGGCCAGCCGATGGCGGGCGTCAGCGTCACCTGGAACGTGGGAACGGCTACCGCCACCACACCGCTCACCGTCACCACCGATGCCAGTGGTCTCGCCACCGTCAGCCTCACCGACGCCACGGCAGAAACGGTCGCGGTCATCGCCAGCGCGGGCGGTAAATCCGGCAACGCATCCGCAACCTTTACGTCTGTTTCGCTCAAAGCGGTGAGTGTTTCGCTGAGTTCGGTCGGAAGAGGAAATGCGGCAGATCCGGGCATTACGACCGCGCTGGTAAAAGACATTAATGGCAATCCGGTGGCCGGAGCGACCGTCATTTGGTCTAACCCCGCTAACGGCTTTATCCACTGTAATAGCGGTCAATCCGTCACCGATGCGCAGGGACAGGCAACACAAACTTGCTACGCAGTGAGTGGTAACGTGTTTGGTTTCTCTACCACTGTAACGGTCGATCCACAGGATACCGTTGATCCTTCAACCCCAGTAACGGCCACCAATACCAGAGATTATTTGCTTTAAGCATGGCATCTTATTAACTCCCCTGATTTCGGCTCCGTAGGGAGCCGAAATCCTTTGCATATACGGTGTATCTCCGTTTAACGATGCACACTATTATTTCAAATATTTCCTTAGTTTTTCGCAGCAGTGATTAAACGTGGAGAAAAAACCTAATCAATTGATAATATTTACAATTATATACCATGCCGTTTTTCCCCGAATGAAGCCCCGAAAGTCCCTGGAAAAAGCACATTTCCTGTCCTGTTTTGATTCAGTATTTTTTACAGCCGTTCTTTATTCTGACCCGGACGCAGAAAACAACGGACGTCTGTTTCCGTCAGGAAAATAGTCATTCTTTTGTTTCTGTTTTTAATTACTTTGTCTGTGGTAATGACTCCAACTTATTGATAGTGTTTTATGTTCAGATAATGCCCGATGACTTTGTCATGCAGCTCCACCGATTTTGAGAACGACAGCGACTTCCGTCCCAGCCGTGCCAGGTGCTGCCTCAGATTCAGGTTATGCCGCTCAATTCGCTGCGTATATCGCTTGCTGATTACGTGCAGCTTTCCCTTCAGGCGGGATTCATACAGCGGCCAGCCATCCGTCATCCATATCACCACGTCAAAGGGTGACAGCAGGCTCATAAGACGCCCCAGCGTCGCCATAGTGCGTTCACCGAATACGTGCGCAACAACCGTCTTCCGGAGCCTGTCATACGCGTAAAACAGCCAGCGCTGGCGCGATTTAGCCCCGACGTATCCCCACTGTTCGTCCATTTCCGCGCAGACGATGACGTCACTGCCCGGCTGTATGCGCGAGGTTACCGACTGCGGCCTGAGTTTTTTAAATGGCGGAAAATCGTGTTGAGGCCAACGCCCATAATGCGGGCGGTTGCCCGGCATCCAACGCCATTCATGGCCATATCAATGATTTTCTGGTGCGTACCGGGTTGAGAAGCGGTGTAAGTGAACTGCAGTTGCCATGTTTTACGGCAGTGAGAGCAGAGATAGCGCTGATGTCCGGCGGTGCTTTTGCCGTTACGCACCACCCCGTCAGTAGCTGAACAGGAGGGACAGCTGATAGAAACAGAAGCCACTGGAGCACCTCAAAAACACCATCATACACTAAATCAGTAAGTTGGCAGCATCACCTCAGTCCTGAAAACCGCGGCAACCCTCTTTTTATCTGCACCCCTGAACAAGAGCCAGGAAATAAACAGTATAAAAATAGGCGATGACATCTGGCGTTATTACGTCCGGATGAATGCAAGTCAGCCATTTATTTAAGGTAGAAAACATGAAAAACCAGAAAATATTATATCACACTTTATGTGTGGTAGTGTTGCTCATTGCGGGTATAACACAAGCATTAGCGAATTGTGTTATCTATCCGCAACCTGATGCGACTGTGAATTTCGGAACAGTGACGGTGACATCAGATATTCCCGTCGGCGGGGTTATCGCTTCGCAATCAATACCCGCCACAAATAATAAAGAAATGGAGTGTGACGCTGGATCTTACGGTTATTTTCATTTTCACTTATCTTATTCTGCGAATGAAACCTCCATCAGCCATGTCTATGAAACAAACCTTCAGGGCATTGGGGTTCGCGTTTTGCAAAATGGGTTTTATTTTACGTCCCCCTATACTTCAAGCCCTGTCTGGACAGGCCCGACTGCAGCTTATGATGCGAATCCGACCATTGTCGATCTCATAAAAACATCTGATACGCCAGAAGCCGGGGTTTTAGATATAAAGCAATTGGCCGTCAAAAATTTCTATTATTCCTCAGCGGAACATCAGGACAGAGCGTACAACATGGGAAATACAACAATTGTCGTTCCTTCCCTGTCATGTACCGTTCTGACGCCTACGGTTGCGGCAAATTTAAACAATCATCTCACCACAGAGTTTACCGGTATCAACAGCACCACAGCCAGTGTGGAGCTTCCGATTAAACTCAGCTGCCCTGCCGGAATTATGGTGTATGCAAAACTGGATGCCACGGCAGACACGGCCACCCCTCAACCGGGCGCCATTAAATTAACGCCCAGCAGCGTACTGACCGCCAGCGGCGTGGCCATTCAAATTGTGGACGCCAATAATAATGGCGTTCCGATCGGCAGCATTAGCCAATTTAAACCACTTACTCCAACCATACTCAATTTTGGCTGGAAGGCCCGTTATTTACAAACGGCAGAGATAGTCGCCGCCGGTGATGCGAATGCTTCGGCCACCGTGACTATCAATTACCAATAACAGGAGAAATATTATGTCTGCCAGTAAATTATTTTCAAAAACTACGTTGATGACGTTGCTCATTTCAGGTGGAATTAGCTGGGCGCAGGGCGCACAGGCCGCAGATACTGTCCAGATGACCATGACGGGAATTATCCAGGCGCCTGCAGCGACGGCATCCGGAGCGCAAACCGGCGTCGTGATTGAAGGAACGCGGGTTATTTATCAGCCAGGACAAAAACAACATTCTTTGACCGTACGAAACCAGAGCAAAGAACGCTGGCTGATTGAATCATGGGTGGATAGCGATGCAGTCACGGGCACAACAGACAGTGCGTCAACACCACCATTTGAAGTATCCCCAGCGTTATTCCGACTCGACCCGAATAACGTCAGAAAACTTCATATTATTTACAAAAATGCACCTCTTCCCACTGACCGGGAATCGGTTTACTGGATCACGATTAAAGCCAGCCCGCAAGGGCTGGAACAAAAAAGACATGCGCTGGCTGTGGCCATAAATCAGCGGATGAAATTATTTTACCGTCCTGCCGGTTTAAAAGCACCGACCCGCAGCGATTATCAAAAAGTGATATTTAGCCGGGCGGGAAATACCCTGCATGCGGAGAATCCGACACCTTACTGGATTACCTTTTATTCCCTGATGGTGGGCGAAAAAACAATTGATACGCAAGGAAGAATGTTGCCACCAAAAGGATCAGCAACCTATTCTCTGCCGCCAGAGCCTGGCGGGGATAATATCGTCTGGCAGGTGACTGACGATCGCGGCGGAAACAGCCTCAGGCTGGGATCACGCCTCGTATCTCAATAGCTGTGCTCTGGTTCTGGCGTTAAAATATCCATCAAAACCAGCCGTTAAGGCTGGTTTTTTTATCTGCGATGTCCTCGGCCGCTCTCACAGGTTTCAGCGCTATACTTCATACCATTGTCTCATCCGCCGCGAGGACGTAATGCAACGAGAAGATGTCGTCTCCAGAAGCCTGGCGTCGGTCGGCTATGACCTGGACCGCCGGGTGCTGGAAATCGCCTTTCACAGCGGCGCGGTCTATCACTACCAGAACGTGCCGGAGCAGGTGTGGCTCGCGCTGGCGCGCGCCCCATCAAAGGGCCGCTACTTCCGTAAAGCCATTCAGGACCGCTTTCCTTACCAGCGTGTTGAGTAATCGGCGCGGTCGCAAGGCTGGCGTTTTGTCGCCTTGCTCTGTACCATCGCCCGTCCCTGCTGCCCGCAAAGGGCGGCGCTCATTATAAAACACCTGCAAATACTCATGTCTGATACTCAAACTGCGGCTCGGGCGGTGCCTGAGCTTTCTGTCGCGCATGTGCTGCGCACACCGCGCCTGCTGATGCGCGAAACGCTGGCGGGCGTTTTGACCGCGCTGGCGCTGATCCCGGAAGTGATTTCGTTCTCGGTCATTGCGGGCGTCGACCCGAAAGTGAGCCTTGTGGCGTCCATTGTGCTGTGCTTCAGTATGTCCCTGCTCGGCGGACGCCCGGCGATGGTCACCGCGGCGGCAGGCTCGGTGGCGCTGGTTATTGGCCCGATGGTGCATCAGCACGGCGTCGGCTACATTCTTCCCGCGCTGGTGCTGGGCGGCATCATCCAGATCCTCTTCGGGCTGCTGGGGCTGGCGCGCATGATGCGTTACATCCCGCGCTCGGTGATGACCGGCTTTGTGAACGCGCTCGGCATCCTGATTTTTATGGCGCAGGTGCCGCACGTCTGGGGGCAGAGCCAGATGGTCTGGCTGCTGTTTGCCGCCACGCTCGCCATCGTGCTTCTCCTGCCGCGCATGACCAAAAGCGTGCCGTCGCCGCTGGTGGCGATTGTCGCGGTAACGGTCATCGCCTGGGCGTGCGGGCTGACGCCGCCGACGGTCGGCGACGAAGGCCCGATGACGCCGGGCCTGCCGGGCTTTACGCAACTACTGGTGCCGCTTAACCTGGACACCCTGCGTATCGTCTGGCCCTGCGCGCTGAGCATCGCGTTTGTCGGGCTGATGGAATCGCTTTTAACAGCGCGTCTGGTGGATGACATCACCGACACGCCGTCCAGCAAACGCCGCGAATGCTGGGGGCTGGGTGTTGCCAATATCCTGAGCGGGTTTTATGGCGGCATCGGCGGCTGCGCGATGATCGGCCAGACGGTGGTGAACGTAGAGCTGGGCCGCGCCCGCTCGCGCTTTTCCACCATCGCCGCCGCGCTGGTATTATTGCTGATGGTGACCGGGCTGAGCGCCGTGATGGCGCAGATCCCGATGGTCGTGCTGGCGGGCATTATGATGGTGGTCGCGGCGAAAACGCTGAACTGGCATAGCATCGCGCCTGCCACGCTCAAACGCATGCCGGTCTCTGAAACGCTGGTGATGGTCGTTACCGTTATCGCCACCGTCTGGACCGGCAACCTCGCTATTGGTGTCGCGGGCGGCGTACTGTTTGCGATGATGCTCTTCGCGCGTCGCGTTGCCCACGTGGTGCGCGCTGAGCGCGAGGTTATCGATAACGGAGCCGCGGTGCGCTACCGGGTGCGCGGCCCGCTGTTTTTCGCAAGCAGCAACGATCTCTACGAGCATTTCCGCTACGCCGACGATCCGGCGCGGGTGATCATCGATTTAACCCACGCGCAGATTTGGGACGCCTCGACCGTCGCGGCGCTGGACGCCATCGAAACGCACTATCAGCGCTATAACGCGAAAGTGGAAATTGAAGGGCTGGATATGCGCAGCCACGAATTCCACCAGCGGCTGAGCGGTAAACTCTGAAAAAACCACCGCCAGCGCGGTGGTTTAAGGCTCTGCAAGGCGGAAGAACGTTTCCGCCTTTTTGATGCGCGCGGCTTAACTGCCGGTGCGCGCCAGCACGTCGCGGCTCGCGAGCTGGCGCTCGTCGCCGGTCAGTTCGGACAGCACGCCCTGGCGCATCTCCAGCAGCCGGTCGGCATGAATGAAATAGTGATCGTCATGACTGATGGCGAACACGGTTTTACCCATCTCTTTCATCAGCGGCAGCAGCACCTGATAAAACTCGCGGCGGAAATGCGGGTCCTGATCGGCGGCCCATTCATCAAGCAGGATGATATCGCGCCCTTCCGCCAGCGCCAGCAGCAGCGCCACGCGCTTTTTCTGCCCTTTCGAGAGTTTCAGGTTGAGGATTTTGCCGTTCTCAAGCGTCAGCTTATTGACCATTTTCAGGCGATGAAGCCAGGTTTCCACCAGCGCCGGGTCCGCCTCTTCACCGCCTGGGCCGAGCAGTTTGTCAAACAGCCAGACATCGGTGAACACCGCCGAAAAATGCTGGCGGTACGCGGCCATGTCGCCTGCGGCGAGCGGTTTGCCGTCGATCAGGATTTCGCCGGATGCGGGTTCATACAGCCCCGTTAAGAGCATGGCGAGCGTCGATTTGCCGCTGCCGTTGCCGCCAATCAGGAACAGCAGTTCGCCGCGATGGATAGTGAGATTAATCGGCCCCACGCTGAAACTGCCGTCGTGATAGGTAAAGGTGACGTCACGTAATTCCAGCTGCTGCCAGTGGTCATTGCGCGCCGGGCGTTCAAAGGCCGGCTCATAAGGCACGAGCTGAAACTGTTTGAGTTTGTTAAACGCCACCTGGGCGGAGAGCAGCGGCGGCAGCGCGCCCATCGCCGCAAGCAGCGGCGTGCGCAGGAATAGCAGCGCCAGCGAATAGGTGGCCGCGACGGTAGTATCGGCCCAGCCAAGCCCGTTCGCCATCCAGAACACCAGGCCAATCACGCCGAGCATCATAATATTCGACCAGTTAACGGCGCTCAGATGGAAAGTATCGGCGCGGATAATCTGTTCGCGGTAACGCTGCGCGTCCGGCGTGTAGATCTTATCGAAGATGTACTCTGCGCGCTCGCGGTTGAGCGCCAGCTCTTTGCGCCCTTCCAGCACTATCTGGAAATCTTCATACAGGCTGTCCTCCACCTCACGAAGCGTGGAGAGGTGTTTATAGACCCGCTGCACCAGCAGATAGCCTGTCCACATTGTCACCGCGATCCACAGCGCGGTTACCACAAGCATTTTGCCGGACAGCCAGCCGAGGTAGGCGGCGCTGCCGAGCGTCAGAATAACGCCCTGTACCAGCTCCGGCAGGCGCACAAACGCGACGGTGATATTGCGCACATCGCTCGCCAGCCCTGCCAGCAGCGTGGCGCTGCCGAGCTTTTCTATCTGCCCGACCGGCGTATCCATAATGCGTTTGATAAATTCACCGCGCAGCCGGTAAACAAAGTGGTGGCCGAGCATGGTCAGCGCCAGCTGGGAGCCGAGCGTCACCGCCATCAAAAGCACCAGCAGGCCGAGAAACTCCGGCAGCACCGAGGCATTAAGATCGACAGTGGCAATCAGGCGTTGATTAATGAAGGCGATAAGCCCGATGCCGAGCGCCGCGCTGGCGAGGCTCAGCGCGAGCACCAGAGAAAACGGCCAGCGATACTGGCGCCAGACGAGACGCAGAAGTTCCATAAATAAACATGACTCAGGCTGTGAAAACAGCGAGCAGTTTAAACGGCTGCGCGGTCACATCAAGAATAATTCTTATTTTTATCCACGCGCCTGGCGGAAGGTAAGATTGTAGCGATATTCCCCGGTCGCCGGGTGCTGGCCGGGCTTGAGCGGCTGTATACCGTGATAAAACAGCCGCGACGGCCCGCCCCACACCACCACATCGCCATGCTCAAGCAACAGACGCTTTAGCGGATCGTTACGTTTCAGGCCGCCGAACTGAAACACGGCGGGCAGCCCAAGCGAAACGGACACAATCGGCGCGCGCAGATCCGGCTCGTCTTTATCCTGATGCAGCGACAGCTTCGCGCCCGGCGCGTAGCGGTTGATAAGACAGGCGTCCGGCGTGAAACTGGTGTAGCCCGCCGCGCTCGCGGCCGCGTCGCACAGCGTGCGAAAGGCATCCGGCATCGCGGGCCACGGCGCGCCGGTTTGCGGGTCGACCTGGGCGTAAAGATAGCCTTTCTGGTTGGTGCTCCAGCCCACCTCCCCGCAGTTGGTCATCGCCACCGACATGGTATAACCGCCGGGCGTCACCATATGGCGAAACGGCGAACGGGCCGCGACGGCCTCAATGCCCGCCATCAGCGCGGGCGCAGAGGCGAGCGCGAAACGGCGCAGCACCACCGCACCGTCGGCGAGCGGCTCCTGCCAGGGGTCGGCATCGGCAAAAAGATCGAGCATTATTTCTCCTGTTCACGTTCGCGAGCGAGCAGCCGCGCCTTACGGTCAGCGCCCCAGCGGTAGCCGGAGAGCGCCCCGTCGCGGCGCACCACCCGGTGACACGGCACCACGATAGCGAGCTTGTTGGCCGCGCAGGCGCTGGCGACAGCGCGCACCGCCTGCGGATTGCCGGTACGCTCCGCGAGCGCTTGATAGCTTATCGTGCTGCCGGGCGGCACTGACTGTAGCGCCTGCCAGACGCGCAGTTGAAACGCGGTGCCGCGTAAATCGAGCGGCAGCGCCAGTTCGCCCTGTGGTGCATCGAGCCACGCAATAACCTGCGCCACCTGCGCACGGAAAGTGTTATCCGGCGCGAGACGCTCCGCATGCGGGAAAATGGTCGCGAGTTCTGCTTCAAGCGCCGCCGCGTCATCCGCCAGCAGCACGGCGCAGAGTCCGCGATCGCTGGTCGCGACCAGACACAGCCCCGCCTCGCAGGGCGCGATGGCGTAGCGAATTGCAGTCTGTTCGCCGCCGCGCCGGTACTGCCCCGGACGCATGCCGAGCGCGCGGTCGGCGTCGCGGTAGAGCGCGCTGCCGGAGGAAAACCCGGCCTCCCAGAGCGAATCCGTAACGCTCATGCCGCCACGCAGCGCCGCCTGGAGTTTTTGCGCGCGTAGCGCATTTTGCCAGGCTTTGGGCGTCATGCCGGTAATCGCTTTGAATTCGCGATGAAAATGATACGGGCTCATGGCGGCGCTTTCGGCAAGTGCTGCCAGCGTCAGCGGCGTGTCGCTTTGTTCCATGAGCCGACAGGCCGCCGCGATACGCTGCGCTTTTTGCGCCTGCGGCGTGAGCCCTGCCGGCTGGCAGCGTTTGCAGGGGCGAAAACCTGCCGCGCTGGCGGCGCTGGCATCTTCGTAAAAACGCACGTTTTCGCGAAGCGGCCTGCGCGCCCGGCACGACGGGCGACAGAAAATCCCGGTGGTCACCACCGCAAAGACAAAAGCGTTATCGGCACGCGCGTCGCGGCTTTCCACCGCCTGCCAGCGGGCGTGCTCGCTGGTAAAATCTGCTACGTTCATGGCGCTCTCCTTCTTACAGGTTAGCGTGAGTTTGCCCGACCAGCCGCCTGTGAAAACGCATCTTCTTGCTTTTTAATTTTCGGTTTTCTCAATGAAGGTTGCGAACTGCGGTGACATCCAGGTCGCGAAGCCGTCGCCCTCGCGGGTGATCAAATAAACGGCGAGCTTCTCACGCAACGCCACGGCTTTCGCTTTTTCCGGGCCGAGCACCATCAGCCCGGTGTCCCAGGCGTCTGCTTCCAGCGCAGTTGGCGATATCACCGTTACCGAGACCAGCTTATGCGTGATGGGCCGCCCAGTCGCGGGGTCAATCACGTGCGACAGGCGTTTGCCGTCAAGCTCATAATAGTTGCGGTAGCTGCCGGAGGTACTGATGCCGTGGCCGTTAATATCCACCACTGCCTGGACGGCGTTTTCCTGGTCGGTTGGCTTCTGGATAGCCACACGCCACGGATGCCCGCCAGGGTTCATGCCGCGGCTTGCGAGCGCGCCGCCCACCGACACCAGATAGCGGCTGATGCCCTCTTCTTCCATCAGGCGCGCCAGATGATCCGCGGCGTAACCTTCGCCGACGGTGGAAAGGTCGACATACAGGTCGGGCAGATCTTTTTGCAGCCACTGCTGCCCGGCACCGTTGATAACTTTCAGGTGCGACAGGCCGGTGCGCGCGCGGGCCGCGTCGATCTGTGCCTGATCCGGCGTTTCCACCGGCTGTTTATCCGGGCCGAAGCCCCAGAGATTAACGAGCGGCCCGACGGTAATATCCATCGCGTTGTCGGTTTTCGCGCCAACGCGCAGCGATTCGGTAACGATATCGGCCATCGCCTCATCGACCGGCCAGGGCGCCGTGGTGCGGGCATGATTAAAACGCATCAGCGCGGAGTCGTCCTTCCAGGTAGAGAGGAGCCGGTCGTCGGCGTCGAGGCGCGCCTGGATTTTCTCACGCAGTTCGCTTGCGCGCGCTGTATCAACGTCCGCCAGGCTGACGCGCCACGACGTCCCCATCGTTTTGCCTTCCAGCACCAGCGCCTGCGGGGCGTTGTCACAACCGGCAACCATCAAGGCAGCAGTCAGCAGCAGGGTTCGTAAAGCCAGTAATTTCACACATTTCTCCTCTGTAACGGCGGCGACAGGTTACCCTAATTTCTTCAGACATAAAAAAAGGAGCCCGCAGGCTCCTTTTGCACATCAGGTCGGGGATTAGAACTGGTAAACCAGGCCTACCGCTACGACGTCATCGGTGCCGATACCAGCCTGACGGGTGAATTTGTTGTCATCCAGCAGGTTGATTTTGTAATCCACGAAGGTGGACATGTTTTTATTGAAGTAGTAGGTCGCGCCAACATCAACGTATTTCAGCAGATCCTGGTCGCCGAAAGATTCGCCGGTGGTTTTGTTGGCGATGTCTTTACCGCGGGACTGCAGGTAAGCCACGGACGGACGCAGGCCGAAGTCGAACTGGTACTGTGCAACCACTTCGAAGTTCTGCGCTTTGTCAGCAAAACCGTAGATGTCGCTGCGGTCGCCGTTAGAGGTACCGAAACGGGTTGCGTTGTAAGTCTGGGAGTACTGCGCTGCCAGGTAAATGTTGTTCGCGTCGTATTTCAGGCCGCCGGAGTAAACTTCAGCGTGGTCGCCTTCACCGAACAGGGCAGCATTGCTGGCGTTCTGGTCAGCAGTACGTTTGGAGGTTGCCATCGCGCCGCCTACGCTGAAGCCTTCGCCCAGATCGTAGGTCAGAGACATGCCGTAGCCGTCGCCGTTCTGTTTCAGCAGGCTGCGACCGCCAGTGGCGTCGTTTTCACCGGAAACGCTGCCGTTTTTACCCTGGTACTGCAGGGCAAAGTTCAGGCCGTCAACCAGACCGAAGAAGTCGGTGTTACGGTAGGTCGCGATGCCGTTGCCGCGAGACTGCAGGAAGTTATCCGCACCGTAAGTGTCGCCGCCGAATTCCGGCAGAACGTCGGTCCAGGAGGTCACGTCATAGATAACGCCGTAGTTACGACCGTAATCGAAAGAACCTGCGTCACCGAATTTCAGGCCAGCGAACGCCACACGGGTCCAGGACTGGTTGTCGTTTTCAGCGGTGTTGCCCTGAATCTGATATTCCCACTGGCCGTAACCGGTGATCTGATCGTTAACCTGGGTTTCGCCTTTGAAGCCGATACGCATGTAGGTCTGGTCGCCGTCAGCGCCTTTGTCGTCAGAGAAGTAATGCTCAGCGTCAACTTTACCGAACAGATCTAATTTGTTGCCGTCTTTATTATAGATTTCTGCCGCATTTACGCTGCCTGCAACCAGCAGAGCCGGGACCAGCAGGGAGAGAACTTTAACTTTCATTATATTAACCCTCTGTTATATGCCTTTATATTATTATTGCCACTGCTCACTAATTCAGGGAACTAGCGGGCAAATCCATTGTCCGAAACCGGAGCCGAATAATCCAACAGGAATATGATACGAAAACTTTTTAGGTGTTTCATAATGCCTACAAAATGTAAAAAAGTATTAATGAAAGGGAACTTTTTTCCGCACTAATCGCTAAATAAATTCGCACTAATTATCAAGAAAACACAATTAATTTAGTAAAATCAATAACATTACCATTCAGATTATTTACCGCACTGAATGCCAAAACCAAATAAGAAGAGTCCACTAAAATAACTCTCGCTATCATCATTAACTTTATTTATTACCGTCATTCAGATCTGAATGTTCGTTTTACCCCTATTACCGCCGGATGCTCGCATCCGGCATTTTTTTGCCTGAAATTTCTGTTTCAACTATTTCTGGGTAAATTAGCGTAAAGTTAACGACTATTAATTAATCATATTGCCGTTATTTTGTTCGCCAGCAAATTATCCTCCCCGTTATCTTCACTCAATAGGGCACCGTCCTGACGCGGTCGAAAGCCACGTATGTCGCAGTTTCAGACCGTTCTCACCATCTGGTAAATCATACGTTTCGCTTTATACTTCATTGTTTGCGATACTGTTAAAGAAGACGGTTATCGCCCCGATAAGCCCTGTGCTACGGGCGTCGCGCGCTGGTTTCACCGCGACGTTGCAGGACAAAAGGCAAAAAAATGGATAGCTGCCGCCGGCGCAGCACGGTTCTCTTTTCTTTACACGGCGCAGGCCGGTGGATTACGCACAATAATGAGTCAGCCAGACGCAATGATCCCCAATAAATTTTCCCTTATGCCGGGCAGTATTACCCGTTTCTTCCTTTTACTGATTGTGGTGTTGCTGGTGACGATGGGCGTGATGGTCCAGAGCGCCGTCAACGCCTGGCTGAAAGACAAGAGCTACCAGATAGTCGATATCTCCCACGCGCTGCATAAACGGGTAGATACCTACCGCTACGCCACCTGGCAGATTTATGACAACATCGGTGCCAGCGCCGCAGGCCAGAACGGCGAAGGCTTACAGGAAACGCGTCTGCGCCAGGATGTCTATTATCTGGAAAAGCCGCACCGCAAAACCGAAGCGCTGATTTTCGGCTCGCACGACAGTTCGACGCTCGATATGACGCAGCGGATTTCAAGTTATCTCGACACGCTGTGGGGCGCGGAAGGCGCGCCGTGGTCGATGTATTATCTCAATGGCCAGGACAACAGCATGATCCTGGTCTCCACGCTGCCGTTAAAAGATCTCTCCGCCGGTTTTAAAGAGAATTCCATTAACGCGATCGCCGATTCGCGCCGCGCCGAGATGCTTCAGCAGGCGAACGCGCTGGATGAGCGCGAGAGCTTCTCTCCGTTGCGCAAACTCGCCTGGCAGAACGGTTACTATTTCACCCTGCGCACCACGTTTAACCAGCCGGGCCATCTGGCGACGGTCGTGGCGTTTGACGTGCCGATTAACGATCTGATCCCGCCTGGCATGCCCCTTGAGAGCTTCCGCCTTGAGCCAGACAGCAGCCAGAACGCGCTTACAGGCCAGAATAAAGACGATCCGGACAGCGTCACTATTAATTTCAACAGCAACCGCATTGAGATCTCGTCCGCGCTGACCAGCACACAGCTGCGCATCATCTGGGAAGTGCCGTTCGGCTCTCTGCTGATGGAAACGCTGCAAAATATCCTGCTGCCGCTGCTGCTCAACATCGGCCTGCTTGCGCTGGCGCTGTTTGGTTATACCACCTTCCGCCACCAGCCGAGTCGCCCGGTGGAGGCCGTTACCAACAGCGCGAATAATGCTGAGCTGCAAATGCTGCGTGCGCTGAACGAAGAGATTTTGAGCGTGCTGCCGCTGGGGTTACTGGTGCACGACCAGGAATCCAGCCGCACTATCATGAGCAACAAAATCGCCGACCACCTGCTGCCGCACCTGAATCTGCAAAACATCACGTCAATGGCGGATCAGCATCAGGGCATTATTCAGGCGACAGTCAATAACGAGCTCTATGAGATCCGATTGTTCCGAAGCCAGGTGGTGCCGCGCACTCAGATTTTCATTATTCGCGATCAGGATCGTGAAATTCTGGTGAACAAAAAGCTTAAGCAGGCGCAGCGTTTGTATGAGAAAAACCAGCAGGGCCGCTCGGCGTTTATGCAGAATATCGGCGCGGCGCTGAAAGAGCCAACGCAACAGCTGGCGCACCAGGCGGCGCTGATTGAAGCACCGGAAAGCCAGGTGCTCGCCGAACAGGCCGAGCGCATCGCGCGCCTGGTGGATGAAATTCAGCTGGTGAATCAGCTGGAGGCGGATTTCTGGCGCCCGACGCCTACCGACTTCACCATTCAGGAGCTGATTGACGAAGTGGTCCCGGAAGTGCTGCCGGTCATCAAGCGTAAGGGTTTACAACTGCTGATTAATAACCAGCTTGCCGCTAATGAAGAGCGCCACGGCGATCGCGAGGCGCTGCGTAAAGTGCTGCTGATGCTGCTGCACTACTCCGTCACCACCACGCAGATTGGCAAAATTACGCTTGAAATTATGGCGGAAGAAGGTGCGCGCGAGCGTCTGCTGTTCCGCGTGCTGGATACCGGCGAAGGCATCAGCAACAGCGAAATCGATAACCTGCACTTCCCGTTCCTGAACGACACCTCTAACGATCAGTTTGGCAAAGCTAACGGCCTCACCTTTTATCTGTGCAACCAGCTGGCGCGCCGCCTCGGCGGTCATCTGAATATCAAAGCCCGCAAAGAGCTGGGTACGCGCTATTCGCTGCACGTGACGATGCCGGTGGAGCCGCTGGAGACCGAAGAGAGCGACGAGCGGCTGCTGGATGACGTTATCGCGATGATCGATATTACATCGAACGAAGTTCGTAATGTGGTGGTGCGCCAGCTCGAACAGTGGGGCGCGTCCTGCATCACGCCGGACGAAAGATTATCAAGTCAAGAGTACGATATATTTTTGACTGATAATCCGTCTAATCTTACTGCCAACGGCCTGCTTTTAAGCGATGATGAGGCCGGCGTACGACGCATCGGACCAGGACAGCTGCGCGTCAACTTTAATATTAGTCACGCAATGCAGGAAGCAGTGCTACAACTAATTGAAGAGCAACTGGCGCAGGAAGATATTCCTGAATCTCCAATGGGCGGCGATGAAAATGCGCAGCTTCATGCCAGCGGCTATTATGCGCTGTTCGTCGATATGGTACCGGATGATGTTCAGAGATTGGGTGATGCTGCCAACTTACTGATTTAGTGTATGATGGTGTTTTTGAGGTGCTCCAGTGGCTTCTGTTTCTATCAGCTGTCCCTCCTGTTCAGCTACTGACGGGGTGGTGCGTAACGGCAAAAGCACCGCCGGACATCAGCGCTATCTCTGCTCTCACTGCCGTAAAACATGGCAACTGCAGTTCACTTACACCGCTTCTCAACCCGGTACGCACCAGAAAATCATTGATATGGCCATGAATGGCGTTGGATGCCGGGCAACCGCCCGCATTATGGGCGTTGGCCTCAACACGATTTTCCGCCATTTAAAAAACTCAGGCCGCAGTCGGTAACCTCGCGCATACAGCCGGGCAGTGACGTCATCGTCTGCGCGGAAATGGACGAACAGTGGGGATACGTCGGGGCTAAATCGCGCCAGCGCTGGCTGTTTTACGCGTATGACAGGCTCCGGAAGACGGTTGTTGCGCACGTATTCGGTGAACGCACTATGGCGACGCTGGGGCGTCTTATGAGCCTGCTGTCACCCTTTGACGTGGTGATATGGATGACGGATGGCTGGCCGCTGTATGAATCCCGCCTGAAGGGAAAGCTGCACGTAATCAGCAAGCGATATACGCAGCGAATTGAGCGGCATAACCTGAATCTGAGGCAGCACCTGGCACGGCTGGGACGGAAGTCGCTGTCGTTCTCAAAATCGGTGGAGCTGCATGACAAAGTCATCGGGCATTATCTGAACATAAAACACTATCAATAAGTTGGAGTCATTACCCAGAGATTGTATACTGAATCGTCCGCCGGCGATTTTGCTGCGCTGGCGCAGACGGCGCACCGCCTGAAGGGGGTGTTCGCTATGCTGAATCTGGTTCCCGGCAAACAGTTATGTGAAACACTGGAGCATCTTATTCGCGAGAAGGATGCCACAGCCATAGAAAAATATATCAGCGACATTGACGTTTACGTCAAGAGCCTGCTGTAGCAAGGTAGCCTAATACATGAACAATATGAACGTAATTATTGCCGATGACCATCCGATTGTTCTGTTCGGCATTCGCAAATCTCTTGAACAAATCGAGTGGGTGAATGTTGTCGGTGAGTTCGAAGATTCCACAGCATTAATTAACAATTTGCCGAAGCTGGACGCGCATGTCCTTATCACCGACCTCTCCATGCCGGGCGATAAATACGGCGACGGCATTACGCTTATTAAATACATTAAGCGCCATTTCCCGACCTTATCTATTATCGTGCTGACGATGAACAATAACCCGGCCATTCTGAGCGCCGTGTTAGATCTCGATATCGAAGGGATTGTTCTTAAGCAAGGCGCGCCGACAGACCTGCCGAAAGCGCTGGCTGCGCTGCAAAAAGGCAAGAAATTTACCCCGGAAAGCGTCTCCCGTCTGCTTGAGAAGATCAGCGCAGGCGGCTATGGCGATAAACGCTTGTCGCCGAAAGAGAGCGAAGTGCTGCGTCTGTTTGCCGAAGGTTTCCTGGTGACAGAAATCGCCAAGAAGCTGAACCGCAGTATTAAAACCATCAGTAGCCAGAAGAAATCGGCGATGATGAAGCTCGGCGTGGATAACGATATCGCGCTGCTGAACTACCTCTCTTCCGTAAGCCTGACGCCTGCGGATAAAGAGTAATTCCTGCTGTCCCTGCCCGCCGGGCAGGGACACACCGCCGTCTCCCGCCCTGCTTTTCCTGCCATTTTTACACAATCAATCAATGCCGCTAATGATGACGCGCTATGGGTTTTAATTCTCACACGGGTAAACCATCGCGCGCCGCTCATGCATGAGGGCGCGCGTTACGATTAACCGCGCGTCTTGCGAACCCTGTCGGCATACACCGCCAGCGTCTGCTTCAGCACATCCAGCGTCACCGGTTTAGACAGACAGCTGTCCATCCCGGATTCCAGGCAGCGCTGCTTCTCTTCCGCCAGCGCGTTAGCGGTCACGCCCACAACCGGCAGCGTCATGCCAAGCTCGCGAATACGCTGCGTCAGGCGGTAACCGTCCATGTTCGGCATGTTGACGTCGCTTAATACGATATCAATATGGTTTTTGCTGAGCACATTGAGCGCGTCCACGCCGTCATTCGCGGTACGGCACTGATAGCCCAGCGTACCGAGCTGATCGGCCAGCAGTCGGCGGTTGATCGGGTGGTCATCCACCACCAGAATCATCATATCTTCGTTCTGTTCGGCGCTGGTGGAGGACGCAGGCAGTACAGGCTCGCTGCCCGGCACGTCGACATTAATGCTGTAGATACGCCCCAGCAGCGTCAGAAGTTCATGCGGTGCGGCGACGCTGTGCATCCAGACGCCCGGACTGCGCTCCACCGGCATTCCGATATGACGGCGGCAGAAGAAGATAACCCCTCTGCCCTGCCACTCGACGCAGTTTTCATCGTCGGTAATCAGGATATCGTCTTTATCCGGCGTTTCGCCGTGATGATTTTGTACGCGGATATTGTTGCGCGAGAGCAGGCCCTGCAAATATTCGCACAGCGACGCGTTGCGTACCGCCAGCCAGCAGCGCTTATTGGAAAGCCCGTCGACGTTGGGCTTCGGCGGCAGCTGCGCCTGCCAGAGCGGAATGCGGATGGTAAACTGACTGCCCATACCCGGCTCGGTATCGACCGAAATATCGCCGTCCATCATGTTGATGAGTTTTTCGCAGATAGCGAGCCCAAGCCCTGTTCCCTGGAAGTTGCGCTGCACGCCGGTTCCCACCTGGAAGAACGGATCGAAGAGCCGCACGACCTCTTTCGCCGGAATGCCAACACCGGTGTCGCGCACGCGGAAGCAGAGATAATCGCCCTGAGTACCGACATGCAGAATAATGCAGCCGATGTCGGTGAATTTAATGGCGTTGCTCAGCAGGTTGGAGATCACCTGTTGCAGTCGCATCGGGTCGCCCAGCAGCGACATCGGCACGTCTGGCTCGATAAAGCAGTAGAGGCCGAGCTGTTTACGCACCACCAGCGGCTGATAGTTGGCAGTGATATGGCTCATCACTTCGCGCGGTGAAAACTCGCGCGGCTCGATTTTGAGCTGTTCCGATTCGATTTTAGAGAAATCGAGAATATCGCTGATGATTTTCAGCAGCAGGCTTGAAGAGTTATGCATCGCCGTCACCAGACGATCGACGCCTTTCGGCAGCTCCTGCGTTTGCAGAAGATCGAGGTTACCGATAATCCCGTAGAGCGGCGTGCGCAGCTCGTGGCTGACGGTCGCCAGGAACATCGATTTCGACTGGCTCGCCTGCTCGGCCGCCTGGGCCATCTCCTGCAGCGACTCTTCCATTTTGACGCGCGCCGAGACATCCACCAGCACGCAGATCGCCACGTTTTCATTGCGATAGCGCGAATGCACGAAGCTGATTTGCAGGTTGGTGTTGTTGCTGGTGAGCACGTCGACGAAATTCACCTGCTGCCCGCAGATAATCTGCGTGAGCCGCTGGCGGTCTTCATGCGTCAGCATGTTCAGATAGTTATGCGCCAGCTCGTTGGAGATAATATTGGTCCCGTCCTGGGTGCGCAGAATACAGATCCCGACCGGCGCGGAGGCAACGATTTTACGGTTGAACTGCTCATGTTCTTCCAGACGCTGGGCGTCGTTTTCCGCCGGAATAAAGATGCGCCGCTCATACATGCGCGCCAGCGTAAACAGCACAATCCCCACCAGCACATTCAGCAGTACGGCGTTGAGGATAAGCATCCGGATGCGCTCCAGCACCAGATCGACCGGCACGGAATAGACAATGCTGAGCGACGACGGCGGCAGGCTCTTTTTTAGAATCAGCTGCTTAAAGCCAGACGTATAGCCAAACCACGCGCGCTCCTGCTCCCACTCGCCATTCGGCTCAAGGTTGGTTTCCGAACCGGTAAGCGAAAAGAGCGGCCGATCGTTTTCATCGAGAATCGTCACACCCATCGGCATACTGCCGGGCGTAAAGAAATTTTCAATGCGGATGGTCTGCTCAATACCCAGCAACCCCTGCAGGCGGTTCGCCAGGTAGACTGGCGTCAGCGAATAGAAATTACCGATACCAGGACGCTGGCCAGCCGATACCCAGAACAAGCTGTTGCTACGTTCGTCCTGCGGCGCGTTGCGATATTTAATGATGCGCTCATGCAGCGCCTGCAGGGTTTTGTCGCGCTCAAGCGGGATCTCACGCAGACCAAAATCCGCCATGCAGAGGTTATCGGAGCCTATCAGAAACACGCGGTTTAAATCATAAGCGGCGGAGAAGTTATCGTGCCAGTAGCGCAAAAACCAGGAGAGTGATTGCAACGAGCCGCGCCAGCTCGTCCCGAGCGAGTTACAGTCGGAATCGGAAAACAGCGGCACAAACGACGGCGCGTTCAGCGCATCATTTTGCCCACGCCCGCTTTTCATCAGCGCATCGATATTTTCCAGCCGGTTTTCAGCCACATACTTCAGCTCTTTCATCACATCAGACGTGCGCTGAATATAGCGCTGCGCCTGATCGTAACTAAGGTTAAATTCCTGACGAATTTCCGACTCTTTCACATGCAGCGCGCTTACGATGTAAAACACCGAAAACAGGGCGATAAGCAGCCAGAGCAGCAGCGCCAGCGCCCGGAAAAGATAGCGAGACACTTTAAGCGTCGAGCGGAAAGAGACGAAGTATTTCAAGGGGGCACCAGCCAGCCGTGAGGTAAGAAAAAGGAATGCCGTTAAGGTAGCCGCAAAACCCTTGTGCCGCAACGGCAACGCGCTTATCCGGCGATATTCAGAGCAGCCTGCGCCGCAAAAAGAAAGGGCCGGTCAGACCGGCCCTTTCATAAGGCAAAACACGGTGTGCGAAAGCCGCGCGACGATTACTCGTCTGCGTCGTCCGCCGCATCGTCGTCGGCGTCGGTTTCCGGCGCGATGTCGTCATCGCCTTCCGCCACGCTGCCGTCGATGGAGTCGAGCTCTTCGTCATCCACCGGCTCGGCGACACGCTGCAGACCCACCACGTTTTCATCTTCCGCGGTACGGATGAGGATAACGCCCTGAGTGTTACGGCCTACCACGCTGATTTCCGACACGCGCGTACGCACAAGCGTACCGGCATCGGTGATCATCATGATTTGGTCAGCGTCATCGACCTGCACCGCGCCGACCACCGGCCCGTTGCGATCGGTCACCTTGATGGAGATAACCCCTTTCGTCGCGCGCGACTTGGTCGGGTACTCTTCCACCGCGGTACGCTTGCCGTAACCGTTCTGGGTGGCGGTCAGGATAGCGCCTTCGCCGCGCGGCACGATAAGCGACACGACGCTGTCGCCCTCGCCGAGGCGAATACCGCGCACGCCGGTGGCGGTACGGCCCATCGGACGCACGGCGTCTTCTTTAAAGCGCACCACTTTGCCCTGCGCGGAAAACAGCATCACTTCGTCTTTACCTGCGGTCAGGTCGACGCCGATAAGCTCATCGCCTTCGTTCAGGTTCACCGCGATGATACCGGCGGTACGCGGACGGCTGAACTCGGTCAGCGCCGTTTTCTTCACGGTGCCGCTCGCGGTCGCCATAAAGACGTTAACGCCCTCTTCATACTCGCGTACCGGCAGAATCGCGGTGATACGCTCGTTCGCTTCCAGCGGCAGCAGGTTGACGATAGGACGTCCACGCGCGCCACGGCTCGCTTCCGGCAACTGGTAGACTTTCATCCAGTAGAGACGACCACGGCTGGAGAAGCAGAGGATCGTATCGTGGGTGTTGGCCACCAGCAGGCGGTCGATAAAGTCTTCTTCTTTAATACGTGCGGCGGATTTGCCTTTACCACCGCGGCGCTGCGCTTCGTAATCTGTCAGCGGCTGATATTTCACATAGCCCTGGTGAGACAGGGTGACCACCACATCTTCCTGGTTGATCAAATCTTCGATGTTGATATCGGCGCTGTTGGCGGTGATTTCAGTGCGGCGCTCGTCGCCAAACTGGTCGCGGATAAGCTCCAGCTCTTCGCGGATCACTTCCATCAGGCGGTCAGCGCTGCCGAGGATATGCAGCAGCTCAGCGATTTGCTCCAGCAGCTCTTTGTACTCGTCGAGCAGTTTTTCATGCTCAAGGCCGGTGAGCTTTTGCAGACGCAGATCGAGGATCGCCTGCGCCTGTTGCTCGGTCAGCCAGTATTTGCCATCGCGAATACCGAACTCCGGCTCCAGCCACTCCGGACGCGCGGCGTCATCACCGGCGCGCTCCAGCATCGCAGAAACGGTGCCAAGCTCCCACGCCTGCGCGATGAGGCCCGCTTTCGCTTCCGACGGGGTCGGCGCGCGGCGAATCAGTTCGATAATCGGATCGATGTTGGCCAGCGCAATCGCCAGACCTTCTAAGATATGCGCGCGCTCGCGGGCTTTGCGCAGTTCGAAGATGGTGCGGCGGGTCACGACTTCACGACGGTGGCGAACAAACGCCGCCAGAATCTCTTTCAGCGTCATGATCTTCGGCTGACCGTGGTGCAGCGCGACCATGTTGATACCGAAAGACACCTGCAGCTGCGTCTGGGAATAGAGATTATTGAGCACCACTTCGCCCACGGCGTCGCGTTTGATCTCAATAACAATGCGCATACCGTCTTTGTCAGACTCGTCGCGCAGCGCGCTGATGCCTTCGACGCGTTTCTCTTTCACCAGTTCGGCGATTTTCTCGATCAGGCGCGCTTTGTTCACCTGATACGGAATTTCGTGCACGATAATGGTTTCGCGGCCGTTTTTCGGATCGACTTCCACTTCCGCGCGCGCGCGAATGTAAATTTTGCCGCGCCCGGTGCGGTACGCCTCTTCAATGCCGCGACGGCCATTGATGATGGCAGCAGTCGGGAAATCCGGGCCGGGGATGTGCTCCATCAGCCCTTCGATGCTGATATCTTCATCATCGATATAGGCGAGGCAGCCGTTGATCACTTCCGTCAGGTTATGCGGCGGAATGTTGGTCGCCATCCCGACCGCGATACCGGAAGCCCCGTTTACCAGCAGATTCGGGATTTTGGTCGGCATGACGTCCGGGATTTTTTCCGTGCCGTCATAGTTATCGACAAAATCAACGGTTTCTTTGTCGAGGTCGGCCATCAGTTCATGGGCGATTTTCGCCAGACGGATTTCCGTATAACGCATCGCCGCGGCGGAGTCGCCGTCGATAGAACCGAAGTTGCCCTGACCATCCACCAGCGTATAGCGCAGCGAGAACGGCTGAGCCATACGTACAATGGTATCGTAGACGGCGGAATCACCGTGGGGATGGTATTTACCGATTACGTCACCAACGACACGGGCGGATTTTTTGTAGGCTTTATTCCAGTCATTGCCCAACACGTTCATGGCGTAAAGTACGCGACGGTGTACCGGTTTGAGGCCATCTCGGACATCCGGAAGCGCGCGGCCGACAATAACCGACATCGCGTAATCCAGATAGGAGTTCTTTAACTCTTCCTCAATGTTGACCGGTGTAATTTCTCTGGCAAGGTCGCTCATCTGACCGTTATCCCTCTACTGTGTCCCGGATTCAAAGGTCGCAAATTATAACACAGCCGCGGCCTGTTCGGTAAACCGAATAGCCCCGTCAGGCCGCTTTATTCCCTACTAACGCCTGTTATACTCGACGCTCTTGCGAAGAAAGGAGTAAAGGCGTCCATGAATGCTGAAAAACCGCCCGTTGCGCACAACGTAGACTTAGAAGAAATCGCCAAATTTGAAGCTGTCGCTTCGCGCTGGTGGGACACTGAAGGGGAATTTAAACCGCTGCATCGCATTAACCCGCTGCGTCTTGGCTATATCGCCGAACGCGCCGGTGGCCTGTTCGGGAAAAAAGTGCTGGATGTCGGCTGCGGCGGCGGCATTCTCTCAGAGAGTATGGCGCGCGAAGGGGCGAACGTCACGGGGCTCGATATGGGCGCGGAGCCGTTGGCGGTGGCGCGTCTACACGCGCTGGAAAGCGGCGTTGAGCTTAACTATGTTCAGCAGACCGTGGAAGAACACGCCGCGCAGCATGCCGGCGCCTATGACGTGGTGACCTGCATGGAGATGCTCGAACACGTGCCGGACCCGCGCTCGGTGGTGCAGGCCTGCGCTCAACTCGTAAAGCCCGGCGGCCACGTCTTTTTCTCCACGCTTAACCGCAACGCCAAATCCTGGCTGATGGCGGTGGTAGGCGCAGAATATGTGCTGCGCATGGTGCCCAAAGGCACGCACGATGCCAAAAAATTCATTCGCCCTTCCGAACTGCTGGCCTGGGTGGATGAAACCCCGCTGGAAGAGCGTCATATCATCGGTCTGCACTACAATCCGCTGACCAACCGCTTTAAGCTCGCGCCGGGCGTTGATGTTAACTATATGTTGCATACACAGGCTAAAAAACCTGTCTGAAAACCGTCCTGTCAGAAGCTTTTCGTATTAAAAATTGCGCAACGTTCTGTTGCGCCATTTCTTTCCTGACCAGGAAATCAGCGTTCGATCAAATTTTCATTTTTTTTCCTGCCGCCTTGACAAGCCCTCAAGGCCTTATGTGATGAGGACTTACTTAATTTCGAGATTTTGCAACCGCAAATTAACACCGAAATCAAGGCTTGTTCTCAAAAGAATCCCGACTAGAATACTCACCATATAGCGTTTCACTTATCTCAAACCCCCTATATATAGTATTTATCCACAGAGTTAGTCACTTGTGGATAAGCGGGGGATATTTCTATTTCACGGATTTCACGGACAGGTATTACCCATGAATCAGAGTCTGCTGGTAACAAAACGAGATGGCAGCCAGGAACGCATCAACCTGGATAAAATTCATCGTGTTCTGGACTGGGCTGCGGAAGGTCTGCATAACGTCTCCATCTCCCAGGTAGAGCTGCGTTCTCACATTCAGTTCTACGACGGCATCAAAACCTCCGATATTCATGAAACCATCATCAAGGCGGCGGCGGATCTTATTTCCCGCGACGCGCCGGACTATCAATACCTGGCCGCGCGCCTGGCGATTTTCCACCTGCGCAAAAAAGCCTACGGTCAGTTCGAGCCGCCGAAACTGTACGACCATGTCGTGAAGATGGTGGAGCTGGGTAAATATGACCACCACCTGCTGCAGGATTACAGCGAAGAAGAGTTTGCGCAGATGGACGGTTTTATCGACCACTGGCGCGATATGAACTTCTCCTACGCCGCCGTGAAGCAGCTTGAAGGGAAATACCTGGTCCAGAACCGCGTTACCGGTGAGATCTACGAAAGCGCGCAGTTCCTCTACATTCTCGTGGCGGCGTGCCTGTTCTCTAACTACCCGCGCGAAACCCGTCTGGATTACGTGAAGCGTTTCTACGATGCGGTCTCCACCTTTAAAATTTCGCTGCCGACGCCGATCATGTCCGGCGTGCGCACCCCGACCCGTCAGTTCAGCTCCTGCGTAATGATCGAGTGCGGCGACAGCCTGGATTCCATCAACGCCACTTCCAGCGCCATCGTGAAATACGTTTCCCAGCGCGCCGGTATCGGCATCAACGCGGGCCGCATCCGTGCGCTCGGCAGCCCAATCCGCGGCGGCGAAGCGTTCCACACCGGTTGCATTCCGTTCTACAAACATTTCCAGACGGCCGTGAAATCCTGCTCGCAGGGCGGCGTTCGCGGCGGCGCGGCCACCCTCTTCTACCCAATGTGGCATCTGGAAGTCGAAAGCCTGCTGGTGCTGAAAAACAACCGCGGTACCGAAGCGAACCGCGTGCGTCACATGGACTACGGCGTACAGATCAACAAGCTGATGTACCAGCGCCTGCTGAAAGGCGAAGACATCACGCTGTTCAGCCCGTCCGACGTGCCGGGCCTGTATGACGCGTTCTTCGCCGATCAGGACGAGTTCGAGCGTCTGTACACCAAATATGAGCAGGACGAGAGCATCCGCAAACAGCGCATTAAAGCGTCTGAGCTGTTCTCGCTGATGATGCAGGAGCGCGCCTCTACCGGCCGTATCTACATCCAGAACGTGGATCACTGCAACACCCATAGCCCGTTCGATCCGGTTGTCGCGCCGGTGCGTCAGTCTAACCTGTGCCTGGAAATCGCGCTGCCGACCAAACCGCTGGATGATGTAAACGACGAAAACGGTGAAATCGCGCTCTGCACCCTGTCTGCTTTCAACCTGGGCGCTATTGAGAGCCTGGACGAGCTGGAAGAGCTTTCTACGCTGGCAGTTCGTGCGCTGGACGCCCTGCTGGATTACCAGGATTACCCGATTCCGGCGGCTAAACGCGGCGCGATGGGCCGTCGTACTCTCGGCATCGGCGTGATTAACTTCGCTTACTATCTCGCGAAGCACGGCGTGCGTTACTCCGACGGCAGCGCCAACAATCTGACGCACAAAACGTTCGAAGCGATTCAGTACTACCTGCTGAAAGCCTCTAACGAGCTGGCGAAAGAGCAAGGCGCATGCCCGTGGTTCAATGAAACCACCTACAGCAAAGGCATTCTGCCGATCGACACCTACAAGAAAGATCTGGATGCGATCGCCAGCGAGCCGCTGCATTACGACTGGGAAAGCCTGCGCGAATCCATCAAGACGCACGGCCTGCGTAACTCCACGCTGTCCGCGCTGATGCCGTCCGAGACCTCTTCGCAGATCTCCAACGCCACCAACGGCATTGAGCCGCCGCGCGGCCACATCAGCATCAAGGCGTCGAAAGACGGTATCCTGCGTCAGGTGGTGCCGGACTACGAACAGCTGAAAGATCAGTACGAACTGCTGTGGGAAATGCCGGGCAACGACGGCTATCTGCAGCTGGTGGGCATCATGCAGAAGTTCATCGACCAGTCGATTTCTGCTAACACCAACTACGATCCGACACGCTTCCCGTCAGGTAAAGTGCCGATGCAGCAGTTGCTGAAAGACCTGCTCACCGCTTATAAGCTCGGTGTGAAGACGCTGTATTATCAGAACACCCGCGATGGCGCGGAAGATGCCCAGGACGACCTGGCGCCATCCATTCAGGATGACGGCTGCGAAAGCGGCGCATGTAAAATCTAACACGCAGGGCGGGGAAACCCGCCCTCTTGTTGTTAAGGCCGTAGGGTGGGTAAGCGAAGCACACCCACCATTTATAGCCGAACCGTTAACAGCCGAACCGTTGGCCGTAGGGTGGGTAAGCAAAGCGCACCCACCGTTAACAGCCGAACCGTTGGCCGTAGGGTGGGTAAGCGAAGCGCCCCCACCGTCAACAGCCGATATTGTTTGCAGACAGGATCTACGTCATGGCCTACACCACATTTTCACAGACGAAAAACGACCAGCTTCTTGAACCCATGTTTTTTGGCCAACCGGTCAACGTGGCGCGTTACGATCAGCAAAAATATGAAATTTTCGAAAAGCTTATCGAAAAGCAGCTGTCATTCTTCTGGCGTCCTGAAGAAGTGGACGTTTCCCGCGACCGCATCGATTTCCAGGCGCTGCCGGAGCATGAAAAACACATTTTCATCAGCAACCTGAAATACCAGACGCTGCTTGATTCCATCCAGGGCCGCAGCCCGAACGTGGCGCTGCTGCCGCTGATCTCCATCCCGGAGCTGGAAACCTGGGTCGAAACCTGGGCGTTTTCCGAGACCATTCACTCGCGCTCTTACACCCACATCATCCGCAATATCGTCAACGATCCGGCGGTGGTGTTTGACGATATCGTCACCAACGAGCAGATCTTAAAGCGCGCCGAAGGCATCTCGCATTACTACGACGATCTGATCGAGATGACCAGCTACTGGCACCTGCTGGGCGAAGGCACTCACAGCGTCAACGGCAAAACCGTGACCGTGAACCTGCACGAGCTTAAGAAAAAGCTCTACCTGTGCCTGATGAGCGTCAACGCGCTGGAAGCGATTCGCTTCTACGTCAGCTTCGCCTGCTCTTTCGCCTTCGCCGAGCGCGAACTGATGGAAGGCAACGCGAAAATCATCCGTCTGATTGCCCGCGACGAAGCGCTGCACCTGACCGGCACCCAGCACATGCTGAACCTGATGCGCAGCGGCGAAGACGATCCGGAAATGGCGGCGATTGCCGAAGAGTGCAAACAGGAGTGCTATGACCTGTTCGTGCTGGCGGCGCAGCAGGAGAAAGAGTGGGCGGAATACCTGTTCCAGGGCGGCTCCATGATCGGCCTGAACAAAGATATTCTGTGCCAGTACGTTGAGTACATCACCAATATCCGTATGCAGGCTGTCGGTCTGGATCTGCCGTTCAAAACCCGCTCCAACCCGATTCCGTGGATCAACACCTGGCTTGTGTCTGATAACGTGCAGGTAGCGCCGCAGGAAGTGGAAGTGAGCTCTTATCTGGTCGGCCAGATCGATTCTGAAATCGACCATGACGATCTGAGCAGCTTCCAGCTCTGATATGGGTCGCATTACGCTTCGCGTGACGGGCACCGAGCTGTCGTGCCCGGACGAGCACCCTTCCCTGCTGGTGGCGCTGGAGTCACACGCGGTGACGGTAGAGTACCAGTGCCGTGAAGGCTATTGCGGCTCGTGCCGCTGCAAACTGGTCGCAGGCCAGGTGCAGTGGCTGACCAAACCGCTGGCGTTTATTCAGGAAGGCGAGATTTTGCCCTGCTGCTGTAAACCGCAGGGCGATATTGAGATTGAGATGTAACAACGCCGTATTGTCGGGTGGCGCGACGCTTACCCGGCCTGGCAAACCATACTACCAGGCCGGATCAGGCGAAACCGCCACCCGGCAATATCAGCGATTATCTTTCAAAAAACTCACCGCTTTATCCGGGAAATCGGTAAATAGCCCGTCCACTTCCGCCTTGTTATACAGCACGTCATAAAGCTGATTCACGTCCGTGGCGTATACCGGCAACTGGTCGGCGCGCACCGTATACGGGTGCACCTGCAAATGGCTGGCGTGCGCCTCTTTCGCCATATCGGTCAGCGTCACGTGGTCTTTGGTCGAGCCTTCTGCCACCAGCATATGGTAATCCGGCCCGATGCCGTCGGCGTACTGCGCAATCTGCTTCATGGCACCCGGTTTAAACATCCAGTCATAGCGATAGTTTACCCATTTGCCATCGGCCTGCTTCTCCTGGGTTTCGTTCCAGTCGGTGTAAGCGATAAGCTGCACCAGCTTCAGATCCATTCCCAGTTTCGGCTCCAGCTCATTTTTAATGCGCTTAAGCTCGTTGGCGTCGAAACATTGCAGATAGACCTTATCCTGCTTCGTGGTGTAGCCATATTTTTTCAGGGTTTCCAGCACCTTAAGGGCGATGTCTTTCCCCTCCTGATGGTGGAACCACGGCGCTTTGATCTCCGGGTAGATACCAATGTTTTTACCGGTGGAGTGGTTCAGCCCCTGCACAAATTCGATCTCTTCTTCAAAGGTATGCACCCGGAAATCGGATTTGCCCATCGGGAAGCGGCCGGGGAATGTCTGCACCTTTTTGCCGTTTTCCAGCTCGAAGCCTTCGCTGAATTTCAGCGATTTGATCTCCGCGAGCGTGAAATCGATTGCGTAGTAGCGGCCATCTTTACGCGCGCGGTCCGGGAAGCGCTCCGCCACGTCGGTGACGCGATCCAGGTAGTGGTCATGCAGCACCACCAGCTGGTCATCTTTGGTCATCACCAGATCCTGCTCAAGGTAATCCGCGCCCTGCGCATAGGCCATCGCTTTGGCAGGCAGCGTATGCTCCGGCAGGTAGCCACTGGCACCGCGATGCGCGATCACCAGTTTATCCGCCGCCAGCGCGCTTGCCGACATTACGCCAATCGCCAGCGCCGCCAGCGTCATTTTCAGTTTCATCGGTGCTCCTTATCCGCGTTTCGCAAGCGTTGCATGGTGGTGTTTATGCTCACCGACCATCACGATAATCAGTAGTAATACCGCCAGAATGCTGCCGCCAATCATCACCATAAAGCCGCCATCCCAGCCGAAGAAATCGACGGTGTAGCCGACGATAGCGCTCGCCGCCACCGAGCCGCCGAGGTAGCCGAACAGGCCGGTGAAGCCCGCCGCGGTGCCCGCCGCTTTTTTCGGTGCCAGTTCCAGCGCATGGAGACCAATCAGCATTACCGGGCCGTAAATCAGGAAGCCGATGACAATCATGCAAGCCATATCAATGTTTGGGTTGCCCGGCGGGTTGAGCCAGTAAACGATAGTGGCAATAGTCACCAGCGTCATAAAGAACACGCCCGTCGCACCGCGGTTGCCGCGGAAAACCTTGTCCGACATCCAGCCGCAAATCAGCGTGCCGGGGATGCCTGCGTATTCATAGAAGAAATATGCCCACGAAGATTTATCCAGCGCGAAATGCTTCACCTCTTTTAAGTAAGTCGGCGACCAGTCGAGGATGCCGTAGCGCAGCAGATAAACGAAGACGTTCGCGATGGCGATGTACCACAGCAGCTTATTCGGCAGCACGTACTGCATGAAGATCTGCTTCGCGGTCAGCTCTTCTTCGTGCTTCTCGTTATAGTCGTCCGGGTAATCATTTTTGTACGCTTCGATAGGCGGCAGACCGCAGGACTGCGGCGTATCGCGCATCAGGGCGAAGGCGATAATCGCCACCAGAATCGCCGCTAACGCAGGCATATAGAGCGCGGCGTGCCAGTCGTTAAACCATGCCATGCCGAGCAGGAACAGCAGCGGCGGAATACCGCCGCCCACGTTATGGGCGCAGTTCCACACGGAGACAATCCTGCCGCGCTCCTTCTGCGACCACCAGTGCACCATCGTGCGTCCACACGGCGGCCACCCCATGCCCTGGAACCAGCCGCACAGGAACAGCAGCACAAACATCACCATAATGCTCGACGTCGCCCAGGGAACGAAGCCCATAAACAGCATCACCGCCGCCGCCAGGATCAGGCCCGCGGGCAGAAAGACGCGCGGATTTGAGCGGTCAGAGACCGAACCCATGATGAATTTCGAGAATCCATAAGCGATGGAAATGCCCGAAAGCGCAAAACCGAGATCGCCGCGCGAGAAGCCCTGCTCCACCAGATACGGCATCGCGAGGGCAAAGTTTTTACGCACCAGATAGTAAGCGGCATAGCCGAAGAAAATCCCCATAAAAATCTGCCAGCGCAGGCGACGATAGAGCGGATCTATCTCGCCGTCAGGCAGCCTTGCGCGATGCGGGGCGGGTTTAAAAATACTTAACATCTCTGTCTCCTGCTGATGAGGTTTATATCTATTCGTTTTACTTATGTTTCCTTTGCGAGCGTGATAGTAGGCAAAATGGATTATTTATGCTGTGAAACGTCGCACAAAATGTTACAGAAATATGACATTCGAAAACAAAAGCGCAAATTTTTGCCATGTATTTTCGAATGGTGCGCGTTTACTTTCGATTAAGCGCATAAAAGAGAAGGAAAATGCGCGGCGTGAGCGCCAGTACGCTAAATGGAAAACAGAGAGGGGAATAGAGCGCAGAGCAGCGCGTCTGGATGTTCAGCAGATAACGGACGCCCGGCTCTGCACAGGCGCCCCGTTGCAGTGTCAGACCGTGTGTGTTTCGACTACCTGCACCCAGCCCTGGCTTGCCGTCACGTCCTGGCCGTTCAGCCAGCGGCGCACCAGCGTCAGCGCCATCATGGCGCAAATTTCCTGGCGGATATGCAGCGCGTAGCGGCTGGCGTTAAAGCGCAGGCGCACGGCATGGGTGCCCTGCGGCGTGGTGAGCGCGATGTTAATCTCGTCGTCTTCCACGCTCGCGATGCTCAGCGCCAGGTCGGCGAGATGACGGCTGCGACGATCAACGTTCCAGTGGGCGGTCTGCGCCAGCGTCTCCACCTGGGCGGGCAGCACTTCGCTTGCCAGTAGCGGCGCGTCGGCCCCCGAGAGTTGCAGCGCCAGCAGGCCCGCGGTGAACTGTTCGCTTAACGTAATGCTGAGCTGCTGCTCGCGCAGGCAGCGGGCGATCTGGGCAGGCAGCGTTTCGGTGCCTTCAAAAATCAGGCTGTCGCCCGCCACTTCACGCACTTTTGGCCAGATGGCTTCCATCTCCGCACGCCGCGACGCAGGCCCGGTGAGTTTGAGTTCGATAATCGGCGTGGAGGAGCGGTAGCCCATCACGACATCCGGCGGCAGCGGCAGCGTATCGAGCGCGGCGGCGAGGTCGCTTTCAGAGCGGCCAAAGGTGGTGAGACGCAGACAGAGCGGGGGTTCGGGGAGCGTAAAGCGCTCGCGCAGGCGCGGCAGGATCTCATGCTCCACCATGCGCTTAAATTCAGACGGCACGCCCGGCGTGAAGAAAATCAGACAACGATTGAGCTTTATAGCAAACCCGCAGGCGGTGCCGACCGGGTTGTCGATCATTTCGCTGCCCGCCGGCAGCAGCGCCTGTTTGCGGTTGCTGGCGGCCATTACGCGCCCGCGCGCTTCGAAAAAGCGCTCCATCTGCGCGAGCCAGCCTTCGTGCAGCACCAGCTCCACACCTGCCGCGCGGGCCGCCGCTTCAGCGCTGAGATCGTCGCTGGTCGGCCCCAGGCCGCCGTTGACGATTAAAATATCGGCGTGCTGGCTGCGCTCGGTCAGCGCGGATACCAGCGATTCCAGGCTGTCGCCAACGGTGTTGCGGCGGGTCAGCGGCAGTCCCTGATTAAAAAACAGATCGGCAAGCCAGGCGGCGTTGGTATCGACAATCTGACCGTGCAGCACCTCATCGCCGGTCGAGAGCATTTCTGTCTGTAGCATTATTTTCTCCGCAAGAAGGGAACGCTTTACTATAGCGCGCAGAGAAAAGAAGAAGGAGAAAAACAGGCGCAGCGGAACACCGCGCCCGGAAAATCAGAAGCCTGCGCTGACGCCCAGGTACGGGCCATCGGCCACTTTGCTGTCGCGATCGCCGTCTTTACCGGTCAGGTTAATATAGCGATAACCGGCTTCGACGCTAATCGGGCGGAAGATCGAGAAACGCGCGCCCGCGCTGGCTTCCTGGTAATCGTTCACTCCGCTGGAAAGCGAATCCGGCGAGTAGTAGTAGTCACCAAACAGTGAAAGATGCTGGCCGAGATCCCAGCGCACGCCGCCGCCGACCGCCGCCGCGTAGCCTTCACTGCCTTCTTTCGGGCTCAGGTAAACCGCCTTCACGCCCGGCGTCACCATAAACGGCCCGAGCGGCATATTGAAGCCCAGGCCCGCGCCCACGATATCGCCGTGATCGTCATTGTGCGCCCAGTTGCCGGTCAGTTGCAGACCGCTGCTTTCGGTGCCGAGGCCCACGCCCATATTGGTGTAATGCTCACCCACGGAGCCGTTGACGCTGATGGCGCTCGCCTGGGTGGCAGCCAGCAGCAGGCCGGCCATTGCTAAACGAAGTGTGTTTTTCATTCCATGTGTCTCAAAAAAAGAAAAAGTGCCCTGCAAAACGCAACGCGGCATTGTACCCGTATCGGGGCGGCAATCAACGTGAGGCGGGCGCGGCAGGCCTGCGGCACCTGAAAAAGGAGAAAACACCTATGCAGAAAAGCATTAAACGCCGCTTTGACCTGGCGCAGAGGCATGGAGAAGCAGACGCACGCGTACCAGCAGACCACCGAGCTGCTCGCCTTTTAAGAGTTCGGCGCGGGTGCGGTGCCAGCGGGCGATATCGTTAACCAGCGCCAGCCCCAGCCCGGCACCGGGGTGCGTGCTGGCGTTATCGAGACGGCGAAACGGCGTCAGCGCCTGGTCGCGCTGCGCGGCATCAATGCCGGGGCCGCTGTCTTCGACCTCAAGGCGCGCCTCCCCTGCCTCAACGCAGACGCGCACCGTCACGACGCCGCCCGCGGGCGTATATTTCAGCGCGTTATCCAGCAAATTGGCGCACAGCTCCGCCAGCAGCAGCGGTTCAGCGGCAACCCACACCGGCCCCTCTTCGCCTTCATAACCAAGATCGACGGGCTTGCTGCGCGCCTGCGGCAGCCGTGAAAAACAGCTTTCCCGCGCCGCTGCCACCAGATCCACCACATCGAGCGCGCGCGTCTCGCCGGGCTCGGCGCGCCGAAGCGTCGCGAGCTGTAATAACCGCTCGGTCAGATCGATAGTCTGATCGAGCGTCGTGCTCATCGCCTGAAGGCTTTCGCGCCACTGCGCCGGATCGGGGCTCGCCAGCGCCACAGCCGCCTGGGTTTTCAGCACGGCCAGCGGCGTTTTTAACTGATGCGAGGCGTCGGCGCTGAAGCGCTCCTGGCGGGCGATGAGCGCGCGCAGGCGGCTCATATAACGGTTGAAGGCGATAATCAACAGGCGCGTTTCCGACCACGGCAGCAGATCGGGCAGCGGCGTCAGTTCGCCGGGCGCGCGTCTGACCATCAGGCGCGACAGCTTGCGCATCGGTTTCAGCACGCGGCGCAGCAGCAGCCCGGCGAGCAGCAGCGTTAACAGCACCAGCCCGCCCTGCGAGAGCGCAGACGAGATGAGCAACTGCCGCGCCAGCAGATGACGCGACTGCAACGTCTCGGCGACATAAATCTCCGCCATGCCGTTAATGCCATCTTCATTGACCGGCTGCAACAGCCGCGCCACGCGCAACCGCTGGCCCTGATAGGTCGCGTGATAAAACCACGCCAGCGCCGGGTAAAGCTCGGTACGCGCCACGCCGCCCGGCATCGCGGGCAGATCGTCATAGCCGGAGATAACCCGCCCGCGCGTATCTTTCACTTTGTAGTAGAGGCGGTCATTCATGTTGCGCTCGACGCTATCGAGCACCACCCAGGGCACGTCCGCCTGTAATTCGCCGTGATGCACGTTGAGGCGCTCAGCCACAATACGTGCCGAGGCCAGCAGCGTACGATCGTAGGCCTGAGTTGCGGCGTTCAGCGCGCTGACATAGCTGTTTAACGCGGAAAATGCCCACAGCAGCGAGAGCGGCAGGCCGAGAAACAGCAGCAGTTTTCCGAGGAGGGATTCAGGGCGCAACCAGCTCATCGCTGCACTCCAGTACATAGCCCAGCCCGCGCAGCGTGGTGATTTGAACGTTGCTCGCCAGCAGTTTTTTACGCAGCCGGTGAATATAGATCTCAATGCTTTCCGGGCTGACGTCGTCGCTTAAGCTGAACACCTGTTCGAAGAGTTGCTGACGCGTGACCGGACGGCGGCGGCGGTACATCAGCACCGTTAAGAGCGCATGTTCGCGCGGCGTGAGCGCAAGCGGCCTGCCCTGTAGCTCGAAATAGCCTTCGTCGTGAAAGGTCAGTTCGCCGAGCCGCTGGGCCTCCTGCACCTGCCCTTCACTGCGGCGCACCAGCGCGCGCAGCCGCGCCTCCAGCTCGCTCAGCTCAAACGGCTTTGGCAGATAATCATCAGCGCCCTCGTTAAGCCCTTTTACGCGGTCGGCCACCGCGCCGTGTGCAGTAAGCAACAACACCGGCACCGCCTGCCCGCGACGACGCAGACGGCTTAATACCTCAAGCCCGCTCATGCGCGGCATTTCAATATCCAGCACCGCCACGGCGTAGCGCTCGTTTTGCAGCAGGTGATCCGCCGCCAGCCCGTCGCCGACGCAGTCCACCGCAAAGCCGGTATTCGCCAACGCTTTCTCCAGCCAGTGAGCCAGCTCACGGTTATCTTCCGCCAGTAAGAGACGCATTTTCGTTGTAAACCCATGTTTATATTGGAAGCTATTTTGGATACTTGGTTTTTATATCCGGTAACTTGTCCGGTTTAACGAAAGTAACTCAATCCATCACATGGGAATAATGCTGGCTAGTTACATATTTGCAACATGTCAGGATTATTTGTGCGGCTAGCTTAACACAACCCGGTGCAAAGCCTTGCGTGTCTCACTTCTGTCCCACTACCCGTCGATCGATGCCGCGTCCGATGCTAGACTCTTCCCCTTCAAATCTAACGGACTTAGATATGCTCAAGCTCTTTACAAAGTACGCTTCTGTGGGCGTGCTCAACACGCTGATCCATTGGGTGGTGTTCGCAGCCTGCTTCTATGCGCTAGGCACAAGCCAGGCTCTGGCGAACTTCAGCGGATTCGTTGTTGCGGTCAGTTTCAGTTTCTTCGCTAATGCTCGATTCACCTTCAACAGCTCTACCACGACGACGCGCTACATGCTTTACGTGGGTTTCATGGGATCGCTTAGCGCGGCTGTCGGATTGGCCGCTGATAAATGCTCTCTCCCGCCAGTTGTAACTCTTGTCGTGTTCTCGGCTATCAGCCTGGTATGCGGGTTTATCTATTCGAAATACATCGTCTTCAGGGAAGCGAAATGAAGATTTCACTCGTTGTTCCGGTCTTCAACGAAGAAGACACTATCCCTATTTTTTATAAAACCGTCAGAGAATATGAACCACTCAAATCGTTTGAGGTGGAAATCGTATTTATCAATGACGGCAGCAAAGACGCTACAGAGTCGATTATCAACGCGCTGGCCGTTTCAGATCCGCTCGTGGTGCCTTTGTCCTTTACTCGTAACTTCGGGAAAGAGCCCGCCCTCTTCGCCGGTCTGGACCACGCCACAGGTGACGCAGTGATTCCAATCGACGTTGACCTGCAAGACCCGATTGAAGTTATCCCGCAACTGATTGAACGCTGGCAGGCCGGGGCAGATGTCGTCTTGGCTAAACGTACAGACCGTTCCACTGATGGTCGCCTGAAGCGCAAAAGCGCTGAAATGTTCTATAAGCTGCATAACAAAATCAGTAACCCGAAGATCGAAGAGAACGTAGGTGATTTCAGACTCATGTCTCGGGAAGTCGTGGAAAACATCAAGCTCCTGCCAGAGCGAAACCTGTTCATGAAAGGCGTTCTGTCATGGGTTGGCGGCCGCACTGATATTGTGGAATACACCCGCGCTGAACGTATTGCAGGCAACACAAAATTCAATGGTTGGAAACTGTGGAACCTGGCACTTGAGGGCATTACAAGCTTTTCCACCTTCCCGCTTAGAATGTGGACATACATTGGCCTGGTGGTTGCTGGCTTTGCGTTTATGTATGGCGCATGGATGATTGTTGATACGCTGGCATTTGGAAACCCGGTAAGGGGTTACCCTTCTCTTCTGGTTTCGATTCTCTTCCTGGGAGGAATTCAGCTGATAGGGATTGGCGTTCTTGGTGAGTACATCGGAAGAATTTACATTGAGGTAAAAAACAGGCCTCGCTTTATTATCAAAAGAAAAGGGGATAACCGTGATTGATATAAATAGGGTTTATAGAAACAGGTGGTCTTTAAGTTGGTCATTCTTGTTATCTATATTATTCATACTCCCATTCGCCATTAACAACAACTACTTTGTTGATGACTGGCTAAGGTCTGACACTGGAAACTCAGGATGGGAGGAAAATGGCAGGCCACTTGCATCTTTTATGATGAGCGCCATGTCGCTATTCCCTAATGGTAAAAATGTCTTTGGTGATGGGTCGCTGTTGGATGTTTTCCCTTTAACGCTAATAATGTCATCGGTATTATTAGTCGCATCAGCCTACGCTTTTTGTGTGCAAATGGATATCACAAGCAGGCTGAAGGTTTTTCTTATATGCTCTCTGCCAGTTTGCAACCCTTTTTGGGTGGGAAACATTCAATTCAGGCATGACTCTGCATTGATGGCTGCATCTTTCTTGCTTGCTGTTTTAGCAGCTATTGCAAGCCCCAGGGGCAGGATAATGCTGCTTACCTCTTTTGCCATGTTAACTGCATCATTGAGCTTGTACCAGGCATCCATAAATGCATATATAGCGATGTCTATTTGTATAATATTTAATGATTATTTACGCAGGGATCGCTTTGACATAAAGTTGGCTTTTTATCTTGCTTTGACGATTTTAGTTAGCTACGTCGTATATTCAAAGCTGGTAATGCCAATAGCTCACCTTAGTGACTACGCAATATCCAATTCCAAAATTTTACAATTAAATAAAGAATTTCCTTTAAGGGTGTACAATAATTTTATAAATTACTTTAGGTTTTTGATTGATAATTCACCAAGATTTTATTTAACATTGTGGTTTGTCGCAATTGCCGCATCAATTGCATCATGCGTAAAAAAATTTGGATTTTCACTCAAAGCATTATATTGCGTTCTGTTTATCATTATTTTGTTTCTGTGCTCTTTTGGGGCGCTGTCTATGTTTGAGAGACCAGCTATAGCACCAAGAACCATGATGGCTTCATCAATTATTATGATGTTTTTGGTTTATATTTCTACTGGATGGTCTTCAACTGTAACAGCTACCTGTTCGTCAGCTATGATTATCATTTCTTTTATTTTTTCATACATCATATCAGGAGCGATGAACGCGGTTGAGAGAAATGATAGATTTTTAGCAACGCAAATAGCTAGCGTATACTTCAAACATTATAACGCAGATCACAAAAACATATACATAACTGGCAAACCAAGATTACCAAAATATGCTTTGCGGGTAACTAAATCATTTGGAATGGCTAGATATATGGTTATTTCCGCCTTTAATAACTATAGATTTAAATATAGCCTTATGTCTCAGTATGGTATTTCTTCTGGATACCCTGCACCGAAGATTGCAGAGGAATACGAGATTTTCTTGAGGAAAGATGACAAACAAACAATTTATTCAGACGCACTGTTTGACACTTTTTATTACAAGGATGCCATTGTTTTTAAATTTAAGTAAATACACGGGCGGTTACGCCCGTATATTTTAGATTGCTCATATTATTATGACTTATTCTAACTAAAGAGAGTCAGATCAAAGGTGTAGCTTCCCGTCAGCATACTTAACACAGCACCACCGTTGGTATAAGTGTTAAAAGTTACTGTTTTCGCTCCAATAGAAGCGATGTTGACTTGACCGGCACCAAGCATTCGAATAACAAGGTTATCTACAGCTTTTTGGGTAATGTGGCTAGGGAACGCAATAGTAAAACCTGTTGCAGAAGGTGTTACTGTTGCTGTGATTCCTTCCACGTCAGCTTTAGTAACAGCCCCAGCATTAAATGAAATTCTTGCCTTGCGAGTAAAATCAACCGTCAGATCTGTTACCACGCCAAGTCTTTGAAATACAGGAGAGCGTGATGTTGTTATTCCACGAACAGTAACATTGGATACTGCACTGCCAGTGAATGCTATCAATGGAGCAGGAGTGCCACTACTACCACCACCAATATTATCGTGAATGTTAGCTATAGTGATGTTCTGGACGCTTTGTGTATCATGCCCAACAAGGATAGGCGTTGACTCACCCGGACATGTGATCACTGCATTGCTCAACATCCCGTTATTACCGGAGATATTAAACGCAATAATGTCTGTTCGCCCTACAGTTGAGTCTTTAGGAACAGCATAGATGTTCTGGTTAGTAATAAGCCACCTGTTGGATTTGTATGTCGGTGACTGCCCTTGACCGACAGCATAAACAGGAACTCCAGCAGCGTATTTAATGGTCTGGAAAACCATGTTAGAGGCGATGTAATCAGTAATGTTGTTGTTTTCGTCATTGAAAATCATGCCACCGTTGCCGCCCTCCTGAATCGCGTTATTCAGGATGAAACGTTGAGAAGCGCGGATTGCGAGCATCCACTGGTTGCGGTCATCACGTCCAATCCAACGGCCTATCATATTGTTGGCAATAACGTTTACGTTGCCGTTAGTATCGCCGCCGGAGCCAGTGGACATATACAGCAGGTGTCGGCCGTTCGGTGCCGCCTCGACAGTTTGCATCACGTTATTGATGATGGTTTCTTTGGCGTTGTCCGTAAGAACCGAATACCCTGCACGACCTCCGCCGACATCCTCACCAGTGTGATATACCTGTTTCTCGGTAATGACGTCATTAACAATCGCGCTTCTTGCCTGGCTGACGTAAACGCCGCCGGCCAGACCAGCGAAGGAGCGAACCCCACGCACAATCAGGTTTTTGGTGTAACGTGTTAATAACGCGAACGAGGAAATTGCCTCATTACTATTATCTGTCGGAGAAGAAGTGCCGCCAGCCTGAATATCATTGATGGTTACATTGGTTGTAGGAGCTGTGTCAGTACCAAGCATCCCATACACCGCAGATTTACCAGAAGTGTCCGTGACCTTGCCGCCGCGCCCTTCCACGAACTGGTTATTTGTAAGACGATAAACCATGCGGGACTGCATTTCAGGGACATATGTATTTGAGTTAGTTGATATATCTTTATCTATCTCAACATCGCGCCCGTTAGAGAAAACCCCGGCCACGCCAGTAGCATACCCATCAGGACGTCGGTCAATGGCGTTCAAGTCGGCAGCAAGGGTTCCACGATGGTTGGTTCCAATGAGCCCTGCCCCCGTTGATGACGCCAACATTGATCTTAGTGTAGAGTCGCCAACGCTAATCCATGCCCCGACACCAGTTCCGCCTGTAGATGCAGGCGTAGATCCGGCAGGAACAACCTTCGGCAGAGGCCCATCCCAGCGGTAGTATTCACCGTCTGTTGTGTCTTTCAGGATCTGATTAGGCAATGAGATTGTTGCCCCTGCCTGGAAAGTGCCAACCGGTATCCAGCCAAACGCAGCAATAGCCTGGCGTGCCAGTTGGCTCAAGCCCTCTATTGTGTAATGTTCATTACCGAAACGGTCAACATATGTAGTGACAAGCGAAGTAACAAACTCGTCGATTTTACCGGCGTTGAACTTCAGGTCGCGCGGAGATTCACTCGGTACTGGATTATTAGTAGGTTGCGTAGCCATATTTTTTCCATAAAAAAACCCGGCGCGGTGGCCGGGTTGTGATGGTTGAATGGGTCTTATGAGTAAATAGAGTCGCTGTATTCCGAGACTGTAAGTGAGACGGTATTATCCGTGTTTGGTTTGATGCTGTTGACCGTCCATAGTTGGCTGTCCAGTTCTTCTACTGTCGCAATAAGGTAGCGCGACGGAAGCTGCACCGTATCTCCATTCCAGATATTGAGTTGAATGTTTGGTATTGCCGCGATGAATCCGTATTTAGTGTCCGCTCGAGGCGAAGCTGGGTAGCGTAACGTCGGGTTGCCCACGCTATCGGTAATCAGCACATACATATCCCCAGAAAAGGTGATCGGTTCGCTGGTATCAAAGTTATTGCCGGCGCGACCGGTGATATACCCCTGCTGCTGATTGCTGTCGTAGATATCCGGCATCTGAATGACGCTGCCGACCTGGATAATGCCGTCTTCGAACACTTTGGCGTTCATCTTCACCCGCGAGTAGATAAGGCGCCTCGTTTCGCGCATCGCACGCTCCCGCGCCTGGTACTCGTTACGGAAACCGACTATCTCCAGCTTATTCGGGTTCTCCGCCTCCTGCTCAACGATAGCGCCGTTCAGCACGCGGTAGTTGATGTACGTCTTGTTGTTGGTAGTCGGATGAACGTAGGACACCTGCACGCCATCGTAGCCGCCAGGAAGAGTGGCCTCGTACGTCATTTTGTGCTCGTCCGTCTTCATGTTGGCGCGGTTGAATACGGCCGCCGGGTAATCAACCTTTTGGTCGCGGGTGAACGTCAGCACACCGTCATCCCAATAAGCAACCACCGATGCCGCATTACAGATTGCTTGCACGCGGTCACCGAGCGAGTCGTTTTCATCGTCAAAGGTGTAGTCGAAGTAGCCCAAGCGCTCATCTGGCAGGTTTTCAGCAATAGAGTACAGCCCGTAAAGGTCAATGCTGCTGACCGACTGCTCGCCCATGATGAGCCAGGTATGCGCCACAGCATCAGCGAATGATCGCGATGGACGCAGCGTGTAATCTACAGTCTGCGTGTTCAGGTTGTAAGTGATGGTATGGCGCGTCACCAGGGCGTTATATTTGCGCTCCCGACTTCCCAGCGCGTTTTCTGTCGCCCGAACTTTTACACGAACCAGCGTGTCAGTCGGATGAACGACGTTGGTCCTGATGTTGATCGCGTGAATCTCTTCAACTTTTAGCACCGAGGCATCGCTGGAGTTATCAGTGCGCTGAAAGCTGATCGCATATTTACCGAAGCCACCTGACGGGGTTATCTTATCTGTGCGATAAAAAACTTCGCTCGTATGGTCGTGAGGAGTCCCCTGGTAATACGTGAAAGTTTGGGTCGTGCCGGGTATCTGGTTGTAATTATCGTCGATTTTCCAGATAACAACTTTCCAGTTCGTCTGTTTTTTACCGCCCAGACTAGACTGCGTGTGTAGCCAAAGCTGAGAAGATTCAACTGGCGAGAAGAATGGCCCAACAACAAGCGCTTCGTTGTCGTTGAGAATGAATTTCGTAGTGTTGATGGTGGCATTTGCCGGGATGTCCTGAGGGCCCTGCAGGTCGCTCATCGTGAAAGTGTACCAGCGAACAGGATTAGTAACCGCCCCGTTGTTAGTTTCCACCGCAGAGATAAGGGTGCCAGAGAAAGTAGCGTCAGTAGTGACATTGCCAGAAGCCGTGCTGTACGTAACGTTAATGGTGAATGTTACGGCATGCGGCAGCACTAACCCCATGAAATAATCGAAGTCGGATTGCTTCACGATTTTCATGGCTATCTGGCCGCCGGAATATGTCCCGCTGACGACTGTGTTTGCCGTCGCCGTTTCTATCGGGAAATCTCCCGCTTCGTTCTGCCCAGGCACCTCCTGTCCATCTACGTCATCGAAGCCATATCCCTCGACGATTTGGGGGATGACTTCACCGGGCTGATAAAACTGATATTCAGCCCCAGCCAGTGAGCCCAGACTCGATTCAGAGTAGCGCACAGACTCATAATCGTACTTACCGATTCCGATGCACATCCATTCTGTCACGTACTTCAGTCCGCCATCTTTATCATTCTGACGCACATATTCGAAAACAGATTCCTGAATAAGGTCAGGAAATGACCTCACCTGACCATAAATATCCGGCTTGGCTTTATAGACGCGCGCGGTATTAGTCTGTCCTGTAAGGCTATTATTTGGAGAATCTACTGTATTCCCGCCAGTGTTTGCGATAGCTGGCTTTGGCGCAAGAAAGGAAAAAACCTGCCCAACCACTTTAAAGATAGGGCTAAGAATATCTTCTACGATGCCCTTTGGCTGGTCGAAGATCTGGATTTTGTCCAGCTCGCTAAGCTCAAACGCCAGCTCATCGTCGTCCCTCAGCTTCACGCCATTGCGGATGATCAGCAGGTCACGGTGAAAGGTGGCGTCATTGGCCGCCAGCCAGTCATAAAAAAGGGTGCCGTTTGGCACCCTGTAGCGTTCTTTTGGCGTCCCTGGGAAACGCTGAATCTCAATCAACGCCATATTCGAAAAACTCCACTTTAGTGAATGCCCGCTGAATGACCAGCAACGAGTCCATGCGCACGCTTCCGTTCTCGCCGCGAGAGTGCAACGCTTGCCTGTTGAGCACCAGTCCAACATGCGCCGGTTGCGCGCCTCGGTATCCCACGAATATCCCGCCCTCAACAGGCTTCTCGACCTGACGCCAGAATACGACGTCGCCCTGATAACAGGTGAAGAAGTCCTCCCCGGCTTCGTAGTCCGGTGTCTGGTGTAGCTCAATACCGAGCACGTGGCGGTAATAGAGAACAACCAGCCCCCAACAGTCTACTTTCTCGAACGAACAGGCACGGTTTGCCCACGGCACGCCAATGACCCGCCTGACGAACTCAGAGGTACTGAAGCCCTGTGTATTCTTGCGGATCATAAAGTCGGCCTATATTGTTGTTTAACGGGTTAGTTACTGAGAGAGTCACTGATGCAGCATCTGCGTCGATATCTACCGTTTTGACGTACAGTTGCCACGACTTAATCGGCACAGAAACGTCTCCACTGTCGAATATCTGCCGCGTGGCCGTGATTGCCGTCAGACGCGATGCACCCTTCCACTTCTTCATCAGCGATTTGATGTCCGATGAAAGGCGGCCAAGTTTCACAGTGGCGTCAATCACAGGAGTCCCGCTCTGCTGGCTCTCTTCAATCTCGAAACGCGCAGGCTTGAACACCTGGCCGCCAAGCGTTTTGTCGAAGAACTGCTTATCTACCAGGCGAACGTATCCGAATGACGGGTGATAGAATGTGATTGTGTCGTATAGGCCGCGCGTCGGGCGCTGTTGTTTATATTCACGAAAGGACGGCATTACGGCACCCTCGGCAGAGATTCCGGATCACGATTATCCGGATAACCGGTCACAACAATATCCAGCCAGCTATTCCACGGCGGCGGCAGCTCAACAATGATGTCGTCAAACTCGTCGTCAGGGTTATAGAGGTGGTTCGCGATAACGGTTCCCGTCCAGGTCACCACGCCGCCGTCGATGCTCGTTTGCACAGGCATCTGCGTGAAATGAAGCTCCTGAACCTGCAAGCCACTGCCACCGATGTTGATGGGCATGCGAAACCAGTTAACACCGCGATTCAGGTAGTTCGGGCTGCGCAACCACTGCTGGAAAGCGCGTTCTTCATCAAGTGTGAAAATCCACGTCAGTGACCATGTGGTTTTGAGGTCGTCAGTAAGGTTCTGGAAAATAGCCGGGCCGACTGCTGGCTGGTCAGTCTGAAACCCGGTGTCGAAAGTCATGTTTTTGCTGGCTTTCTGCGCCAGCGGCAGCCAGTCAGGATAGTCGATAATAGCCATCAGCCCTGCCCCCTTGGCGTGCGTTTAACGTTCATATTGCTGGTTATGGCGTTGCTGATTGGGCCGCCATTGTTCAGGTCGGCAACGATAACGTCGACAGTAAGTCCTCCACTGCCGTCAGAAGTGGCCTGTGCATCTACTGATGAACCGTTATAGTTCTGAACATTTACAACGACGTTGATGCCTCCGCCTGCCTGCATATCCTTATTGCTGATCACCCTGCCGTTGTCGCCCGGAATCATATATTGCTTCCCGGTACTGGCCTGGTAAATCTCCGGCTTCCCTTTCTCGCCTACCTGGTAAAGTCCACCGGCACTCACCGGCCCACCGTTGTAGCGCATACCAGCTAAGGCCAGCCCTGATG